>NZ_JBKGTY010000009.1:0-62994 GCF_053543375.1 Myxosarcina sp. GI1(2024) | reverse complement strand
TCTCTGTTCCCTACACTGTCTGACTTCTCACAGGGTTGTCACCCCGTCAGGGCTTTACATTGTCTTTAGATGATTTTGGCACGGGTTATTCTTCTTTATGCTATTTACAACAATTTCCGTTAGATGTCTTAAAAATAGATCGTTGTTTCATTAGCAAACTGTACCACAATTGTAAAAACGCTACGCTTGCTAAAGCAATGATTGATATTGCTCATCAACTCGATTTAAAAGTAGTTGCCGAAGGAGTAGAAACAGTAGCAGAATTAGCTTTTTTGTTTCAACATAGTTGTGATAGTATTTAGGGTTATTTGTATAGTCCTCCTTTAGCAACAACAGAGTTAAAAGAATTCGAGCTTAAGAAACAATTATTAAGTATTTAAAGCCAAAATAAAGATTTGAAAACCGCTGGAATTATTCATGGCGAGCGATGCGATCGCGTTTTAACATCATACTAGCAACCATAATACCGGCGATCGCCAGCAGTGCCATGGGGTAAAAAGCATAGGTATAGTTGCCCAACCAATCCCGAATTCGTCCGGTAACTAGAGTTCCTAACAGGGCACCCATACCATAAGCAGTGAAGACAATCCCGTAATTTTGCGCGTAGTTGTCGGGGTGAAAAAATCTGAGGGTAGTAGTAGGAGCGATCGCCAACCAACCTCCCAAACAAAACCAAAACAGACAGAAGGCAATTAAATAAGTAGCAACTTGTCCCTCTCGAGCATTGACCATCAGCATGCAAGCAATCAAAATTAGAACATAAGTGGCGATCGCCACATAGTGAGGTTTGAAGCGATCGCTCAACCAGCCAAACAGAGGACGACTAACTCCATTAAATAGAGCAAATAAAGAAACGCTACTTGCCGCTAGCTGGGAATCGATGTCGATAATTTCCTCTCCTACCGAACTAGAAATACCAATGGCACTCAAGCCGATGGCAGTTCCGATGGCATAACAGACCCACAACCCGTAAAATGAACGGCTTTTGAAGAGATTGACGGGGTAGCTAAGTATGGCAATAGATTTAGAACGAAGGGATAAATTTTGGGGATGCCAGTCCTTTGGAGGCATTTCTAGTGCCACGGCAATTCCCAGAATAATTGCGGCAAAGGCAATGCCTAAAATTCGCAGGGTTGATTTGACGGTGTAAGCATCGATTAAGCTATTGGCTAAAGGAGCGGTAACTAAGGGAGAAAGCCCAAATCCAACAATTGTCAAGCCTACTGCCAGTCCTTGGCGATCGGGAAACCACCGTGCAACCACAACCATTGGTACGCCGTAGGCGATCCCAACTCCCGTTCCCGCAATGACTCCATAGGTAACGGTCATCGCCTCGATATTAGTGGCAAAGCTAGAGAGAATATAGCCCGCGCCAACAAATATCCCACCAAGTGCCGTAGTCGTTCGAGTCCCAATTCGGGGTATATAAAACCCAGCGATCGGCATTAGGGCAGCATAAAAAACCAGGGCGATGGTATAGGGCAACAGGCTTTCAGTCGCATTAATATTGAATTCGTTTTCTAGGGGTTTTCTAAAGACACTCCAAGAGTAAACGTTCCCCAAACAGAGTAAAACGCTCATCCCCAAAGGAATCAATAACCATCTTCCCCAATCTGCTGGTAGCCCAAACAGCTTAAATTTCAACTTGGAATGCATCGTCGGTAATCTCCATAGGGAAAGGCTTCGTTATTTAAACACCGACATTACTTTGCCATCAAAACTACAGAACTACGTGCTTCAACTTGATAGTATCGCTGGTTGACCATTGGGGCAGTTGCTAATTCGCAAAAATCATTTGGTGTAGGCAAAGAAGTGTCGATAATCCGATACCAGTTATGACCTGGGCGAAATAAAGGTAGCTCGTAGTTTAAACTCTCCCAATAAGCATTAAACATAACGTGCAGGTACTCCGCCCGTTGGGGATGGGCTAAAGTAAAGGCTAGATGGCGAGAATCTTCACTCCAGTCGGGGCGATCGAGTTTTAGTCCATGCCAAACTAAATAAGGATCGCTGCCTTTAGTGGTTGCTAAAGCTCGTTCCAAGCGAAATACTTCTAAACCCTGGATTAAAGCGATCGCCTTTTTGACAAACCGGAATAAACCCAGATTGGACTCGATGTTACTCCAGTCAAACCAGCTAAGTTGGTTATTTTGACAATAGGTATTGTTATTACCTTGCTGAGTCCTTCTAACTTCATCTCCCATCGGGATCATTGGCGTTCCCTGAGACATCAACAGTACGGTAAAAAAGTTTTTTATCTGCTTGAGTCGTAGCCGTTCGATTTCTAGGTCTGTGGTTACTCCTTCCCAACCACAGTTCCAGCTATGATTGTCGTTAGCACCATCGCGATTATTTTCTCCGTTGGTTTGATTGTGTTTGTGGTTGTAGGAAACCAAATCATTAAGGGTAAAGCCATCGTGACAAGTAACGAAATTAATACTGCGGTTAATGTCCGTATCGGAGCGAAAATACATATCGGGACTGGCTAAAATTCTCGCTGCCAACCGACTGACCATTCCTGAATCTCCCTTAATAAAACGGCGGACATCATCGCGAAATGGTCCATTCCACTCGGTAAACCAATCTCCTAAATCTACAAAGCGACCTACGCCATAGAGTCCGGCAGCATCCCAAGCTTCAGCAATTAACTTAGTTCCAGCGAGTATGGGGTCGGATTCAATCGCCCATAAAATATTGCTGGTAACGATGGAAGTATGCCACAGAGAAGCACCCACTGCGTCTCTCGCCAACACCGAAGCCAGGTCAAAACGAAAACCATCGACGTGCATTTGGGTTACCCAGTAGTGCAAGCAGTCAATAATCAAGCGACTGACGATCGGATGATTGGCTTTGAGACTGTTACCACAACCACTATAGTTATGGTAATCGGCTCGATCTGGCGACAAGATATAGTAGGTTTGATTATCTAAACCGCGAAACGAAATAGTCGCTCCTCGATCGTCCCCTTCGGCAGTGTGGTTGAAGACGACATCGAGAATGACTTCAATATCCGCTCGATGTAAAGCTTTTACTAGATCGCGAAATTCGTCTATAGCCCCTAAAACATCAGAGCGAGAACTATAGCCACTGTAAGGAGCGAAAAAGCCAATGGTACTGTAACCCCAATAATTTTTAAGATTCCCTGGGGCATCATTGACATCAAAATAGTGAATTGGGAGTAATTCTACCGCCGTTATTCCCAATTGTTGGAGATAGGGAATTTTTTCAATTAACCCGGCAAAAGTACCTCGTTTTGGCTCGCTGACACCGGAGTTGGGATGAGCGGTAAACCCTCCTACGTGTAGTTCGTAGATAATGCTTCTAGAATAGGGGATGCGGGGATGGCGATCGCCTTCCCAATCATAATCACTGGGATCCACCACTACCGATCTCAAAGCGCGAGCGCAATTATCTCCAGGTGTACTGGCTGCTTGGCGATCGTATATGTTCTCTCCCGCGATCGCCTTAGCATAGGGATCGAGCAGTACTTTGTTGCCGTCAAAACGCCAACCCTTTTCTGGTACGTACTCACCATAAGCACGATAGGCATACACCTGTCCCGAACCAATTCCTTTAACAAAAACGTGCCAGTAGTAACAGCTACAGTGCAATTTTGGCTCTAAAGCAATTACTCTAGCAGGTTGAGGAGCTTCGGGGCGATCGAATAACAGTAGTTCTAGTGCCTCAGCGCGAGAGAAAATAGAGAAGTTGACTCCATCGGGATAGACAGTAGCACCCAGTGGAAAACTTTTGCCTGGCAAAACATCGTCAGTTACCCAGCGATCGCTTTGGAGGCTGGTTTTGGTTGTCAATAATCTATTTAACATAGAATAACCAATAAATAATTTACGGGGAGACGGTGCGGTGGCTCGCCATTTGTAGACGAACCGCCATTCGCTTTTAGTCAAATCTGAATTAATCAGACCACTTCCAATTCACCATTTCCGGTTTATCCATCCCTTCAGCATGAGCGTAAGCTAAGTTGTCGATAATTTCGTTTCTCATTCTTTCTCGAACGTAAGCAGCACGAGAACCCAATTGTGGCACGCGATCGATTACGTCAATCACCAGGTTAAAGCGATCGATCTGGTTGAGAATTGCCAACTCTAAGGGTGTATTGATGTTACCCCGTTCTTTATAGCCGCGGACGTGAATCCGTTCTTGATTGCTACGACGGTAAGCTAGCTTGTGAATCAGCCAGGGGTAGCCGTGAAAGTTAAAAATTATCGGTTTATCGGCAGTAAAGAGAATGTCAAATTCTTGATTGGATAAGCCGTGGGGATGTTCGGTTTCGGTTTGTAGTTTGTAGAGATCGACTACGTTAATAAAGCGGACTTTCAAGTCGGGAAACTCTTCTCGCAAAATTGCCGTTGCTGCCAGCGATTCCATCGTGGGAATGTCGCCACAACAAGCCATAATCACATCTGGCTCATCTGGTTCTTTACCACAGTCATCGTTACTCGCCCATTCCCAAATCCCAATACCTTTGGTGCAGTGCTTAATCGCCTCTTCCATGGTTAGGTATTGCAGGTGCATCTGTTTGTCCGCCACGATGACGTTCACGTAATCTTTACTCCGCAGACAGTGATCGGCAACCGAAAGCAAACAGTTAGCATCGGGGGGAAAATAAACCCTGGTAACATCAGCACTTTTATTAGTTACCAGGTCGACGAATCCGGGATCTTGGTGAGAAAACCCATTGTGGTCTTGACGCCAAACCAAAGAAGACAACATGATATTGAGTGAGGAAACTGAAGCGCGCCAGGGTACGTAATTCTTACAGATATCCAGCCATTTAGCGTGTTGGTTAAACATGGAGTCAATGACGTGAACGAAAGCCTCGTAAGTATGGAAGAAACCATGTTTTCCCGTTAACAAATATCCTTCTAACCAACCTTCTAGGGTATGTTCGCTCAACATCTCCATTACCCGACCGTCTGGAGCGAGCATACTGCCGTCTTCATCTTCAGGTAGGTAATCTGCCAGCCAGGTTTTTTTGGTCGCTTCATAAATCGCCGAAAGTCGATTAGAGGCGGTTTCATCGGGTCCAAACACGCGAAAATTGTTCGTGTTGTTTGTCATCACGTCCCGCAAAAACTGCCCTAGTACCTTGGTATTTTCTACCTGTAACGATCCTGGCTTATCCATTGCTACGGCGTAGTCACGAAAGTCCGGCATTTTCAGTTCTTTGCGGAGCAAACCGCCATTAGCTGCGGGATTGGCACTCATGCGGCGATCGCTAACGGGTGCAAGTTCTTTTAATTCGGGGATCAATCTGCCGTTTTCGTCGAAGAGTTCTTCTGGTTTATAGCCTTTCATCCACTCTTCTAAAAGTTTGACGTGTTCTAAATTGCTTTGCATCGCTCCCATCGGTACTTGGTGCGCTCGCCAGAAACCTTCGACTTTATGTCCGTCTACATCTTTGGGTCCCGTCCAGCCTTTGGGAGTACGCAGAATAATCATCGGCCAACGGGGGCGGAAGGCTTTATTTTGACTGCGAGCTTCTTGCTGAATTTCGCGAATTTTGACGATGCAATCTTCCATCGTGGCAGCCATTTTTTGGTGCATCCGATCGGGATCGGAACCTTCGACCACATAGGGAGTATAGCCATAGCCTTTAAATAAGTCTTCTAGCTCTTGCGAACTGATACGCGACAGAATTGTGGGATTGGCAATTTTATAGCCATTGAGGTTGAGTATGGGTAAAACTGCCCCATCGCGGATGGGATTGAGAAATTTATTAGAGTGCCAAGCGGTAGCAAGGGGACCGGTTTCCGCTTCGCCATCTCCTACTACACAAGCTGCAATTAAATCGGGACTATCGTAGACTGCACCGAAAGCGTGGGAAACACTGTAGCCCAGTTCGCCTCCTTCGTGGATCGAACCCGGCGTTTCCGGAGTGCAGTGGCTGCCGATATGTCCTGGAAAAGAAAACTGCTTGAAGAATTTTTGCATCCCTTCAGCATCTTCGCTTTTATCTGGATAGATTTCCGAATACGTACCTTCTAGATAAACAGGTCCCAATACCCCAGGGGCACCATGTCCTGGTCCTGCTATATATATGGCGTTGAGGTCGTATTTTTTAATCAGTCGATTGAGGTGAATGTAAGTAAAGCTAAGAGCGGGAGACGAGCCCCAATGTCCTAATAATCTCTTCTTGATCTGTTCTGGTTTTAAGGGTTCTTTAAGCAGTGGATTATCACGAAGATAAATCATGCCCACAGCCAGATAGTTACACGCTCGCCAGTAGGCGTTAATTTTACGGAGTTCTTCGGAAGTTAGAGCTGCTTCTGATGCGGGGTTGTTAGCAATTGGTGTTGTAACCATAAAAATTTTCTGGGGTGAAGAGTTTCCAAATTTGAATTAAATCAGTAATGAGATATTTTAACTAAGCATTATATCTGTCAATCTTTAACATCCCATTAAATCTAAAAAAATCGAACCATCGAGCAATAACTGCTACGATCTTGAAATTATTCCTTAATAGAATAATAAATGAGTGAGACTACTGTATTTAGCAATCTTTTTGAATTACTTTATACAATTTAGCAGCTTATTTTTCTACTGCATTTATGATTAAAATCATAAAGCTTGTATCGTACTGGTGTAACAGCGCATTTTGGATATAAAGTAAGGTTAACTATGGGTTTATCTGGTCGCAATTCACTCGATATTTCTTGTAGATATATAACTTCGTCAAATTTATTATCAGTTGAGAATATTGGTTTATGGCAATCCATATTATTGAAATTTGAATATTTTGAATATATTATACGGCTCGCTAAAGATAAATTATTATCTATCATCGCTCGGATTAAATGTTACAAAGGCAACATTTAATCCCAAACTTCAATTTATTTTTAGATTATTTTTAGATTTTGTTGATTAATTTCAAACATAATTATTTTTTATTTAAAATATCGATTGCCGCTAGATTACCGCTTGCTTGTGGCGATCGCCAGATATTTTTAGCTCGATTTAATTATCTGAAAAATAAGCTTAATAAAAAATTTAAACAAATATTAAACTTCCAGGACAAATTCATCTTTTTCTGGCAACAATATGAAAAATGTGCCAGTATCGATCTTCCCCCAGAGGTGTTTTACCTGGATGTTCTTCTTCTTCCAGTAGTTCGATCCCGTAGGATTCTAATAAGTTTTCAACTTGTAGGTGAGTAAAACAGTTAACTAATTTACTATCCCGCCAAGAATCTCGTTCTCCGAATAAGTGCCCGCAAAATCTGCCACCAGTAGCTAAAGAATTGAAGATTTGCTTCCACAAGCGAGGAAAAGCTTCGGGTGAACAAAAGGGGAGGGAAAAACTGGCATTGATTAAGTCTACTGGTTGAGGTAGCTGCAATTCTTCAAAGCTAACTACTCTGGTAGTTAATCGTTCGCGAGCGAGCTGAGGACGAGCTAGTAAACGAGTAATTGCTTCGGGTTCTTTATCTACCGCCAGTACCGTCCAATTTTGTCGTAGTATTTCTACTGTATCTCGACCATCCCCACAACCTAGATCGATCGCTATTCCTGGTTGTTTGAAAGCCGCCAAAGCAGTCAGGAGCGTTTTTCTGGGAGGACGAGCCGCTACAGCATTATAATAAGCTTTCCAGTCTCGTTTTGGAGTTGGAGTGTTCATTGCCGATCCCTAGTGAATTCGTTGCAGTAAACTAGAAAAACCAAAATTATCGATAAGATCTACTAGTAAAGAACTGACTAGCGCAGCCAAAAAAGTAAAAATGTTTTTTCTCATAAATATATTCTCACGGTTTTTTAAATAATTATTTTGTAAATTATTCTTGTTGATTTATTTTTTTGAAGTGTAGTAAACTATACCCATTCTTTTTTAAAATATTTATTAGGGTGAGTAACTATGGATGTAAGCGCGCGCAATTCTTTAAAAGGTACGGTTAAAAAAGTCGTACCAGGTGCAGTAAATACAGAAATAACTTTGGAAATTGCTCCAGGAGTTGAAGTAGTTTCAATTATTACTAAGTCTTCAGCAGAACGACTCGATCTCGCTGAAGGCAAAACCGCTTATGCAGTTATCAAAGCCTCTGATGTCATCATGGCTGCAGATTAGAATTGCTATCATCGGTCATTAGCCCCAACAGGCTAATGACTAATTTTTAGTAGTAACTCTAACCTTAATCGAACTAGCAATTTCTCGATCGATCGCAATTCGAGTTCGACCGACTCCGATGACGAAAGACGGGAATCTCTGTTCTAAAGTAATTGGCATTCCCGTATGAACTCCCATCGCTAAAAGTTTTTTAACAATGCGTTCGTCTTTATTGTTAATAGCAGTAATTACGCCTTGGGTTTTAGTTCCTAAATAATCTAAAGGAGAATAATGAACGGAAAAACTTTGAACGAACATTTTAAAAACTAACCTCCATAATAGTTAATAATTGATTGAGAACATAGCCTAAAGAAAAAGCAAAGCACACGACAAACACTGCGATTGCAATTGTAGTTTTAACGCTTCGTTCTTTAAACATAAATTGCAATTGGGCGACACAGGGAATAAATAGAGTTAGGGTTACTGCAGCTACCACCAATTGTTGACCCGTCAAAATTCCCGAAGAGTGCAAGTCAAACATTCCCGCCGCACCGTAGTCGCGGCGGAAAAAGCCATAGAGAAAAGTAGGCGCGGCTTCTGTAGGCAATCCCAACCATACCATGATTGGTTCTAGTCCTCTAACTATAAGATCGAACAATCCCGTCAGTTTACCCACCCAAATTAATACTGAAGCAAAGATAAATAAGGGCAAAATTTCACCAAAGTACCACTTCAGACGAACGTAAGTTTTGGTCAGAATCGCTTGAGGACGGGGCAGTCTTAACGGAGGAATTTCCATATAAAAACAAGAGGTGTTTCCCGGTAAGACTTTACCTGCCAAAAAGCCAATCGCTAAAAAGATCGTCGTCATCACACTTCCCCAGATAAACAAAGCTGTGGGTTCTTGAGAAAGCAAGCCTAAAATTACCCCTAGCTGTGCCGAACAGGGAATAGTCAAAGCCAAAAGTAAGGTGGCAATAATTCTTTCTCGTTTGCTTTCTAGAGTGCGAGTAACTAAAGTTGCCATCGTACCGCAACCCAAACCTAAAATTAAGGGAATAATCGATCGCCCTGAAAGCCCAATGGTTTTAAACAGGCGATCGACTAATAAAGATAAACGGGGTAAATAACCGCTATCTTCTAACAGGGAGAACATCAAAAAGAAAGTAGTGACAATCGGTAAGACAATGGCAATGGCGTAACGAATGCCTAAAGTAATGATGCCATAGTCGTTGGCAAGTAAATCTCGAACTACTTGCCAGGGGAAAATAGCTGCGATTATTTGATTGACGATGGGATTGATTTGAGATTCAAAAAAACCTTCGATCCCGTCTACCAGGGTTCCCCCAACGAATACGCCAACAAACTGATAGATGCCAAAATAGAGAACTAAAACTAAAATTGGAATACCAGTTAAGGGATGAACCGTTAAGTGATGCAACCACTCATGTTTAAAACTCTTTTGCTGCTGGGATTGAATCGTAACTTCCTCTTCAATCGCCATAGCTAGTTGATGACGGGATTCGGCGATCGCCAAAGATAGGGATTCGGAAAAATATGCCTGAGTCTCGGTAACGATGCTCTCAATCTCTGGAAAATAAGATTCGTGCTGTAGCTGCGAGCGCACGAGCGGATCTCGTTGCAGCAGTAATAAAGCCATGCTGCGCCGTCCCATCTTACTTTCCGGGCGCTCTGCAAGTAAAGATTCAATGCGACTAATTGCAGCTTTAATAAGTGACGGATAGAGAATTTGGTCGTACATAATCTGCTACCTTAGCGATTAATTTTTTCAGTCCCACTTTTCGCGCTGCTGCCATCGAGATAACAGGAATATCGAGTTTATAGGCTAGTCGCTCTTCATCTACCCAAATACCTAGTTTTTGTGCCTCGTCAATCATGTTGACTACCAGTAATACGGGTAATTGAGCCTCAATTAATTGCAGGGTAAGATTGAGCATTCTACCCAAATGTTTGGCATCGACTACGTGAATCAGTAGATCGATGGTTTCGTTGGTAATTAAATCTCTAGCAACCCGTTCTTCTTCGGTAATGGGAATCAGAGAATACATTCCTGGGGTATCGAAAATAGTAACTTTCTCCCCAGCAATTATTGCATTACCCCGCGCTACTTCTACAGTGGTTCCAGGGTAGTTAGAAACCGTGACGTAAGTACCCGTTAACAGGTTAAACAATAAACTCTTACCTACGTTAGGCGAGCCGACCAAAGCAATATTCGTTAAAGAGTCCCGAGAAAAACTGCTTTTTCCCAAGCTGTTGGACTTGAAATCAAATAATTTCCAACCTTTATTCGGATATTTTGGATGACAACTCTGATGGCAATCATGGCAATCCATTTTTTTCTTACCTAATAATTTTTATCTAACTATTACTTTAGAATATTAAAAGATATTAGATAAAACTGTAGGTTGATATACAAAGTTATTTTATTTATTAGCGAAAAAGTTTATTAAAATTCGTAAAGCAATTACGCTTATTTTGGAATTATTTTATTTATAAACAGAAAAAAGTTTGTGTCCGATAGTTAAAAAAAATAAACTGAGCAAACCCTTGAATAAAGGAGGAGTTAAAATAAAAATACACGTTATAGCAATTAAACCCGATAAAAAAGCGACTAATTGATGAATTTCATCGTGACCGTGAATAGTTAATAAAATCGTTCCAATACAGATTGATAATATCAGTAAACTAACCGTTAACATTTTGAGCTCTCCTCCTAAAATCAATCTACTCGCTCGGCGATCCAGCAAAGCTCTAGCCAAAAACGAAAGTCTTGATGTTTAATTTTAGATCGCGGATCTTTTACTAAATGGTTGGCATTTAAAAAAACTACTTCTATCAGTCCCATATTCTCTGCGGCATCTTTAAAAATATCTTGTTGTTCTAATAAGCGACCACCGAGCCACTCTGGATAATAAACACCTAAATAATAACAATGTTTATTAGTGCCATCACTATTAAAATTAAGTACTTTTACCAAACAATAATGTAGTAATTGCCCTGCTATAGGATAATAGTTATAAATGACATTAATGTATTCTCGTGCTAATCGTTCGCGACTAATCATTTGAGTTAATCAGTAGTTAGTAGTTATTGAGCGTCAATAGATACCAATAGAAGTAATAAAAAACTAATAATAATTTTTATTTCTTCACTTCTAGATTTATTTTCAAACACATTATTTTCAGACAAGGTTCGGCAAGCCGTTGGCACTTGTGTTTGAATACTTCAGCCTGAGCCATACAATTATTGACTTTAAGCTTAAGCTTTTTGGGGTCAATTGCCGCTCTTGGAAGCGGACAAAAATCATCTATTTGAGGACAAAACTGGGGTGGATATTCAGTAATTTTTACCGTTCTGTGATTTTTACGATTTAAACCCAGATCTTCAGCAAAAACAAACTCGCTGTAATCGGCTATGTTATCCAAGCCAATGAGATTGAGCCAAATTTCAGCAGCCAGCCATACCCCAGATTTGTAACAAACCTGTTTCCATATGGTTTTGGCATTCGTCATTTGTCTTTCGTCCTTTGTTCTTGGTTGTTTGTTATTTGTCTTTTGTCATTAGTCCTCTATCTTTTGTTTTTAAAGAAAATAACGATGACTAATGACTAATGACTAATGACTTATGACTGATGAGTGATGACTGATGACCAATGATTAGCTCAAACCAAATAGGCTTCTTGATGAGTTTTAATCGTGCAATCGGATTTGGGATAGGCAACACACAGTAAAACGTAACCTTTAGCAATTTGGTCATCATCCAAAAAGCTTTGATCTTCTTGATCTACTTCACCTTCGACAATTCTGCCTACGCAACTAGAGCAAGCTCCCGAACGACAAGAAGATGGTAGATCTAAATCTTGGTCTTCTGCCGCATCCAAAATATACTCATCTTCGGGAACATCGATAGTTACATCGATTTCGGGTGGTTTTTTCCTTTTTCCTTTGATCAGACGGACTTTATAAGTAGTACCCATGATTTAATTCTCCTAAATTTAGTTGATTTTTATTTGTCCTTCGTTGTTCGTTCTTCGTCCTTTGTAACTAACAACTAATGACTAGCTACACGGCACGGCTGGGGGGGTACAATCGGCGACAGAGAAAGACTTGCCACAGCCACAGCTATCGGTAGCATTGGGATTTTCAAAAGTAAAACCTGCTTGAGTTAGGGTTTCGACAAAATCGATGACGATACCGTTTAAGTAGGGGGCACTTTGGCGATCGAGATAAATTTTTACCTTGTCTTGTTCGTAAATCAGATCGTCAATTTCAGGGCGATCGACGATATCTAAGTCATACTCAAAGCCGCTACAACCGCCATCGACTGCTGCTAAACGAATTCCTTTTTCGGGAGTAGTTGCCTCAGCATTGGTACGAATAAAGCTACGTAAACGGAAAGCGGCTTTTTCGGTTAAGTAAACGGTCATGGAAATTCTCCTTTTTCGGTTAGTAGTTAATGATTAGTAGTTAGGAGTTGGTGTTTAATTGCTCCCTCTGCTTTATCTGCTCTCTTCCCACACACGGGACATTTGGGATCTTGGTAAAGACGAAGTTTATGAAATTCTAGGTTGGCTAGATCCATATTGAGTAATTGTCCCAACAGAGGTTTACCCAATCCCGTAATTAGCTTAATTGTTTCTAAGGCACTCAAACAGGCGAGAGTACCGGAAACCGCACCGAGTACGCCAAAGGCACGGCGATCCCAGTCTGGCTTTTCAGGAAAAATACAAGAGAGACAAGGAGTTTTGCCGGGAACGATCGCAGTTAAATAAGCTTCCATGCTGTTCATCGCAGCTTCAATCATTGGCTTATTCCAGCGAACACAGGCAGCATTGAGCAGATCTCGTTCGGGAAAATTGTGAGCGCAACTGAGGGCAATATCGGAACGTCGGACGAGAGCATCGACATTTTCGGGAGTAATGTATTCGGCGATCGCCTCAATTTCTACATCGGGGTTGATTTGGCTGAGAGTTTCTTTGGCTTTGGTAACCCTTGACTTACCCACCCAATCATCGCTCATCAAAATCTGACGATTCATATCGTCGAGACGCAACCCCCCACCTCGAACTAGAATCAACTTTCCAATGCCTGCAACTGCCAGGTAAAGAGCCACGGTTCCTCCCAAACCGCCTACTCCAGAAACTAGAGCAGTAGTATTTTTTAGAGCTTCCTGTCCCTCTTCTCCCAAACCAGGAAGCTGAATTTGCCGGCTGTAGCGTTCTAGTTCTTTTGGTGTCAAAGTTGTCATTAGTTATTCGTCCTTTGTCATTGGTTTTTTGTCCCTTTGTCATTTGTCCTAATTTCTAAATACCAGTGACTAATGACTAAAGACAGTAACTATTTAGCTTTCTTACTTAACTCATCCAAAGAAACAAAGTTTTTCGGTTTGGTTTGAAATACCTTAAATAACTTGGTTTCTAAGGGACTAGAAGTTAAGAAAACCTGATAAGCTTCTTCTAAAGCGAGGCGATACTTGTCTAGTTTTTCTGCTTCGCTAACATCGGGAAAAGCTTTGTCTACCTCGCTAATCAGGAGAGAAAACTGTTTCAAAATGTGAAGGCGATTGATATTGACGAAATTGCGATCGTATTCGATGTCGAAAAACTGTAAGTAATCTTCCGCATCAGTTAAGGTTTTAAATGTGGTTAAAGTTTTTGGTTGATTAGCAGTCACGGTCATGTTCCTCGCTCCTCAAAGAATTTCAATTAACTAATTAACTTATGACACCTGTTTTTCCCAGGCTTTTAGTTGTTGTTTGAGTTCGGCTAGTTGACGATAGATGTCGTAGGTTTTAGTCGCTTCTTCGATTAGCTTTTCGTAATCTGTAGGTAAACCTTCGGCAAGATCGTGCAAATCCATCTTCATTTGTCCTGCTTTGCTGTTGAGTTTTTTAATGGTTTTTTTCAAATCTGCAACAGCTTCGGGGGTTGGGGATTTTGTTTTTAGTGCAATCATTTTTGTCATTGATAACTAAATAACTGTTTACTGAATTTAGGCATCGGCAACATTGGGGAACTTCTCAATAGTTTTGATGCCCGACTCAACTAATTTTTCTCCTTGGGCTGCTAGTTTTTTAAGAGAAGGATAACCAAAGCGTTGAGCGTCTCTTAAAGTGCGCGATAGCACCATCAAGCGTCCCGTCCAAACGATCGCCCAACCAAAGCCTTCGTGAGAAAGATCGATGACAACTTGGCAGAGTTTGCCCGTTTCTTTTTCGATACAAGCGGCGATCGCACGATAAAAACAGAGAATTCTTAATTGAGTCGCGGGATCGACATCTCCTTCCACAGAGATCTGGCTTTTCTTTTCTTTGCTAACTACAAAATTAGCCAGCACTAATTCATCTTTCCAACTGCGATAAACGCCATAATGATCTTGAGCGCGTACTTGCAAAACTAGTTGTTTGAGAAAAGTACTTTCTTCGACAATACTGATATTAGTTTCGGGGGTCGTAGTTGTAGTAGTCATGATTGGTTAGTGATTAATAGTTAGTAGTTAGTAAGGGAACATAGCATCGTTAGTGATTAGCAGTTAGTTGCTTCTTAATTTATTCCTCTTCATCAAAATCAAAACTTTTTTGCTTTTGTCCCACGATTTTACGCAACCAAGCAGGAGGATTGCCTAAAGTTTTTACTAAACTATTAAGAACGTCGGCAATTTCATCATTTTGATTTTCTGGTTTAAGTGGGGTAATCTGACTCTTGAGTAAACGAGATGCAGCACTGCCTCCGATCGCCGAAACGTAGACGATCGTGCAGTCGGCAACTGCATTAATTTTGGGAACTAGTTTATCTTCGTTGCCATCTTCTTTAAGGTTGCCGCCAAATTCAACCGTATTGAGTAAGTTATAACCTTCCGTAGAAACATCATAAATATCTACTTTTTTTGCCCAACCGAAGTGAGCATTAATATGAATGTTATCTTGGGTAGCAAATGCAACTTTCATTGTTTCAAATCTCCGAAATATAAATCATTTATCCTTCGTTGTCACTTACCGCGCCTCAGTCATTGGCCGTTTCGTTTAGACTAAAAGCTGAAATACTAGTAAACAATTAAACAAAATCCAAATAACAACTGGCTTTACTAACGGCATTACCAATATCAGTTTCAGCCGATTCAATTAGCTCTTGTAAAGATAAAAAACCAAATTTCTTATATCCCCAAATTAATGAATATAAAACCAAAACTCCACCACAAGAAATAACTGCAGAACTAAATTCTTTGTTTTTCAAATGAACGTAAATTTCTGTAGAATGACTGGTTCTTTTTTCGATACTTATTCCAATAGCGTGATAAAAGGCATTGGTTAAAAGTTGATTGAGAGGATCCAAGTTGAGATTTTTTGAAGAAACTGAGTCTCCACCGGGAGAGATAATTAATTCATTTAGTAATAATTCATCAGACCAGTCGCGATATTCATCCAAAGTATCTGCGAGACGAATTTGCTTAATTAACTTCTGCAGAAAAGGATGTTGTAGCTTAGGCGACTGTGGGGGTTTTACTCTGATTAAAAGTCGACTCATTTTCCTATTTTCCGGTTAGTGACAAATGGCAAAGGACAAATGATTAATCTCTAATGCCCTAATTCAATAAAAATATTGCCGAGATCGAATAAAAACTGCATCGTGCCTCGATAACCAATTAAACAACGAGAACCATTACCCAGGCGATCGTAGATGGGATAACCCATGCGATATAAGGGAATATTTAGTTTTTTGGCGAGGCTGTTTCCTTGGGAATTAGTAATAATTAGATCCGAACCAAGGGCTAAGTCTTCTAAGTCTTCCAAATCTCCAATCATCACCTCGTCAACAGGTAATTCTTCGAGCAACGGCGACTTGGTAGTAGTTACGGCAGCGTGAATTTCTGCTCCCATTTCCTTAAGCAACCAACTGGTTTGATAGAGCAAATCTGGTTCTAGTGCCAGGGAAACTTTTTTTCCTCCTAAATAAAAATGAGTATCTAGGATGGCATCTTGTAACTGACGACGTTGACGTTTGTATTTGGGAGGTATTTGGGGATCGAATTTCCAGTCGGGATCGCTTTTGTAGTTGTTAATTTGGGCGAGCAGCCACAAAAACTTGTCTACTGCCGTTAATCCTGCCAAGCGGGGTGTAACCTCGTAGTTAGTACCAAATTTTTGCTGTAAAATTTCAGCAGCAGGACGCATACTTTCCCCAATGGCAATGGTAAACAGCGATCGCTCTAATTGCTGTAACTGCGCTTTGTCAGTACCGCCAGAAGTTTTAGTGTTGTAGTCATCATCTAGGTGTCCATCTACCGAACCAGACAAATCGGGAATGACCAGAGGTGTCAAACCAAATGCCGCGACTATCTCCTTAATTTCTTCCACATCCCCAGGGGCGAGCAATGAACCAGCTAAAATTGTCACCTGTCGTACGGAATTCGACTCGAAAGTTTTTGTCGATTTGCCGTAGTCAGTAGCCACAGTTGACTGTACCGCTGCCGCAAAACCATCTTGCAATGAACCTTTGTAGTCGGGAGTTGAAACAAAAATAATCGGTAGTTCATCTAGTTCGGGATGACGCTGACGAATCCCTTTGAGAATGCCCTCCATATCATCTCCTCGGGTTTCGGTTAACCCTGTCGTCAGCAGACCAATTAAATCGGGTTGGGCTTTGTCTACCAAAGTTAAAATCGCCTGTTCGATGTTTTCCTCACCTCCCAAAATCGTCGAAACCTCGGTCATTGCGGTAGTTGCCAGGGGAATTGCCTCGCGGAAATGCCGTACTAACAACACCTTGGCAAATGCCGTACAGCCTTGAGAACCATGAAACAAAGGTACGATTCCTTTCAATCCTAGGAAAGCTAAAGCCGCACCTAAAGGAGGACTCTGCTTGAGAGGATTGACAGCTACAGATTTTTTAGATTTAGTGATGGTAGTCATGGGAATTTAGGGAATAAGGGAATGGGGGTGTAGGGGAATAAAGATTTAGGAGAGATAAATATTTATTACTTGTTACTTATTACTTATTACTTGTTCCCACGGTGCTGGCTGACGCACCTGTTCCCAAATGGGGCTATGAAGCACGCGATCGAATTCTTTTGCCATTTCGATGAGTCCGACGTATCCCGCATAGGGATTATGGCGTTCTTGATTGATATCGAGGAAGGGAATGCGGGCTTTGAGAGCGGTGTATTGGTTGCGTCCCCCCGCTACGAGCATATCGGCTTTAGTTTTGGCAATGACTTTTAAGAGTTCCTGAGCGTTACCTTTTGCTAGTTGGATACCGTCTTTGCCTAATAACTGTTTGATTTTGGCTTTATCTTCTTCCGTACTCTTTTTAGTGCTCGTAGCCGCTACTTCCATGCCTAAATCTTGAGCGGCAGAAACAATCGACCAACTTTTTACTCCTCCCGTATAGAGCACAATTCGCTTGCCTTTGAGTCTGGCACGATAGGGCGCCAGAGCAATATTGAGTTTGGCAGTTTCTTTGGCAATGACTGTTTCTACCCGTTGCTGCAGGGCTTCGTCACCTAACTTTTTGGCAATATTGCGCAAACAGCGGTTCATATCGGCAATGCCGTAGAAAGACTCTTCGATATAGGGAATACCGTAACGTTCCTCCATTTTACGCCCCATGTTAATTAGGGCTTTAGAGCAAATCATCACGTTGAGTTTGGCACGATGGGCGTAGCGAATCTCTTCAAAGGTGGCATCACCAGTTATCTTAGAGAGAACGCGAATGCCAACTTTTTCCAATAGAGGCAATACGCCCCAAAGTTCCCCGGCAATATTGTATTCCCCAATTAGGTTGATATCGTAAGGAGTAGTGTATTCAGGTTCGGCAGTACCGACTACGTAGTCTAAAAGAGATTCTCCAGCCAATCGGTTACCGAGATTTTTACTGCCAACGAAACCAGGGGAATTAACGGGAATGATGGGAGTGTCAAATTTGTTGGTGGCTGCTTCGCACACGGCATCCAAGTCATCGCCAATTAGTGCGGTAACGCAGGTAGAGTAGACAAAAACCGCAGGAGGCTGATAGCGTTTGATTACTTGGGCGATCGCCTTATAAAGCTTTTTTTCGCCGCCAAAAATAATGTCATTTTCGCTAATGTCGGTAGTAAAACCCATTTTATAGGTAGTCGCACCAGAAGATAAACTACCGCGACTGCCCCAAGAATTACCCGCACAGGCAATCGGTCCGTGAACCAAATGAGCGGCATCGGTAATCGGGACGAGGGCGATCGAAGCTCCATCAAAGGCACAACCTCCCTGAGCGGCTCCTGGTTTAGCTTGTTGTTTACAAGCTTTATTTTTACCTTGTTGTCCTTTTTGGTGATTGTGTTCGCAACCTGGTTCGTTTAAGAGGTCTGCGATTTTGCCTTTGGTGAGTTTCATAGTTCGATCTTAGTTAGTGGTTAATAGTTAGTGGAAAGCGAGCGATCGCAGTTTGGTGATTTCTACTAACGAATTCTTACCAACGACTAACAGATATACTGCGTAATATCTTCGCCACAGTCTCCTTCTAAATAACTAAGGGCGCGGAGGCGCAGACTGACAACTTCGTTATAGAGAGGGTTTAGTTTGCACAGAGCGGGAATGTGAAAGGTTTTGCCGAAGATGTTGACATCGTGCTCAAACGGACAGGTACAGGGAATTAATTTACACAGAAAATGAGCGAATTTGTCGTTAGTAACTTCAATGCTATTTACCCAACGACGCAGGGGATAAAAAAGATCGATCGGGAATTTTTTAAAAGCGTTCGCCGAGTAAAAATGGTTTCGGGTTTGAGTAGCCATAATTGCCTCAGTTTTCTGAAACCAGTTCTAGTTCTTTCCCCAGACAACCGACCACGTTATTAGTTTCTAAAAAATGAACGGAATAGATATAGGCAGTTTGGAGATAAGTGCCGATGGAAATGATGTATCCTTCATCTCCTTTATTGGCTAGGGTTTCGCCTAATTGTTTGCCAGGAAAAGTGCCATCGTTGCGAATCTTTTTACGGACTCTAACTTTAGACTCGAGCTCGAAATCAGGTTCGCGATCGAGTTCTACATCACCTAGTTTCATAGTTTTCCTTTTCAGTTAGTAGGTAAGGGCGATTCGCGAAGCGGAGGGGCTGTCATTTGAGGTTTCCTCAAATGCTTGTACGCCCCGTCCCTTACAAAATATTGGTCGTTGACTAACGAATCAGATCGAAAGAGATATCGGTTTTGGCGGGAATAATCGTCTGGCGATCGAGTTCGTCGAGGATGGTGTTAACGATCCAGTTATGGAGGTTGAGCGCACCTCGATAACCCAAAGTTTCATAGCGGTGCATGTGGTGGCGATCGAAGATCGGATAGCCAATGCGCACTAGAGGAGTTTTGGTGTCGCGCCAGAGATACTTGCCGTAAGAATTACCGATGATTAAATCTACTGGTTCGGTAAACAAAAGACTGCGTAAGTGCCACAAGTCTTTTTTACCCCAGATAGTGGCATCTTTACCGTATGGGCTAGCATCGAGAACGGCCTGTAGTTCTTTTTCAAATTCGGGGTTACTATTAGTAACAACAATATGAACTGGTTCGGCACCTAATTCTAGTAAGAAGTTAACTAAACCAAATACATGGTCGGGATCGCCGTAGAGGGCAACGCGTTTTCCATGAATCCAAGCTTGGGAATCATTAATCGCATCAACTGCACGACCTCTTTCTTCCACCAATTCTTGGGGTACGGCTTTACCAGTTAGTTCTGAGAGTTTAGTTAGAAACTCGTCAGTACCGCGAATACCAAAGGGACGGAAGTTATAGGTAGACTGTCCCCATTCTTTTTCAATGTATTCTTGAGTTTTGGGAGTAGTGTATTTTTGGAAGAAGAAAGTGCCTTCAGCGTTAATCGAGTCACCAGCTTCTTCTAAAGTAGTTAGACCGTTATACATTTTGAATTCACCAGTATTAGGAGAATCAAACGCATCCGCATTGTCAGAAAGAACGGTATAGTCGATACCAAATAATTGGAGAATTCGTTTTAATTCGCGAATGTTACCAATGTAAGGATCGAAGCCCAGGTTAAAATTATACTTACCGTTAGTAGTTTCTTGCTTTTTGCCTTTAGTCAAGCATTGTAGAATGCCCTTGAGCATATTGTCGTAACCAGTAATATGAGAGCCGACAAAGCTAGGAGTATGGGCATAGGGGACGGGGAAATCTTGGGGAATCGAGCCTCTATCTTTTGATGTTTGGATAAATGCACCCAAGTCATCTCCAATTACCTCAGCCATACAGGTAGTACAGAGGGCAATCATTTTAGGTTGATATAGTTGATAGGAGTTTGCCAACCCATCTACCATATTGTTGAGTCCGCCAAATACCGCTGCATCCTCAGTCATGGAGGAAGAAACAGCTTGGAACGGTTCTTTGAAATTACGGGTTAAGTGAGTACGGAAGTAAGCCACGCAACCTTGCGAACCGTGAGAGTAGGGTAAAGTACCTTCAAAACCTGCTGCTACAAACAGAGAACCTAAAGGTTGACAAGCTTTGGCAGGGTTGATGGTTAGAGCTTCACGGGAAAAGTTTTTCTCACGATAATCCCAAGTTTTCGTCCATTCAGCAATGCGGGCTACTTCTTCTGGGCTATGTGCGCCTTCAAACTGACGTTTGTATTCAAATAAGTCTTGATAGGTATCGGTTTGGAATAAATCGAAGTGGTCTTGAATTTTACCAGGTTCGGTAGCTACGGGAGTATTTACGTTGTTTCCGTTGTTCTCAGTCATGATGTTTTACCTTTGAGAAAAATGATTGCTGTTTGGGCGCAGGTTTTTTTTGCGCCCCTACTGATTACGTAAAGACTATTAATCTTGCCAAGGATTTTTAATTAAATCCCAAGTTGGGTTATTGATTGCTAAATCCATATCGCGAGCGAATACGGCAAAGCCTTCATAACCGTGATAGGGACCCGAGTAATCCCAAGAGTGCATTTGACGGAATGGTAATGCCATTTTTTGGAAGACATATTTTTCTTTAATTCCTGCTGCAATCAAGTCGGGATTTAGTTTTTTAGCAAATTCTTCAAATTCATGACCGCTAACATCATCGTAGATGACCGTGCCGTCTTTGACATAGTCTGCGGTACGTTTATAGTCATCGCCGTGTCCGAATTCATAACCAGTACCGATTACGTTCATACCCAAGTCTTCAAAAGCAGGGATTACGTGACGGGGGCGAAGTCCACCAACCATCATCATCACTTTTTTGCCTTCAAGGCGAGGACGATACTTGGCAACTACTGCATCCATTTCAGCTTGGTGTTCAGCAATTACCCGTTCGGCATTTTCTTGAATGGTCTCGTCAAACTGAGCGGCAATTTTCCGTAAAGACTTGGCAATTTGAGTAGGACCGAAGAAATTGTATTCTAACCAGGGTATACCATATTTTTCTTCCATGTGACGGCAGATGTAGTTCATCGACCGATAACAGTGGATCAGGTTCATTTTTGCCAGTGGAGTCATGACCACTTCGTTAAATGTTCCATCTCCAGAAAATTGGCAGATTACCCGTAAACCAATAGCTTCGAGCAGTCTTCTACTGGGCCAAGCATCACCACCGATGTTGTAGTCACCGATAATGTTGACATCATAAGGAGTTGATTCAAAACCTTCAGGAGTTTGACGATATTCATCGGCTTTGGGTAATACCCAGTCACGAACTGTATCGTTAGCAATATGGTGTCCTAAAGATTGCGAAACACCTCTAAAACCTTCACAACGGACTGGTACTACTGGTTTACCAGTTTCTTTAGCTTTTTTTCTAGCTACTGCTTCAATATCATCCCCAATTAGACCGATAGGGCATTCTGATTCAATAGTAGTTCCTTTGCTGAGGGGGAAAAGTACTTCTAGTTCGTCAATCAGTTTGGCTAGTTTTTTGTCACCCCCGAAAACGATGTCTCTTTCTTGGAAGTCAGAGGTAAATTGCATCGTACCAAAGGTATCAACTCCAGTGGTGCCGACGTAATAATTACGACGGCCGGACCAGGAGTAGTAACCGCAGCCGACAGGACCGTGACTGAGGTGGACCATATCTTTGACCGGACCCCAAACCACCCCTTTTGCCCCTGCATAAGAACAACCGCGAGTAGTCATTACTCCAGGAACGGATTTTTTATTGGATTTTACGCCGCAGTCGGAATTACTTTCTTCATAAACATCGAGGTGCTTGGTGCGTTTTTTAGCAGCTTTCTCTGGATATGCTTCTAGTACCTCTTGGATCAGTTTTTTGTTCTCTTCGACAGTTGACATGATGTTCTCCCCTTATTCGGTTGTCAGATTTGCCAGGGCATGGCGATGCCATGCCCCTACTAAAATTAGAAATTAGACCTTAGCAGCAGCTTTATCTGCTTCGAGTGCTTTTTGGTATTCTGCATCAGAATCCATAAATCCGAACTCAACTAATAATTCTTCTAGCTCGTCCATACTGATGGGAGTAGGAATAACTAAGTCTTTGTTGTTGGAGATTTTTTCAGCTAAGGCACGGTATTCGTTAGCTTGAGGATGATCGGGTTCATACTCAATAACAGTCATACGACGTAATTCTGCTCTTTGGACGACGTTGTCACGAGGAATGTAGTGAATCATCTTGGTTCCTAGTTTCTCAGCTAGAGCCTCGATTAGTTCGATTTCACGGTCAACTTTACGGCTGTTACAGATTAGACCGCCTAAACGAACCCCACCAGACTGAGCGTATTTGAGAATACCGCGAGCGATGTTGTTAGCGGCATACATTGCCATCATTTCACCAGAGGTGACGATGTAAATTTCTTGGGCTTTACCTTCACGAATGGGCATAGCAAAACCACCGCAAACCACGTCACCCAATACGTCATAGGATACTAAGTCGATGTCTTCGTAAGCACCTTCTTCTTCGAGGAAGTTAATGGCAGTGATAATACCACGACCCGCACAGCCTACACCTGGTTCGGGACCGCCAGACTCAACACAACGAACGTTGTTATAGCCATTGAGCAATACTTCATCTAGTTCGAGGTCTTCTACCGAGCCTCTTTCGGCTGCTAAGTGCAGAATAGTAGTTTGAGCTTTACAGTGGAGCATCAAGCGAGTAGAGTCAGCTTTGGGGTCGCAACCGACGATCATGACTCTTTGAAGTTCTGAGAGGGCAGCAATAGTGTTTTGAGAAGTAGTGGATTTACCGATACCGCCTTTTCCGTAAAATGCAATTTGTCTCATGGTTATTTCTCGTTAAATTTTTAGTGTTCAGTGGAATTCGGAAAGAAATTTCAGATGCTGCAAACCAAGAAGATATAAAAGTCTGGTAATATTTAGTCTGGGAAATTACATTCCTGCGAACCTTCAACTCTCGATTGTCGCAGCGCTCTGAAAGTCTAGAGGTGATTGAGTTTGGAGAAAATGTGCGCTAAAAATATAGAATGCAAGATAGTGGATCTAACCTAAAAGGATTAACGATCGCAAGCAACTAGATAAAGATAATTAGTAGTCGATTTAGTCGTGTTGGGAAATTCCGTTCCCTGCGAATTATCTCATCTTTAGCCGATGCCAATCTTTAATCCTAATGAGAACTAAGCTGGGGGCGATCGCTCTCCGTATTTATGGGGGTTGCAAGTATACATCGTATTTAGGGGTGTAAAGTTTTAGAAGTTTAGGGTTAGCAGAATCCTAGAGCAAGGGTGCCTAATGCCTACATTCAGACTGATTCCACAGTTAGAGTGGGTAATACGCGCTCTTTGAGGGTAGCTTCAATGGCAATTTTTAAGGTTTCAGTGGAAGAAGCACAGCCGCTACAAGCACCTTTGAGAATAACTTTGACGACATCTCCTTCAATGTCAAATAGTTCCATGTCGCCGCCGTCTTCAGCTAGCACCGGTCGGATTTCTTCGTCAATTACTCGTTGAATTAAGGTGATTTTTTGGAGATTAGTTAAAGGTTTTGGAGTTTGAGTAGTTGTGGCTGATGGTGCAGGAGTTAGATTGTTATCCTGCCAAACTTGCGTTGCCACCTCCACGCTCTTTTCTTTTTCGGTGGCAATTTCATAGAGCAGATCGTCGATATCTGGTAAACACGAACTGCATCCGCCGCCAGCTTTAACATAGTTGCTTACCTGTTCTGCAGTTGTAAGATTATTCTCGCGAATAATTCTTTTGATTTTTGTATCAGAGACACCAAAACAGCGACATATAAGATTTCCTTCATCTTCTTCGTGGGCGTCGAGAGGAATGCCTTTGTAATTATAGATAGCAGCTTCTAAAGCTTCCTGTCCCATTACCGAACAGTGCATTTTTTCTTCAGGCAACCCACCGAGAGATTCGGCAATTTCTTTATTAGTTAGTTTGAGAGCTTCTTCTACTTTTCTACCTTTGAGTAGTTCGGTGAGGGCAGAAGAAGAGGCGATCGCGCTAGCACAACCAAAGGTTTGAAATCTAGCCTCTTCAATAGTTTGAGTTGCTTCGTCAATTTTGAGATGGAGTTTGAGAGCATCTCCACAGGCAATGCTGCCTACTTCTCCGGTGACAATTTTTTCTCCTTCCTGTTTTTCCGTAATCTTACCTTGATTGCGGGGGTTATGGAAGTGTTCCATTACTTTGTCTGTATAGTCCCACATGATTTTGTCCTTTGTCCTTGGTTATTTGTCATTTGTTGTTGGTGTGTTGTCACTGATGAATGAAGGAGAGTTAGTTATGGTTGGGCTTCGAGTTATTTGAGTACATTATGGCGAGTAAGAAATTTCAGGATTTGAACGTTTATCGCTTAGCAGAAAAACTGTCGGAAGAAATTTGGCGAATTGTTAGTGAATGGCAGTCATTAGCAAAAGATACAGTGGGAAAACAAATTATTCGTTCTGCGGATAGTATTGGGGCAAATATAGCTGAGGTTGCTGGTAGGGGTAGTTTTAATGACAATAAGAGATTTGTAAGGATTGCTAGGGGTTCTTTGTATGAAACTCAACACTGGTTGAGAAGAGCTTACTGTCGTCAACTACTCACTCCAGAACAATTAGATCGATTGAAAACCATAATTGAAGAATTAGCTCCCAGATTAAACGCATACTTAAACTCAATCGGCAAAACAAATGACTAATGACTAATGACTAATGACTGTTCTTGTTCTTTGAGCCATTCTGCATCGTCGCTGTTGAAGGGAGAAAGTTCGCGGAGGCGGTCGATAATGTCTGGCAGAACTTCCAAGACGCGATCGATTTCGGTTTCGGTCGTGTAACGGGAGAGGCTAAAGCGAATCGAACCGTGAAGTACGCTATAGGGGAGTCCCAAAGCTCTGAGCACGTGGGAAGGTTCTAACGAGCCAGAGGAGCAAGCCGAACCAGAAGAGGCATAGATGCCATATTGGTCGAGAGAGAGCAAAATAGCTTCCCCTTCAATATATTTAAAACCTATATTAGTCGTGTTGGGTAAACGATTATCCCGATCGCCATTGACTGCCGTATTGGGAATAGTGGCAAGAATACCTCGTTCGAGCTTATCTCGTAACAGTTTTTCTCGACTGATATCTGCTAAATGTTGTCGTGCCAATTCAGCTGCTTTACCCAACGCAACTATACCTGCTACGTTTTCCGTTCCGCCTCTACGTCCTCGTTCTTGGTGTCCGCCAATTAATAGGGGACGAAATCTAACACCTTTACGTACGTATAAAGCACCAATACCTTTGGGAGCGTGAATTTTATGACCGGAGAGAGTTAACAGATCGATGGTGCTGGTTTTCATATTGAGGGGAATTTTCCCTACTGCCTGTACGGCATCGACATGAAACAACGCGCCATATTCTTTAACGATTTGCCCAATTTGTTCGATGGGGAAAATTACACCAGTTTCGTTATTGGCATACATAACAGACACTACCGCTGTGTTGCCAGTGATAGAGGCTTGTAGCTCGTCTAGGTCTAGTTGTCCTTTGCTATTAACCGAAAGATAGGTAACAGTGTAACCATCTTTTTCCAGTCTGCGACAGAGGTTTAAAATCGCGGGATGCTCGACTTTGGTGGTAATAATGTGTTTCTTATTGGGTTGAGCTTTTAAAGCGGCAAGAATAGCTGCATTATCTCCCTCAGTGCCGCAACTGGTAAAGATAATTTCGGAATCTTCTGCTCCTAAAAGAGAAGCTACTTGCGATCTTGCTTCTCTAACGGCACGTCCGATTTGTCCGCCAAAGGTATGCATACTAGAAGGATTGCCATAATAGATGCTGAGATAGGGTAGCATTGCTGCTAAAACATCTTCATCTATTTTGGTCGTAGCGTTGTTATCGAGATAAATGCAGTCGTTCATTGCTCTTTCTGATTAAATATTCCGTAATTTTTTAAAACGAGTTTTATGTATGCAGTAAGATGTCTAATTTTTGGGAATAAGTATCGAACCAATGCTGCCAGTGTTTGGTTTCTCGTTTGGCTTTCAGTCTAGAGATCAGGCGATCGTAGGTTGCAAACCAGTTATCCCAGTAATTGTTAGTGGTAGCCCGAGAAGATTTAATCAAACTAGAAATAGTGGGGGTGCAACCATTAGAAGTCGGACAGCCTGCCATGCATTGAGGCACTCCGTAAGAGCCAACGCAATCATTGCAGAGATTGGGATCGATGGAAAATTTGCCGCTATCGTTTTGGTAAATTGCTTCTGTAGGACAGTGAGGTAAACAATTTTCGCAAGCGATACATTGGTCGGAAATAGTGTAAGTCATGGTCTACTCCTGCTTAGTTGCTATCTTGACTGATGAGACTGGGGAAACAACCACTATCGGTAGTAAAGTTAGTTTGACAGGGAGGTATATCGTAATAGTCGGAACAATCAATACAGAGACTGTGTGTGGGAGAAGCACTAGTGTGTTGTTGTTTTACTAACTCTCGGTAATCTTTAAACCAATAGCGATCGCTCGTTTTGTTAGTGTGGCTAGTGGAAATCTTCATTGCCCTACTCCATTTATTTTTGTTGTTTGAATTTTTCGTAGTATTCCAGGGCAATTTTGTCGATGGTGTCGTAACCTTGAACTGGTTCTACACCAGCTTCTCTGAGCATTCCTTGAGGACAATCACCAATCTTAGAAGCGAGTACGGCTTTGCAATCTTTAATAGCACCGATAATATTATCTAGAGTGGCATCTTCGCCATAACCGCCCTGACAGTAATGGTCTACTTTGCGGTGACCGACAAATTTAGCTTCTACACCATCGACTTCAAAGATTTGAAATTCTTTGGCATGTCCGAAGTGTTGATTGACCACGCCGCCGCCTTTGGTGGCTACTGCAACTAAAATTTTCTCGCCTCTTGGTTGTTTTTTAGTCGCTCTTGCTGCTTTGGCAGCCTGCATGGCTTCTTTAATCTGTTTGATGCCTGCATGAACTCTGACTCGTTTTTCGAGGTCGTATTCGGGAGTCATTTCCAAGAACTTCTCTTTAGTAAATTCTTGAGAACGATCTTCACCCAGTAAGCCAACGGCATCAGCACGACATTGGCGACAGTGACGCATCATTTTCATGTTGCCCGAACAACTGTCTTGTAAAGCCTTTAGCTCTTTGGGTGTTGGACCTCTCTGTCCGGTTAAACCAAAATACGTGCCGTGTTCGGGAGCGGAAATTAGCGGCATTATATTGTGTAGGAATGCACCCTTAGAACGAATTACTTCATCTACTTCTACTAAGTGTTCGTCGTTAATTCCTGGAATCATTACCGAGTTGACTTTACAGAGGATATCGGCTTCCTGTAGTGCCTGTAAGCCTTCCATCTGGCGTTCGTGAAGTAACTGTGCGGCTTCTACTCCTTTCCAACGTTTGCGGTTATAGCGTACCCAAGGATAGATTTTGGTTCCAACTTCTGGGTCGACCATATTAATAGTAATGGTGACGTGATCGACATTTAGATCTTTGATTTGTTGGACGTGGTTGGGAAGCATCAACCCGTTGGTAGATAAGCACAGTTTGATATCTGGTGCTTTATCGGCAATTAATTCAAAGGTACGGAAAGTTTGCTGCGGATTGGCTAGAGGATCGCCAGGACCGGCAATACCTAGAACCGTCATTTGGGGAATTTTACCCGCAATTACCAACACCTTATGTGCCGCTTCTTCGGGAGTGAGTAGTTCGCTAACTACCCCAGGACGACTTTCGTTGGCACAGTCATATTTGCGATTGCAAAAATTACACTGAATATTACAAGCAGGTGCGACTGCTACGTGCATCCGTGCATAGTGGTGGTGTGCCTCTTCGCTGTAACAGGGATGCTTTTCAATTCTTTCTTGAATCTTAGGATCGATCTTTTGGGGAGTAGGAGAACTACATCCACAGCCTTGAGAAGACTTGTTTGCTTTAGCTTTAGATTCTGCCGTAATGGTAGTGCTGGTAGTTGGTGACATTGAATTGAATTCCGCAATAATTTGACCTTTGTAATTCGTATTCTTCAGGGGTATTTATTTGAAAAAATCTCAAATTTTATACCACCCGTTCTCGGTCATCTGTTTTTTGTCATTTTTTTATTTATTCTTTGCATAAAACCCAGTGACTGATGACTGTTAACTGATGACGTTATGAAAGTTATATCACTCAGATTTTGGCTGTATATAAAATCTGCACTCGGTTAGTTTTATTGAATTGCTTAGACTGTACTCAAGCTCTCAAATCCTTGTTTGGCAAAGAAAAAAAAAATTTATGGGTATGGGATACTAGTATTGTGATGATGGGGGGTTAGTATTTATTTCTCAAGCCTCTGGTATTTGTTCTACTCGATTAAAACTCTAAACTATACCTGGCTTTGAGGGGATTATAGCCAGGAATTTTTTCTGAACTTTTCTTATACTCAATTAGTTTTTTTGCCCACATACTTAAAAGTAATAACTAATGATAAATAGCTAGAAAATTGTTACGGAAACAACAAATTAAATCTATTTTGTATTCAAATTTACTATTTTTCAAGTTAGTTGAACTTGGCGATCGCGTAGTAACTTATATTTAATCGATAATTACACTTTTTAAACTTTTAAACTAATTTGTTCTCTAGAAGATATAAAAAAAGCGATCGCCTTAGTTGCTCTCGATTAAAAACTTGAATTTTCTTTATATAGTCGCTCTCGAGCGCTTGGCTCTTCATGAATTGGCGGCGATCGTACTAAGTCGGTTGGTCAATTAACCATCAACAGTTAGAGGAAGGGTCTTTTCCCGTCGCTTTTTGGAAAAACTTGCCTCTACGATGCGATCGCGCAGTTGAAGCCTAGCCTCATCGCCTCCACTAAAAAAAGCAACAAAAAAACTGGAGCAGGCTTGTCAAACCCCCTCCAGAAGCGTCACGGAATTCAAAGTTAATTGCTGTTGCGAAGTTCTACTCATCTCTCGAATCCGTATCTAAATTAACATCATTATTTTACTGAGTTTGATATGTGTCAATCGACAGTTTGATCGAAGGGTAACAACAGCTACAAACTAGATAACATCTGAGTTCTGACTTCGTGACCGAGGGTGGGCGATCGAGTACCTAATTTTGGGCATTAATAACTCGATCTATTGCTGAGTTTGACTGGGTTATAGAAAATACCATTTTGAGTAGGAAATACTAATACCTTTACCAAACAATACTCAGACCCGTCGGTAAAAATACCAGTAGGCATACCCCAAAAAAAATTATTGCTCGCTCAAACCTTTATCTTGACTGAATTGCCAGACGATAAGTACAAATTAATGAATCTAATCAATCTAACCTTTGTCTATCGTCCAAGTCAACATTCGACCGGTTGATATAAGCATTACATACAGTTTAGTCATTAGTCATCGGTCAATCGATCGTTGATTACAAAAGACAAATAACAAAAGACAAACCCATGCAACAGCCACTAACGGTCGACAGACAAAGAGAGATAACAAATGGCAAGCAGATTAAATTGTCAGCAACTACCTCTTGGCTGACAACTCTCCGGACAGATTTTAAGATTATCTTCGATCGCGACCCTGCAGCAAACAATTGGCTAGAAGTCTTAATTTGTTACCCCGGTCTGCACGCATTGGCATTACATCGACTAGCTAGTTGGCTGTGGCACGGTCGGGTTCCTCTCTTACCCCGGTTATTATCTCATTTGGCAAGATTGTTCACCGGAATTGAAATTCATCCTGGTGCAACTATCGGCAAAGGAGTATTTATCGACCATGGGATGGGGGTAGTAATTGGTGAAACTGCCATCGTCGGAGATTACTGTTTGATTTACCAAAACGTTACCCTGGGTGGCACTGGTAAACAGACAGGAAAACGTCACCCGACTTTAGGTAAAAATGTTGTCGTCGGTACGGGTGCAAAAGTTTTAGGCAATATCAATCTCGGTGATAACGTTCGCGTCGGTGCGGGTTCGATCGTCTTACGGGACGTACTCAATGATTGCACCGTAGTAGGAGTTCCAGGTCGTATCGTTTCCCGTGCTGGACGTGTTTGCCCCCTCGAACACGGCAAACTACCCGATCCAGAAGCTCACATCATTCGTTCCTTACTGAGTCGCATCGAGAATTTGGAACAACAGATACAGAAATTATCCCACTACCATCCACAAAATCATGTATAAATTCACTTCCCCTGATGCCATTGTCAGTCAGGTCGCTAAAATCGACCGTAGCGATCGCTGGATAGTCTATCGTCGTCTGCAAGAATTAAATATTTCCTGCTGGTGTCCCCAAGATGGCACGCTCTGGGTACAGATCGATCGCTGTATCGATGCCGTTTTGCTCCGCAGCACCATACAACAATTCACTAGCACTCGCTCGGAACTAAGCGACTGGCTAGAGCGATGCTGGTCAACCAAAGTTTTATCCACAACTAATAATTAGGAACTCAAACTCATGACACAAACATTAGTAGTTCAACCTTTTGGTGAAGTCGCCAATAACCCCATCGGTTTAGACAAAGAGATCGTCATTTCCATATGCGAAGGCTTGAATCTTGCCCTAGCGAGTTTTCAAGGTCTATATCTGCAATACCAAAAGCATCACTTTGTCGTCGAAGGTGCGGAATTTTATTCACTCCATCAATACTTTCAAGAAAGTTACGATGCCGTACAGGAGCACGCTCACGAAATTGGGGAACGTTTGAATGGCTTGGGAGGCACTCCCGCAGCTAGCTTTAGCAAACTAGCCGAGCTTTGCTGCTTTACTCCAGAAGACGATGGCATCTTTAACTGTCGCCAAACGATCGAACACGATCTTGCAGCAGAACAAAAAATTATCGAGCTAATTCGTCGTCAGGCAGCCCAAGCTGAAAGTGTAGGCGATCGCGCTACACGTTATTTATACGAACAGATTTTGCTAGCGACAGAAGAAAGAGCCTTCCATCTCGATCACTTCCTAGTTACCGATAGTCTTACTTTAGGCTTTGTTGGTAAATAGTCATATACTCATCAGTCCTTTGTCATTAGTCATTGAACCAGAGACGAAGGACTGATAACCCAGGACGAAGCATAATTAACCGAGGATAAACGATCATGGAATTCGAGTTTAAAGTCACGGAATTAGAACAGTTTTTACAAGATGAGTTAACCGTATCGGCTACGGAAATCGCTTTAGTGGTGCAAAAACAAAAGGAATTAAACGCACCCATACCCATGCTTCTCTGGCAATACGGTTTAGTATCGTGCTCGGGATTAGACCGCATCTTTGATTGGTTGGAAGCTCGATAGTCTTTGACACTTTTTAGCAGATTGAGGTTTAGTTATGCTACCAATTCAGATTAACGATACGACTTTACGGGATGGGGAACAAGCAGCAGGAGTTGCTTTTACCGTAGCCGAAAAAGTTGTCTTTGCCACATTGATGGATGCCATTGGCGTACGGGAACTCGAGGTGGGCATTCCGGCAATGGGTAGCACCGAAGCCAAAGCCATTACCGAGATGGTTCGTCTTGGTTTGCATACTCTGCTTACTGGCTGGAATCGCGCCGTGCGCTCGGATATCGATGCTTCTTTGGCTTGTGGCTTAGAAAGAGTGCATATATCCGTTCCCGTATCGGAAATTCAAATCGCGGTTAAGTTCCGAGGCAATTGCCAATTAGTTTTCGATCGCCTGAGAGATACGATTAGCTACGCCTGCGATCGCGGTTTGTATGTTTCTGTCGGTGGTGAAGACTCTTCCCGCGCCGATGACAGCTTTTTGCTCGATGTAGCCTTGGCGGCTCAAGATTGGGGAGCATCCCGTTTTCGTTTTTGCGATACGGTAGGAATTCTCGATCCTCTCACTACCTATGACAAAGTCAAGCAGTTAGTTGACAGGCTGATTATTCCCGTAGAGATGCATACTCACAATGACTTTGGCATGGCAACGGCTAACGCCCTCGCCGGAGTTAGAGCCGGAGCGACTTCGGTCAATACCACTGTCAATGGTTTGGGAGAAAGAGCGGGCAATGCTGCTTTAGAAGAAGTAGTTATGGCACTAAAATGCATCTATGGCATTAAGACTGGAATCGATACCAGTAGATTTAAAGAAATCTCGGAATTTGTCGTTAAAGCCTCTGGCTGCGATCTTCCTCCCTGGAAAGCGATCGTCGGTAAAAATGCTTTTGCCCACGAGTCCGGTATCCACGGACATGGAGTGCTGCAAAACCCCTCAACTTACGAACCCTTTACCCCCGAAGAAGTGGGACGAGAACGCCAGTTAGTAATTGGCAAGCATTCTGGCAAACATCTGGTTACTAACTTGTTAAAGCAATACGGCATCGCTCTGAGCTTAGAAGAAACGCGATCGCTTGTCGATGCCGTGCGAGACTTGTCGGTCGAGCTAAAACGCAGCCTAACCCCAGATGAGTTACTAGGTTTAATCCCTAACCATTAGTCATTGGTTCCTTTTGTTTGCGACTAATAACCAATTACTAACCACTAACCACTAACTACCAACTAATAATCATGAAAGTAATGTTACATAAAAACGATCTCGGACATCTATCAGTTTATGTCCCCAAGAAAGATTTGGAAGAAGAAGTAGTCGAACAAACCGCTACTTCAGATGGCAAAATTTTAACCCTGGCTAACGGTTGGCAGTTGTCTTTTAAAGATTTAGGAGAAGACACCAAACTACCTCAAACTTTTAACGCCAAAAAATTGTAATTTTGTTTTTTCTCTTTTGCAAACACCACAAACACAATATTTATAGATTTATAGGAGGTGCGATCGTGGCAAAAATTGGAATTTTTTATGGCAGCACTGCTGGTGTAACTGAAGAAATCGCTGAAAAACTTGTCGAATATTTTGATGAAGATACTTGCAATCTCTACAACATGGAAGACTTCGATGGTTTTGACGATATGCTGCAATATGATTACTTGCTGCTTGGTTCGTCTACTTGGGGTTCTGGAGAAGTACAAAATGACTGGCGCGATCCTTTGGTAGATATGGAAGATGAAAAGCCCGATTTTACCGGGAAAACCATTGCTTTCTTTGGCGCGGGAGATTGTGGTACACATGGCGAGAATTTTGTCAGTGCTTTGGGGACCTTATATGACTATTTTAAAGAAGCAGGTGCAACTATAGTCGGAAATGTTCCTACTGATGGCTATGATTTTAACTATTCTTATGCCGTGCGAGATGGTCAATTTGTCGGATTGCCGATCGACGAAGTTAATGAAAGCGAAAAAACTGAAGAACGCATTGAAAATTGGATTGCAACTCTTCGTCAATGTTTTCCTCAGTAGGTAAAATTGGGCAGCATTATCTATGCCCTGCATGAGTACATTAGACTTGTTGCGTAATAACGGAAAAAGTCGCTGAACTGCTTATTCTATATAGCTTACAGCTCTCAAAGATACCGATCGCTTAAAACATTTGCTGTGTCTAGGTTTCAAGCAATTTTAAAGCCTATTTCGCAACAAGTCTATTATCTATCTGGTAGCTGTTAAACCGATGAACAAGTCGAATCTACAGCGAACAGTTAACAGTAATACTCGCAAGCAATCGTCAAAAATGATGAGATCGCTAGAACAAGAGCTAAAACTGGCTGCTGTTCGCCAGAAATTTTTCTTTCTTTTACTTCTAACTCTGACTTTGATGTTCGATATAGTTGTTAATCAGTCAGATTCTAAATTATTCGATAGTCAAAAATTAATGCAAAGACAAGCGAACGCTCGCCAAGAAGCTCCGCAGCTCGTTCTGACCGTCGAGCGATTTCTACCTAAAAAACTAGCACCATTAGAGATTTAGAAGTAATCCAGAAACTTAGTAGGTAACAATTATGCCAAAAAAAATTGGTAGAAATACAGGAAACAACCATGAAAGATTTAGAACGTATCCGAGAAGAGATTGTCACCATTTTAGTCCTTATACTGACCCTCGCTTTTACCTCTAGCAATTTCACTCCAGAGTTAATCGAAGAAAAATCTGTAACTGAGGAATTTCCTTTGACATCTTCTTTACCCTCAAACTAGCAAAGCTCCAATTGACCTAGTTAGTAGTTAGTCGTTCCCTCACTAACCACTAACTACTAACCATTTGACTAGATTAAAATCATGCAAACTATTCCAGACCAGCTTTCTTGGTGTGATGTCGAACCAGAAATCAAACAATTATTGCTCTTAGCTAGCGAGAATTGGCAATATACGGGTTTAGCCGAACATTACATCAAGCAAGCTTTATTTAAAGCTCAAAATAACCTGGATGTTTTAGTTGGAGCCTATCGTTTCTTTTTCTACAAACATCAACCGACAACTGCACTTTCAATTGCCCAACAAGTTTTAGAGAAAATTGCGATCTTAGAAGATTTACCAGTTGAATGGTCTCAACTCAAGCCAATTTTGCTAACTGGCAAACAGAAACCAAATATCAGACTCTATCTTAATGCCTATGCTGCCAAAGGTTTAATTCTCGCTCAGCTTGGCAAAATTGACGAAGCTAAGGCAATCAGCCAGAAAGTTAGAGAGATTGATGACAGCAGAGAGTTTTGTGCCACTACCGTCTATGAAGTCATCACTACAACTCCTGATGACGATGAATAAACCAAGATGAAGTAGAGACTAGCAACTAACCACTAACCACTAACCACTAAACACTAACAACAAATGACCGACAACCAACGCCAAGAAGAATATTACCAGTTAATCGATCGCCTGCTACGTTGTCCTAATGGTAAAGAACCAGAAGTTTTAAATGCCAGTGCCGACTTAATTGACGAAAATTTTATCCGAACCGTGATGCAAGTAGCTACCATCATGGCACATGAAAACAATCAAGAAGGATCTAAGTTCTTAATCTTTATCGCCCGTCAACTCGCCAGACAATTGGGCTTATATCCAGAATTATCAACCAAACCATAGTAGACCAATGACGATAACTCAAAGACTGAGCCAGACTACAGAGATTTGGCTGCAAAAAAAAGGCTACAATACCGAAAATTTAGATGAGCGAGTCAAAAATGGTACGACGGCTTTAATAGCTGCCAGTCGCGAAGGAGCGATTGATGTCGTGCGGGATTTACTCGCTAACGATGTCAACCTCAATCTTAGAAATAACGATGGTAACAATGCACTGTGGTTTGCCTGTTTTCACCATCATTTTCCTCTTGTGGGGTTACTAATTAATGCAGGGATCGATCTAGACAACCAAAATGATAATGGCGTAACAGTATTGATGTATGCCGCCTCTGCAGGAAAAACCGAAGTGGTGAAACTTTTATTAAAAGCAGGAGCCAATCCCCAGCTCAGAAACCTGGATAATTATAGCGCGATCGAGTTTTCTAGTACCGTAGAAATTTTCAAATTATTACGTCAAAGAATCAGGGAAGTAGAGGTATAAGATATATGGATTTAAGGGAAGGTGAGTTCGACGTTGCTGAATGTGTAATGATAAAAGTCTATTTTGCTCACTCACGACTCAAATGATAGTCTCTTAAAAGCTAAAAGCTAAAAGCTCATGGCTAATGGCTACGAACAGTATTATTTTGTACGTCATTACTTTAATCAGCAACGCCGATTTGCGAGAAAAGATAATTGATGCGCTCGAGAAAGGTGATAGCTCTATCAGAAAAGTGGCACAGCGTTTTGGAGTGAGCAAAAATTAGTTACTCAGAAGCGAATACAAGGACATATTCTTCCGCGAAAGCAAGGTGGCTCAATGGTGAGTCCAGTTATAAAACATAAAGCCAAGTTGATGGAAATCTTTGAGAAACAGAATGATGCAACCTTAGCAGAATATTGTGAGCTACTTTTTCCTGAAACAGGATTATGGGTAAGTCAAAGTACTATGTGTCGTACATTTCAGCGACTAAGATTGCCTCTAAAAAAAAACGCTCCGCTCTAGCCAAGCAACAAGTGAAAGAGTCCAACTCCTCAGAGCCAAGTATTGGGCACAAGTGAAAGAAGTAGACCTCAAAGATTTGGTATTTCTTGACGCAATGCGCCTGGAGAAAGAGCTGATGATTACAAACCCTTCGATCGAGGCTCCAAAGTAAGTCTAATTGGTGCAATCACGGTTTCTAAAGTGTTGGCTGTAATGACGCTTGATGATTCAATGGATGTTGCTGCTTTTAAAGTTTATGTCTCTAAGTGTCTTGTGCCTCAACTCTGGAAAGGCGCAGTAGTGGTCATGGATAATTTGCCTGCACATCAAGTCAAAGCGAGCGCGCCTTTGATTGAAGCGGTGGGAGCGAAAATTTTATATTTGTCTCCCTACTTCCCAGAGTTTAATCCGATTGAACATTGGTGGTCACAGCTAAAGGCTTTTCTCAGACAGTTCTCTCCCAAGACTTCTAAAAGAGTCGATCTGTTAATTAAAATAGCGATACATCTGATAAATCCTAATCATCTGCGTAACTGGTTTGCCCACTGCTGTTACTGTCCCTTATCAACCTGCAAATCGCTGTAATTAGAGAACACCAAAATCACTTGCTACCCAGCTTGCTTAATGTAAATTTACGAACAGTCTTTAAACGACGTTCCATAAGTTTAGGAATATGTAAGGTTAGATATTTAACAACAAGAGGATTATGATATATCGTTTTCAAACCAGTTAATATTTGTCCTCGCTTGAGTGGTTCGACCAGGCGATAATAATCGAGCCATTTTTGGGTCTCTATCCTTTTCAATTGCAAGGCATTTAACACCTGCGGATTATCATTAAGATAGTCCCGATGCTTCATAAAATCATCAATGGCTTCACAATTTTCTTGTAGTCGCTTTATCTTGTCACTAGAAACTAAGGAGCCCGGACGAGCGCGATAATAGTAGTATGGTTCGGGGACGAGAAAAAAGCGTGCTCCATGTAAAAAGCAGTACATATCGAACCAAAAGTCTTCGGCTACTTTAATATTTTGATATTTAATCTCGTGTTTGACGAGAAAGTCTCTTCTAAAAAGAGGTTTACTAAAGCCAAGATGCAAACTAACTTTGTTTTCTATATCTGAGAGAATAAAATCAGCCGCTTCAAATTGTTTGACTGAAGATATTTTCTCTCCGCTCTCGCCAATTAGCGTTCCCCAAGGAGAACTATTGCCATCTTCAATTAAATACAAATCGTCAGCAATAAAATCTGCATTTTTTTGTTCGGCTATTTTGACTAGAGTTTCCAGTCTTTGCGGCGCATACCAATCATCAGAGTCGAGAACTGCAATCCATTTGCCACTAGCTGCTTGAAGCCCCTTATTACGGGCATTTCCTGCTCCTAGATTTTCGGAATTCAATAGTAATTTCAAACGAGGATCCGAGAAACTTCGAACCACTTCTACTGTGTTATCAGTGGAGCAATCATCTACGACTATAACTTCAATATCCCTCAAAGTTTGTGAGAGAGCTGAGGAAATTGCTTTGGCTATGTATTTTTCCGTATTATAGGCAGGAACGATCGCAGATACTTTAATATTCATTGATTGTTTTCTAAATCGTAGTTAGCGATGAGTTAGAGCTCTTTGTAAGAGAGGTCTGCTATCCTACATTCTGAAGGTTAAAGAGAAGAGCTATAATATTTTTATTTCATGACACCAATAGCATCTTCAATGAGAGTACAAGATCTTGACCAATGCGGCATAGTAGCGGGAATTATCGACTAAATGGAGCGGGTGGAACAAATTAAGCAAAAATTGAGAACCCACCCCCAAGAAATTGTCAGTACGGAAGTAGCCGTCAAAGCAATGATTCTCAACATTTTAGGTTTGGTCAGTGCTTTCTGTACCTGTTTGCCTGTTTTTATAAAATTACCATATGTTAGTTTCTATTTGTATTATTACTTATAAACGCCCTCAAGGATTAAAACGTTTACTTCAAGCTATTAACAACCTAACTTTCGAGCAGCTCGAACCTCCCGAGCTTGAAGTTGTAGTAGTCGATAATGATACTCTCGGAGTAGCTGCTCGAGTTTGCGCCGAACTTGACGCCGATTTTCAATGGACGCTCAAAGTTGATGTTGAATCCCAAAGGGGTATTACCTACGCCCGCAATAAATCGCTGACTTTAGCCGCAAACACGGCCGACTTCATAGTTAGTATTGATGATGACGAAGTTCCAGAAACTGCTTGGTTAGAAGAATTATTGCTAGTTCAGCAACAATATGATGCTGATGTAGTTACAGGACCAGTTATACCTCATTTTAAAGAAGACAAAGTGCCTGAGTGGATAATTAAAGGAGGATTTTTCGAGCTGCCTCGCTATCAAACGGGAGAACGACGTCACGTTGCCTTTTCTGGTAACGTTTTAATTCGCGGTTCGATTTTAAGACAGTTCGACCGCGTTTTTGACGACCGCTTTGCTATTACTGGTGGTGAAGATTCCCATCTTTTTCTGCGCTTAAATCAATTGGGCTATGAAATCGTTTGGGCAGATAATGCAGTAGTTTACGAATGGATTCCCCCTTCTCGAACTAATTTAAAGTGGATTTTAAACAGGGGCTATCGTATGTGGGGAACTCACAGTTTACTTGAAAAAGAACTATATCCCTCACTAACGACTCAAGCTATTAGATTAATTAAAGGACTGGCTTTGATCGTTATCGGGCTTTTAAAACTGATTCCCGCTTTGATTGTAGGCAAACAGGCGCTCGCCGAAGCTCTGCTTTATATTTATCGAGGAGCGGGAACTTTTGCCGGTTTCTTGGGTATCGATTATCAGGAGTATCAACAGGTTCACACCGATTTTGGTCTGAGTAAGTAGCAGCTAGAGAATACTATTTTCGCCTATTGAGAGTATTTATGTCATGATTGCTCATTTCTCCCAAATATTTACGTAAATAAGGCGAAAAAACCTCATAAATTAAGGTTAATGGCTGGCGATCGTGCCAAAATAAATAATGACGTCCCCAAAATGCTTCGGGTTCGCCAAACTCTTTTTCTAAAGCCTGAGATTTACCGTAATAAATACCCCGTATGTCTCGATACAGTTCTGTGTGCAGCCGGGAAAAACTTTCCCAAATAGGCAAAGAGCGATTTTGTAAATAGTCGTCTACCTGAGTTGCATTCCACCAAGAAGCAGCATAGGCTAATCTCTGACCCGAAGCAGTTCTCAGCCATACCTGCCGTCGCAATCTCGGTTTGCCAATAGCCTCGATTTCCTCTGGTGCGCCATCGCGATCTTTACCGACGAGAGACATATCGATAACGTCTACTTCAGTTTTTTCTCCCGTGAGTAGTTGCAGGTGTCGAGTAGGAGAACCATCTCCTAAAAGCAGTATTTGCCAAGTAGGCGCTAGTCTCTCGTGGGGTAAACCCCGGTCAATATCCTCTTTTCCTCCTTGCCAAATTAGTTTGAGAGAGTGCCAGCGATCGGAAGTAGTTTGAGAGTTTAGGGAGGGGAGATTTGCAGTCACAGTTTTTTACAAAACTTCATTTTTCTTTAATTTTAGCTCCTAACCCTCTTTTATGGTTTTTTATTTATTTGAGAAATAAATCTTCTCGCTGGTTTACAGTACCCCTTTCGAACTAGGAATATTGTTAGCACGACGGGGATCGATCTCAATTGCCATTCGCAGGGCACGAGCAAAGGATTTAAAAGTTGCTTCGATAATGTGATGGGAATTAATACCATCTAGCTGACGGATATGTAGAGTCATCTGAGAGTGATTGACAACCGCTACAAAAAACTCTCTAACTAATTGAGTATCGTATGTGCCAACTCTTTGAGTAGGAATCTTCAGACCAAAGCTTAAATGAGGTCTTCCCGAAAAATCGAGGGCTACCTGAATTAGAGATTCATCGAGGGGGGCAAGGAAATGACCAAAACGGGCGATCCCCTGACGAGCGCCCAAAGCCTCCTTTAAAGCCTGACCTAAGGTTATACCTACATCTTCATTAGTGTGATGATCGTCGATCTCGAGATCTCCTGTAGCTTTAACTTCCAAGTCAATTAAGCTGTGAGAAGCAATCTGTTGGAGCATATGGTCGAGAAAAGGAATCCCGGTATCGGCACTACATTGGCCCGTGCCGTCTAAATTGAGATTAACTGCGACATCGGTTTCTTTAGTAGTTCGCTTGACTTCACCAGTTCTGTTGAGTAAAAGAGATGATGGACGATCTTGCTTGTCAATGGAACGATCGCTAATTTGCATGGTGTTTTTTGATAAATACTGAGATTATTGTGGCTGTTGGTTACTAAAGACCCATAATTTCATAGCCAGCATCGACATAAATCACTTGCCCGGTAATTCCGCTAGCGAGATCGCTGCTTAAAAAAGCAGCAGTGTTGCCTACCTCTAGCTGGGTTACAGTGCGCTTGAGGGGTGCAGTCTCTTCAACATGGCGAATCATATCGAGGATGCCGCCGACTGCAGAGGAAGCCAAAGTGCGAATCGGACCGGCGGAAATAGCGTTAACGCGAATATTTTGCGGTCCTAATTCTGCAGCTAAATAGCGAACGCTCATTTCTAAAGCCGCTTTAGCCACTCCCATTACATTATAGTTAGGAATCACTTTGACTCCCCCTAGATAGGACATGGTAATAATGCTACCGCCTTCTTTCATCAATGGTTGGGCTCTTTGCGCCAGACAGGTTAAAGAGTAAGTACTAATATCTAAAGCTTTGGCAAAACCACTTCTAGAAGTGTCAGAAAAATTTCCCGTCAAATCTTCTTTGTCAGCGAAAGCAAGACAGTGAACTAAAATGTCCAATTTACCCCATTTATTAGCAATAGTTGCAAACATTTCAGCCAGTAATTCGTCATTTTGGACATCGCAAGGCACAATAATACTAGGAGAAAGAGGTTCGACTAAATCTCTAACTTTTTTTTCGAAGCGTCCTCGTTCGTCAGGTAAGTAGTTAACCCCGAGATTAGCACCAGCTTGATGTAGCTGTTGAGCAATTCCCCAGGCAATGGAGCGATTGTTAGCTATTCCAGTAACGAAAGCGTTTTTTCCGGTTAGATCTAGCATGATTTTAGAAAATTTTAGTCGCAGCTTTTTATCCTATCAAAAAGTTTCCTACCTTGAATCAGAATCGCTCCCTATTCAAGCAGTAAAAAAACAAAAAGGTACATAAAGCTAGAATAAATCTTTAATTTATTCTAGCTTTATGTCACTATTAAAAAATTATTAGTACTAGGCATTGGTGAGTTCTATGGAACTATCTCTGACGCAAAATCAACCATTGGCATCTGTATTCCGCAAGCTTGGAAGAGGCTCGTTTCCCCCGATCGTGGAAAATTTCGAGCGCGGCAAAACGATTTTTTTTCCAGGAGATCCGGCAGAAAGAGTTTATTTCTTACTTAAAGGAGCGGTCAAACTATCTAGGGTATACGAAGCAGGAGAGGAAATAACCGTAGCACTACTGCGGGAAAATAGTGTATTTGGCGTACTATCGTTGATCACGGGACAAAAAAGCGATCGCTTCTATCATGCAGTAGCATTTACTCCTGTCGAGTTACTTTCGGCACCAATCGAGCACGTAGAACAAGCTCTTAAAGAAAATCCGGAATTATCGATGTTAATGTTGAAAGGACTATCATCGCGAATCTTGCAAACCGAGATGATGATTGAAACTTTGGCTCACAGAGATATGGGTTCTCGTTTGGTGAGCTTTTTACTAATTCTCTGTCGCGATTTTGGCATACCTACTAATGAAGGGATTAGAATAGATCTCAAGCTCTCTCATCAAGCGATCGCCGAAGCTATTGGTTCGACTCGCGTCACTGTCACTCGTTTGCTCGGAGACTTAAGAGATCGAGAAATGATTTCGATTCACAAGAAAAAAATTACGGTACACAATCCCGTAGCTTTAAGCCAACAGTTTGCCTAGGAAATGGGCGATCGGACCTAAGCCAACGGGCGTTATCGAATAGAGTATAAGTAGAATTTATAATCCCCGACTTACAGCTAAAGATGACCAGTGGTTATATCCTGATTGCAGCTATTTTTGTTTTAGGAGGTTTGATTGCCGCATTAGGAGACCGCTTGGGAACGAAAGTAGGAAAAGCCAGGCTGAGACTGTTCAATCTTCGACCTCGTCAAACTGCGGGAATGGTTACGGTAATTACTGGAATGTTAATTTCTGCTTCTACCCTAGGCATTTTGTTTGGTTTGAGTGAGTCTTTACGCAAGGGGATATTTCAGCTTGACGATATTCTTCAGGAGTTGCGACAAACCAAGAAAGAACTGGCTATAGCCGATCGCGAAAAGCAACAGGTCGCCAGTGAATTGATGACTGTCAAAAGACAGCAGATAGCTGCTACCAAAAAACTAAACGCTATCAATCAAGATTTTCAACAATCTAAGCTCCAACTAGCCGCGATCTCAGAAAGAGCCGCTAAGTTGCGTTCGGAATTAAATACTTTATTAGACGAAAGAGCCAAACAGCTAGAGCAACTAGAGCAACTCAAGCAAAAAAGTCAACAACTCCAGAGCCAACTGCAACAAAGAGAACGAGAAATTGTCGCTCGCGATCGCACTCTAGATGAAAAAGAAACTCGCTTGCAGCAGCTAGAAAAACAACAGCAGGTTTTACAAACCCAAATCCGCCAACGAGACAATTCGATTTCGGAGTTGGACCGTAAGATTGCCCTCAAAGATCGAGATTTAGCAACCAGAACCGAGCGGCTTAACGAACTCGAATCTCAACTGGAGTTTTTAGAACGTGAAGTAGCAATCCTCGAACAATACTATCGAAATTATCAGGAGTTAAGAGAAAGACAAATTGCCATTTTTCGAGGGCAAGTTCTGGCTTCGGCTACGGTGCGGGTTGTCGATCCCGATGCAGCTCTTTTGGCAATAGACCGCCTGCTGCAGGAGGCAAATAGCGAGGCAATTGAAGCAGCCATGCTGAGTGATTCGACCGAACAAAGAATTGTCAAAATTACCAATGCTCAGGTAGAACAGTTAGCCGCAGAAATCAAAGACGGTCGGGATTATGTGTTGCGGATTTTGTCTGCTGGTAATTATGTTCGAGGCGAGAAAGAAATTAGGGTCTTTGCCGATTTAGTTCCCAACAAAAAAATCTTTCAAGCAGGTGAAGAAATTGCCACAGTCTCAATTGATTCTGACAATATAACTTCTAGTGAGGTACAGGATCGATTGGATTGGTTGCTATCTGCTTCTAAATTTCGCGCTCAAAGGGCGGGGGTATTGGGAGATATTCAAGTTGGCGATGGACAAATAGCGACCCTAGTCAGGTTTGTCGATAGAATAGCCCAAACTAAAGAATCTCTGGGGGAAATTAGAGCTATTGTCGCCGAACCTGCCTATACCGCACAAACTCTCAAACTCAATTTGGAAGTAGTACAAAACGGTAGAGTCGTGTTTAAAATCTAATCCCGCACTCTAGAAAAGAATATTTATAATATTTTTGAAGTAATTATCTTGTTTGGTGAGGCTTGAACGCGGACACTTATTTATTGGGGTTCGATCCTGGAAGAGACAAATGCGGTATTGCCGTGTTGGGATCTGATGGACGAATATTTTATCACCAGGTAATCGAATCGGGCGAGGCGATCGCCACTATCCGAAAACTGTCTCAACAGTTTACCCTCAATACCATTGTCATCGGTAACGGAACTACCGCCAAAACTTGGCAGCGCGACATCAAATCCAATTTAGCAGGTTCTCCAAAAATTGTAGCGGTGGATGAGAAAAATAGTACTTTAGAAGCTCGCGATCGCTACTGGAGTATGTATCCTCCTCGAGGTCTACAAAAATTGATTCCCCGAGGACTGCGTCTTCCGCCTCGTCCTGTAGACGATCTTGTCGCTATTTTATTGACCGAACGCTATTTGAATTTACCATCTTCTTAGATAGTTAGATTTTCGACCTGACTGTAAATGTGTAGTCGCTACCAGCTTCTAACTGATAATCGCAACGTTCTAAAAAACGTTCTAGGGGTTCTTTAATTAATGCCTTTCCTAAAGAAGGACGAACCAATAGTTGTCTTTGACAAAAATGCCATTGAAACTGCCATTTATATTCAGCAGCATTGACCTCTCCTTCTATTTTGCCCGACTGTAAAGATTGTTGAGTAATACGGACATAGGCGATAGTTTCTGGTGGACGACGAAAATTCACGATGTTTTGATTGAGCAATAGGCTGGCAAATATAGCTGCACTCGTGCTGGTAAGCTATAGTTTAAACAGTTTAACATCTTAGCTTTGATTCACTAGAGCTACCTTATGACTCTGAAAATTGCTATTTAGTGCTGAAATTTTATTAACTAATATAAGATCGTTGGTGGTAAATTCAAACTTGCTGGCTGAGATTACCAATTACTCTGGCACTCGGAGTATCTTTAGCATTGGCTAGATATTTTAAGATTTCCTTGGTAAGCGGCAAACTTTAAGATAGCGATAAACTTTACAATAAAAAACTACGGCATAAGTATCAAAAGTAAGAGTAATGAGCGAATTCGATTACGATTTAATAATTATTGGTGCGGGTGTAGGTGGTCACGGTGCAGCTATACACGCAGTTAAATGTGGTTTGAAAACGGCGATCGTCGAAGCAGGGGACATGGGTGGGACTTGCGTCAACCGAGGCTGTATCCCTTCGAAGGCTTTACTTGCCGCTTCTGGTAGAGTTAGGGAGTTGAGTAACACCCATCATCTACAGGATATGGGCATTCAGTTAGGAGGAGGAGTCCATTTCGATCGGAGCGCGATCGCCGCTCATGCTACTAATTTAGTCGATAAAATTCAGGGAGATTTAACTAATAGTCTCAAGCGCCTCAAAGTCGATATCATTCGCGGTTGGGGACAACTAGCTGGTAAACAAAAAGTAACGGTAGAAACTCCAGAAGGAGATAAAACCTATACTGCTAGAGATATCATGCTCTGTCCCGGTTCGATTCCCTTCGTTCCTCCGGGAATAGAAATTGACGACAAAACGGTCTTTACTAGCGATAGTGCAGTTAAACTCGGATCCCTGCCCGACTGGATCGCCATTATCGGTAGTGGCTATATCGGTTTAGAATTTTCCGATGTCTATACGGCGTTAGGCTGTGAAGTAACGATGATCGAGGCTTTAGATAATTTGATGCCTGGTTTCGATCGCGATATTGCTAAAATTGCCCAGAGAGTTTTGATCGCTCCTCGCGACATCGAAACTTACCAAGGTGTTTTTGCTACTAAAGTAACTCCTGGTGCCCCAGTGGTTATCGAACTAACCGATGCCAAAACCAAAGAGTTGACACAAGTTCTGGAAGTAGATGCTTGTTTAGTAGCAACCGGACGCATTCCCGCTACCAAAAAACTTGGTTTAGAAAGACTCACCGTCACTACCGACAAACGAGGCTTTATTCCCGTTAACGACAAAATGCAGATACTGCGCGATGGCGAACCAGTTCCCCATCTGTGGGCGGTAGGAGACGCTACGGGTAAACTGATGTTGGCTCACGCCGCATCGGGACAAGGAGTAGTAGCCGTCGAAAATATTTGCGGACATGACCAAGAAATCGATTATCGCAGTATTCCCGCCGCCGCTTTTACCCATCCAGAAATTAGCTATGTGGGCTTAACTGAAACTCAGGCAGTAGAATTAGGCGAGGAAGAAGGGTGGGAAGTAGCAACGGTCAAAACCTACTATAAAGGCAATTCCAAAGCTTTAGCGGAAGGTGAAACCGACGGCATGGCAAAAGTCATCTATCGTAAAGATACCGGAGAATTACTAGGGGTACACATTATTGGCATTCATGCCTCCGACTTGATTCAAGAAGCAGCTAATGCGATCGCCAAACGAGAATCAGTTACTAATCTCTCCTTTAATATTCACACCCATCCTACTCTCTCTGAAGTTCTCGACGAGGCATACAAACGCGCTCAGGTAGTTGGCGTTTAGTTAGGTTTTAAATTAGGTAGGGACGCAAAAGTCTCTACAATAAAAATTGCTCGTTCAAATAATTTACCAATGCAAATTAGACGCATAAATCCCAACCCACCAGTTAACACGGGAGAAGTAATCTATCAGTCGAAAATTCCCAATACCGAACCAGAGCATATTTTAGAAGAAATCGTCTGGCACAAAGAATCCGAAGTCGCTCGAATGCGCGATCGCCTGCCTTTACAGCAACTACGCCAGCAGGTTGCCGATGCTCCCGCCGCTAAAGATTTTCTTGCTGCCTTGCGTCAGGGCAAAACTAACCCTGCTTTGATTGCAGAAGTCAAAAAAGCCTCCCCTTCTAAAGGAGTAATTAGAGAAGACTTCAATCCAGTGGCGATCGCCCAGGCTTACGAGAAAGGAGGTGCCAGTTGTCTTTCAATATTAACCGACGAAAAGTTTTTTCAGGGCAGTTTTAGTAATCTTAGTTTGATTAGACAATCGGTAGATTTGCCTCTGTTGTGTAAAGAATTTATTATCTATCCCTATCAGCTCTATTTTGCTCGTGCTAAGGGTGCAGATGCAGTTTTGCTGATTGCGGCAATTTTAAATGACCAGGATCTCAAGTATTTTGTCAAAATCACTCGAGGTTTGGGCATAACTCCCTTAATAGAAGTGCATACTCTAGCCGAATTAGATCGGGTACTGGCGATTGAGGGAGTAAAGTTAATCGGAATTAATAATCGTAATCTGGAAAATTTTTCGGTCAATTTGAAAACTACTCGCGAGCTGATCGAGTCACGAAAAGAAACTTTAATCGAACGAGATCTTTTAATAGTTAGTGAGTCTGGTTTACATACGGCAGATGATTTAAATATGGTTAAAGCAGCAGGAGCAAAAGCAGTTTTGATCGGTGAATCTTTAGTCAAACAGCAAGATATAGAACGAGGTATTTCTCAGTTATTTTCTGTTTAAAAGTTTGAGGGGATCGCAACTTACTCAAATCGACACTGCTAGCCAATTAGTAAATTTGGGCGTAGCTACAAAACAGCTTGTTTTGCCTGGTCACGATCCCTCTATGAGGCAGTTTAGCTAATAAGCAATTAATCGATTGATGATCAATTTGCCACAGGGACTAGTAGGGGTTGTCGCCAAACTATTTCCCGATGCGATCTTCTACAAACCAACTCAAGAAAAAGTGGTGGCTCTAACTATAGACGATGCACCAAGTTTTGACGATCCAGACGACCTTGCCACTCAATTAATTTTAGATGCGATCGCCAAACACAATGCACGATTCAATCCCTCTCATCAGGTTAAAGCTACCTTTTTTATTATTAGCAATCACATCGAAGACCACTCTGACATTCTGCAAAAAATCGTCAACCAAGGTCACGAAATTGGCAATCATGGTACTTTAGACACTACCCATGCTTGGTTATCTGCTCGGGAGTTTGAGAAACAGCTACAAGAAGCACAAGAAAAATTGCTGTCTCTTACAGGTAAAAGCCCAATTCGCTGGTATCGTCCTGGCAGAGCATTTTACAATCGGCAAATGTTAAAAGCGATCGAGCGACTGACGGAACGAGAAGATTATGAGATGAAACTGGTATTAGCTTCAATGATTCCCGTCGATACCTACGATCTAGCCAATCATCCTCGATTAACTGCATGGTATGTCAGACAGTTGGTTTTTCCAGGAGCAATTTTAGTATTTCATGCAGGCTCGGCAAAAGTAGCACAGCAGACAGCAACAGCATTGGGCATGATTTTGGATGAACTGAAGCAAAAAGGTTATCGTGTTGTCTCAATGAGTGAGTTATGGGATTTATATTAAATTCAAAAAAAGTTGCTTTTTAACCGTTCTATTTCTCAATCCAATGCTCTACTGATACCGTAAGCAGCCAAACCTGCAACCGTTCACATAGTAGCCAAGCCTAACATTCCGACACCAAAAGCGGTTCTGTTGCAAAAAATCCGAACAGAGAGAATATACCTGTGATTAACTAATTTTTTAGACAGCGATCCCAAACAGAGAATAGACAAAATTTCTTTGTCCCAAGATGTCACCTTTAGCGATATTTTTTATTTGCCCTTTGCGAATCACATTCATGATTTCATACCCTTTTAATGTCCGCCATGCTGAGTGGAAATGTTGAAAGTATAATTTATACTTAGCCTGCTTTTTCGGAAATCTATGGTCTTGCTCGATGATATTATTAAGATATTTGTTCTGTCTCAATTCACACTCACTAGAGATAATTTCTTCCGTTTGAAGTTCTTCAACTGCTGCGGGATAAGCAGGATTTTGGTCTACGTTAATAACTCTTGGCTGCTTATTATGTCTCGATTTCAGGGCTTTCTTCAAGAATCTTTTAGCAGCTTGTTTATCTCTCCTGGCACTAAACATAAACTCTATGGTAATACCATTGCTGTCAACTGCTCTATATAGATATTTCCATTTTCCTTTGACCTTGAGATAAGTTTGATCTACTCGCCAAGAGTCATTAGTTGAGATGAGATGCTTTCTGGCTCTTCTTTCTATTTGTGGTGCATAAATCATCACCCATCGGTAAATCGTGGTGTGGTCTACAGATAGTCCTCGCTCTTGCATGATTTCTGCTAAATCACGATAACTCAAACCATAGCGGAGATACCACCTCACACAAAGTAAAATTATTTCTCCTTGAAAATGTTTCCACTTAAATGGTTGCTTTGAGTTCATCTGGTCTAGTAGTTATTTACGTTTGTTAAATACTACAAGTTTGTCTTAAGTTTTTGCAACAGTACCGTCATTTGAATCAGGGTAGCCGCCAAAAGAGCGAGAAACACCATCAGAAGTAGACCGATTGGATTGATATTGTTGTTATCGCGAGACGAAAAACCTCTGAACCATAAGCTGTAGCTGAGTAGATGAGCGAAAAAAGCGATCGCGCCTCCAACCGTTGCTGCAACCGCTTGAGTAAGGGTATCGCGATGACGAATATGGACGAATATGGCTGAGTTCGTGAGCGATAACTGCTTCCAACTCATCAGCTGGTAAGAGGTTGATGATTCCTTGGGTGACTGCTACAGCAGCGTTTTCGGGATTTCTTCCCGTAGCGAAAGCATTGGCAGTTTGGCTCGGAACTAGGTAAATTGCAGGCATAGGCAGTCGAGCGCGCGCACAATCGCCCTACCATTTGATAAAGTTTGGGAGCTTGTTGCTGGCTGACGGGTTGTGCTCGATAGGCAGCTAGAGCAATTTTGTCTGAATAATACCAGGAGCCGAAGTTGGTAACGGCAGCAATGACAATTCCGAATAAAGCTCCTGCTACTCCTCCAACAGCCCAATAACTAATAGCAATTAGCGGTACTTAAACAAAAATCAAGCCCAAACAAAGCCCAAACTAGCTTTATAAGGGGTATGTAAAATAAATTGTGTCAAAGGTCAAAACACACTCTAATAAATAGAATTAATGTGAGGAATGAGACTATGACCTTTCGACCAGAGTTAATTGATGAACTGCTCAAAGACTATGAAAAACCAGAAGACCTTATTGGAGAAGGAGGAATCCTCAAACAACTGACCAAAAAACTCGTAGAGCGTTGTTTAGAAGCTGAAATAGACGTACATCTAGAGACTCAGAAGGCAGAGCGGGGCAAAAAAGAGCGACAAAATCGACGCAACGGACACAGCCGTAAAACCATTAAGGGGGAGTTTGGCGAAGCGGAACTTGCCGTGCCTCGCGATCGCGATCGCCAATTCGAGCCTCAGATGGTCAAAAAAGGACAAACTCGTTTTACAGGCTTCGATGACAAGATTCTCGCCCTGTATGCGAGAGGAATGACCACTCGTGATATCCAAGCCCAACTACAAGACCTTTATGGAGTAGAAGTATCGCCAGCCCTGGTATCTCAAGTAACCAATGCGGTTCATGAAGAGCGACTCCAGTGGCAAAATCGCAGCCTAGAGGCAGTGTATCCAATTATCTTTTTTGATGCTTTGGTCGTCAAAGTCAGACAGGAGGGAAGAGTCATCAACAAAGCCGTCCATCTAGCTCTGGGAATCAACATCGAAGGCGATAAGGAGTTATTGGGGCTGTGGATGACCCAGACAGAAACGGCAAAATTCTGGCTGTCGGTGTTAACTGAGTTAAAGAATCGTGGAGTCAAGGATATCTTTATTGCTTGTATCGATGGTCTGACGGGCTTCGCCGAAGCGATTGAAACGGTATTTACGCAAACCCGCGTACAGTTATGTATGGTACACATGGTCAGGAACTCCCTACGCTATGTCTCCTACAAACACCGTAAAGCTGTTGCCGCTGACCTCAAACGAGTGTACACTGCCGCTACTGAAGCTGAAGCCGAACAGGCACTAATAACTTTTGCTGACAAGTGGGACTCCACTTATGCCCCAATTAGTAGGTCTTGGCTGGCTCACTGGCAGCACGTGATTCCGTTTTTCCAGTTTCCTCCAGAAATCCGTCGCATTATTTACACCACTAATGCGATCGAGTCGATGAATATGACTCTTAGAAAAGTGTTGAAGAATCATCGGATTTTTCCAACAGATGAAGCTGCGCTCAAAGTTATTTATCTTGCGATTAATAACTTATCTCAGAGATGGACTAGACCTTTACGGGATTGGAAAGCTGCTTTAAATCGATTTGCCATCGAGTTTGAAGGACGGCTTCCACTTTAACTTTCTTTGACACAAACTTATTGACAGATCCTTCTCTGTTTGGGATCGCTGTCTAAAAAATTAGTTAATCACAGGTATATTCTCTCTGTTCGGATTTTTTGCAACAGAACCCTTTAGTTGCCACCAATGAACGAACGAGTACAACAAGCGAGTATCAACAGTGTTGAAGGGTTGAAAAAGTCGATTAATTCAGAGCATCCTCCTCTACATTGTGACGAAACCCCCTGCTCAGTTAAAGGAGTCAAAGAATGGCTCTGGGTTTTAGCTGGGTCAGAGTTCTGCCTGTTTCATGCCGGCGATACTAGAAAACGCAGAGAATTGGAAGCTGTATTAGGAGTATTCTATGATGGAGTTTTGATTAGCGACGATTTTAGTGTCTACAACGGCTATTCAGTAGCAGGACAACAAAAGTGTTTGGCTCATCTACGTCGTCATTTTCAAAAACTGTTAAAGACTAAAGGGGTAGATAACCAAGAAATTGCTACCACCTTTCTGTCTCTAATTGATGAGGCATTTAAGCAACATCGGGTTTGGCGACAGACCCATCAGGAAAGCCACTATCGAGATTGGGCAGAGGATTTCCGAAGGCGAGTGACTAGCGCAATTAAGACTTGGCTCAAGAATGCTGGTCATGAAGCTGGAAAACTGCTACGTTCGCTGCGTGATAAGGCGGAGCAATGGTGGTATTTTCTGACACATCCTCAGATACCCCCCGACAATAATCTAGCTGAACGATGTTTGAGAACTGCTGTAACCAAGCGGAAAGTTTGTGGTGGCTCTCGTTCCATCGAACGGTTTCAACATACAGCCAACCTGCTGAGTGCAATTCAATCTTGTCGTTTGCAAGGACGTTCGGTGATTACTTTTTTTCAACAGACTTTACAAGCTACAGTTGGACATTATTCTTATCCTTCTCTTATTCCTCATGCTTGCACCTGAATCCTTACACTATTATTTTAATAGTTGTTTAATTATTTGCTACTAAATAGCAATTGTATGCTTCTATTATTCGCTCGGCTAAGGTGGTGATATCAAAAGGCTTGGTGATTACTTCTATGTTTTCAACAATTTGGTATTTAATTGTTTTTTTCATACTCACCATAGCCGTAATAAAAATTATCGGAATCGAACGAGTAATTCGATTTAATTTTAGTAATTTATAGACCTCTAATCCATTGATATCGGGCATGACTATATCTAGTAAGATCGCATTGGGATGTTTTAATTGTGCTAATTCCACTCCCTCTTTACCCTTACAAGCCGTCCAAATTTGCCAATTGGTTTCACAAGTTAAAACGAATTTTATTAAGGTAATACAATCGGGATCGTCGTCAATTAATAAAAGGCTATCAATAGACATGTTTAAATCCTTTTACTTGAATATTTTGCTCAAAAGAATGACTACTGTTTTTTTAATTATTAAAAACAATCGCTAACATTTACTGGTTATTCCTTTTCATAGCCTAATTTGTTCCAATTAAAGCTTGAATATTCTTAGACTAACAAGACTCTGTGACAAGAGCGTGACAGACTTGTTACGGATAGTTGCCATGTACCCGAATCGAATTTGAGTGAGATGCCATCACAAATTTCTGAGCTCTAGCTGCATTACTACAACAATAATTAGATTTTTATTATTTAAGCAGCAGCAAGTAAACCTTCTCCATGAGGACTGAGGCTTGCCATGCGATAGTAAATCAGTAACGCTCCAATTAGAGTCAATAAAATCAAAAATAGAGTGGCAATGGGAGACAATGCACCCGCAGCTAAAGCAGCAATTCCAGGTTGATAACCGAGAGTCGAAAAATAATCAACACCCGTCAAACACATCACCTGCCACCAAGGATGAGTTAGAGCTTCACCTTTTGATTCTTCTGCTAGCAGCCAATGAGCCAAATTTCTGCGATGTTTTTTCCAGAGCATACCGAGCCAGATAATTTTAGTTACCGCTAATTTTAAAATTATTACTCGGCAAGTTGTCCAAACTTAACTCTGAATACTTATCATCTGTTCGCTCTTTGCTTGCAAACCTCCTAACAATTACTTCTTAACTTAGAAATACCAACAAAAAAATTATTAAGGATGGAAGTAATGAACAATTCGACAAAGACTACATTAGCAGTTTTACTAATCGGTATTCTAGCGGCTAGTGGAGTTACTGCCACTGCTCTAGCAAACTCTGCCAATCGTAGCGCAGCAAAACTATTCTCGCTCAAGGAGTTGAAGACGAAACCGAAATAAATGAAGATCGAGAAATGAAAGAAGAACGAGAAACCGAAGCAGACGAGGAGCAAGAAGAACAACAAGAAGCAGCAAGCTTACAACCCTTAGCTAAAATCACTGCTGACCAAGCAAAAGAGGCTGCTTTAAAGGTTTACAGTGATGAAGTTAAAAAACTAGAGTTAGAGGCAGAAAATGGTAGCTTAGTCTATGAAGTTACTGTTGGCGAAACTGAAGTATTTGTAGATGCGGGTAACGGTGAAGTTCTCTACACTCAAGGAGTAAACGAAAAAGTAGATGAGGCTACCGAACAAAGTAGACCTCGTGGCAGCATTCAAGTTCCCAATGATGAGAATTATCAGTAGATATAAGCTAGAGAGATAATCGTCGTCTTGCCAAACAACATTTAATTTCTCTAGCTCGGAATTGCCCGAAAATATTTCGGCAACAATTGAACTATACCTTAAATATCGACAATTAGCGGTGTTAATTCTAACTTCTAATTGTCGATAGCAATAAGCATATTAATTTAACAATTAATATGAATTGTCTGTTTAATGATGACCGATACGGCTAATCAGCCATGCAGACAAGAGAATTCCTGTAGCTTGAGCCACAATTGTATTAACATTTGCTTGGATAACCAATAAATCCAAAGGTTCGATTAATTGACTGGAGTTGTAGATGGCAAGTCCTTCTACTTGGGTGAGAGACTTAGCAATTAACGTTCCTACAATTGATTCAACACCTAATAACGTTAGCACTAGTCCGACTGCATTAATAAACAAACCCCGCCAAAGCACCTGAATAACCTCAGATTTCTTAAGATGAACGCCACCATCAAAATCATCTAGTTGTTTGGCTACGCGACCATAAGAAAATGTCCAATAGATTCCCATACCCAAGGCAAGCAACCCACTGACAGCAAAAAATAGACCGACTCCCGACATGGGATTAGTGCTTTTAAGATTAAAATTAGGGTCTGCAAGGGCAAATGTCAGAATAGCAATTGAAACTACCGCTAATCCTAGCTGTAACCAGAAGGCAAAACCACCTGCCATACTTAGAATTCGGGAAAACTCTTGAGGTGTAGTTTTAGAGGAGCGTTCTAGATCTTTAAACATAACTAGTTTAAATTATTTTATCTTAAAGAAATTTGCGGTTTAATCCCCAACAAGAAACATGATTTAAAATCTCATTTAAACTCAAAATCGAGAGGCTTATGTTTCATGTCATAATATCGAGTATTTTTCTCATCCGTCTATACATGATATGGTACTGTTGCAAAAACTTAAGACAAACTTGTAGTATTTAACAAACGTAAATAACTACTAGACCAGATGAACTCAAAGCAACCATTTAAGTGGAAACATTTTCAAGGAGAAATAATTTTACTTTGTGTGAGGTGGTATCTCCGCTATGGTTTGAGTTATCGTGATTTAGCAGAAATCATGCAAGAGCGAGGACTATCTGTAGACCACACCACGATTTACCGATGGGTGATGATTTATGCACCACAAATAGAAAGAAGAGCCAGAAAGCATCTCATCTCAACTAATGACTCTTGGCGAGTAGATCAAACGTAAGGATTCAGGTATCAGGGTTGACAAAAAGGAAAAAGAGATTAAAGTAGCCAATAATGAGCGAAGCTAATCACCCCTTCAAAGCCGAAGAACTGCGCCAGTTGTCCAATGAGAAACTGGCAGAAATCGTGACTACCCAACAAAAGCTGATTGAGAAGCTAGAAAAAAGAATAGAACAACTGGAACAGAGCCTCAACCTCGACAGCCAAACCTCATCGAAACCCCCTTCAACTGACTTGCTGAAAAAAAGCGAGAGAAAACCAGAAGTAGGGTTGGAAGAAGCCAAAAAAGAGACAAAAAGAAAACCAGGAGGACAACCAGGACATCAAGGGAAGACGAGAAAAGGATTTGGGCGTGTAGACCGCTACGAAGTATTGAAACCGACCATCTGCTCCAACTGTGGAAATCAACAATGGAAGACTAAGGGGGTACGAGTAGATACTCAACAGGTAGCCCAGTTGGTGGCAAAACCGATACAAGTCGTAGAGTACCAACGTCATCACTGTCAATGCGGCAAGTGTGGAGCAATAGAGGCAGCTCGACGGTCTCCCACAATGATTCCAGGTCAAGACTTGGGAGTCAGACTACAGGGGTTACTTTCCTGGCTGGGAAACTATGCTCATATGTCCTATGCTAAACAGCAAGAACTGTTGTGGGAACTGGGAGCAATAGAAATTAGTAGGGGAACTTTAGTTGCCACCAATGAACGAACGAGTACAACAAGCGAGTATCAACAGTGTTGAAGGGTTGAAAAAGTCGATTAATTCAGAGCATCCTCCTCTACATTGTGACGAAACCCCCTGCTCAGTTAAAGGAGTCAAAGAATGGCTCTGGGTTTTAGCTGGGTCAGAGTTCTGCCTGTTTCATGCCGGCGATACTAGAAAACGCAGAGAATTGGAAGCTGTATTAGGAGTATTCTATGATGGAGTTTTGATTAGCGACGATTTTAGTGTCTACAACGGCTATTCAGTAGCAGGACAACAAAAGTGTTTGGCTCATCTACGTCGTCATTTTCAAAAACTGTTAAAGACTAAAGGGGTAGATAACCAAGAAATTGCTACCACCTTTCTGTCTCTAATTGATGAGGCATTTAAGCAACATCGGGTTTGGCGACAGACCCATCAGGAAAGCCACTATCGAGATTGGGCAGAGGATTTCCGAAGGCGAGTGACTAGCGCAATTAAGACTTGGCTCAAGAATGCTGGTCATGAAGCTGGAAAACTGCTACGTTCGCTGCGTGATAAGGCGGAGCAATGGTGGTATTTTCTGACACATCCTCAGATACCCCCCGACAATAATCTAGCTGAACGATGTTTGAGAACTGCTGTAACCAAGCGGAAAGTTTGTGGTGGCTCTCGTTCCATCGAACGGTTTCAACATACAGCCAACCTGCTGAGTGCAATTCAATCTTGTCGTTTGCAAGGACGTTCGGTGATTACTTTTTTTCAACAGACTTTACAAGCTACAGTTGGACATTGTTCTTATCCTTCTCTTATTCCTCATGCTTGCACCTGAATCCTTACGATCAAACTTATCTCAAGGTCAAAGGAAAATGGAAATATCTATATAGAGCAGTTGACAGCAATGGTATTACCATAGAGTTTATGTTTAGTGCCAGGAGAGATAAACAAGCTGCTAAAAGATTCTTGAAGAAAGCCCTGAAATCGAGACATAATAAGCAGCCAAGAGTTATTAACGTAGACCAAAATCCTGCTTATCCCGCAGCAGTTGAAGAACTTCAAACGGAAGAAATTATCTCTAGTGAGTGTGAATTGAGACAGAACAAATATCTTAATAATATCATCGAGCAAGACCATAGATTTCCGAAAAAGCAGGCTAAGTATAAATTATACTTTCAACATTTCCACTCAGCATGGCGGACATTAAAAGGGTATGAAATCATGAATGTGATTCGCAAAGGGCAAATAAAAAATATCGCTAAAGGTGACATCTTGGGACAAAGAAATTTTGTCTATTCTCTGTTTGGGATCGCTGTCTAAAAAATTAGTTAATCACAGGTATATTCTCTCTGTTCGGATTTTTTGCAACAGAACCCTTTCAATTGTAGTTCCCTCAATCGCGACAATCGCGTCACCCCGACGTAAACCTCCTTTAGCTGCTGGACTATTAGGAACTACATCTATCACCAATACTCCTTGGATTTCGGGGACAGTAAAAGTTAGGTTGGGGTCTTGATTCAATTGTCGGGCAACTTCTGGTGTCAGGGTTAACATTTGAATACCGATATAGGGATGGTCAATTTTTTTCCCGCGAGCTAATTTCTCTTCAACCTCTTTAGCTCGATCGATCGCAATAGCAAAGCCAATTCCTTCAGCATCAGTACGAATGGCGGTATTGATGCCAATAACTTCCCCACGCTGGTTTAAAAGAGGACCACCTGAGTTCCCAGGATTAATCGCAGTATCGGTTTGAATAAAGTCGAGACGCTTATCGGGAATGCCGACTTGCGCACTAGAACGATTGAGACTACTAACAATTCCTAGAGTGACGGTATTGTCGAGTCCCAAAGGATTACCTAGAGCGATCGCCCAATCCCCTGCCTGAATCTGGCTCGAATCACCCAAGGGAGCAACGGGCAAATTTTCTCCCTTAATTTTGACTACTGCCAGATCGGAAAGCTCGTCAATTCCTCGAACTTCCCCTTGAAAACTCCGTCCGTCTCGCAGCGATACCGTAACGCTATCAGCACCGCTAACCACATGGGCATTAGTAAGAATAATCCCCTTGCTGTCGATAATGAATCCCGAGCCTTGACCCCTCTGGCGGTACTCTTTGGGCAGTTGAGGAAAAATATCCCGACCAAAAAATTCACGGAAGAAAGGGTCGTCAAAAGCATGAGGAATGTTGGTCGCAACAGTACGTTCGGTGTCAATTCTGACTACCGCTCCTCCGACTCGATTGGCAGCAGCAACTACAAAGTTAGTAGGATTGCTCTCGGTTAAGTTTGAAGACTGGGGGGGAACTACTTGCTCGACCGATTTCCGACTAGCAGTAGAAGCGGGTAACAGTTGAGGAAATAGCCTCAGCGAACCTAATGTTAACCCAACACTGGTAGCAACAACTAGGGTATAAATGCCTGTTTGACGCAGAGGTCTAATACTAGATTGGTTAGGCATGATTTCCATTCTCCTAAAAATATGGCAAAAATTTATTTGCGCTCGAAGAACGAGGTCGAGGAGCATTTTCTCTCAGCTTTTTCAAACTCTGTTAATTATCTCTGCCCGCTCGATTAAGATTAACCAAGAAAGCTGAAGAACTTGTGAGGAGTTCACGAGAGAAAGTTAGTTAGCAACTGTACCGATTAGAAATATTTCTACTTCACAAGTTTCTCAAATTTTCAATTTAATTTAACAACTATAGTCAAATAATTAACTTGAAATGCCCAAGCAACTACTCACTCAATCCTAAAATCCATGGATGGAAACCACTCCAAACAACATTATACTCGCCTCAAAACTCATATTTTCGGTAGCAAACGTGCCAAAGTTCAAGTCGAAGACGATCGCACGGGGATGAGCATCGAAACCCTCAAACGAGCTATAGCCGATAACCTCTATTACATCCAGGGTAAAAGTAAATTCCTGGCCACGCCTCACGACTACTACATGGCATTAGCCTATACGGTGCGCGATCGCCTGATTCACCGTTGGCTAAAAACTATCGAAGCTTATCTCCAGCAAGATGTCAAACTAGTTTTCTATCTCTCGGCAGAGTTTCTCATGGGTCGGCAACTGGGTCACAATCTAGTTAACGTCGGTCTTTGGGAACGAGCTTACCAAGCACTTACTGAATCGGGACTAGATCTTTATCAACTGATGGAACAGGAAGCCGAACCTGGATTGGGGAATGGGGGTTTAGGAAGGCTGGCAGCCTGCTTTTTGGATTCTCTGGCTACTTTAGAAATTCCCGCCATGGGCTATGGCATCCGTTACGAGTTTGGCATTTTTGACCAACAAATCCAGGATGGTTGGCAGGTAGAACGTCCCGACAGGTGGCTACATTTAGGCAACCCTTGGGAAATTCCCCGACCTGAGTATATGGTGGAAGTTAAGCTAGGGGGGTACACCGAAGCTTACACCGACCTCCAGGGTCGCTATCGAGTCCGTTGGATTCCCGAGCGCACGGTACTAGGTACGCCTTACGATACCTTAGTGCCAGGATATAATACCAATACCGTCAATACCCTACGTCTTTGGAGTGCCAGAGCCAGCCAAGATTTTGACTTTCAGGTTTTCAATGCGGGAGACTATAACCGCGCCGTAGCTCAAAAAACATTTTCAGAAAATATCTCGAAAGTCCTCTATCCCAACGACAATACCCCCCAAGGCAAAGAATTACGCCTAGAACAACAATATTTCTTTGTTTCCTGTTCGCTGCAAGATATTATTCGCCTTTACTTATTAAATCACGACAATCTCAATCGCCTGCATGAGAAGGCAGCAATTCAACTCAACGATACCCACCCTTCTATTGGTATTGCCGAGTTAATGCGCCTTCTGGTAGACGAACATCAACTGGATTGGGATACCGCATGGCAGATTACCCAAAAGACTTTTGCCTATACCAATCATACTCTACTGTCAGAGGCATTGGAGCGTTGGTCTGTGAGTCTATTTGCTCGTCTGTTACCCAGACATTTAGAAATTATCTATGAAATTAACCGTCGTTTTCTCGATCGGGTATGGTTGCAATACTCTGGCGATCGCGATAAACTGGCTCGCTTATCTTTGATTGAAGAAGGCACGGAAAAACAAGTACGGATGGCTCATCTAGCCTGTGTCGGCTCTCATGCCATTAACGGTGTCTCGGCTTTGCACACCGAGCTATTAAAACACGATCTTTTAAAAGATTTTTACGAGTTAGAGCCAGACAAGTTTACCAACAAGACTAATGGCATTACTCCCCGTCGCTGGCTGTTGTTGAGCAACCCCAAACTAACTCTGCTGATTACCAAAACCATCGGTAAGAACTGGATTAAAAATCTCGAAGAGTTGAGGCAGTTAGAAGCATTAATCGATGACAGTAGTTTTTGCCATCGCTGGAAGCAGATTAAACAAGAAAACAAGCAAGATTTAGCAGCTTACATTCTCCACCACCAAGGCATAACAGTAGATGCTAATTCCCTGTTCGATATTCAAGTCAAACGCATCCATGAATACAAGCGTCAACTGCTTAATGTCTTGCACATTATTACTTTATACAACCGCATTAAAAACAATCCCGCTCTCGATCTCCAACCGCGTACTTTTATCTTTGGCGGTAAAGCAGCACCAGGCTATTTTATGGCAAAACTAATTATTAAACTGATTAACTCGGTAGCCGAAGTAGTCAACCGCGATCCCCATGTCAGCGATCGCCTAAAAGTAGTTTTTCTACCAAATTTTTCCGTAACTTTAGGCGAAAAAATCTACCCTGCTGGGGATATTTCCGAACAAATTTCTACCGCAGGAAAAGAAGCTTCTGGTACGGGAAATATGAAGTTTGCCCTCAGTGGTGCTTTAACTATCGGGACTCTCGACGGGGCTAATATTGAAATTCGTGAAGCGGTTGGTGCGGAAAATTTCTGGTTGTTTGGGCTAACGACGGAAGAAGTAGCCCAGCTTAAAACCCAAGGCTATAATCCGCGAGATTACTATAACGATAACGCCGAACTGCGAGAAGCGATCGCTCGCCTTGCTTCTGGTTATTTTTCCCTCGACGATCCCGACCGTTTTCAGCCAATTGTTGGTTCGCTATTGAATCGAGATGAGTATTTAATCTTAGCCGATTATCAATCTTATCTAGACTGTCAAGAACAAGTCAGTCAGGCTTATCAAGATAGCGACAACTGGACTCGGATGACAATTTTGAATGTAGCCCGCATGGGTAAATTTTCTTCAGATCGAGCAATACAGGAATACGCTACCGAGATTTGGCAAGTCAAGCCAGTTAAAGTCGAGCTTGAAAACAGTGAATTAAGGGAGAAATCGAAACCCTTGAGCCAACTAAATCATGAATCTTGATATCTTACCTGGTCAAAGTTTTCCTCTCGGTGCTACCGTTTACCCCAATGGGGTCAACTTCTGTATTTTTTCCAAAAATGCCGAGGTTTTAGAATTACTTTTATTCGATCCTCCATCCCAAAAACCAACTCGTGTCATTCAACTCGATCCCCAACAGCATAAAACCTTTTACTACTGGCACATTTTTGTTCCTGGTATTGAGGCAGGACAGATATACGCCTACCGAGCCTACGGTCCTTTTGCCCCAGAACGAGGCTATCGTTTTAATGGCACTAAGGTATTGCTAGATCCTTACGTCCGTGCGGTAGTAGATGATAACTATAGTCGCGAGGCAGCGATCGCGCCTGGAGATAATTGCGATCGCGCACTTAAGGGAGTTGTGGTCGATCCGAGTGATTATGACTGGGAGGGAGATAAACCCCTGCATATTCCCTATGCAGCTACGGTAATCTACGAACTGCACGTTCGTGGCTTCACCCGTCATCCTAATTCTGGTGTTACTCCCGTTAAACGGGGTACGTATGCAGGATTAATCGAAAAGATTACCTACCTCAAGGACTTGGGCATAACTGCCGTAGAATTGATGCCCGTACAGCAGTTTGACGAACAAGGTGCGCCTTCAACCTCGACTAACTACTGGGGTTACAGTCCCGTTGCTTTCTTTGCACCCCATCGAGGCTACAGTTCTCAAAAAACTTCCCTGGGAGTTGTCAATGAGTTTCGCGATTTAGTTAAAGCATTGCACCAAGCTGGGATTGAAGTGATTCTCGATGTCGTTTTCAATCATACGGATGAGAGCGATCGCAATGGACCGACTCTTTCCTTTCGGGGCTTGGAAAATCCAGCCTATTATATTTTAGAAGCAAATAAAGCCAACTACGCCAACTATAGTGGCTGTGGAAACACCTTGAATGGCAATCATTCCATCGTGCGCCGTCTGATCGTAGACTGCTTGCGTTACTGGGTAAGTGAAATGCACGTTGATGGCTTTCGTTTCGATCTCGCATCGGTGCTGTCTCGCGATGAATCGGGCAAACCGTTGGAAAACCCTCCTATACTCTGGTCGATTGAATCCGATCCAGTGTTGGCAGGAACTAAAATTATTGCCGAAGCCTGGGATGCTGGAGGACTATATCAGGTTGGCACTTTTATTGGCGATCGCTTTTGTCAGTGGAATGGTCCATTTCGCGATGAGGTGCGCCGTTTTGTTAGAGGTGACGATGGTACGGTTGAGGCTTTAGCTGCCAGGATTATGGGCAGTCCCGACATTTATCCCCAGGGCGATCGCGACGTCAACCGCAGCATCAATTTTGTTACCTGTCACGATGGCTTTACTCTCAATGATGTGGTTTCCTATAGCAGCAAACACAACGAGGCTAACGGTGAAGATAATCGCGATGGAGCTGAGGATAACTTTAGTTGGAACTGCGGTGTTGAAGGAGAAACAGACGATCTAGAGATTGAAGTACTACGGAATCGGCAAATAAAAAACTTTTTAACTATCTTGTTTTTATCTCAAGGTACGCCCATGTTGCTAATGGGAGATGAAGTAAGGCGATCGCAACTAGGCAATAATAACGCTTATTGTCAGGACAACGAAATCAGTTGGTTTGACTGGAGCAGTTTAGAAAAGTATGCAGATTTACGGCGTTTTACTAAATATTTAATTGATTTTACTCAATCGAAAGCTATTTTTCGCCAGGAGAGAATTTTAGCGACAGACACGACAACCAAAGCACCCCAAATTATCTGGCATGGCATTCATTTAGGACAACCAGACTGGGGACATGATTCCCATAGTCTGGCTTTTTCCCTGCATCATCCTGAGTGCGGCGAGCATCTACACGTCATGCTCAATGCCTATTGGCAACCCCTTACTTTCGATCTACCACCTCCGCGACAACCAGGTGATTGCTGGCATCGAATTATAGATACAGCTTTGCCCTCACCAGAAGATTTTTGCTCTTTGGAAACTGCATCGGCGATCCAACAAGGTACATATCAGGTAGCCCCGCGAACTTCTGTATTGCTGATGACACACCCTAGCCTATTTGAAAACTCTTCATAAATTCCTCAATTTTAATTTCTAATTTCCGCATTAATGAAATAGATTTGGTACAGCCTCTTTGAGCAAGGCGAATACACCATCGGCAATTAGCTGAACGGCGATCGCTAAAATAAAAAAACCCAGCACTCGATTTAACGCACCTATGGTGGTTCTGTTGCAAAAAATCCGAACAGAGAGAATATACCTGTGATTAACTAAT
>NZ_JBKGTY010000008.1:166199-239102 GCF_053543375.1 Myxosarcina sp. GI1(2024) | reverse complement strand
TGGTTGAACCAAAATCGCGACGTATTCGTAGCTTATAAAGCTAGTTTGGGCTTTATTTGGGCTTGATTTTTGTTTAAGTACCGTTAAATCACCATGAAATCTTGTTGGATTTATTGGTTTATGGGTAGGGCAACATGGATATTTCGTGAAACCTTTATACTGGAGACGTTTAAAGTATTTGGAGTTATCATCTTTCTGTCTTATTTGATAGTTATTTGTCAGTGTCAGGATTTAAACTCACAGAACAAGAACTAGATAATGCTTTTTCAGTAATAAATCATCATGGTTATAGCGCGATGCTTCCTAAACCTTTTGAGTGGCAGGAGGTTCAGAATAATGGGAAAGATATAAAAAATAATATTCAAGAGATAGATGATGAAAAAGTCACGTTATATTCTCAAGCGGTTAGTGCAAAAGTTAGAAAAGATGAATAATGATAAACAACCAGTGAGGAAAATTTTGGAGTTGTTAGGGGTTAAAAAGTAGCGATCGCCTTCGTATTATCTATTGTCGTCAACCAAAAAAATTTATGACTAACTTATTTATACCGGTTATTCTCGGCACAACTCGCCAAGGTCGGATGAGTGAACCTGTCGCCTGGTTTGTAGAAGAGCAGGTGAGTCAGTGGAGTGGAGTGGAAACAAAACTTATTGACATTCGCCAACTTCGTTTTCCCATCGATGATGCGGGACAAGAGATTAAAGATCCTGAGTTTGCTGCTACTTGCGAACGGGCAGACGGATTGATTCTCGTCGTTCCAGAATATAATCACAGCTTTCCTGGTTGGCTCAAGCACGTTCTCGACACCAATTTAGAGGAATACATCCATAAGGCAGTAGGAATTTGTGGAGTTTCTGCCAGTCCGTTTGGAGGGACGCGAGTAATTCAAAGTTTACTACCTGTAATGCGTGAGTTGGGGTTAGTAACCACTTTTTATGACCTCAACTTTAGCAGTGTCAACAAATTATTTGATGAGTCGGGTAAAATTATCGAGATAGAAAAAGAAGCTTTTATTCGACGTTTTGAACGATTTATGAAAGAGTTGGTTTGGATGTCTGCTGTCCTGCGCTACGGACGCTTGAATGTCAATGTTGAAGGGCAAGAAGTTGAAACAGCTGCCCCAAACTATCATGCCAATAAACCCTGTCCTGAAATAGCTGCCAAGATGGGCTCGGAGACGACGGATATGTTTCTGCAAGTAACTCGTACTCAAACGGGTAAAGTTGAAGCTATTCCTGCTACTCAACAGAAGTAACCTTTATTTGTACCTCATGACCTCATTATCACTATGAAGAGTGGGAGGGGGGCAATCGTCCTTCGGTATTGTTAAGTTCGTCAGCAGTATCGGTTGCTACCCAAACCCCTTCTATTCCTCTTTTGTATTGCGCTTAGTTACTTTTCGATTGCGTCGACCAATAGTATTTTCGCTAGATTTAGCCCTAAATGAATGCTCCCATTTTTCCCTCTCCTAAATGGGACTATTTTGCAGAAGATTGGCGGCCATTTGCTTTTTGGCTAAATGTCCCAAGGTCTGCATGCTCCGAGAGATCGTTTCTGACCACGGAATGGTCGTGTTGAGGGCAAAACAGCTGCGGTAGCACTGTCCGGATCCCGAAAACATGGGTCCTGGAGCAATGCTAATTCCCTGCTGCAAAGCACAGGTGTACAGTTCAATGGCATCAAAGCCCTCTGGCATTTCTAGCCACAGCACATGGCCTCCATCGGGTCGAGTGACACAGGTCTCGGTCGGGAAATAGTCGCAGATGGCCTGTAGCATTCGACTCATTTGAGCCTGATAGGTGCGGCGCAGGTGACGTAAATGGCGATCGTAGCCGCCATTCGCCAGCAGAGATGCAACGGCTAGCTGAGGGGCAATTGCACTCGTTCGATTCGTAATGGATTTTCTGTACACTACCTTCAGGTGATAACAGCCCCCAGAACACCACCCAACCCGCAGACCTGGCGATAGGGTCTTACTGACAGAGGCGCAGTAAATCACTCGGTTATCCAAATCGAAGGCTTTTAAGGCTTTGGGACGAGTACCCTCAAAGTACAGTTCTCCGTAGACGTCATCTTCAATCAACGGCACCTGGTATTGAGTAATCAACTCTACCAGGCGCTTTTTGGCGGTGTCCTCCATACAGGTGCCGAGAGGATGGCTGAAGTTAGAGATCAGTAGACACGCCTGCACATGGCCCGCCGCCAAAGCCGTTTCTAGATGGGGCAAGCTGATGCCTTCACGGGGCTGAGTCGGTAGGGCACAGATTTTAAGCTTCAGGGCTTTTAGGGTTTCTAACAGACCGAAGTAAGTGGGGGAAGCGATCGCTACGGTATCTCCCGGTTGAGTTACCGTCTGCAGTGCTAGGTAAATAGCTTCATGGGCCCCGTTAGTGATTAAAATGCGATCGGGATGAATGGAAAATCCGGCATCTAACATCCGTTTGGATACCTCAGTCCGCAAGGCTTCACACCCCGCTGGGACATTGTAGGAGTGGGCTTCATCGGGATGTTCCCGCATCACTTTTGCCATCAAGCGGTTGAGCTGGGTGATGGGCAAGTGGTTTGTTGACGGAGTCGCCGCCCCTAGTTGTATTACATCTGGGACCAAAATATCGCTGAAAAGCTTAAAGGTTAGAGACGTATCGATTTCGCAGACCCTGGCATAAGGCTCTGTCAGCGATGGCTCTAAATGGTGTTGCAGTGCCGTCGGCTTGACGTAATACCCAGACTGAGGCCGGGCTGCAATTAGACCGCGATCCTCTAGCAGTCGATAGGCTTCCATCACTGTGGAGGCGCTGACGGATAACTGTTGTTTTAGTTTGCGAATGGATGGCAGGCGATCGCCTGGCTTCAGCGTGCCGTTGGCAATCAGTGCCTGGAACCGATCCGCCACTTGTTGGTACAGGACTTTATCTTTGCTAGGCTCAAGGGGAGACAGTCGCATCATCTCGAAACTCCAGATTTGATATTTGCCGAGCAGCGATCCAGTTTCAGCTAATTTCGACCATAACAGTTTCAAAAACTTGAATTGCTACGGTAGCAATTTAGCATAATTACATCTGTTCTGGTCAAGGTTTTTGCGCAAAGATCGTACTATCGACCCCGTAAAACATCATGTTTCACTTCGGAGGAGAAATTCGATGGAGCAGAGCAATTGCTATATATTATCAGAGCAGAATATTACCCTTTCTGCTCAGTTCAAAAAGCAGAAAGTTGAGGGCGTTAGAAAAGCATTGACTTGGCTGAAATTCAACTTGGCTCGTTTGGGGAAAGGCGTGTTAAGGAGGTTCGGCATCTATCAAGAACTTTACATTTCTAAGCGTCAAGATCGACAAGGAAATCCTGACGATCGGGTCTATGACCCAATCGACAACATCAACCATATTTTTATTTCTGAGGAATCAGTTTGGATATGGCTGGAAGAGCACCATGGTCAAGGCGATCTCTGTCAATGCTCTTCGCCCCGTCATCAACAAAATATTTTCTCTCAAAGCTATCTAGGATGGGTATCACCACCTGGAATCCGACCAGCATTTTGGCAAAGTTGTAATTGAGACTTAGACCTATGAAACCTTTAATGAATGTCCTCATTGCAGGGGTCAGCGGCATTATTGGTCGCGGCACTGCGCGGGTGCTGAACCATCAGAGCATCCCCGTCAAAGGACTCGCTCGTCGTGAGGTCGCTGGAATAGATAACGTTCGGGTAGATCTGTGCGATCGCGAAGCCACCGTGCAGGCGATCGCGGCAGGGGCTGCCAATACCACCCATCTGTTCTACGCCGCCCTGGCTCCTCACCCTAACCTGAGCATCGAAGCCAGGCAAAACGCCCAGATGCTCGATAACCTCATTAGCAGTTTAGAAAAGTCAAACGCCCCCCTCGAACGAGTGGTCATCTACCAAGGCTTCAAGATTTACGGCATCCACTTGCCCGGTGCGGTGGTGCCGACTCCGGCGCGGGAAGACGACGCCAGTCATATGCCCCCCAATCTGTATCAGGCTCAGGAAGCGATTCTAGCCCAGCGTGCCCCCAGCGCACCGTGGGATTATGTAGTCCTGCGTCCTGACCTGGTAGTTGATGGCAATGTTTATGGCAACCCCATGAATATTGCCTTGACAGTGGGCGTGTTTGCCGAGCTGTCCCGTGAGTTAGGGGTGCCCCTGCGCTATCCTGGTACGAACGCGGCCTATAAAGTGCTGATGCAGTTCACCGATGCCGATTTGCTGGGGCGGGCCAGCCTGTGGGCCGCCACCACGCCAGAAGCGGGCGGTGAGGCGTTTAACGTGACCAATGGCGATGTATTCCGGTGGGAACGCCTCTGGCTGGATGTCGCTAATCACCTGGGCTTAGAAACCGCTCCCCCGATGCCCCTGAAGCTGACAGAACACATGGCTGACAAGGGGGATGTCTGGCGGCGATTAGCAGAGCGCCATGGCTTAGTGGAGCCTAATCTTGACAGTCTCCTCGGCTGGGAATTTGGCGACATGCTGTTCAATACGGAAACCGACATTATTTCGGATGTCAACAAGCTGCGCCGGTTTGGTTTCACCGAAACTGCAGACGCACGCCAGACCCTGTTGAAGGCTCTCGAGCGGCTGAAAGCCAAGCGCATTCTTCCTTAGAATGCTGCACCCTCAGTGAGGCGGCATTGGTGTTGCTAGTTGTCGGTATGATTCTCTCCTTAGTCCCCCGTATGATACTTATGATACTAATGGCAAAATTCATATGATACTAATGGCAAAATTCATAATTAGTAACAAATTAGAGGAAAAGTGCCCGCAAATATCCCCCAACCCCAAAAATGGGGAGCTTGAATCCACCTAAAGCAAAGTTCTCCACGGCGAAGTTGAATGCAGATTCATTCCCCGATCCAGCAACGCCGCGATATTGAATCACTCAAAAAAATTAGTGACAACGAAAACGACTGATGAACACTTACGACCCTATAGACCTCCTGTTTGGAGGGATGGAAAAACTTGGCCCGGGAGATGACGCTGAGACGCGGCATGTATTGCAGTTGCTGTCTCAGGAGACGTTTGCGCTGATTGTGGATGCGGGTTGTGGCGTCGGTCGTCAGTCCATGGTGTTGGCCAGGGAACTCGGCATATTAGTCCACGCCGTAGATACCCATCAGCCGTTTCTAGCTGAGCTGATGCTACGGTCTAAGGCAGCAGGCATAGGACACCTGCTCGAAACCCATTGCCTGGATATGCAGGATATCTCAACTGTCTTTCAAGACATCGATTTACTTTGGTCAGAAGGGGCTGCGTATAACATTGGAGTTTTGAATGCATTAACTACCTGGGCGAGTGCTATCAGACCCAATGGCTTTGCGGTGGTGAGTGAACTTTCCTGGCTGCGTGACCAGGTTCCCGAGCGGGTGAGAGAATTCTTTCGCGCTGAATACCCTGCCATGCAGTCTGTTCAACAAAACATGGCAATGGCTGAAGCGGCTGGCTACAGCGTGCTTTCGACCCATACGATAGCCAGGAATGCATGGACGGAAGGCTACTATGACGTTCTAGCCCCCCGTGCCCAGGCGTTAGTCCAGCACTCCGATACCTCTGTCAGGGAGTTGGCCCTGACCGTGCTCCGGGAGATCGAGCTTTTCCATATTTCAGAAGACAGCTACGGTTACGTCTTCTACATCTTGCAGCGCGCCTGATGGGCAGAAGTCTTTTTACAAGGAAACAAAATATGAAGCTAAATCTAAACGGACGCACCTGCCTGCTGACTGGTGCAAGTTCAGGCATTGGTGCAGGAATTGCCAAAGTCCTGGTCCAAGAAGGCGTCAAAGTAGCCATGGTGGGGCGTCGTGTCGATCGCTTGAAACGACTTGCAGGGGAAATCGCTCGGGATGCAGGACAGTCCCCAATTATTGTGATCGGCAACATTACAAAAAGATACACTGTTGACCGCATTGTGGATGAGGCGCTCGAGGGGCTCGGATCGATCGACATTCTGGTCAATAGCGCGGGCGGTTCCCGGCCTGTGGCTGGGGACAATACCGACAAACTCTGGGAAGATGCCTTTGCGCTAAATTTTACAGCGGCGAGATGGTTGACGGAGGCAGTGCTGCCGGCAATGCGCACTCGCCGCTGGGGCAGAATAGTCAATATCAGCGGCTCGATGGAGCCCCGGACGTTAAACGCAGCGACCCCTGCTAAAGCCGCATTGCATCTCTGGGCTAAGGGACTCTCCTGTGATGTGGCGGCTGATGGGATCACTATCAATTGCATTCCCCCCGGGCGTATTAAGAGTGAGCAAACGCTAACCAAGCTGCATCCCACGGCAGCCGCTCGACAGGACTTTATTGCTCAAAACATCCCTGCTGGATACTTCGGTGACCCCCAGGATGTGGCCTTTTTGGTGGCTTTTTTAGCCTCCCCTCTGGCGCGCTACATCACAGGGGCCGTGCTGCCTGTGGATGGCGGCATGCATTACTTTGCCCACTAAACTACGGCTCAAATTGACCAGCTTCCATAAATAACTCGAAAAGGAGGTTTAGCGATGAAATTCTGATTCTTCTTCGGGGCGATCTCAGCAGCGTCTCAGCAGCGTGAGACCTTGGCGCGCCCCCCCTGCGTGAGCGTCGCTCTTATCATCATGCGGGGACTTTGGCTTTTTCTCTAAAGTTGTACATGTCCCCTCGCTCTCTCTATACTCTCTCCCCTCCCCTACCCCTGAACCTCTTTATCCCCCTTCACGTAACCTTCTGACCGATCATCAAAAGTTGGGAAGATCCCAATTACCGTGGCACTCGACACCATTTGGGGTAAAGACCCGACAGTCCTAGGAAATAAATTCAAAGCTTACTTCTATAGGCCTTCGGAGTCATATTGCTATACCGACGAAAGACTTTTGTAAAATAACTCTGATCCTGAAAGCCCACCTGCTGACAGATATCAGCGATCGCCAGCGTCCTTTTAGCCAGCAGTTCCTTCGCCCGCTCGATGCGGCATCGCGTGATGTATTGCAGCAGCGTTTCGCCCGTACTCTGCTTAAACAGGGTGGCAAAATAATGGGCGCTCAGTGGCACAACGCTAGCAACCTCCGTCAGGCTCAAGTCGCCTGCCAAATGCTCGTGGATGTAGGTCATCACCCGCCTTAAGCTAGACGGCGACAGCCCCGCTTGAGCTTTTTGCACCGACTGCTTCGCGGTTGAGTAGTGCTTGAGCAGGTGCATCACCAGCGTCGTCGCCATCGACTCCACGTAGAGCTGACTGTCGATCGGCGATGCCCTACCAATGTCTCGCTCTAGCTCCGACTTGAGCAACAGCCCAATTTGCCGCAGAAACGGGTCGTAAACCTTACGACGGGAGACAATCTCAACGCAATCGAGATCGACAAATTCAGAAGCGACGCAGGTTAAAAACGTCGGCTCCAAGTAGAGATTAATAAACTCAGTATCCTTCAGCCATCGCTCTTTAAAGGTGTAGTTCGCGGGGTAAATGCAGCTCTCGCCGCAGCCTGAAATCTCTTGCTGCTGTTCATTGCCCTGCCAGGCGATCGCTCCAGAAGGTCGCCCTAAATCGATGCCGATAATGTACTGCTTGGAAGCGTGCTCCGGCGTTTCGTGCGCAGGTTGCCGATAGTACCCTAAATGGAGGCCCTGCCAGGCCTCACCCCTGCTCGACAGCAGCGGCAAGCGGGGGTACACCTGCAAAATGTGGTCGTCCTTGGTGTAGTCGATTTCTGATGGCACCTGCAAGAGTCCTATTACGATATCACGACAGTTCAGCGCTCCCGTATAGGTTAGCACGAATCAAATTTCCTCAGCTTGCCGATCAAGCGCCAGCTATAGGCGGTGGCTGCCGTCGTTGCCCCCAAGTAGTAGCCTGTCCACAAACCTTGAGCCCCCAGTCCGACCCAGAAACCCAGGGCATAGCCGCTGATTAGCCCTACCCCGAGATAGGCCAGAATGTTTAGCAACACCGGCACGCGGGTATCTTGCAGCCCATACAGCGCCCCAAGCGCCGTCTTCTGAATCCCGTCAAAGACGTTGCCCAGGGCAACAATGACAATTAAAGGGCCCACCAGTTCGATCAACTCGGCGTTCTCAGGGTCGCTGAGGTCAACATAAAGCCCAATCAGGGGCTGCCGAAACAGCAGCAAGGCGATCGCCACCAAGGTTGTCACTGCGATTATTGTGGCAATGCTGACAACCCCAGCCCGTCTCATGCCCTGAAGGTCTTGCCGCCCAAACCACTGGCCCACCAGCGCAGTCGCTGCAAACGACATCCCCATCGGAATCATAAACACTATCATTGCGGTCTGCAGGGCAACCTGGTGGGCGGCCAGTGCGTCGGTCCCCAATAGGCCAATGAGGTAGATCACCACCAACATCAGACCATACTCAAACAAAATAGAAACGCCGATGGGCGTGCCAATCACAACGAGCTCCAGCATTAGGGGAAACCTGAGCCGATACCACCGCTGAAACAGCCTGTAGACCTTGAGCTTTGGGTGCCGGAGCAGATAGACCATCAGCGCAAAAAACATGCCCCACCAGGCCATCGCGCTGGCCAGGGCCAGCCCCGCCAGCTCCAGACGGGGCGCGCCAAACTTGCCAAACCCAAAGACGTAGTTGCCTGTAATGTTAAACAGCGTCCCCATTACCACAATGGTCATGATTGGTCGGGCCTGCGACAGGCCGGAGACCACGCCACGAAACATGGCGAAGCCCACCGCCGGAAACAGCCCCCACAGCACCACGTTGAGATAGCTCGTTGCCAGGGCGACGGTTCTTGGATCCTGACCTAGCCCCAGCATCACAGTGTCCATGTGGCTCATGCCCACCATGGTCAAGACAGCCAGCCCTACCGTAAGCAGCAATCCCTGCTGTGTCACCTGCTCAATTCGCGTTTTTTGCCCTGCGCCGTAGCCAGCAGCCACGAGCGGGCTCACCCCCATTACCACACCAGCTAAGGTATTGAGAAACACCTGAAAGGTAAAAGATGCCAGCCCACCGGCAGCCAGCGCTTCTCGCCCCAGGTGTCCCATCATCACGGTGTCGACAAACCCAGTAGCGGCTTGGACAATTTGAGCACTGATGAGAGGGATAGCGAGCCTCAGGAGTGTCTTGATTTCAGTTTGGGTTGAAGAAACGGAAAGATTTGTCATAGGGGTTTAAGTAATCGCGCATGAAAAGCTCAGGTTTGAAATTAAGGGCAAGCGCCCCTATCAACTCACAGCATCAAAAAACGACTGCAAAGCCATGCTGTAATTTCAACTTAAAGCAGTTCAGAACAAAAGGCTGGTAGATTCTTCCTAAAACTATGACGATCTTCTGTTATTGGACTCAATTAATAACCCAGCGGCCACTGCTATGCCAGTGCTGTTCCTGCAAAGCTGTCGATAGCCCTTGCTCAGATCTTGCAGCTTGAAACTTGAATATCAATTCCTTGCTGGATAGCTATCGGTCGAAGCCTTTCAATCTCAAGCAAAAGAAGGCTTAAAACCAAGTTAGGAAAGAAAAATGCCAAGGCGGTTTGTGCAGTCACGCCCCAATCAAGAGCTGAAAACAAACCGCCGATCCATTAGCCCCAAAGTGCCAGGACGAAAGACATCAAGCTTAAAACGGTTATGTATCAGATCTGTCGATCGCTTTCTAAACTGCTACTCCGAACTCGTAATGGTTGATGAATAGGCCGAGTACAATATCGTGCATTTCTTCACTTCGAGAAAAGCAAATTGTCTTACGTGCTAATCGCTTGAGGCGAGTACTAAATCCTAGATGCTTCCTTTCGATTTGTTGTGTTTTCCGCTTCCCAATCTCATGCTTTTCTTCTAGGATGTGTCTTTCGTAGGCACCCCAGCCATCACTACAGTATTTCTGGATGCCAAATGGCTCTAGCAATGCTTTTAGTTCTAAAAATACCGCATCTTTCCGTCGCCCGAACGCGTATGCTAGAATCTGTCTGCTGCCTCTATCGAGGGCATGCCAAAGCCAGCGCTGATTTTTCTTGTTGCCCACAAAGCTCCACATCTCATCAAGCTCCGCTTCTTCGAGGCCTTTTTCGTCAATTTCATCCATTCGAAGCAGCTCCACCTCTATCTGCTTGGAGTGAAGGGTTTCTAGCAACTTATGATTGACTTGACTCAATCGCGGCCCTTTAAAAATCTTCAAAATGACACCAGCAAAACAAGAGAAACTCAACCAATCTATTCAAGCCATAGCAGAGATTCTTCATCAAGAAGCTAACCCTAATCCTGAAACAGCTCTAGCTAGTCGCTCCGCCTGTCTTCCTCTTTTTGATGGCGAATATACTGACGCAACACCGTAGAGGGGATTTTTGTTATTTTATTTGACAAAAGCAACTATTTATTTGACTTAAGCAAATATAATTGCAGTCGAAAGCCATGGTGAATCGTATGGAACTTCTGGAACGAGTCAAAGCTGTCCGTAGGTTCAATCGTTTTTACATCCAAAAGCTAGGGTTGTTGAACAAGAAGATTCTGCACAGCCCCTTTTCCCTCACCGAAGCACGCATGATTTACGAGCTCGCACACGGGCAAACGACAACGGCAACCCAGATTTGTGAGCAACTCAGTCTAGATACAGGGTATGTAAGCCGAATTTTACGAGGGTTTCAAAATCAGGGGCTCGTAGAAAAGTATCCTGCTGAGCAGGATGCTCGACAAAGCCTCTTGCAGTTAACGCCCAAAGGGCAACAAAACTTTAGTATCCTCAATGACGCTTCTAATCAGAAGGTTGAGAGAATGCTGGCGGCCTTGCCTGAGAAGGGACAGCACCGTTTAGTGGAGGCAATCAAAGAAATCGAAGCAATTCTGGATCGATCCTTGGAGCGTCCTGTGACCTATATCCTCCGTTCCCCGCAACCGGGAGATTGGGGCTGGATTATTCAGCGACATGGGCAGCTCTACGCTCGAGAATATGGCTGGAATGAGCAATTTGAGGCGTTAGTAGCCGAAATTGTGGCTGAATTGATTCAGAATTATGATACTCAATGGGAACGTTGCTGGATTGCTGAAAAGGATGGTGAAAATGTTGGCTCGGTATGTCTTGTCAAAACCTCTAAGCAAGTCGCAAAGATACGCTTGTTGCTAGTTGAGCCGAGTGCGCGCGGTCTCGGGTTAGGCACTCGTTTAGTGGATGAATGTATTACGTTTGCTCGGCACCACGGGTATCGGAAAATTACTTTATGGACCTGCCATTTTCTGGATGCTGCCCGCCATATTTACCAAAAAGCTGGCTTCCGTCTGGTGCATGAGGAAGCACAGCAGCGTTTTGGACATGATTGGATTGCCGAAACTTGGGATATGGAATTGTAGGCTAAAGTCCCGATCTTGCCTGAAATGCGACTACTGTGAGGATGGAAATTCTGCTTCTGTCACAGATCGCCTGCCTATCTCGTCTTTTTGAATGAAGGCTCAGTCCTTGACGTGACAATTTCCACCAAAATTCAGATTAAGTAAATGAGCATTATCTCTTCTACTTCCAACCGCTTTGATGCTGTTGTCATTGGAGGGGGTGCTGCAGGGCTTAACGCTTCTCTTGTCCTAGGTCGCTCCTGCCGCCGCGTTCTCCTTGCGCATAACGGTTCCACTCGCAACGCTTTGTCAGATGCGGCTCACAGCGTTTTCACAAGAGACGGAACTCCACCCGCAGAACTGCTCCGTATCGGTCGCGAGCAGCTCCAGCCCTACGAAGTGCTTTTTCGCGAGAAGCGTGTCACAGATGCCAGTCGCGCGGCTGGTGGCTTCAGACTTACCTTCGAAAGCGGTGAAACAGTCGTCACTCGAAAGGTTCTTCTTGCGACTGGGGTCCGAGACCTTCTGCCTGATAAGGAAGGGTTTCGGGAGTTTTGGAGTCGGGGCGTGTTTCAGTGCCCCTATTGCCACGGCTGGGAAGTGGCTGGTCAGCCATTAGCGATCTATGGGCGGGGTGAAGCCGGTGCTGAGCTGGCCAAGTTACTTTTGGGCTGGAGCCGAGACTCGATCCTGTTTACCGACGGTCCCGCTGCTCTTACCCGTGAACAGCGCTCACGTCTTGCCCAGAAGGAGATCGTAGTACGCGAAGAGACGGTGGTTCGGCTTGTCGGTTCTGCTAAGGGTCTGGAGGCCGTCGTGTTGGAGAATGGCAAAGCAGTCCCGCGTAGTGCCCTGTTTTTGCACCCGCCTCAAGAGCCCCGCTCCGATCTTGCCCAGCGATTAGGTTGTCAGCTTTCCGCACAAGGGCGAGTGAAAGCCAACGAAAATGGTCAGACAAGCGTGCCGGGCGTGTATGTTGCAGGAGATGCGGGACCCAACTTTCAGCAGATCATTACTGCGGCAGCAAGCGGAGCAATCGCTGCTATTTTTCTTAACTACGAGCTTTGCACCGAGGATTTCGACGCTTAGGGAGTAACAAAAGCTCTGAATAGGAGCGGGAATCGGCAACTTGTCTTTTGCGCCAATGCACGTTCACTAAGGTTTTAATGCGTTATGCTGGTGAAAATCGTAAAGATTCAAGTTGATTCGTCTATGTCCGAAACCGCTAAGTTTACCGGAGGCTGCTTTTGTCACTGTATCAGCTACGCTGTTGAGGCAGTGTTTGATGCCGGATACTGTCATTGCTCGATCTGTAGGCGATTTTCCGGAGCGCCAGCATCGGTCTGGTTCAATGTTCGGGAGCAACACTTCTCTCTGACGTCTGGGAAACCGAATTCTTTCCGCTCATCCGAGCACTTCACCCGATACTTCTGCGCTAGCTGTGGCACTCACTTGTTTGGGCGGGACGATCGCCCACCGTCTCCCAAAGTCGGCAGTCGTCTCGTTTCCGTCATGGTTGGTACGTTGGACGATCCAGAGTGAGTTCGCCCGCAAGTTCACCAGTGGTGGAATAGTCGAGTGTCCTGGTACATTGAAGCAATAAGCCTGCCAGTATTCGAAGATGGCACTATTACCTATCCGTCGAAGCGTGAAAGTTGAACCCTGGTCTTTGACTTAAGCAGAGAATTATGACTTTAAAGGTCGGGAAATGCGATCTCGACCAAGATCCATATCATGTTCACTTTAAAATAGAGACAGAAACTCTCTCAAATTAGCGTTATGCCCATTTCCTCAGAATGATTTTTTCTCATAAGTAGGTAGGCATAAATCAATATAAAACACGATTAAAACCACATCTTAGCTATCTGCTTCCCAATCCCCAGTCCCACGGTGCGCGTTCCCTTACGTCTTACGCTGACGCGGGGTCGCACCGCAGTCCCCAATCCCATCTCAACCATTTTCTAATTAATTTGACCCACTTACTTAAGAAGATTACTTCTATGCCGATTATCACAATCCAACAGTCCCCTGGCCGCACCGTTGACCAACGTCGTCTTCTGATACAGCGCATTACCGAAGCTTTTGAAGAAGCTTACGCACTTCCTCCAGAGACCGTTAACATCTTTTTTCAAGACTACGAAGACGATATGTGGGGTAAAGCAGGGCGACTTCATATAGACCGGAAGACCGAGCAGTAAACAATCAAGAGCCAAGTTTTTGATGCTGCACAAAATCCGTTTGGTCTGTGCAAGATAGACCAAACTATTTAGATTCCGTGTCACAAACAACTGTCCGATCTCGTCTTATTAAGTGAAGACACATTTAAGGAGAACGGAGATGAAAGTTTTTGTGGCTGGGGCGACGGGCGCGATCGGTCGTCCCCTCATGATCCAACTGCTGAAGGCGGGCTACGACGTGTTTGGCATGACCCGCTCTGAGACGCGAGGACAGCGTTTGGTTGAACAAGGAGCAACGCCCGTGGTAATGGATATTTTTGACATCGATGCCGTCGTTCTTGCCCTGCAGAGCATTCAGCCGGAGGTTGTCATCGACCAGCTTACCGCCCTGCCTCAGACCTACACCCGCCAATCGATGCAAGCCAGTGCCGCTACAGATGCCCGCACCCGCTTGGAGGGAGGACGCATTCTGCAGAACGCGGCTGAAGCGGCTGGAGTCTGGCGATACATTGTTCAGTCCTGTGGGTTTTGGTATGCCCCCGGAGCAGGATTGGCGGATGAGGAAACCCCGTTTGCCTTTGAGAGTTCTCCTGCAGTAGCGGCGGGCACGCGCATGTATGCTAACTTGGAACAACGGGTACTTTCGTCAGCCACGTTAGAGAGCATTGCCTTGCGCTACGGTTTCTTTTACGGACCAGGCACTTGGTACGCCCCCGATGGGGACATGGCTCAACAGGTGCGGCAGCAGCAGTTCCCCATTGTCGGTAATGGAGAAGGGGTATGGTCGTGGGTTCATGTGGAAGATGCAGCGGCAGCAACCGTGGCGGCGGTGGCTCATGGGGCTCCAGGGGACTACAACATTGTCGATGACACCCCTGCAGAGCTACGAGTCTGGCTTCCGGCCTATGCCAACTGGCTGGCAGCAGCACTGCCACCCCAGGTTTCGGAAGTGGAAACCCAAGATGAGGATACGGTGTACTACGCTACTCGTCTGCGGGGAGCCGCCAATGTCAAGGCAAAACAGACGTGGGAATGGCAGCCGCGACCGCTAGAGTGGCTGACCCAGACGCATATTGTCGCTGCAGGTGAATTGAGGTAAACGGCATGGTTTCAATACTAAATTCGATGTTTCAGGATGCAGTGAACCGCCGGGGTTTGCTTAGGGCGAGTCTCGCGGGGCTAGTCTCACAGCTCCTGATGCCAGCAGCTCAAGCTGCCAAAACCTTGTATTATAGTGAGTCCGTGATATTCGACCAGGAGCTCCCTCCCGTTAGTTTGGCTAACTGGACAGTTCGTGTGGTTGCCCTGGAGTTTCCAGCCGGGGGACCGCCTGCGCCTGCCCATCGACATCCCGGCTTCGTGCTTGGGTATGTGCTGGAGGGCGCGGTCTGGTTTCAAATGCAAGACCAACCCAAACGACGGCTCTCGGCGGGTCAGGTATTTTATGAACCACCTGGGGCGATTCACCTCACCACCTGCAGTGCCAGTAACACTCACCCTGCCAAGGCGATCGCTTTAGTCTTTGGTGAAAGGGAGCAGGATCTGTCTCTCCCTGTGCAGAGACAGGAAATAGAGGGGGCAGTGAAACTTTCGGGCAGGGAGACCTAAGCTCAGATGGATCGATTGGACACATTCAACCACTATCGTCCGCTACTGTTTGCGATTGCCTATCGCATGTTGAGCAGCGCGGTTGATGCAGAGGATATGGTGCAGGAAACATTTATTCGATGGCAGCAGGTTTCTGGAGAGACTGTTCAATCTGCTAAAGCCTATCTTTCTAGCATCATTACGCGACTCTGCATCGATCGTCTGCGCTCTGCCCGCATCCAAAAAGAACACTATATGGGTACTTGGCTGCCAGAACCAATCTTGACTGAACACCAAAACGATCCGGTCAAGACAGTAGAATTGGCAGACACCCTCTCAACTGCTTTTCTCGTCTTATTAGAAACACTCTCCCCTATAGAACGAGCTGTGTTTCTACTGCGCGAGGTTTTCGATTATGAGTACAGCGACATCGGGCAGATTGTCGATAAAAATCCAGTCAACTGTCGGCAGATTGTGCGACGAGCCAAACAGCATCTAGCCGCTCATCGACCTCGCTTTGAAGTTTCAAGGCAGCGACAAAAGCAGCTCGTCGAACAGTTTTTACAAGCCTGTAATAAAGGAGACTTTCAAGGATTGATAACTCTTTTATCGGAAGACATTACTCTTTGGGATGATGGTGGTGGTAAAGCACCGTCCATTTTAAAACCTCTTCATGGCGCAGCAAAGGTTGCTCGATTCCTGCTAACGATTCGGAAGAAGAAGCCTGTTGAAACGATTTATCAAATTCGTGAGATTAATGGTCAGCCTGGCATCCTGACTTGTGTGAACGATCGTCTTTTCAGCGTCACGACGTTTGATTTTTCAAATGACAAAATTGAATCGGCTTTTATACTGGTCAATCCAGACAAACTTAAGCCAATAGAACTATAATAATGTCAGCTGCTGGAGGTGGCGATTGATACTCGTATTCCGAGTTTGCCAAATCCACCCATTGTTACCAAAAACAATACAAACCTGCGATTGAAGCAGAATGGTAAAAGTTTGAGAGATCCGCAGTCCTTGAAGATTGGGTTACTCAATACGGTAGCTATTTGAGTTCGGTGGTGTCTCAAAGTACTTAGAAAAATGATGGGAGGTGGCGCTAGCTAGGAGCGATCGATATTATTATCGCGCAACAAAAACGTATGTTTAGGCTAATAAGCGATGATAAAATATGCGACACTTGTTGAAGCCGAAGCAGTCGTAAATGAATGGGGCGGAATACCGGAAACAGTTGAGCATATTAGCAATTCCGGAAGTGCTGTGTTTCGATTTAAAGATTCGGAGAACTTTTGGCAAATATTACGACTTACAGACGCAACTTTTCGTAGCTATAAAGAGGTGCAAGCAGAACTTAAATTTCTTTCCTACTTAAAAGAACACTCTGTAAATGTAGCCTACGGAATCTCCAATGCTAAAGGCTTACTGTTAACTGAATGGGCTGCCCAATCAGGATTATTTATCTGTTCCGTTCTTTCATATGTTGACGGTATTTGCGTTGAAGATGGTTCGCAGTATTGGAATAAGCAATTTTTTCGTGAATGGGGCAGAAGTCTTGCTTATATTCACAAAGCTTCTCAATCATATAATCCGCCTGGGACAACCTCAAAGCCCTGGATTTGGAGTGATGAAATACTTTTTAGACAAGCAGAACAGTTACTACCTCAAGACGATTTTTTTTCAAGACATGAATATCGAGAAGTTTTAAGTATGTGCCACGACCTTGAGAGGTCGTCAGAAACATTTGGCATTATTCACGCTGATTATGCTCCTCAAAACTTTCGTTACAATCCAGTTACAAACCAAATCTTTGCGTTTGACTTCGGCAATTGCTGTTACCATTGGTTTGTTTCAGATCTTGCTATTTCTCTTTCATCAATTCGCAACAAACCTAACAGAGAAGAGATTAAATCAGAGATCTTAGCGGGATACTGCGAAATTAAAAATTTACCTGATAACTATGAAGAACTTATTAACCTTTTTCTTAGACTCAGAGCTATTTATATTTATTTAGACAGGCTATATTTGTTTGGTTCAAACCCTAACATTGAGCAGAGAAATACGTTGGAACAATTTAAATTGCGGGTTCACGCAAAAGCCAATTGGTAACATTGCCTAAATTGTAAGAAAACTGAACTGGTAAGGCATCAAATATAGAGCGAGCGCTGTATAAAGGAAACTGTTGTCTTCAATAGATGTAACAGACATTTCGCAGGTAGGCTAGGTTCTGTTGACACAATTAACGCAACCAAATTAAAGCCGAAGCAAATTCGGCAAATCCCAAATAACATTCGTCAGTTTTGTCAAAACGGCTGAAAACGCGACGATAGTATTTAAGTTTGTTAAAAAAGCACTCAACTAGATGTCGCTCCTTGTACAGATGTGAATCGTAATCTCTAGGGTTGAGGCGACCAGAACGAGGCGGAATCACGCCTTGAGCACCAGTTTCCTCAATCAAGACCACAAAAGCATCACAATCATAGCCTTTATCGGCAATTACCTGTTGAGCTCGATAACCAGCCACCAATGCCTCTCCTTGACTGATATCGGCGGTTTGCCCTGGAGTCAGAAGCAACCGCAGCGGATTGCCCAACGCATCTACCACAGCATGTAACTTGGTACTAAATCCGCCACAAGAACCTCCTAAAGAGTGTTTTTCTGACCCCCTTTTGCTCCTGCTGCACAGGGATGAGCACGAATCATGGTGCTATCGGGAATTAAACTTTCTAAGTCAGCAGAGTGGGACATTTCTTGCAAGAGACGATGCCAAACTCCCTTCTGACACCAACGCCGATATCGTTTGTAGAGGCTGTTCCAGTTGCCAAAACGTTTGGGTAATTCACGCCATTGAGCACCTGTGCGAGTAATCCAGAGAACCGCATTCAGAAAACGACGACAAGCTTTGGGGTCTTTGATACGGATGTCTTGTTGGTGGCTCAGAACAACGAAAATTTGCTGCCAAGCAGAATCGTCCAACTTAACACGAGATTTCATGAAGAATTTTTTGACTAAAATCAGCAACTTCAGGTACTTTCTCATCTTTGCCTCTTTACGTCAACAGAACCTAATCGCGCACCGAGAACGGGATGATTCAGATAGGCGATCGCTTCTTCTCGACTCTTGATGGCGTAATATTTTGAAGTTGTACTATGACCTAAATAGAAGGTTTGTGCGATATAGTGCAGCCTGTCGCTAAAACCCTTGCTATACAATCAATACAGCAATTGGATTTGTTGATTTTAGCGATCGCAAAAACATAAGTTACACAAATGTTTTTGCACACCGCATATATTGAAAAAACTTTGCCTAAAATGGAGGTTGGGGTATATCAAAATACCTATAGCAAAGCATTGTAACTCCGTCTTGAATTTTTAAAACATTGCCTAGAAGGAGTCCTTTTAGGCAATGTTTTTTATTTGTATTTATTATATTTCAGAGCCAAAAATGAGGTGAAAAACATAAATTTTAATCTAATTTTAACCTAGTTGCACCATATGGCACGAACCTTCTATTTAGGCCTTTTAGCGAAGTTGGGCTACACATTGAGTGGTGTGATTCATCATCTCGACGAAGCCGATCCAGAGTTGGTGTATGTCAAATATCTCAGGCGGGGCACTGGCTAACGTGGGGAGAGTTTTGTTCTTTGAGTGCAGAGGGATTTAAGATTAATCGTCGGATGTTGGCAACTATGAGTCCTTATATTAACCGCAATCTGAAGCGGTACGGAGATTACGTGGTGGATTTGAACAACATTCCTCAACCATTTGAAGGAGCAATTAACTTGCCAGTGGAGATTCTTGAAACCCAGACTAACTAAGGCTTTAATAGCTATCTTGCACTATTTTACACGTATCTCGGCTCTCCCTCGCTTACAATGAAAGGTAGAATCAATTCAAAGTCTATGTCTATTCTTAGAGCTCGACTCTTAAGCTTTATCCTGGCATTTTTACTAGCTCTAGGAATAAGCTTTGCAGCAGGTCAACCTGGCTCAGCCCAGTTTTTACTATTAGAAGATTTGACCCTAGAAGACACCGCCGACCCATCGTCTGGAGTCACTCGCTACGGCAATATTGAAGCGATCGTGGTCAAATCTCCCCTGAGCAGTCGAAAATTATTCACAATCGCCTCACCCACCGTTTACGATCGTAGCCCCGATAGCATTGGTGAGCAAATGCCTGTAGAGCAGCGGGCCGCAGCAATCCAGGATAAGCTCTTGCTTTTAATCAAGCGCCCTATGGACCCAGAGTCCTTGGTGTTCGAGGTATCTATGCTCCACAATTTACCGGTTATCGACGTTAGAGACGCCGAATTTCCTGAACCTCTAATTCTAGCAACGGTTACAGAATATGATGATAACTACGCTGGCGTACCGGTAGATGAGCTAGCGATGAAATGGCGCGACGCCTTGGAAGAGGATCTGCGCAGCGGGCTCGAAAATCTGCCCGAAAGCAGACAGCGGGTCAACACTATTGTTTCTTCCCTAATAATTTTGTCGGTGGTTGTATTTGGCTTAAAATTTGCGATTTCGCGACGCCAAAAACAGCTTCGACAGCGCAAAAAAGTCATTAACGCCGAAGTAGAGCACGCTTCTTCAGCTGAAGAATTCCAAACCAAAGCCAGTCCAGAGACTATCCGCAGACAGGTTGAGCAAAAGCGAGCTAATCTTCTGCGGGAGCTACAGCAGACCTCTACCCTAGACCGCCGACTCTCAATCCTAGACTTTATCCAGTGGCTGCTGTTTTGGCTCGTTATTTTAGCTTGGTATGGCGGGGTAGCTTGGGTAGCTTGGGTATCTCCCTATATACTGCTTAATTCTCCCATTGGTGAGCCGCTTAAAGTCATTGTCGGCCTGCTCTCTGTTTGGTTTTTTATAGGTCTTGCCATTCGAATTAGCCGTCATCTGATTGACCACTTCGCCACCGAACGAGAAGGGCTATATTTGGGAAATCTGATGGCGTTTGGGGATATCAAGCGTCGTAATTTGCGGGTTTTAACAGTTGCTGTTGCTGTAAAGGGTTTGGTTACCATTGTGCTGTTGCTGATTGGGATCCTGTTGGCTCTGCACTTTCTAAAGGTCTCTACCGTGTCGTTGATCGCCATCACCAGTGTGGCGGGTCTAACAATTACATTTGGCTCGCAAAACTTGGTGAAAGACCTGGTAAATGGCTTGTTTATTTTGGCGGAAGATCAGTATGCGGTTGGCGATGTGATCGATATTGGTAGCGCCGCCGGTTTGGTCGAAAACTTCAACCTGCGGATTACCCAACTGCGCAGCGACAACGGTGAGCTGGTGAGCATCCCCAACAGCAGCATCACCCAGGTAAAAAATTCAACCCGTAACTGGTCGCGGGTATCTTTCAGTATTAATGTGGCTTATGAAGCTGACCCTGACAGATGCCTGGATGTGCTTAAAGAAATGGCCCAAACATTTTACAACGACCCCGAATGGCACAGCACAATGTTGACCGAACCGACAGTGCTGGGTATCGACAGAATTTCTAACAAAGGTATGATCCTCAAGACCTCTATTCAGACCGAACCAGCGCAACAATGGGCAGTCGGTCGCGAATGGCGTCTCCGCATTCGCCGGGCCCTGCCCGAGCATGACATCGCCATCGGGGGCACTGTTAGGTTAATAGTTGAAACAAAATAAAACTCTGGTTATCACTACTTTTATCGAATCTGTTAGACGTGAATAGCCAAAACTGATTTTGGATAAGCTGAAGCTGTGACAACTTCAATCCTGTAAAGTTCTGTATGAAATGCCCACACTGTAATTCAGTTAAATTTTCTCTACTTCGGAGGACAACCAATTTAGGTTATGAGAGGTTCCGATGCAAAAGCTGTCGTCTAACCTATAATGAGCACAGTGATAGTCAGTTCAACTTTATTAAAGTCTCCACAGATATTATCTTTCAAGTTTTGCTGAGTCGAGTCAGATACAAATTGAGTTACCGAGATGTGACGGAATTCTTCTTACGTAGCCACTGATGGATTAAGATCCTATCCTTGTGCCATCAAGGAAGAGCTAGGAGAAGATGTGGAACATGAAGTTCTCCCCTGTACCGCTAATCCAATAGAGCAAAGTCATAGTAAAATTAAACATCGATACCACCCAACCCTGGGTTTTAAAGTTTATAAACCAGTATTTTATTAAGGGGTACTTTTCTAAAGTTACTCCGATCGAGACGGGTCGACCGACTATATGAATCTTCAATCAACTGAGAAGATTTTTGTAAATCTTACCGTCTTTCACGATCGTAACGAAGTTATTCTCTGGGTCCTCAATTAACTGAATATCATCCAGTGGATTACCGTTCACCAACAGCAAGTCAGCCAGCGCCCCTTCTTCAACAATCCCCAACTTTCCAGGATAAGGATTGCGTGGACCAGACAACGCTAGCAATTCAGCATTAGTAATGGTTGCCATCCTCAGCGTTTTAGCAGGAGTGTACCAGCGTACCATTTTCGATAACTGCGCCCCTTGGCGAGCGGCTTTTCTGGGACTGTATAACGTGTCAGTACCCCAAGCGGTTTTAAGTTTGTATTTCTTAGCCAGGTTATAGGCTCTGTCGGTACCCTGAGACACTTTTAGTTGTCTGGCGCGATTGGGCGAGCCTTCAGGATAGGGATTTGCATCCTCATCGTCAAGGAACGGCTGCGTACTAAGCCAGATTCCTTTTTTAGCCATTATCCTGGCAGTTTCTTCATCCATCAGTTGACCGTGCTCGATGCACTTCACTCCAGCCCGAATTGCCGTCTGAATAGCCTTGGGCGTATAGGCATGGACGGCAACGTAGGTGTTCCAGTTTTCAGCAGCTTCAACAGCGGCGTGAAATTCTGCCTCCGTGTATTCGCTAACATCTATCGGGTCATAATGTGAGGCTACACCACCACCTGCCGCTAGCTTAACCTGACTGGCTCCCCGCATGAGCTGCTCGCGGGTTCTGCGTAAGACCTCAGGCACCCCATCGGCGATCGCACTTATTCCATATTGTTCCGCCAGACTCAGCTCAGAAGTTGGCGTCCTGGGTAGCTCTTTAAGTTCGCGAAAGTCTCCATGACCACCAGTTTGCGAAATCATCGCTCCCGAAGGCCAAATGCGCGGACCTACTACATCACCCCGGTCAATGTTTTGCTTTAACTCAAACACCGGTCCCGCCATATCCCGCGCACTGGTAAACCCTCGCATGAGCATGGCAGTAGCATTTTTTTCCACTTTCTGAAACAGTTCCTCTGGCGAACCACTGGCTGCCACTGCCATTAGCTTCTCGACTGAAGACGTCTCCATAACCAAGTGAACATGAGCATCAATCAGTCCAGGCATCAGTACCCGTCTTTTACCGCTGATCCGAGTTACGTTAGTCCCTGCTGGTAGAGAAATCGACCCAGTAGAAATTGTCTGGATCTTGTTTCCAACCACTAACACATTAGAAGGAGCAGACAGTTGCTCGGAAGTGCCGTCCAATATCCGCACATTCTCAAACAAGATGCTAGTGATTTCCTGACTCGCAATATTAGGGGATGACTGACTTTGAGCAAATCCTATTGGTGCCATAAATCCGAGCAACAGCAGTAGCATAGTTCCTAAGGCCATCTGGTAACGAAATCGCATATGCACTCCTGTTTACTAACAACTAATGTATCAACAAGTGGCTTAAAGTTATTAACACGTTGCCTAATTTTGCAAAAACCCCATTGTCATCACTGCAGCCACCTTAGTGCCAAACGGAATGGCATTGAGATCTACCTGAAAATTAGGGTTATGGTTTGTGAAGGGAACGGTTTTACCTTCTGCCCTGGCTTTGGCAAAAAGATTGGGTTCGGCTATACCCACATAGATATAACCAAACTGAATTGTGTCATAGTCACCCTTAAGCAAATGAGCATCCTCAGACGCTGTAGAGCCTGGAAAAGTGGTTAGCAGTTTGTCTGAACCTACCAGATTCAGTATGTGGGCATTGATGCGCTCGATCGCCGCTTCGTCATTCACCAAAGGAGTAGTGCTACTTCCTTCCGTTATGGTCGGTAGTTTATCTTCTGGCAGACCATAGGCCTTGGCCAAGGACACATTCACCGAGTGAATCCCTTTTAGCAGCGTTTCTCGGACTGCCGGATTAAACCAGCGCAAATTGATTTTGAGCAACGATTCTTCTGGGATTACATTCGCGGTATTCCCCGAATTAATAGCACCCACCGTAATCACGGCCGCTTCTTTGGGGTCAATCGCCCGAGCCACGATCGATTGATACTGAACGATCGCGTGAGCGCTCATGAGAATCGGATCTTTCGCTAGATGAGGAGAAGAACTATGCCCCCCTACACCCTTAAACGACACATCGATGTTGTCACTGCCAGCCATTTGCGTTCCGGCTCTACTGGCAACTACCCCAGTTGGGGCAGGAGCCGTATGCATTGCTAACAGATAATCCGGAACCGGCACGTCGTGGCGAGTGTAAAGCCCATCCGCGACCATGGCCTTGGCACCTCTCACTCTCTCTTCGGCTGGTTGTGCTACCAAAATCAGGGTTCCATTCCACTCCGCTCGCAATGCCATCATTACCTTCGCCAGCCCCAACAACCAAACGGTATGGGCATCATGACCACAGGTATGTGCCACAGGCACTTCCGTCCCATCTTCGTTCACAACCTGCTTGGTGCTAGAATAGGATAATTCGGTCGTTTCTTCTACGGGCAGTGCATCCATATCGGCCCGATACATCACCGTCGAGCCGTCACCATTACGCAGAATCCCCACGACGCCAGTCTGACCAACGCCAGTTTTGACTTCATAGCCCAATGTCTTGAGTTCCTCCGCCACAATTCCAGCCGTTCGGGTTTCCATGAACGCCAACTCCGGGTTCTGGTGGATATCTTTAAACAGATTGATCAGGCGATCGCCATCTCCATCGATCTCAGACAACAGACGCTCGAAACAAGCCGGTCTTTTAGCTGGAGTACCAGTAATAGTATTTTCAAAGCTCACGGGCACACACATGATTGAATCTCCTAAAACTTCTTTAATTAGATGTACCTAACATTCAAAGGAATTTTAAGTTATTCCCCCACTGGAGAGCGCCTGCTGTAGAAATGGTCGATTATACCAACTCCATTGTCCTGATGTTACAGGAACAATCCCCAGTTCGCTTCGCCACTCATCTAAAGAACGCTCTAATCCTTCTTCCCACTTAACCGCAAATAAAGGCTTTGCCTGTCGCGCTATCTTAATCCCTTGGGAAACAAGGTCAAAGCTATATCTCATGTAATTCTCAATCCCCTCTCTCTCTCGACCCGTACTGTAGATTAACAGCCCCGAAAGCAAGTCGATGAAAATAAAAGCTGGATAGTTAATTTGTCCGACCGTAACCGAAATAACACCGAGTTCACCATAATCATCAAAGCTAAATCCCGTCAGAACATGGTGCAAGTCATGGGTTTTGCGAACCCGATGAGTAATGTAATCGACATCTGAGCGAATCTCGCGAATACGATAAAATTGAGGATCGTAGTTCATCGTCTTGAGAATTGTGGCATAAGTCCACCCCAGAGAGTTTCGAGGCAGTTTGAGCAGCTCTTCCAAATCAAACTCTTTTCCCATATAGCGCTCTTCCAGGAGCTGGGCAGAAGCAGGGTCTTGGCGAACTTGTGCGAGACATTTTTGCATTTGGGGACTATCTCTTAGGTTCTGTTGACGTAAAGAGGCAAAGATGAGAAAGTACCTGAAGTTGCTGATTTTAGTCAAAAAATTCTTCATGAAATCTCGTGTTAAGTTGGACGATTCTGCTTGGCAGCAAATTTTCGTTGTTCTGAGCCACCAACAAGACATCCGTATCAAAGACCCCAAAGCTTGTCGTCGTTTTCTGAATGCGGTTCTCTGGATTACTCGCACAGGTGCTCAATGGCGTGAATTACCCAAACGTTTTGGCAACTGGAACAGCCTCTACAAACGATATCGGCGTTGGTGTCAGAAGGGAGTTTGGCATCGTCTCTTGCAAGAAATGTCCCACTCTGCTGACTTAGAAAGTTTAATTCCCGATAGCACCATGATTCGTGCTCATCCCTGTGCAGCAGGAGCAAAAGGGGGTCAGAAAAACACTCTTTAGGAGGTTCTTGTGGCGGATTTAGTACCAAGTTACATGCTGTGGTAGATGCGTTGGGCAATCCGCTGCGGTTGCTTCTGACTCCAGGGCAAACCGCCGATATCAGTCAAGGAGAGGCATTGGTGGCTGGTTATCGAGCTCAACAGGTAATTGCCGATAAAGGCTATGATTGTGATGCTTTTGTGGTCTTGATTGAGGAAACTGGTGCTCAAGGCGTGATTCCGCCTCGTTCTGGTCGCCTCAACCCTAGAGATTACGATTCACATCTGTACAAGGAGCGACATCTAGTTGAGTGCTTTTTTAACAAACTTAAATACTATCGTCGCGTTTTCAGCCGTTTTGACAAAACTGACGAATGTTATTTGGGATTTGCCGAATTTGCTTCGGCTTTAATTTGGTTGCGTTAATTGTGTCAACAGAACCTAAGGCATCTTCAATATCAAACACGTTGTTCGTTTCGACCCTAACTCCTGCAACCTTATCTACCAATGTCAAAAGCTTGTCGACATTTTCGGGTGTTGCTATAGAATCAATATACTTAAATCCCATGGTTTTGTTCTCCCAATTTAAGTTCGGTAAAACTTATACAATTTCAAATTACTAAAAAAACAAGTAAGCCTCCCTTAACCTATATTTCGCACGTTACTAATGAAGCACGATAGATTATGGTAAATATCGCTAATTTTGTCAGATTTTCATTGTCACATCTTGAACTATTGTTGATTTTTCGCGATGACATGATTTAGACTTAAATCGCTAAAACTACCCCAAGGTAATGGATTTGAATGAAATTTATTATAAGTATAATGCAACTCGCGAAATGTGGGCCTTAATGGCAATAAGTTAATACGCTGATTGTGGATTTTCTAATTCCTGTAACGCTTTAGCGATCGCTTTATAATTGGCGAAATGCTTCTTGTTCTTGACAGTCGGTGCATAAACCAAAAAATTCTAGAGTATGATAGTAAACCTTAAATTCTTGAGATTGTTGAAACCAACGGTCTAAATTACCGTTTATCGGACAACTATCGATAACAATCGAACGTTGACAGTGAAGACAGTTAAGGTGATGTTGCTGGTGGAATGAAGTAGCACTATACAAAGATTTACCTTTAATACTTAATCGTTCTTGGATCGAGCCTTGTTTGTGAAGAGTTTTTAAGGCACGATACACTGTTGCCAATCCGATCTTTTTGCCCTGACGCTTTAACTCTGAATACAAATCTTGAGCATCAATTTCTCGTCGGAGTTGTTTGAGAAAATTAATAATAGTTTTGTGACTGCTGGGTTGTCGAATTGGCATAAAAATTAACAATCGCGAATTAAAATTGGTGAACATCGAGACAAGCGATCACCCGTGTCAACCTTGGAGGGGGCGATTCCTTAGAGACTGACTAAGCTACGCTTCCTCGGTTAAGAATAAAGAGATGGGCTTAATACCCATCTCTAACAGGGACACGCAAATCGATCAACGCCACACAGGGTTGTGGCGAATTAAACTCATAAACTCCTGACGGGTTTTAGCATCATCGGCAAACACACCTCTAACCGCACTGGTAGAAGTCCAAGAACCAGGTTTTTGTACTCCCCGCATCACCATACACATATGGCTGGCTTCTACTACTACCGCCACCCCTTTTGGTTGTAATAATCCTTGGAGTGCGTCGGCGATTTGGGCGGTTAATCTTTCCTGTACCTGCAAACGCCGTCCGTACATTTCGCAGATACGAGCAATTTTGGACAGTCCGATTACCTTACCATCGGGAATATAAGCTACGTGAGCGCGACCGATAATGGGTAAGATATGGTGTTCGCAGGAGCTAAACAGATCGATATCCCGAACTAAGACCATTTCATTAGCGTCTTCGTGAAACACTGCCCCATTGAGCAATTCGTCTAAAGATTGATGATAGCCAGAAGTCAAAAACTTTAAGGCTTTGACCACTCTCTTGGGGGTATCTCTCAAGCCTTCGCGGTCTGGATCTTCTCCCAATCCCAAGAGTAAAGTCCTTACTGCTTGGCGCATCTCCTCTTCTGACACGGGAGACTGTTGCGTAGTAGTTAATTGAGGTAATTTATTATCGATTTTGTCCAATCGATCTGGTTGGGACTTAGCTAGGGTCATAAATTTGAATTAGATTAAACTAAATAGTAACAGAAGTAGCCAAGCAGTCATTTAGCTGTTGGCGGAGTTTATCGGTATCTAAATGACGACCGATAAAAACTAGCTGGTTGACAGGAGGACTAGACCAAGGTTCGGACTTAATATCGTTGCGCTGTCCGCAAAGTTGGAAAATGTGCCTTAATTGGCTTCCTGCAAACCAAACAATTCCTTTAGCACGAAAAACTTCTAGGGGAAGTCCTTCGTTTAAAAACTTTTGAAATTTATAGACATCAAAGGGGCGATCGCTTTGAAAGGACATAGACACAAAACCATCGGCTTCTAAGTGATGGGAATGATGGTGATGATGTTCGTGGTGTTCTTGTTCGAGGTAGCTATCTGTCGCAGTCAAACCCAAATCCAAGATTAAAGGTAGGGGAACTTGAGCATATTGTGTCTGAATAATTCTGGGATTATTTTTAATTGAAGCAATGTAGGTTTCTAATGCAGTTAATTGTTCTCTACTCGCTAAATCGGTTTTATTTAGCAAGAGAATATCCCCATAGGCAATCTGCTTATACGCCACCTCGCTATTGAAATGTTCTGGGGTAAAGCTTTCCGCATCAATCAAGGTAATAACCGAGTCTAGGCGCGTAAAATCTCGAAAATCCGAACCCACAAAAGTCAGAATAATCGGCAAAGGGTCAGCTACACCAGTAGTTTCAATAATCAAACGCTCTACTTTTTCTCCCTTAGCCAAGATTCGCGTTACTGCTTCTACCAAGCCTTCATTAATCGTGCAGCAAATACAACCGTTGCTCAATTCCACCATGTCATCGTCGTAGGAAACCAAAAGTTGAGCATCGATATTAATATCGCCAAACTCGTTTACTAATACTGCTACTTTTTGGTTGTAGTCAACACGGTGGTTGGATATGCTCCTTGACCACAAAGGCGATTCGGTTTGCCGCATGTAGCATCCCCCACCGTCATTTTGCAGGATTTGATTGAGTAAGGTAGTTTTCCCGCTACCGAGAAAGCCTGTGATGATAGTGACTGGTAGTTGCTGGGAAGTCTCTAACATGGTGAAAGAAAACAGTATGGTGTATCTAAGATTTATTATAATGATAATCGTTATCAAAATCAAAACAATAAACGACTAAAGCGATAAGCCTAGCGGCATGGCTGAGTCCTTCGGACTGGGTATGTAAAATAAATTGTGTCAAAGGTCAAAACACACTCTAATAAATAGAATTAATGTGAGGAATGAGACTATGACCTTTCGACCAGAGTTAATTGATGAACTGCTCAAAGACTATGAAAAACCAGAAGACCTTATTGGAGAAGGAGGAATCCTCAAACAACTGACCAAAAAACTCGTAGAGCGTTGTTTAGAAGCTGAAATAGACGTACATCTAGAGACTCAGAAGGCAGAGCGGGGCAAAAAAGAGCGACAAAATCGACGCAACGGACACAGCCGTAAAACCATTAAGGGGGAGTTTGGCGAAGCGGAACTTGCCGTGCCTCGCGATCGCGATCGCCAATTCGAGCCTCAGATGGTCAAAAAAGGACAAACTCGTTTTACAGGCTTCGATGACAAGATTCTCGCCCTGTATGCGAGAGGAATGACCACTCGTGATATCCAAGCCCAACTACAAGACCTTTATGGAGTAGAAGTATCGCCAGCCCTGGTATCTCAAGTAACCAATGCGGTTCATGAAGAGCGACTCCAGTGGCAAAATCGCAGCCTAGAGGCAGTGTATCCAATTATCTTTTTTGATGCTTTGGTCGTCAAAGTCAGACAGGAGGGAAGAGTCATCAACAAAGCCGTCCATCTAGCTCTGGGAATCAACATCGAAGGCGATAAGGAGTTATTGGGGCTGTGGATGACCCAGACAGAAACGGCAAAATTCTGGCTGTCGGTGTTAACTGAGTTAAAGAATCGTGGAGTCAAGGATATCTTTATTGCTTGTATCGATGGTCTGACGGGCTTCGCCGAAGCGATTGAAACGGTATTTACGCAAACCCGCGTACAGTTATGTATGGTACACATGGTCAGGAACTCCCTACGCTATGTCTCCTACAAACACCGTAAAGCTGTTGCCGCTGACCTCAAACGAGTGTACACTGCCGCTACTGAAGCTGAAGCCGAACAGGCACTAATAACTTTTGCTGACAAGTGGGACTCCACTTATGCCCCAATTAGTAGGTCTTGGCTGGCTCACTGGCAGCACGTGATTCCGTTTTTCCAGTTTCCTCCAGAAATCCGTCGCATTATTTACACCACTAATGCGATCGAGTCGATGAATATGACTCTTAGAAAAGTGTTGAAGAATCATCGGATTTTTCCAACAGATGAAGCTGCGCTCAAAGTTATTTATCTTGCGATTAATAACTTATCTCAGAGATGGACTAGACCTTTACGGGATTGGAAAGCTGCTTTAAATCGATTTGCCATCGAGTTTGAAGGACGGCTTCCACTTTAACTTTCTTTGACACAAACTTATTGACAGATCCGCTTCTGGAGATGACATCTTAATCTTAGGTGAAAGTGATCGCGCTTTTGGTGCTAAAGGTGCAGATCGATTCTTTATAACTAATGGCGGTAACAATACTATGACTGGCGGTGAGGGTGCAGACCAATTTTGGGTGGCGACTGCCGAAATTCCTGAAACTGCTAATACTATTACTGATTTTACTATTGATGAAGATGTAATTGGTATTGCTGGTTTGGGTATTGGTTACAGCGATCTCACTATAACCCCTCAAGGCAATGATGCTTTAATCTCTGCCAACAACTCGGATTTAGGAATTATTCAAAATGTTGATGTCAATAGCTTGAGTGAAAGTGATTTTGCTTTTGCCTAACTTCTGAGCAGAGGAGCCGAAGAGCGGGGGAGAGTTGTCTACTTACAAGTAAAAATTCTCCCCTGCACCCAAGCACCCAAGCACCCCTGCATAGAAAGGCGATCGCTTCTTGATGCAGTCGCTCTAAGAAGGAAACCTTCAAGACCGCGCTGCATCGCTTTTCTAATATAAGCGTCGTCTAAGCTTTTTCAAAAGCTCTGTCGCCCTTCTGAAGAGATTGTCGCCAAGCGTTAATACCCAGACTGATAAGATAAGTAACCGCAGCACAAAGTACGATCGTCGCTCCAGAAGTAAAATTGAGAAGATAAGAAAGTGCTAAACCTACGGTAGTAAACACCATGCACAGACCAATAGCTAGCAAGATCGTTTTCTTCATATCTTGGACATAGAGATTGGCGATCGCAGCAGGCATAGACAGCAAGGCAATCAGCAGAATTACTCCAGCAACTCGCATCAGCATCGCGGTTGTCAAGGCAATAATACCCATCAACATTAGATAGAGAGCATCTACGGGTACATTACGAACTGTGGCAAAAGTATCGTCAAAGGAAATGGCTAATAGCTCCTTATAAAATGCCACTACTAATAGAACGATAATGATATCTAGGAGCAGCATAATCCACAAATCTTGTCGCGGAACAGCCAGAATGCTACCAAATAAATAGCTTCTCAAATTTGCCACGTAGCCTTCAGTCAGGTCGATAAAAATCACGCCAATAGCCATACCAATCGACCACAACATACCAATAACAGTATCCTCTCGCAGTCGAGTTTTACGCTGCACTAGACCCATGCTCATTGCTGCAACTAAACTAAAACCAATAGCTCCTAGTACGGGATTAAAGCGAAAGAAAAAACTCATGCCAACGCCTCCGTAGGCTGCATGGGCTATTCCTCCTGCAATAAACACGATGCGATTGACTACTACAAAAGTGCCAATAATTCCACTGGCAATACTTACCAGCAGTCCAGCTAGCAGCGCATTTTGCATAAATTCTTGTTGTAACGCTTCCAACATCTTCTATCCTTCTGTATTATGTGGGTCTAAAATGCGCTGAGGAATGCCCTGATGAACTACTCGTTCTATGGCGTTGCCATAGGTTTGCTCTAGCATCCGATCGGTCACTTGGCGATCGCCGTGATAATAGAGTTTTTGATTCAAACAGCCTACGGTTTTAACCTGAGACGAAATAGCTCCAATATCGTGGGAAATAGTTAAAATTGTAACATAGCTGTTAATCTCCCCAAGCAGGTCGTAAATTATTGCTGATACTCGACTATCCAAGCTAGCAGTCGGTTCATCTAGAAGTAAGATACGTGGTTCTGTGGCTAAGGCTCTGGCAAGATATACTCGCTGTAGTTGTCCTCCAGAAAGCTCGCTTACGGAACGATGGCGAAGATCGAGTAGGTCTACCTGTCGTAGTGCCTGTTCCACCTTTTCATCATCTCGACGATTGTAACGACTCAGAAGACGGCGTTTTCCCAAGCGTCCCATCCGCACTACATCCCAAACATCGATAGGAAAACTGCGATCGAAGGTAATTATTTGGGGAACATAGCCAATATATCGCCGACCTCGCTTGGCTTCCAGACCTAAAATTCTGACCTGTCCTCGTTGAGGTGGTAGTAGTCCCAGCAACACCTTAAATAGGGTTGTTTTACCTCCGCCATTAGGACCGATGATGCCGATATAGTCTAGTTCGCGAACGGAAAAATCGATCGCCTGCAAAACATCATTTTGCTTGTAGCCCGCCCAAAGATTTTTAACTTCGATTACCAGATCGGATGAATTTGATGTCATTTCATTTATCACTTAACATTTATCATTCGTGATTGAAGTAGGCTTGAAACCTCTCCCAAACTTCTTTCTTCATAAAGGAAGAGGCTTGAAACCAAAATGTTTAATGTTCGCCCTCGACAGTCGCACGGCGCATACGCGCCATCGTCATGCGAAGCATGACTTTGCCCTAATAGGGGCTGTATGGGGGCAACCCCTACAACGCGCTGTCTCGCAATGTTCAATGTTTGGTTAGTCCGACTCATCAACTGAGAACTTGCTTATAAGTATCAGCAACCTTACGCATATTACTCAACCAGTCTTCTGCCAGGGGGTCGATTAAAATTACTTCGCCACCAATTTCATTAGCAATAGTTTTAGCATCCTTAGTGCTGAATTGAGGCTGTGCAAAGATGACCTCAATATTTTCTGCTTCAGCTTCTTTAATCAGTTGAGACATTTCCGCAGCACTCGGCTCGTTTCCGCCAACTTCAATCGGAATCATTTCTAAGTTATAGGCATCCGCAAAGTATCCCCAAGCAGGATGAAAGACCATAAAGGTTCGATCTTCAACATTAGCGAGGGTGGCTTCTATGTCTCGATCGAGCTGTTCGATCTCGGCGATAAATGCTGTCAAATTCTCTTGATACCTAGGCTCATTTTGCGGATCTAGCTCTACTAAAGCGTCGTAGATTGTCTGGGCTTGTTCTTTAACTAGGGGAGGAGATAGCCAAATATGAGGATCGGGATTAGTACCTGTTTCAGCTTCTGCTTCATTGTGTCCGTGTGCTTCATTGTGCCCATGTGCATCATCATGTCCGTGTCCGTCTTCTTCCCCGTGGTGATGATGGTCGAAAGCCATCGGTATTCGGTCGATATCTTTAGTTAAATCTATTACCTGTAAATCGGAATTAGCAGAACTAATGCGTTCCCACCAAGCTTTCTCGAAGGGTACGTGGATGCGGACATAGGCATCGGCATCGCTTAAGCTCTGAAGTTGCTGGGGTTTGGGTTCGTAAGTAGCAGGACTCGCTCCTGACGGTAAGAGAATATCAACATTAACGCGGTCGCCACCAATTCGCTCTACAAAGTATTTTTGTGGGGGAATACTTACCATTACTTCTAGTTGGGTTTCTGTAGCGTCAAGATCTGAGGCTTGAGAGGCTTCAGGCGCAGTTGATTCTGTTGGAGTTTCACTTACCTCGGAGGAGTTACACCCGACTAAAGGTGTAATCCCCAATGCTAGAGCGATGACAAATAGGAAACGATAATTGGACATTGATTGTAAAGGCTGCATCAAAAATACACCGACAAATAAAACAAGAATGATTATCATTTTTATGATATCCGAGATGCGGTATTTTCTCGATTATCGTCTTACTCTTGCTGTTGTCAGAGTCCGAGGCTATGATGAGAATCGTTATCACGATCGTCAACAGCTATCTAACAATTAGTTAATGGACACATCAATACAAGGCATACCCGTTAGCATTATTACAGGATTTTTAGGTAGTGGAAAAACTACTCTGCTCAACCATATTCTGACTCAACAGCAAGGATTGAAAACGGCGGTTCTAGTCAATGAGTTTGGCGAAATTGGTATTGACAACGAATTGATTATTTCCAGTGATGATGATGTTGTAGAGCTAAATAATGGCTGTATTTGCTGCACCATCAATGAGGACTTAGTTAAAACAGTCCATAAGATTTTAGAACGCAGAGAAAAAATAGATTATTTGATTGTAGAGACTACAGGGATAGCCGATCCTTTACCAATAGCGGTAACTTTTTTAAGTACGGAATTAAGAGGTAAAACTCGCCTTGATTCTATTATTACTTTAGTTGATTGTGATAATTTTTATACTCAAACTAGAGAAGAAAGTTTTGCAGCTAAACAACAAATTACTTATGCAGATGTTATTTTACTCAATAAAACAGATTTAGTGGAATCACAAGTAGTAGCAAAAATTGAAGATAAAATTCGCCAACAACGTCCTAATGTAAGAATTTTACAAATGGTCAAAGGCAATGTTGCTTTACCTTTAATTTTAAGTGTAGGTTTGTTTGAATCAGACCGTTATTTTCAAGAAGAAACAAATCATTCTCATCACGAGAGCGAACACCACCACCACGAACATCATTCTCACGAGCATCATCACCACCAAAGACATAATCATGACCATCATCACCATTCAGATCATTTAGATGAGGATGGTTTTACTTCTCTATCTTTTGAAACAAAACAGCCTTTAGATATTCGCAAGTTTCAATATTTTCTCTATAATCAACTACCCGAATCGGTTTTTCGCGCTAAAGGTATTTTATGGATAAAAGGAAGTACCGCCCGTCATATCTTTCATCTCAGTGGAAAGCGTTTTGGCATTGAAGATGATGAATGGAAAGGTATGCCCAAAAATCAATTAGTTTTTATCGGACGAAATTTAGAACCAGAGAAATTAAGAGCATTACTGGAAAATTGTGTTGCTAAAAAATAGTTTGGCGAGGAACTGCTATCAGCTATAAACAATGCTGGTTTCTCCATTAGGGCGATCGATTAGAGTAATTTCCTTTTGTTGTAATTTTTCTCTAATGCGATCGCTTTGGGCATAATCTTTTACTTTTCTGGCTTCATTACGTTGTTGAATCAATCTACTAATTTCTGCTTCATCGAAGTTATAGGTATCTTCTAAGTTGGCTTCAGGTTTAGCTTCTAATCCTAAAATCTCTGCTAGATGAACTAAAGTTTGCCATTGTCGTTGTAACTCTTCCAGATCGGTAGCGGTTTTACCTTCGTGGGTTAACAAATTTCCTTCCCGACGGAGATTTTTAGCTAGTTCAAACAAAACCGCTAATCCCCCAGGAGAGTTAAAATCATCGTCCATTGCTGTTTTAAATTGTTCTATGACAGCAGAGTCGAGTTCTTGGTTTTTCTTCCAACCTAATCTATTGCCATATTTTTCCCCAAAGAGTAAACCTTGCTGTAAAGTCTGCCAACCATTGGTTGCTGAAATAATCGCCTCTTCAGTAAAATCTAATGGCTTGCGGTAATGTGCCTGTAAAACAAACAATCTAATTACCATCGGATCGAGGGGACGATTTAATAACTCGCGAATTGTCGTAAAGTTCCCCAAAGACTTAGACATTTTTTCCCCATTCACCGTTACCATGCCATTATGCAACCAGTATTTAGCCAGGGGTTTACCATTGGCAGCTTCCGACTGGGCAATTTCATTTTCATGATGGGGGAACACCAGATCGCCCCCACCGCCATGAATATCAATGGTTTCTCCCAACAATGCCCTCACCATAGCAGAACATTCAATATGCCAACCAGGACGACCCTCACCCCAAGGAGAATCCCAAGCAGGTTCTTCTGGTTTCGCACTTTTCCAGAGGGCAAAATCGGAAGGATGTTTTTTATTGCTGTTTACAGGATCGCTAACTGCTACCCTGCCACTAGCCCCCGCTTGCATCATTGACCGAGAGGGATGCCGAGGTTTCCTCGGCTTATCCAATCGAGGTGTTGACTGGCTACGTCCAGAGAGTTTGCCATATTCCCCAAAAGCTTCCACATGAAAGTAAACGTCTCCATCGACCGTAGCGTAAGCATATTTTTTATTGAGCAATACCTGAATTAATTGTTGAATCCCAGCGATGTTATCGGTGACGCGGGGATATTCATCTGCATCCATGACATTTAAGGGACGAATATCTGCAAAGTAAGCTTTGATAAAACGTTCTGAGATATCTGCCATCGAAACTCCTTCCTGTTGGGCGCGCTTGAGAATCTTATCATCGATATCGGTAAAATTCTGCACGTAGGTAACTTCATATCCGCGCCATTGCAAATAGCGACGTATCATATCCCAGACAATATAAGAACGGGCATGACCTAAATGGCAATAATCGTATACGGTCACGCCACAGCAATACATGGTCACTATGCGTGGTAGAAGGCTTATAAAGGTTTCGAGGGGACGGGTTTGGGTATTGTAAATTTTTAAAGTCATCAAGCTATGTAACTATCTTTAAAGGGGGTAAGGGGGGAATACGAGCTAAAATTCCTTTTTGTAAAACTTCTGGACGGTCTTGGCGTTTGATTAGTCCATCGTTGCTAGCAAAGTATTGTTCGGCAAAGCGCAATATAGAAGAGGGACTGGTCATCGGTGGCAAATCGCCAAACATCAGAGTAGTTTTATTAGGTGCAGCAAAAGCAACTACACAGGGACGATTACAAGCACTCAGACAATTAACTTCTTGAATAATAAATTCATCTTTATATTGCCAGTTTGCTTGCAAAGCTTTTAATTGATTTGATAAATGTTTTCCACCTCTTTGTCCTAAATAATCCTTTCGTTGAGGAGAAAAGGCGCAGGAACGACAGACAAATATAGTGTGTTTGCTCATCTTAATTAAAGTTTGATATTTTGCTTTTAATTGATAGATATCTAACTGTTGTATTTCAGCAATCGATTTATGAATTTTGTATTGTTTTGGAGATTGTTTCATAATTACAATCGCTGTTTCAATGGGCGGACATCCTGGTTCGTGACAGGTTAATTGATTTAAAGAAATAGTGACTTGTTTATCTAGATTTAAAATTTCAGTTATCCAAGTTTTTACTTGTTTTACTTTTGCAGGATCGGTTTTCAAATTACTTCGCGAAAATAAATCCATTACAATTACCAAGGTAAATTAGGCAGACTAAATTTATTGGGTAAAATCAAACCAGCTAGACAGTCATTAAGCTGCTGTTTAATTAAAGACTCATCCAAATTACGCCCGATGAATACCAGTTCGTTTTTGAGTTGACTCGTCCAATCATCTGCTTGCAGATCGTAGCGAGGTCCACTAAGTTGAAAAATGTGTCGGGTAGGACTTTCTTGAAACCATAGTATACCCTTAGCACGAAATACATTATTTGGTAACCCTTGGGTTAGGAAACGTTCAAATTTCTCAATTTCAAATGGGCGATCGCTTTGAAAAGAAACGAAATCAAAACCATCTGTTTCCAAATGATTATTAAAAGCAGATTTGTTACGTCGAAACTCAGGAATTTTAGATTGATAGTTATCTGCTTGAGTTAAACCAATATCTAAAATTAAAGGTAAAGGTACTTTCCCATATTCGCTCTGTAAAATTCTAAATCCTGGTTTAATATTGCCGATAAATGTTTCTAATTCCGCAATTCTTTTTCCGCTTGCTAAGTCAATTTTATTTAAAACAACCATGTCGCCATATCTAATTTGACTTAAGGCGACATCACCATCAAATTGATTAGCACCAAAACCTTCTGCATCTACAACCGTAATCACCGCATCAAGACGAGTTAAAAACTTTAATTCTGTCCCTAAAAAAGTCAATATAATTGGTAACGGGTCGGCTATTCCTGTAGTTTCAATTACTAAATAATCAACTTTTGATTCTCGTTCTAAAACTTGATAGACAGCATCTACTAAACTGTCATTGATGGTACAGCAGATACAACCATTATCGAGTTCTAATATATCTGATTCCACTGAAATAAGTAGCTGCTCATCAATATTAATATCGCCAAACTCATTGACTAATACCGCTACTTTCAGATCGTCTTTATTTTGTAAAATTTGATTGAGTAAGGTGGTTTTGCCACTACCCAAGAAACCAGTAATAATCGTGACTGGCATTCCGCTTTTAGGTAAAGATGGCAGAGCATCGGACAGGCTAAAGTTTAGACGAGTCATATTTTTAAGTTAGTTCGTCTCGACAAGTTTTGATAATGATTATCATTTTATCTCGTTCTGAAAAATCTGAGGACACGAATTTTGAAGTTTTTTTCAACAACGCGGTTAGATATGCTCATCACGCGCCCCTGCATCCCCCGCGCTCAAAATCGCGTAGGGAAGCTGTAAGGGTAGCCATCGCATAGGGCGACGTATGGCAACGTATGTCCGTGCAAAATTGAAGCAATGTTACAGACGGCTTTCCAGCAGATTGACCGCGAGAGAGGCTCCCGACCAGGGAGCCTCTCTAATCGCGGTGTTGACAATTTTGTGATAACGATTATCATTATTACTTAAGAAGGAATATCGAGAAGACTTATGAAAATCTTGTCCCTGCTAGATCGTAACCGTAGAGCTATTTTTTCAATAATCTCTTTACTAGCAATTTCTAAATCTAGTAATGCTGTTGAAGCAACCAAGATACAAGCACCAGAAACCAGAGAATCTTTTAGCTCTAACCAAACAGCATCAGAAGAATCTCTCAAAGCCTGTGCCCGTCATCCAAAATTGGCTCGATACTTTTGCGCCGAAGCTCAACAATTACAGAATGTTCGGAAAAATATCCCAGAAATCGATCCAGTGGCTCGCCCCCAAGATGCTTTATTAAATGTTACTGATGAAGAAAGCGATACTGCTGTAGAAATATTCGGCTGTGATTGTATTGCATCAATAAATTGTTTGCGTCGCCTTCGCAATCAATTGCCCTAGTTCAGTCGCTCCGCTTAATTTACAATTATGTCGGGTTGGAGGCATCAACATACACTGTTTTGAGGTCAAATGTTTTCTCCTCTTAAACAATAACTGAATTGGTTGCTAGCATCAGAATCATGGTGACACTTTTACTTACGCGCCAAAACTTGAACCACTGCACTTTGACCATTGTGATATTTTCCTTCATGAATTTCGCGGATTGTTTCTCTCGCGATCTCAAAATCTAATCCGTTCAATTCTTCCTGCAATGAATCGAGGGACATCATTAGATCGACTTGTTGTCCTCCTCCTGTCCAAACTCTAGTTGTTGTGGTGTATATGCTTCGAGCAAAAATGTTCCGCCCATTCTCAATCCGCTAACAACCTTTTGATGAAGAACATAGCGAACTACAGATGGAAGCGGAACCCAAATCGAAACGATAGAATCCCAGTAACCTTCTTCAATTGTAAAATCTGACAAATCAGCACAGACAGTTTTAACTGTAACTTTATTCTGTTAAGCTAGACTGAGAGTCTTTTCCAGACCAACTTCTGATAGATCGACCGCCGTTACATCAAATCCTTTGGTTGCTAGAAAAACAGCGTTCCTTCCTTCACCTTCAGCAAGGCATAAAACTTTTCCTTTTGTTAGTTTGCTAAAGTTCTCCAACAGAAAATCATTTGGCTCTGTGCCATAGGCAAATCCAGCTTCGCTGTATCTTTCGTTCCACATAATTTTATAATTACAATTGTGTAGGGTTTGGGGTATCACCATAGACTGCTTGAGGGTCAAATGTTTTCTCTGTTTCGGTAAATATTAACTGAATTGGTTGCTGGGAAGCGATCGCATTTTTCCCTGTAGGAATACGGCGATAAAAACAAGAACGATAACCCACGTGACAACTAGCTCCCGAACCAGCTACTTTAACCTGCATCCACAGACAATCTTGGTCGTCATCAATAGCTAACTGCTGTACTTGTTGTACCAATCCACTAGACTGACCTTTATGCCATAGCTGCTGACGACTGCGACTGTAATAATGAGCCTCTCCCGTTTCAATGGTTTTAACTAACGCCTCTTCGTTCATGTAGGCGTGCATTAGCACTTCACCCGTGTTGATATCGGTGGTAACTACTGGAATCAAACCATTAGCATCGAATTTGGGAGCGAGTAACAAACCTTCCTCAACCTGTTCTACGGAAGTGCGGGCGGTAAATAGGGGATTCATATTCGATTAGGCAGATAATTTTGATAATCATTATCATACACAATTAAACTCCTCACGCCAGCGTCCTATCTCTAGGTGTTTTATGATAGAAAAATGCAAAATCTTACTCTTACCAAACCCGACGACTGGCATTTGCATCTTCGGGACGGCGAAGCACTCAAAGCAGTTTTGCCCCATACAGTACGTCAGTTTGCCCGTGCCATCATTATGCCGAATTTAAAGCCTCCAGTACGTTCTTGTGCTGATGCTGCTGCCTATCGCGATCGCATTATGGCAGCAATTCCCACTGGCAAACAGTTTGAGCCATTGATGACCCTCTATCTCACCGACAATACCAGCCCCGAAGAAATTATCGCAGCCAAAGCATCTCAGTTTATCAAAGCAGTAAAGTACTATCCTGCGGGTGCAACTACCAATTCTGACTTCGGTGTGACGGACATTCGTAAGTGCGATCGCGTCTTTGAAGTGATGGAGCAGGTAGATATACCCTTATTACTACACGGGGAAGTGACCGATAAAGATGTTGATATATTTGACCGCGAGAAGGTGTTTATCGAGAAACACTCGATCCCCCTCAAGAAAAGATTTCCCAACCTGCGGGTGGTACTCGAACACATTACCACCGCCGATGCCGTGCAGTTTGTCTTAACAACCAACAAGATCGCTGCAACCATTACACCACAACATCTATTGTTTAGCCGTAATATTATATTCCAAGGTGGTATTCGTCCCCATTTTTATTGTTTACCCATTCTGAAACGAGAGAAGCATCGCCTGGCACTTTTGCAAGCAGCAACATCTGGCAATCCCAAGTTTTTTCTGGGCACCGATAGCGCGCCCCATCCCCGCAATAGCAAAGAAAGTTCCTGTGGCTGTGCGGGTTGTTATTCCGCTCTCCACGCCATGGAGCTATACGCATCAGCTTTTGAGAGGGCTAATTCCCTCGATAAACTTGAAGCTTTTGCCAGTTTCTATGGACCAGATTTTTATCAACTCCCACGCAATACCGAACAGATTACTTTGACCAAGACAACCTGGCGTATTCCCGATGAAGTTCCATTTCCTGAATCTGGACTCGTTCCCTTATGGGCGGGTCAAGAGATAAGCTGGCAAATGGTTTAACATTAACAGTACTTAATCTACCTAAGAAGTTTGACCATAAGGCGATCGAGTAATTGATTTAAATAGTCGGGTAGATGGGAATATTGATGGGGTTCATTTAAGTCTTGACAGTCTGAATAAAACTCACAGTCTGGTGAAATCTCTCCCGTGTTGCCATCGACAAAAACATTCCAATATTTACCTACTAAACCGACAATACTAATATTAACCATCCACTCATTGTTATCAAAACAGGTTGTGCCTACAACCTCAAACAAGTGACGATGTTCTGGAAGTACGTCCAGATTAGACAAGAGATAGTTAAGGGCTGTTTGTTCGATCGTGGTTGGTTCTAACATACAGGTGTAATCTTCAAGTATGTACATAGGCAGTATGGTTAACTTTCAGCCAATCGCAGAGAAAGCGCTCGCTCAAAATTGGTCTTGCTGACTCGCTGCTATAAATTTCTAATACCGCTTCGGGGAAGGCTTCAAATAAAAGTATTTCTCCAGGAAAAACAACTCGTTCAAAATACCAATTAGGTATATTGGTAATGCGAATAATTTGTGCGGTAGGAGTTTTATTCTTGTAGCTACAGAGAATATGTAGACCACATTTATCGGGCAAACGGTTCAGAAATTGATTCATGATTTGCTTTCCATTAATATTTTATAAAGGTATTTAAAAAGAGCGAAACTTATTACTTATGTACGGGCGATTCGCGAATCGCCCCTATCTATTAATTAATTAATAATCCTCCCCAGGCAAGTAATAGAGAGAAAACGATCGCTGCGATCGCCTGTTTAACTAACAGCATTAAGGCAAATCGGGGAGACTGTTCTCGCATAATAGTCAACAGAGTAACCAGACAAGGTAGCAAGACTCCTGCCAGATAAACCCCAGTCAAAACCTGCAAGGGAGTTAACATAGCCAAGGTTTCGGGTTCGGCAAATAATAGCAGTCCATCTTTGCGAATAGAAGCTAAAATAATCGGCAATGATGCTTGAGGGGGTAAATTAAACCATCCCATCAAAGGGTTAATAATATTGGCTAAAGCTGCGATCGCTCCTAACCAATTCAATACAGAAGCGATAACAGTAATAATTAAAAAGATCGGAATCGCATTGAACAAAAATTGCTTAATAGTTGCCTTAGCTTCGGGCAAAATGACCGACCAATGGGGGAATTCTAAAAATGCTCTTCCTTCAATTACCAGGGAATTTTGAGCAGATTTTGCGGTAGGGGAAGAAATGATGCGAGTATATATTAAGGTGGTTGTGGTTAGGTACAGTAAGTACGGAATTACCAAGTAAGGTAACGAAGCCGCACTAAACACCCCTAAAGTTGCGCCAAACTGATAAGAACAAGCCGAACCAAAAGCGATCGCGGAAATACAAGTTCCCCTAGAGCAACTAGAACAGGCACGAGTGCTAATCACCGCAGGAACATTACATCCCATACCCATAATCACTCGTACTAAATCCCGTCCCGATAACCCAAACGGACGGAGTAAAGGATCGAGAGCAATGGTAATTCGTTCTATCAACCCACTAGCTTTATATCCGCCCAAGAATAAGGCATAGAGAATTACTGTGGGCATCGCCCAAATAAACAGCAACGGACTCATAGTTATCAGTCCATATTGACCTATCAGTATTTCTCTCAACCAGATTGGGAGTTGGGATAGAGGTTCAATAACGGTAGCGATCGCACTTTGGACTATAGGATCTGCTAAGGTCGCAAAGGAGTTAGCACCCCAAACAGCAATAATGGCAGGAATAAGTAATAAAGCGATCGCCAATAACCAGCCCAGTCGAGGATGTTCTAACAGTGTCGGGTGGGGTTTAATATACCAGCCAGCCCTTGTAGGAATCCATTGTACGGGAAAAGGATTAGGTTCTTGCAGAGAAGCCAAAATATAGTCTTTTTGTTCTGTAGTAATGTGGCGAGCATCAACAGTGACAATGCTCAGGTTAGAAGTTTCCGTCCATTCTCGAATGATTTGTTGCGGAGGACACGGGGTCTGGGGTTGCCCCAGACCCGTGAGATGTCCGTTGTGAACCGTTGGTCGCACTTTATCCCAGAAAGTAATCACCACAATGCCCCTTTTATCTGCTACCAAGGGCAATAAATCTGCTAAATCTCGGTCTACATCAGTCGCCTTGACTACCAATAGCACAGTGTCATTCTCTTGTAGCTGTCTTAAAGCTTTCTTAGTAGTTACGCTGTCGGAACGATAAAGAATTCCAGGAGTATCGATAAAGGTATGAGCTTCAGATTGATAAGTGTCACAAGTTACTGTAGAACCGCGAAAATTGGCACTATTGGCAGTCTGTCCTGTAAGAGAAGCAATTAGTTGGGACTTGCCCGTACTTTCTTTACCAATGATTACAATACAATCGCGCTTTAGTTTTAACGGCGTAAAAATATTCATTACTATTTGTTTATCATCGTCTTGCGTAACGTCAATTTTTTAACGACTGCGCTGTAGCTAAAGGCTAAAAGCTTTTTCAACAAACACAATCGTTATTACAGCAAGAAAGATCGTCTAAGAACAAACCTTCTCGGCGATAGGCTTCCAAGGGAGTTGTATCGATTCCCAGACGTTGAGCGATCGCATTACCGACCACAGCAAATCGCTGCCGAAATTTGTAAATAAAGCAAAAAATTAAGTCTCCGTGACGCACAGAAGGACCGACAACAAATAACCCTGGAGTTAGGGTAGACTCATCTTCTTGAGTCAGGGCTGCATAGCCATTTGACCAGTCAAATAGAGGTGCGATTTGTTTTAAACTGCTATCAAACCCCGTACAGAGAATTGGCGGTGTAGAACTAAACCACTGTTCGTACTCGCTCTCCACCACGTATCCTTTTTTTACTTTTTTGACTGCTTCAATGTGCTGTTCTCCAATTAGTTCGACCCGACCCATAGAATAAGCTATTTCTAATCGTTTTAGGCTATAGGGAGACAGAGAAATACTAGGGTCTGAGTCTAAGTTTGACCAGCTACTAGTGCGATCGATTAGCTTTACTTTTTTCCCTAATGCTGCCAAATTTGACGCTGCATCTACACCGCTTTCATAGCCTCCGACAACTACAAATTCTTTCCCCTTAAGCTCTGTCCAAGAACGTATTTGGGAATTGTGAATGCACAACTCTGCCCCTGGAAAAGGATTAAGATTGGGATATTGAAACTCTCCTGCTGCCCAAATCACAAACTGCGTTTTCAGCTCACCCCTAGAAGTTTGGATGATAAAGCTCCGATCTTCAGTCAAAGCTGTAATAGTTTTCACATCTGTCTCGGTTTTGACAGGCAGTTGAAAATGGTCTGCTACAGTCTCTAGATATAGGGCGTATTCTTTTCCCGAAAGGTGTTCCTGTCGGAAACTGAGGGCGGGAGAAGTATTTAAAACTACTGCGTTGAGATCCAGCAGTCCAAAACCATGACTGGGAAACGACGGCGTAATGAATCGCATTTCTTCAGCCCAAAGGCTAAAAGAAGCTCCTACTTGATGTCGTTCTAAAATGACAAAGTTTTCAATTCCTAAATCTTTTAAGACTACTCCACAGCCAATTCCAGCAGCCCCAGCCCCCACAATTACAACTTCAACAACTCGATTGGTCATGGCGGGGGAACCCCGCCGACCCTCTCGTTCAAATCGATCGTTCGTTTTGTTCACCAGCAGACAATCTTGAATAGATACTTTGTGATAATGATAATCATTCTATAAAAGAAAAGCTTGCTTTCTAACAAAAATATAGAAGAAGAGAGTGCAGAGCGCGATCGCCTTATTTGGCTGTGACTGTATTAAATCGATTAATCCCCTTAATGCTCTACGTCAGATGCGCGGAATTGCCATTCTTTACCCGATCCTCAGATTAAAACCTGTAGCGAAAATAGATTGAAAAGCAAATAAATTTCTGGGAAAAAATATTAAAGGTTAAAAATGTTTTATTATGAGAATGATTATCATTCTTGTTTGCGTATTAAACCCTTACATTTACTAGGTCTGAGTAAAACATGACAACTAACCCACTGTTTAATGAAGCTATTTATCTAGCTGAAAATCCTGAAGTTGCAGAATCTGTAACAGAAGGGCAATATACTTCAGGGTACGAAGAATATATTCAAGTTGGACAGTTTCAAGAACGTAATGGTGTAATTTTTAACGGCACAAGCGGAAATGACAAGATTCAAGCTTCAGGACAGCAATCTTCTGTTATTGGGGTAAATGTAGAGACAGCGGAAATAGGTGGACGATTAATTACAACCGAAACAGAATCTTTGGGAATTGGTGACATCGACATCTTGGGTGGTTCGCCAGGGCAGAATACATTTTACCTGGGTGACAACGCCCCAGAAAATCCCTCAGATTTTTATTTAGGCAATGGCGATAATGATTACGCCCTAATTCGCAATTTCGATCCTAGCAGTGAAGATGCTATCTATCTGGCAGGTAATTCTGAAGACTATAACTTAGAAACCATCGACGGTAGCGTTCACATTTCTAAAAACGATGACTTGATTGGCATTGTGGAAGACATTCCTGAATTAATTCCAGATACCTTGTTTACTGAGAATGGTTTACTGTTGTTTGCCCCTGAAAATGCTTTCTATGCAGAGTATAGTCAACCTTATTTTAATCAGCCAGCGTACTTAGCAGCCAATCCGGATGTTCAAGCATTAATTGATTCAGAAGAATACGAATCAGCTTGGGATCACTTTATTCAAGTAGGTATTGATGAAGGAAGGCAAACGTTTTTTAATGGGGTGGTAGGAAACGATCGCTTTTTCTATCCTCTTGGTAATGCAACCATAGTCAGCTTCCCAATTACCAACTACGATCCAAATACAGGTGCGATCGCAACAGCTACTACAGGCACGGGAGAAAGAGACCACTATCACGGATCTTTAGGCGAAGATCGCTTTTTACTGGGGAATGAAGGAGAAGATTTCTATGTCGGAGAAGGAGACGAAGATTATGTCTTGCTTGGTGATTTCGACCCGAAGGAAGATCGATTAATTGTCGCTGGCAATATTGAAGACTATCAGTTTGATATCTACGATGACGAATATGAAGGAGTCATCTACAAAGAATTCCAAATTTCTAACCAAGACGGTGATGTAATTGCCAGAATTGAGGGTGGTGAAAATCTCAACTTGGTGGAATTACCTGGGGATATTCCTGGAACAAGTACACTTGTTTCTAGCGAATACGAACTTTTAAATTCATCTTCACAAGATGGGAACACATTTGGAACTTCAGAGAATGATAGTCTCGGCATTGACCGAGGAAACCAATTAGTTCTTGCAGGGGCAGGAGACGACCTAATTGATGCTACAGCAAGTACGGGAAATAACAGCATTTATGGCAGTACTGGAAATGATACCTTTGAACTAGGTAGTAATGATACGGTATTTGGTGAAGAGGGAGACGATCGCTTCTTTGCTCAATCGGGTGGCGGAAATACCATTACAGGTGGTCAAGGTTCTGACCAATTTTGGATTGCATCTAATCAAATTCCTGATTCTGCCAATACAATTACCGATTTCACCATCGGCGAAGATGTTATCGGCATTGAAGGAATTGTTGCAAGTTTTGAATCACTAGGTTTGACACAGCAAGACCAAAATGTGTTGATTAGCTTCGAGGGAAGCGATTTAGCTGTTCTCAATAATATGGAGACTTCCGATCTAAATGCCGAGAATTTTGTCTTTCTCTAGACAAGTAAAAAAATTAGGTAAATCTAAGTCTAATTTAGGTTATCATTAGACACAAGTAATCGGTTCTAATGGGGAACAGTCATTAGAAGCAATGGGGAAAGTTTGGTGCAAATCCAACGCTGTCCCGCAACTGTGATGGGAATCTCAAATTCTCTCAGTCAGAATGCCCGCCGATGACAGTAGCTAAATCAATTAATAAATCTGCGAGGTACAGATGTTTATGAGTATTGTGACTTCAAAAGTTAATTTTCTCCCTAAAATAGGGCTGTCCGCACTACATTGGACAAGGGAGTAGCCATTGGCAGCAAATGCTCCTTCCAGAAAGGCTTTCCCCTATAAATTCTGCTAATAGCAGCACAGAAAAGCAAGATGAAATCTCAAGATAGTTCGAGATTAATTCCTTCTAAATCTGCCCTAAAACCCAAGCTATCGAGAATCGGGTCATGGCAAATAACCGCAGAGGCAATTGCCAAAAGTAATTGGTGGCAGATGTTTCTAATTGCTGTTGGTAGTGCTAGCAGCATTATCTATCCCCATGTGCCTTTAGTCGGTTTTGCTGCGGTAGCTGGTAACACTTTGACTCGTAACAAAGCACTTATTAGTGCCATGAGTATCTGGTTTGCCAATCAGCTTTATGGTTTTGCTATTCGAGCCTATCCCCAAACTTTAGAATCTCTGATGTGGGGGATAGTAACGGGTTTGGGAACACTGCTGATTACTTGGCTAATTACATTACAACCACAATTTAGTCGTTGTAACCTTCAGGGTTATTTAATCTGGCTAGCCATTAGCCTTATAGGTGGTTACGCCATTTATCAAGGCAGCATCGTTTTAGTTGCCCAGTGGATGGGCGGACATGGATTTAGTTCGATAATTTTGTGGGTAATTTTCTTTAAAGATTTCATCTGGGCTATGGCTTTATTTGGCGTATATGGTTGCATTCTTTTAAGACATGAGCTTGCCAACAAAGCATTCCCAAATCAACTAAAAAATTAATCTCGATCGCTGAAAGTAATGTCTTGAACTTTTGAGAAAGGCAATTATTGTTCAAATTCCTAGTTAATTATCTAGACGATTAGGAAAATAATGTCTCATTTTAAATTGCAGATTTCAAGATGCGATTGCCATCTCAAATCTGTAGGAATCTCTTGTCATTTTTTAGGAAAAACTATGAATATTTCAACAGCAACATTAGGTTATCCCCGTATTGGTAAAAACCGCGAAGTCAAAAAGGCACTGGAGTCTTTTTGGCGTGGTGAAACAGCACAAGATAAGTTACTACAAACTGTAAAAGAAGTAGAGGAAGCAAGCTGGAAAACTCAGTTAGCAGCAGGAATCGATCGCATTGGGATTGGTGATGTTACCCTTTACGACCATGTATTAGATTGGACGATACGTTTGGGATTGATTCCTCAAAGATTTCAAGCTTCTACGGGGTTAGAACGTTACTTTGCGATGGCGCGAGGTAAAGAAAATCTGGCTGCTTTAGAAATGACTAAATGGTTTGATACTAACTATCATTATTTAGTTCCAGAAATAAATTCTGACATTACTCCCCAAGCTGACTTTACAGACTTTATTGAAACGGTAAAAAGAGGACAAGTAATATTAGGGAATAAAGCAGTCCCGATTATTATTAGTCCTGTTACTTTGTTGCGTTTGAGCCGTTTATCAGGAGTAGAATTAAAAGCATTTCTCGGCTTACTCTTGCCACTTTACCGTAGTTTGTTAACCGAACTAAAAACACTGGGAATTGAAGAAGTTCAAATACACGAACCCGCTTTAGTTTTAGGGGATGCATCCAGTTTAAAAGAACAGGTACAGACTGTTTATAACGAACTGGCGAAAGTAGGATTAGACATCAACCTGGTTACTTATTTTGATGACATAGGAAAAACCTATCCTTGGGCGATCGAGTTACCCGTTGCTGCAATTAGTTTGGATTTTACACGGGGTAGTAATTTAGACTTAATCAAACAGCATGGTTTTCCTCAAGATAAACGATTGGGAGTCGGTATTGTCGATGCGCGAAACATCTGGCAAATTAGCACCGATAACGTTTTCCCCCTGTTATCAGAAATTCAAAATCTAGCTTCTAATATTTCCCTACAACCATCGGCATCTTTACAGTTTGTTCCCTATGATGCAACCAGAGAAAAACAACTCCCAAAACAGCTACGTAATGTATTGAGTTTCGCCGAACAGAAGTTACAGGAAGTCAGATTTTTAGCCCGAACCATATCAGGGGATAATAGTGAGATGGAACAAGAGTTAACCGAAGACTTAATTGATGCTAATTGGTCAGCTTTCTATCAATTTAGTCCTGCCAATCGATCCGTAAGAAATAGACTAAAATCTTTAACCGATAAAGATTTCGATCGCAGCTTACCCTATCAAGAGAGAATTAAACAACAAGTTCAACTTCCAGCCTTTCCTACCACTACCATTGGTTCATTTCCCCAAACCAAAGAAGTGCGAAAATTGCGCTCGCAGTATAAAAAAGGTAATTTAACTGAGTCCGAATATCAACAGGCGATCGATGCTCATATTGCCTACTGTATCGGTTTACAGGAAGGAATGGGTATGGATGTTTTAGTACATGGAGAATTTGAACGTTCTGATATGGTTGAATACTTTGCCGAACGTTTAGAAGGCTACACCTTTACCGTTCATGGATGGGTACAAAGTTATGGTAGTCGTTATGTGCGTCCGCCGATTATTTTTGCCGATGTTTCCCGACCTCAACCCATGACAGTAAGAGAATTTAAAATTGCCCAGTCTCATACTTCTAAGCCAGTCAAAGGGATGTTAACAGGTCCAGTGACGATGCTCAATTGGTCTTATCCTCGCACCGATATATCTCGCAGAGAACAAGCTTTTCAGATTGCTTTAGCAATTCAAGCAGAAGTTGCCGATCTAGAAGCTGCGGGGGCATCATTTGTTCAGGTAGATGAACCAGCCATGCGAGAAGGCTTGCCTTTAAAACAGGCTAGATGGAATGAATATTTAACTTGGGCAACCGATGCCTTTCGGTTAAGTACCGCAATAGCGAAACCCCAAACCCAAGTACATACTCATATGTGCTATTCCCAATTTGGCGACATCATGGAATCGATTAAACAGTTGGATGCCGATGTAATTTCCATCGAAGATAGTCGTAGCAATAACGAAACTTTGATGCAGTTAACAGAAGCAGGTTATCCCCGTCAAGTAGGACCTGGTATTTATGATGTCCACTCTCCAGCCATTCCTACTGCCGAGTCGTTGACCGAAGGTTTGCGTAAATGCTACCAACATCTTCCCCCAGAACAAATTTGGGTCAACCCCGACTGCGGTTTGAAAACTCGCCGTTGGTCAGAAGCGATTCCTGCAACTCGCAATATGGTCAAAGCTGCGATCGCTTTACGTCAGGAAATTGAGTCAACCGCAGTTAAGCTTCCCTTGGAATTGAGCGATAAAGAATATGTAGCAGTAGAAAATCAATCAGAAACTGCACAGTAGTCAACAGTAATCAATAGTAGGGGCGATCTATTAATTGCCTCTACCAAATAATATGATGAAATCAACTTTTAATCACCTCAATTACCCCATCTTCAAATTATAAATTCAATCAAATTATATGCAGTCATTCCTGGGTTTCATCTTGGCATTTATTTTCGGCAGTTTTCTCGAATATTGGGTTCACCGTTTTATGCACCTCTATCCTAAATTTGGCAATGGGCTAATTAAACATTCCAATCATCATCGTAGTAATACAACTAAAGGATTCATCGGCGATTGGCTGGATTTTAGTTTGGTGTCATTGTTAGTTTTGCCAGCTTTTCTCCTATCCCTATCCTGTGGAATTATTATGATTTCTGGGACTTTAGCATTTGCTGCGTTTGCTTCTTACGCTCACCAAATTCAACACTATGCCCCTCATAAATGTTTCTGGATGAAGATGCCCATTCACTATCTTCACCATCAAAACAACCAGTCGGATAGCAATTTTGGGCTAGCGATCGATTGGTGGGATAGACTTTTCGGTACTTACAAGCCTATCGAATTCCCTATTAAAGAGGGATTGCACGTCAAAAAAACAGCTATTTAATTCCAATGTTGAAAGCAAATTCCTCAGATTGGCAACAAGCATTGATTGAAACTAATTTACTTGTAATTGGTTATAACGCCTGGAATGGCTATTTAACAACAGGACGGGGTGTAATTGTTTGCAGCACCAACTCTCCTTTAGTAGATCGCCTTGGAGAAACTTTTAAAACTCACTTTGTACCTCGTCCTCGTCTGGCTGCTTTTCTAAACGCTTGGTTAGCCACACCTGATACGGTAATTCTTCAAGGACATTATATGAACGGACATATTTTAGACGCGGTGGATAACTATAATCCCGAACAAGATGTCATCTTGCTTTTGGAATCGGGTAAGAAAGTTTCCTTTTTTTACCTGAAAAATCTGCCTATCACTCCCCCCGAATCTTATCAAAAGGTTCGCTTTGCTTGGTCAGAATTTCAGCTTTCCAAAAGCTATAGCGATCGTTCGAGGATTTGAAAATGCTCAGGTAAATAACAAGCGATCTACATCAAACAATGCTAAATGATAAATGCTCAATGTTAAATGAAATGACTCAACACACCCTACTCGTTTGTAGCCTTTGTCGATTTTCCGAGAAAGAAAACAAAAAACACGGACTCTCAGGTGGGCAACACCTAATTCAAGAATTAGAAAAAGGCTTAGAAAAATATGAGTGGCGCGATCGCATTACTGTCAAACCTCTATCCTGTATGGCTGCTTGTCGTCGTTCCTGTGCGGTAACTCTAGCTGCTAATGATAAACTGACCTTTATTTTTAACCAGCTTGCACCTGTTGAGTCTGCACCCGAACTGTTAGAATTTATCGAACAATACGTTACTACGTCTCAGGGAAAAGTCCCTTACCGAGAGCGTTCTCAAACTATTAAACAAGCTACTGCCTTTGTCCTACCGCCTTTAGCAAGCTCATCATAAATATGGAGATGCATAATATATCATAACTGGCGATCGCGCTTACTCTTGATCGTCTCTACAATCGGGCGATCGCAGATTGAAATTTTTAAACCAGAGATAATATAGTTAATCCAATGCCAATACAAACTACCATCGCAGCACTAAAAATAGGCAAACGTTGCACAAATACTACACTTAAAGGCAACTTTTCTAACCATTGTTTGGCATAAACTGCAATTAACCCCAGAGTAATTAAGACAGATGCCAATCCAAGACTTAAGCCACAGACTAGAAACAATCCATAAGTTATTTGGTTTAGTGAAATTGCAGCGAGTAACATTACCAGTGCAGAAGGACAAGGAACTAAACCTCCCGCAATTCCCAAAGCAATGGTTGATTGATTAGAAAAATTAGAAGAAGGGGAATGGTGATGATGTTCATCTTGAGGACTTAATCGACGCATCAGCAGCCAAAACCCCACGCTACAAATAGTTAAACCACTAATTAAATTCAAAACTGGATATAATTGCTCTGGTGAAATATACTCTGATGCAAACAGAGCGATCGAGCCAAGTATAAATACACTGAACGTATGGGTAATGGTTGTGGCTAAACCAAGTAAGACTGCTTGATATGCCGTTCCTTTACTTCCAACTAAATAAGCACTAACCAATGCTTTTCCATGCCCTGGTGCAAGAGCGTGAATAACCCCAAATCCAAAAGCGATCGTCATTCCAGTTAGTATTGCACCAAATGTTGGTTCCTCTTTGAATGCTGGTAGCCAAGTTAAACTATCGATATGAGCAAAGAGCGTTGCTTGCTGTATGTCGATCGCCTTGAAAATATTACTAATATCGATCCAGTTATTGTCAAACATAGCTTTTAGCAAAATTCAAGCAGAATTTTAGGTGAAATTAAATCAGTATTTACGTTAAAATGATAACGATTATCATTATAATAATTCACCAATGGTCAGTCAGTTAACTAAGTCTTCTGAAAAAAACCCCTTACAAATTGCCAATCCAGAACAATTAGAGCGTATTCGTCACACTTGCGCCCATATTATGGCGATGGCAGTACAAATCTTGTTTCCAGAGACAAAAGTTACCATTGGACCAACTACAGATACGGGTTTTTATTACGATCTCGATCGCCCACAACCTTTTACTCCTGAAGATTTGAAAAAAATTACCAAGCAAATGCGCTTCATTATAAAAGCTAATTTGCCGATTATTCGGGAAGAGGTAACTAGAGAAGAAATTAAAACAGAAATCGAACAGCTAAATGAGTCCTACAAACTAGAAATTTTAGATAGCATTCCCGAAGGAGAAACCATTACCCGTTACTATATTGGGAGTCCCGACGGCGGTAGATTGCCCAATGTAGGAGAAAAGCTTCAAGCTGCTTTACCAGAACCTTCTTTGATTAAACCCGTCAAAATTCCTGCTACTGTGTCTTGGTGGGATTTGTGTGCGGGACCTCATCTCAACTATACAGGAGAGATTAACCCCAAGGCTTTTGTCTTAGAAAGCGTAGCTGGGGCATACTGGAGGGGAGATGAAACCAAAGCACAATTACAACGCATCTATGGTACTGCTTGGGAAACTCCCGAACAGTTAGAAGCTTATTTACAACAACAGGAAGAAGCCAAGCGTAGAGATCATCGCAAACTGGGCAAAGATTTAAAACTGTTTAGCATCCAAGAAGGTGCGGGTGGTGGTTTGGTCTTTTGGCATCCTCGCGGTGCAACTATGCGCTACATCATTGAAGATTATTGGCGTAAGGCTCATTTAGATGCAGGCTACGAACTCCTCTATACCCCTCACGTTGCTAACTTAGAATTATGGAAAACATCGGGTCATTTTGACTTTTATCGGGAAAATATGTTCGATTCGATGGATATTGAGGAACAGGCTTATCAAATCAAGCCGATGAACTGTCCCTTCCACGTTTTAACTTATAAAAACGACCTTCATTCCTATCGAGAATTACCTTTGCGTTGGGCAGAATTGGGTACAGTGTATCGCTACGAACGTTCTGGTGTCCTACATGGTTTGATGCGGGTGCGGGGTTTTACTCAAGATGATGCTCATATTTTCTGTTTACCCACCCAAATTGCAGGGGAAATTCTTAGGGTACTAAATTTAACGGAAAAGATTCTTTCGGATTTTGGTTTTAAAGACTATGAAGTCAATCTTTCCACTCGTCCAGACAAGTCCGTCGGTACGGATGAAGGTTGGGAGTTGGCGACTCAAGCTTTAGTAGAAGCCTTAAATACCAAAGGTTGGGAATATATTGAAGATCGGGGAGGCGGTGCTTTCTATGGTCCTAAGATCGATATCAAAATTAGAGATGCCATTGGACGTACTTGGCAATGTTCCACTATCCAGGTAGATTTTAACTTACCAGAACGCTTTGACATGGAATATGTCGCAGCCGATAGTTCTCGTCAACGTCCAATTATGATTCACCGGGCAATTTTTGGGTCTTTAGAGCGTTTTTACGGAATTTTAATCGAAAACTATGCAGGGGATTTTCCTTTATGGCTAGCACCTATCCAAGTACGCTTGCTACCAGTGAGTGAAGCACAAAGAGAATATGGTGAAGCTGTTGCTGCTATGCTAAAACAGTCTGGTTATCGAGTAGAAATAGACTGTTCGGGGGAACGTTTGGGCAAACAAATACGTAATGCCGAACTAGAAAAAATTCCCGTAGTGGCAGTAGTTGGTAAGCGGGAGGTTGAAACTCAAACTTTAAGTATTCGCACTCGCCAGCAAGGAGATATTGGGACGATGAATACAACCGAGTTGAAAGAGAGTTTGGCAGAAGTTCTAGCTAATAAAACTAAGATTTAGATTCGGGCAGCGAAAAATGAACCAAAACGAATCTTTAATTATCTTAAAAGTTGCCGTGCTAACGGTTTCCGACACGCGAACTGAAGCTGATGATAAATCGGGCAAAATATTAGTGGATAACTTAACCACAGCAGGACATTCTCTAGCAGAAAAAACCATTGTTCCCGATAACATTTACCAAATTCGCGCTGTAATATCCAGATGGGTTGCAGATGAATCTGTCCAAGTAATCTTAACCACTGGTGGTACGGGAGTTACAGGACGAGATGGCACTCCAGAAGCCATTAAACCCTTATTAGATAAAGAAATCACAGGTTTTGGCGAAATATTTCGGATGATTTCCTATCGAGAAATTAAAACCTCCACCATTCAGTCTCGGACTTTGGCTGGGGTGGCTAACGGTACTTATATCTTTTGTCTGCCTGGTTCTAGCGGTGCTTGTCAAACTGGATGGAGTATTATCAAAGACCAACTTGATTCTCGTCATCGTCCTTGTAACTTAGCTCAATTGATTCCCAGACTGACCGAGACTTAGAGAAGATCGGGCGATCTCAAAGAAATTTGCTTCGAGATCGCTCGGTATCATTTTAAAACGCTTACAGCGTAAGACTTTCGGTCTTAGCGTATTTATCTGTACCATTTGCTACTTTTAAATGCCTTACTTAGCAGCTAACTCGGCTGGAGTAGAGGGTGTAGCTTGAGGTAAGGGACCTAACTTCACGCCGTCAGGGTAGTATTCCCAACCATCCTTGATTTTAATTTCCTCATCCCAGGGCAACTTGTATTTCCCTTCCGCTAAGTCCTGTACCCAAGTCAGATAGTTGGCACGTTCTCCACCTGGTTTACCAACGTATCCCCTGCATCCAACATTGAAGACATTATTTTCAAGTGCCCAATTCTTCCGTGCTTCATCTACTAAACGAGGGAATAGCTCGGCTGTAACAATTTCCCAAGGATTGCGATGTCCCTGTTGAATAACGTTGCCATCATAATTACAAACAGTACCCTCACCAAAGTAGTAGAACACTTCATCATAACCAGCTAAGTTAACCGAGATCGTGTACATCAGATTCTGCCAAGCATTGGTACGATTTGTCCAGATCCATTGATCGTTAACTTGAGTCGAGTAGCCAGAGATCCGAATATAAACGTTACAACCTTTATATGCCGCCTCTCTCGCTAACTCTGGAAACATACCGTCGTGACAAATACAAACCGCAAGCTTCGATCCCTTTGGTCCTTCACAGACTGGCATACCATAGTTTCCAGGATACCAGGGTTCGATTGGAACCCACGGTTGAAGCTTACGATAATGAAGCGCAATCTCACCCGCATCATTAATAACGATCGCTGTGTTGAATGGTGGTAGCCCTTCTACATCGTTCTTCTCCATTAAGGAGAAAACCCCCCAAATTTTGTTCCGAACGCAGGCTTTGCGAAACTCATCAATCTCTGGACTATCGATCGTTAAGAGCATTTCGTCATAAGTCCACATTTTTGTATTTAGCCCTTGAATAGAATATTCGGGAAAAACAATTAAGTCTAAACCTGGATAACCAGCTTTGGTATTATCTACCGCTTTACATATCTGTTTGACCTGCGTTTGAATATCTTGAGGTCCTTTGATAACAGGAACAGGATATTGAATCATTGCGACTAATAATGATTCCGCCCACGAACTAACACTGCCAGTGCTTGCCATGTTTTTATTCTCCAAATTCTAGTTTTACAGAAGAAATCTTCGCAGCGAATACTTGCACAGTTTAATCGCCGCAATTTAATGAATTGACGCTTGGTGTCAGAAACCTTATAGATATTACCTTAAAAGGCTTTATTGACGATATCTGTATAGATAAGTACATTTATGATAATTATAATCATTATCATTTTTTGATTCTCAGATTGACGAAGTTAACGCAGCATCGGGACGCTGAGTCCCAATGAACGTTGACCGAGACTTAGAAATAATAAAGCGATCGCCTTAAAATAGTAGAGATACTTTTTGCTTTCTAATTACCAAATCCTTGCTTGCTCCGTCCTTGCTCGGATTTTAAATCCGAGCGGGCGGTGCGCTTTTTACTGCCATAGTAGACTGTCTTAAACTCCAAGCGATCGCTATAGGAGCTATAAAGGGTATAAGTAGCCTTTCCTGATTCTCTGCCGACATTTCCCACCCCGACAACTCTTCTTTTGGGTGCAGTAATAGTTTGCACGGGTTGCTGACGATCTAAAGTCATCACCGAACTATTTACCGAACCTGCTTGTAATTGATATTCAAATACTTGACCCGAACGACCACAAAAGAGATGATTTGCCTGGACTCTCTGCAAACGGTCTAGCATTTGCCAGGGTGGAGTTTGGGGGGTTAACTCATCGCTGATGCTAACAGTGCTACCGTGAATTAACAAACAATCCAATTCAAAGAAGCCAAAATGACATTTGCGTAACCACTGTACGGTTTCGCGAGATACCGAATCCCAAAGTAGTTTAGCGGTTTCTTTGCCAAAGCGATCGATTAATTCTGTCGGTTCTGCTGTCGAACCCAAACCGTGTATGGCAAAGCATTGTTCTTCCCACCAGCCGACGCATACCTGGGGTTCTAATTCTCCAGGTAAAGGATTCTGAATGCGTTTGATTACTTTTTCGCTATCTGGGTTAGCTGCTACGATATCGCCCAAAATATACAATTCTTCTACCTTAACGCGCTGGTGTTTAAGATTTGCTAATACTGCTTCGTAAGCTGCGATATTTCCTTCAATTCCGCTTAAAATTGCCCACATTAATTTTCAATTCTTTATATTTAAGTAATTTAATTTACCTCTCACACACATGAGTCGGGTCGTCCGCTTTTTCGGCAAATTCCAAGCCTCTAGCCAAACGCCAAGCAAAAATCGGCGGTAAACCAGCATCTAAAATAGCAGCGCAGGTTGTTTGATAGTCATACTCTACTTCCCGCAAATTTACTGCTTGTGTCTCCGTATCATAAATGACATAGGTAGCATTGGGACGACCATGACGGGGTTCGCCTACCGAACCGACATTGATAATTCGCTTCAGGGTAGTATTAAAACTAACCGCAGGTTGTTCGTCTCGATCGGGTTGACAAACTTTAACCTGTAATTGTCCAAAATCTAGGGTGCGAACATAGGGAATGTGGGTATGTCCGCAAAATAATATATCTGCATCGCTGGAGAGGACTCTTTCTAAAGCAGTAAAAGCATCCATTTCGGGTAATAAATATTCGTGGTTGCTACTAGGGCTACCGTGTACGAAACAGAGATTATCTTCTTTATAAATATGGGGTAGTTGTGCCAAATATTCCCTTACTTCGGGATTTACTTCTTTATTAGTCCATTCGTGGGCGATTTTACCTCTTTTCTCCGCTAACAGGGAAGGATAACTACATTCACAGGCGTTGAGTCCTTCTACAATATCTTCATCCCAACAACCCTGTACGGTGGGAATATTTAGGGAACGAATTTGTTCGACTACCGCATTAGGATAAGGACCATAACCCACTAAGTCCCCCAAACAATAAATCTTTTCGGCTTTTTGGCGGTCGATATCCAGTAAAACTGCATCTAAAGCTGCATAATTACCATGAATACAGGACATTACTGCTATTTTCATACTACCTCTACTTCTAGTTCACTTTCTAAATTCTCTTTTACTTGTTGTTGGTAATAATTAATTGCCGATTCGGGAACACAACAATCTCGGACGGTTTGGGCAATTTCAGCTTTATCTAAATTACTACCTACTATTTCAAAACCACTCTTGCGATCTGGTTTACCATTTAGCCAACGAGGTAAATTTAAAGGTTTAAATTTTAATTCCGATTTCCCCGATTTAAACTCACCATAATAAATTTGTCCGTCCACTAAATCGAAGATTCCTTTTGCCCGAACTACTTCACCGTAAGCACCCTGGGTAAGTTCCAGCCAAAATGTAGCCAGGCTATCAAAATCTAAAATTTCTCCTGTCAAAACTCCCCGATGAATCTGTAAGGCTGTAGTTGGCTTAGTGATGGGATCGCCTGGAATAATTTCATCCGCCCAAGTCTTTAATTCTGTACTATCTGCATCGTCTGGAATTATGGCTACTCGATGGGAGTTAAAAGTTTGCAGCAAAGGTTCAATTCCTGCTAAATCCAAATACCAGGGAATTTCAAGATAAGTAATGGTGTTATTTGATTCCGCTTCTTCTCCTGCCCGATAAAGCTTTAGTTGGGGATATTCACTTTGGAGATATATTGCATCAATGGGTACGGAATCGGTTTGCGGACTGAAATAACCTACAGGTTTATTGGTTTGGGCTAGTTGTTGATGAATCCAGTGGGTTTTACCTGCACCTGGAGGACTGGCTACAGCGATAATCATCGTATATTTTTGAATTAAATTGAATGAATTTGCTTGAAAAATTTTTGGTTTTTTATCGCAACATCAAAGCTACTTGTTTGGCAAAATAAGTCAAAATTAAATCTGCCCCCGCCCGTTTCATACTGGTCAAAGTTTCTAAAACTACTTTCTTTTCATCAATCCAGCCATGCTGTGCAGCAGCTTTCACCATCGCATATTCCCCACTGACGTTATAAGCAGCAATGGGTAAGTTGGTATATTCCTTGATGCGACCAATAATATCTAGATAAGCTAAAGCTGGTTTAACCATTACCATGTCCGCCCCTTCAGCGATATCTAAGGCTACTTCTTTAATTGCCTCTCGGCTATTAGCAGGATTCATTTGGTAGGTTTGCTTGTCGCCAAATTGGGGGGCAGATTCTAAAGCATCGCGGAAAGGACCATAATAAGCTGAAGCGTATTTAGCCGAATAAGCTAGGATTCCCACATCGAAGTAACCAGCAGCATCTAAACCCTGGCGGATTGCCCACACTCTACCGTCCATCATATCGGAAGGGGCTACGATATCTGCTCCTGCTTCAGCTTGAGAGACTGCTTGTTTTACTAGCACTTCTACCGTTTCATCGTTAAGGATTTTACCGTCTCGAACAATGCCATCATGACCGTAGGTAGAAAAAGGATCGAGTGCCACGTCGGTAATGACAGTCAGATCGGGAATTTCTTGCTTAATTGCTTTTACAGTGCGCTGTACTAAACCATCGGGATTGTAGCTTTCTGTTCCTGCGTTATCTTTCTTATCTGAAGGAATCAGGGGAAATAGTGCGATCGCATTTATCCCTAAAATAGCAGCATCGGCTATTTCTTTCAGTAGTAAATCGAGGGAATAACGATAGATTTCTGGCATCGAAGGAATTTCTTCTTGTTGGTTTTCCCCTTCCATGACAAACACGGGATAGATTAAATCGTTAACGGTTAATTGGTTTTCTCGCACCATACGACGTAAAGATGCGGTGCGACGGAGGCGACGAGGACGATGGAATAAGGAGAGATGTTGATTAGGAGAAGTCATAAGGTGCGACCGCGTAATTCTAGAGATAAAAATCAATTGAGTCGATCTTACAATAATGATAATCGTTATCACACAAAAAAAGCAGGCTAATAATAACGAAGTCAGAGGAAGCCCCGCATCGGAGCGCGTTCCTTTGGCGAGGGAACCTCGCCAGGGTCGCTCCTCCTTTTTAAGGCGGAGTCTCTCTGACCTGCTACTCTAAACCCTAAAACTTAAAATTCAAAAATGGTGCGGATCGTACCCACATAAATAGTGTCGTTATCGCTATTATTTTCGGGGTTAATTACCACAAAAAATCCAGGATTAATGGCAACATGGTCGTTAAGCCGATAACGATATTGGGCTTCAACGTGCCAAGCACTATCTTCGTCTTCTACTCCACCATCATTACTACTAACTTTGGGTGGTTGTCCAAAAATAATTCCTCCCAAACTGCCCTCAGCCAAGAGATCGGGAAAAGCCAAAGTCACTGCCCAGTTAAAGATCGTCGCATCATCACCATCCGTTACCGCAATGCCTTCATTATCTCCATCTGCTAAGGCATGAGCAAAACTCAAACCACCCCAGGCAGAAATACTCAGGCGATCGCTTAGTTCGTATTTTCCTTGTAATCCAAAATGATCCGCAGAGGTAGCAATCTCTTCTCCAAAGGGAGCATTAGCGGTTTCGCTGCCTGTCTCTCCCGAAACTACCAATTCATCTGGTGCATAATACCCCCGCGAATAGGTTAAACCAAAGCCTAAATCATCGATAGGTTCGATACTAACCTGTGCGATCGCTGCATAGCTGCCATTAAACAAACCCGCTCCTTCTAAGGGTTCGCTAGCACGGGGAGCAAGATAACCCACTGAAAGAGCGATCGCATCGCTAAAGCTATAATTAGCCGTAGCTCCTGTTCCTTCTAAACCTTGATAGTAAATAGGGTTAAAGCGCCCAAAACGAGATATTGCTCCCGTTAATTCTTCCGAAAAATACTCATTATAGTTAGCAAAGTTTTCATTAAACTCTCCGCCAACCGCATCAATCACAAAAGATAACTTTCCTTCTGCTGCACCGTGAAGATGTTCGGAATGTCCCCCGTGTGCTTCTTTTTCCTCATCGTGTTCGTGAGAGTCATGTCCGTGAGAGTCATGTCCGTGTCCCGAATGGTCGGATTCACCCGATTCCCCAATCGCAAAAGTATAGTAAAGTTTACCAATCCTTACCGAACCATCAGAACCTTCATCAAAGGCAGTACGAGTCATACCTGTCCCTGTCACGTTGGGATCGTCTTCCTCTTCTCCCGAACCAAAAGGAACGGTATTCAGGGCATCTAAACGTACTTTTAAGAGGTCTCTGCCCGTAAAACTGCTATCAAAACTCAAGCGAGAACGAAAATTAAATACGGTGATGCTATCGAGATCGCCACTACCATCAGCTTTTTCATCACCAAAAACTTGACTGAGGGCAAAACTGATTTCCCCGCCTAGCTTAGTAGTAGTGGAAAACTGATTATCCTCTAAAAAAGCAGTACGAGTTTCTAAGCTATCAATACGTCCGCCAATACTGGCTAATTCTGCCTCGAATTCTTGAGATAGACGATTAATTGTCGCCAAATCTTCTTGAGATACCGCCTCAGAGGAAGCAATCAATCGTTCGATTTGATTCAGACAAGAGTTTAACCCCGCAGCAAATTCATAACGAGTCAGAGCTTGACTACCGCGATAAGTCTGGTTGGGATAGCCTGCAATACAGCCGTAGCGATCTACCAAAGAACGTAATGCTTCGTAAGCCCAGTCCGTAGGGGAAACATCCCGTAACTGATTCACATTAGTAACCTGACTTAATTCTGTGTTGTATGAAGCAATATCTTGGGCTGATACCTCATTTTGTACTAAAAGTGTTGCTAAAAATAGAGGACTTAGCAAGCAAGTTCCCCACAGTTGATTTTTCATCTTCCTCACACCTTAATATCTAGTCAATTGAAATGATAATCATTATCATATACTAAGAGAGATAATCATTATCATTATTTTTTGCGAGTGAAATTACCCAATTACATCGATAGCGCGATTATTGGCGCAGGAGTTCAGGCTCTTACTTTAACTACCCACCTGTTACAAAAAAGCGCGAAACACTATTGTAAATTCCTAGTTTTCGATCCCAGTCAAACTTGGATGAGTCAATGGCAGCAACAATTTGCAGCACAACAAATCCTCTATTTGCGATCGCCTGCCGTCCATCATCCCGATCCCAACCCCCATCAGTTAAGAACCTTTGCCGAACATAGGTATAGTGAATTGTTTCCGCCCTACGATCGACCAGGAACAAAGCTGTTTAATGATTTTTGTGATGAGGTAATTCGTCGCTGGAAGTTAGCAGATAAGGTTTATCCCGCCAAAGTAGTTCGGATTTTGCCGATTGAACATGCTTCTCGTTCTCGATTTCAATTGGTTTTAGATACGGGAGAAACCATCATTGCTCGTAGGGTGGTATTAGCTACGGGAAGTGGTAAAGTACAGCTTCCTAATTGGGTAGAGAAAACTACTTCAGATCATCCCTCAGATAAATTATGTCATTCGCAACAGGTAAATTTAAATCAACTTAAGTTAACAGGAGAAAGGATTTTAATCGTCGGTGGTGGCTTAACTAGCGGACATTTAGCTAGAGGTGCAATAAACCTGGGTGCAACTCTTACCTTGATGGCTAGAAAACAGTTACAATCGAGAATCTTTGATGCCGATCCTGGTTGGTTAGGACCAAAATATCTCAAAGACTTTCATGCCGAAACCGATTGGTCTAAGCGTTACAAGCAAATACAGCAAGCCCGTAATGGCGGTTCGATGACTCCAGACATGACGTTACAACTGAGAAAAGCGTCTCATGAAGGCAAGGTGAAGATCGACGAATGCTGTCAAGTCAGAGATGCACAGTGGCAAGAAAATCTCTGGCAGGTTAATTGTCACGATGGAAGCAGACATCAGTTTAACCGTATCTGGTTGGCTACTGGAACGAGATTCAATGTTACAGAGCATCCCTTATTACAAGACGTACTGGAGACTTATCCCACAGAAATAGTGAACGGTTTACCCATATTAGACGAACATTTGCGTCTGCCCCAGTCCAACTTTTTTATTATGGGTGGTTTGGCTGCTTTGCAAATTGGTCCTGTTGCCAGAAACATTGGTGGTGGAAAAATGGCGTGTCAACGTATCGTGCCAGCGATTGTTAAACCCAGTTTGGCGATTGGATGATTTTTTCATTGAAGAAGCGATCGCTAGTCTTGCCCATTAGAAATTCAACTATCTTGTACCATTGAACTAAATAGATTTAACCGTTACCCCTATAATACCCGTGAGTAAAACCAAAGCAGACGATCTTTGTCAGGTAAGATGTTTCAACACTGAGTTAGTTACTCATATTCGGGAAACTTTTCCTTCAGACGATACTTTAGAGGAAATGACGGTTATCTTTGGTGCTTTAGCAGACCGCTCGCGGGTTAAGATACTTTATGCCCTCAGAAACGGCGATGAGCTTTGTGTCTGCGATATTGCAGCCATGTTAAATATTAAGATCGCTACCGCTTCCCATCATTTGCGGAAAATGCGAGATTTAAAATTACTTAAATATCGTAATGACGGCAAATTAGCTTATTATTCGCTAAAAGATCGGCGTGTAACCGATATACTCAGCTATTCTTTGCGTGAGTTAATCTAGCTTTTATTCAGTATGTCTTAATCTTTCTCTATTTCGATAGTTTCAATTTAGCTTACATTCTAATGTTCTTTTGAACGTTTGAGAGATATCATGAATATTATTCAAACATTCACTTGAACGTTTAGATGAAAAATAATGGCAGAACATTGTTGTCAACACAAAGCCAAGGAATTACAACAGCTACAAAAACGCCAAGCTAAAATACTGTGGATTATTTTAATAATCAATGCGGTGATGTTCGTGGTGGAGTTTAGCGGGGGAATTAAGGCAGCTTCTCTATCTCTGACTGGTGATTCCTTGGATATGCTGGGAGATGCTCTAGTTTATAGCTGTAGCCTTTACGTTATCCAAAAAGGAAAAAAAGCCCAGGCACGATCGGCAATACTCAAAGGCGGTATTATGTTTCTCTCGGCGATCGCTGTATTTGCCAGAGCCACCTATCAATTATTTGCTCAAACCGTCCCCAAAGTTAGTTTAATGAGCGAGATTGGTATTCTAGCTTTAATAGCTAACTTAATCTGCTTTTTACTGTTGATTCGTCACCGTAACGATAATATTAATATGTCCTCGGTTTGGCTGTGTTCCCGTAATGACATTATTGCCAATACTTCCGTGTTGCTAACTGCTGGATTGGTATTTCTAACTGGTTCGTTTTTGCCAGATTTCATTTTAGGGCTATTACTCACTGTGGTTTTTGCTCGATCTGCGGGAAAAGTTCTCCAAAAAGCAAGAGCCGAATTACATATTTAAATTGAAATAGAATAACCAGCTACTCTCTTCACTAATAGCTATGACTACAGCAACCAAGCTGTGACAGAAGCGATTCAGAATTTTCTTTAGCATCAATGTTTAATAATCTCCCAGGCTAATTTTAGATTAAAAACCGTTTCTCTGAGAATGAGATCGATTATCATTATTTAAAAGAGCTTAGGAATTAGATTATGGTAGCGACAACCACCAACACCGTTCCCGTCACTGTACTAACTGGTTATTTAGGTGCGGGAAAAACCACTCTTCTCAATCGCATCCTTACCTACGAACACGGTAAAAAAGTAGCAGTCATCGTTAACGAGTTTGGAGAAGTGGGCATTGATAATCAACTGGTGATTGATGCCGATGAAGAAATCTTTGAGATGAATAACGGCTGTATTTGCTGCACAGTAAGGGGAGACTTGATTCGCATTATCGGCAATTTAATGAAGCGTCGCAATCAATTCGACCATTTGGTGATTGAAACCACTGGGTTAGCCGATCCCGCACCTGTCATTCAAACCTTTTTTGTCGATGAAGATATGAAAGATAAAATTGCTTTAGATGCAGTGGTTACGGTAGTCGATGCCAAACACATCCAGCAACACTGGGAGGCAGATGAAGCACAGGAACAAATTGCTTTTGCCGATGTGATTCTCCTCAATAAAACCGATCTCGTCAGTCCCCAAGAATTAGACGAATTAGAAAGCAAAATCAAAGCCATGAACGGGATGGCAACAATTTACCGCACTCAAAATTCTGAACTAGGAATGGATGCTTTGTTAGGAGTACAGGCATTCGATCTAGACCGTGCTTTGGAAATCGACCCCGAATTTTTAAATGAAGATGCTCACGAACACGATGAGACAGTAAAATCTTTTGCCATAGTAGAATCTGGAGAATTAGACGGACAAAAACTAAATAATTGGTTGAGTAACCTGTTACAAACCAAAGGGGTAGATATCTTCCGCATGAAAGGTATTTTAAATATTGCAGGGGAAGAAGATCGCTTTGTCTTTCAGGGAGTACACATGCTGTTTGATGGGAAACCAGACTGCCCTTGGAAAGAAGGAGAAACCCGTAAGAATGAATTGGTGTTTATCGGTCGCAATCTAGATGAGGCACAACTGAGAAAGGACTTTAAGCAATGTATGGTGTAGGTACAAAGCGAAAAATCTTATTCGAGCAACAATGGCGTATTCTCTCAGAATACATTACCGCAGTAGCTTGGTCATCCGATGGTCTATTGGCTGCTAGTTCGGCTGCGGGGGAAGTGGTTGTATGGCAAGATCGTAATCTGGTTAGTTTATTACCTGCGGATGTAGAATCTATTGACTGTTTGGCTTTTTCTGCTGATGGCAAGTTTTTAGCTGCTGGCGGACAGGATGGCAAGGTTAAAGTTTGGTCAACTGTCTCTACTTTAGAAAAAGAGAAAAAACAGGAGCAGGAAGTTAAATTAATCGCTACCCTAGATAATGCGCCTTCATGGGTTGATAAACTGGCTTGGAGTCCTACTTGTAACTACTTAGCCTTTAGTTTGGGGCGTTACGTACAAATCTGGGATGCAGATAGTCAAACAGTTATTAATACTCTACCCTTTGCTAACTCCTCGGTTTTAGATTTAGCTTGGCGACCAAATGGAGAAAATATCACGGTCGCGGGTAATGGAGGAGTTAAAGTATGGTCTACTACAGATTGGGATGACGATCCCTATCTCATCGATATGCCCTCAGCTAGTATTGTTACGGCTTGGTCGGGGGACAGTAAATATATTGCCTCTGGTAATTTAGACAATACCATAACTGTCTTAGAATATGGCAGTCCCCATCCTTGGGTAATGCGGGGTTTTCCTGGTAAGATTTCCAATCTAACTTGGTCACAACGATTATCAAACAATACTCCTTTATTGGCAGCATCGAGTGTAGAAGGCATTGCCGTCTGGAAAAAAGAAGCTGACGACAAAGATGGTTGGAATGCCCGCGTTTTAACCTCACATTTTAGTAAGATTCAAGCTTTAGAGTTTCATCCCCATAGTTTATTACTCGCTTCTGCTGCGGATGATGGTTGGTTGTGCTTGTGGACAAAAGCCAAACAAGTAGGGCAAATATTAGAAGGTGCTAGGGGCGGTTTTTCCTGTCTAGCTTGGAGTCAAGATGGCAGACAGTTAGCTGCGGGGGGTCAAGATGGGGAATTGATTATTTGGTCTGAGTCTAAGCGAGGGAAGGGTTTTGGTTGATTTAACTTGGAGAGATGCAATCGCTCTTGCTAGACTTAATATTGGGCAAGCGCAAAATATAATCGCTTAAGATTGAGATTTAATTTAAGGCAGCCATTGAGGTTGAAAACCAATAAAGGGTAATTGTTCGATACTAGAAGTAGTTGTGTCGGCGAGATCTCCAGCAGGAATAGCTAACAAGATACTATTTTTTTTCTCGCCTAGAGTACCAGAATAAACTCGATCTAGCGATAAGCCTGGCGGACAGGGCGTAAGCCCAGATCGTCGTCTAACAACGACTGGCGATGCGATCGCATCGCGTGCTTCGCTACGCTCGAAAAGAATTCCTAATCCGTCTGGGGCAACGCTAAGCTGACTTTCCTGATATTTCGGAATGGTAACTAAAGTGTTAATTTTTCCTGTCTTCAGGTCAATCTCTGCCAAATATGGTTTCTCTACATATACTTCTCCCCTAGATAATTCAGTCAGCCAACAGTAGAGATGTTCGGCTGTAGGGTCGAACTGACAATTTCGGATCGAACCATCAGTAGTTAAAAGTTCTTTTTCAACACCTTGACTATTAACGTAATAAAGCGACCGTGTATATTTCAAATCTTCACGATCGGTATTGTAGTCAATCATGGCTGCTCCCGTTCCATCGGCGGTAAAATCGAGTACCTGACCAAATCTTGCTAAGAAATCTAGGGGTTCGACTCGAGCTTTGAGGGGTAACAAAGCAATTCCTTCACCCTGGGCTACCGCTACTGCTTGACTATCAGGAGTAATCAGAAAATCACCGACTTGATTGTTGGTAAATATTTGGGGCGATTTGTTCTCAACAATTTTCCACAAACCATAATCAGTTGGGTTGCTGCGGTTAAGTCTTTGCACCACAATAGTTGTACCATCTTGAGAAATATCGAACTTGTTGTTTCGATACTTCTGGTTGTCTAAAACTAACTCAACTGCCGAACCGTTTTTGGTTGGGGAATCTAATCGAGTAGAAACTTTGTAAAGCTTGAGGTAGCCAATTCCCTCTATACCCTGGCTAGAATCAGCAGCCGAAAACAAGAGAAAATTCCCTTGGGGGTCGGGTTTAAAGTCAAATACAGTTAAATTTTGCGGCGTTAAGATTATTTTTTGCGATCGCGTCCAATTAGATAAAACTAATCGTCCTTTTTCTTCTCCCTCAGTACCGACATAAGCCAAAGCGCGATCGCGACTGCGAAATTGGGCATCAAAAGGCTGAATTTCTGCTCCCGACTGTTCTCGATTGGGAAACTTCTCTTTTGCTCCCGCTAGAGTTACCTGATAAGTTTCTCCGTAGGGTACGGGATTGTTTAGAGTATAAGCCAGTCGCAAACCAGACCAGCTAATTTTACCTGGAAGTGGAGGCGTAATAGTTAAATTTTCTGCCACGCTATCGCGATCCATCGGACGATTGAAAGTTAAAATAAAAGCCCGATCTTGTCCGCCAATAGTTTTGTCATCCCAGCTAAAGCTAATAACTTTTGCTCCCGCATGGAACAGACATTCATCTTCGCAAGCCGTTCCAACCCAAATCAACAACCCCATGATGAGAGTTAGCAAGATAATTAAAGTGATCGCCAATTTATCTATTGGTTGAGATAATCTAGATTGGTTCATCGATAACTGTAGGGATCTGCTGGTGTAGGAATGGTTTCGCTCGATCGCGCCTCAATCGCTACGGAACGCTTTTTGGTAATCGTATTAGTCTCAATGCGATCTTTAACTGGTAAGGTTTCGGCAATCGCCACTCCTTCAACTGTCAGCCAACTATCTACAGGATAATTGCTCCGACTGCTATTCAATTTAACAGGAATACCAATCGGATAGGCATCTACAGCACAACAGGTGATGACAAAACGCGAGAGCATAATATAGTTATCGGGCAGTTCGCTTAAGTGCAGCACAAAGCCTGTAACCTTTGCTGGTTGTCCGCTGTAGGCATCTGGTTCGGGATAGGCGTTAATCGTCCTTATCCATTCAATCAGCGATCGCTCTTCGGGCTTACTAGCGGTGCGAAAGGCTTGGGGTTGAACGGTGGTTAGAGGCAGATCCCCGACTCCTCTTTTAATGGCTGTTTGACTGGTTAAAACTTTGGGGGGAATTAATAGTCCTGCGATCGCTACTATTAACAATAAGCTATTGCCCAATCCAGGAGGAAACAAGCTAATGTGTTCGCTCTTGCTTGGCTGACTATGATTTAAAATCGACTTGACTTTAACAATACCTAATACTAGTAAAACTATTCCACTACCCAATACTAAACTGAAGTAATTAGGATGAATCAATAGTTTATACTGTCCCGTAAAGCTATACTTTAAGAGCAGAACTCCCCAAGCTAACAACGCACATCCCTCTAGCCAGGGTAACAAATTTCTTTCTCTGTTTTGAGCAGAATTAGATCGCATTACAAATAAAATATCTATCTTAAAAGAAATAACTATAAAGCAAAGTAAAAATAAAGGTTAATTGTGCCACCAAGGTAAAAATATAAATAATAATCTTTGGTTTAAAAATTGATGCCATCAAACCAACACTTTTAATGTCGATTGTGGGACCAAATACTAAAAAAGCGAGTAGAGAACCACTAGTGAAAGTAGCAGCAAAAGACAGAGCAAAAAAAGAGTCTACCGTAGAACAGATCGAGACAACCGCAGCTAGCAACATCATTGCCATAATTGAGGTTATTGTGTCTTGACCGAGACTTAAGATAATCTGGCGGGGGACAAATACTTGAATCGTAGCAGCGATCGCACTACCAAAAACCAGCATTCCCCCCAGTTCGCTAAATTCAGCCAGTAGGTTAGTAAAAAATAACTGCCATTTGGAATGAAAATTTTCGCTCTTATCTGATTTAATCTGTCTCGATAAAGCTTCATCAAAAGGAATCGACTTACCTTGCTCTAGAAAAAAAGTACCAGACTGTAATAATGGAGATTTATTTGGGGTAACACTAACTATTAATTGTAATCTTTTGGCAAAGGATGTTTGTAACAATTCACTAGCGTCTGGTTGAATACTAAACACACAACCGACAATAGTGGCGATCGCACTAGAAAATAATACCCGACAAATAACGATACTGGGGCGATCGCCAAAAGCAATCCAGGTAGACCAAATTACAATGGGATTAATCGTTGGTGCTGCCAAGAGAAAGGAGATTGCTACAGAAGGGGTAACTCTAGACAATAGTAATCTTCTGGCTACAGGAACATTTCCACATTCACATACAGGAAACAAAAAACCAATACAGCTACCAACGACAGAACCCAGTACGGGATTTTTGGGTAATTTGGCAATTAACTGCTTTTCGCTAATCAAGAATAATAAACAACTAGAAAGCAATACTCCCAATAGTAGGAAAGGCATTGCTTCAATTAATAAACTTAAAAATAAGGTGAAAGCATCGTGCAGTTGATTCATGAACGGTAGTGTGGTTTATCTTTTTGCATCTGGATTACTCGCTCTCGTCAGATAATCTCTGACCGTTGGTCAATTTAAACCAAAAGCTCTCCACAGGTAAACTTCCCCACTTAGTTCTTTCTGAAAGTTTATGCCTTCCAGCGTAACTCAGACAATTTAACCCTGCCGACACCATAAAGCCACTGCCAAAAACCCGAACAACTGAACCAAAACAATACTCGGACCACTAGGCAGATCGATCGCGCCAGAAATAACCATGCCCATTACTCCACTGGTGGCACCTAGACCCGCAGCAGTGGCTAAAAACGGGACAAATTGCTGGCAAATTAATCTGGCAGAAGCAGCAGGAATAACTAGAAAACCGTTGACCAGTAGAATACCAACAGCCCGAATAGTCAGGGCAATAGTGATTGCTAAAAGCACGATAAAAAAATAGCGATGAGAGCGAACGGGTACGCCTTTAACTAGGGCTAGATCGCTGTTGAGGGTTAGTAAGATTTGTTCTGGTAAACTGATAACTATCCAGGCTAAAGTTACGCCTAAAAGCAACAACAATAAAATTAAATCGGTGTTGCTAATCGCCAATATATCCCCAAATAAAATTGATAATAAATTACCTCGATATCCTTTTAAATAACTAAAGCCAATTGTGCCTAAAGCGATCGAACCCGATAGGGAAATACACAAAACCGTATCGCTACCTAAATCGGTTCTGTCAATTAAATAAATAACTCCCAAACCAAAAGCAACGGTGAAACCAATTAGCGTCCATGTCGAAGGAAGTTCTAACAATGCAGCTAAAACTACTCCTAGCATTGCCGAATGTCCTACAGTATCTCCAAATAAAGAGAGACGACGCAGGATTAAAAAGCTGCCCAAAATTCCCCCTAATATCCCCAACAGTACGCCACCTAGTACTGCCCGTTGCATAAAAGGCAAACTAAAAAGACTCAGTACGTCTGCTATGTTCATGATGATGACAGGTAGGACTAACTAAAGAACCGTATATCTGTAAGAGATTTTCGGGCGTAAGGGTAGTTGCGGGCGATGCTTTATACAGTAGACGACGGTTTAGACAGATTACCGAGTCGCAATATCTACTGACTAAATCTAAATCGTGGGAAACTTCTAAAATCGTCCAGTTGTGTTCTTGTTTGAGGTTGTTAAGCAAAGCCGCAAATTCCATTTCTCCCGTAGCATCCAACCCTGCTAGGGCTTCATCGAGAACTAAAAGACGACGGGGAACGACCAAACAATAAGCCAGTAAGACTCGTTTTAGTTCCCCTCCGCTAAGAGTACCGATTTTTTGTCGGGCTTGTTTGGTTAGATGAACTTGTTCTAAAGCTTGGTAAATTCTCTCTCTTTTCCGTTTACTAGAGTACCACCACTGTTTGCTATTTAATCCCAAAGCCACCAACTCTGATACCGTCAAGGGAAAAGTGCGATCGAAGGGAAACTTTTGGGGAATAAAGCCAATTTCCTGTTTTAATCGCTTTGATTGTTTACCAGTAGAATTAAATAACCTAATTTCACCCGATCTCACCTCAACCAAGCCTAAAATAGCTCCGATCATGGTACTTTTCCCCGCACCGTTCGGACCGATGATTGCCGTGTGAGTACCTGGCAATAATTCAAAAGAAACATTATCTACCGCTAAATATTCCCCACGCATCACCGATAAATTCTTAACTGTAACGATAGGTTGGGTAATGGATAACTTACTGTGCATCAAATTTAACGATTTAGGGACAGAAGACAAATATCTAATGTTCAATGTTTATTGACACGCTCTTTCTAACGCTTCCAAATTCCCCCGCATCGCTTGAAAATAATATTGGGGATCGGTTTCTCCCGACTCTAGAGGGTCGATCGCTTCTAGAGGTAAATCTAAGTCACTGGATATCTGTTGAATGCGACTGTCTTCAATTCCAGGTTCGGTGAATAAAGCTTTAACTTGATATTGGTCGGCTGTTTGTTGTACTCGTTGAATATCTCCAGGAGTGATGCTCTCTTCAGGAATTTCTACGATCGCTTCTTGTGTTAGTCCGTAACGTTGGGCTAAATATGGGAAAGCATCGTGAAAAGTTATAAAATTACAGCCTGCGACTGGTGCTAATCGTTGTTGAAATTCACTATCTAGCTGTTGGAGTTGCTGGATATAAGCTTCTGCATTGGTACGATAGCTATCTGCATTATTAGGATCGATCGCGATTAAACCATCTCTAATAGTCGCTACCTGTTGTTGTGCTAATACTGGGTCTAACCAAACGTGGGGATTTCCTTCTTCGTGGTGATGTCCGTGTCCGTGTTCTTCCCCTTCGTGTTCTTCATGTCCGTGTTCGTCATGTTCGTCGTGTTCCCCTTCGATTACTTCAATCCCTTCACTAGCTGTAATTTGCTGAAGATTGGAGTTACCTGCATTGGCTACTAAACTTTCTAAAAACTCTTCCATACCCAAGCCATTTTCTACTAACACATCTGCCTCAGATAGCAGTTTGGCATCGTCTGGGGTGGCTTGATAGTCATGTACCTCCATACCAGGGGAGATTAAAATGTCTACTTCTCTTGTATCTCCGACTACAGCTTGGGTAAACAAGTGAATTGGCAGAAAAGTCGTGACAATTTTGGGACTAGAATTGTTTTGGGCGGTAGTTGCTGTATTTAAGGAGATCGCCCCTAAACAGGTGATGCTGGTAATTAGAGCGCGTCTGAAAAACTTGATTTTAGAAGTTTTGGATAAATGTGGGAACATTTTATAACGGTATAATGAGTACTTGTCTTAAAATAATGATAATCATTATCATAAACCAAAATAGAAAATTTTGGGCTGTTACAAGTAGATTCTCAAGAGTAAACTCATTGACCTATTCCGCGCAATAAATTGACGCGGATTCGAGGCTCAAGTGCCGCATGCCGCAGCAAAGATTGCAACGCGCACTCCAGCGATTGGTTGACTGACATTTCCTACCCTCAGAGTAGGGCGCACTTGTAGACTAGTTGCGATCGCCCGATTTAAATTTACCAATCTTTACACCTATAGTTCATAATAACTAGGGGTGAAACTAGCGAAGCTGTCACCAGGGGCAATCTAGCCTGAAACCTTTGCCCAGTAAGTACTTCAGACTTGGTTTTTCAGATTAA
>NZ_JBKGTY010000008.1:88858-163156 GCF_053543375.1 Myxosarcina sp. GI1(2024) | reverse complement strand
GCCCTTTCTACTAAATCTTTTAGAATTTCGCTCCAACAATGAGATACACCAACCCGTCATTGAAGCCTTAGAGCTACTGAAAAAGTACATTGGTAGTCGGGAAAGATATTACGATGAAACGGAAAATGTCCCAACCGACGGTATCATCGAAGCTAGTTTATCAGAACTGATTTTAGAAACCAAAGATGATGGCAGCGTTAAAATCAACCGTATCAACTACGAACTAGCAGTGCTTCAGGCTCTACGAGATGGATTGAGGTGTAAAGAAATTTGGGTAGTCGGAGCAAATCGCTATCGTAACCCTGAAGAAGACTTGCCCACTGACTTTGAGCAGCAAAAAGAAGCCTATTATCAAGCACTCCAACAGCCAGAAGATGTCGAAGCATTCATCAGCAATCTTCAGCAACAAATGACAGATGGCTTGGCAAAACTAAATCGAGGGATGCCCAAAAACGATCCAGTTAAGATTCTTATCAAAAATAACGGCTGGATTAAATTATCTCCTTTTGCTGCTTTACCCGAACCCTTAAATCTAAAACGTCTCAAGAAAGAAATCGAGCAAAGGTGGTCAATGACTAGCTTGCTAGATATGCTCAAGGAAACCGATTTAGGAATCAACTTTACCAAACATTTCAGAAGCGTATCTAGTAGAGAAAATCTTAACCCCAAAGTATTACAGAAACGTCTGCTAATTGACCTCTATGGCTTGGGGACGAATACAGGCATCAAACGTTTAAGCTTGGGTGATTTAGGCGAAAAATATCAAGATTTGCTCTATGTCAGACGCAAATTTATTCATAAATCACAGTTAAGAAATGCCATTGCTGAGATTGTGAACGCTACCTTTGCAGCTAAACTGCCACAGATATGGGGAGAAGGCACGACTACCTGTGCCAGTGACTCGAAAAAGTTTGGTGCTTCGGATCAGAATCTAATGACTGAATGGCACATCCGCTATGGTGGTCGAGGAGTTATGATTTATTGGCACGTCGATAAGAATTCGGCTTGTATTTATTCTCAATTAAAAACTTGTTCGAGTAGTGAGGTGGCAGCAATGATTGAAGGTTTACTGCGTCACTGCACCAATATGAAGGTGGAGAAGAATTATGTTGATAGTCACGGACAGTCTGAAGTCGCTTTTGCCTTCACGCATCTGTTGGGCTTTAATCTGATGCCCCGACTCAAAGCGATTCACAAACAAAAACTATATCTTCCCCACACTGGTCAAAGTAATGCTTATCCTAATTTAAAACCAATTCTGACTCGCTCAATTAATTGGGATTTGATTCGCCAACAGTACGACCAAATGATTAAATATGCGACGGCTTTGAGACTAGGTACAGCAGAAACAGAAGCTATACTCAAACGGTTTACCCGTTCAAATTTGAGTCATCCAACCTATCGTGCTTTGGCTGAACTAGGAAAAGTCATCAAAACCATTTTCCTTTGTAAATATCTGCATTCAGAAGCACTGCGTCGGGAAGTCAATGAGTCGTTGAATGTTGTGGAGAGTTGGAATAATGCCAATGGATTTATCTTTTTTGGCAAAGGTAAGGAAATAGCGACTAATCGCATGGAAGACCAAGAGGTAGCCGTTTTATCTTTGCACCTATTACAGTCATGTTTGGTATATGTGAACACCCTAATGATTCAGGATGTGCTGTCCGAACCAGAGTGGATGAAGATAATGAAACCCGATGATTTGAGAGCATTGACACCACTAATTTGGAGTCATGTAAATCCGTATGGAACTTTCCGTTTGAATCTTGATGAAAGGCTACCAATTCAAATTGCTGCTTAATTTCAATGATGAAGTGTATATGGGGCAAGGGTTTTAGGCTAGATTGCCCCTGGTGACAGCTTCGCTAGTTTCACCCCAGGAAATCGAATCCTGGTTTGTGTTTTTCCAGTCCATTGAGGGTATGAACAATATGGGTTTTGCTTGGTTTTAATTCAAGGTCGTAGTGGGATAACCATTCACTTATGACATTTTGACAGACCTTGAGAGTAGTCAAATTTTCATGGAAAATGACGAAATCGTCGGCATACCTCGCCCTTGTTTAGCAATGGAGAAATTTTGGTCGGTAGGGGCTATAACCCATATAAATCATGGGGTTTGGATTTGCAAATAAAATACATTGCGATCGCTTAAAGAGAAGACAAACGGTTTTAGCTAGTGTCCCACTTTTGCTGACAAGTGGGACTCCACTTATGCCCCAATTAGTAGGTCTTGGCTGGCTCACTGGCAGCACGTGATTCCGTTTTTCCAGTTTCCTCCAGAAATCCGTCGCATTATTTACACCACTAATGCGATCGAGTCGATGAATATGACTCTTAGAAAAGTGTTGAAGAATCATCGGATTTTTCCAACAGATGAAGCTGCGCTCAAAGTTATTTATCTTGCGATTAATAACTTATCTCAGAGATGGACTAGACCTTTACGGGATTGGAAAGCTGCTTTAAATCGATTTGCCATCGAGTTTGAAGGACGGCTTCCACTTTAACTTTCTTTGACACAAACTTATTGACAGATCCTGTCGTACCACTTTCCTCGTCTTGGTGGCGTAGTTGTTCCTGCTAATGGAGCTTGTTCATCCGAGATAATTGTTATTTCACCCTTTTGCTGCTCCATACAATTTCACCTCACCAATCTTGCCAACTTGAATTAAATAAGATTCCGATTTACCCCTTCACTCCTAACACTACCAAAATTTCCCTCACTGGTGCTTTTTCCGACTCCATCCTCTCCACCCGTGCTACTAACCGCTTGGGAATGTAACGAGACTTCTTAGAAGTGCGATCGCCTTTAAGACCTTCTTATCTAGAGGGATATTTAACTCCCGCAGCTTCTCTTTTAAGTCCTCGGGTATTTCTTTAGGTTGCGAGCAATTAGCTGCCGAACGGTCGTCACCAGACGGGGATTTTAACGCGACCTCATTATTACTAAGAGGTATTATTTTAGAAACTTTTTGTACTACAGCTGGGGGAGTTGTTTCTTCTGTTTCAGATTCTGTAGCTAAATCTTCTTCCTCGCTTATTGGTTCGGCTTGTTGTACTGATTCATGTACTACTTTTTTGGCTGTTTTTTCTTCAGAAAAATTTTTGTTATCAACCACCTCGGTCTGGTGGATCTTTATATTCTGAAGAGTCTGAGAGAGATTAGAACCTATATCTGACAAGGGTTTCAGTCCGCTTGTTTCTCCGATTTGATAATTTTCTTTCCGATTTGATAATTTTCTTGCGGTTTTGATAATTCATTGACCGTTACTGGCTCTGTAACCTCCTCTGCTTCAGGCTTTGAGCCTCGATTGCCAGAGTCGATCACCCAGTCGATGACTAATTTTCCAGTTTTGATAATTAAAACTTTTAGTTCTTTCAGTTTGGCGAGTGCTTTGTAAACACTTACTTACCTCTGGGATCTGCCATCTGAGGGCGAACTCTTTGGGAACAATTTGAACTGGGCGATCGCAAAAAGGATTCTCGGCTCTGAGGGCAAAGTGAACATAGGCTGCGTTGTTGATCAGCTTGGCTTTTCGCAGTGCTATCAACTCTTCTTTCTGTAATGGATAAAACTCCTCTGATAGCTTATTGTTGACTCGTTGAGGTACGGGAATAAACATAGTTTCCTACACCTCCCAATAATTAACTTTTTTTGCAGATAAGCTGGAGTCTATGTTTAGAGCTGATAGGCTATTGCAGCGATAAATCTCTTGTAAAGACTCTTCAATCAAAAGTAATCTGCTCTTCCAGTCGATCTTGGTCTGTGTCATAATAAAACCACGTTATTTTTTATTAGTCTGCGGACTAAAACAATTAGCCCTAGAGACGTACTATTACTTTAAAAAAGTATCCTCTGAGGCTAATTTTTAGTTAATTTTTGTAACGATATGCTGAACCAATACTTTAAGCAAACGATGGACTGTTACGGAATCAAGGGAACAGAGTCATCAAATGCTTTTGGGTGTGGAAAAGGATATATCAGCGACATCAGAACGGGTAAATGCAACCCACCAATCGATCGCTTTTGGGAATTGATTGAGACACTGGATAAGTTAGCACCAGGAGCAAAAAGATATTTTGGGAATTTGATAGCTGAAAACAATGCTGATTTTTTCTCGAAGATTTAGTGAAGAGCATCGAACCAGCCGATTTGATCGGATTAATGGACGACAGACAGTTATCTAAGCTGATGTTTGCCGTCGCAGCCAGGTTAGGAAATCACAAAAATAGCAAGCAAACTAATAAAAACGACCAACTCACAGCTATTGCCTAATAGAGAGCTCTGCTTCATCCGCTCGTCTACTTATAGCCTTAAAAAGTTAAGTTGGTGAGAATTTTCGCTTTTTTACGTAGAATGGCAGAAAAAGTAATTGGATGATATCAAGGAATAATGAAAATTATTCTTGGTAAATTATGGAGCAACGAGAGTGGTTAAGATATCAACATCCCGAAATAGCAACCATGAGCTTTGAGGAGGTTCTCAGGATAGTCGAAGAACTATCAAAAGAACAGAAAATGGCACTAGCTCAAAAGTTAGGCTCTCCTCTATCAGTTGTATTAGGAGACTACAACTACATAAGCAATTCTTTTGTGCTGCAATTAAACGGTGATTCGGACAAGATATCCGAACAACTCAAGAATTTACCCCCAGAGACACTACAAAAATTAGTCGAAGCGATCGCACTCTGGATTAGTAACAATAAACCCCCCCAGTGATAAAGGGAGACACGAGCTTCTGAAATAAATTCAGAAGACGCGCCCTCAAATTACTTTAGTTAATCTTAATAAATATTACTAAATTGACCGTTTTTTTTACTTCTTCATAAGATTCTCATATTTTTTTTCCAGAGTTAGAGAATAAGAAGGAAAGGACAAGGGTTTGCTTTGAAACCCCCCGAAAGTATCGATCTCTCTTGCGAAAGAATCAGGCTGACGGTTGTAAATAGATGAGTTTACCTAAAAGGAATTGGGGAAATTGGGGAAATTGGGGGTGGGCAGAAATTATTGGGCTATTGAGCCTACTAGTGGCAATCATAGCGTTTGCAACCCCAGAAGTCAGATGTATTTTAGGTTTGCGTTCTGAAGCTTGTCCTCCAAAACTAGACTCAGAACCTACATCACCACCGTTGGCATCAATAACAGATGGTCCTAGCAGAGTCACGCGCAAGACGACGGCGACGTTTACTTTTCACGCCGACAGTCCGAATGCGAGGATTGAATGTAAGCTCGATGGAGAGGATTGGAAAAGTTGCAGAAGCCCTAGGAGATATGAACGGCTTCAGGACGGCGAACACAAGTTTTTCGTTCGAGCACTGGATGCAACTGGTAAACGGCCTTTGGATAGTAACCGAACCATAAACAACGCTAAGCCGTCCACTTTTGTGGACAAAACAGCTTAAAGCCCCACCTCATCTTACATTGGTGGCAAGCCCATCTTTTCTCTCAGGATAGCTCGTTGTTCGCGCTGACTCAGGGATGAGAATTCTGGCTCTGGTTCGGCGAGACGATGCCGACGTTTCACACCAGCCAGAACTGGATCTATTTCCATCTCACCCTCCGAGGTTGGAGATAAATTGCCTGATAGTCGATCGAGGTTAGCAGCAACCCGTTTCAGCACTCGTAGTATCCAGTCCTGATTAACACCTACATATTTCTTGATTGGCATTCCCTATTCACCAACGCCCCTTTCTCTTTTGTTAACTGATGTGTGCCTAAAGGATAGGGTAATGATAGTCTAGACTTGTTTTAGTTAGAGTCATGGCAACACCATTATGTCTTTTCCTGAGTATTCCATAACTCAATTACAGACAGCCTATAAGAAAGATACTCTTAGTGTCGTTGGGGTTTGTCAAGAATTTCTCGAGCGGATTGCTTGTCTTGACTCAGCCGGACCTAAGTTGCGCTCGGTCGTGGAAGTTAATCCCGATGCTTTGGCAATTGCAGCTTCCCTTGACGATGAACGAAAGAAAAAACAGATGCGTGGGTTGATGCATGGGATACCAGTTTTATTAAAAGACAGCATTGATACTAACGATCGAATGGTAACTACTGGCGGCTCCTTGGCATTAATCAATAATCGTGCCCCGCTTGACGCTTTTATCGTTCAAAAGCTGCGTAATGCAGGTGCGGTGATTCTTGGCAAAACAAATATGAGCGAGTGGGGCTACATGCGTTCAACTCGCGCCTGCAGTGGATGGAGTAGTCGTGGGGGACAAACTCGGAATCCTTACGTGTTAGATCGCAGTCCTCTTGGCTCGAGTTCGGGATCGGCAGTGGCGGTGTCAGCGAACTTATGTACTATTGCTATAGGAGCAGAGGTAGATGGCTCAATTGTTCGCCCGGCTTCAAGTAACGGGGTGGTTGGGCTTAAGCCAACTGTGGGACTGATTAGTCGCTCGGGAATTATTGGGGTTGCTTCGACACAGGATACTGCTGGTCCAATGGCACGCTGTGTTGAAGATATTGCTATTGTATTAAATTTTTTGACTGGCTTCGATCGAGACGACCCAGTCACAGCTGAAAGTGAGGGTTATACATTTGTTGATTATCGAAAATGCTTAGATCCTAATGCTCTACAGGGTGCACGACTCGGTGTTGCTCGTGAACGCTTCGGGCAACATGAAGGCAGCGATGGCATTATCGAAAAAGCAATTGAGATTTTACGCGATTTGGGTGCAACTATTGTAGATCCTATCGAATCAAGTATTTTGCCGTTCTTTGGCCAACTTGAACTAGAATTGTTTCTGTATGGGATCAAAGCTAATCTTAATCATTATCTTGCTACTCATCCTCAAGCTGGTGTTCGTTCCCTAGATGAGTTAATTCAATTTAACCGAGAACACGCTGCGCAAGTTATGCCATTTTTTCAACAAGAGTTTTTTGAGCTAGCTGCTGAGAAAGGAAATTTAAACGATGGACGCTATCAGGAATTGGTTGGTGAACTTCGACGTCTCAGTCGCACAGATGGGATTGACAAAGCTCTCCGCGAGCATAAACTTGATGCCATTATTGCACCGACCGAAGGTTCACCACCTTTCTCAATTGATGTCGTCGTTGGTGATAATCTTAAACCAGGCGGGGCTTCGACCCCACCTGCTGTGGCAGGTTACCCACATCTCACAGTTCCGGCTGGCTTTATCCATAATCTTCCTATTGGGCTATCCTTTTATTCAAACGCTTATCAAGAACCTAAACTACTTAGTTATGCCTATGCCTTTGAACAGGCAACAAAAGCTCGACAAGTACCAACTTACTTATCGACAATCTCTGGAATTGCTGAATAGAGGTTGAGGGCTCTAGAAAAATTCGGGGTTGTTCAAAAATAAGATTTTTTAGGTCGCACAAGCACAGGAGCAGCCTTTTTAAGGTCTTTTGTTTGTCCTCATTTTAGAGTTAGGTAAAAAAATAAATTTTGCCAGGCTGAAAAATAACGGATATTGGGCTAAATAGAAGGTTTGTGTCACCAATTTTTTGGCACTTTCCCCAAAACCCCAGCTATCCGTGCATGTCTGCTTTTCGCCCGCCATGCGGCGCATCCATGCAAAGCGGCTAGTGGCTTTTGGGGTTTGCACTAAAAAAGAGCGCATCGCTGCGCTAAGCGAGATGCTTAGCCTGAAGAAACAGGGGGTTTCCCTAAAAAAGGGAACCGGGGGGAGTCCGTCCTGGACAGTCCAGGACAACACCGGCAGCACCGCCGGGGGGGTTGCGGTGTCTCTGCGTACCAATCCGCTGCGCGGTTGCTACCGCTCCACACCGCTTTGAAAAGGGGTGAATTGTAACGTTGTGTGAAGGGAAGGGCGCAGCGGACTCTTTGCTACCGCACCATAGAGAAAACCTTCTTGGCGTTTTCCTATGGTAAATACCAGCCGCTCTAGCGGTTCCAGCCCGTCACCAAGCTCTTCCAGTCCCTCTACTATTACTTAAAGCATTGTTGAATAAGAGTTTTAGGTATTTACTCGAGCGAATTAGACGTCGGGCGTTGTTTTTTGTTCGATTGCTGTCTCATCGCCTCCTTGCAAATCATTTTAGAAGCGGTATTTGGCTTACATGAAGGAGAACGTTTGCAGCAACTGAGGCAATCGCTCAGTTCCCTGCTGGATGTTTTTCAGTCTCCCTTAACTTCGGCTTTCCTATTTTTCCCCTGTGGTGAGATTATGGGAATTAGAAATATTTAGTATAATCAGTGTAACGCCCTGTGTCAGCGGCTGTGCGAGGCGGCGTACGATACGACCAGTTTTTATGCAGCGTCACTCTCACCATTGATTTTAATGTCGAAGTGCAGCACTTCTTCACGCCGTCCTAGCTTTGTGTACAACGCGATCGCAGGTTCGTCCTCAATGCCGGTGTCAGCCTGAACAAATATCACATAAGCTCCGCGCTCAGCAGCAATCACTTTCAGCTTGTCAATCAACGCTGTAGCAATTCCCTGACGTCGGCAAGCCAATGCCACTGCAAGATCATAAATGTAGATTTCGCTGCGCTCTTGTTCAAACTTACTCAGTTCGTATGCGGCGAGACCACCGATAACGTTGCCCTTCTTCAAGGCGGTCAACGCAATAAACGAATCGCCCCCAAGCAGTTTTCGCAGGTAACCCTCACTCGGCGAGCTCGCAGTATAGGTAGGCAAGTCATTGAACACCTGGCCGAAAACCGTCAGTAAAGCCCTCATCAGCGGGATGTGGTCGGGGGTAAGTTGTCGAATTTCTATTTCTGCTGTCATGACCTGCTTTCCAATGTGAGTTTATTGGCAGTAAGAATAAGATAAACCATTCATAATAATGGCGAGTGTCACCGGCGGTAGAAGCATTGAAACGAAGTAAAAGTTGCCAGTTCGTCCGGTGCACGTAAAGGTGAGCTGTCGATCATTGAAGTAATGGAAGTGAACGAGTAAGAAATTGTTGAGTTTCTTCCGTCAACCCAATCTACGAGATTGGAGATCGCACTCAAATCTCTACTCCCATCTGTTGTGCTTGTCTAATATGGGAAGGGATCATTACTGAACACATTAATGACCAAAGCTCTACCCATGCTGCTTTGGTATTATCATCAAACCGCTCTCCGAGCATTCTTTCAAAAGTTGTAACAATAGCTAGCCCTACTGGACTATAGTGTTTAGCTTTCGTCTGATATTGAACATGACGTTCTGCTAAATCTTGTAGAACTGGAATGAGTTTCGGATCGATCTCCAGACGTTCTTCCTCCAGAAGCTCATCGAATGTACCCGGTAATAAGCTCAAGGCAGCATCAACCATCTCAGTTAGCATTTTGCCTTGTTGAAACTTGTTCCTGAATAATGGTTTTAGTGCAGGTTCGATTTCAAAGAGTACGTCGTAAAATTGTAATCCCCAAAAGCCTACTGGATCTGAAACTAGAGTCTGTTCCCTAAACAGAGCATAGTCACCAGCACGGATCGTTTTCCAAGATTCTTGGATATATCGAAACTGTTCAGTTGAAATAGAAGGGTTAGGATTTACATAGGACGGATAGTATTGCGTGGCATCAACAGGCGACATAGACATCTTTGAAGTTACCTCCAGATTTACAATAGATTTCAAGAAATTATTTGCTAATTTTCTTCTATCTCTTGCACACTATTATTAATGGCTTAAGCCCAGCTAGCGTTCAGCTAACTATTTATTAGACAAAACTTTCTTGATATCCACCTTATAGGTCATAATATCGAGAATTTTTCATCTATTAAACTTAGTAGAAATAATATTAAGAATTATTCAGATTATCATTCCTGATTGGGACGATATTTAGAATATTTCTGGATATTACTCTATGTTTACTTCTTTCAAGATACTATTAATTAAATTCTGAATTATTGATTGAGTCATAGTTCTTATTATTAACTCAGCTTATATCTCCCCTGTTTTTAAGGCCGATAACCCCGCAACTCGGTAATTAACTGAGTTTGGCTACATGGGAATTACAAACGATTGGTCTAGCCACTGTTGGGCCTCTTGATAGTATTTAAATTTTCTTTCGTTACGACGAAATTCGGGAGTGTGTGCCATACACTTTCCGTTTATCCATTTAAGTCCATGATGTTTGTGCAGTAGTTCGTGATATAAAACTAATTCCACGACAATCTGCGGTATCTGAGGATTGTCTAATGTACGACTCATCACTACCCTATCCCTTAAAGGCTCGTAATGTCCTAATTTACGCTGAGTCAAGTTTTATTCCAGGTTAGGCGTGGCTTGGCCAACTCTCCTGCAAAGTACTCTTGATTGAGCCGAGAGAATAGGGTTTCTAAATCGTAACAACTTCCTTGAGCTCTCTCTGCATCGAGGTCGGCTATAAGATCTAATTCGAGAATAAGATCGCGATATTCTTCGGACGATGCAAAGCTACAAATTAATTGTTTATCTTGGAGATTGCTGCCTACTAAGACCAGAGCGATAATTGCTTGTAAAATCTCATCTTCAGCTTGAATAAATCCTTCGCTCAGTTGTAGTTCGATATTTCCTTGGCGATTCTGTTTATATTTATACAAGCCATTGTAGTTAGTAATGTCTATTTGAAGTTCTGAGAGCTCCAGCTGACGAGCTTTAAGAGTTTGAGCGGCTAGTTTTTTGATTTTCCCGACAGTTTCTAGGTGGAGGCCGAGATAATTTTCATCGGTGAGAAACTTCATCCAGGCATAAGCTTTGCGGGAAGGAGCGGTCAAGGCAGCAGGAGTAACCCCCTCTTGTTGACAAATGCGTTCGACTTCTTGAGTACGGTCGCTCAAGGCTTTGCGGAGCGACTCTAGTTGAGTGACTTTGTAGTTTGGTTGCAGCTCTCTTATCTGTTGCTGAAGATTTTTTTGTTGTTTGACTAAGTTTTTAATTCGCAGATTAGAATTAGAACTTTTAGCTGGTTCTTTCTGTTTTTGGTTGGTTTGAGGTAAATTCTGCCAATCTATATTCTTGAGATAATCATAGGCTCGACGCGAACGCACGGGAAGTTTACTGGATGAAGTTTTAGCTTCCTTACAGAGCTTATCGATGGTTCGTAGAGAATCGAAGACAAATTCTTTTAGAGAATCGACTTCGTCGGGATGAACTCCCTGTTGTAATTTGCTTCTTACTCGATTGGCTGTTTTAACGATTCCTTTAATCCGAATCATCTAAAATACTGCTTTTCTATTCGTAACCGAATAACTCTAGCCGATGAACTTCTCACACATTCTCACACATTTTTGTTGGTTTGGAGAAACGCGCTCTTTCATCGCTTTGCTTGATTTCTGCCGAGATTTTTCTGGTTAAATATTTGATTAAATGGATAGGGAGCCAAAATAGCTCTTAACGCCGCAGAATTCCTGGCATTTTGGCGATATATCTGTGTCTGCTAATGAGTTATTTTGAGAAATCCGTGTTTGTTAATGACATATTTTGAAAGGATATGTGTCTGCCCATGACCTATTGTTGAGCGATGCGTGTCCGCTAATGACATCTTCCGTGTCTGTCCATGACCTATTTTGCCTGTGGATAACTCGAAAATTGGGTCATCTGGGAGACAAGAAGAACGCTCCGTGTCTGCTAATGACCTATTACCGTACCTGCCCGTGACCTATTGGTTAAACTTTTATTCATTTTCTCTCACTTATATGGTTTAATTATCCCACCACTAATCTCTTTTCCCGTTAGGATGTGTGTCTGCTCATTACCTATTTTGTCAGTCAGATTTAGGCTGGTGCAGATGGCGATTTTTAATCTACAACCACCAGTAATGGTTTTTGCTCGCTCCAGGTTATCTGAGTTTTGCCCGTTGCCTCGGCACGTTCTTCCAGCAGTCGAACCCGTTTGTTAGCGATAATCGTCTGTTGCGAGAACTCGTAGGTGGGAATAAGTTCGTAGATTACGTCCTGGATTTTGCGCTTATCGAGGGGGTCGTCGATTCGCTTCTTCTTAATCTCGTACAGTATTCGCTCTTGTTTGAGAATTTCTAAGGCTTTGTCGATGCCTCTCAACTGAAAGCGAAAGCCATCACGCTCGACCAAGCCACTATAGCGAATGATGGTCGAGGCTTTGATGGTGTAGTGAACTCCAGCCCGCGCCTGAACGAAATTATGGGACAGCCGTTTGAACAACCACCGTGCCAGAATCAATTTGAGGCTCATAAACCTAGCGTAGTCGAACAGGCGGTAGCTCAGTTCCTTGAGGCTCTTGGTCGCCAGCATGTTGAACTGGACGTAGCATTTTGCTTCTTTGGGATTTTCCAACCAATCCGCTCGGCTGCTGATGAGCAGTTGGGGGAAAATTGGCGAATTGAAAACTGCCTTTCCCGATTCGTTGCGGAGAGTCAGTCCGCAGCGGTTGAGGATCGAGAGGGCATCGAGCAGTGCTTGGTGTTCGATACTGTGTCCTCTTCTGGCTAGCTCTTGCCGTAGTTCGTAGAGGGTAAACCTAACCGACACCAGCTTATCGAGGTAGCAGCCCCGCATGTTGTCGTGGGCAATTTTCCAGAGGGCTTCTTCGACGAACTGTTCTCGCTCTGAGGGGTAGTATTCGATATCTACACCGTTCTTTTGGGTGATTCGGGCGGGTCGAATTTCCAGTTGGTAGGTATCATTCCGAAAGCGGAATTCTCGGCGGAGGGTTTTGAGGAATTTGCCATTTTCCCGCATCTCGGCCATTTTTTTGGTCGAGGCGAAGTAGCGGGGAATCGCGTCGTAGAGTTCTACCGTATTGGAATAGCGTTCCCTATCAGGTAAGAGATATTGGAATAGTTCTAGCTGGTAGGGATGGGTTTTCTCCAGGGTACGCTGGTTGCCTTCGAGGTCTTTACCCCTGACCCATACTGCTTTATCGTTCATCACGACCGACCTTTTTTTGCCGACCATAGGTCGGCTCGTTGGAGTTTTCAACTGCCTTAGCTTGGTTAGGGTCGGGTTTTCAGCTCTTAAAAAAGAGTCTAATCTTGGGTAAAAACCAGATAACCAAATCTTCTTTAAAGCTTTACTCTGTATTGGTTATAGTCTGGTAAGATCCTCTTAAAGCTTGAAGAATTAGAGCGTTAGGCAGAGAGCGACATGCATCCAGAGGATACGGCCCTCCGATACGATTGCCTCGCTTGCTGGTGGCAGAAGCAGCATCGAGATTCCCTTTATGGTATCGCGCAGTTAGAGCGGGCGATTGGGTTTACTTGTCGGCAACAATTAGCTCTCGATGTCGGCTGTGGCAGCAGCGGACGTTTTATTAAACTCCTCAGCCAACATGGTTTTCAGGTCGAAGGGCTGGATATTTCTCAGGAGATGATCGTTTTTGCCCGACAACTGCATCCTCAGATCGCTTTCTACAGACAAGATATCTGCTGTTGGAATCCTCATCAGTTCTACAGCCTGATTGTGGCTTGGGACAGCACGTTTCACCTGCCGCTGGATAGGCAAGAACCCGTAACCAAAAAGTTATGCGATGCTTTAGAACCCGAAGGCGTACTGATGTTTACCTGTGGCGGGGGATCTAGAGAAGGTAAGGTTTTTGGAACATTTCAGGGTCAGGACTTTGAATACAGTACCCTAGGGGTAAATAGTTTTCTCAAGATTTTGCACGAGCACCACTGTACCTGTCTTCACCTCGAATACGACCAATATCCAGAAAATCATGTTTATATCATTGCTCGAAAAACTCGGTAGCTCGTTGTAATCAATGTGTAGCTGTTAGCTTTTTTACACGATAAGCCTGGCTTTGAAAGCTAGTTGAGGAAATATAAAGTTCTGAGATAAGATTGGCTATTATGGCAGAGCGAGAAATTCACATCCAAGCCCATACCAACACTGAAGGAATCGTACATCTCGACATTCCTACGGGAATTGCAGATCGCGATATTCAACTAAAAATATCCTTTTCCACCGCTGAGGGAGTAACTACACCTACTAAAGATTTAGCTCCGCGTGTCCCTGGAATAGATGAAGGGCGTTTTGTCGTCCCCGATGATTTTGACGACCCACTTCCTCCAGAGCTGCTCGAAGCTTTTGAAGGCAACGATTAAAAATTGGCGATTATGTTTGCGGCTTGAATAGGGGATTACTTCCCAGGAGAAAGTCCACTAGCCGCTGTCCCGATATTACCGTTACCCTATCGGCACGGCGAACCGCATCCCAAAATTCCTCCGAGGCTCTGCCAGTATGGAAAAAGAACCCCCGACTCGCTTGCTGCCAGCCTACGGCATTTTGGAACATGGGAATGTGTTCGACACAGACATCGCCCTTATACAGCTTTGCCTGAATCACGTAGAATCTACCCTGGTAGGAAAATTTACCGTCTACGCCACCATCTTTGGTAAATTTGTTTTCGGACTGGATGCAGTAGCCATAGTTCTTACAGCACTCCAAGAGTACCGATTCAAAGATAAAGGGATTGAGCTGTTTGAGGCGGTTGAGTAACAAACCCAGAGTTACCTGTTCCTCTGGAGCGGTCACCAGCCAGCGCATGAACCGAATTGCTTCTTTCTGGGCGTAAGCTGGAGAAGGAACGCCGTACTTCAGATTCTGCTTGCGACTCATGGTTTAGCGGCTTTCTTCAGACCGATTGCCCGACTAACTCGCTGTCGGTAATGGGAGTAAAACGCATTTCCTGGCGAGTAGGGAAGGGGATTTGGCAGTAGTAGTGCGGACGATTTCTTTGGTGGGTGCGGGAGCGGTAGATACTCGTTCGGTGCTACTTTTTCTCGCTGGCAGTCCCACTGCTAGGCGGTGTGAATTCTGGGTGAGTATGGGGTCTAACTTGGCTTTGAGAACAGTCTCCGATAGCTCCCCGTTCTTGAGCTGCTCCATGACCAATAAGCCGTATGCCACCAGCATCGTCGAGCGACGTTTGCGTTCCCGTTCGCGGAGGAGCCTTTCCTGCTCCTTGGCTTTGCGCTGTAGCTCGTCGATTTTCTGTTTGTAGCGGTCTAGTTTCGACGCGGCACTTTCGGGCATTTTCCTTACCTCCAATCCCCGATTGACAATATCACAATTTGGTTTATTTTTAAACAAATAATAACCTCTCAGCCTTAGCCTTCCCCTAACGCAAGTTTGGGGAAGCGCGGTTATATGTTGCCAGCAACACGCCTGCGGCGACCGCGCCCAAGGGGACACCCCTTGGAGAACCCATGTAGGGGGAGAGTTGGTACCAGTGGCGGGGGAGGCTTTTTATCGCTTGTCGGCACGAATTCTGTCCCGCAGTAAGGGTAATACCCTGGTGGGCTATGCTGCCTATCTAGCGGCGGAAAATCTCCAGGACGAACGGTACGGGGAAACCCGCTACTGTCAGCGACAGCGATTTCAAGAACGTCTGTTTGCTACCGAGATCGTCGCCCCCAACGGTGCTCCAGAATGGGTCTACGACCGCCAGCAGTTGCACAACCGCATCGAGGCGGCAGAACGGCGGAAAGATTCCCAGCTAGCACGAGAGGTAATTCTCTCTTTTCCCACCCAACTTGATGCCCAAGCACGACGGGAGGTAACGCGTCAATTTATCCGCGAGCAGTACGTCGCTAGGGGAATGGTGGCGGATATCAGCTACCACAATTTTGTCGGCGATGGGTCGCACAATCCCCACGCCCACGTTCTGATAACCATGCGGCGGTTGGAAGAGGACGGTTTTGCCAAAACTAAAGAGGCACAGTGGCAGCCCAAGTTTACCCGCAAAGACAAGGGAACGAAGGCGGCGGGCGACCTGCTAGCGGTGGAAAGAAAACAGTGGGAGCAGTATCTCAATCAGGCTCTGGCGGGGGCGGGAATTGAGGAGCGAGTAGACTGCCGCAGCTTGAGCGAGCGGGGTATAGATCGCTTACCCGAACCGAAGAAGGGTAGGGCGGCAAATATGGAATTCCGTCCTGAATGGGAGGATCGAACACGAGCGATGGATGCCTGGCGGGAAGTGAAAGAAATCAACGAATTAAAAGCAGCCGAACGGCAGACTAAAGAGGAGATAGCCGAACTCGAACGTCAGATTGCCCAGCTACACCTCCAGGAGTTTATTGCCGAAAGCAGTAAGGCAATCTGACAGCGCAAACGGATTGCTGAAGAAAAGAAACGATCGGAGCGGGTTTCGCATCGCGATACTGCCTACGAACTCAAACAAGCCGAACTCGAACAGCGGGCTTTTCTTCAGAAGCTGACAGAAGAGAATGCGAACAAAGATCGTTGAGTCCTCATCGGAGATGTTTGCGATTATTATCGAGTAGAGGAGCATAACGCCAGCAGCCGCTACTCCGCCGACTAACTATCTAAACGATATTACGACGAAATCAGTTGCATATAGTTGTATGCACATGATAGCTTGGTGTAAAGTTCTATCATGGCTAAGGATATACAGCCCAAAATCGTTTTAGCGTATGCTGATGAATACGGAAATGAGCCGTTTACGAAGTGGCTCGAAAGCCTGAAAGATCGGAAAACCGCCGAACGGATCAGGGTACGTCTGAGACGGTTGGAAAGTGGCTTATATGGCGATTGCCAGCCTGTAGGCGAAGGGGTTCTAGAACTGAGAATGTTTTTTGGTTCTGGCTACCGCGTCTACTTCGGAGAAGACAAGGGAAATATCGTAATTTTGCTCTGTGGCGGTGACAAAAGCAGTCAGAAGCAGGACATCAAAGCCGCCAAAATATATTGGAAGGATTATAAGGACAATGGCTAGAAAGAGAGAATATCGCAGCCTCGATCGGATTGATGAAGCCTATTACCGCGATCGCCCAGAAGAGATTGATAGCTATCTGACGACCGCCTTTGAAGAATACGCCAAAGACGGCTGCACCGCCGCGCTGTTATCGTCCTTACGCATGATTGCCCGTGTCAAAGGCATTTCCCTGCTGGCAAACGAAAGCGGCATCACCCGTAATGGCATTCAAAAAGCCCTTTCAGAAGACGCGAAACCTGGGTTTGATACGATAAACACGATCGTCAACGCGATGGGCTACGCTATTACGCTGCAAAAATTGGAAAATAGCGATCTACCTGTTTCACAAACCCCAGATTATCACCCTTAATTTACTTCATCGCCCTAGGTGGCGATCGCGGTTGCGTTCTTCAGAGGATGGCGGCGGTTTAGCTCGTCAGTTCTCGGTGAGGCGCGGCGGCTGGCGTTATGCTCCCTTGATTTTCCCGCTATTTCGTCTTCTCCAGGGTAAGAAATAGGTCGCATAATTCCCTAACGGCGCACAGCCGCCGCCACAAATCTTGATGTTTAAAGCTATAGGGATAAGTTCATCGCTATCTTGGCAATCTTTCTCGACCAAATTAAAATGTACGCTCTCAACCGCTGGAAAACTCGTCGCTGGATTAAGGAAAACCGCCACTATACTGCCTGCCTACAGCAAGACCTGTTTGGAAGCTGGACGGTGACTAAAGCCTGGGGCAGCCACCGTTCGGGGCATGGTAGAAGCCAGGTTATTGCCGTAGCCAGCTATGAAGCTGGAGTAGCACAACTCAATAAGATTGCGGCGCGCCGCCTCAAGCGTTCTTATGCAGAGGCTGAGGCATAATCCGATTGCTAGCTTTCATTTATGCCGATGCGACGGAGAAAGAAGCGTGGGAACTCGTCACTGGGATGTAAGAGACGAAGCAGTAAGAGAAATCACCCCAGCCTCGCGAAAGCTAGGGTGATTTCGTTATCTTCAAATGTGGATTTTTTCTCCTACCACATAGGGGTTTAGGTTAAAACTCGTGCTGCATCGGGTTGTGCTATCAGAATATCTTCGACGGTTTTCATCAGGGATTTTTTGGTCACTCCTTTCCCCGTTATTTTTACGTTTAAATATCCCGACTGCTTTAACTTGGATGCTAATTTCTTGAGTTGTGAAAATTTCAATTTACTGATGTCTATTTTTGAAGCTGCCGCAGGGGGCAAGCATTTTTGAAAGTTTATATTCGTGCATTTTTATAGTTGTAAGGGTTGCTTTAATTCTGGTGATACAATAACCAAACTTTTGATATCTTTTGATTTTTCTTCGAGCGATAATCCTAGATTTTTATCGTTCCAAGGATCGTATATCTCACTAGTTTCTTCACGGCTTTCTACTTCGTCTATAATTTGAAAAACCTGTTCTGGATATATTTTTGATACTTTAGATTCAGGCTGATTCGGACGGATGAACAAAGCGCAGAAAAAAGAATAAACGATAACGAAAAGAAAAACTTCAAACATGGTATTATCTCCTAAAAACTGTATAGCCTTGTGAAGCGAAAGGCATAATAATTAGTTCAACAATTCTCTATAGAACTGATATTTTGAGACAATACTATATGTGAATTTTTGTTGTTTTTCTATTCTAAAATTAGGCTATTTGTTACCATACAAATATACAAATAACGCTACATATTTGTTTAATTCGCTCCAGTAAATAACCATGAATAATTACAGTAATTCTTTTTCTATCGACCAAGCAGTCGCTCTCGATGAAAACATTCGCCGTTTCCTAGACAGGTTGCCCCGCCGCTTTGCTACCCACGAACTGGGGATGTTTTTGCATCGGGATTGGGCTGTTAAAACCCTGAAAAACACCGCCTCGGTGCTGCGCGGTCTGGTCAACTATCGCAGCCGAAAAGCCAAACTTACAGAGATTCTCTTACCGACTATCAAAGCGGTACATCGCCTCTGGAACTGCTTTGCCAGCACCATCTCGTGTTATGCCGACGACCTATTAGAATTTCTCAACGCTTTAGAAGGGTTGCTACCTGCCGATACGGTCATTCAGTACGATCTGTTCGAGCCGCAGGAGATCGAAACACCCCATGCGCGCAGGCTTACTTTTCCTGGCTTCAAACGCTGGGCGGAACATCAGAACGCCGTCGAGCGGCTCAGGGCAGGGAAGAAACACTTCGGCTTCTATACCGCCTATCTGACCGATAAAACTCTAATCGACCGACCACGGCAATTATCGCTAAGGCTCAAGCGGCTTTAACTTTCAGCGCAACCCGCCCATAGCTGAAAAGACGCATACAAACTGTCTACTATTTCCATTAGTAGACGGTGATGTCTACTAATTTATCAGAAATGATTTAAGAGACAGTATATTAAGGGGATTTTGAGGTGTCTATAAACTTATAAATTTTGAGACAGTCGATTTTAAGTTATCTGGTAAACGCATATAAGTAAAGTTTCAAAAAACTCCAAGGTGTATTATGCAAGTCGAAGTATACCGATGTTTAAATAGACTATTTCTTCAACTCCAAGTCTTTTCCCTAAACTTTCTAATCTCTGTCTAGCCTTAAGTTTTCGCCAATAGTTGTGGAAGAGCAGAAAGAAATTCTCTTTGAGCATCTCTTAATTCGGCTGTAGGACGGGCTTTTTGAATTAAAGAGAGCGCATGTTCTGAGTCTTCTCCTTTAGCTACCAGATAGGCAGCAAGTAACGTTCCTGTTCTACGGTTTCCACTGGTACAATGAACTACTACTGGTAGATTATTTTCTACTAATGGTTCGGTAAACTTAATAAACTCCTTTACCTGTTCTACAGTTGGTGGTTTTCCGCCTATGATTGGCAGCCAAAGAGCTTGAAATCCAGTTGCTTCATATTCTTCAATTCCTGAAGGTTCATCCATTACCGAGACAATGCCTCGCATACCAGCTTGATACAGTTTGGGTAAATCTTCCAAAGGAGGGCGAGACATACCTGCTAGTTTGTCTGGAATGAGCCACCAAACATAATCGGGATAGGTTGCTTTGATTGACATATATATTCTCCGCTAACTGTTCTCAAGACGACGAGCTTCTAAAAATAAGATCGCTTCTTCGGTATGAAGACGAAGTTGTGGGACATCCCCCATTAACAAAATCCACCGCTCTTCATCTTGCTGTAATTTCCACCTTCGATTTGCCTGTTGGGGAAGAATCAGCCAGCCTTTTGCTGACTGACGCTGACAGATAAAGCCCCAGGTTTGAGCTTTACCCACTACTGGATCGAGCAATTTTAAATCTAAAGTTGAATTAACTGTTATCAAATGCTTTAAAGCATTTTCTTAGCTTTAACTACTACAGTCGAAAACTAAGATTGGTTGAGACTTTAACTAAGTTGGTCGATTAGTTTGGTTACTCGCTCTTTGATTTCATCCCTGACACGGTGAAACGTCTCTATCGGTTTGCCATCGGGGTCTTCTAATTCCCAATCTTCAAAGATTTCTTGTGTGACCCATTCAGGAGGTAAGCCCGTACCACAACCACACATAGAAATAACAGCATCGTAATCTTGGGCATTAAAATCGCTTAAGGGGTCGGAGGTTTGGTTACTAGTATCGATGCCAATTTCCGACATTACCTCGATCGCTGTAGGGTGAACGCGACTGGCTTCTAATCCCGAAGAGGTCACTTCAATCATGCCTTTTCCTAGTGTTTTTGCCCAACCCTCTGCCATTTGGGAACGGCAGGAATTACGACGACAAACGAACATTACTTTTTTCATGATTTTTTCGCTTTTGATTTGATAGTTTATTTAAGATCGTGAAAACCATTTGACAGAGCACCGTAGACGACTACGGCTAATTGCGCTCCTAAAATCGGTGCGACCCAATACAGCCAGTGATGTTGCCAAATACCACTGACAAAAGCAGGACCGAGAGCGCGCGCTGGATTCATACTCGCCCCAGTAATGGGTCCCATGAAAGCTGCTTCCAAGCCTACGGTTAAGCCAATTGCCAACCCAGCAAAACCATCAGGGGCGCGTCGGTCTAAACCAGAGCCAAAAATGACAAACATCAAGATAAAAGTCAGGATAGTTTCGATAATCAAGGATTGAAGCCAATTATCTTCTAGAGGTAAAGTTGCTCCCAAGTTGGCGACATTACCTAGCGTTAGCAATAGCAGTCCCGAAGCAGCAATTGCCCCCAAACATTGCGCCACGACATAAGGTATCACTTTGCGCCGCTCGAAAAATCCACTCGTCCAGAAAGCGATAGTCACCGCAGGATTGATATGAGCATCGCTAATGTGTCCCGTAGCATAAATTACCGCAGCCACTACCGCGCCAAAGACGAAACTAACCCCTAAGTGAGTTAGGCTCCCATCGCTAATGGTATTGACCATCACCGCCCCAGGACCCGCAAAAACCAGGATAAAAGTGCCGATAAATTCGCTGATGGCTTCTCGCCCATAACTAAAAGTACGATTCATACTGGATTTTTTGAGCTTCGGTGTTGTTTCGAGCGAGAGCGAGCGCATTTTTCATTTTGTCTAGGTGTAGCCATCTCGAACGACTGTTTATGATTTGCTGTTAGCTTCTTCTCTGGCTTTACGTTCGCTGTGGCGGTCGGTTAGATAATCAACTTTATCCCGCAGCAGCAGGGTAAATTTATAGAGTTCCTCCATTACATCTACTACTCTGTCTCGATAGGGAGAATCTTTCATCGTCCCATCTTCGTTGAATTCCTGATAGGCTTTGGCTACCGAGGATTGATTGGGAATGGTAAACATCCGCATCCATCGTCCCAATATCCGCAGGGTGTTAACGGCATTAAAAGACTGCGAACCACCGCTAACCTGCATCACCGCGAGGGTTTTACCCTGAGTCGGTCTTACCGAGCCAATAGTTAAGGGTATCCAGTCGATTTGATTTTTAAGAATGCCCGTCACATTGCCGTGCATTTCAGGAGAAGACCACACCTGACCTTCCGACCATTGGCTTAACTCCCTCAATTCCTGTACTTTGGGATGAGTTTCTTCAACCTGTCCTCTGAGTGGTAATTCATGGGGATGAAAGAATTTAACTTCCGCTCCCATATTGGTAATAATTCGAGCTGCTTCTTCGGCGACAAGGCGACTATAGGAACGCTCTCTCAATGAGCCATATAAAAATAAAATTCTAGGGGGGTGGTCGAAACTGGTCATTCTGATTTATGAAAATTATGTTCGGACTGTAAATTCGCTATTTATCTATAGGGACTCACACAACGAGGGTCGAGTAAGGTCGCTTTTTCAGGATGTCGGGGAAACCAATTAGCAGTACGCTTACAAAATTCCACCAGCATCAACATTACTGGTACTTCAATCAGTACACCCACTACTGTGGCTAAAGCTGCACCAGAATTAAGACCGAATAAAATTACCGCTGTGGCGATCGCTACTTCAAAATGGTTGCTCGCCCCAATTAGGGCTGCGGGGGCTGCATCTTCGTAATCCAGTCCCAGTTTTAAACCTGCAACATAAGTAATTAGGAAGATTAAGTTGGTTTGTAGAAATAAAGGAACGGCAATTAGTCTGTAAACCTAACCAACGCTTGATTTTCTCTGGCAGCAGCAGCGTTAACGTAAATAAATAAAGGACGTGCTAGAGGTTGATATTGCGCTTGCTCGACGGTTTCTACTGAGGGTAAAACTGCTCCATCACCACTATCGATCGCCAGAGCTTTCATCTCGTTAGCTTTTTGCTCGTAGTAAGATAAGCCAAAGTAACCAAGGGCGTTGGGGTCTTGGCTTACCCCTTCTACTAGAACGTCATCATCTTCACTGCTAGTAACGTCGCTACGACTAGCCCCTACTTCTCCGACAATGGCTTCAGTAAAATAATCAAAAGTTCCCGAATCTTTACCAGGAGCATACAGATTAAGCGGGCGGTCGGGGAAACTCGGTCTTACCTGATTCCACTTAGTAATTTTTCCCTCAGCTTCAGGTGACCAAATCTTGGCTAATTCTTCGGTGGTAAGGGTATCGACCCAATCATTAGCTGGGTTGACAACCACACTCAGCGCATCAAAAGCCACGGGCAATTCTATGTATGCTACCCCCGCTTCTCGGCAGGCTTCCATCTCATCAACTTGAATGGGACGGGAAGCATTGTTAATCTGAGTTTCTCCGTTACAAAATTTATCAAAACCACCGCCCGTACCAGAAAATTCAATCTCAATATTTACGGGTTTGTTTTGACTAGCTTGATAGTCTTCAACTATTTTCTTGGTAATGGGATAGACGGTACTAGAGCCATCTATTTTTATCGATGGTGTCTCTTGAGCCAATAGAGGAGTTGAAATGGCAACCAACGCCGTACCCAATCCTGTAGCTAAAACTTGAAGAGACTTTAAAGGTGTTTTATCTCGAACATTCATATCTACCTACTCCACTAACAATTGAAGGAGTAGCTTCATCATACATCAAATAAACTTGATATATCAAAAAATATTAATATTTTAACTGACTGTATTTCGTCCAATTGGATTGGAACAGATCGATGTCAATCTGCTTAAAATTTTACTTACAGCTTCTTGCTGGTAAGATATCGTCTAAACGTCGATATTCAGCTAAATACTGCTCTAAAGTAACGAATTGAGCCAAGTTAAGACTATAGTACATCCACCGACCCTGTTGGCGAGAACGAATTAAATTAGCTTCCTTTAAATTCTTGAGATGAAAAGATAGCTTTGATTGACTCACTTCTAAACGTTCGCACAGTTCGCAAACGCATAACTCTTGAGAACGCAGGAGTTCAATGATTTGAATCCTTAAAGGATCGGAGAGTGCGCGGAAACCAGCCCAGATTTGAGTAGAGTCTTGAGTAGTAACTATCATCAAAATTTATTGATATATTTTTTTTATTCTACGAGATCGAACTAATTTTTGGGCAGATTGCAATACGAAGAAAAAAATAGGCTTGTCTCTTATACTTAAAGATTTTGAAAGCATTTGGTTCAACCGTATTTATTAAGCGACAATTCCTTTTTTCACTTTTGGTAGAATTTAAAGCTTTAATGCCGATGATTCCGTTTTTACGTAATTCACATTTCTTTCGTTGAGTCCACCTAATACATACGTGTCCTGGATAATCCAGGACAGGTTGATTCCCCGTTATAGCAATTTCGAGTAATTCTCCTTTTGACTGCCGATAATTCCGTTTTTACGTAATTCACATTTGGTGTAACTTACACGAGGAACATTTTTCTAGAACCTACGTGATAAGTGAAACGCTTGATAAAATTTTTGGTAAGGCATTTTTTGGGCATACTTCATCATAAGAGTATGGACTCTGCGTGAGAAGAAGAGACGGCGTGAGCGTACCAGAGCTCGAATCGCCCTCTCGTTGCCCGCGCCGACTTTTCCCAAGCTCTCGGCTGCCTGCCTACGGATATATCCGTCAGTAGTGGTTTCTAGAAGCCGCACCAGACCCCAAATCGCTTGCTGAGAATCTATACTTTCAAGACAACTCATTGCCAATTCTTGCCTGTATTGTTTTTTCGGTACTGTTGCAAAAACTTAAGACAACTTGTAGTATTTAACAAACGTAAATAACTACTAGACCAGATGAACTCAAAGCAACCATTTAAGTGGAAACATTTTCAAGGAGAAATAATTTTACTTTGTGTGAGGTGGTATCTCCGCTATGGTTTGAGTTATCGTGATTTAGCAGAAATCATGCAAGAGCGAGGACTATCTGTAGACCACACCACGATTTACCGATGGGTGATGATTTATGCACCACAAATAGAAAGAAGAGCCAGAAAGCATCTCATCTCAACTAATGACTCTTGGCGAGTAGATCAAACTTATCTCAAGGTCAAAGGAAAATGGAAATATCTATATAGAGCAGTTGACAGCAATGGTATTACCATAGAGTTTATGTTTAGTGCCAGGAGAGATAAACAAGCTGCTAACGGTACTTAAACAAAAATCAAGCCCAAACAAAGCCCAAACTAGCTTTATAAGCTACGAATACGTCGCGATTTTGGTTCAACCATTGGACAAAACGATAAGATATACCTGTACGAAAAGCTTCTAATGCTTCAGGAAATGTCTCCAAAGGTTTGTTCGCCCAACGTCTTCTTAAACCTCCAGTAAGCTTATGCCAAAGGATAAAAGTATAGGCACAAAAAACTAGAATAAAATGTCTTTCCAAACTCTTCTTATCTCTAACTTGATACTCTTTTAATCCTAACCATCCCTTGGCTTCTCGATAGAAAACTTCTATCCAGTTTCTCTGAGCATAAGTTTGAACTATCCATTGCTCGGTTACTATTTCTCCCTCAACATTTGTGAGTAAGTAGTCAATATCTTCAGCATCTTCAAAGATTGGTGCACTCATGACGATAGCTATTTTTCTGATTCCTTCTAGCCTTGATATTTCTGCTTCTATTATTGCTACCCAGACGGTTCTAGGTTTTTCACCCTGGATTTGAATCTCCTTAAATTCCTCATCAGATAACCATTGAGCATATTCATCTACTCTGATTTTTTCTAATTGATTTGATGGAGTTTTAACCAAAATATTACGATTTTTAGCGATTCCTCCTATATACTTTAATTTCTTTTTTTCCAGTTCGAGTAAAACAGTTGTGTTGTTACCATAGGACGAATCTATTAATACTAGTCCTGGTCGATATCCCCTCTTCAAACTTTTATCGATTAATTCTAAGGCTAAGGTGGGTTTTTTCTTGAATTCTCTGTCTTTCTTTCCTTCGGGCAACGAATTACCATGTTGATATAGTTCTATGTCTAAAGGTAAGCTTTTTTGGCCATCATATAGATGAGTTGTTACTACAACATTGCCATTATCTGTTTTCCCAATTTCCCCAATATATTGACGACCTACTGCTGCGGTAAAGTTACCACTTTTTCTATGCCCAGAGTCATCAACAATTAGACTAAATCCCTTACTGATTCTCGTTTGATTACACTTGTTCATCACTTCTAAGCGACGTTCATTTATCTTGTTCGCTGACCAAGTTGCTTCAGTTAAGAAATGGTGTAATTTGTGGTATGTGACCTCTACTGCGTCTTTAGCCATTTGAGATACATTTTTTCGCTCACTTTCCCCTAATAATCCTCCTAAATAATGTCTGAATTCCCTTTTTTGCGCTTTAGTTCTCAGTAAATCATCAAACTTTTGACACCATCTCATCTATCGAAACAGGGAGGCATGGCTGCGGGAGTAGTTTCTTTCATAAAGTAAGTGCGATCGGGCTTTAGAATAATGTTAAAGTTAATCAGCAAAGGTATTCTATCTTATTTTGTCTGTTTAAATTGTTTAAGTACCGGTAGTTACCCCCACAGTTAATAGGTGGGAAAACGGTCACTCTCAACCGTCTCCAATGGCTCTCAAGCTAATTGAGGCGAAGCTTGCGGAGTTGGGAGAACGTGGTGAGGAGTTGCTAGAGCAGTTTTCAGCCAATCCCAGTAGCCAAAAACTACAAACCCTATCCTACCCAGACTAACTAAGTAACAGCTTTTCATTAAGCTGTTTTGTCCACAAAATTGGACAGCTTAGCGTTGTTTATGGTTCGGTTACTATTCAAAGGCCTTTTACCAGTGCTTCAGTTTTCTGTCGATCTCTAGCAATTATAAACTTTTTGAGAAGTAGGTATTGAGTCTTATCATTCGCGTCATATAGGCTCAGAAAAGATACCCGAATTAGCATTACAGATTGTTGGTTTGAATGGCTCCTAATGCCAGTAAAGTAGCTCGTTGCGCTTCGGTAACGCCAGTTATCCCAGTAATGTTCATCTCTTCATAAGGTCGTTTAGCCCTTAGGGTTTTGAAACACTCACCTGTCTGGGGATGCCACAGTTTGATTGTCTCATCCATACTACAAGTAGCCAGCCATTGTCCATCAGGGCTCCAACTTAACGATCGCACACCACTACTATGTCCTTGCAAGACTTGGCAGCATTCCCCAGTCTGCACGTTCCACAAACGAGCTGTACCATCTTGCGAAGCACTAGCGAGAATTTGCCCGTCGGGATGCCAAGCGACTGACCAAACCCAATCCGTATGTTCGGCGAAGGTATGGAGGCATTCCCCATTTTCTACGTCCCAAAGCTTGACAATGTTGTCGTGAGAACCACTGGCGAGGATTTTTCCATTGGAACTAAATGCAACTGAGAAGACGGCATTGGTGTGAGCCAAAAACGATTTTAAGCATTGACCAGTATAGCTATCCCAAAGCTTAATAATCCCTCCCTGAACGCCACTAGCTAAAATCTGTCCCTTACGATTCCAAGCAACAGCAGTAACTATAAGTTTATGTTCTAGATTTAGTTGGCACTCTCTCGTGTAGCTGTTCCAGATCTTAACTGTGCCATCCAAGGAAGCACTAGCGAGTCTTTGTCCGTCGGGATGCCAAGTTACAGCTTGAATCATTCCTAGATGTTCCTCAAAGGTATTGAGACACTGCCCCGTATGCGCGTTCCATAATCTGACGGTTTTATCCTGAGAGCCACTGGCAAGCAAATGTCCGTCGGGACTCCAGGCAATTGACCACACTAAACTAGTGTGTCCTCGCAGTGTTTGCCAGTAACTCCCCGTTTCCCTATCCCACAGGAGAATTGTTCCATCTTGATGGGCAGAGGCTAACTGTTGACCACTAATACTCACCTCTACGTCCCAAACAGCAGTGCTATATCCGTGCCAGGTTTGCAGACAATCTCCCGTAGCGGAGTCCCACAATTTGACGGTTTGGTCATCACTCCCACTAGCGAGAGCTTTTCCATTAGGACTAAAGGCAACTGACCAAACGTTACTGTTATGTCCCTGTAGGATTTTCAGACATTGTCCCGTATGAGTTTCCCATAATCTCACTGTCCAATCTTGAGAGCTACCTACCAGAGTTTTTCCATCTGGGCTAAATTCACCCCCAAAGCCGTTTTCCCAATTCCACCGATGCCCAACAGTCCCAATAGGCGACAATCATCTTCCAAAATCCATCGCGTTAATGTATTGAGTTCGACAGTCCGTCCCAAGAAGAAAGAGACATCGGGCGCTTCTCCCCAATCTTGACGAGATGGGGAAGTCTGGGGGGTGGAGAAGGATGAGTTAGTAAGAGTTAGTTTTGTCTCGTGACGGTTTGAATACCTTTCTAAGGCTTGTCGAAAGTTGGTTTTACTGACTTTTTCTCCCAATGCCTTCGAGAGTAAACGCCAGAGTTTAGGACCCACATCCCGCTTGACATAGCTTATCGAGTAGCTCGATTGTTCGGCAATTTGTTCGTAGGTGCGATCGGCGATCGCACCTGTAACGATCGCAGTTTCTACGTCACTGAGATATCGCTCAGCTATTTCATAAATGGCTGCATTAGCAATTGCAAGTATCTCTTCTGATTCCAACACGATCCTTCTTCGAACGCCCTAGTACTTCAATCCTACCTGAACTTTTCAGAACTAAGTGCCGAATCTCCATAACTTTCCTGTAACGACAGCTACAAAAATTCTAATTATCTTGTAATTAGGAGGCAATTAGTACTCTAAGCGATTCAGATCGTGTCCTCTGCCAAAACTTTGTTTATTCTTGTTTACATTTCAAGAGGAAATTATCATGCTTCAACTCGGAAATACAGTACCAAATTTTACTCAGCAATCTACTCAGGGTCAGATCGATTTTTATGATTGGGCGGAAGATAGCTGGGTCGTATTCTTTTCTCATCCAGCAGATTATACTCCCGTTTGCACTACCGAACTGGGCAGCGTCGCCAAACTTAAGCCCGAATTCGAGCGACGTGGCGTTAAGGTCATTGCCCTGAGCGTTGACGATACCGAATCTCACAAGGGCTGGATTAATGACATTAACGAGACTCAAAACACCACCGTCAATTATCCCATAGTTGCTGACGTAGATAAGTCGGTTTCTGACCTTTATGGCATGATTCATCCCGATGCCAATGCCAAAGTTACGGTGCGAACTGTCTTTGTTATCGATCCACAAAAGAAATTACGTTTGACTATCACCTATCCACCCAGCACGGGGCGCAATTTTCGGGAAATCCTGCGGGTTATTGACTCGCTGCAACTGACGGATAATTATAGCGTGGCTACCCCCGTAGATTGGCAGGATGGAGAAGATGTGGTGGTAGCACCTTCTATCCCGACTGAGACAGCCAAACAGAAGTTCCCTCAAGGTGTTACGGAAATTAAATCTTATCTACGTATGACTCCTCAACCTAATAGATAGAATTCCTCGGAAGTATCAGAGCAACATTGAGGCGATCGCCTAAAGCGGCAGTGATTCGATTTAAGTCAAGTCCGATTCTGCCGCTCTAAACTCCGTATTTGTACTCATTACCTCAAGATTCAAGAAATACCAATCATGAAAATTGCTCGAGATATTACTCAATTAATCGGTCGCACACCACTGGTGCAGCTCAACCGAATTCCCCAAGCTGAGGAATGTGTGGGACGAATTGCGATCAAGTTAGAAGGAATGAACCCCGCAGCCTCAGTCAAAGATCGAATTGGGATTGCCATGATTCAAGCAGCAGAAGATGCAGGAGAAATTCAGCCTGGAAAAACCACTTTGGTAGAGGCAACAGGAGGTAACACGGGCATTGCCCTAGCAATGGTAGCAGCGGTTAAAGGCTATCGATTAATCGTAACCATGCCTGAGACTATGAGTCGGGAAAGGCGTGTTATGCTGCGAGCCTATGGAGCAGAGTTAGTTCTAACGTCTAAAAGAGAAGGAATGAAAGGAGCGATTATCCGTGCAGCAGAAATCCTGCGGGAGTTGCCCGATGGTTTTATGCCCAACCAATTTCAAAATCCTGCTAATCCTAACATTCATCACGAAACCACAGCTAGAGAACTTTGGGCAGATACAGACGGACAAATAGACATTCTGGTGGCAGGCGTGGGAACAGGTGGCACGATTACAGGCATAGCTGAATTTATCAAGCAACGTAAGCCGAAGTTCAAAGCCATTGCCGTCGAACCTCAAAGCAGCCCTATACTGTCTGGCGGCAGACCTAGTTTTCATAAGATTCAAGGGCTGGGAGCGGGCTTTGTACCTCCCGTACTGCGGACTGACTTACTAGATGAAGTCATCTTGGTGACAGATGAAGACGCGATTGCTTACAGTCGTCGTCTTGCTAGGGAGGAAGGCTTGCTATCAGGCATCTCCACTGGCGCAGCACTCTGCGCTGCGATTCAGGTAGCCAAGCGCGCCGAAAATGCCAACAAGCTAATCGTCACGATACAGCCTAGCTTTGGGGAGCGTTACTTGAGTACCTTTCTGTTTCAAGATTTATTGCCATCCAAAGCGATGATGATGCCAACGGAGCGAGGAGCCCGCCAATTTTCCCAACTTAAACTCTTAGAAGAGATAAACGATCGCGACCATCAAGCGCTCGCTGCTCATGGTGCTGTAGATTCAAGCAAACCAGCACAAAGATGAACTTGGTTTTAAAACACTTCCATTTCAAGGAGATTAATTATGGCACTTCAAATTGATGACACGGCTACTATTCAAACAAATAATGGACAAATTGTTATCGCCAATCGTGGTTCGGGCAATATATCCATTTTGGATTCTCAAACAGGAGAAGAACTGAGAACGGTAGACTTGCCTTTTGGCGAAGGAGAAAAGACTCCAGAACCTATGTACGTCTATCACCTACTCAGCACCGATGAAATTATTGTAGGCGATCGCGCTAATAACCGAGTTGTCTTTTTTGACCAAACTACCTACGAAGTCACTCGCACTGTCGAAACAGGTGCGGGAAACTTTCACATGTGGGTAGATCCCCAAGAGAAGCATTTGTGGGTAGTTAATGACCTTGACGTTGCCTTGACCGTCGTCGAGTTAGAAACAAACGAAACTACCAAAGTCCAATTGCCCGAAGCAGCGATCGGGACAAATTCTATACCTCACGATGTTATCCTCGATCCTTCTGGGCTTTATGCTTACGTCACCGTCATCCGTGAGGATAATGTCGACTCTGACCTATTAATAAAAATTGATACCCAAACCTCTGAGATTCTCGATACGGTAGAGGTAGGCAAAGATCTACACCTTTCTTTGGCACCAGAAAGCAATTTATTGTACGTCCCTACTCAGAATAGCAATCGTATTGATGTCTTCGATCGCAGAGGCACGGAGTTAGTCAAAGTTGACTCAATCGAGCAACCAGGGGTTCATGGTATCGATTTCGGTCTCGATGGCAGATACCTCTACACTACCAATTTACCTGGTGGGGGTTCCAATGGGTTGTTTGCGATCGATACTCGCACTAATGAAATTGTGGGCGATCTTGACGGCGTTGATACCCCGTTTTCTACTCCCCATAATGTTTGGTTGACTGGAGATGGACAGAGGCTATTTATAACTCATTCTGGTTCGGAAGCCAGTCAGGTTAGCTTCTACTCTCTAGACGATCCTACCCGTCCGATGTTGCTCGACTCGGTTGACGTTAATGGTCTCAATCCCTTTGGTCTAGCTTTTGCTGCCCCCATTCAAGACGATTTAATTGTAGGTGACAACGATAACGATCGTCTTCGAGCAGACAACGGCAACGACAGAATATTTGGAGAAGATGGGGATGATCTTCTCCGAGGCAATCGCGGCAATGACAAGCTTTTTGGTCGGGAAGGTGACGACCGCCTCTCTGGCGGATATGACAATGATGTTTTGATTGCTGGGGAAGGTAGCGATCGACTCAAAGGCGGACACGGCAATGATATTCTGATTGGGGTTAGCGTCGAATCCCTTACTCCTGGAAAAGGTGAATATGATGTCTTCAAAGGCGGCAAGGGAAGTGATACCTTCGTCCTGGGAGATGCTTTAGAAGTTTATTACGATGACGGTATTGCCCAGACGGTGGGTTTGAAGGATATGGCACTGATTCGGGATTTCGACCTCGACGAAGCCGATGTAATTCGGCTGCATGGGAGTGCTGAGGACTATCGATTAGAAGAAATAGAAGGGTTTAGTTTGGGAACTGCAATCTTTTACACGGCTGAAGGTCAAGCTCCCGAACTGGTTAGCTTTGTCCGAGGCGTAAGCGATCTAGATTTGTCTGGCAATGCCTTTGAGTTTGCAGTTTCCGTGTAGAGATGTAATAGCGGTTTACACGACTTGAGAAGAGAGAGAACACATTTGAAGCCTGGGTATTACTAAAACCAGATTTTGAGACACAGCTTCACCTCAATACTTGGATGGTTGAGAACGGGATGGCTAAACATGATGAACGAAATTCTAGTTACTGTCGTAGCGATGAAGCATTGGAATGGGCAGAAGAGTTAGCTAAAGAAGATAAGTTGGGTATTTGGAAACGTTAGGTATTTAGCTAGCGCGATCGCAACATTTATATCGTCGCTTCGCGGGCTGTCATTTGAAATCCCTCCATTGCCCCCCAAGGGGCAGACAGCTTCGCCGTTCGGAATTGGTATCTAGTTGTCGAATTTCAGCCATCCCAGTATAGCGTCGGCGAAATAACAATGTCGCTTACGCGGATTATTTATTGGGCAAAGGGTAATACAACAGCGACGCAGACAGATAGCAGACAGATAAAGGTGGTTGCTTCGCGTTTGATATTTATGTCTGCGATCGCCCTTTGCCTAGATCGCCGCCGCTACGTAGGGGGCGTTCTTTTTTCGTTTTTTTGGGAGGTTTGCCCGTGCGTTCTTCTTTGTTGGTTTCGGTTCTGCTCGCGTGTCCGTTCCTTTCCGTCGTGTGGTTGGTTTGGCGTTGGCTGGTGGCTGTTGCTCTTGGTCGCTGCGTTCTTCTTGTCGTTCTTTCTCTGGCTCTGTGGTCTGGACTGAGTTCGTGTCTCGTTCTGCTGCTGCTGAGTTTGCTCTGGCTTGCTCGCGCTTGGTTGGTTTTGCGGTGGCGGTTCGTCCTGGTGTCTGTTCTGTCTCTGGTGCGGTCTGGGTTGTTTCTGTCCCTGTCGTGCGCTAGTTTTCTCTCGGGGGTTCGTCCCCCTTTTTTTCTTCATTTGTGGATTTTAGCGATTGGCTCTGCCAGTGCGCTAATCGCGATCGCCTGTCCTCCCGCTTCGCCCGTGTCGCGGTTATCAGTTGACGATCGCCCTTGTCTGGTTGTCTGCGCTCCACCAGCTTCGCGCTTCTTTATTGGGGTCGCCCGTCTCGCTGACGCTCTACAGGCTATAGCTGTCTCGCTAAACGCTCGGTTTTTACGCTCACTCCGCATCAAGAAAGCATTTTATCATTTCCGCTTCGCTCCAATGATGATGCTGTTCTTGGGTGCTACGTTTGCTCTTTAGGGGAGAAAGAAGAAAGAGAAAGAGAGAGAGAGAGGAGAGAAAGGGTATCTCTGCTGTTTCTACGATTTATACAAGCATTTCAAGCTTTTTTTTTCTCTTTTTGAGGGGAAATATTTTCTTTATTTTCTTTTTCCGATTCCACAATTGAAGCGATCGCCTGACGCACTTCCTCTTGCCAATCAGGAACTTGCTTGATCTGTTCGTATAGTGATGGGGGTAATCTCAAAGTCATCTTTGCCGAACATGGCTCATTCCATTGGTATTTCTGCTTAAAGCCGTATTTGACAATATCTGGATTGCCTCCAGGTCGCGGCATCTTCTTATCTCCTTATCTTTCTTTTACTATAGCATGAAGACATATTATAAACTTATGTTGCAATCGGTTGTCTATAATGTGACGACATATTATAATAGAGTCAGTTAAATTCAAGAGCCGAGGCTTCCCTGGAAAAGAACAACCTCGGCTCAACCCCTAACAAAGAGGTACTTATCATGTTAAACGATTCAGTTTTAAAAGTTTCCCCAAAGGGAAGCTTCAAAGTTACGCAACTCTGCCAAAACGTGGCTATCTGCGAAACCACCAAAGAAGACCGTCACAATTGGGGCAATGCCACCAAAACCGAGCCAGCCTTTCTGGTTTATCTAGGCTGTAGCGAAGCAGAAATATCTGGATATCTCAAAACCATCAACACCTTTTATCGCTGTTCTTGGAGCGAGATTAGAAAACCCAAATATCTCAAAAACTTTGAAGCTGAAATTAAAGTGCGCGGGATGAAACGCTACGCCGACTCCCATGCTTTTGGGTTGGATTATTTAGTCGAATCTGAAACAGCCAAACAGATCGGCTGCAATTCAGACGAATACGAGTACTACACCACAGGCTACCAGCCGCGCTGGTAAGCACGGCTGGCGCGAGAGGTATGGTGAATCTCTCGCGCCATCGTAATTAATCGCTAAAAAATCCAGTAATTTACCCTAGATTAGCCAAATGAATCATAAATCCGAGCGATACACTATCTGTCTTGATGATTGTCTCGAAGACATCGCCGAAAACTTTATCTATGCAGAAAGCGAATACAGTCACGTTCCCTCATTCGTTTTAGTTCCCCTGATGTTTGAAGCTGTAAACGATTTGATTGACGATTTCTCAACCAATCCAGAGAAATATATAGGCGATCGCTTGCGAGCAAAGATCGACGAAACTGTGAGGGAATACCTAGCTGTAACGGACTGAAATTATAATCACTTCGACCCGAAATTATCGGTGTTTTCAGCCCACATTAAATGAAACTATAATTTCGCTTCGACCCAGATTATTTGAAACTGAGACCAGATTAACTGAAACTAAACTGAAATTATAAATCTCGACCCACAATAACTGAAAACAAGCTGTATGTCTTTTCAATTCTATTATTCAGCCTGTGTCAATAACGATGCTCGCTAAGTGTTTGAGTTATATGTTGGTTTTAGCCAAACATCTATGCGCCAAAATCATGGTTTAATTAAATTTATAACTGTTTGATTTAATTCAATTAGCTGTTTTCTCAAACAGCCGTGCCCAAAGTGGTCATATACGCCTATTTGAGAGTTTCCACCAACCAACAAGACGTTGACAATCAGCGTCATGGAATTCTCGAATATGCCAATCACTCAAGCCTGGGTCACTTAGAGTTTGTTTCCGATTCGGTATCGGGTCAAAAGAGATGGCGCGAGCGCGAATTGGGAAAATTGCTAACTGAGACTGCTTCGGCAGGGGATACGATTATCTTTGCCGAAATCAGTCGCATGGCTCGTTCTACCCTACAGGTACTGGAAATTCTCGAATGCTGTATGCAGCAAGGGCTTTCCGTTCATATTGCTAAACAGAGAATGGTTCTAGACGATCAATTGCCTAGTCGCATTACAGCTACAGTGCTAGGTTTAGCAGCCGAAATCGAACGAGAACTGATTTCTTTAAGAACTACCGAAGCCCTAGCCAAACGCAGGGCAGCAGGGAAAACATTAGGCAGACCCCCAGGCAGACAATCGGCTTCGCTCAAGCTAGATGCCAGAGAGCAAGAGATTCGGATGTATCTGGCTAAAGGAATTAGTAAACGCTCCATTGCTAAGTTAGTCGATTGCGCCCCTTCCACCCTCTACTACTGGTTAAAGAGACACCAGTTATTGAAGTCCAATCACTATCAGTCAGGAACATGAGGCGCAGAGGTATTCCCATAGAAACGTTAATGGAACTGCGTAACTCCTTGAGTCTACTTCCACCACGCAGTAAAGAGCGTCGCATCCTAGTTGAAGAAACGGCTGGGTTATATAGTGTCTCTACAGTAACTATTTATCGGGCCTTAAAAGAATACATAACTCCCAAATCAGTCCGTCGTGCCGATTACGGACAACCGCGAGTTATGCCCAAACAAACCTTACTGCGGTACTGTGAAATTATTGCTGCCCTGAAGGTGAGAACGAGCAACGGTCAGGGTCGTCATCTCTCCACCGTACAGGCAATTAGATTGCTAGAAGAACATGGAATTAATACCGAAGACGGACATCTGCAAGCACCGTCGGGGTTACTCAAAAAAACTACCGTCAATCGCTATCTCAAACAGTGGGGATACGACAAAGAGAGATTATCCCGTCAACCACCTGCGGTTCGTTTTGAAGCCGAATACAGCAACCAATGCTGGCACTTCGATTTAAGTTCTTCTGACCTCAAGCGTCTAAAAAATTCTGTTGAGTTAGAACCAGGTCGCGGCAAGCCATTATTGATGCTGTACAGCGTTGTTGATGACCGCAGTGGAATAGCCTATCAGGAATACCATGAAGTTTATGGGGAAGAAGTAGGAGCAGCGTTAAAGTTTCTGTTTAATGCCATGTCTGCCAAGACCACAGAGGGGTTTCCTTTTCAAGGAATTCCCAAAATGCTCTACCTAGATAACGGTCCAATTAGTCGCAGTCGAGTATTTCAGAAAGTAATGAATTATTTTGGGGTTGAGGTACGCACCCATGTACCCGAAGGAAAAGATGGTAGACGAGTTACGGCTCGTGCCAAAGGAAAAGTCGAGCGACCGTTTCGCACCGTTAAAGAAATGCACGAAACTCTCTATCATCTCCACGAACCAGAAACCATTGCCGAAGCCAATACTTGGTTAATGCAGTTTCTCCTTCACTACAACAGACAATCCCATCGGCGGGAGTCTCATTCGAGGATGGAAGATTGGCTCTCTAATCTCGAACGAGAAGGCATTAGAGAAATGTGCAGTTGGGAGAGATTTTGTACCTTTGCCCGAGAACCAGAACAAAGGAAGGTGGGAATTGACGCTCGCGTAACTGTAGATGGAGTTGCCTATGAAGTAGAACCAGACTTAGCGGGAGAAAAAGTAATTCTCTGGTGGGGTTTATTTGACAGCGAATTGTATGTCGAACATCAATCGACTCGTTATAGTCCTTATGCACCCATCGGTAAACCTATCCCACTTGATAGCTACCGCAGTTTTAAGAAAACCCCAACTCAAAAAAGAAGCGAGCGCATTGAGGCTTTAGCCAAGCAATTGACTTTACCCGATTCTGCCCTTAGTACGGTCAAGTTACCAGTCATCAAAGATAACTTAATTCCCTTCCCCGTTCAGTCTTTTGTTGACCCAGATCCTTTTGAAGAACTGGAGTTTAAGAACGTTATCGCTGCCAAAGTAGCGATCGCCGATTATTTGCTCAAACCCCTGGCTAAACTCACTCCAGAACAGATAGCAACTGTAGACTCCATTCTCTCAAAAACCCTCAACAAAAAGGGAGTTATGAGGGAAATCAAGGATTATTTTAGTCATTAAGGAGGAGTGGGTTATGTTCAGCGAGGTCATGAATTTCTTTGGTTTGGAGCAAGAATTAGACCATCTAGGGTTTTTTGCTACCGAAGCTCAAACTCATTTGGAACAAGAAATTAGCAAAATTATTACTCAGGGAAGATTAATTGCTCTTTCTGGCATAGTTGGTTCTGGTAAGACTACCTTTTTACAACGTTTGATAGCAGATTTAGGCAAAGCCAAGGAGATCCTCGTTTCTCGTTCTTTAGCTGTAGAATCCGACCGAGTTAGCCTATCTACTCTAATTACAGCTTTGTTTTACGATTTATCAACCGAAAAAGATTTCAAAGTACCCACCCAACCCGAAAAAAGAGAACGAAGGCTGCTGGAATTAATTAAAAAGTGTCAGCGAACTGTAGTGTTATTTGTTGACGATGCTCACGGATTGCACCATCGCACCTTAATCGGTCTCAAAAGGTTGATTGAATTGGTGCGTCACAATGGCGGAAAACTCAGTGTAGTTTTGGCAGGACATCCCAAACTTAAAAATGATCTCAGAAGACCAACCTTAGAAGAAATTGGCGGTCGAGCTAATGTCTTTGCCCTTGAGGGAATTCGGGGTCATCAAGAAGAGTATATTCAGTGGGTTCTTTCCAAAGCGACGAAAAACAAACTTCAACCTACAGATTTATTAACAGAAGATGCCATTTCTTTTCTGGGAGAGCGTTTATCTACACCGCTACAAATCGAGCAGTATTTGTCTCTGGCATTTGAGCAGGCGTATCGGTTGGGAGTTAAACCAGTGACCACGGAAATCATTGAGTCAGTTCTGGCTGTGGGATTAGATGACCTCGAACCTAGCTTGATTCGCCACGGTTACAATGCTAAAGCCTTAGCAGAATTGTTGAATGTCAGGACAACGGAGGTGCGTTCGTTTTTACACGGTCAACTACCACCAGGACGCACTCAAGATATAAGAGACCAAATGCTCAAGATTGGTATTCCTTTGTAAAATTATAGTTTCAATTATTGTGGGTCGAAAGTTATAATTTCAGTTTAGTTTCAGTTAATCTGGTCTCAGTTTCGGATAATCTGGGTCGAAGCGAAATTATAGTTTCATTTAATGTGGGCTGAAAACACCGATAATTTCGGGTCGAAGTGATTATAATTTCAGTCCGTTACACCTAGCAACAGCATAAATTGATTCGTCATGTGTGCGACACAGTGAATTTTTGAGGACGCGAGTGCGTCACTTGCAGGCGCACTTTAAGCTGTCCGTTTCCCTCCTGAAGTAAGGAAAACGAAAAACTCTGAACTCGGTGAGAGAAAAAAAACGCGCCCATGACACCCCCACACTCAAACTTTATCCACGAAATTAGACGTAAATTCAAAGAAATAAAAACAATGGCTAGAAAATCAAACTCATTCAGTGTATTTGGTTCTGTTTATCTAAGTTAGAAGGAGCGCGTCTCAACTGGAGTTCCGAAAACAGCAACTTTGACAACCTCGATCGCTTACAATCCCTCAAGGCTGCTATTACTGGCGAACCACTGGATTTAGAACGCAAAGGTGTTGACGAACGTCCAATGATGTTATCTACAGTTTTCTTGTTCAACATCAACGAAGTTCCCAACCTCAAAGCAGCATTAGAAGCAATGAAGTCTCGCTGGGCGGTACTGAGCTTTAACAAAACTTACAAAATTGGTGCAGACCCAACCAAAGGAGAAATTGAAGCTGACAGTCGTTTCCGCTACGACCCTGCTTTCCTCAAAGAGAAAGTTTGTCCTGCCCTGCTCAATAAAATGTTAGATGCTCTGGCTACTTTAGCCGTAGATGGGATTGATTACAGTTGCACCGAAGAGGCATTACAGGACATTCAAAACGAAACCAACCACCTTTGGGCGTTCGCTCGCGATGTGGGATTGGAGTATCGAACGGGAGGAAGAATTTATATTAATGACCTCTGGGAAAGGCTAAGGGAATGGTATATCGCCAACGGTACTTTAGAAATTATCAATGACGGTGGGAAACAGAAAGTTATTTGGCATGACCAGCCTCGACGCGGAGATAAAAATGTCAAAGCCTCAAACCAAGTTTATCAAAGGTTTGCCGAATTATTTCCCAAAATCAAGAAGTTTAAAAACAACGATGCTAGTGAAGGGGTTGAGCGTAAAGGTCAATTCTATTTGAGTGACATTGCTATTGGAGAAGCAAAAGAGAAGCAATCGGAGAAGCTAGAACCTTGACACAGAGCCAAGGAGAAGCAAGAGAAGCAATTTCCTCTAGGTTGGCGGAGATTTTAAAAATGACACGAGAATTATCCGTCGTCGAAAAACAGCAGTTGGTTTCAGTACTCTCACAGATTGACCGCCACATCATCCCACACTCAGCGCGTAGCGCACCTGACACACACCGCTCGCCAAACAAAGAAACAGCAATTTCTTCTCAAAATCCCAACGAAGTAGCTTCAACTGCTTCTCTTGCTTCTCCACTAGACACAGAGAGGCTTACAGCTTCTCCAACTGCTTCTCTAACTGCTTCTCCTGCTTCTCCATCTCTTGAAATAGGTTCTCGCGTAGCTAACAACAATCCAAATAATAAGTCCTATAACTGGCACGGCACTATTGTTGGATTTAGTAAGGCGGGAGCTGATGTCCGTTGGCAGGAACGCCGAGGCATGAGGGGTGGAGAAATTCTGTGGCATCGCCTTTCTGAGTTGCGATTACTGTAATTCGACGGGAATTTTATAAATAAGGACAAGGAGGGTTTTCCTTATGAACTGTCCTATTAATGGAGACTACGAGCCATGCTCAGACACCTCGATCTCTTCAGCGGAATCGGCGGATTCTCCCTCGCAGCCAAGAAACTCGGAGGTATACGAACAACTCAGTTTGTGGAAATCAATCCCGATGCACAAACAGTCTTGCGATCGCACTTCCCAAACATTCCCATCCATTCCGACATCAGGGACTACCAGCCAGAACCAGGAGCATTCGACCTCATTACAATGGGATTCCCCTGCACGGGCACGAGCAACGCAGGAACTAGGACAGGACTCCAGCATCCAGCTTCATCTCTTTGGCGAGAGGGACTTAGATGCCTTATTGAAGCTCAACCCCGCTTCTGTGTTATCGAGCAACCTGAAGGAATTATCAGACGAGGACTTCGAGCTATTCTTGGCGGACTCAGCTTGGCAGGATATTCAACGGAAATTGAGTATGTCTCGGCAGCAGAGCTTGGAGCGGGTCATCAGAGACTCAGACTGTTTATCGTTTCCTACCCTGACGAGCAACGTATCCTCTACCAGCAGACCCGCTGGTCAAACCAAATGCGAGAAATGGTTCAAAGACAACGGGTTAATTCCCAATGGTTCACAGTTAGGAACACAGGCGATCGCCTTAACAATGGGCTTTCCGTCGAGTTGGTTCGAGGATCTAAGTCAACCAAACTCCAATCAGACGAATACACTGAGCCAAGCAACACCCCAGGCAGAATCAGAGCCAGATACCTGGCAGGAAGAACCGTTACACCAGGACAAGCAGCGATCGCTCTGCGAAGAGTCCTCTACCTCTCAGAAATTACTGGGGGGAGAAAAATTCCTAGGGCTTAAATATGATGTCGAGCATTTATCAAATGACAAACCTTTTTCCATCCCCTGCGTTATCAAACAGCCCAAGCGAACCGAACTCAAAGGAATTATTCAGAAATATTTAGGCGATCGCTTTCTTGTAAATGTAGGTGATGAAACAATCTCTGTCTCTAAGCTGTTTGTCTATCCAAACTTTAGTGCAAGTGTCGGACAAACTGAGAATAACCCTAGGAAAAACTTAACCCCCAGTACAAACAGCCCTAGGAAAGTAAGACGAAAAAGAGGACAAGGGAACGGTTCCGTATATTACCGAACCGTAACTAAGAACGGTAAAGAGTATACGGAAGCTTATTATCACTGGCAAGAGAACGGTAAAAAGCGGACTAAGTACATTCCCAAAAGGTTACTAACTAGGGTCGAAGAGGCAGAATCACTCAAGTTTCCAGTTAGTGACATCCTGGTTTTACTAGTGGGTAAAGAGAAAAGCCCTAGGAAAAGTTCTGACACAAAGAGCGATCGCCCTGATGATTTTGGTAGTGAAAAAGTGATGGACGCTTCTGTCAAAAACCCTAGGAAAATTACACCCACTAGTAAAAAACGCAGAGATAAAGGTAAGGGTAGCGGTTGGATTCAGTGCAAACCTATAAAGCGATGTGGGAAGGAGTACCAGCAGTATTGGTATCATTATGAGGAGTGGCGGGAAGGCGATCGCCTGACGAAAAAGTCACGTTATATTCCCAAGCGTTTACTAGCAAGGGTAGAGAAGATGGAGGCGGAGAAATTGCCAGTGAGGGAAATATTGGTAGTGTTGGGAGTGAAGGGGTAAATCAGAATCTTATTTAATTCAAGTTGGCAAGATTGGTGAGGTGAAATTGTATGGAGCAGCAAAAGGGTGAAATAACAATTATCTCGGATGAACAAGCTCCATTAGCAGGAACAACTACGCCACCAAGACGAGGAAAGTGGTATGACACATTTAATTACATTGCTAATCCCGAACGATTTTGTCAGCGAAACTTAGAGAAGTACGGAGCGATTTTTAACACAGATGTTTTTGGCGGTACGACCATCTTTGTTGGTTCATCTAGGGCAATTCAAATGGTCTTTAATGGAGACTCGAAATATACCGAAATTGCCTTACCAGACACCACGATGGAGATGTTTGGCGAATACAGTCTGTTTCAACGGCCCGATTTACACAGAGAACGGAAAAGTGCCTTAAAGCCTGGACTTACTGGTCAGATGTTGTCAGGATACATACCTCGGATTAATGAAACCATTATCAATGGTATGAGTAATTGGGCTAATGGAAAAATTGCACTCTATCCAGCAGTCGAGAAAATTAGTTTTGAGATACTCGTTCCTTTGTTGTTAGGAGTTAACTTAGATGAGGCTAACCCCAAAAATTTTGAGGGATTGCCTCGATCGAGCTCTCATGAACTAAAATCTCTTTACAAAACTTATTTTGATGGTTTCTATGGCTTATTAAAATGGAAATCTCCTTTAACAGCCTACGGCAGAGGATTGAAGGCAAGGGAAAAATTGCTCTCGTTTATGCGAGCAGTTATTCAGAAACGGCGAGCATCCCAGGAAGAAATTGACCCCAAAGCCGATTTCCTCTCGATGATGCTGGCTAGTCAACAGCAAAACCCCGACGGAATTTTCAGTGATGCTCTGATGGAAAACCAATGTCTGTTGCAGCTCTGGGCATCTCACTATGAAATTTCTGGACTTGTATCTTCTTTAATCTATCAGCTAGGAAAATTCCCCCAGCTCTTGGCTAAATTAAGGTCTAAGCAGGCAAAGATAGTGGATGAACCAAGTAACTCGAAGAGCTTTTCAGCGGAGCAGTTGAAGCAAATGAGCTTTTTAGAAGCAGTAATTAAAGAGACTTTGCGAACCTTGCCTCCTAGCTCTACAGCTCGTCGTCGTCTGACCAAATCCGTAATCCTAGATGGAATGCTTTACGCTAAGGGCTGTACTATTATTGCCGAACCACGATTGGCACACATCATGCCAGAACACTTTCACCATCCAGAGCTGTTTGAGCCAGAGCGTTTTCTCTCTCCTCGAAATGAAGGAAAGATGTACGAGTTTATTCCTTTTGGTGGTGGCGTACACGCCTGCTTGGGAGCGCAGATGGCTATGATAATTACGAAGATATTTGCTTCTCATTTAATTTATTTGTTTGACTGGCAACTGACGGGTGAAGCTTCTTTCGTGCAGTTTCCTCTGAAGAAAATCAAAAATAGTTACCAAATTATTCTTCAAAAGCGTTAAATCGATTGCCACTTCAACCAAATGCTGTGGGTAATCTGGTAGAACACGGGCAAGAGAGAGCCGAGCGAGCGCTTTGGCTCTTGCAACTAACTCCGACTTTTACCCCTGAGAACACCAGGGAGATAAATATTCAATTCTAGCTAGCTGGATTAACTTCTTAATTTGCTCGTTATTACAGCCATAGTTATCTGCTAGCATTTGTTCGGCTTGGCTAGAGGCTGCAGATGCAGACGTAGCAAAAGTTGTTAGTTCTTCATCTTGATTGCCAGTCACGCTTTCAACTGAAACGATGCAACTGTAGAGCGGTTCATCTCTTCTAGGTTCTCGTACCATCTCCCTTGTCTCCCTTGTCTCCCTTGATATCTATTAATCTAACACGTGCGATCGCCCGATTCTCGACCACAGGCGATCACGAGTTGTTCACCAATTCTCAAGCAGCCGTTGATTGATTGTCGGGCTTGGCTTCTTCCTTTTTCTTCTTCTCAAACACCTGTAATCCTGCCCCTTCCAGTTCAATTACCCCATCGGTAGAAACGCTTTTAATCTTTCCAGAGAGGGCACCCACCCATTCCTCATATTCATCCATCTTAGCTACCTGTTTTTTCAAAGTTTTGCGGTTAACTTCGGCTTTGACGATAACGTTGTTTTCTCCTTGAATCTCTAGGTTCTGTTGACGTAAAGAGGCAAAGATGAGAAAGTACCTGAAGTTGCTGATTTTAGTCAAAAAATTCTTCATGAAATCTCGTGTTAAGTTGGACGATTCTGCTTGGCAGCAAATTTTCGTTGTTCTGAGCCACCAACAAGACATCCGTATCAAAGACCCCAAAGCTTGTCGTCGTTTTCTGAATGCGGTTCTCTGGATTACTCGCACAGGTGCTCAATGGCGTGAATTACCCAAACGTTTTGGCAACTGGAACAGCCTCTACAAACGATATCGGCGTTGGTGTCAGAAGGGAGTTTGGCATCGTCTCTTGCAAGAAATGTCCCACTCTGCTGACTTAGAAAGTTTAATTCCCGATAGCACCATGATTCGTGCTCATCCCTGTGCAGCAGGAGCAAAAGGGGGTCAGAAAAACACTCTTTAGGAGGTTCTTGTGGCGGATTTAGTACCAAGTTACATGCTGTGGTAGATGCGTTGGGCAATCCGCTGCGGTTGCTTCTGACTCCAGGGCAAACCGCCGATATCAGTCAAGGAGAGGCATTGGTGGCTGGTTATCGAGCTCAACAGGTAATTGCCGATAAAGGCTATGATTGTGATGCTTTTGTGGTCTTGATTGAGGAAACTGGTGCTCAAGGCGTGATTCCGCCTCGTTCTGGTCGCCTCAACCCTAGAGATTACGATTCACATCTGTACAAGGAGCGACATCTAGTTGAGTGCTTTTTTAACAAACTTAAATACTATCGTCGCGTTTTCAGCCGTTTTGACAAAACTGACGAATGTTATTTGGGATTTGCCGAATTTGCTTCGGCTTTAATTTGGTTGCGTTAATTGTGTCAACAGAACCTAAAGTTACTTTTTTTCCCTCAGTGGGTAAGTCGGGTTTCTCAGTAAACTTAATAGTAATTTCGGGAATTCTGCCAGTTATCATGATGGTTGAATGTTAATTTCTACTAAATTTAGGCTACCTTCGGTTGGCTATAGATACCTGTAAATTTTAGGTTCATTTAGGGATATTGGCGCTCGAGCGTGGTAACTTTCATCTTTTCTCTTTGCAGTAGCGGTAACTAACCTTTTCTTCAACCTTGTATATCTTTGCTGCTGCTTGACTTGTTTGACTGCTATGGCGATCGCCTTCTCCGAACCCACAATCAACGCCAGCTTCTTAGCTCTAGTTAATCCCGTGTAAAACAAGTTACGTGAGAGCATGACGTAGTGTTGGGTATACAGAGGTAGGATAACTACAGGATATTCACTTCCTTGAGATTTATGGATGCTTGTCGCCCAAGCTAAAGTAATTTCATTCAGGTCGGCATAGTCATAAGTTACATCCCTGCCATCGAAATTGATAGTGACTTCCTTCTCGGTTTTATCAATTGCCCTGACTATTCCCAAATCCCCATTAAACACTTCTTTGTTGTAGTCGTTCTTTAGCTGCATAACGCGATCGCCCGTCCTGAGAATACTATCTCCTCTAACTAACTCGGCTTTACCTTCGGCGGGAGGATTGATTAACTGTTGTAGCACCTTGTTTAAGTTACGAGTCCCCACCAAACCTCTAGTCATGGGACACAATACCTGAACATCAGTAGCAGCATTGAAACCAGCTTTGGGAATGTAGTGTTCGATGAGATCGCAGATAGTCTGTACGCCATGTTCTGGTTCTGTGCCTCCCGAATGCCAGAGACAGTCAGCAGTAGCCTTCATCGCTACTGGTTCTAGTTTGGGTATGCGACCGTTGTTAATTTGATGAGCAGTTCTAACGATCGCACTTTCGGCAGCCTGTCTGAACACCTGAGTTAGACGGACGACGGGGATTTGTTGGGAAGCGATTAAATCTCTGAGGACATTGCCAGGACCAACACTGGGTAGTTGATCGATGTCGCCCACCATCAGTAGCAAAGCATTTTTAGGTATGGCTTTAAGCAGCGAGTGAGCCATAAATAGATCGGCCATGCTGCATTCATCCACTACTAGGGCATCGCACTCTAAAGGATTATCGGCATCGCGTTTAAAGTTCATGATACTGGGGTCGAATTCAAGCAAACGGTGTAAAGTCTTAGCCTCAATTCCCGTCATCTCTGTTAGTCTTTTAGCTGCCCTACCAGTGGGCGCACCTGCTACAATCTTTTTACCCATTGCTTTCCAGAGCTTGACGATGGTGTTAACTGAAAAGGTTTTACCAGTGCCAGGACCACCAGTTAGAATCAGCACTCTTTCTCTCGCTGCCGTTTCTACAGCTTGGTATTGTTGAGAGGATAAGATGATGTTGCGAGATTTGGTAAAGCGATCGATCCAGCTTTTGACGCGATCGCTATCTACATCATGTTTGGTTTCTAGCTTCTGCTTTAAAAGTTTGGCTAGATGCTGTTCGGAGTGATAGAAACTTGGTTTGTAGTAAAGGATTTCTTCGTCTACTTCTTTAATTAGTTGGTCCTCTCTCACCATCTCTGAGAGAATAAGTGCGATCGCACTCTCTTCTGCTTGGTGTTCGTCTGTCGTCAGTAACTCTTTAGCGAAGGGAATAATCTGACTTTCTGGTAAATAACAGTGTCCGTCTTCCGATGCTTTACTCAGAACATGGAGAACACCAGCACGATAGCGAAACTTAGACCAGGGCGACACGCCTACTTTGACCGCAATCTTATCGGCAGTGAGAAAGCCAATGCCGAAGATATCGATCGCCAGTTGATAGGGATTGGTCGTGACTGTAGCGATCGCACTATCCCCATACTGCTTATATATTTTCACGGCATAAGTAGTAGAGACACCATGACTGGAGAGGAAGATCATCACCTCTTTAATCGATTTCTGTTCCTCCCAGGTACTTTGAATCATGGCGATGCGCTTTTTAGCAATACCTGGAACTTCACTCAGACGGTGGATTTGGTTCTCGATGATGTCTAATGTATCCAGCCCAAAGTGCTTGACTATTCTTTTAGCTGTTACGGGTCCCACTCCCTTAATCAACCCACTACCCAAATATTTCTCAATTCCTGTCAGCGTTGCTGGTTTGGTTTCTTTATACTTGACTACCTCAAACTGCGAACCATATTGAGGGTGTTCCTTCCAAGTGCCCTGTAGCTTTAGGGTCTGTCCTGCCTGAAGATTGGCGAAGCTGCCGACGACGGTAATTAACTGTTTGACATTGTCCGTGTTCAACCGCGCTACTGTATATCCCGACTCTTCGGAGTGAAAGGTGATTCTCTCAATAACTCCAGTTAGTGTAGATAGAGGTGTGGTAGTGGCAGGTGATGTCATGAAACGTTTGTTCTAACCTCAAACTCAATAGTTAGTGTAGCAGCGCGGTTTCATAATTGTTGGAATAAATTTAGTTTTATCTTGGCTTTTATTTGGCAAAATACTACTTAGCTATCGCTAGTAGAGAAAAAGTCATGGAGATCACCGAAAATATAGTTTTAGCAACTGCTTTGCTTTGGGTCGTTTGGCAAGTGCTTTCCTTAAGAAATATGGCACTAAATGGCGGTAGTATTGTTCCACCTGCAATTACATCTCTAATAATTTTTACTGTCTTCGTAGCTTTAGTTATAGCTTTTCAAGTTTCTGCCCTTAATTTAATTTGGCTTTTTATCCTCAGTTTGTTATTAGGATTTGTCGCGATTATTTTTCCAGTAGGACAAAAAATTGCTATGGGATTTTTAGCGATTCTTGCTATGACAGGAAAGAGTAAAGAGGAAACTGAAGATTGAGCGATCGCATTAAGTCAGAATTTGCCATTTACTATTTAAACACATCCAGCTTTAAAGCCTGTGGTTCTCCCATCCATGAAGCATAAGCGGTATGGTCTTTTAGGTCATTACCAGATAGAGGATGAATCAAAATTGTCAGACCGTTTCTGTTTAATGCCAGCCAAGTCAATAAATCTGTATGTTGGCTACGATTAAAAGCTAACTGACAACTCCAGCAGGGATGAGGACCGATCGCTCTGTGGTGCATCCGACCAACCGTTACCCCAAATCTTTTACCAGCTTCCTCACATAAAGCTTTGGCTGGCTCTACGGTCGATTCATCGAAATAGACATGGGCGTGGTACTTTTCAATCGAACTGGTGTCCTGAAATTCCATTTTTAATTCTCTCTTAGCAGTCGTGGTCTACGGAACTAGGCGCGATTGCGCTCCGCGCACTGGCAGAGCCAATCGCACTTGTCTAAGTGTTAATGTTCTGTTTGATTTTAGAGTCCAAGCCGATGGGTATACAGAAAAATTGTTATTTTCTGTATCTTTAACTACTTTTAACCTCTCTATTCATCAAAATCGCATAACATGATCTTATAGTTGTTCTTTAGTTAATCCAGCAGCACGAATTATGTCTACTCAAGATGAAACTCGGAAATTGATGGCAAAAGAAAGACAGCATAGGGAACATTTGAAAGAAAATATCTTAGGTCGTACCGTCGAAGAAGTTAAAGCTCATATAAAAAACGAAATAACCGACGAGCAAGCCAGAGAATTAATAGCTCGCGAACGGCGACATGACCAACATCTTAAAGAAAATATGTCAGGTCGTGCCACAGAAGAATTTAACAAGTAGCTTCATGCCGACATCGAAAAGTTGCTACTATGTGGTTTGAGGAATAATATTGGTTGAAGAATTTAGGAGAATTAGAGCGGATCGCCTAAAAACTCGATGCGATTGCTCATCTCTTCTATTGCAGCTTGCCAACGCTCAAGTTTTGTCGAACTAGGAATCTCGTAACCTTCACATTCCCGTAGTTCCTCGTCAGCTTCCAGATATCTTTGCTCGAAATCGTCTAATTTTCCTCTGATTAGTTCTAGTTTTTCAGTGAGTTCCAAGATACTGTCTGATAGCTCTAGTACAGGATATAGTTCTTCTGGATATTCGAGTTCGTCTTCTAAATCAAAATCATTATTATTAATCATGGCTTTATTAAGTACTTAAATATTTACTGCATTAATTACTGCATTGCTTAATTATTTATTACTTGAGCTTGTTTAATAGTTGGAGTGTCTTCTCATCTCGTTCGCCTTGAAAATACTTATTGATAACACGGATAAATATAGGCTCTGCTGCCACTTCGGAAAATAGCGTCATTGAAGATTTAAGCTTGAGATCGTCAGGGTAGCCAAAGATTTGTGAAACTGTTTTTCCTTCTACATCAAGAACTGCTTCTGCACATTCTCTTAATCGCGCACCGAGAACGGGATGATTCAGATAGGCGCTCACTTCTTCTCGACTCTTGATGGCGTAATATTTTGAAGTTGTACTATGGGCTAATCCATCAAGCTGCGGAAATATGTACCACATCCAATGGGAACGCTTACGACCATTTTTTAACTCTGCCAAAGCGCGATCGCATACTCCTTCTTGTGCGCTGATAAAACGATTTAAGTTAAAAGGATCGTTGAAGTGAGGTTTGTTGCTTGTTTCGACCATATGTAAATGCTTATTAACTGCGTTACTTAAATAATTACTGCATTAAATAATTACTCATTTATATTCTCAAGTGCATCATCAAGTAACATCCTGACGATATCGGCTTTACTCCTACCAGTTTTGGCAGCCAAGATCGAGAGCTTGCGGTGAACTGACTCTCTCAGATCGATGGTAAAACGTTTAGTTCCTTCTTTGGCTTCTACCTGTAGTTTTTGCATTAAACTTGATTCCTTTTTTGGTTTCTCTGTAACTGGCTGTTCTTCTATGGGTGGTGTAGGAGTTGCTTCCTCTGTTTCTAACTCAACGTCTGGTGTTGGTGCTGCTCCCGTTTGAGGTTTGTCGCTGCCGTAGACAAATTCGTTGGCTAGAGAATCATCGAGTGACTTTCTTGGTTTTTTGGTCATGGTAGTTGTTTGAGCATTTCAATAAACAATTTCTCGTATTCGGATGCCGACTCACTGGCTGGTCGTCCAGGTAAGTCCCAGACCGTTGCCGACTGACCTGATGTGTCGGCGATCGCCTGCTTTTGATGGATTACCGTATCGAGTAAAGTTGCTCCTGGATTCTTAGCCAGTAGCGCGATCGCTTCATCCTTTAATTTCGTTCCTTTGACTGCCCGACTGAGAAACATCACCGCTTTAGGTAGTCCTCCTCTAACTGACTGAGCCTGTTTGACCAAACGCATAGCATCAGAAGCCGAACGCAGATCCACTCCAGTAGGCTGTACGGGAATAAAAGCCAAATCCGACCTGAACAAAATCGCTCTGGTAGCTTCAGATAAACTAGCAGGTCCATCGTACAACTGCATAGTCATAACGGCACGCTAGTTCTGGTATTTGCTCTAACAAGTCATCGGGAGTACCAATTACCTTTACTGGAATCTCAACATCTTCCATCCCTTCGACCCATAGCGAACTCGACCGTTGACTGTCGGCATCAATTAACAATGTCTTTTGTTTCTTTTTCCTTATCAGCCAATAAGCTAAATGTACGGAGGTAGTGGACTTGGACACCCCGCCTTTTTGATTCACTAACGATATGACCTGTCCCATAAACAGCATTTACGTAATTACTGCATAACTCACTGCATTATTGCATTACTTAAATGAATTTGTAATTAAATTAATACTTAAAAAATAACAGCTTTACTTGATTGAGTAATAAAACATGGCAGTAAATATTTGATTGAATAAGTAAACAAATGACCAAGGCAATACTTGTTTGAATACTGAAGATTGACTGAAAAATGAGTTTGACAAAATTTATGTTAAACGTTGCTAAATTAAGGGTTTTATCCCTTTAACTCACATCTACCTCAGACCGCCAGCTAAAAATTATGCTGCGATCGATACTCGAAATTGACAATCGCATCATCTATAGTTTGTAGTCATACAAAAATAATCATGTCCTTTCGGGGCTATTCTGGGGTTCGGTAGCGAATTCTGTGACGTGAATCATAAAAATTTATTTGCCTCGTCCATATTATGTACATAGAAAAAAAGTTTTTTTAAGGTATTTCGGCACCATGACCCAGAATTCTGCACCTAATAACATCATCCGTCCCGACGAGCGGATGGAAGAACTAGGTATTAAAAAAGATGCCTACTACAAAGACCTAAACTATCTAGAGATCGCTCCAGAGAAAGATTCTGAGGGTAAGGTATATCTCACAAACGAACAAGCAGATGCAATTAGAGCTTTAAGAAATCACGTTAATGAAACAGGAAAGCGTCAGGGATTTGATAGTAGTTCAATTGTTAGAGTTGATGATAGTAATGAAATAGTTTCTAATAATAACGAACCTGAAGAAGATATATACATTAATCGCCAAAAACCTACAGACAAAATTAATTTCGATCTGGTCAGAGAAGCAGAAGAATTAGCCGCTCGTGGTATGGCAATGAACGACCTGATTAAGATTCAGTTAGCTTCTCAAATGAGTTTTGATGACTTGTCCCCAGACTTACAAGAAAAAGTAAACATTGCCCGTGAGGTGGCTAACCCAAAGTTTACGCCAGCAGAGATTGCCAAGCAGCTTCTAGCCCAACACCGCCAGCAAAAAGCCCAGGCGCAAGGGTAAGTTACAGAGATGACGATACCTTTAATAAGGTATGTAGTGCGATCGCTGCTGGTAATTCGATAATTGTTTTGGGTGAAGCTGGTACGGGTAAAACCGATCTGGCTGTAGCCGTTCATGAGGAAATGAGTAATGAATATCAAAGTGCGATCGCTACCTATAAAGGAAGTTTGAAAAAGTTCTTTATCGCAATCGCCATGCAGTTAGATTGTCCGACAGAAGACGAGCGAGATAAGCCGATGACTGTAGATGCTCTCAAAGAAGAAATACTAGAAAACAGTGGTGAAGATACTTTACTTATTTTCCCCGAAGCTAAGAGATTAACTACCTCGATTAGATACTGGTTGGAGGATATGATTGCTGCTGGTGCGAGAGTAGTTTGTTTTGCCGTCGCCAATCCTGGTAAAGATATCTTCCTCGATATGCTAGAAATTGAGTTAGAATTGCCGAGCGATCGCCATATTAGAGAGGTGATGGCAGCAGAAGCTCAGAAACAGGGGCTACAGATAAGTAAATCTCGCCTAGCAGAACTGCAACCTCTAGCTGGACGTAACCCAATGCTGGCGAGGAAGATTATCAAGAATGAAGCTTTGGGAATCAAGCAAGATAAACCCGAACATACTCAATACGTGGTGATTATGCCCATAATCATTGCTGCACTGATGGCTTTTGGTATCGTGCGGTTTGTGGGGATGGGAACTGGGAATAAAGGGTTGTATATTACTGGTGGTGTTTGTTTGGTTACAGGTATGGCGTTGAAGCAGTTAGGAAGCGTGAGAGGGGCGAGGAAGAGATTAGGACAATGACAGCAATGTGGCTCGATAAATCTGAAATGCCTTATTTGTGGGAGGTTATTTGGTCTGAATTAGCTTCACGAGAAGGCGATCGTGTATGTGAAAATCAGGGTGAAATCTGGCAGTACATGGGCAGCAAATTAGAAAACGATAGAGTAATTCATACATTTCGCCATCGTTATCATCCAAAAACTTTAAATCGTCAATACCTTCATATAACAACTGACTTTACAGGAGTGGTGATTAAACAATGATGAGTATTACCCACGCCGCGATCGCAGTAGCTGGAACATCCCTAATCCTTGGAACTGCCGAACCTTTACCCTTGGGACTAGCCATCATTGGCTCACAAATCCCTGACATCGACACCACTACTAGCACCATCGGTAAAATCTTCTTTCCCATTAGCAGTTGGATAGAAGACAGATTTCCCCATAGAAGTATTACTCATTCACTCTTAGCAACAGGAGCGATCGCCCTTCTTAGTTTACTAGGGGGTTACTTTTTGCGCTTAAAAACCTTGGCATTTATCGCCCTACCGTTGGGTCATCTTTTAGCCTGTTTCTCAGACACATTTACCAAACAGGGAGTGCAGTTGTTTTACCCAGAACCAGCTTGGGTAATTAGTGTTAGTAATCCCCGACGGAGACTTAAGACTGGTGGTGCTGGAGAATTATGGGTTTTAGGTATCGCCATCGCCCTTCTGTGTTTGGGAATCTACTTGGCTAATGGTGGGGGTATAACTCAGAAAGTCAGTCAGAATCTTGGTTTGAGAGACGGCATTATCAAAGTCTATAACGAGAATGCTAGTACTAACAAAGTCTATGCGAATATTCAAGGTTTCTGGTCGAGCGATCGCACTAGTGCCGATGGTAAATATTTAATTCTTGGCAACGAGGGTAGAAAGTTTGTAGTTACTGATGGCAAAGGGGTTTATAAAACTGGAGAGCAGATAATTACTAGCAAAGTTACAACCGCCGTTGGGGAAACTGCCACGACTAAAATAATAAATCTTACCTTTAATGATGAAGATGCTGTAGCTCCATTAGAAGAATTACGTGCGGCTTATCCCGATGCTGATATCTATTTAAATGGAGAACTGATTATAGATTTTCCCGAAGATGTGAAGATAGCGATCGAGCCAAATCAAATGGTTACAGCTTCTCTGAGTGGGAGTAGGATTAAGTTTAGTTATTGTAGTTTGGAACGGGCGATCGCGCTATTGAGAGAGCAGTATGCGATCGGGACTGTAGAGACAAAGATTGTTGTATCCGAACCAAACGATAAAAACTAATAAATTCAAAAAACCCAAAAGGTATATCTACCTTAATCTATAAGCTTTCGGTGTAATACCAGTAATCTGTCGCAATTGTTTGCTCAAATGGCTATGACTACTAAAACCACATTCCAAAGCAATATCGATAATTAATCGATCTGTTTTTTTCAATAATTGCTTGGCTTGTTCTACTATCTCCGCTATGGGCATTTAAAAGTTTATTGTAAAGAAATTTTGCATCTTGCTTGAACTTCACGTTACGTCACCCCCTATTTTAAAGGTACAGAGAAGTAGAAATAACGAAAACACCATGTACAGTATTGGGGAATACGCCAGAATTGCTCAGGTTTCTAAACGATTGCTGCGTTACTACGATGAGATTGGTTTGTTCCAACCTGTCAAAATAGATCGCGCTAGCGGACATCGTTACTATAGCGCGAGTCAACTGTCAGAACTTAACCGCATTCTGGCATTAAAAGATCTGGGAATATCGTTAAATCAAATTCAAAGGTTTGTCCACGATGATATTTCTCCTACAGAAATACAGGGAATGTTATCTCTGAAAAAAGCGGAGTTGGAACAGCAGGTATTATCAGAACTTAAATGTATTCGTACTATTGAATCCCGTCTCAAGCAAATTCAGGATCGCGATAGCTTAGTAAAAGATGTAATCGTTAAAGAAGTCCCCCAACAAAGACTAATCGGACTACGCAAAGTCTTACCAACCGATGATTCAGCAGAAGAACTTTTTGGGTCTTTGATTCATGCTCTTTCTGGCGACAATAATAGTACCTATGGAGCGATGACCATTGTTGTACATGGGGATGGTATAACGAGCGATCGCACCGATCTTGAAGCGGGACGGTTGCTACATAAAACTAATCATGCTCCCATAACTACCTATGACGGTTTGACTCTAGATACGCGATCGCTACCTGGAGCAACAATGGCAACCTTGATTCCGCCAACAGACTGCTGTGCCAGACTTCTAGGGCATAATGCGCTCGGTGAGTGGGTTGAAGCCAATCATTATGCTTTTGCAGGTCCCGTGCGGTTAGTTTTTCTGGAATTACCCAAACATCCAGGAGATTCAGACTTTGTAACGGAAATTCAATTTCCCATCCGCAAGCGAGAAGTAGATCTGAACTTGCTGTCTACAAACTAGCACTGCGATATGCCAAAGGCATCACGCTCCGCGTATCGCACTCAAGGACAACGGTGAAACGCTGCTGTCCGATCCAATAGTCGCTCGGGTTGCCCTGTATGGCTTGCTACTAGTCGGTGCGTGATTTGGGACTGCCGCTGGTTTCGGTCATGCCAACCCAACCCGAACGAACAGAAAATTTTGACAAAGGAGAAAAAACATGAATTTGCAGAAACAAATACTGGCAATGGAAACGAAAGCTAAGCTATCCACTCTGTGGATGTTTTTCTTACTCAATACGATATTTCGGGATATCCATGAATTTATTGAGCCTGGCTTCATTGAACAATTGATGACCGAGACATTCAATGGGACTCCAATAACAGAGCATCTGTTGCTGTTGGGTGGTTTCGTCGCTGAAGTGCCGATTTCCATGGTTCTCCTCTCTCGGCTACTGCCCTATGGTGCCAATCGTTGGGCTAATATCATTGCCGCTGTGATTACCCTCTCATTTGAAATCAAAAATGGCACAACCGATCTGGACGATACCTTTCACATGGTCATCGAAATTACCGCGCTGTTCTCCATCATTTGGTCAGCATGGCGGTGGCGGAATCCAGCTTCCAAGTACTACTCAACCAGTCAGGAAGCATGATTTTTATAGACATGCCTCAGATGCGAGAAATGAAGAAACCGTTTAATTAAATCAACGAGTTCGAGAAAGCAAAACCATTGAAATCGCTATCTCCATCAACACTGCAAACAATAATACGGCACTGCCTGGAAGTTGCTGACTCATTCGATCCAAAGATTCTAAAGAACCGTACAGACGAATTCCCAACTAACAATTAAATGCAGCCAGAGTAAATAGTCGAACATTGAACATTAATGATTTTCCTAAATTGAGAATTGAATATCACAAACTAAAAATTATGAAAGCAATGGAATGGACAATCGGATGGTGGCGAGTCTCTCTTCAACGAGTTTATCCTACGGTCGCGCAACTGTCTCAAACCTACGATAAGGCTGCTCTCCAGTGGCACGAGCATCTTAGACTTTTAGGGTATTGCCATGCCTATCGTCAGCTGTGGAAATCGCTGAAAGATGCCGATCTTGTACCTCACTGGCAAGATAATTTAGCGATTTGCGATTGTGGAATTGGCACGGCAGCATTTAGCTTGGCATTTGCTCAAGCGATCGCTCCCAAAGCGCACATTACTGGAGTTGATATTTCACCTCAGATGCTAAAAATTGCCCACCAAAAACTCAGACAAACAAACGTTAGTCATCAAATCTGTCAAAGTGACGTAAGGAGGTTGCCATTTGCAGACGAATGCTTCGATGGGGTCATCAGTGCCCACGTACTCGAACACTTGCCTAATCCAGAACAGGGGTTAAAGGAAATAGTAAGAGTTTTACGTCCAGAAGCACCATTAATCCTTGCTGTTACTCAGCCTAAATTGCTAGGCAGGTTGATTCAGTGGCATTGGGGCAATCGTTGTTTTGCTGAAACAGAACTTTCAGAATTGATGTGTGAAGCAGGATTAACTAATTTACAGTTTTTTCCCTTTCCAATGGGACTAACTCGCCTCACGAGCTTTGTTTGTATCGGATTTAAAAGTTCAAGGTAAGAAATATACAGCGATCGCTCTTGATAAATTCGAGAAGAATGAGCTATGAATTTAGAACTAGACCATGTTTTCATTCTGGTAAAGCCAGAAGCTAAAGTAGCAGATTTACTAATTGCCAAAGGGTTTGAGGAAGGGACTCGAAATATACATCCAGGTCAAGGTACTTCTAATCGTCGCTTTTTTTTCAGTAATGGAATGTTGGAGTTTATCTGGATTCGCAATCTAGCAGAAGCGAAAAATGGTGCTGGTCGAGATTTGCTGTTGCCAGAAAGAGATACAAACCCTGCTGCGTCACCATTTGGCGTTATTTTACGGCAAAAAGACGGTGTTAATTTAGAAACTTCAGAAATGCCGTTTGACGGTTGGAGTTATCAACCCACCTATTTCGCTCCACCAAAAGCATTTCACGTTGGGGCAAATTCCCCGAACATATCCGAACCCCTCTGCATTTATGTTCCCTTTTCTCTACCCAAATCTTCAGTCAACAAAGGTAAAATCAATAGTTCTTTTGCTATTAGCAATGTCTGCATTCATATACCATCAGCAGATCGCAATGAAGTCCTTGAAACTGTAGATCGAGCGGACAGACTTTCGATTCAATATGGTAAGGAGCATTTAATAGAAATGGTATTAAACGATCGCTCTACCAAAAAGATTGTAGATTTTCGACCAGAAATTCCTTTGATTATGTACTGGTAGTTATAACCTCAACAACAGGAGAAAAAAAGAAGATGCAGGAAATGAACTTTACCTCAACTCACAAATATTTACTTTCAGCATTACAGCAACCTTGGACGGTATTTTATACCAAAATAATTGCGATTGCTTTACTCTACGGCGCAACGGTTCATGTGGGTAATATTCTCGGACTGACTGGAACACCTTGGACTGACACACCTCTTCTATGGCGATCGCTAGATATCATCTTGTTAATTTTCGATCTAGTAACCGCGATTGCGCTGTGGCGAGGATTAGCATGGTCGATTTGGTTATTGTTTGGCGGTATTTTACTGCTGCAAATTTTACCTTATACTCTATTGCGATCGCGCTTTATCCTTAAGCCAGAAGACGCTCAAGTGCTTAATAGTTTGCTGGCTACTGAGGTTTTACTATTGAGTGTTTTGATTCTGCTGGTTGTATTTAAAAAATAATTACGCTTCACAGTCAAACAAAGCATAACGCCTTGGGATCGGGATTTAGGCATAAGTAATGAATCAATCATCTATGAAATGGAGAAAGTTTACATGACTACTTCTACTAAATTTTGGGACAAAATTGCCGATAAATATTCAAAGCAACCTATTGCTGACGAGGCATCGTATCAGAAAAAATTGCAAGTTACCCAAGGTTACTTTAAACCAGACTGGTCGGTGTTGGAGTTTGGATGCAGTACGGGAGGGACTGCCATTATTCACGCACCTTTCGTTAGGCATCTGAGGGCGATCGATATCTCATCAGAAATGATTAAAATTGCTAAAGGTAAGGCAGAAGCCCAAGGTATTAATAATGTAACTTTTGAACAATTAACCATCGAAGAATTAGAGGTGGAAGATTGCACCTATGATGCGGTGTTAGGACTGAGTATTTTACACTTGTTAGAAGATCGAGAACAAGCGATCGCCAAAGTTTATCGAATGCTCAAACCAGGGGGAATTTTCGTTACCAGTACAGTCTGTCTGGGAGATAATATGGGTTGGTTTAAACTCATCGCACCTATCGGCAGATTTTTGGGAGTTTTCCCTTTAGTCAAGGTTTTTACGGTGAAAGAATTAGTAACAAGTCTGACTGATGCTGGTTTTGCGATTGATTACCAATGGCAACCAGACAAAAATAAAGCAGTATTTATCGTAGCGAAGAAGGCTGAGAGCGATGAGTAAACAAGGAACGCTAATCTTCTTTTGTGGCAAGATGGGTTCTGGTAAATCGACAAAAGCAATCGAACTAGCGAATGAATATGATGCCATACTATTGTCTGAAGATGAATGGTTGTCGGCTGTTTACCCAGAGGAAATTAAAGTATTTAACGATTATCTAAAATATTCATCCCGTCTCAAGCCTTTATTAAAGAATCACATCCAAAATCTCTTAAATTCTGGTATTTCCGTAATCATGGATTTTCCAGGTAATACTCGTAATCAACGAGCTTGGTTTAAAGAGGTATTTTCCGAGTATGAAATACCGCACAAATTATATTATCTCGAAGTAAGTGACGAACTCTGTTTAAAGCAGATCGAACAGCGTAAAAAAATTAATCCAAGTCGCGCTGATTTTGATACCGAAGAAGTTTTTCATCAAGTAAATAGTTATTTTCAACCTCCCACCGAAGAAGAGGATTTTAATATACAGATAGTAAAAAGAGAAAATATATGATGTAGTGTTTTGATGCATAGCGATCGCCCCGCTCAAACTCAGAACGCATTGAATATAAGCCAACCCTGCTCAAAAACCTTAACTACATGGGAACAATAAAACTACAGAAAGTCCCACTGATATGAGGTTCGATATTGATGAAGAGGGTTAGCAAGTTAGTTGTCTATGGACTAGTCACAGCAGCGATCGCAATATCTCTAACTTTTACTAACTTCTTTCCCCTACCTAGTTGGGCAACAGCTACCCAGACACAGGAAGCGACCACCAGACCCAAGAGGCTAAAAATTACCGTCAAAGTTTCAGAACCAGATGATCTCAAAATCTCTGAAGGTGAGGAAGTAACTCAAGGTGAAATCATTGCCGATCGCGAACGAGAACGAAATAGACTAACCAACCAACAGAAACAATTACAGCTATCTCTCGACCGAATAGGCGCAGCTTCTATCACGCCACCAGCTACACCTCAAGCAGTACCGACGGTGATGGCACTACCGCCAGTTAGTTATCTCGAACATGAAGCAGCAGTAGAAAAAACCAAGGCAGCGATCGCACAGGTTGAATCGGAACTTGAACTCAAACAGGAAGAAATTACCTATTTAAAAGGAGTCAAAAACCTCGATCCGATTATCCTCGAACACGAACAAGCCAAACTGAAGCAGCTAAAACAGCAGCACACCGCAGCAGTCAGAGATTACCAGCTAGCGATGGGCAAAATGCAGAGTGCTAAAGACAGCAGGAAATACCAAGAGTACCAAGCTTCGATTAATTCCGCCCGTCGCGTAGAAGAAATGAATCAGGCTCGTCTTAACTACCAAAGACAACTAGCAGAATACGAACAAAGACTTACAGACAGAGAATTTCAAGTGACACAGCTACAGGAGAAACTAAATGATATCGAGAATGCGATCGCTACCTTATCCGTTGTTAAATCTCCCTATGCTGGTACTGTACGCCGCGTTAATTGGCTCGGTCAATCCTCAGATGGCAGCCTCACAGCCGAAGTTACCCTCATGGTCGGAAGGCAGAAGTCAGAAGTCAGGAGTCAGAAGTCAGGAGTTAAAACCAACAATTGAACTGCCCTGTCTCAACAGCAGTAATGAATGCGTAGAACAACTAACCAAAGGAGCGATCGCCAATTCCAATAAACTCCAGCAGACAGCAGAAAGAATCGCTCTCATCGAACAGAAACTAGCGGTGACGGAAGATCGTATCGACTACACCAGCAAGAAGAAGTGGACTAACTATATCACCACCAATCCCGTTGATATCATTCAAAATCTCTTTGGTGGTGGTGGTATGCAGAGGGATAATCTAGCGATCGCCAATCTAGAAATTAGAACCGCAGACTTATTGGCAGCTAAAGCGGAACTAGAGCGACAGCAGGAAGAAGAGAAGGGGAAAATTGAAGATGAAGTGCTTAACCTACTTTTAGATATTGATGCTGCCAACCGCAAACATGAGTTACTAACTTCTCAACTAGAGACTTTAGAGCAGCAAAGAGAAGTAACGAGGATTGCTTATAAGTACGGTAGGGGTAGTACCAGTCAGTTATTGGGAATGGAGGATAGGCGCGATCGCACTATCGAGCAGATTGTTGAGGTTGAGATTGAGAAGGATGAGTCTTTACGAGAGTTATTGCAGTTGGTTGAGGAAAAGAAACAAGATAAATATTCTCAAATAGAACAAGAGAAGTATCAAAGGTAGGGCGATTGTTGTTGATGAGGAACTAGAACAATTAAAAGAGCGTTTATTCTCCTTATAAAACTTATCATTCATGTCAATAAATTATTAATTAAAATAAAAACATAATTAGTTATTAAAAAACGAATTTTTTCTGAGTTTGCCAGAAAAAAATACTTATGGTTTGAAGATTCAGTGTGGAGTGAGAGAGGTATAAGTTGAGTTCTCATCACCGTGACTGGTGTTTAAAACTATGTTGAAAGCTATTATTTTTTTGGGTTTCATGATATTTTTCATTCTATTTTGGCGTTGGGTGCTGTCGAATAATACAGATTCTTCTCCCCCGCCCGGACGCATTTAGTCCTACTAGAAATTGAGAGAGCTTCTTAGAGGTTAGGGGGTTGATATGGACATTGCTATTATTGGTGCTAGCGGTACTATTGGTCGCCAAATAGCTATTTCGTTAGTACAAGAACACGTAACCTCCTTTTCGTCTCGACTTCAACTTGTGGGAAGATGGGGTGGGGCTAGCGAGCGCATACTTCCGGCTTTGGCATCAGATTTATCAGATGCCTATGCTGAAATTATCCCAGAGATTGAAGTAGTCTTCGAGCCGACAGAAGTGAGAGCTGATATCATTATTGTCGCTGCTGGTCAAACTGTCAGTGCCAAGCCAGCTCACTTGTTAAATCGTACGCCAGATCGTTTGGAACTAGCCAAGATCAATTTTCCGATCCTGAAAACTTACGCACAAGCACTCGAATCAAAAGCCCATGGAGAGGAAATTGTTTTAGTAATCACTAATCCTGTTGAACTTGGAGTTCACATTTTTAGTCAGCATCATCCTCGTTCTAGAGTTATTGGAATGGGAGCTTTTCTAGATACTTTGCGCTTCAGGAGAGAAATTGCCACGGAATTAGGGATTCGTCGTCAGAATGTCCAGGGGTTTGTGTTAGGAGAACACGGGATGTCTATGGTTCCTTGTTGGAGTACCGTCAGTGCCTACGGCTTCAATTCAAGAGAGGGTCTGGCAAAACTTCAAGGGTTGAAGCGTTCGGATGACCCCGATAAGAAGACTGCTCTAATAAACATCATGGAAATTCTAGCTCAAGAAGGAACACTAGCAGCTTATCGCAAGACCGCTAGCTTTAGTGCTGCTCTGAGAACTTTCATTAAACCGTTTATCACTCATTGCTCGGGTGAGAAAACTCCAGTAGGGGTGGCAGAAATCATTACACGACTAGTAGAAACTATCGTCATGGGAAATCAAGTGCTAGCAGCAGCCCAAGTAGCCCTGCAAGGTGAGTTTTTAGGTATTGAAGGCGTGACAGGCGGGTATGTAAAATAAATTGTGTCAAAGGTCAAAACACACTCTAATAAATAGAATTAATGTGAGGAATGAGACTATGACCTTTCGACCAGAGTTAATTGATGAACTGCTCAAAGACTATGAAAAACCAGAAGACCTTATTGGAGAAGGAGGAATCCTCAAACAACTGACCAAAAAACTCGTAGAGCGTTGTTTAGAAGCTGAAATAGACGTACATCTAGAGACTCAGAAGGCAGAGCGGGGCAAAAAAGAGCGACAAAATCGACGCAACGGACACAGCCGTAAAACCATTAAGGGGGAGTTTGGCGAAGCGGAACTTGCCGTGCCTCGCGATCGCGATCGCCAATTCGAGCCTCAGATGGTCAAAAAAGGACAAACTCGTTTTACAGGCTTCGATGACAAGATTCTCGCCCTGTATGCGAGAGGAATGACCACTCGTGATATCCAAGCCCAACTACAAGACCTTTATGGAGTAGAAGTATCGCCAGCCCTGGTATCTCAAGTAACCAATGCGGTTCATGAAGAGCGACTCCAGTGGCAAAATCGCAGCCTAGAGGCAGTGTATCCAATTATCTTTTTTGATGCTTTGGTCGTCAAAGTCAGACAGGAGGGAAGAGTCATCAACAAAGCCGTCCATCTAGCTCTGGGAATCAACATCGAAGGCGATAAGGAGTTATTGGGGCTGTGGATGACCCAGACAGAAACGGCAAAATTCTGGCTGTCGGTGTTAACTGAGTTAAAGAATCGTGGAGTCAAGGATATCTTTATTGCTTGTATCGATGGTCTGACGGGCTTCGCCGAAGCGATTGAAACGGTATTTACGCAAACCCGCGTACAGTTATGTATGGTACACATGGTCAGGAACTCCCTACGCTATGTCTCCTACAAACACCGTAAAGCTGTTGCCGCTGACCTCAAACGAGTGTACACTGCCGCTACTGAAGCTGAAGCCGAACAGGCACTAATAACTTTTGCTGACAAGTGGGACTCCACTTATGCCCCAATTAGTAGGTCTTGGCTGGCTCACTGGCAGCACGTGATTCCGTTTTTCCAGTTTCCTCCAGAAATCCGTCGCATTATTTACACCACTAATGCGATCGAGTCGATGAATATGACTCTTAGAAAAGTGTTGAAGAATCATCGGATTTTTCCAACAGATGAAGCTGCGCTCAAAGTTATTTATCTTGCGATTAATAACTTATCTCAGAGATGGACTAGACCTTTACGGGATTGGAAAGCTGCTTTAAATCGATTTGCCATCGAGTTTGAAGGACGGCTTCCACTTTAACTTTCTTTGACACAAACTTATTGACAGATCCATGTAGTTTACTCCACTCGTACTTACACCCCTACACCAGCAGCACCAGAGGGTGTATTACTTTATATGAAAACTTCCGAAGGTAATGATTCTCTAATCTGGGTTGACCGCGATGGCAAAAACGTTACTCAATCTCAACTAGCAATTCTCAAGGCAGCAGCTTGTGAGCCTGATACACCAGCGATCGCTAAAGACGAGCAACATCACGAGCTAGTTAAAAAAGGTGCTGAGTTAATTATTCAAGAAGAGAAAAATGTTGGAGGACAATTAGGAAGACCTTCAGGAGCAAGATTTCGCACCTACGAACGTCTCAAACGTTATGCGGAAGAAAATCGAGGAACTCTGTTTGTTACTGAAGAACTACTCAAGGCAATTGAAGAAATTTATCGCTATCCAATAAGACAGTCAGCAATTGATACCCTAAATCGTCAACTTAAAAGTGGAATTAGCGACCAGCAGCTAGTGGAATTGGTTGTTTCCCTAAGAACAGACGATCGCTTGTGCATTATCGGCGAAGAAGCGATTCATCGAGAACCTCAAATTATTTGTTCGCTGGGACTTTTCGAGTCAAAAGGAGTTTAGAAAAATGCCAATTGATAAAAGAAAAACGAGAAATTATTTGCAGGGATTTAATTTTGAACCGCTGTTCATAGAAGAATTAGGTTGGGACTATTACGAAGGTCAAAACCTATCTTTAAAGATTGAGGACGAGAATTATCTTCTCAAGGGACTGGTTGAAAAGCGGGGAATGATAGTCTACTGCTGCGAACCAGACAGTGAAGGCAAAATTCCTAATTACCCTATTCGTCGCAAGATCGAGCGAGAGGTTGCTAATTATCAATACGAACACCTGATTATATATGTAGATGCCGACAAGACGGAACAAGTTTGGCAGTGGGTCAAACGCGAAATTCGTCAGCCCCTACGCTGTCGGGAACATCGCTTTCACAAAAGCCAATCAGGAGATGCCTTAATTCAAAAATTAGAGGCGCTCGCCTTTTCTCTTGAGGATGAGGAATCGCTTACCTTAGTTGATGTAACAGGTCGCGCTCGCAGAGCTTTTGATGTAGATAGAGTTACCAAGAAGTTTTACGAACGGTTTAAAAAAGAACACGCTGCTTTCTTTAGATTTATTCAGGGCATTGAGTCTACTACAGATAAGGAATGGTACACATCCTTGATGCTCAATCGCTTGATGTTCATTTATTTCATTCAAAAAAAAGGATTTTTAGATGGTGATATTGACTATCTCCGTCACAGACTGCAAATGTGTCAGCAAGAAAATGGTCGAGATGCGTTCCACTCTTTCTATCGATATTTTCTACTCAGGCTTTGTCATGAAGGTTTAGGAAAACAAGACCGTTCATCTGAACTAAAGAAATTATTAGGCAAAGTTCCCTATTTAAATGGTGGTTTATTTGAAGTGCATCCACTGGAAATAATCAATCCTGAAATTCATATTCCTGATGAAGCGTTTGAGAAAATTTTTAACTTCTTTGAGGAATATCAGTGGCATTTAGACGATCGCCCACTCAAAAATGACCAGGAAATTAATCCTGATGTATTGGGTTACATCTTTGAAAAATACACCAATCAGAAGCAAATGGGAGCTTAATTACACCAAAGAAGATATCACCGAGTACATCAGTAAAAACTGTGTTATTCCCTTTATTTTTGAAAAAGTAGAAAGTTATTTATGCAATTCCTCTTCCAAGAAAATGGCTTAGGCGATAAACTGTTACGGGACAATCCCGACCGCTATATTTATGAAGCTGTTCGCAAGGGTGTAGACATTCCCTTACCAGAAGCGATCTCAGTGGGAATAAATGATGTCTCTAAAAGAGAAAATTGGAATCAACCAGCCGAGCAAAATTATGCTTTACCAACTGAAACCTGGCGCGAACACATAGCTCGTCGTATTCGTTGTCTAGAGTTACGGCAAAGGCTTGCTTCTGGTGGAATTAATTCGATAAATGATTTTATTACCTATAACTTAGATATTCGCCAGTTAGCACAAGATGTAATTGAAAACTGCTATGACCCAGAACTAATATGGGCATTTTATCAAGCTATTTTTGAAATCAAAATTTTAGACCCTACTTGTGGTTCTGGTGCATTTTTGTTCGCTGCTCTAAATATTTTAGAACCTTTATATGAAGCTTGTCTTGAGCGAATGCAAATTTTCTTAGATGAAGATTTCGTAGCTATTGATGAAAACTATGCTGAGATATTCGATCGCTTTCGCCAAATTCTTGAACAAGCAGATTGTCATCCCAATCGTCGCTATTTTATTCTCAAGTCCATTACTATTAACAATTTGTATGGTGTGGATATCATGCAGAAAGCTACAGAAATCTGTAAACTTCGACTGTTTCTTAAGTTAGTTGCTCAATTAGAACCAGATGTTTCCAAACCCAATTTAGATATAGAGCCACTGCCTGATATTGACTTTAATATTCGTGCTGGTAATACACTGGTTGGTTTTACTTCACTAGATGAAGTGAGAAATGCTATAGATCGTGAAATTAATGGACAAAAAAAGTTAGTTTACGACCATAGCATAATTGAAGAAATCGAACAGCAAGCTTCAATGACAGAGCGTACTTTTCAAGAATTTCTTAATTTGCAAAATAGTGATAAGGTTGACGGAAAACAAAGCTCTATAAAGAAAGCTAAACTTCGTAAAAACTTGAGTAAATTAAATGAAAGAGTTGACTGCTATTTAGCTGATGAATATGAACAAGATCAGTCAAAAAAACCAGCTAAATTTAAAAAATGGAAAGAGAGCCATCAACCTTTTCATTGGTTTGTTGAATTTTATGGAATTATTAAACGTGGTGGATTTGATGTGATTATTGGAAATCCCCCATATATAGAATATTCAAAAATTAGAAATTATTATAAGGTTATTGATAGTTTTTACTATAGCCTAAGAGCCACTAACTTGTTCGCATATGTAACAGAAAGAAGCATATTGTTAATGAATAAAAAATCTAAATTAGGTTTAATTATTCCTATTAGTTTTGTTTGTACTCAAAGAATGAAATATATACAAGATGTAGTTTTTAATAATTTATCTTGTATAAACTGGCATAGTTTTTATGCGGAAAGACCCTCAAAGTTATTTGAAGGAGCAGAAGTTTTATTGACAATTTCGATTATATCAAAAATATCTAACCTAAACTATTTAAATAAAAAATATACAACTGGTTTAAGAAAATGGTATTCCGAATCACGTCAGCATTTATTTAATACCATACATCTTAACTATGTTGATAAGCGTATTAATGGGTATATAGTTCCTAAAATTAGCGATACTATAGAAAATTCTATCTTAAATAAAATTATTACTAAATCTACAAAAAAATTAGGAAGCTTTTTTGTAGTAAATTCTTCCAATTTAATTTACTATAGAATTGGAGGTGGAAGATACTGGAAAATTTTTACTACTTTTCAACCTATATTTTTATCAAATGGAAAGTTATCGGTATCTAGTCGCGAAAAAAACTTTACTTTAATACATCAGAGCAGAGAGATATTGTCGTATCAGCTTTAAGTAGTAGTTTATTTTTTTGGTATTTTATTTTGACTACTAATAGTAGAGATTTAAATCCTTCTAATTTAAAAAATTTTCCTTTGGATATAGACTCGATCTCATCTAATAATAAAAACAAACTCATTAATTTATCTGGAATATTAATGGATGATTATCATAATAACAAGCAACAAAAGGAAAAAACATCAGCAAAAACAGGTCACATTATTTACGAAGAATTTTACCCTCGTTTATCAAAGCATATTATCGATAAAATAGATTGTGTCCTTAGTCAACACTATGGTTTTACTGATGAAGAACTAGACTTTATTATTAACTACGATATCAAATATCGAATGGGACAAAACTGAAAACTATTTTTGGTTCTGCTTTCATCTTTCTAAGAGAACTACAATTATAAAGTAGAAAGACGAGCCGAAGTCTACGCGCAGCGTAATTGCTCCTATCATGAGTATCATCAAAATCATTAGCATCAATCAATACACCCTAGCTGTCTTCTATACCTCGTCAGATTGCTATAAATACAGCATCATCGATGACTATGGGGTAGTCTACGAGCCAAATGAGATCTTCTACACCTGGGAAGCTGCCGAACGGGAAGGAAGAGAGGCAATAAATACTGTTTCTAATTAGTCAGTCAGCGATCGCTCTCATCGCACAAAAAAAAAGGGGGACGAACCCCCAAGAACAACTCAGCGCACAACAGGCACAGAGACAAACCAGACAAACCCGCCGACAGAACACCAGCCAGGACGAACCCAAACCACAACACCGACCAGACGCGAGACAACGAAGGCAAAAGCAGCAGCGCGAGAACGAGAAACAAAACCACACCAGACAACAGAGCCAGAAAAAGAGCGGGACGAAGAACGCAGCAGCCAAGAACAGCAACCACGAGACAACGCCAGACCAACCACGCGACGGAAGGAAACAGAAACGCGAGAAGCAGAAAAACGAGAACGAACAGAAAAAGAAAAACGCACGAGAAAAAACCCCCAAAGGAGAAACAACACCGTTTCTGGGAGCGGGGGCGTAGCGAAGGCATAGGGCAAGGCGGGCAAAATAATAAATGCGATCGCTTCCACAAAAAAATAGCCCGACGCAGCTTGTGTAACCCTTGCCGAGCGTTCGGGGTCTGGGGTGTCCCCAGATAACAAACCGGGTAGCGACATAAAAAGCCCCCGCTATACTTGAATTGCTGTGTGACATCAACTCCCCACCGATGTCTTTGGAAGCGAAGCGACGTATCCCCCAGAGGGGGCAGTGGGGGGAAAGCAATAAAACCGCGAAGCGACAATGTTATTGCTATAACGGGGAATCAATCTGTCCTGGATTGTCCAGGACACGTATGTGTTAGGCGGACTCAACGAAATCCGAATTTTGGGTAAAAATGGTGTGGTGAAAAATGGTCATTTGTTCCGATAAAAAACATTATTTGTATTTCTGATTTCTTCTAGAAGAATCTTGTGAACCTCTTTCAAGTTTGACTCTAACCATGTCGTATTGGATTTGTAGACCCCGGGAAAGTTTTTCAAGGTCAATAACTCGGTAACTTGATTATTGGGAGGCTCGGTAACTTGATTATTGGTAGTAATGGTAAATTTAAATTTCAGTATGCTGGAGAAGCCAGGGAAAAGTTTAAGGAAGCGTTGAAGTACTTTAGTCCCTGAAACGGCTCCAACAATCTCCTCTCGCTTAACTTGATAATAATTTTTGATCTTGTTCTCTGACGAGACGAAAAGGACCTTAACCGAGGAACCAAAAAGATTTAGGAAGAACAGATAGATAAATAACATAGTTATAGTAACGCGTAATCCATCACCGAGATTGACTACCAGTAATACTGGTTCATCTGGAAACATTATCGCTCGTTCGAAAAGCTCGATGAGTTTTTTAAATGTACCCTTTACTCCAAGGATTTCCTCTTGGGAACCTTCAATATCAGAAAATGTGATAAAGTCGCTTGAACTAGCTTTGGTAACTATTTCTTCAAGCTCAAGTTCGAAGTCCTTTAACTTGATCTTTTTGATCCTATCAAAGATACCAGGAAAAAGAGCAAAGATAAGAACTGCGACCGAGCCCCAAACCATAACGAAGGCTGGTGTTGTAGCAATGGGTGGTGTAGCAACTATTGCTATTGCAAGGAACCCATACCAAGCTCCAGCGATTATTATCGCAACAAACGAAAATGCGAAGCCTCGCTCGAGTGGCTTCTCAATGTATCTCCAAATGTTTTGTACCACATTCACTAAAAATTCCCAGGCATTCCTGAATGGTTTTAATTTTTTATTGTCCCTTCGCTTATTGGTCATGTGTTTTTGCTTAGTACGTTATTGGAACAATATCTAGAAAATTTCTGGATGCAACTCAATAATGGTCTTTTTTAACATAATCAGAATTAAAACCACGATAGTAAATTCACTGATGTTTGGTTAAACTGACTCAGCGCGTGACCCTTTAATTACCGTATTTACACCCTGTGGACAGATAGTAACTGAGAGTTTAAGCTGTACTCATAAATTCAAACCTTCATTTACTCATTTACTCATTTGATGAAGATGCCTACCACGATCGCCGTCTTGAACCAAAAAGGTGGCAGCGGTAAGACCACGATCGCCACCAATCTCGGTCATGCGATCGCCCTCGACGGGTACGAGGTTCTACTGGTCGATTCAGATCCACAGGGAAGTTTGCGTGATTGGAACGAAGCCAACGAAGGAGAGTTACTGCCTGTGGTGGGATTAGATCGCGAGACGCTACCCAAGGACTTAAAGGCAGTATCGAACGGTTATGACTTCGTCATTATCGATGGTGCGCCTCAAATCGCCAAGATGTCGGCAGCCGCAGTCAAAGCCGCTAATTTAGTTCTCATTCCAGTTCAACCCAGTCCCTATGACATCTGGGCGTGTGCCGACTTGGTAGACATTATCCAGGCTCGACAAGAGGTCACTGATGGTAAACCCTTGGCATACTTCATCATCAGCAGGGCGATCAAGAATACCAAGTTGGGCAACGAGATCGAAGCCGCTTTGGTAGATTACGAGCTGCCAGTGATGAAAGCACTGACGACTCAAAAAGTAGCCTATCCCACTACCGCTGCCGAGGGAATGACAGTGTTCGATGACCCAACCAGTGCTGCCGCTAAAGAGATTAACGCAATCAAAAACGAGCTGATGGAGATACTCAAGTATGGGGCTTAATGCGAAGAAAACCAGACGCGATCGCACCGACAAAGAACGGGCGATTAATGAAGCGATCAAACCAGACACCAAGAGATTGAACGCCGAAATACCCAGAGAATTGCATAGCCGCCTCAAGACTTTTGCAGCTCAACAAGAAACTAAGATAACGGAAGTAGTAATCGAAGCGATAACTGAGTATTTGAGTAAAAATTCAAATGAGTAAATGAAATAATCTAAGAACGGCAGAATCGAGCGCCCATCGACCTGAATGTTGCGATCGCAATAGCTCACTACTTCAGTTATCGTTAAGCTCTGAAATACCTTGCACAAGGATAGGAAACTCTTATTTTTTAGTTAAATATTTTTCATTCATCTTAAATTATCACTATGGAGGTGCGATCGCGATCGCATCTTTTTTTTTGCTGGCTGCCGAAGATAGTAAGCGAAATACACAGCACTTGCTTAGTCAAAAGCTGTCTCGAATACGCCAAAAGCGGTAATGAAAACTCAAAGAATCAAAAAACTCAAACAACCCTTTGTAGGTCAATTAATTCGCGAACTACGGCAGCTTTCGGGATTAACTCAAGAAGAACTGGCAACCAGCTTGGGTATCTCTTTTTCTACCATTAGTCGGTGGGAACGAGGTCGAGCTAATCCTTCGCCTGTTGCATCATCGCTAATAGAGACAAAGCTTACAGAGTTGGGGGAACGTGGTGAGAAGTTAATGAAGAAGTACTTAGCTCAAATTTGACAATAAGAGCGACCCTCATATCTTATAGCCTCTGCTAAAAAAAATTGTAAAAAACTTTATATCCATCATCTTTAAAGTAATTGTTATGCCAGTAGGAATTAACGAAAAAGGAAGAAAGTTTATAGAAACAGAGCCAATCGGTAAAGATGGCGAGCACTGTGAACAGAAATTATGGGATGCTTGTAAAAAAGCTTTTGCCGAGCGCGAATGTATTGGTTATTGGAGATATCCAATTTTTTCTAAAACTGGAGAAAGTAGGAAAGAGCCTGACATACTCATCGTAGAAAGAGAAATCGGTATAGTTATTATTGAAGTTAAATGTATTACAATAGACCAAATTGAATCAGTAAATGGTCATTTGTGGCAGTTTCAAAATTTTTATCAAAAGCAGGGAAATCCCTACCAACAAGCTGAAAATCAACTTTATGCTCTGCTTGGTTATTGCGATCGCGAAGAGATAATTCGTCGTCAAGTTAGAGCACGAGCCGTTGTCTGTTTACCCTTGATTACCGAAAAAGAATGGCAAAATAAAGGATTTGATCGACTTCCCAATTGTCCACCAATTATTTTTAAAGATCGATTAGGAGCAAAATCTTTAATTCAGCGAATCGAACAAAGTTCTCTAGTTCAATCAGGAAAAAATCTTAGTGATGAACAATGGGAACTTCTTCTTGCTGTCGTTGGTGGTACTCCCGTACTTCGCAAAACTCTCAGTAAATCTATAACTATTGCTCAAGATAATAAAACACGCTCTAGTGTAATTAATCAGTTAAAAGAACGTCTTTACGAATTAGACTTACAACAACAACACATCGGTTTAGAAATTCCCCCAGGAGCGCAGCGTATTCGAGGTATTGCTGGATCGGGTAAAACAGTCTTGCTTTGCCAAAAAGCTGCAAATATGCACCTCAAACATCCTGACTGGGATATTGCTTTGGTCTTTTTTACTCGTTCTCTATACGACCAGATAGAAAACTTAGTTGATAAATGGATGCGTCATTTTAGTTGCGGAGAACTTGACTATAAAAATAATGTTCAAGCTCAAAGTAAGTTGAGAATTCTGCACGCTTGGGGAGCTAGAAATAGACCAGGATTTTATCGAACTGTTTGTAAGGAAAATAATCAATATGCTTTAGGTGTTAAAGATACATCTTATAGACAACCTAACGAGGGTTTAGCTGATATTTGTAATTGGTTGATAAAAGAAAAAGAAGAAGTAGGGATTAAACTTATGTTTGATGCTGTTCTTATTGATGAAGGACAGGATTTAGTTGTAGACCCTGAAGAACTTAAATATGAAGGCAAACAGGCTATTTATTGGATGGCTTATAAGTCACTTCGTCCTTGCGAGCACTCACAACCAGAACAAAAAAGATTAATTTGGGCTTATGATGAAGCTCAAAGTTTGGATACGCTAAAAATTCCGACTGCTAAAGAATTATTTGGCGAAGAATTGAGTCAACTTCTTAGTAGAGGACGGCAATACAAAGGTGGTATTAACAAATCTGAGGTTATGCACAGATGTTATCGTACTCCTGGCGAAATTTTAACTGCTGCTCATGCGATTGGTATGGGTCTATTGCGCCCAGAAGGTATGCTATCAGGCTTAACTAGAAAAAATGAATGGGAAAGCATTGGATACGAAGTCCAAGGAGCTTTTAGAGAAGGACAAGAAGTAACTCTACATCGTCCTCCTGCTAATTCTCCCAATCCAATACCTACTCTTTGGGGTGAGTCAGTGGTTGAGTTTAATACATATAGTTCAAGACAGGAGGAGCTTACAGTCTTAGCCGAAAACATTAAACATAATTTTGAATATGATGGGCTGACACCTAGTAGACAAATTTTAGTATTGGCTTTGGGTAGCATTTATGAAGCTATGAAGTTAGAAACTCATGTTGCAAAATTTTTAATGGAGCAAGGGATTGAGATTTTTATTCCCAGTGGTACTAGATTAAATCAGTTAAATCCTAGATACCCTAATAACGATCCTGATACTTTTTGGTACGAAGGAGGAGTGACTGTATCTCGTATACCTCGTGCTAAAGGTAATGAGGCTGATATGGTCTATGTTGTAGGTTGTGATAATGTAGCCAAGAATGAATCTGATATTAATCTGCGAAATCAATTGTTTGTTGGACTAAGCAGAGCGCGAGGTTGGGTGAATTTAAGCGGCATTGGTTACTATCCCATGTATGACGAAATCAAACAAGTAATTGATAGTGGGGATACTTTCACCTTTACTTACAAAAACCCACGGCGTGATTGTGGCGATCTTGAAACAGATGATGAGAATTTAAAAGACATCAAGCGATCGCAATGAAGTCTCCTCATTAAATTGATGCGATCGCGCTGTTTGAGAAAAGTTTGGCTATCAGACTGGAACGAATGGTTATCGCTCCAGCCACACTTATTGCTAGCAAGTAGCTAGTTTCTCTTTGATGGACTGATAAAAGACCCGATCTTCTTGTTTTTCCTGCTTGAGTTGGTCTTTGAGGATTTCGACTTGACGCATACTAGGATGGTGTCGATATATATCTTTCAGCCAATCTACGTAAGCTAATCGAGTTTGATTCTTGGTTAAATCTGTCATGATTCCCTCCTTAATGTGGAAGTATTTCCAACCTGAAACGGTCCGAGCGGAAGTTCATTTCTCTTCGTTGGCAAAGTAAGCATAAGTGCCGATAGTTACAGCTAAAAGCCAGCCCAAAACTAAAACGCTAACTAATAGAATTGTCATGATGTTTCTCCTCAGTAAAATACTGAATTTGAGTTACGAACACAAGCTAACAATTTTGTCTAGTAATTTTAGTGTTTTTTAATAAACCAGGGAAATTGTCACATAGAGCAATAGAATTCTCAGACTGGTAAAGAACCCGAAAGCTGGCAATTACGATCTGGGATCGCCAATCTTTGATAGTTTCGCGCTCTGGGTTTTTCGTACTTTAACTCGATGGTGATGAGAAACTGATTCTGCTCGGAGGTGTTTATGAGTTAATGATTGTGAGCGATCGCCATAGCTTTTATCTATCTAGAGTGGTCGAGCTAATACTGAAGGGGAATAATTGAAAAGTAAATTTAACGAGTGCGATCGCCTTACCATGACCACTACAACCATCCTCTTTGAAACCATTACACCAGCACAAAAAGCTTACGACACGCTACAACCAATGATTGACGTGAGCATAGACTGTAATGCAGTTATTCACAACAAGACAGATGAGGAGTTAGTTAAGTGGTTGATAAGCGATCGCTACTATCAGGCTGGAGCTAAAAAGAAAATTTACTCCTATCCCGTTGGTATCATCAGTAAGTTCGACAAAACTACCATTTACCAATACCAAGACTTACAGATAAAACAAAAGTTTATTCCTCCTGCCGATTGGGAATTTGTTGCTAGAGATAGCCAGGGGAAGATAATCGATAAAACTTGGTGGGGCTATGAGGATAGGTTCGATTAATATTGGAATTTATATCGAGAACTTTCTTACAAAGGCAATAAAAAAACGATGGGAGGTGGTGCAGTAATAAGGGGCAATTATCGCTATTTACTATGGCGTGAATGGGATAGTCAAGGTAAAACCGTTTCCTTCATCATGCTCAATCCTAGTCGTGCTGATGCGGAAGTCAACGACCCAACTATCACTCGCTGCATTAACTTTGCTAAATTATGGGTCTATGGCAGATTAGAAGTAGTCAATCTCTTTGCTATCGTACTCCCCAACCATCATTACTCAAGCAAGCGGCAGAACCGATTGGCAAGGATAACGATCGCTTTATTCTAGAGAGTGTTTCAAAGTGCGATCGCGTCATCTTAGCCTGGGGCAATCATGGGACTTGGCAGAGGCAGGATTTATATATTCTCAAGCTACTAGAAACTTATATTCATCTCTACTGCTTTGGCATTACCAAGAAATGTTGTCCTCGTCATCCCCTTTATCTTCCTAGAACAACTAAACTTCAAAACTACCAAAGAGAGTTGAATCGAGTACAATTATACAATGTATAACTAAACAGCGCGACCGCAATGGAAGTAGAGTTAAGAAAGTGGGGCAACAGTATCGGACTCCGCATACCGAGCAAGGTAGCGCAGAGTTGGGGCATCGATGAGAATTCGGTAGTAGAGCTAACCGAGGAAGGAGACAGGCTGATTATCAGCAAGAAGCAGACCGTACCTACTTTGGATGAAATGTTAGATAGCATTCCCGAAGAGTTTGAATATCCCGACGATGTAGCTGATTTTGTCGGCAGCGAACCCGTAGGCGACGAACTGTTATGAAGATTCGGCGAGGAGAGGTAATCAGGATAAATCTCAATCCCACTCAGGGTAGAGAACAAGCTGGTGATGCTAGACCTTGTTTGGTGTTAAGTCACACTAAATATAATGTCAGAAGAGGGGGCATAGTTGTCGTCACTCCCCTGACTAGTACGATAAAGCCCCAAGTTAAGATGATGATTCCCATTCCTGAAAGCTTCAAGGCTAGAGGCTCGGTAATTGCCGAACAGGTAAGGACATTAGATCTCAAATCTCGCTGGTGGAAAACAACAGGTGAAGTATTGCCCACAGAATTTGTCGAGCGCGT
>NZ_JBKGTY010000008.1:76874-84757 GCF_053543375.1 Myxosarcina sp. GI1(2024) | reverse complement strand
TTTCACTAAATTCGAACAAATTGAAAGGTGGTGGGAAATTATTTTCTCAGCTTACTGGATGATTAGCTCTCAAACAAAAGTGCTTTGTAGTCTCAATTATTCAGCAACTCACTCGAATTTTTCTGATGGTAAAGATGAGTTTGAGGCAAATTTTACTCGTCATCAACAGTGGTCTAATCAAGGTGGATGGAAAACTACTTTAAATAACCTTCGTTTAATTATTCAACCAATTACTTTACTCTGGTTAATTGTTCCCTGGTTAGACATTTTTCCCAATCGTCAGTTATTGTTGGGTTTTCATCAACTAATTGCCTTGATGAATCAATTTTCACCATACTTTCTCAGTGGATAAACTACGTTTCTACTATTTTTTATTTTCGGAGAGTGACAGAAGAGGGATAGTAGTGTCTAAGTCGGGAAGCTGCGAACCGATAATGGCTAGTCCTAACGGTAAAGGTTCGGCAGTTCCTAGTATTAGGGATGTTCCTGCAAAAGCGATCGCTGCATGAGTTATAGACATCATCGGCGGTAAAAAAGTGAGGTTGCTTTCTACCAGGATGGCTTTTGGTAGGGCGATCGTCAGTTATTTAGCTTACTAGCGGCTTACATAATCAGATAGATCCATACATAGATAATTAATTATAGATGTAGGCTTTTACTTCCGAAATCCCGTAAGCAAGTTGATACTTAATTTTTCTGTTTGGTGTTGAGGTTTGCGAATCTTATGAATACGAAATTCATCAAAAAATATTCAATGTGGTTACTTAGCTTCTTTTGTCTAAGTGTATTTCTCAACTCAAGAGTCGCTCAGGGAAAAGAACAAGTAAAAAGTAATGACACATCTCGTCCTGTTATTATCAATGAAATTTTCCAAGCACAGAAGCGGAATCCAATCCGTCAAAGACCCGATCGAAGCAATACACCTGATACTTCTCTAAGCCAACTTGAACCAAGCAGTAACTTAAGAAGAGAAATCACGTCAGAGGGAACAGTTAGAATTATATTATCCTGACGGCCGAATTAAAGAACTGTATGATAAGGGCGGCTATAAAATTATTTATCCAGATGGCACCGAGCAAATCGTCCAGTTCCATCAAGTGCCGTTGCTCATTCCTCCCCTTCCCCCAGATCATAGTGAGCGTGAATGGTTAGATGGTCATGCAGGAAATCTTCTTTCAGTAATGAAACTAATGCTTGAAAGCCAATCGATTAGTAAATACAAGGGAAAGGGGAACAGGTCAAAGGATTTATTTTGACTTTGGAAAAATACTCACCAAAATTAATGTTGACACAACACTATGGCAAATATTTTCGCTCTACCGAAGCACTTACCACCAGAAGAACTATTTCAGTCTTTATTTAGCACCGAAAGCATCTCAATCGAAAGGATTGTCTCTACAGGACAGCGTACCCCCCCAGGAGAATGGTATGACCAAGAGCGAGACGAATGGGTGATTTTACTTCGGGGAACGGCGGAATTGAGAGCTCGAGACAATCGGATCGAGCTAAACCAAGGTGATTATCTGTATATTCCCGCTCATCAAAAACATCGCGTTGAGTATACTAGTTCCGATCCTGCCTGTATCTGGCTAGCTATCCATTTTAAGTCTGAGTAGTAAACCGAGATGAATTTTGTCAATAAGCTCAATAGCGCGATCGCAACTAACAATAGTTTACTAGTTGTAGGACTAGATCCCAATCCCGAAATGATGCCTAGTGAGGATACAAAAGTTAGAGAAGACTTAATCGCTAGCTTAGAAGCATGGTTAAAATGGGTAATTCGCGAGACGAGCGATCGCGTCTGTGCCTACAAACCTACTCTCGGCTTCTATCAGGCGCTAGGCATCGAAGGAGCGATTTTACTAGAGCGCGTCTTAGCAGCCATCCCTGCCGAAATACCAATAATTTTAGATGCCAAACATGGAGATATTAACACCAGTACGGTATTTGCCAGTACCATCTTCAAACAGTGGCAAGTAGATGCCGTTACTCTCACTCCTTTTGCAGGACAAGATCATGCCGCACCTTTTTTAGTTTATTCAGATCGGGCTGTATTCATCCTCTGTCATACTTCAAATCCAGGAGCAGAAGCTCTACAAGAATATCCCACCATCGACGAGCTTTTTTATCTTCAGGTAGTCAAAGAAGCGCGCAATTGGGCTACTCCTCAACAGTTGGGTTTAGAAGTAGGTACGACTAACCCCAATACCCTCGCTAAAATTCGCGCGATCGCCTCAGAAAGATTAATTTTAATTAGAAGTGTTTGGAGTGCTAAAGATAATTTGACCGCCATTCTCAATGCAGGTTTAAATTCCAATGGCGAGGGTTTACTGATTCCCATTCCCCAAGATTTTCTATCACGGAAAGATCTGGGTCAAAAATTATTGGACTTAAATTTAGAAATCAACCAGATTAGAAATACATTTACCTTACAAGGAGGTAGTTGCGAACTCTGGACACCTAATGTTTGTCTGTTGAACCAACATCCCTATCAAGATTTAGTTTTACAGCTATACGATATTGGCTGTCTTTTATTTGGCGAATACGTCCAGGCTTCGGGAGCAACTTTTTCTTATTATATCGACCTGAGAAAAATTATTTCCAATCCGCCCATATTCAATCAAGTATTAACAGCTTATGCCGATATTTTGAAAAACCTCAACTTCGATCGCATTGCAGGTATTCCCTACGGTGCTTTACCAACTGCAACTGGTTTGGCTTTAAACTTACATCGCCCGATGATTTTTCCCCGCAAAGAACTCAAAGCGCACGGTACTCGTCGTTTAATTGAAGGTGAGTTTTATCCGGGTGAAACAGTAGTAGTAGTAGATGATATTACAATTAGCGGCAAAAGCGCCATGGAAGGAGCCGAAAAGCTTAAGTCTGCGGGTTTAATTGTAAAAGATATCGTCGTTTTTATCGATCATGAAGGGGGAGTTAAAGCTAAATTAGCACAAAACGGTTATCGCGCTCACTCCGTCTTAGGAATCTCAGAAATAAATAATATTCTCTATGAATCAGGGCGCATTAATTCCGAACAATTTGGGGCGATCGACCACAATACCAACTGAAAGCTTACATATGACTGGGAAGGTTATTCGCTGAAAAAGGCAATCGGGAGATCGGCTAGAGAAATAGTCGTATTCTAAAACCAAATCGATAGTGGCATCTAGTAAGGGATGACCAGGACAGATAAAAGCAGCCAATGGCTTACCAGAAACGCTAATTAGCTGTTTATCAAAACAAATTCGTTCGTAGCGAGTCATTATTGGCTCCCTGGTACCAATTTGACGACCGCGATTGCCAATTGAAGCAGGAAATTGCTAATCTGAACCTATCCCACTAATATAATTTTGGTAATCCATAGATGAATCATCCCTAAAGCTAGAAAACCGTCAAACATAAGAGGTAGACGCTCCCAACGTACAACTAAACGTCTATATTTTCTTTGATACCAAGCAAAACATCTTTCCTGTTGAAATCGCGGTGTATCGTTCTTAATTGGTCTTCCACGATGTTTTTTAGATTTATAGACTCGTTTGGGAAATTGAGGTCTGATACCTCTTTTTCTTAATTGCGATCGCTTTTCATGGCTATCATAACCTTTGTCGGCAGCTAATACTGACAATCTTTTTCTGGGACGACCTGGTTTACCTGTCTGAATTTTGATGCTATCAAGCAGAGGTAAGACTTGTTCTCTTTCACTGCCATTGGCTGCGGTGGTTTGATTAGCTAATGGCATCCCGTTTCCTTCGCTGATGGTAGGAATTAAAATTCCCTTTCCCTTGTACCCATAAGCAACTGCTTTACCGCCACCTTTTCCAGGGGGAAAAAGAGCCATCAATTGACCCGTAATTCCAATTAATCATGCCTCGGTTTTGTGCTATACCTAATATTCTGCTTGGAAGTAGTTGCAGTGTTCCATCCTCCTGCCATCGTTTTAACCATCGGTGTGCCGAACTTTTCGATGCCCATTGTTTTCCTTGAGGTACATCACACCATCGGCATCCGGTAATCAAAATATACAGTAGAGTATTTAGCCTGGCTGCCTGACACAAGTGCCTCAAAACCTTACACTCTATAGAATTTGCTTTTTTCTCTAAAAAGACATTTTCTAAGAAAGCGATCGCTTGAAAGCGTTGATTTATTGTACTGGAAAAATTCAATTATCACGAAAAATATGAGTTTGACATAGATGTGTCAGGCAGTCAGGTATTTAGCACATTACGAAATGGTGTGTGTGGCATTCCTCGCGATCGTTTTGCTTCGTTTTTAGGAAAAATATCTTGAAACAATTTCCACTCCAAATCATTTAATCCTTCAAACTTTCCTGGCATATTCTAGTTTCAATCTAACATCCTAATTATTTTATCTAGATATTAGTGGGATAGATTCATGGTCCCCTAGTGAGCTCTCTTCTGCCGGGATGAAGGCTTTGCCCTGCCGTTACGTCACCGGACTAATTCTCAGTCCGAACAAGACGCTACAAGGAATTTATGCCCAGCTAGTGCCAGAAGAAGGGAAACAATTCAGTCGGCGAGTTATGCCTGCTTGACATTAACGATCGCTTTAATCAGTTTAGAAACGATCGCCGTTGACAATTCAGAACAGGACAGTCTTTGTTATTTAAGGGTGATGATTTCTCCCAAACTGACGTAGCAATAGCCATTCCCAAACTATAGTTAGCCTGACACACGATGCCTTGTTCTACTTTTGAAATCCTTAAACTCAAAAAAAGAAGAAAGAAATTGCTAAAATTAAACCATCAATTTCGCGATCGCCTTTCACCGTGATACCGAAAACATTAACCAAAGTATTCAGATATTCCCTGATAGCCTTCTTGTTACTCTACATACTCAGAGGCATTGGTTGGCTAACATTTTTGCCAGGGGGTATTATCCTAATATTTTTATTAATCAGTCTAATCTCTGGTTTGACCTGGGGAATTTTAAAAACTAGAAGATATTGAACCTAATTGTTATTGGTGGTGGTGCGGCTGGTTTTTTTGGAGCAATCGCCGCAGCCGAAAATAATCCCAAACTTAAAGTAACTCTAATTGAAGCAGGGCAGAAACCCCTGGCAAAAGTTCGCATATCTGGCGGTGGTAGATGCAATGTTACTCATCACTGTTTCGATCCCGCTCGTTTGGTAGAAAATTATCCCAGAGGTGGTAAAGCCTTACGGGGTGCATTTACTCGCTTTCAACCTCAAGATACGGTTAGGTGGTTTGAGTCTCGGGGTGTCAAGTTAAAAACCGAAGCAGACGGTAGAATGTTTCCCGTTACCGATAACTCGGAAACTATTATTAGTTGTCTGATGCAAGCCGCAGCAAGAGCAGGAGTTATTTTACGTACTGGTGTATGGGTTAAGTCGGTAATTAAAACCGACGAGGGAAAATTTCAAGTTAAATTGAAAAATGGAGAAGTATTATACTGCGATCGCCTGTTAATCGCTACGGGAAGTAACCCCTTAGGACATCGTTGGGCAAAAAATTTCGGTCATAAAATCGAGTCACCAGTACCCTCTTTGTTTACTTTTAATCTTAAAGACACTCGTTTGCAAGGTTTGGCAGGAGTTAGCATTCCCAATGCACGGGTTAGATTGGGAGCTGGTAAAAACAAGTTAGAACAAACCGGTGCATTATTAATTACTCACTGGGGTCTTAGCGGTCCTGCTATTCTTAAGTTATCTGCTTGGAGTGCCAGAAATTTGTTCGAGCTTAAATACGCCGCCAATTTAGAAATTAATTGGTTACCCAAATATAATCTAGAGACTTTAAAGAATTATTTATTACAACTAAAAACTGAACATCCCAAGCAAAAAATACTAAGCAATTGTCCCTTAAAATTACCTAAAAGACTATGGCAGAGCTTAGTGACTCATGCCGCCATTCCCCAAGAAAAAGTCTGGACAGAATTGAGCAAAAAAGAACTAAATAAATTAGCTACTGAATTAATACAGGGTCAATATCAGATAATAGGTAAAGGCGTATTTAAAGATGAGTTCGTTACTTGTGGTGGGGTAAGTCTCAAAGAAATTAATTTTAAAACCATGGAAAGTAAAATATGTCCCGCGCTTTATTTTGCAGGTGAAGTTTTAGATATCGATGGTGTAACTGGGGGGTTTAATTTTCAGAGTGCTTGGACTATTTCTTGGTTAGTAGGAAAAGCGATCGCCAGTGATGAATGAGTAGTTAATTATTTAGACGAATGGTTCTGTTTAAATCTCAACTGCGATCGCAATAGTTCGAACTAACTTTCCATTCCCTTAAATCTTTTTTGTGCCAATTTAAACGCTTCTTTCATTACCGACTGAATCTTTTGGGGATCGGGTTTTTTACCACCCATAAGATCGCCAAAATAAACGCAAGCACCTTCGCCTAAAGCCCAGGTATAAGCCGCCGCCCAAGAAGCGGCGATAACGCTACCAAAACCAGGAATGAATTTAATTAACTCTCTGCCAATTGCCTGGGCAAAAAAGCCACCGGCGATTGCACTGGCGACACCCCCTGCTTGAGAAGGAGTGAGAGTTTGACCGTATAATCTGCCTAGTAAACCCACTAAAGAAGCCTGTAAAGCGGTAAGTACGGGCATAGTTGCAAAAGGAAGAGGTACGGCAGCTAGAGTGGCGGCGATGGTGGAGAAAGCAACTAGGTAGCGTCGGGCTGCGTTGCGATAGATATTGCCCAGTTCGTCTTCGGTCCGTTCGTCTAATAGTCGATAGATGGCGCGAGATTCGGCTTCGGGAAGTAGTTCCGCTAGAGCATCTCGGAGAGCTTCTAAGCCATAGAATACAGGGTGATATTCATCTTCTTCTAGGGTAAAGTCGATTAACACCGCGCGATCGCATAAGTCTTGGAAATTATCTTCGATTGCACTAAAGGCTCGCCCTACTTCTTCGTATTCTGGAGGATAGCTCGGATGGTCGATCCGAGCTTCAGGATAGACCTCATGCAGGCAAGTTACTGCCAGTAAACAGGGAATTTGAGGATATTTCTGTTTTAAATGTACTGCGGTCTGTTTCAACGTATCGGTAGCAAAGTCGTTAATTTTAACGGTTAAAATTAAGATTCTGGCGCAACGACTTTCCCGTTCTAATTCTCGCTCCAACTCCTCAATAATCGTTTGAGTATTTTGTTTGATATCTCCCAACCCTACTGTATCGGTAAATATTAGTAGCGGTAACTCCTCAGTAGGATAGGCATATCTTTGAGTATGCTGGGTGTGGGGACGAAAACCCTGTCCGACAATTTCTGCAGAAACCCCCGTCAATCCCCGTACGATCGAGCTTTTACCGGCTTGGGGTTTACCAATTAATAATGCTTCGGTTGTAGGTAACTCGGTTCTAACCGTTGCCAAAATTTCGGCAATTTTAGAGTCACTGACGCTAAACCAACTAGCCGCAGTTTTTCCCAAGCGATCTATGGGGAGCGAATTTTTTAGCCGTTCTGTAGTTCCCTGCCAAATTTCTGCGGCACGGCTTTTCCAGTTGTCGGTCGAACTCGAATTACTAGATTCTCGTGGATCGCGATCGGATAAATCTTGGCGATCGGGTTCGTTCATTGTTCTAAAAATACCGCTAAATTTTCAGGTTAAAATTATCAAAAAGTTTGATGGGCGACATCTAGCTAGAGTTGTTAATTGGCAATTGACAACTACTGATTCGAGGTTTTTAGGTCTTAGCTCGAACGAGTACACACGGGTTGCTGTAGCTATTTAAAATTGGACTAATATATTAGTTTCTGACTCATTGACCCCATTTATCCTTAGCTTTATTTTAATTATTTGTATTTAGTCAGCTTGGGCATAGATCAAGCCAAAGAAATCTTACTTATATCCCTCTTATGTCACTCTCCGAGTAGTAAAATAAAGGACTAGAAAAAC
>NZ_JBKGTY010000008.1:72089-76864 GCF_053543375.1 Myxosarcina sp. GI1(2024) | reverse complement strand
TCTCCGAGTAGTAAAATAAAGGACTAGAAAAACAAAATTGCTAGAGAGTACATAGTGCAATGGATGTAGAGTTACAAATTCTCAAACATTTAGCCAGAGATGCACGACCGACAGTATCGGTGATTGACGAATATTGTAGCAGCTACAAAGACTTATTCCCTGAAGTAAGAAGTTACGAGTGTTTTAAGTACTTACATTTAGGAATTGTCTCACCAATTAAGAGAAAATCACTCCCAGAAATAGCGAAAATAGTAGGTATTAATTCAGCGCAATCACTACATCATTTTTTAGCTAAGTCCCCTTGGTCAATAATTGAGATTCGAAAACGAAGATTATCAAAAACACTTTCGGCATTATCAGGGAAGAAAATAACAGTAGTCATTGATGAAACAGGAGATAGAAAGAAAGGAAAAAAAACCGACTACGTAGCGCGGCAATACTTAGGAAGTATTGGCAAGATAGACCAGGGGATAGTTACAGTAAATAGCTATGGGATATACGACAATATTACTTTTCCTTTAATGTTGAAAGTTTTTAAACCGAAAGGAACATTAAAACCAGGGGATAAATATCAAACCAAGATTGAATTAGCTGCCGAAATAATCGAAGAACTAATAGATTTTGAGTTTGAGATTGAATTAGTATTAGCAGACAGTTTGTATGGAGAAAGCAGTTATTTCATACAGACATTAGACAAACCTAAATTGCCTTGGGTCTTAGCAATTAGGAATAATCACGGGGTTTGGATGCCTCATAATCAAAAAGTTAGAGCTAATAAATGGTGTGAATTTGAAAGAATTTTTAGTAATCAAAATTCAGAAATCAGATATGTTAGAGAAATTGTTTTTGGTCGCAGATGTTGGAGAACCTACTGGGAATTAACTACTAACCCCGAAACCATGCCAGAGAATTCTACATCCTTTGTTATGACTAATCTTACTGACAAAAGAAGTCAAATTAAGCAACGTCTTGGTAATCTTTATGGATTGAGAACCTGGGTTGAATATGGATTTCGACAGTGCAAACAAGAGTTAGGTTGGACAGATTACCGTTTCACTAAATTCGAACAAATTGAAAGGTGGTGGGAAATTATTTTCTCAGCTTACTGGATGATTAGCTCTCAAACAAAAGTGCTTTGTAGTCTCAATTATTCAGCAACTCACTCGAATTTTTCTGATGGTAAAGATGAGTTTGAGGCAAATTTTACTCGTCATCAACAGTGGTCTAATCAAGGTGGATGGAAAACTACTTTAAATAACCTTCGTTTAATTATTCAACCAATTACTTTACTCTGGTTAATTGTTCCCTGGTTAGACATTTTTCCCAATCGTCAGTTATTGTTGGGTTTTCATCAACTAATTGCCTTGATGAATCAATTTTCACCATACTTTCTCAGTGGATAAACTACGTTTCTACTATTTTTTATTTTCGGAGAGTGACAGAAGAGGGATAGCTGATGGTGCTGACTGGATTTGGCAACATATACCCCCTTTATTAAATCGTTTGGGATGTGGAGATAAGACGAGTTATCTTGTTGATTTTTATCATGCTACGGAATATTTACAAGTTTTTGCCGATGCTGCTTTTAGTAAGGAAAAGGAAAGATTGACTTGGTTTATTTCAGCCCGGTTTTCAATTCTGCCTACTCTTTTTAACACCAAAATATCTTAAAACTTCAAAATCTTCTCGCTTGTTTAGCGATCACCCTAAACTAAACCAACTTTTTCCGATTGCTCCCGGTTTATGTTTGCTGGTTTATACTCTCGGTCAACGTCAGTTACGACAAGCTTTAGCTCACGCAGAGGAGACTATTCCTAATCAACTTAAACAGCCTACTTCTACACCTACTTTAAGATGGGTTTTTCAGTGTTTTCAGGCTATTCATCTGGTTGCTCTCGATCGCCAACTACAAATTTCCAGTCTGACTGATACCCGTGTGCGGATTTTGCGTTTTCTCGGATGCCCCTGCCAAAAATATTATTTAGTTTGCTAACCTACCTGCGGAATGGCCGTTTATTTTCCCTTCATACCGCGATCGCAACTCATCGATTTGCTGTTGAAGTTCTTCGTACTTTTCTAAATATTCTTTTACTTCCTGGGGAATATCTGCCTGTTGGTAAAGATCGTGACTGGCAATTAAATCTACTAAATAGCGACTGCGAGAACGTTCGACAGTTTCTAATGCCTTAGCTAAATCTTCCTCTGTTTCCGACTCGATACAGGCTTCCACCATCCGCGTGTAGACATTTAAAGCCTTTTTAATAATTGCCTGTCGTCTTTCGTCAGAATTAATTTTGTCGCGACTGACTTCTACTCCTAAAATTGCTTTTTCATAACCCTCAATCGCCTCGCTCCATAACCGATTATCATATGCTAGATTGCCTAAATTGCGCCCGATGCGTGTACATTCGAAGGGAAAAGTATTCGGCGTAAATACCGTCAATGCAGCCCGAAAACAAGCGATCGCATTTTGAATCTGCCCTGCTGCGATTAATACCAAACCCAAACATTTTAGACAAAAGAACGAGGATAGTCGATCGCTCTGTCAAGTAAAACCTGGTATTTTCCAGAAGAAATTACATAAGAACCAAAGCGTTCTAGGTGAGAGTTTTGTAATTGTGCGTCGAATAGCATAAACTTTCTCTTACGGAGATGTTCGACTAATTTAACCATTGCTACTTTAGAACCTTCGCTAATCTGATAAAACATTGACTCGCCAATAAAGGCACTACCAATCGCGATTCCTAAAATTCCTCCCGCTAGTTCATTTCCCTGCCAGGTTTCAAAACTGTGCGCCCAACCTGCTCGATGCAAAGCCAAATAAACTTCGATCAGTTCCTCTGAAATCCAAGTTACATCTCGGTTGGCACAGCCCTTACATACAGCAATAAAATCGCGATCGATCGCCACATTAAAACGGTTTTGATTGATAACTCTTCTTAAAGATTTGGGATAGCGAAAGCGATCGTCTAGAGGAATTAAGGTATGCTGACGACTAGAATACCAATCTATCTTGCCATCATCATCTGCCATTAAAAAATAACCGCGACCGTATCCTTCAATAATTGAAGAAACATCAATTTTCATATGTTCATATGTTTTTATTTAATGCATTCCAAAAAAGTAGACGATAGAAAATAATTGTAACTACCCAGGTAGCTTAAGAAAAAACAGGAAGTTGACCAGAAAAAATATCACTCAAAACTTGAAGCAAATTGAGGTTTTGCTTCCTAGCGGTAGAAAGGACAGAACGGATATCTGTGTTCGGTGACTTCTATTGAGGGTTTTGGAATGTCAAACACTTGGCGTTTGATGCTAAACCAAAGTATCATTTTTTGGTTTTCTTTTCGACGTGATTGTTTCTCCTACCTGAGTAGTTACCAACTATCTAACAATACCATTGAGGCATTTAATTTCAAAAGCGGTATTTGATGAGCGATGAACTATTCTAAGATTATGTCGTTTCTTCGGTTTATCAGAGGGTTATTTTCTGCGGTTACAGAATGCCTGTGAAACTATGGAAGCCAAAAGAAAATTGGGAGAGCAATTAACAGCAATTAAGCCCTATACGCCATAAGCTATACTGCAATAGGATTTAGCGATTATTAGTAGTAGCCGTAGTAGCTTGGGGAGTATTAAAACTCCGATGAATGGCATTAAGGAGCATTAGTTTGTAGTCTTCTGGTTTGATTTGGGGGGCTTTTGTGCCGTTTCCTGGAAGGCGATTTATATCTGGTAACTCTCCGCTGCGAGCGCTTTGCTTTACGAGTCGTTTCTAGCTGTCAGATTTTGGCATTTTGCCGAGAAAGAGAACAAAATCTACCTCCTTTTGCCTATGGTACGGTGGTATACTCCCAACTGGGATTGCCTTTTTCTCAGATGGAAGAAAAATTAATCGCTCAAATGTATGGCATTTCAGTACCTCGCCGTCTCAAAGAAGCACTAGCTACTAAAGATAATTACTATCGCTTATTACATCATGAAAAAGTACAGGCGGTTCTTTCCAGTCATCATGCCCGATTTTATCCTGTTAATCCTTTGGAATCGGAATTGATTTTAGCCGATAGCAAACTTCAACTATTAGAACTATTAACCCTGAAATGGCGGATGAAAGAGCTAAATGAAGTCTTTCTTAGCTGTTGCGAAACTGGACTGGGTATTCCCGAAGCAACGGACAATTTACTGACTTTAGCCGCAGGTTTCTTATGTTCTGGGGCGCGAAGTGTAATTAGTTCCCTCTGGGTAGTTCCCGACGCTAGTACGGCATTACTTTCTTTTTATTATCATCAAGGCAGAAAACAGAGTTTGAGTCGTCCCCGCGCTTTACAACAGGCACAGTATCGATTGCGTAATTTGAGCGATTGCGATAAACAGGCAACCGACAAGGAGGCATACAAAGCTAAAGAACGAAAGAAAGAAGCTCGAAATACCCCAAAATACGAACAAAGTTTGCGAGAATATTTCTTTCGTCATAGGATTTTGTATTTAATAAAGCAAGTTTTACAGGAAAAGCGATCGCATCCTCTATCCCATCCTTTTTACTGGGCTGCTTTTACCTGTCAGGGTTTGGCTTGATTTTCATTTATTCCTAAACAACCTGTAATTCTATTTTCTTTCCTAAAGCTGCCAATGCCCTTTCTATAGTGCCTATTTTAGTTCCATGACGGGGATTGAGAATCCTTCTAACTTCTTTCTCATCCACTTCAATTAATTTAGCGGTGTTGGTAAGTAAGTAATGCTCTAAGAAAAAACAGAGGCGGTATTAGATCTAAGAT
>NZ_JBKGTY010000008.1:67023-68985 GCF_053543375.1 Myxosarcina sp. GI1(2024) | reverse complement strand
TACACACTGGACAAGCATGACGCTTTTGCGTTGGTATGGAGAAACTGAGCGTCAAGTAGAAATTACTACAGGATTAGCTGTTTGGTATCATACTGGACTGCCTGTTGTTCCGATTCGCTGGATTTTAGTCCGCGATCCTTTGGGCAAATTTAAGACTCAGGCTTTGCTGTGTACTAATTCCAAATATCAACCCCAGCAAATCTTAGAATGGTTTACACGTCGTTGGCAAATGGAAGTAACCTTTGAAGAAGCTAGAAGACATTTGGGTCTAGAAACTCAACGCCAATGGTCAAATTTAGCCATTGCACGCACTACTCCTCTTATTTTGGGGCTATTTTCTCTGGTTACTCTTTTAGCTCATCATTTACAAACCGATTTTACTTGGACTACTAGACAAAAAAGTTGGTATGTCAAATCTCTGCCTACTTTTTCTGATGCCTTAGCTCTGGTGCGTCGATTTCTCTGGGCTAGCAGTTTTTCCATGTCATCTAATCCTGCTGACATCGTAAAAGTCCCTCGTTCTTTATTCAACCGTTTGAGAGATCTTGCTATTTATGCTGCTTGATTGGATAAAGTCGAGTTTAGTTTCTGTGCAAAAAGTAAAACGAAAGTCATCAGTAACAAAAGCCTACAAGTATATTGAAGACCTGTTTACTGCATTACATCAATTTCAAATTTTGTCATATATATCAGAAGCCGAAAATATTTATCAATCTCTTCCAGCCAGAACAAAAAGGGTAGGTACACAAGATTGTCGTATTACTGCGATTGCCCACGTTGATAAATTTATAGTCATTTTAATTAATTTCCACAGATTTGTTTTAGGTCTGAGGCAGGGGGCAGAAGGCAGGGGTCAGAAGGTTTACACTTAATTTTTATTGCTTCTGTTATCCATATGGTTTCTATTTAAAATGACTATACTATGGTTACACTTAATGTTAATGATTTTGTCAGTATTGGTCTTACTGATGTAGAAGATTGGACGCTCTAGAGCGATCGCTTGTAAAAATCTTCCTTTCCCCTTTGTACCCTGCATCCCTGCTCAATTACCGTTTCCGAATGCGATCCCCTGAAAATTTCCAAAAACGCTCGATCGCACTTCTAAACATGAGTGCTATTATTATTGCTGTTACAAAGCCGATCGCACTGTGTAAGAAAACATTTATTGCTAATAAGCTCCCTTGATTCCAATACCAAGTCTGCTCGTATTGTTCGTCGGGTTGAACCAGTTCGGGCATAATCGCTGAAGTCAAGGCACTAACGGCTAAACCAGACCCCACTACTGTAAACAAAAATTCGATACGGCTATCGCGTTCCCCCTCGGCTGAGTTTTCAATGATTTATTGTTTTTGAGCATCGATGGTGAGTAAACCGCGAATTGATTCGATGGTGCGATCAAATAGGGCTTTGCCCGATCTGAGGTATTTTAAATCGTATTCAATTTGTTTTCGATACTGCCAGCAATCTCGATCGAGAAAAGCTGCTAAGAAGTCGAGATTATCTACGGTCGAGCCTAGTTGTTGGAGGCGATTTAGTTCCCGTTCGTAGTTGAAAGCATTAATTTCAATGGTGGTGAGATGGGATTCCATATCTCGCAGACAACGAGCATAGTCAACAGAGGTTTGGGGTATTTGAATCAACCACTTTTCTAATTGCTCTAATTTTTGATGTTGAGACTCAATAAATTTGTTTTCCAGTCGTTTATTGTGAAATTCTTGAAGGTGTTGTTTGATGCTTTGGCTTAAGTCAGTCTCGGAATTGTTTAATAGGGTTGTTATTTGCTGTCGTAATTTGCGATCGCAAGTTTTATTTTCGATCTTAGTTAATTCTTCTTTTAGCCACTTGTTTTCACTGAAGCATTTAATTATTGGGTGTGCTAAAGATGTAATGAAAGTATTATAGTAATACACGAAGTGCCAGATAGCATCTAGATGATTCTCTAATGATTTGGAAAATGATAGG
>NZ_JBKGTY010000008.1:39618-65134 GCF_053543375.1 Myxosarcina sp. GI1(2024) | reverse complement strand
GAACAGAGACAACCTATGGTAAAAAAGATTCGGTCAGTTATTGAGAATCCGACCGAACCCTAAAAAATGTTAAACCAATTGTACCGCAATCATCTTTCACGTTATCTGAGTGATGACCAACTAATTACTTTGGAAGTGCTGGTATACCTTATCCAGACCTACAAACAAGTAAAGATAGAAAGACTAGCTGCATACTTCCCTTTACCAATTAAATATGAGAGCCGTCGTCGCCGAATCCAAAGGTTTTTGAAGTCCTCAGCTTTATCAGTTTCGTTAGTCTGGTTTCCCATAGTCAAAGAAGTAGTTCAAAAGAAATTCTTGCCAGACCAGACAATTTATCTAGTCTTAGATAGAACTCAATGGCAAGATAAAAATCTGTTCATGGTTGGAGTAGTGATGGCGAAAAGAGCTTTGCCTATATACTGGCAGTTTCTAGAGAAGAAAGGAGCCAGTAACTTCGCTCAACAAAAAGCCATATTACGTCCAGTATTGAAGCTGTTTAAACAACACCAAATCGTTATTTTAGGAGACAGAGAATTCCAGAGTGTTGAACTAGCTAAGTGGCTGACCCAGCAGCAGGTCTACTTTGTGCTTCGACAGAGAAAGAGTACGAAGATAATGGTAACTCAATTAGGTTTTACTCCCTTAAAAGACCTAGACGTTAATCCAGGAGACCAACGGTTTTATCAAGAAACTAAAGTCACTCAACTGCATCAAGTTTCGGGGATTTATTTAGGGGTCTATTGGCGACGTATTTACCGAGGCATGGGGGCAAAGGAACCCTGGTATCTGCTGACAAATTTACCCAATTTACCTGAAGCTGTCAAAGCCTATAAAAAGCGCGTAGGGATTGAGGCGATGTTTAAAGATTGCAAGTCAGGTGGCTACAATCTCGAGGGGTCGCAAGCTCAGATTGAACGCCTTACTCGTCTAGTTTTGCTCATCGCCATTGCTTACACTCACTCGGTGTTCAAAGGACATACTCTTAGCCTTCGAGGTCAGTCTAAATACATCGGTCGCCATCGAAAAATTAAACAATCTTTGACTCGCAACAGCTACTTTTGGCTTGGTTTATATGGTAGTAGCTGGCTGGTTTCATTTACCTTGATGAAGGAATGGATAAACAAATTGATGTGGCTCAATCTCAATAAGCTGCCTTTTTACCAGAGGGGTCTACGAGCTATGTTTATTATCCAGCAATCTTTCTAGCTCCCTTGTCACCCCTTCAGGTAATAAAAGCTTGTATACTTCAAAGGTAGAGTTTAGATAGTAGGCGCAGGGAATTAGTAACTGCTTAAAATTCTCTCAGTCGTCAGCTTCGACAAGAGCAGCAGCGATTTGAGAGAGATGTTCGTTGCGTTCGATGAGAATTAGTGGGGTTAAATTATGTGCTTCTTGACCTAGCTGAATTCGAGTGATGGCGATCTCTTTTAGTACCGTTGCGGCTTGATAGTTACTACTAATCTGCTTTGCAGTATGGAAAGCAAGATCGAGAGTCAATTTAGCAGCTTCTAACTCATTTATTTCAGCTTGAGCGATAGCGATTTCTTTTAGTGCTATGGTTTTATATTGTTCATATAGCGTTTTATAAGTCTGCCAAGTTTGTAAGGCTAGAGCTAGAGTAGATTGAGCAGCTTCCAACTTCTGCTCTCTTACTTGAGCGATCGCAATCTCTTTTAACACCTCTGCTCTAGCTAGTTCATTATCTATCAGCCGAACATTGCAAAGAGCGGTATCAAGTTCTCCGATCCTGGCTGAGCGGTAATGACCACTTCTAATACGTCTGCCTTGGATAGATGGGAGTCTATTATTAGTGCGGTTTGGAGTGCAAGGGTAATAGTAGAAGCGGCAGCATCTAAATTCTCTACTTGAGCCTGGGCATAAGCAATCTCTATCAGTGCCATCACTTTATAGGAAGCATCCTCTATTAGCCCAGCAGTAGCCAGAGCGAGAGCAAGAGTAGAGCGAGCGGCTTCCAACTGCTCTGCTTGAGCCTGAGCGACAGCAATCTCTTTTAATGAGTCCGCTTTAAGTTCGATGTAGTCATGGTCAAACTGTTCGGCAGCGTTGAGGGCGACTTCAAACTCTCCAACACTAGCTAAAGCAATAATAATTTTATTGAATTTTATTGAACGTCTCGTCTTTGCTATAACTATTGTCGATTAGCCGAGCAGTAGCAAGGGCTATGTCAAAAGTAGAGCGAGCAGCTTCTAAATCCTCCACCTTAGCTTGAGCGAGGGCAATCTCCTTTAGCGTGTCGGCTTTGAGCCAGTCATCGTCATGAGTAATTTTTTGTGCATTATGGAGAGCGGCAGCAAATCTTTGAGCTTTAGCTTGGGCGATAGCAATGTTACTTATTGCCCGTGTCTCGTAAAAATCACAATGCTGAGCGATTCCATATATGGGCTGGTTACTCTGAAGAAAAAGACCTAGTGTATGTCGTGCACCCTCTAATTCTCTAGTTTTTACCTGCGCGATCGCTATCTCTTTTAGAATCTTTGTTTTAACTGCTTCATCTTTAATGAGTAGTGTAGTATGGCTGGAGGCTTCAAAATCCTCCAGTCTAGCTTGAGCATTAGCAATGCTTCTTAATGTTTCTGTTCTATCCTTGTCATTGCCAATCGACTGGGAGATGCGAATAGCGATCGCAAAAGTAGAGCGTGCAGTTTCTAAATCTTCTACTTCTGCTTGTGAAGTGGCAATACTACATAATGCTCCAGCTTTGTCTTTTTCATTGGTAATACGATCTGCGGCTCTAAGTGCAAGCAACAAAGTAGAATAGGCAGCTTTCAAATCTTCTACTTTCCCTTGTGCAGTAGCGATACTACATAATGCTCTAACTTTGATATCTTCCCTTTCAATTAGCTGTACAGTGTTAAAAGCGGCTTCAAACATCTTAACTTTTGCTTGTGCCGTGGCAATATTTCTTATTGTCCAGGCTTTGAAAATTTTCCTCTCAATTAGCTGTGCAGTTTGCAGAGCAGCTTCAAACATTTTAACTTCAGCCTGAGCGATGGCTATATTGCGTAGTGCCCAGTCTTTTCTTGCTCTATTTTCGATCGACTGTACTGTATCAATAGCGATTTCAAACTCTCGTACTTTGGCTTGAGCCGTAGCGATATCTCTTAGTATCGATGATTTGGGTATTTCATTTTCAATTAGTCCTACCGTTTGTAAAGCAGCATCAAATTCCTTTAATTTTGCCTGAGCGATGGCGATCACTCCTAGTGCTCCAGCTTTTCTTCCTTTGTTCTCAATCGACTGTGCGGCATCTATAGCAAGGGCATAAGTAAAGCGGGCAGCTTCAAGCTCTCCAACTTGTGCCTGAACCGCAGCAATTTTTTGCCAGACATATACTTCATCGAAATCTCGTTTAATGAGCCGAGCGGAATAGTTGGCGAGAGCCAAAGTAGAACGAACTTCAAAATCCATAGCTTCAGCTTGAGCCATAGCGATGCTGCATAGTGCCATAGCTTTGCAGGATTCACTTTCAATCTGCTGTGTAGTAGAAAAAGCAGCTTTCAACTCATTGGCTTCAACTTGAGCCTCAGCAATACTTCTTATTGTCCAGGCTTTATCCCTTTTATTACTGATGAGCTGTGCAGTGGCAAGGGCAGCTTCAAAATTTCGAGCTTCAGCTTGAGCCGTGGCAATACTTCTTAGTACTCCTCCTCTGAGCCAGTCATTCTCAATCTGCTGTGCCGAGTGAAGAGCAAAAGAAAAAAGATTAGCTTTAGCAAGTCGTTCGCATAAGTCGCGGCGAGCATAAACATCCAAAATCTGCTTCTGTAAAACGAGGCAAGCTTCTTCATCAACTTCTATTATTTGAGTCAGAAGATAAACAGCATATTCACTTTGCCAGTCTGACAGACGGAACAACCGCTTATGCTGCAATCTTTCTAGAGTAGTCCGCGCTTCTTCTAGTTTTCCTAAATCCTTCAACGCCCACACCAAAAGTAGATTCCATAAAATACACCAAGCTAGGTAAGTTCCAGTTCCATCTCCTTCTATCTCGTACAAATCTGCTAACCCCCAGGCTCGCCTCAAATTTCCCTTTTTTAGAGCCTCCAGAGGTGATTGTTGTTGTATCTCGATGATTTGTCGCGCATGAGCCAGACAGAACTCGGCTATTGTTGCTGGTTCGTCTTCTGCTATTGCTCCTCGTATAGCCATTTGCAGAGTAATTGAGGGTTGATCTGGGTCGTTCGTCAATATTCGAGCCTGCAATTGGAGAAAAGCGCGATCGCCTGCCAGAGCGTATAATCGTTCGTATTGCTCAACTCGCAGCAAATGCCAAGCATAGTTACGCAGGGCATAGGGGTTATGGTGCTCCTGCCAGCGAGAACACCAGGTTAATAAATTCTGTAGGGAGCGATTTCGAGCTAATTCAATATTTGGCGTACTTTGGAGGTAGTGACGTGAAGATTCGTGTGATAGAGTCCAACCCCAAGTTCCTTCGGGAGTAATAGCTCGTCTCAGCAAAAGCGACTCCAAACCCAGGGCTTCGTCTATTAGTTTTCTGTCGATCGCGTCGCGCTCTGTTTGTAGTATTTCTTGCAAGTTTTCTTCCGTTAGAGGTTCGACTAGCCCAGACTAATAAAGCCAAAACTTTACAGAGAATTTGCCAGCTATCTTCTTCCTCAAACCGTTTTAGAAGCTTGTCAAAGTAGTCCCACAGACCCAGTGGCAACTTCTCTAGATTTTCCAATGTCAGTCTGCCTGCCCGAAGCTCTTTGATAACTAATTCCACATATAGCGGCAGTCCTTCACAACGCTCGACTAATTTTTTAATGAAGCGTTGGCGACGCTTATCTTCAAAGTCATCTAGCAAACTATCGCACTTTTGCTCGAGCATTTGCCGCACCTCAGCTTCTCTCAGCGGCGGAAGTTCTCCATTTTTCCAGAGTTTTTCTACCGCTTCAGTGGTGAAAATTTCATTCAGTAGTGATTCGTCACGTCCCGCACAGACCCAGATCGCACCAGAATACTGGATAGACAGAGTTAGTCTAAGAAAATCTGGATACCGCTCGGCAATTTCATCTAACCCGTCTAATAAAAACACGATTACTGGTTGCGCATCTCCTGTCTCCTGCTGAAGTGAAGCTTTTAAAGCTCTAGCGAACTGTACTTGAGGTGGTTCTCTGAGATCGTATCTCTCGGCGATCGCTAGCTCAGCCGATAGCTTCAAAATTGCCGCTTCATAGAAGCGTTCGGGAGTGCATCGCCCATCGCCGTAACGAAAGAAATAGGGTACTATACATAGCTCTGGGTTGTCTTCGAGCTCGTCGGTCAATTTTGCCATTAAAGCCGACTTACCCACACCAGCCTTACCACCGATCCAAAGCATCCCTCCTGTTTGCCGATGCTCCCACACCCATTTTTTTACCCGCTTTACCTGCTCGGTACGCCCGACCAGTCCTTGTTTTAAATCTTCTTTTAGATCGTGAAAATCATACTGCCGACGTTGCCATTCAGCACGTGCATTCTGCTGCTGCCAAGTTAAGTCTTTAAATTTCGAGTCGTTGCGGTAACTTTCTTTTTGCTGAGCCATAGAAGTTGTGCTAGCTAACGTATGAACAAATTTAAAGTGTTGAAAGTTATTAACAGTTCAGTCAAAAAAAGTACTTAATTTCTTCAGTTAAGATTTGAATCTTATCGAGTTATTGTAATTCTACAGCGTCTCTCTATTTGCTAGATTGCTTGTTTCTGCCAAATAAGATATCAAAATGTGTATGGGTTTTGTCTAAAAGCCGCACTATACCTGGCATAAATTCTACTGTCGATCACTATATCCAATGTGTACTCTATAAATAAATCGATTTACCAAGCTATTCGATTGAGAAGGTCAAGAGAAAGTTATGAATAGTAATTTAGAAAATTTACTTGCTAATTTATTACCAAACTTATTGGGATTTAGTTTAAATTTTGTTGACGATCTTCTTTGTCTTCTATTATCTCATTTAGGAATTCATTTAACCTGGTTACAGTTTTGTAGTTACGGGGTAATTGCTGGTAAATTGATATATTGGTTGCTGCAATTGGGTTGCAAGCGTTGTTTCTGAGTAACCGCCAAACTATTAGAACCAGTTAATTAATAAAATTAAGCGAAAAATTAGTTGTCGAGCGATCGCTAGGTGTAATTATGGCTAAAATAAATCAAAACTTTACGATTAGTCCTCTACGAAAAATCTGGAACAGTACATTTTTAACTAGCTGCTTGCTGTGTTTGACTATTGGTATTAGCCACACGGCTCTAGCAGAATACAAACAACCACCAAATACCAAAGATGATGCTCCTGACTCGCGAACCACTACTATCTCTGGTGTCAGAGGCACTGGCGGATGTAGCGGCAAAGAAACGACTAATCTTACTGCTCTAGGACCCTACAGCCATATCGGTGCTACTGCTGCTACTCATCCTACCTTTGTTTGGTACGTTCCAGACCGCGATGTCTATCCCGTAGAATTTCAAATCTATGAATACGAAGCCGCTAGTGTTGACGGTAAAAGAGAATTGGTATTTGAGGCTGAGTTAGAAAGTTCTCCAGGCATCATGAGCTATACACTTCCTCAGGAACGAGAAGGTTTATCTCAGGAAAATAAATACGTCTGGCAAGTAGCGGTAGTCTGTAATCCCAATCGTCCCTCAGAATCTTTAGTAGTCAGTACCCAAATAAAAGTAGTAGATATGCCTGCTAACTTAATTTCTCAACTCAATAGCGTTAGCGATCCTGTCGCTAAAGCCGATATTTATGCCGAAGCTGGTTTATGGTACGATGCTTTGGCTGAAGTGGCAACAGCGCAGAATAATCCTCAAGCCAGAGAATACATGGCTCAAACTTTAGTCCAGCTGGCAGAAATGGAACAAGAGAAAAATGCCGACAATATCGAAAACCAAACCAAATTTATTCGTACTGTAGACAGGCACCAACAACAGTTAGAACAAGTTGTAGAAGCTTTGGCAGCAAACAATAACCAGTAACTAAGTTTTACTACGAAATATACTTTGCAGTTAAGGTTGAATTCGGCAGAAAGATAATTCAATTCTGCTAGATACTATAAGAACTTTCTCTATGTTATCTTCTGTTCACAATTTATTTACGATCGCTATAACCTCTAATCTGACAATACCATCCTGTAAACTAAGTTACAAAAGACAAGATCGAAACGTAATAGATTTAGAAAATTTAGAATCGAAAGCAAATAATGAGTAATGAATAGAAAAGGCTTTCAACTGTCTCGCCGCCAAATTATTAGAGGTGTTTTGGGGACTGCTGCTTTTGGCTTAACCTCAAAATTTGGTACTGGCTGTAGCGATCGCACCGCATCGAATGGAACCACCTCAGAATCAGATCCTATCGTTATCGGCTTTATTTATGTCGGTCCTAAAGACGATTTTGGCTACAATCAATCTCATGCAGAAGGTGCCGCCGCCGTCGCCCAACTTCCAGGTTTTAAAGTCGTCGAACAGGCTAACGTTCCAGAAACTCAAGCCGTACAAGAGACAATGCGAGAAATGATCGAAATAGATGGAGCGACGATATTATTTCCTACTTCTTTTGGCTATTTCGATCCTCACATTCTAGAAATAGCAGAGGAATTTCCAGAAGTACAGTTTTTTCACGCTGGAGGACTCTATCAGGAAGGAATGCCAGAAAATGTTGGAAGTTATTTTGGCTACATAGATGAAGGACAGTATATCGCAGGGATTATTGCGGCACACAACACCAAAACTGGAAAATTAGGTTTTGTAGCTGCCAAACCCATTCCTCAAGTATTACGCAATATTAACGGCTTTACTTTAGGAGCAAAAAGTATCAAGCCCGATATTACTACTCAAGTCGTGTTTACAGGAGACTGGGCTGCACCTGTAAAAGAAGCAGAAGCCGTTAACAGTATGGTCAATCAGGGAGCCGATGTAATTACCTGCCATGTCGATAGTCCCAAAGTAGTTATAGAAACCGCAGCTAAACGAGGTGTTTACTGTTCGGGGTACCATACGGATCAGTCGGCACTAGCCCCCGAAGCCTATCTTACTGGAGCGGAATGGGATTGGGAAAGTATTTATACTCAATATGCCAACTGGGTCAAAGAAGGCAAAACTTTAATGAACGGCGAAATCCCCCACATCGTTCGTGGTGGTTATCAGGAGAAATTTTGGAAACTATCTCCTTATGGACCTGCGGTGAGCGAACAAACCAAATCCGATGCCGAAGCGGTAAAAGATAAATTTGCCGATGCCAGCATGGTAATTTACACGGGCGAACTTAAAAATAATCAGGGAGACACTATTCTTGCTGAAGGCGAAACTTACGAACAAACTGCGATCGAGCTAGAAAAGACAGATTGGCTAGTAGAAGGAGTACAGGGCAGCGTTTAAATCGCGAAGCGTTTAGCTGTAGGCTTTTTGCAGTGACAAATACAAGATGATTAATCGATATAACTGGCGTAGAACTCTAGAAGCAATTTGTATTCCCATTGGTGCGGTTTTAGCAGCGTTAGTTATGTTTGGGATTTTTTGCGCGGTAGTGGGAGCAAATCCTTTTGGGGTCTATGGCTCGATTTACAAGGTAGCTTTCGGCGGTTGGAGTGCTTGGCAGAGAACTTTCATTCAAGCTTCACCTTTGATGCTGACTGCTTTATGTACAGCCCTTCCAGCCCGTTTGGGATTGGTAATAATCGGTAATGAAGGAGCTTTAGTTATGGGGGGATTGGGCGCGATTATCGTCGGGCTTTCTTTAGGTGACTTTTTACCTCCCTTGCTAATTCAAATCGGCATGGCACTGGGAGGAATAGTGTTTGGAGGAGTGTGGATCGCACTGGCAGGAGCATTGCGTCATTATCGGGGGGTTAATGAAACTATTAGCAGTTTGTTATTAAACTATATCGCGATCGCCGTACTCAATCATTTAGTAGAAGGACCGATGCGCGATCCCAGTTCCCTTAATAAACCCTCTACTTTTCCCATTGCCGAAATTAACCGCTTGGGAGATATACCTGGAACCCGCATTCACTATGGCTTACTCTATGGTTTGATTGCCTGTATTATTTCCTATATTTTGATTCAGCGCACTACCTTTGGTTTTGCCGCCCGTACTGCTGGGGGAAATGTTCGCGCCGCACAGATAGCAGGTCTTCCAGTAGGTAAATTAACTATTATTATCTGTTTTTTGGCAGGTTCTTGCGCTGGTTTGGCTGGCATGGTAGAGGTAGCGGCAGTTCACGGGGTCGCTAACGAATCTCTCAATGTCGGTTACGGTTATGGTGGGATTCTGGTGGCTTTTGTGGCTCGTCACAATCCCTTAGCGGCAGCATTAGTGGCAACTTTATTAGGGGGAATTTTGGCTAGCGGTGGTATTCTCCAGCGATCGCACGATCTCCCCGATGCTACAGTTCTCGTCTTTCAGGGCTTAGTTTTCTTAATGGTCTTGTATGGCGATTCGCTTTATGGACGTTTTGCTTTCTTTCAAGAACGAGAAACACCTTCTAGAAATCTCGCTCCTAACTAGGAGTTACTCTAAATTTAAATAAATGACTAACAACTAACGGAAATGGCAACAGGAGCATTAGGTTGGTGGGGCGTGCCATTAGGCATTATTGCAGGAACATTTAGGGGGAGCGTACCCTTTTTGTTCGTCAGTTTGGGAGAATGCCTCACCGAAAAGAGTGGCAAAATTAACTTGGGATTAGAAGGAACTCTCTTAACTGGAGCAATGACTTCCTATGCTATTTCTTATCTAACAGGCTCGCCTTGGCTGGGGGTATTAGCAGCAGGAGTAGCAGGAATGGTTCTGGGTATAATTCATGGCTGGCTATCACAACAGCCAAGAATTAATGATGTAGCTGTCGGCATCGCCATGATTATCTTTGGTAGTGGGGTGGCTTTTTTCTTGGGCAAACCTTTTATCAAACCTGCCGCACCTCAACTCCCGACTATCGACCTAGGCAATTGGAGTAGTATTCCTCAAGTTCGAGCAGCACTAGAAATTAGTCCTCTATTTATTTTAGGCATCGCGATCACTTTTTTGATGCAGTGGTTTTTTAAATCTACTCGTTGGGGACTGTACATTCGCGCTGTAGGAGATAATCCCGATGCTGCTAGAGCGATGGGTATTTCGGTGTTTAAAGTCAGAATGCTGAGTATAACTATAGGCAGTTTTTTGGCAGGAATTGGCGGTGCTTCCCTGTCTCTTTACTATCCTGGAGTTTGGACAGAGAGAATTTCTAGCGGTCAAGGGCTAATAGCAGTAGCACTAGTAATCTTCGCTCGCTGGAATCCCATTCAGTGTCTCTATGCCGCACTATTATTTGGCGGCGCGCAATCTCTAGGACCCGCCCTACAATCGGTAGGAATCGATTGGGGTTACTATCTCTTTAATGCGGTTCCCTATGTTTTAACCTTGGCAATTATGATTGTTACCTGCTCCCCCAAACGCAGTTTAACAGGCGCGCCAGGAGCATTGGGAACGGATAAATAATCAATAGTTAACAGCATCAAAATAAAATCAATGTTAAATGATGCGATCGCGCCTTCTTAGCTAAGTAAAGAGCGATCGCAATAAATCGTTTCAGAAATAGCTTCTTGCTTACCAAGTCGTGCGGTAAACTGAGGTGTAAAGCTCTTGGATTGACAATCTTGTTTCCAGTCTTGGAGATGTCGATACTAATTTTAGCTCTGTAATGAAAACAGAAAGAGCAAATAAAGCAGCAGGGGGGAAGCAAAAACTAATAACCTATGACTAACTATGAATGGACTCGGTGGCTTAAATAAATCTCCTGCTGGAGTCGTCCTCGGTATGGTACAGCTTCAGCTTCCCAACGTGGTAACGCCCGAAGATTTGGCGGCGCAGACTCAGAGAATTTGCGATTTGGTAGGCAAAGCCAGACGCAATATGCCAACAATGGATTTAGTGGTGTTTCCCGAATACGCCCTACACGGCTTATCGATGGATACCAATCCCGACATTATGTGTTGCTTGGATGGTAAAGAAGTAGCGGCTTTTAGTGCAGCTTGTCGGGAGCATAAAATTTGGGGCTGCTTTTCAATCATGGAATACAATCCTCATGGTAATCCCTACAACAGTGGCATTATTATCGACGATCGCGGCGAATTAAAGCTTTATTATCGCAAGCTGCACCCTTGGGTACCAGTGGAACCTTGGGAACCAGGTAATTTAGGCATTCCTGTCTGTGAAGGACCAAACGGCAGCACCATCGCTCTAATTATTTGTCACGATGGAATGTTTCCCGAAATGGCGCGAGAATGTGCCTACAAAGGTGCAGAAATTATGCTGCGTACCGCAGGCTATACTGCTCCCATTCGACACTCCTGGCAGATTACCAATCAAGCTAATGCCTTTTGCAATTTGATGTATACGGCTTCGGTTTGTATGTGCGGTACGGATGGAACTTTCGACTCGATGGGAGAAGGTTTAATTGTCAACTTCGAAGGCGTACCTTTGGTTACGGGAAGCAATCGTCCCGATGAAATTATCACCGCCGAAGTTAGACCCGATTTAGTACGAGAAGCCCGCAAACATTGGGCAGTAGAAAACAATATCTATCAGTTCGGACATCGGGGTTATGTGGCAGTCAAAGGCGGGGCGCAAGATTGTCCCTATACCTATATGCAAGACTTGGTTAATGGCAATTATCGTCTACCTTGGGAAGATGAAGTGATTCACAAAGACGGTACATCCTGCGGTTTTGCCGCACCGACTAGAAAATACCAACAGTCACCTATTTCCACACCAGTCGAATCATGAGTGAAACCATCGCCCTAGCCGTCAATGGTACTTTGATGCGGGGATTGGAACTCAATAACAATCTTCTGGCAGTAGGAGCTACTTTTATTCGCGAAGCAACTACCCAACCAATCTATCGGCTATTTTCCATTGACGATATTCATCCAGCGATGATGCGGGTTAAAACTGAAGGTAGGGCGATCGCGGTTGAAGTTTGGGCAGTTCCCCCCGCAGGTTTGGCAAAAATTTTACTGCAAGAACCCCCTGGTTTGTGCATTGGTAAAGTAGGTCTCGCTGACGGTACTGAAGTTCTCGGCGTTGTCGGCGAATCAATTTGTTGCGATCGCGGTAAAGAGATTACTCAATATGGCGGTTGGCGAAATTACCTCAACTCCCAAAACTAACACTTCTTTTTTTACTTAAATTCTAGAAGTTCGATTGCGATCGAATTTTACAGCACAAAAATTCGAAAATAAGCTGTATGGCACGAGCTTAATTTTGAACTAATGTGTGCATTTGTCGATCGCTGCCGTTTAATAAGGCGGTTTAGTGCTAATTATAGTCTTCTCTCTTAATGAGCTAATCCAATGACCGATAAAAATCCATTACAGTTAGAAACCTCTGCTGAAACCGCTCGTGTACCTGAATCTCCGTCTCTAAACCCTCAAGCCACAGATATGATTTATGGCTTGGAGGCTACACCTGCCTTGCAAGAAACCCTCGCTGCTGCTTTACAACATGTACTAGCAGCCTTCGTTAATATCATTGCCCCTGCCCTCGTAGTCGGTAACAGTATCGGTTTGGAAGCTAGTGATATTAGCTTTCTAATTAGTATGTCCCTGTTTATCTCTGGTATTGCTACATTTATTCAAATTCATCGTATCGGTCCAATTGGGTCGGGATTGTTAAGTATTCAGGGAACTAGTTTTGCATTTGTGGGAACGATTGTGACTGTCGGCACCGCCGCAGTCGAGTCTGGTCGTTCGCCAACTCAAACCTTGGCTAACTTACTGACGATTTGTCTACTGGGTTCTTTTATTGAGATTATTCTCAGCCAGTTTATCAAACCTCTAAAAAAAGTCATGACTCCTCTCGTGAGTGGCATTGTTGTCGTGCTAATTGGGTTGGTTTTAATCCGAGTAGCGGTTACAGCAATGGCAGGTGGTTCGGGTGCAGAAGAAGCGGGTACGTTCGCCAGCTTAGAAAACCTTGGTGTTTCACTACTCGTGTTAACCGTAATTGTGGTTCTCAATTGTAGTGGCAGCAACTTGCTCCGTATGTCAGCAATTCTAATTGGCTTAGTGGTTGGCTATCTCGTAGCCTTGCCCCTAGGTATGTTGAACTTTGAGGGATTGAGTCAACTTTCTTTGGTAACTGTGCCAATTCCATTTCGATATGGATTTGATTTTAGCTTTGCTGGATTTATTCCTTTAGCTTTTTTGTATGTAATTACGACTATTGAATCCATTGGCGATTTGACTGCAACTTCAATGCTAGTTGGAGAACCTATTGAGGGGGAAATTTATTTGCGGCGAGTTAGAGGCGGTATTTTAGGAGACGGAGTAAATTCTTTAATTGCAGCCTGTTTCAACACCTTTCCTAACACAACTTTCAGTCAAAACAATGGCGTAATTCAGTTGACAGGCGTAGGTAGTCGCTATGTAGGATATTTTATTGCGGGAATTTTAGTGTTGTTAGGACTCTTTCCCGTCATTGGGGGATTGTTTCAAGCTATGCCTCAACCTGTATTAGGTGGCGCAACCTTGCTGATGTTCAGCTCAGTTGTAGCATCTGGTATCAAGATCCTGCATGGCGTGAATTTGAGTCAGCGCAATACGCTGATTTTAATTGTTTCTCTAGGACTCGGTATGGGGGTTTCGTTCGTACCAGAAATCCTAGAAAATACGCCCTATTTAATCGAAAGCGTTTTTTCCTCTGGCATCGCTACGGGAGGCATAACAGCCCTCGTTCTCAATATAGTAGTGCCTGGCAGTCGGGAGTAGCAATTACCGTGTCTTATTCCCGATACAAAAATCTCAACAATCTCGATACGTAAAATTTCTATTGCTTATGTTTATTTCAGCCGATCCCTATCCCTATCCCTATAATGGCGACTTGCGCCCCGAAAATACCGTATTGCTGATTATCGATATGCAGACAGACTTCTGCGGTATTGGAGGTTACGTCGATAAGATGGGCTATGACCTGTCTCTTACCCGTGCGCCGATCGCGCCAATTGCCAAGGTTTTGGAAATAATGCGCGATAAGGAATTTCCCGTAATGCACACTCGCGAGGGACATCGCCCCGACCTTGCAGATTTACCAGCTAACAAACGCTGGCGCAGTCGTCAAATTGGTGCGGGTATTGGCGATCCTGGACCCTGTGGCAAAATTTTAGTGCGGGGCGAACCTGGATGGGAAATTATTCCCGAACTCGCTCCACTGCCAGAAGAAACTATTATCGATAAGCCAGGAAAAGGTTCGTTTTATGCCACCGATCTCGACTTAATTTTAAAAGGCAAAGGCATTCAGAATATTATCTTGACTGGAATTACTACCGATGTTTGCGTTCACACCACCATGCGAGATGCTAACGACCGCGGTTATGAATGTCTGCTACTGTCTGACTGTACTGGAGCGACAGATTACGATAATTATCTGGCAGCGTTAAAGATGGTTAAAATGCAGGGGGGAGTGTTTGGTACGGTAACAGATTCTCAAGCTTTGATTGAGGCGATCGCGGCTGTGTAAAATCATGCTAAGACTATAAGTAGTTTTAGATATAGTTACCAATTACACATTAACCGCAGATGAGACTTCGACAATAGGTTGATAATCTTGACTGGAAAACAGAATAAAATCACGATCCCATTTTGCTGTCATGTTGCATAGTAAACGAAATTGAATTGGTGTTGGCGCGGAATTAATTCTTTCAATACGGACAACGACAGATTGAGGATTTTGTGTCAAAACTTCAACAATATCTGCTGATAAGTATCGAGGACAATAGCCCAAATTATGGCGTTCTTCAGTTCTTAATAGCAAAGCATTTGAATCGTAGGGATTTTGAAAGTCGCGTGTTAAATACAAACGCTCTTCTAATTTTAACTGTTTGATTTTTTCAATAGAACATTCTGGCATATATCTCAGTCCATGTACAAAAAAATGAAGATGATAAACTCCATTTTGATTTTTTTCTGGACAAGGAAAAATTTCAAAAGTGTCAGTTGCTTTACGCCCGCCACTACGCGCTAAAATTGCAATTGGATCTTTTTCATTTTGGGGAATATTTAACCACTGAATATAATCTTGATAATCTGGACGAGAAGAACGCATCAAACGATTAGAAAATAGAGGAAAAAGTTCTACTGATGTGTAAATGCGATTTTCCTCTGGAAAAGAGTGCAATAGTTGAAAATTAGATTCAGCCTGAGCCTTTTTTACACCATAGATATAAACAAAGTGATAGCTTTCTCCATCAAAAGTTAACTGTCCGATGGGAAACCAATGCCGAGTTTGAGAATCTTGCCATGCCAAAAATACTTTTTTCATAATGTTTTTCTCCGAAACTCTATTAATCTCTTTTGATTAATTTCTAATATTTTTTGAGCAAATTCAATTCCACTTGAAGAAGTAAGATGCTCTGGAATGCGCACTAATAAGTTTAAAGTATCATTAGCTGATATCTCTGTAAGGCGATCGAGCCAAATATTCGCTGTTTGTGGATAGAGTTTTGCTGCTTCACAAAATGCGTCGAAAGTTGTTAAAGGTTTCTTATCTCCAACATTAGCATATAAACAAGACTTACACTTCTTTGCATAAGCTTCTACTGAAAACCCCTTATCTTTTGTCTGAAGTCTTTTTTTACGTCGTTCGTCAGACTCGTTTCGTCCTAAACTGGAGGCATGGTCATATGTTGGTGCTAAATAACTTTTCCCTCTATAATCGACAAATGCCCAATTTTCATGATGTCTATCGCTATTGCCAATCCACGCATCCAAAAGTAAATAGCCAATAAAAGTATCTACTGCTGTTTCAATACCTGTTAATGGAAACCAATTTATTGTTAGAGCGACTAAAGAGCTATCAAACACACGAAAAATATTATTGAGAGTGTGTTGAGATAGATCGTTAATATCTTCTGGATAGTCTAAAAATATTTGTGACAAAATTTCATTGCCAGGAATTAGACTACCATTTTCAGGAAGAAATGATTTAGAGATTATTCCTTTTTCGCCGTTAAATACTGCTAATTCATACTCAGTATGAGGAAGTTGTAGCAACTGACATAATTCTGCTGCAATTTTTTCTGACCAATCTTCCCCTGTATTTTGTCTGGCTTTTTTGTAAAGGCATAAACCCAACTTTTGATGATGAACCAAAATTTTTCTTTAGTTCCCATTGCTTCGGATTGTTCGGGGGCTTCAAGGGAAATTTCAAAGATTGGGGATTTTTTAGTCACATTTTAATAGTAAAGAGCTAATTTTACCAACAATTATACTTACGCTGGATAGGCGATCGCCAAAAAAAGTAATTTTAAATACTTATTTTTTAGCTTGAGTTTGTCAATCTAAGCATATCGGATTAGAGCTAGCGATCGAGGTAAGTTGATGGACACTATGACCGTAAGTAGCCAAACTTCTGCCAAACTGCCGCCAGAACTAGCGGTAGTTAATATGTCCAAGCGGTTTGGTAATCTGGTAGCTCTCGAGCGCGTTTCGCTGAAGCTCAAACCAGGAACCGTTCACGCTTTGTTAGGAGAAAACGGTGCGGGTAAAAGCACGCTGGTTAAGTGCGTTATGGGTTTTTATCAGCCTACCGAAGGCGAGGTAGTTATTGACGAGCGATCGCGCCAAATTGCTAGTCCCCGCGATGCTCATCAGTACGGGATCGGTATGGTCTACCAGCACTTTACCTCCGTTCCAGCGATGACCGTAGCGGAAAACTTAGTACTTTCCCGTTATGACAAAACCAATGTAATTAACTGGAAACAAGAAACGGAACGTTTGAGTGAGTTTATGGCAACTGCACCGTTTCAACTGCCTTTAGATATTCCCGTCGCTCAATTGGCTGCGGGACAAAAACAGAAACTAGAAATTCTCAAACAGATCTATCTTCAAAGTCGCATTTTAATTTTAGACGAACCCACTTCGGTCTTAACTCCTCAAGAAGCCGACGAAGTACTGGGTTTGTTGCGAGAAGAAGTGGCTGGTGGTAAGTTAAGTATTTTACTTATCAGTCATAAATTTCGAGAAGTAATGGCTTTTTGCGATGAAATTACGGTATTGCGTAAAGGTAAACTAGCTGGAAATGGTTTGGTTAGAGATTTAAAAATTTCCGACTTGGCTGAAATGATGATGGGGGAACAAAGAGAACTCCAGAAAGTAAAAAAGAGCGACACCTCTGTTGGTCAAACCGTTTTGCAAATTGAAAATGTTTGTGCCGATAAAGATAACGGACTACCAGCAGTCAAAGACTTTAATCTGATAGTTAATAGCGGTGAAATCGTTGGTATTGCAGGTATATCTGGTAATGGACAAAAAGAATTGGTAGAAGTCTTATCGGGACAGCGATCGCCTAGCTCTGGAAAAATACTGGTAAATGGTGAAATATACCAGGCAACTCGCCAAGAAATGTTTCGCCATCGAGTTTTTTCACTACCAGAAGAACCCCTCCGCAATGCCTGTGTTCCCGACATGAGTGTCGCCGAAAATATGGCACTGCGAACTTTTGACCGCCCTCCACAATCTCAAAAAGGATTTTTAATTTTGAGTGCCATTCGCAATGCTGCTAAAAAACTAATAAAAACTTTCTCGGTGCGTACACCTTCTCCCGAAACCCCAATAGTTAATCTTTCGGGTGGTAATATTCAACGGGCAGTGTTAGCCAGAGAGTTATCTTCCGACAAGATCGAGTTATTAATTGCGGCAAATCCCTGTTTTGGTTTGGACTTTGGCGCAGTCGATCTTATTCATCGCTCCATTGTCGAAGCGAGAAACCGAGGTGTAGCAGTGCTGCTAGTTAGCGAAGACTTAGACGAATTAATCGAACTCAGCGATCGCTTGGTGGTTATTAGTGAGGGAGAATTAGTCTATCATAGTTCGACTGCCGAAGCCGACCTCAACACTATCGGTCAACGTATGGCGGGACATTAATAAAGACTCAAACTCTATTAAACCTAGTGCCTAAAGCCCAAAGCCTAAAGCCTAACCTTTTCCTAAATCTCTGATACATGACCGAGAATATGATTCTAATTCCCGCACAACCTTATGATTACGAACTACCCAGTCTTGACTGCGTAGCGTTATTAATTATCGATATGCAGCGTGATTTTTTAGAATCAGGCGGTTTTGGGGAAGCTTTAGGAAATGATGTCAGTCAACTTCAGGCGATCGTACCGACAGTAAAGCAGTTATTAGATAGCTTTCGCGATCGCGCTTTACCGATTGTATATACCATAGAAGGACATCAACCCGATCTATCCGATTGTCCTCCAGCAAAACTACGACGCGGAAATGGTAAATTAAAAATAGGCGATCTGGGTGCTATGGGGCGAATCCTAATTTTAGGCGAACCAGGCAACGAAATTATTCCCGAATTGCGCCCCCACCATAACGAAACAGTAATTTCCAAACCTGGTAAAGGAGCTTTCTACCAAACTAATTTACAATCTTGGCTGCAAAAACAAGGTATAACCCATCTAATTATTACTGGAGTTACTACGGAGGTTTGCGTACAGACAACCATGCGTGAAGCCAACGACCGTGGTTATGAATGTTTGTTAGTAAAAGATGCTACAGCTAGCTATTTCCCAAAATTCAAACAATCTACCTTGGAAATGGTTCGCGCTCAAGGAGGAATTGTGGGCTGGACGACAACTACGAGTAGTACTTTAGAAGCTTTAAATCGGATATGTAAGTAGGAGGTCGAAAACTATATTGTTTTGCTACTGCGAGATGACAATCATAGCCAATCGCCGATAATGATAAAAGGCGACCAATAAGCAGGATGAACTTCTTGGGCTATTAAGTCTTGTTGAGCGGCTCGAAGAGCTTCGGCTTTGGTAGTTTCAGCCTCTTTAAAATTGGCGTAAAAGTTTCTGACTACTTGAGGAGTGATTTCATCGCTAATCGACCACAAAGAGGCTAGGGCACTACTAGCACCAGCTTGAATTGCTACACCTGCCAAACCCAAGGTAGCACGTTCGTCTCCTACCGCAGTTTGACAGGCAGTTAGAGCGATCAAGTCTACTGGTTCGTTATCGGTGGCGGTGGTGCGAATTAGGCGATCGAGTTCGGTAATGGTCAGTTTTTGTCCATCTCCTATAACCAAAAAGGTATCTTCGGGTTCGGAACTAAATTGACCGTGGGTAGCAATATGTACGATGGGATATGATGTCTGTTCTAATTCCTGACGTAAGCGATCGCGAGTAAATTCTGCATTTAACAATCCCGTACTTTCTACGAAAATATTGGTTACTACTTGAATTTCTCGTTCGACGTTAGGCAGGGGATTAAAGATCCGACCATCAACTTGTGATTCCTCGGTTAACCCTAGGGCGAGAGCTTTTAATCGTTCGTTTTCCAGTCTATTGCGATTGGTAAGATTTAGACTGGGAGTAGTAGCGATCGCATACTGTTCCACTAAAAACTGTTTGCCATCGTGCAAAGCTGCCATCGGAATACTTCTAAGCAAGCCATCTTGAATAAAAACTAGGGTTTTTATCTCTTCTTGCTGTAAATCTTCGGCAAAGGGCTGAATCAACCAGCTATAAATCTTTTGTCCCTGTTGGGGATCGAAGCGGTTGTAGTAATTTTCCAATCCTCGTCGAAATTCGTTGATTTCTTCGCTAATGTCGTCCTTGGAGCGGTCTTGCCAGACGATTTTAGTTTTTCCTGAAAATTTAGCCACGATCGCGGTACGATCTTCTAGAATAATCGAACTAAAATAAACTGTCTGGCTATCGGGTGCAAGTAAGTCCACCGTACCAACATTGGCAACCTCAGCGATCGCACAGTCATTACCAAAATAATTCTGTAGTTCTGCCAATCTTAGAGAATCGACGGTATCGAGAATCGAACTGACATTTTTAGCTTTTTCCGTGCCATCAGCGTTGACCACGATTGTATTGTTTTCTGTTCCTAGCCTTTGGTCGATTAACTCGCGATAAATCGGTTCGACGGTATCGCGAAAGTCAAATTGAATATCGCGATTAGCAGTTAATAAATCGTCTCGGATGCTTTCTAAAGTCGCAACCGCAGTCTCATAGGCAACGATACTCGGTTCTCTTTTTCCTTGAGCCTGTAAAATTCTCCCTGTCTGCCATTCCCAGAGATAGAGACTATCTTTATCTCTCTCAGCTGCCAAACGCGCTCGTTGAGTTAATTTTAGAGCTTGGGGATAATTTCTCTCGCATTCATAAATATGTCCTAATTCTCCCAAAGCAAAGGATTCCGCTCGTTTATTTTCTAATTGAGTTGCGAGAGTAACGGCAGATTGTAGTAATTCTCTAGCTTGGGGTAAGTTTTCGGAAGCCAAACAGCTGTTAAAAGTTACTCGTTCGGATTGTAAGAGTTTAGCCAAATCGATAGTTGCATAAACCGTGCTTGCTTGTGGGGGTAGATTGGAAATTAAGCTGAGAGCGAGTTGTTTTTGACTTTCCGCTCGGTCGTATTGTTGGAGACGATAGTAGATAGGAAGCAAATTATTGATACTGCGAACGCGAGCCAGAGAATTTTGTTGCGCGGTAGCCAATTCTAAACTCCGACCGAAGTAATCTAAAGCTTGTCTGTCACTATCTCTAGCACTTCTGGTTTCTACCGCCATCAAACTGTTACTGCCATATATTTCTCCTCTTGTTTCTGCCGACTCCGCACGACGATAACTAACCTGGGCTAAACTGCTGTAGATCTTTCCTAAACTATTTAACGCCGACAGGGTTAACTGAGTATTATTTAATTTTTGCGCGATCGCCAAACTATTTTTAGCATAGCTAGCTGCGATTTGGTAATCTCCCCTAAGATGATAGGCTTCTGTCAAACTCCCTAATGCGGCAACTTCTCCCAGTCGATCCAGTCGTTCTCTTGCTATGGCGAGGGCGCTTCCTGGCTGACAATTGGGTATCTCCAAGTTTGGAGGAGCAGTTTGTCGCTCTGCTGTCTCTTTATTATTAGAGGGATCTTGAGAAGCAGACGATACCTCGAAATTCGATACATTATTACATAAAAGGGCGATCGCCTGACGATGTTGTCCGATTCTACTATAGCCTTGTGCTCGTTCGGTAAAACTTCTTCCTAATTGTCTTCGGTTGCCTAACTGCTGGTAGTGGTCACTTACTTGCGACCAAAAGGCAATCGCCCGCTCTGTTTGTCCTATCTGTTGAGAGGCTCTGGCTAAGTTTTCTAAAACTATTGCCGCGTTGTGAGCGTCCTCCTGACGATAAGTAGCTAAAGCCCGCTCCCAAATAGCGATCGCCGCTCGATAATTTTGATTTTGATACTCTGCAACTCCTTGACGTACTAGTTGGCTAGGCTCTGGAGTTCCAGCGTTAGTGAAAGAAAGCTGCCCTAAGAGTAAAGATAGGGTCAGACTGATAATAAATAAAAGTTTCCACCCAAAAGTAATGCGCCGCTTCATGAACCTAATCTCTTAACACGGTAACCGTACACAAACTCAATATTATTATTATCTTACTATTGTCACAGGGGAAGAGCATCTCAAACTCTATTGACAAAAGGATTGTAGAACAGTCAGTCATCATATAGTCATTATTCATAACTTAAGTGCGACGCATCTTTTTGAAGAATCTGGTGCGTTGGATCGGGTAGCACGACTGGCAAGTAAATGGTTCGAGCGTTATCTCATATCAGATAGCGACTAAATAGAGCGCTCTTTGAGGACACGGGACTTGAGTTGAATTCAACTAGATGCAGTTTAAATAGGTAGTTGCCAAAATAGCGGCTTGAGTGCGATCGCGTAGATCGAGACGACGTAAAATACTATTGACGTGATTTTTGACCGTTCGTTCGGATATATATAATTGTTTGGCAATTTCGAGATTATTGTAGCCTTGGGCAATTAGTCGCAATACTTCTCTTTCTCTAGGAGTTAGGGTGGCTAATTCTGGAGGTGGTTCGATTGGTTTGGCAATAGGGGTGGCGATGATTTTTTCTAATAATCCAGGTCCCAATTGAGTATAGCCGCGATCGATAGCACGGATTGCCCGTGCAAGTTCTTCTGAGGGAATATCTTTGAGTAAATATCCCTTGGCACCGTAACTCATGGCTTGGGTTACATATTCATCATCATCAAAAGTAGTCAAAACTAAAATTTTGATTTGGGGAGCTGTTTCGGTGAGAATGCGAGTTGCTGCCACTCCATCCATCACTGGCATCCGAATATCCATTAAAACGACATCGGGCTGTAAGGCAAGCGATCGCTCTACCGCTACTTGCCCATTTTCTGCTTCGCCGACTATTTCCAGATCGGGCTGAGTTTGCAGTAAACTAGCCAACCCTTCTCTGACAATACTTTGGTCGTCTACTAACAAAACTCGAATCATCCCTCGATCGTTCCCAATAAAGGAATTTCAACTTTAATCTGACATCCCTGGTGCGGTTTACTGGTTAATCTAAAATTACCATTGAGTGCTTCAGTGCGTTCTCGCATACTCTGTAAACCAAAACCCGTGATATTTGCTGTCGGCTCGAAACCCCGACCATTATCATCGATTTTTAGTTGAATAATTTGCTCTGTTTCTCTTAATTTAAGACAGACTAAACTTGCCTGACTATGTTTGGAGATATTAGTTAATGCTTCCTGAATAATGCGGTATAAAACCAAAGAGATTTCCGCAGATAGAGAAGTAGCTAAATTTATCTCGGTTTCGATCTCAATATTGTTGTTGCGTTTAAATTCTTCAATTAATTGTTTTAGCGAGCTATCGAGCGATCGCATTTTTAAGGGATTGTTTCTTAAAGTTGCCACGGCGATACGAACATTTTGTAGTGCCTCTTTGCCTAGTTGCCTGGCTTTTTGCAGATGATAAGTAGCTTTATCAGCATCTTGTGAGATAAACAATTCGGTATTTTCTAGCTGGATACTTTGAGCAGTCAGATAATGACCGACAGAATCGTGAATTTCGCGAGCAATTCGGCTTCTTTCTTGTAAAGTTGCTTGATTTTCGATGGTTAGGGCTAGCGATCGCAAGCGACGATTGGCAATAGCCAGTTTTTCTCGACTTTGATGTTCGGTGACAACTGCTCCCACTAACAGCAGTACAAAAGCTAGGACAAAACCAAATAGCAATGCCGAATTAATCGTCAAACCAATTAGCCAACTATGTAATTCCTCTGACGGTAAATGCCTGGGTAATCTTCTGGGTAATGCTCTACCAAGAGGAATGTCCAAAGGACTAATCCTCAACCAAGTTAAGAGTTGCAACAGGATAAAAAAAGCACAACTCAAAACTGCCACAACAATACGTCCACTCCAAGGAAAGAGCAAACAAGCACGAATGACGACAATCAACATTAAAGCAGGAAAAACGAGCATTTCTCTTCCCGCCAACAGTACCGTTAGCCAACTCAAACCAAATCCGCAACCAATATAGAGTCCTCGTACCAATCGAGAGCTAAAAGGCAATCTCAATCCCATAATTCCTAGAATACTTAGGCTCACAATTGCCCCAAGAGAAAATAAGTTCCCGAACTTAGGTAAGGGAAAGGGGTGATGACGATGGGGGAACCAAGTAGATAATACTGCCAGTAAAGCAATACCCAGTAAAGCCCATTCTAGATAAAGTAGCAGGCGAAAAGGATGTTTTTTCCAAACGACAGTCATGAGTTATTCGTCGATTGACAGCTTTATCCCGATCGTGTCACAAAATCGAGCTAATTAATCTAGTTCTCAAGTACCAAACCGACTTAGTACCCTAGTCCCAGATCGAGTTGGGAACTGAGATCGAAGTCGCTAAAGGTAGGTATTTTTTAGGATCGAATTGTAAACAAACAAACCTTTAATTGAAACCAGGAGATCTTAATTATGATGTGGCGTACTATTTCTACTGTAGCAGCAATATCTTTAATCTTACCTCTCAATGTCTATGCTGCTCAGTTAAATTCCAACACTAACAATACTACCCCAACAACCAATAAACTCATCGCACACGACCCTGACGAACAAGCTTTTGAATTTGGTAGAAAAGGTAGAGGATATCGGATGCAAAGACTGTGGGAACAACTCGATCTTACTCCCGAACAATCCACACAAATCGAAACCATTCGGCAACAATCTCAAGCAGACACAGAACCTCTCCGCCAAGAATTATACCAAGCTCGCGCACAAATGCGATCTCTGCTGGCGGAAAATGCCGATCCTGATGAGTTGAGACAACAGCATCAGCAAATTCATACTCTACATCAACAACTGGGAGATCGACGTTTTGAAACCATGCTGGAAGTTAGAGAGATATTGACCCCCGAACAACGCAGTCAAATGTCTGAGTTAATCCAACAACATCGTGGAAGACGAGGTTTTGGCGATCGCTAATTGTTCTTCTAACGGAACTTTCAGATTAAAAGATCAACGAAAGTCATATCCAGAGAGACTTTCATTGATTTTACCCCCCGTACCGATCGCTCATAAGGGTAGGTTTTTTACAATCAAGAAGAATTAGAAAAATGTAAATCGCTGAAATGATTGAGCGACAAAGGAAACAGACGACCAAAAGAGATCGGCTGACTGTTGAGTAGTTGCGCTATTACAGTTAACAAACCATTAAGAAAACAAGAAAGAGAACGATTGGTAGTAGACGAAGATGGAGCAGTGCGATCGTCAATTAAGAGCTCATCATCAGAAATTTCCTGTTCTCCACCAAGAGTAAGCATCCACAACATAGCGACGGACATTGCTAACCAATGACGTTCCGCTCGCTCTGGTTATCTTAAACGAGTTTTATGCCACTGCCAGCCATCACTTTTAACATCTCGGTAGGAACTTTCAATCCAGGAACGAAATCCATACCAGAGAAGATTCCCCTCAGTTGTGTTTAAATCGGTGAGAATCAACCAAGGGTCAGCATAACCATCATCCCATTGAGCTAAAAGAGTACAATCAATCGGATGGCTTTTAAAGCAAGTAATTTGTCCCGACCAACTCTCACTCTTTTGAGTGACAACAGTGGCTAAAGGCTGCCATGAAGATGAATTTGGTAATCGGTAGTGACCTTGATGATTAATTCTTAAAAATGGATGCCAACCTAATGCGACAATCTGTTTATATAACCAATTTGCATATAATCCTCTCTCGGCACTAGGTTCTGTTGACGTAAAGAGGCAAAGATGAGAAAGTACCTGAAGTTGCTGATTTTAGTCAAAAAATTCTTCATGAAATCTCGTGTTAAGTTGGACGATTCTGCTTGGCAGCAAATTTTCGTTGTTCTGAGCCACCAACAAGACATCCGTATCAAAGACCCCAAAGCTTGTCGTCGTTTTCTGAATGCGGTTCTCTGGATTACTCGCACAGGTGCTCAATGGCGTGAATTACCCAAACGTTTTGGCAACTGGAACAGCCTCTACAAACGATATCGGCGTTGGTGTCAGAAGGGAGTTTGGCATCGTCTCTTGCAAGAAATGTCCCACTCTGCTGACTTAGAAAGTTTAATTCCCGATAGCACCATGATTCGTGCTCATCCCTGTGCAGCAGGAGCAAAAGGGGGTCAGAAAAACACTCTTTAGGAGGTTCTTGTGGCGGATTTAGTACCAAGTTACATG
>NZ_JBKGTY010000008.1:0-39310 GCF_053543375.1 Myxosarcina sp. GI1(2024) | reverse complement strand
ACTGACGAATGTTATTTGGGATTTGCCGAATTTGCTTCGGCTTTAATTTGGTTGCCTTAATTGTGTCAACAGAACCTAAGGACATATTTAGGCTCTTGAACTCCAATGTTCTCGCTCCTGCTTATTATCCCCTTTATCCTAATCGATAGGGGATCTTCTTTGCCAGAAATCACCTTAAATCTTTGATTGGCTAACATGGCAATGTTGGTGAACAATGGTGTCAGTCCTTGATTCGATAAACTATCTCAGGCTCTTCCGATTCGGTCATCGTTGAGGTGTTCTGGTTTGATTCCCTCTCCCAAAAGATGTTCTGTTGCTTTGCCGATAAAGAATTCTCCGAACAGATACAGAGGTGCGCTAACAAAGCCTAATCCATTAAGAATCATGGCTTTTACTACTTGACCTGTGCTAATTATTTGTTGAGGTTGTTTAGCTATCTGCCGATCTATTTCTTCGACCAGCCCAATTTGAGCCACAATTCCTGCTAGTATACCTAAGTGGTCTAAGTTTTTAACTTGGATATTCAATATGGGTCATTTAAACTCTTCATATTAATACCCTACATTTATTCTTCAACCTGCGAAATGCCCGTTTAAACCACAGAATTACAACACTACCTTTTGGGATTACTGTCTTAAAAATCGGTCAATCACAGACATATTCTCACTGTTTAAATTTTTTGCAACAGAACCGTATATTGAGCAACGCCGTCGGATCGCCATGTACAGAAACTACATGCCCCACACCCATCAAATCTCGAAATGACAAATTCTAGCCGACAGTTCGCCGCTTGTAGTTTTCGGCAAGGCTAGCAGCACAATTGCGCTATTAGCTCGTCTCAATCTGGCAAGTAGCTTGGCATTTAAGTCTAATACCTAGCCTGGTTGATTCTCCTATTATGTTAATCAAACAAAAGCAAACGTTACTACAACACAAAATGAAATCAAACTATGAACAACTTAATGGCTACCGGATTTGTTGGACTTCTCGGTTTTACGCCTTCTTTCTTAGAAGATAGCTTAACCTATCCAGGTCCGGCTGACTTCGGGCCGGAAGTCCATGGAAACTGTCAGTAGTGAGAGCCAAAATTTGAGTATAAGAGGGGCGGTTTGATATCCTAATTAACGAAGACAGGCCAGTCACAGCAAGCATTAATGAACTGTCCCCACTGCCATTCTGCCAACACGCATACAGACAGAAAGTATAGGAGAGTTTCAATCAATGATTGTAGTTATGAAATCTGGTACTTCAGAGGAAGAAATCGAGCACATCAGTCAAGAATTATCTCGCTCGAACATAATGACAGAAAAAATCGCGGGCAAGCATAAAGTAGTGATTGGGTTGGTGGGCGATACAGCAGAGCTTAATCCCTTGCAAATCCTACAATTAAGCCCTTTTATCGAGCAGGTTCTGCGGGTGCATCAGCCCTTTAAACGGGCCAGTCGAGAATTCCGTAATGGAGAGCCTAGTGAGGTGGTCGTACCAACTCCCAATGGAGCTGTAACCTTTGGTCAAAATCATCCTCTAGTCTCAATTGCCGGTCCCTGTTCGGTGGAAAATGAATCCATGATTTTAGAGACAGCACATCGAGTTAAAGCGGCGGGGGCACAGTTTCTCAGGGGAGGTGCCTATAAACCCCGCACCTCGCCCTATTCTTTTCAAGGTCACGGTGAAAGTGCCTTGGGTTGGTTAGCAGCAGCTCGCGAAGTAACAGGTTTGGGCATTATCACGGAAGTCATGGATGCAGCTGACTTAGACAAGATAACTCCCGTGGCAGATGTGCTCCAAGTGGGTGCTCGCAATATGCAGAACTTTTCCTTACTAAAGAAAGTAGGGGCAACAAATAAGCCAGTTTTGCTGAAGCGAGGCATGTCAGCCACTATTGAGGAATGGCTGATGGCAGCAGAGTATATTTTAGCCGCAGGCAACTCCAATGTAATTCTCTGCGAGCGAGGTATCCGCTCCTTCGATCGCAAGTATACGCGCAATACTCTCGATCTTTCAGTAGTGCCAGTTCTGCGCTCGCTTACCCATTTACCAATTACGGTCGATCCCAGCCACGGAACGGGAAACTCGGAATACGTGCCCGTCATGGCTGCGGCAGCACTTGTGGCTGGAGCAGACGCTCTAATGGTCGAGGTTCATCCCAATCCAGCAAAAGCTCTCTCAGATGGACCTCAATCTCTAACCATCGAGCGATATGAAGAGTTAATGCAGGAAATGGCTGGCATTGGTCACGCCGTTGGTCGATGGCCGCAAAAATATCCTCGACAAAGGTTACAGTACAAAACTTATAAGTCGGATTTAGTAGGGATAGCTTAAGCCTTTCCCTCTCTACCGAACGAGGGAGTCATTAAAAACGAGCCAATAGAATGCTTTTCTATTGGCAACTTGCCAGTCAACATGCAGTTATATTCGCCGCAAAGAAAAAATGAAAATATCTACGATAGCATCTCTACCACAGACCCAGAAGAATCTGACCTATCCCGCTCAATTACCAGAAACAAGCAATTCAAATGCACCGGTAACTGTAGGCAACCGTTTTCTTCGCATAGAAGAAGTCGTAAGAATAGCACGTCATGGTGCTCAGCTGCTTTTAAGCAATGATGAAGATGTTTTTCAACGGGTTCGGGCATCATGCGACTATATTACCGATGCCGTTAAATCGGGTCAGCCAATTTACGGCGTGACCAGTGGCTTTGGTGGCATGGCCAATATTGCGATCTCTCCTGAATACGCAGCCCTGCTACAGAACAACCTCATTTGGTATCACAAGACTGGAGCGGGACAAAAATTACCTCTAACCGATGTCCGTGCCGCGATGCTCCTGCGGGTAAACTCGCACTTGCAGGGAGCATCTGGTATTAGGCTGGAACTGATCGAGCGCATGCAAACCTTTCTCAATGCTGGCGTTACCCCCCATGTATATGAGTTTGGTTCTATTGGTGCCAGCGGCGATCTCGTACCCTTGTCTTATATTACTGGAGCCTTGATTGGTTTTGATAGCTGCTATACCGTGGACTTTCAAGGCGAAGAGCTCAACGCGCTCAATGCACTCACTCGGCTCGGTTTGCCGCCGCTACAGCTTCAGCCCAAAGAAGGGTTGGCGATGATGAATGGCACCTCGGTGATGACGGGAATTGCTGCTAACTGTGTCTGGGATGCTCGCCTGCTCCTCGCCCTGACCATAGGAGCTCATGCTCTGATAATTCAAGGTTTAAACGGAACCAATCAATCATTCCATGAGTTTATTCATCGTTGCAAACCACATCCAGGACAAGTATGGGCTGCTGCTCGCATGCTCGACCTGTTGGCTGATTCGGAACTGATTCGCAATGAATTGGACGGGTCTCACGACTATCGCGGCAACCAACCGATTCAAGACCGTTATTCTCTGAGGTGTTTGCCCCAGTATCTCGGACCGATAGTCGATGGTATGGAGCAGATAACCGAACAAATCGAAACCGAAATCAACTCGGTTACTGACAATCCTTTGATCGATGTTGACAATCAAGCCAGCTATCATGGCGGCAATTTCCTCGGTCAGTACGTGGGGACAGCTATGGATAACCTACGCTATTGTCTGGGTCTGCTAACGAAGCATTTGGACGTGCAAATTGCCATGCTGGTGACACCTGAATTTAATAATGGACTGCCAGCCTCTTTGGTAGGCAACCCCGATCGCCAGGTAAATATGGGTCTCAAGGGTTTGCAGATAACTGCTAATTCCCTGATGCCACTGTTAAGTTTCTATGGCAATTCTCTGGCAGATCGCTTTCCCACTCATGCCGAACAATTCAATCAAAATATCAATAGCCAAGGATTTGGTTCGGCTAATTTAGCCCGTCGTTCTTTAGAAATTGGTCGGCAATATTTGGCGATCGCCTTGATGTTTGGGGTGCAAGCCGTCGACCTACGAAGTCGTTTAATTAAAGGGCATTACGATGCTTCTCAGTCCTTGTCTCCAGCTACCAAGCAATTGTACTTAACCATCCGTAACGTTATTGGCAAGCCGCCGACAGCAGACAAGCCTTATGTGTGGAATGATGACGAGCAATTTTTAGACGAACACATAGCTAAGATTGCTGCAGATATCACTGCCGGAGGAGAAATCGTGGGGGCGATCGGCGAACTCTTGCCCGATTTGTTCTAAAAGCAACAACCCAAGATAGAGCTTGGCAAACCAGATCGTGAGTATTTTTAGTTATGAATATCACAGAGCATATAGAACGTGGGGCTCGATCTTTCCCTGATAAAGCAGCATTGATTTTTGAAGATCGAGCCTATACCTACCAGCAACTGAACCAGATAGTTAACCGTCTGACTAATGGCTTGCAGCAACGGGGCATCGACAAAGGCGATCGCGTAGCCCTATTTCTGCCCAATATTCCCGAATTTGTTATTTCCTATGCAGCTATTTTAAAGCTAGGAGCAATTGCAGTTTCTCTCAACGTCATGCTCAAAAGTGCCGAGGTGACCTATATCCTCAACGACTGTACTGCTAAAGTCATGATTACGACGGAAACGCTTGGCAAAAACGTCGCTGTAGCAGACTTACCAGAGCTAGAAGATATTTTCTTCGCCGACTTTAAGCCCAGTAAGGGAGTTAGCCTGTATCAATTAATAATTAATGCAGCTCCTGAAGCCCAAGCCGTAAAAATGGAATCTAACGCTCCGGCGGCGATCGTCTACACTTCCGGAACCACTGGCTTTCCTAAAGGAGCTACTCTTTCCCACGGCAACATTATCTCCAATTTGTACGCGCAAAACCGCTGTTGTGAGATGTCCGCAGACGATCGGCTACTGCTTTACCTGCCTTTATTCCATTGTTTCGGACAAAATGCCATTCTCAACTCTGGATTTAATGTCGGTGCCACAATCGTGCTGCAACGTAGATTTAACCTCAAACAACTCCGAGAGGCGATCGCCAAGGAACGGGTGACGATGTTCTTCGGGGTGCCGACAGTGTACATCAAGCTACTAAATGTCAACTCGTCTGAATTGGACTGGAGTTCGGTACGCTTTTGCTTTACTGCCGCCGCACCCATGCCAGTAGAAATTGCCCGCCGATGGCAGCAAGAAAGGGGACTGAGAATCCACGAAGGATACGGTTTGACAGAAACTTCTCCCTGCGCTTGTTACAACCATCCTACAAAGTACAAGTTGGGTTCTGTTGGTACTCCCATCGAGAACGTGCACATGAAGATTGTCGATCGCCATGGCAAAGAAGTACCGCCAAGAGAGTTAGGAGAAATTGTGGTGCAGGGACCTAACGTGATGTTGGGTTACTGGAATCGCCCTCTAGATACCGATAGAGCGATCCGCAATGGTTGGTTCTACACTGGCGACATTGGTTACCAGGATGAGGATGGCTACTTCTACATTGTCGATCGGATTGCAGATACGATCAACGTTTCGGGATTCAAAGTGTATCCCATAGAGGTGGAAAATGCTATCTATCAACACCCAGCTGTATCTGAGGTAGCGGTTTACGGAGTTCCCGATCCAGTCAAAGGAGAAATAGTCAAAGCCGATATCGTTCTCAAAAAAGGTTATACCCTCAGCGAAGCGGAGATCGCTCAATTCTGTGAAGAAATAATAGCGACTTACAAACGACCGCAAGTTGTTGAGTTTGTCGACGACATTCCCAAAAATGGCACTGGAAAAATACTCAAGCGAGTGTTGCGGCACAAACAATTACCTCTCTTAGCCTCCTAGAGAAGAATTTTTTCACAACTTTGTCAACTGCCAAATTATAGTAACTATGAGTTCTAAATCCCAGTCAAACTCTTCGATTTTAATAGATACTTCATCTAGCTCTTCTATTTTTTCTCCCTCTCAGTCTTCTGTCGGTAACTCTGCACGTTCAACTATTTCTACTCTAGAGACAATTACAGTAGCAGAGGCTATAGTCCAACTACTGACGAGGTTAGGAGTCAACTTTGCCTTTGGAGTTTCCGGTGGGGGCATTAGTCCTTTGTGGGCAATTTTGGAGCAAAGTCCCATCCAAGTAGTACACTTTCGTCACGAAACTGGAGCGGCTTTTGCTGCGATCGAATCCTACTTTGTTAGCGATAAACCTGAAGGCATGGCTACGCAACGCCCAGTGGTAGTTTTTACCACTACTGGTCCTGGCATTACCAACGCCTTAACGGGATTGATGACTGCTAGAGGAGAAGGGGCAAAGGTAATTTTACTCTCAGCTTCTACTTCTTTAGCCAATCGCGGACGCTGGGCTTGTCAGGAAACCAGTACTTACACCATGCCCCAAGAAGGGATTTTTACCTCTGGTTCCCTATTCCATTACGCTACCGTCCTTGAAAGCGGGGAACAACTGCCAGAAATCGCTCGAAGGTTGGCACTGGGTTTGACCAAACCAGGTGGTTTTGTCGCCCACATCAGCATTCCTACCGCCGTTCAAACTAGCCTTGCCTCGTTATCTCTGCCGCCCTTGAATTTCTCTCGCACCCAGGCAACGGCTGGGCAAGAAGCGATCGCTCAGTGCGCTCGATGGTTGGCTCGAGATTCATTTGCAATTTGGGTAGGCTTTGGTGCCCGCCATGCTGCTGCACCCATCCGTCAACTAGCAGAAAGGACGGGAGCGGCAGTGATGTGTTCCCCTCGCGCCAAGGGAATCTTTCCCGAAGCTCATCCTCAGTTTATTGGGGTCACTGGGTTTGCCGGTCATAGTTCGGTATTGGAGTATATGGAACGGCACCGCCCCGAACGGATACTAGTTCTAGGAACGCGCTTGGGCGAACCTACTTCCTTCTGGAATCCGTCCATGATTCCGCCACGAGGTTTTGTCCATGTTGACATCGACCCAGAAGTACCGGGGGTTGCCTATCCCAGTATAGAAACCTATTCGATTCAGTCTAAAATAGGTACTTTCGTTAGAGCATTGCTCCCACATTTCCCAGAAGAGCTGGAGATCTCAAGTAAACCCCTATTACCTCGACCGCAGTTGCCAGTGGTTCGCTCCTACACTAATGGCTCGGTCAGACCAGCAGTGCTGATGGCTGCAATTCAGCAGCAAATTGTTAGAGACAGCGACGCGCTGGTTATGGCTGATGCTGGTAACTCCTTTGCTTGGGCAACACACTTACTGCAATTCGAGAAACCGAATCGCTATCGGATTAGCACTGGGGTAGGAGCAATGGCTCACGCCGCTACGGGAGTTGTAGGTGCGGTTTTAGCTAGCAACCGCAAGGCTGTGGCGATCGTGGGTGATGGCTCGATGCTGATGAACTGCGAGGTAAGCACGGCGGTTAAATTACAAGTTCCAGCAGTATGGATCGTACTTAACGACGGTCGCTACAATATGTGCGCTCAGGGAGCGGCAATGCAAGGTTTCTCTATGGTAGATACAGAAATTCCCCAGGCTGATTTCGTTCAGATTGCTAGAGGCATGGGAGCTGATGGCATTTGCGTCCGTCGAGAGTCAGAGCTAGAGACGGCACTAGAGAAAGCTATGGCTTCCTCATTACCTTTCGTAGTGGATGTGAGAATCGACCCCAGCCAAAGAGCACCCATTGGCGGTCGGATTAATAGCTTAAAAGCTCAAGGAGCCGAACTATAAATTTTTCAGGAGATTTGTGATGAATTTAAAACCAGTAGGTATTCGCGCGATCGCGGTTAGTTTTCCTAGTATCATTCGCACTAACGATTATTATCGCCAACATCACCCAGAGCTAGTTGCCAAGGCAGAAGAAAAAACCCTAGCACAAACTTTTTCTCTAGCTAAATCTGATTCTGAGAGTAAAGCCTCGGATATTTGGACTGAAGAAATGATGCCCTATATGTCCGATCCCTTTCGCGGTACTATCGAGCGTCGGGTTTTCGGACCCGATGAATCGGCGCTCTCTATTTCCTATAAAGCTGCCAAGGATGCTCTTGAGGCAGCGAAGCTTTCCCCAGAAGACATTGATTTGATGCTCGTTACTACCATTTTTCCCGATCGAGTTGGGCCTGGTAATGCAGCATTCTTAGCCGAGCAACTTGGTTTACAAAGTGCTGCCTGGAATATAGAATCGACCTGCTCTAGTGCTATGGCTGCGCTCCATACTGCTTGTAGTATGATTCAAACGGGAGAGTATCATAATGTGTTGGTGGTTATTTGTACTAACTACTCCCCTTTTACCGATAAAAACGATACTCTTTCTTTTTTATCGGGTGACGGAGCAGGAGCCTTTGTAGTTAGTTCGCTCAAACCCAACCAGGGAGTACTTGGTACCAAAATTATTAATACTGCCTCAACCTGCAGAACATTCTACAATGAACTGACCACAGACACTCAGGGGAAACCGCAAATATTTATCAGGACACATAAGGGTACTGGGAAAATACTTAGTGAAACTGCTGTCCCATTACTTCAGCAATGCTGTGCGGGGGCTTTAAAAGCTGCTGGAGTTACTCTGGAGCAGATTGACTTCTTTGCTTTTAATACTCCCACCGCCTGGTATACCAATGTCTGCACGCGGGCACTAGGGAGCGATCCCAGGCGTACTCTTAACCTGCACGCTCGTTACGCCAATATCGGACCTATGCTCCCCCTTGCCAATCTGTACCATGGCGCAGAATTAGGTTTGATACGAGAAAACGATTTAGTTTTAGTCTATACCATTGGTTCCGTATCTAACGCAGCTGCTAGTGTGATGCGCTGGGGCAAGACAGCTCTCGGCCCTACTCCTACACCACCACTAAGTTTAACCGAGCAAGAGGAAAAAAGACCTGCAACAGTTTAGAAACTGCCTACTTTTGAAAGTTAAAACCGAAAACAACCTATATTCCGCATATATTGTAAGTTTGATCGTATTTTGTACAACTTTTTAGAAAAATACCCATGAAACAAATAAATGGTTTTCAAACCCCCCACTGGTGGCAATGTCTTCAATTTCAGCTCAATGGTATTGGCTATATGAAAGCTGGAATAAAACGCTACGGTGATATTTTCACCACACGGGTTTATAGTCCAAAACCTGCCGTGTTTGTCAGTCATCCAGAAGCAATCAAAGAGCTTTTGACCACTCACGCAAAACACCTTAAGTCTAGTAACGAGATGACCAATTTTAGACGCCCGATTATGGGAGATAACTCCTTGTTTCTGCTTGAGGGAGAGAAACACGACCGCTATCGCAAGCTTTTGATGCCAATTTTTCATGGTGCTCGGCTTAAAGTTTATGGACAGCTTATCTGTGAGATAACGAAGAAAGTCATAGACGATCTGCCAACCGACAAAGCCTTTTCGCCTCTTTCTGCTACCCATGAGATCGCCCTAAACCTGATTATGGATATTGTTTTCGGGTGGTCTAATAAAAAACGGGGCGAGCAATTTGGGCAACTATTACAGAAGCTACGGACAGATTTTCGCTTTATTCCCATCGTGTATGCCAGCTTTTTGCCAGCTCTGCGGTGGAATTTAGGGCCATGGAGTCCGTGGGGATTTCTGTTTAAAATTCGGGAGCAAATGTATGAATTGCTTGATGCGGAAATTAAAGAACGCCGTGAAATGAACGATCCTGAGAAAGAAGATATTTTGACATTGCTGATGTTGGCTCGCGATGAAGCCGGTCAGCCCATGACCGATCTAGAATTACGGGATCAGTTAATGACACTACTGTTTGCTGCTGATGGGGCGATGAGTGGCCCTATGGCTTGGTCTTGGTATTGGGTTCATAAACATCCAGCAATTCGCGAACGATTGCTCGAAGAACTAGATAGTCTCGGCGAGTCTCCCAATCCAATGAGTATTTACCAACTACCTTATCTCACAGCAGTTTGCAATGAAACCCTAAGACTTTACCCACCCGATCCAGTAACAGTAACTGGTGGGAAAGTAGTGACACATCCCTTTGAACTGATGGGCTATCAGTTCCATCCAGGCATGGTTATATGCTTCTGTATTAATATGCTACATTACCGCGAAGATGTATATTCAGAACCCGACAAATTCAAACCCGAGCGCTTTTTAGAACAAAAGTTCTCTCCTTACGAGTTTATGCCCTTTGGTGTGGGTCCTCGTCGCTGTATTGGTCATGCTTTAGCCCAGTTTGAATTAAAGTTAGTCTTAGCTACCATTTTGTCACGCTATCAACTTCAGCTTGCCGATAATAAGCTACCAGGCTCTTTCCCACCAGGAACAAACGTCGCACCTATTACCAAAATGGTCAAACAAGGTCTTCGTCAGGTTCATAAACCAAGTAAATTTGTAGCATCAATTGGTTAATAGCAATAGTCTTTGGTGTTTTCTTTTCTTTAAATTTCTTGTGTATACAGATCGACTACTGCTATGAAAACTATTCAACCACCATTTCTAAAAGGCAAACTTACCGAAGGTAGCATCAGTTTCCATCTAATCAAATTGAGCGTACCAATGCTGTTAGGAATGTTTACACTGATGACCTTTAATATTGTAGATACCTTTTTTATTACTCAACTGGGTACAGAACAACTAGCTGCAATAAGCTTCACTTTTCCAACAGTTATGATTATCAGCAGCATAGCTATCGGTTTAGGAAACGGAGCTGAGTTGGTCATCGCTCGTGTTATTGGAGAAGGCAATCTCTATAAAGTACAACGTACGATCGCCGATAGCCTCATGCTATCTTTAGTTATTGCGAGTATTTTAACGTTCATCAATTTAGCAACCATTGAGCCGTTTTTCGCAGCTTTAGGGGCTAAAGCTGAGATTATTAGTCTCATCCGAGAATACATACAAATCATCTATATCGGCTCGATTTTTGGCTTGGTTTCCATAACTGCAAATAATGCTGTTCGTGCATCTGGAAACGCAGTACTTCCCAGTTTATTAATGATATCCGCTACTGCGATTAATTTTGTTCTCGATCCATTGTTGATTTTTGGCTGGGGCGTTTTTCCTCGCCTGGAACTTAGGGGTGCAGCTTTCGCAACAGTTATTGCACAGGCAATAACTCTAATCTCGTGCTTAATTATCCTCGATCGAGAAAGAAAGATCGCATTTAACTTGCCTTCCTTAAGAGAACTTTTCCAAGATTGGAAAAACATCCTTCATATTGCTATACCTATTATCGCTACTAAGGCTATTAAACCTATTTCAGCAGGACTTATTACCAGGATTATAGCTGTTTATGGTTCGGCAGCCATAGCTGGATTTGGCATTATCTCGCGAGTAGAAATGATGGGATTAATAGTATTTTTAGCTTTAGCAGCAAGTATGGGTACAATAGTGGGGCAAAACTGGGGTGCTGGTAAGTTATTTCGTATTAATCGAACTTTTCAGCTTAGCTTGCGGTTTTGCTTAATTTGGGGCGTTTTGGTCGCTATAGTTTTAACTACTGTTTCTGCCAAGATGGCATCTATTTTTGACCAGAATGCAGAAGTTATTACTATCGTAGTTACTTATTTCGCGATCGTTCCCATTAGTTATGCAGCTTTAGGTATTATCGAGATTTCTAGCTCTACTTTTAATGCAATCGAAATGCCTCTGCCTCCAGTGGCGATAACTTTCATTCACACTATCATTCTCTACTTACCATTAGCCACAGTTGGTAGCAGATTTTTTGGAGTTAAGGGTATTTTTCTGGCTATCTGTTTATCTAATCTACTTATTGGCATAATCGGGTTTGCCTGGAATCGAAGAACTTTAAATTTTGTGACTAAAAAAAAGTTAAAAACTAGTCCTCCTGTCATTTGATTTTCAATAGTTTGGATTTTTTAATAGTTTGATTTCTACTATTACGAAAGGAATAATTATGATACAAGAAAACCTACAACAAATCGATCGAGAATTAATTGAACTGATAGGAAAAAGAATAGCTATTTTAGAAGAATCAGCGTCTTTTTACTCTTCAGAAACCCCCGAGCTAGTACCCATTCTAGACCAGGCTGGTATTCCCGAGTTTGTGTGGCAAAACCTAGTTCTTGGTTGTGCTGCAAGTTTGACAATGAAATCTTCATCTTCTGCCCTAAATAATACTCAGTCTAGACGGGTGACTATTATTGGCGGTGGGGGAATGATGGGGTCCTTCTTCACCAAAAGATTATCTTCCGCAGGACATAATATAAACGTTCTCGAATGCAATGATTGGGAAAGAGCAGAAGAGTTATTGGCTCCAGCAGATTTAGTCTTAGTATGCGTTCCCATTAAATGCATGGTTCGAGTAATTCGCCAGGCAGCTAAATACATCTCTCCTACTACTGCCTTGGCAGATATTGCCAGTATCAAAACTCCCATAGTCGAAGCAATGCTGGAATATCACAATGGTCCAGTAATGGGTTTGCATCCTATGTTTGGTTCCGGTATCAAATCCTTCTTATCTCACAAAGTTGTAGTTTGTCAGGGACGTGGAGATAAGTCTTTTCAATGGTTGCTCGATTTAATTCAGAGTGATGGGGGCAAACTAATTTTTGCTACTCCAGAAGAACACGATCGCATGATGGTGGACATTCAAGCAATTCGCAACTTTACCACTCTCAGTATGGGAGCTTTTTTCTCAGAGGAAGGCATTGATATCCGCCGTAGTTTGGATTTTGCCAGTCCCCTCTATCGCCATACCATTGCTACGGTCAGTCGCCTCTTTGCTCAGTCTGCTCCTCTGGTAGTAGATATCATTTTGGCTACACTAGAGCGTCGTCAAGCGATCGCTCGACTGGCAAATACTTATAGTCGCCTAGCTCAATTAGTAAAGGAGGGCGATCGCAACGCTCTGATCCGAGAGTTTGAGACAGCTCAACTCTTTTTTGCCCAAGAAATTCCCTGTGGGCTCAAAGAGTGCACTCATATGATTGAAGCTTTAAGTACTCTCCTTGCTGCTCAAGAGCTGGAACAGAGACATTAAGTTTCTCCTACAACCGATCTACCAAGAAAATTCACTAGTAAATCTTCTCGGAAAAGCACAATACTATCTAGCTGATGAAATATTCTATTGCGCGATTACTTTAACTCAACACACACAAGAGTATATGCTTACAAAAAATTTAGCAATATAACTAAACATCAAATTTTAAAGGAGTTTGACCATGAATTCTACCCATATAATATCGGCTGAGTTGCTTCAATCTAACTCTCCCCTCGACAATCTAGATTTTGTGCAGGCGTTTTTATGTATAGCAGCTAATCCCACCGATCCAGAGTTGACCTGGTATTTCAAACTAGAAGAAGTGATGATGCATTTAGAAAAAGAGCATGTTTTCGACTATGTTCGGCAGTTACGTCTCGATCCTGAAACAGCAGATAAGATTGAGCAACGGTATTTTGGACCTGAATATAAATTAGAAGACCTCGGTAAAAACTGTGCTCCTGGTACATTAGGCTATGTTTACTATCATCATATGATTGAGAATGGAATTGTCCCCTACGATTACAAAGCTTATGAGTCAATTGATGATTTGAACTACATCAAACTCCGTAAAATGCAAACTCACGACATTTGGCATGTTGTAGCTGGTTACAAAACTGATGTATTCGGAGAATTAGCACTTCAAGGCTTTTATCAGGGTCAAGGTCCGACTATCTTCCAAACTTTATTAATGAATGCTTTGGTAATGCACTTTGCAACTGTCAAAACTAGGTATTTGAATTTAGCTCTTGATGCTTTGTTTGAAGGTTGGCAGCGCGGTCATAAAGCTCGTCCCCTCTGGGCAGTTCCCTGGGAAGAAATGTGGCATCGACCGCTAGCAGAAATCCAACAAGAGCTTAACCTAACATCACCTCAGGTATTGGCTTCAACCTGACGGGGAGACAACCAAGCTAGATCATACTCTGTATGCGTTTCATAGCTTTAAGACCTCGAAGATAAAATGGCAGTTTATTGATAGCAGCTCTCATTAACTTTTCGACCCACTCCCAACATATATCCATAGATAAGATCCAAGTAGTGCCATATAGTCCCGTCCAGAAATAACTGTGTCTGGGTCGATTTTTACCTTCAAGCTTTAGTCTATTGATATACTTGGTTATACCAGTATTTCTAATTTTTAATCCTGCTATACAACTAGCAGTATAAGCGAATGCTATTAACAAAATTAGATTAGTTAAACGTTGAGTATTAGCTTGGCTTTCTTCTAGATTATAACCGCCACTCTTACAATCCCGAAACATTGCTTCAATTCCACCACGAGAGGCAAATATTTTAATAACTTCCTGTTTATTTTCGAGGTTGGTGAGCAGATACCAAGGAGCAGGTAATTGTTTATTATCGTACTTTCTGTTCCAGTAAACTACGACGTTAAATCTGTCTATTTTATTTTCTTGTGTTACTAAAACTTTAGAGTACAAAACTCGTGTTCCTGGATTAATACACAAAGAATCTAGAGATTGATATTGTTGGTATCTGAGCTTAATTTTAGTATTTTTGTTCAATCTAAAAACGAAGTGTATTTTTTTCTTGGTTAACCACAGGGCAAATGCCGTACTCCTATATTCTCGATCGCCAATAACTACTAAATGATATTCTTTCATTAAACGTAATACGGGTCTAATAACAGCTACCTGCTCATAAAAATTACTACTACCTTTCTTAGATAACAGCAGCCAGTATCTTGGTAATGCCCGCTTTTTCCAAATTACACTTACCATTAAAATATTATTGGCTTTCCACTGTGTTCTATCGATAGTTATTATTAAGCGATCGCCTGTTTTGAATTGACTATTAATTATTTTTTTAATTAAGGGAAACCAAAGTAATGGTAAGCTTAATCGCGGTAAAACTAGAAACCTTTGTATTTTCTTTCTTCTAGTTTCACACTTAATTGGATATGGAAAGCTCGAAGCCAATCTTTCGATTCTAACTTGACGGTGAACTTGTAGTAACCACACTAGAATTTGTAAGGTTAATAATTCTGAATCAGGGAGATAAGTTTTGAGATAATCTAGATAGAATTGGGGCAACATTTTCTTGAATAATTGTCTGTTTAATTTATCAGACAATTATTTTTCCTGATTTTTAAATCGACCCTTCATCTTGCTCAAGATGATTTAAGTATTTGCCTGGTTCTCTGTAACTCTTTGTATTTATACGTACTTCCTAGACTCATATTTTGGGAAGGTGACTAAACGCGCTTTCTCTCTTGCTGTCTCTAGTTTTTAGCGGTTGTCTCCCCATCAGTGAACAGAATGCGATCGAGATTGTCACTGCTGCTCGTGCGCGCTCGAAGCTCGAAAATGAAGGGAATAATATTCTCAAAACTAAAGGCTATCATCTCGAACACAACTTGGGTCACGGTGAAAACCACCAGGCGGAACTTCTATTCTGCCTTAATTGGTTAGCTTATCTCTTCCACACCAGTTGGGATTTAGTCCACATCACTTATCGTGCCGTTCGCTCGATGTTAGTTACTCGCCAAACTTTCTTCAATGATGTTCGGGCACTAACCAGATATTTATGGTTTGAGAGTTGGCAGACTTTGTGGGAGTTTATGCTGAGGGAGGGAAAAGCAACTGACAGGGTTAATTCTAGCTAAATTTCGCGACTGTTGAACCAGAACCAATTCGCGCCCTTTATAGCTCTACAGAGTAATAGGTAGTCGTTCCAAGTATTACTCGGCTTTTTCATGGCTCAAAATGAACTTCCTCGGAAATGATGGCTGCTTCTAAGCTTACTTTGGCTCACAATTAATTAACTCTTCGCTTTGTGCGCAAAAATTTTTCGCGCACAAGTTCCTGTTTCTCATTTTTCATTCTGTATTTTCTTTCGTTCAGGTTTCAAAATGAGAATTGCTGCGAGTTGCCTCCTCAATGGGTTGACGGCTAGCATTCTCGACAAATTGTCGTCCACATTCTTGACCGCGGAATCTTGGTTTACCGTAATGGGTAGAACCGTATTTGATGATTCGAGCTGATTGGCATTTGGGGCAGTTCATTAGCTCGGCTATAATTCCTAAAATGTTTCGACTTTTAGATTACCATTACAATGCATTACTACCAAATAATGTATGTCCGTCTCCTGGTTCAACCGAGTCTTCTATTATGGTTAATTTTTCCCTGGTTAGAAGAGAAGTATTTCCTAATTCTTATTTATTGCTAGGATTACATAATTTAATAGATAGCATAAATCAATTTTCTCTACTGCCTCTTTCTGGATAAATCGGTTTATTTCTTACTCTTTGTGTTCGGAGAATGACAAAAGCGGTTGATGGACGATATGTCCACGATAGATGAAAGAAACGAAATAAAAAGGACAGAAAAAGCTTATACTCGCATTGTGTCTTGACAGTTAAGACCGTTCCCTCAATGGTGCATCTTCGTCCGTACAAAAGCGTGGTTCTGGGTTGTGACGGCGATGGCATTGGTGAAGCGTTTAAACGTTATCCCGTTTAGAAGACTGTAGAATTCCGTCAACCTGGGTCAAGGCACACTCTCAACTTTGATATTGCTTGAGACTAGGAGAACTAAAATGAAGAAAAAACAGAAGTTTTCAGTTGGGAATCGCCAATCTGTAGCCAAGGCATCTCAACTGAATCCGATTCATCCCAATGCGGCAGGGATTGATATTGGTTCTCAAAATCATTGGGTGTGTGTGCCCTCAGGACGGTCTAATGAGTGCGTCCAGCGTTTTGGTTGCTACGCAACTGATTTATATGCAATTGCGGATTGGTTAGCTGAGTGTGGAGTTGAGACAGTGGCAATGGAATCTACAGGTGTTTTACGTAGCTATATCCGTCAACGTGATAGTCTCATCAGAAGTGCTAGTGTTCACATCCAACGGATGCAGAAAGCTTTAACTCAAATGAACATACAACTGCATCAAGCAGTCAGCGATATTACAGGCACTACAGGCATGGCAATCATAAGAGCGATTGTTGCTGGAGAACATGACCCACAAGTACTTGCCGCTAAAAAACATCACCGTGTCAAACGGAGTGAAGCGGAAATAGCAGCTGCGCTTCAAAGTGATTACCGACAAGAACACTTATTCGTCTTGCAACAAGAGCTAGATCTCTATGATGTCTATCAATCCCAAATCGCCGAATGTGACCGTCAAATTGAGGAGTGCTTAAATCAATTTCACGACCAAATTGATATTTCCCAGTCGCCCCTTTCTCCACCCAAGCATCCTCGCCATAAACCTCAAGGTAATGAACCTGCATTTGATTTGCCTACTCATCTTTACCTCATGAGTGGGGTAGATTTTACTCGTGTTGACGCTCTTGGTGTCCTGACAGTACAAATCATTCTTTCTGAGGTTGGTTTAGATCCCAGCCGATTCCCTACAGTTAAACACTTTACCTCTTGGCTTGGTCTTTGTCCTGGCAGCCGCATTACTGGTGGCAAAATTAAAAGCTCTCAGACTCGTCTAGTCGTCAACCGTGCTGCTAATGCTTTCGGCATAGCTGCACAAACTGCCGGAAAAAGTAATTCTGCTTTAGGGGCATTTTATCGTCGCTGACGTTCTCGACTTGGCTCCCCTAAAGCCATTACTGCTACCGCTCATAAAATTGCCCGAATTTTTTACAAACTTTGGACAACCCAAGGAGATTATACCGCTCCTGGCATGGATTATTATGAGCAGCGTTACCGAGAGCGAATGGTCAATAACCTCCACAAAAAAGCGATTGCTTTGGGTTTTGAGCTTATTCTTCAACCCTCAGCAAATCTGGTTTCTTAGAAGAGGGATAGACGTGGTTTGGCTAACTTTCCTGTAAAGTATTCTCGATTTACGCGCTCGAACAATTCTTCTAAATCGTAACGCATCGACTTCGGCTATAAGATCCAATTCGAGAAGAATATCGCGATATTCTTCCGTTAAACCAAAGCTGCGAATCAGTTGTTTATTTTAGCGATCGCTGTTTCCATTTCTGTAATCAGCTCAATATCAATTAATCATTAATACTTGTCCAAACATTATTCGCCCCCAAAATATCAATCGCATAGCTAGGATCGAAAGGCAAAACAACACTAAATTCTGAACCATCGAAGAGTTTGGCTTTTCCTCTAACTCTATCTTTTTGTAAAACAAATAGCTCAACTTTTTTACTTTCGTCTATTTGAATAAACTCAGTAAATGTGACTTCGGCTATATTTCTAGAGTTTTGTTGGAGAGATTCAGCAATAACTTTTATAGGGGAATTATTTTTGGGAAGCTCAAATGAAATTAGAATATTTTTGTCAGCGAGAAACTCTAGAATATAGTTCACATTACGAGGAATCAAAACTTCTACTTGATGATTATCGACAGTTATAATTTCAGCTTTAGTCACTTTATGGTCTATCATGACCTGTTTGACTTTATTACTCTCTATACCCTGAATAAATTGAGTATACGTCCATACGGGTATTTCAGTACGGTTGTCACTGTTTTGAGATTTTATGACAAGCGCGACATTATTTTTAACAAGAGTATTATAGCTGACTGCCTGACACAAGTAGGTGAAAGTATTGAAATCTCAAGCGAGAAAAGAAAAGGGCAAGTATTCATGGGAAGCTGAAAATAGACGTTTTCAGTTGATTCAGCAATTTAAACAGGAATGGAATTTAGAGAGTATTTACGTTGCCGAAAGTGCGCTTTACAGCGCGGACAATATTCAACAACTAGAAAAACTGAACTGGATTACTCTTGTTCCTCGAAGTATCAAAACAGCTAAGATTTTAGCCGAATCAATCAAAGACGATGTTTTTGTCGAGAGTGAAATTTCTGGTTATCGCATTGCCTCCTGTTGTTGTGATTATGGTGGAGTGCCTCAAGGTTGGTTAGTTGTTGAAAGTGAAAAACGTCGCGATAGTCATTTGAAGCAGCTAGACAAGCAACTGACAAAACAACTCAAAATAGCCACCAGTGAACTAAAGTCACTCATGAGACAGGATTTTGCTTGTGCTGTCGATGCCAAACAAGCTGCGGAGATGCTAAGTCGTAATTGGAAATATCATTCTTTAGAATTAGTGGCAATTGAAACTCATCCTCACTACATCAAAGCAGGAAGACCGACTAAACAATCAGTCTCCCGAACACATTACCTATCGTGTCACTGCTCAAGTTGTTCCTTTAGAGTCGATAATTGAGATTGCCCAAAGGCGAGCTGGGAGATTTGTTTTAGCAACTAATGTCACAGATGAAGACGTTCTTTCCAATGATGAGGTGCTAGTTGAATACAAAGGACAGCAAAGTTCTGAGCGAGGCTTGCGTTTTCTTAAAGACCCTTTATTTTTTACTTCCAGTGTTTTTTTGAACACCCCTCGAAGAGTAGCAGCATTGTCAATGGTTATGGGTTTGTGTTTGCTAGTTTATACTCTCGGTCAACCTCAGTTACGACAAGCTTTAGCTCAGAACCAAGAAACTATTCCCAATCAACTCAAGAAACCCACTTCTACTCCCACACTAAGATGGATATTTCGATGTTTTCAAGCGATTCATCTTGTTCATTTGAATCATCAACTACAAGTTTCTAATCTTAATGAGGCTCGACTGAAGATTTTAAGTTTTCTTGGAAGCCCTTGCCAAAAATATTATTTAATTTGTTAGGTTCTGTTGACACAATTAACGCAACCAAATTAAAGCCGAAGCAAATTCGGCAAATCCCAAATAACATTCGTCAGTTTTGTCAAAACGGCTGAAAACGCGACGATAGTATTTAAGTTTGTTAAAAAAGCACTCAACTAGATGTCGCTCCTTGTACAGATGTGAATCGTAATCTCTAGGGTTGAGGCGACCAGAACGAGGCGGAATCACGCCTTGAGCACCAGTTTCCTCAATCAAGACCACAAAAGCATCACAATCATAGCCTTTATCGGCAATTACCTGTTGAGCTCGATAACCAGCCACCAATGCCTCTCCTTGACTGATATCGGCGGTTTGCCCTGGAGTCAGAAGCAACCGCAGCGGATTGCCCAACGCATCTACCACAGCATGTAACTTGGTACTAAATCCGCCACAAGAACCTCCTAAAGAGTGTTTTTCTGACCCCCTTTTGCTCCTGCTGCACAGGGATGAGCACGAATCATGGTGCTATCGGGAATTAAACTTTCTAAGTCAGCAGAGTGGGACATTTCTTGCAAGAGACGATGCCAAACTCCCTTCTGACACCAACGCCGATATCGTTTGTAGAGGCTGTTCCAGTTGCCAAAACGTTTGGGTAATTCACGCCATTGAGCACCTGTGCGAGTAATCCAGAGAACCGCATTCAGAAAACGACGACAAGCTTTGGGGTCTTTGATACGGATGTCTTGTTGGTGGCTCAGAACAACGAAAATTTGCTGCCAAGCAGAATCGTCCAACTTAACACGAGATTTCATGAAGAATTTTTTGACTAAAATCAGCAACTTCAGGTACTTTCTCATCTTTGCCTCTTTACGTCAACAGAACCTATGGTTAGAAAAATAATAAATTCAAGATAAATAGCAAATCAGTCATGTCAGTCAACGAATATAATTTTGTTACCGTCTGGAAAATAGAAGCACCTTTGACAGCAGTGTGGGACGTTATTTGCGACATCGAAAGCTTGCCCTCTTGGTGGAAAGCAGTAGTCAGTATTAAAGTTTTAGATCGAGGAGATTCCGATGGAATTAATTTCCTCACCGAACAAACTTGGAAAGGAGTATTACCTTATAAACTATCCATGACCTCTAAAACTATTGCGGTAGACAATCTTAAATCAATTGAGTTGGTAGCATCTGGAGATTTGGAAGGCAGAGGAAAATGGACTTTTACTGAAGAAGAAGGAATAGTGACGGTTAAATACAATTGGGATGTCAAGACTACCCAAAAAGCCATGAGTTTTCTCGCTTTTATTCTGAAGCCATTATTAGCTTGGAATCACGATGAGATAATGCGTTGGGGCGCGTTGGGTCTAGCCAATAAGCTTAATGCTCGACTTATTCAATTTTAGAAGGGATTGCAGTCAGGTACTACGAAGACGAGTATGAAGAAGAAAATGACCGAGAAGTAATATTTTCTTAGCAATCGAAAGAGGTTCAATTTTGTTAGTCGGAAAAACTTATTTATCGATAGCCAATGACCACTGCGGAAGGCAGTCATCGCAGGCAGCCGAATTCAATTCGGGTGTACCGATGACTTCAATTTGGCTTACTGCTACATCACGAGCTTCCTTTATTCTGTGTTTTCAGGGTCAAAAGCTCATCGTCAAAATATCTTTTTAGTCTGCCAAACCGAACTCAATTAAGTATAGTTTCCCCTACCAAAATCGTCTGCTTGGGTTCGGGATAAAAACCTCACTATCTATGGGTTATAACCACCACTTACCTCTAGTTTGTTGACTTACTAAGATAATAATTGAAGCAAGCAACAAATATACAGAAACTCTAAGTTAATCATCTATTAAGTAGTAAACAAAGGAGTCACAAACATGGCATTAGTACGTTACAATCCTTGGCAAGAAATGAATTCTTTACAACGTCAACTAAACCGCTTATTCGATGATGCTTTAGTTCCCAACAATTGGGATGGTTTTGATAATCTAGCTAAAGTACCTGCCGCAGAACTAACTGAAACTGACGATGCTTTACATCTAAAACTAGAAGTTCCTGGCATGGAAGCTAAAGATTTAGATGTTCAAGTAATGGCAGATCGAGTAGCAATTTCTGGCGAACGTAAATCCGAAATCAAAGAAAAAACTCGTTCTGAATTTCGTTACGGTAAATTCCAAAGAGTAATTCCTCTACCTACCAAAATTCAAAACACTAACGTTACTGCTGAATACAAAGACGGTATCCTCAATTTGACTTTACCTAAATCAGAAGAAGAAAAAAATAAAGTAGTCAAAGTCAATCTCGGTGAAGAAGCTTCTGCTTAGTTTTCCAAGGATAACGAATTATAGTCATATAGTTTAATCAAGCCCAGTCGCCGGTAATTGTGACTGGGCTTTTAATTGTGATGCGATCGCTCATGCTTGGCGTAAACTCAATCGCTATCTAAAGATTAATCACCCAAATTCAAACTTATTAAGGAGTAAAAACAATGAAACCGTTAATTTCGCCTATTTTTATCCAAACAAGTTTATCTCTTTTTAGTTTTCTATTGCTTGTTACCTTGTTGGTCTAATAAATTTAAGTTCAATGACATTCATTCAGGATAGAACGTGAGCGAGCGACAACGAAGTTTATTACCTCCCCACTCTCAAACAATAATTGTTAAACAAACACTATTGGGATCTGAGCAATTAAACTTTGGAGATGTCAACATCTGCTTGAGCCACAAACCAGGTATCCTTGTTTTGGGGACTGATTGGTTCACTCAACACCACTAAATAGCGATCGCCTTTGGCTTCAGCAGATAGTAAATAATAAGTTTGGTTTTCTTCTACTTGATACCAAGCGATGCCATTTCCTTCAGGATCTTGTTCTTGTAAAACAGCTATTTCCTCTTCATTAACCATGAAGAGCGCACCATCAGCATTACTAACCTGTAATTTTTCCTTGATATTCCAAAGTTTAGCAAAGCCATCTTTTAAATCTTGAGGAATTGCTTCGTGAATAAAAATCAGAGCATCCTCTTGATGGGAATCGATGGAATTTGAACCTTTATAAGAATGAGGTAAATTTTTTAATTCAATCGGTGATTCTTGAGAATTTATTCCTGGCTGCCATCCCTTACGCCATTTACCAGTAAACTGCTCCATGACTGCCTTTCCATCATCGAGTTCTGATTCAATCTGGTTTTGCAGCCATTGTAAAGCATACTGTTGGAGTTCCTGTTGTTTTGGAGCATTATATTTGGCATAAGATGTAAAGGCATCTCTTAAGAAGCTAGGGCTTGATGCTTTTGAAGTAGTCATGAAAAACTTTCCTCGGATCGCTCTTAAAGGTTGACAACTCAAATGCTGCTAATGAAAATTAGCAACAAGTAGATAGCATTTTTACCTTTCTAAATTTGAAGCTAAACTTTATCCAACAATCGAGATTTTTGCGACGATTCGTCAAATAAAAGAAAGAGACAAGAGTCTAAAAAAAAGAGCTTAATGTTATTGAAGTTAAGCCCTTAATAACCTAAACTTTTTAAGTTATAAAAAACAATCTTTCTATGTTAATCTCAGGTCACAGCTTAAGAGATTTGAAATTCTGCAAGAGATTGCACAAATTAATTATAGAGAAGCTTTTTTTTCTAAAATCTCGTCTAGTTCTTTACACCCTGAGCATTACTGCATTACTGAGGAGCAAGAAAGATCGACTTTTTAGCGGTGTATTATTGCATTATCTACATAACAATACCAATAATCTAGAAATCAAACAGCTAATTACAATACAAAACTCGACTCATGCCAAGACCAATATTAGATGATGAGATCGAGGTCACGATTGATGGCAAAATGAGGCTGACGCTGTTCACCTTTCATCCGGCAGCGGCAGAGCCGAGCGCTATTTTCAGCAAAATTCGATAAGCTTATCTAGGCACAAATTATGGTTCTGTCTATCTACATCGCACCTCTAGCTTTAAGCCAATCACTCGCGTCAGTAAATTTCCATTTTCTATTGGCACCTTTTCTCTCGATTTTAAATCCGAGTAAATTGCCTATTTGAGCTAAACAAGTTTGGATTTTGCTACCTTCTTGTGATGAGATAGCTAATCCTTTAGAGAGGATTGCTTTCATTTCTTTTAGCTCGCTGGGTTGATTGGTTGTGTCAAGTAAAATCCATTGACGATTGATTGGTTCGATTTTAAATCCAAGTAAAATTCCCAATCGAGCCAAACAAGTTTGGATTTTTCCACCTTCTGTTGCAGGATATAATAATCCTTCAGATATGATGAGTCTGGGTTGTTGTTGATGAAATAATTCACTTTTGTCGGTGATAATATTTTCTAATTGAGGATTGGAATTAGGCATAAATTCGTCTCAAATCTAAATTTTCAAGAATTTTACTAAATCACTAAGTTTATACTCAGCTCTTGCACCAGTACATAAAAACTTAATTATTGAGACTTGAAAATCAATTTTCAACCCTTTTCCCTTTGACCTTTACTCTTTACCCAAATACCACAGTTAAATTACGGTGTAGATGCCAGCTCTGAGTTAGATGAATAAACTTCAAGAAATTTTAAACTTAGCATCAGCTCCCCAAGTTCCAACCAAATATCAATACTGTTCGGTTAACTAAAGTTATCGGTGAGAAAGGGGGAATTCGTCGTTGTCGTTATGTTCGACGCGGTCGCCTAAATCGTGCAGTCTTTGTCGGACTTCGGAGACGGAAGTAGAGAGTGCGATCGCCAGTTCGACAATGCAGATCTAATCGTCCTGCTGCGCTAGTTGAACGAAAACTAAATTTTCTGAGCTCATTTTGAAAAGTTTAAATCATGGAAAAGAGGTCTGTGTAGTCTAAACTTTGATAGAAGTCAGCAGATTTTAGTTTAATGATTCCCCGTTCTTCTAAGAGCAGGCGATCGTATTTTTCTAGAAACTCTTGGACTTCGGGAGGAAAAATCATTTACTGATAATAGTTTATTTTAATGCTTCTCGTTCAGTAGAAAATGTACCCTAATGAATATAGAAGTAAATTATAGTTGCGTTAATCAAACCGTGTCCGAAAAAATTCCTATCATAGATTTTGCTCCTTTTAAAGAAGGTAATTCATCAACAAGATATGCGCTCGCAGCAGAAATTTACCGTGCTTGCCATGAGATAGGATTCATGTACCTTAAGCATCCAGGCATTGATTCAGATTTGGTTGCCGAAACGTTCGAGCGATCGCGGAAGTTTTTCAACCTGACTTTAGCTGAAAAGAATAAGTTGGCATGGTCGGATGAATTTAGCAATCGCGGTTATGTTGGAGTGGGACGAGAACGCCTAGACGATAGCAAACCAGGAGATTTAAAAGAAGCATACAACATTGGTTTGGAATTAGATAGATGGCTCGAAGGAAACGAAAAGTTTCGGCAAACAATGTTAGATTTCTTTTCTGCCTGTAATGCTGCTGCCATGAACCTTTGCGAAGCGATGGCGATCGCACTCAATCTTCCCGAATCTTTCTTCGTCCACAAGCACGACCGATACGACAACACCCTAAGACTGCTCCACTACCCACCCATCGAACAGACCCCCTCACCAGAGCAGCTAAGAGCAGGGGAACATTCGGATTACGGTAGTTTTACTCTCCTATTTCAAGATGCCGTCGGGGGTTTAGAAGTGTGTAACGCTCGTGGTGAATGGATCGAAGCACCCTTTATTCCCGAAACTGTACTGGTCAATACAGGCGATCTGATGCAACGTTGGACGAATCATGTATTTTGCTCTACCAAACACCGTGTCAGAATTCCTCAAGAACTTAAAGCCAAGCAATCTCGATATTCCATCGCTTTTTTTTGTCATCCCAACCACGATACTGAAATTAGGTGCTTAGAAACCTGTCAGAGTGCCGAACGTCCTCCTCTCTATCCTCCCATTACTGCTGGAGATTATCTTCTTTCTCGCCTTCAAGCTACATATTAGGGTTAGTTTTTATAAATATTGAATAGATCGTTCCTTATACAGATGTAGCCCAATCTAATGCTTCACGTCCAGTAGAGATTGACGATGGTATCTGTATCGCTCGTACCTGATTGGTAATAAGATTTGTTGCCTTGAGAAAGCAACCAGTTTGAACGTTAACTTTATCATCACCCAGACGAAAAAAATTATAGGCAAAGTTACCTTGCTCCCAAGACTCAGTTGGGCTTGCATTTAATATTTCCAAGACCAATAAGCAGTTATCGCTGCTAGGTCGGCGAAGCTTTATTCGTTACTGTCGTAAATATCTAAAGTTAGCTCTGAACCACTACTAACACTAATAACTCCCTCTACGCCTTCGTTATAGCCTAATGGTACTTCAAAGCGATCGCTTTACTCTGACTATGGCACTGGCATCATTAACAAAAACAATAAAGATATTCTCATCATTCGCGTAATTAAAGATAGGAAAAGATACTTACGGACTTAAAAACTGAATTCACATAGCTCACGTAGAGTTTTCTACCAAACGGCGGTAATAAAAGGTTCGTGCGACAAAGTGCAGTCTGTCGCTGAAACTCTCGCTGTGCAATCAATACAGCGATTGATTTTTCAAAAGTAAGCTATCGCTAAAATATAAGTTACATAAATGTTTTTTTAAAACGCATCAATAGCAAAAAACATTGCCTAAAACGGAGGTTGGGATATATCAAAACTTTTCTATCAAACCATTGTAACTACGTATTTTGTTTTTAAAACATTGCCTAAAAGGAAACAAACTAGGCAAAGTAATTGATTTGTATTTCTTATTATTTATACCGAAAAATGGTATAAAAAAATACATTTTTTTTGAGGCTGCACTTCGTCGCACGAACCTTCTATTTCCGCCTTAAATGGGGAATAAAACGTCACCGAAATAAGGGAAGAAAATGGGTAGTTAACAAATACTTACACAAAATAGGTGATAGAAATTGGGTCTTCGCTACCAAAATACAAGGTTTAAAACCGATATATTTACGATCGCACCCTGATACAAAAACTATTAGGTATGTGAAAGTTAAGGGCGATGCCAGTCCATACGATGGCAACTTTATTGAGGAGCGGTATGACGCTAAAGTGTCACGTCCCGTTCTGAAGAGCAGTAGAGGAGGTGACTCCTTTACTGACTTTAATCGTCATGTTGACAATATTGTTGCAGCCATTGCTTTAGGCTGATTGATCTCAAATAGAGAACTTGAATAGAGAATAATCGGACTATTAGTTTCATTTCTAGCCGAATGTACCATCCCAGCTGGTTCGGTTAAAGAATCGCCACTATAAAGATAAGTTGTCTGTCCAGCTTGCAGGGATTGAGTGTGTTTATTAGCTCGTATGACTTTAGCTGTTCCCTCAATGACTGTATAGGTTAGTACCCCGAGTTCAATTTGTTCTATTTGCAATCCTGGATGGCTGTGGGGTGAGAGTACAACTCCTGATGGAATAGTGTAGCGTACTAACTCTAAGATTTTTCCCTCTAAAGCATCAGGATAACCAAAAGCTAAAACTTCACGAGTAACACTAAAATTTTGCTTTTTGGTGCTTGTTTCTAATTGAATTGTCATTATTGTAACCTCTGTAATTTAACTGTTTGTTTTGGAAGCGGTTGTTCTCTCCGCTCTGTTGATACTGCTAATAATAAAGAGACAAAATGACAAACTCGGAACATTTTAAAAGTTTTGAGTAGACCGCTCGCGTCGCGCGACTCTCACTTGCTTTAGCAAGTGAGCTTTGCTTTCTATCTGATAGAATCAAAATAGAAAAAATTTTTGATACTAGCTAAAACTGGGATGAAAATTCTGGTTGTGGAAGACGACGAACAGCTTTCTGACATCCTTGTGAAAGCTTTGAAAGCGCAACGCTATGTAGTGGAAACAGCAACTGATGGCGTCATGGGTTCGGAGATGCTCGAATGTAGTCCTTACGATTTGGTGGTGCTGGATGTGCGACTATCAAAACTAGACGGCATTCAGCTCTGTCGCCAGCTACGCAATCATGGGAACCAGACTCCAGTATTAATGTTAACAGCCTGCGATACCAGCGAGGACAAAGTGCTCGGTCTCGATATCGGGGCTGACGATTACATCGTAAAACCTTTTGATTTTCCCGAACTGATGGCTCGGGTGCGAGCTTTGCTGCGACGAGGCAGTTCGGCTCCTCCCATCCTGCAGTGGGAACACCTGCAATTAGATCCTGCCAGCTGTGATGTTTCCTATCGGGGTCAGCCAGTCAAACTCACTCCCAAAGAATTTGGGCTGCTCGAGTTATTTTTACGGAATCCCCGCCAGGTATTTAGTCGCAGCGCCATCATCGAGCGTCTCTGGACTTTTGAAGATATTCCCAATGAAGATGCGGTCAAAACCTTACTCAAACGACTGCGGCAGAAGTTAGTTCGTTTAGGTGCTCCAGCTGATACCCTAGAAACCGTCTACGGATTGGGATATCGTCTCAAGGCACTATCAGAATCATGACGTTTTCTACTCTGCCTCCCGAAGCCCGCCAACAGGCTCGACGCCTCTATCGGAAACTGCTACTGTTTTACATTGGCGTGACATTGGGGATCTTTAGTCTGAGCGCGATCGCCCTTTATACCTTTGTCTCGCGCAGCTTGTACCAACAGCACCAAGAAGAACTCAAAGTGCTGGCTGAAGCGGCAGCCCCCAGTCTAGACCTCGCAAGACAGCGCTCTAAATTTTTTTCCCCTGAAGCGAATGCCGAGCATTGGCATACTATAGAACAGCACAGTCAGAGTTTGGAATGGTTTGATGCTGATGGAGAACTCCTGGTGCGAGAAGGACGAGTCTTTCCCAATCTTTCCCTACCGGACAGGAATGAACTCTCTGAAGGCGTCGCAATTCGGCGCGATCGCCAGCAACAACTCCAGGTGGTGACGCTGCCGGTGTACGAAGCTGGAAATCTGGCTGGAATAGTGCGTGCCAGCGAATCTCTACGCATCATCGAACGCCCATTGAGACAGTTACGCTGGGGATTACTCGTTCGCAGCGTCTTGGGACTCTGTATAATTGTGCCCGCTGGCATCTGGCTATCTCGTTTGGCCATTAAGCCTTTTCGGCAAAGTTATCAGCGGTTGCGTCAGTTTACCGCTGACGCCTCTCACGAAATGCGCAGTCCTCTGGCTGTTATTCAAGCAGGGCTTGACGTCATGCTCGAGCGGACTGAGCCAATAATAACTCCGGACCGGACCAGTTTGACCAATATGGACAGTGCTGCCAAACAGTTACGGAACCTAACCGAAGCACTGCTACAATTGGCCCGACTAGATCGACCAGCAGTGAAGGCGCAGCAGCTCATCCCTTTGCACGAACTACTGCAAGACCTGGTTGATGCTATGGAGAGGATTGCCGATGAATGCGGGTTACAGTTAACTTACAGCCACCTAGCCGCAGTGACTGTGCGGGGGGACAATGCTCTACTGGTACAGCTATTTTCCAATCTGCTACAAAACGGCATTCAATACACCCCCAGGGGCGGAAGGGTTATAGTTGCCCTATCTCAAACAGGAAAACACGCCATCGTTACTATAACGGATACCGGAATTGGGATTGCTTCAGAAGATCTTCTCCATGTATTCGAACGATTTTGGCGGGCGGATAAAGCGCGCTCGCGCCAACAAGGAGGTCTGGGATTAGGGTTAGCGATCGCTTATGATATTGCCAAACGCTATCGTGGGGATATTTGCGTCCGCAGTCAGGTAGGTCGGGGAAGTACTTTTGAAGTTAGATTACCACAAATATGAATGCCTATAATTCTCTCAATCGCCCGAAATCATAGACCATTGAGATACATTTTCAAGCAAATTTGTTTGACATCATCAGAGTAGCCTCGCTGAGAATATCTGAATTGGAAAATACGACCACATTTCTTACACTGGTAGGGGAATGGCAACGATTCGTGAATTTTACTCCCATATCCCCCCTAAACCTTTTGTAGACAGAACCTTTGAGCCTTTGAGTATCTCGACTAAAACATTACAAAAAAACACGATCGATTGTCTGGTAAGAGCTTGAGGATAAACTAAAACAAGAGATGAGCTAAGAAACAAAAATGGGAAAAGGATTTGGCGAGGATGAATACGACTTGGCGAGCGCTGTCATCACTGGATTTGAAATCCCTACAGAGAAAGGATTTTGAGCTAGATTGCACTCTATGACAGCTTCGCTAGATCTGCCCCTAGCTGCTGAGCTCGTTGGAGGTTTCTCGTTGATAATTTACTGTCTTTAGGGTCAACCATTCCAATCCACAGAGTACCGATAGGTTTTGCACCTAGCATACTGGCCAGTTCCTTTAGGGTTTTGATAGGCACCATGAGCCATCGAGCAATAAATCTGGGCGCAGCGCTGGAAGTGACCAGAACAGCTTTTTTCTTGGGCTTAGCAGTGCTGCGAATGGGGGTAGGAGAATTCCAAGGCCAATAGCTGTAGCAGACGGTGCGTTCCAAAAATTTCCGAGTCAGCGCATTGATGTCGCCAAAATTCACAGGTGCCCCCAGCACTAAAGCATCTGCTGCTTCAATGCGATCTAGCAAGGATGTCATATCATCATTGAGCAGACACTCACCCCGACCTGGCGTTTGCAAACAGTGACGACAGTTCGTACAAAACTCAATGTGCCGATCTTGCAGGTAGACTTTCTCTGTGTGAGCTCCTTTTTGGGCCGCTGCTTCCAGGATTTCACTCACAGCAGTATCAATGGTACCGTGTCTACGATAGCTACCCACGATGCCAATGATGTTGGGCTTGAAAACGCTGCGATCGCTATTCATACATTCCTCCTTATTGAAGTGGTGGGACGGAGGCAAAACCAGGACATTATCCCGATCTCTATCTTGAGTATAGATCGGCTGATAGCTAATGTTACAGACTGTTCATCATTAGTTACCGCTTAAAAGTTCCGAATCGTCCCTCCTTTTAATTTAAGAATTGTTGCCATACGCCTGGCAGATGAGCGAAGCTATGACCGAACATGATTAAGGCGAGAATAATGTGCATTGTGTACTCCTTGTGAAAGTCTATTGCATCGGACCGGGCGACGACTTCAGGTTCTTCAGATACGCAATCGCCATTCCGATACTGACGGCAAACAAGACTCCGTAAATCACCACCTGTGGGATAACTACTGGCTGACCTGCTCGCACCATAAACACTACCATTGATAGAATCGCCAATGTGAGAAGCATAAAGTGTGTCAGCAATGCTCCTGCAAGCGTATATCCCAAAGACCGTTTGCGCCACAGGCTGATAGCTGTTATTGGGGAAGAGCCGAGATACGTGTAAAATAGTGCAAGATAGCCCTTGAACCCTTACTTTGCTTAAGTTTCAAAAATACTAGCTGGCAGGTTAATTGCCCCCTCAAATGGTTGGGGAATGTTCTTCAAATCCACCACGTAATCCCCGTACCGCTTGAGATTGCGGTTGATATAAGGACTCATGGTTGCCAACATTCGCCGATTAATCTTGAATCCCTCTGCACTCAAAGAATGAATTACCCCAGTCATATCTACTGTATTCTGGAGAATTACCGCACTAGCCACCAAATCTAGATACTTCAATCGCTTCTCTTGTTCTACGGGGTCATTGTCTGTAATTATGCCGTCTTTGCCAAAGAACAGCCAATCTAAAAAATGATGATAGCTCTCAACGATATTAGCGGTAATTAAACAATTTAAACAGACAAAATAAGATAGAATACCTTTGCTGATTAACTTTAACATTATTCTAAAGCCCGATCGCACTTACTTTATGAAAGAAACTACTCCCGCAGCCATGCCTCCCTGTTTCGATAGATGAGATGGTGTCAAAAGTTTGATGATTTACTGAGAACTAAAGCGCAAAAAAGGGAATTCAGACATTATTTAGGAGGATTATTAGGGGAAAGTGAGCGAAAAAATGTATCTCAAATGGCTAAAGACGCAGTAGAGGTCACATACCACAAATTACACCATTTCTTAACTGAAGCAACTTGGTCAGCGAACAAGATAAATGAACGTCGCTTAGAAGTGATGAACAAGTGTAATCAAACGAGAATCAGTAAGGGATTTAGTCTAATTGTTGATGACTCTGGGCATAGAAAAAGTGGTAACTTTACCGCAGCAGTAGGTCGTCAATATATTGGGGAAATTGGGAAAACAGATAATGGCAATGTTGTAGTAACAACTCATCTATATGATGGCCAAAAAAGCTTACCTTTAGACATAGAACTATATCAACATGGTAATTCGTTGCCCGAAGGAAAGAAAGACAGAGAATTCAAGAAAAAACCCACCTTAGCCTTAGAATTAATCGATAAAAGTTTGAAGAGGGGATATCGACCAGGACTAGTATTAATAGATTCGTCCTATGGTAACAACACAACTGTTTTACTCGAACTGGAAAAAAAGAAATTAAAGTATATAGGAGGAATCGCTAAAAATCGTAATATTTTGGTTAAAACTCCATCAAATCAATTAGAAAAAATCAGAGTAGATGAATATGCTCAATGGTTATCTGATGAGGAATTTAAGGAGATTCAAATCCAGGGTGAAAAACCTAGAACCGTCTGGGTAGCAATAATAGAAGCAGAAATATCAAGGCTAGAAGGAATCAGAAAAATAGCTATCGTCATGAGTGCACCAATCTTTGAAGATGCTGAAGATATTGACTACTTACTCACAAATGTTGAGGGAGAAATAGTAACCGAGCAATGGATAGTTCAAACTTATGCTCAGAGAAACTGGATAGAAGTTTTCTATCGAGAAGCCAAGGGATGGTTAGGATTAAAAGAGTATCAAGTTAGAGATAAGAAGAGTTTGGAAAGACATTTTATTCTAGTTTTTTGTGCCTATACTTTTATCCTTTGGCATAAGCTTACTGGAGGTTTAAGAAGACGTTGGGCGAACAAACCTTTGGAGACATTTCCTGAAGCATTAGAAGCTTTTCGTACAGGTATATCTTATCGTTTTGTCCAATGGTTGAACCAAAATCGCGACGTATTCGTAGCTTATAAAGCTAGTTTGGGCTTTGTTTGGGCTTGATTTTTGTTTAAGTACCGTTAGTACAGGCAGTAACTTCTCGACGCAAAGCGCGATCGGAAATAAATCGCAGAAGATACATGGTACGTATTACTTTGCCTAAAGCCCGAAAAGCTTGATACAACCTATTCTTACGACTATAACTACCCAACTTCCTTAAAACAGTTGAGGGTAAAAGTTTTCCCGCTTTAATCGACAGTACTACCCGCATTAAATCTTGCCAGTGAGTTTGAATTAACTTCCATTCAGCTACTTCATTAAATAAAGGCTCGATATAATCGTAAACCCTGAAGGGGTGACAAGGGAGCTAGAAAGATTGCTGGATAATAAACATAGCTCGTAGACCCCTCTGGTAAAAAGGCAGCTTATTGAGATTGAGCCACATCAATTTGTTTATCCATTCCTTCATCAAGGTAAATGAAACCAGCCAGCTACTACCATATAAACCAAGCCAAAAGTAGCTGTTGCGAGTCAAAGATTGTTTAATTTTTCGATGGCGACCGATGTATTTAGACTGACCTCGAAGGCTAAGAGTATGTCCTTTGAACACCGAGTGAGTGTAAGCAATGGCGATGAGCAAAACTAGACGAGTAAGGCGTTCAATCTGAGCTTGCGACCCCTCGAGATTGTAGCCACCTGACTTGCAATCTTTAAACATCGCCTCAATCCCTACGCGCTTTTTATAGGCTTTGACAGCTTCAGGTAAATTGGGTAAATTTGTCAGCAGATACCAGGGTTCCTTTGCCCCCATGCCTCGGTAAATACGTCGCCAATAGACCCCTAAATAAATCCCCGAAACTTGATGCAGTTGAGTGACTTTAGTTTCTTGATAAAACCGTTGGTCTCCTGGATTAACGTCTAGGTCTTTTAAGGGAGTAAAACCTAATTGAGTTACCATTATCTTCGTACTCTTTCTCTGTCGAAGCACAAAGTAGACCTGCTGCTGGGTCAGCCACTTAGCTAGTTCAACACTCTGGAATTCTCTGTCTCCTAAAATAACGATTTGGTGTTGTTTAAACAGCTTCAATACTGGACGTAATATGGCTTTTTGTTGAGCGAAGTTACTGGCTCCTTTCTTCTCTAGAAACTGCCAGTATATAGGCAAAGCTCTTTTCGCCATCACTACTCCAACCATGAACAGATTTTTATCTTGCCATTGAGTTCTATCTAAGACTAGATAAATTGTCTGGTCTGGCAAGAATTTCTTTTGAACTACTTCTTTGACTATGGGAAACCAGACTAACGAAACTGATAAAGCTGAGGACTTCAAAAACCTTTGGATTCGGCGACGACGGCTCTCATATTTAATTGGTAAAGGGAAGTATGCAGCTAGTCTTTCTATCTTTACTTGTTTGTAGGTCTGGATAAGGTATACCAGCACTTCCAAAGTAATTAGTTGGTCATCACTCAGATAACGTGAAAGATGATTGCGGTACAATTGGTTTAACATTTTTTAGGGTTCGGTCGGATTCTCAATAACTGACCGAATCTTTTTTACCATAGGTTGTCTCTGTTCCCTACACTGTCTGACTTCTCACAGGGTTGTCACCCCGTCAGTCGTAAACCTCATCTTTATGGGGACGGAGAAAATCCAAATCCTGCCAATTACGAATCCTGGGCATTAATTTGATCCCTAATAGGTGAGAAAGGGCAAAAACGGTAGAAGATTGTCCTTGGGTATCTGCGTGGAGAGTGTCGGGTTGAATATCAGAAGTGTTTTTCAGCAACCCATCGAGGATATAAACTGCCTCCCAAACACCACAGGCAATGAAGTGAGTAAACAGGGCAATGTAAGTATCGGAAACGTGATGGTAAGCAATTCCGCCGTAACCCCCATAGCGAATGTGACACTCGCTCATCAGGTTATTTTCATAGATTTCAAATTTGCTTCCATCGGCTGCTGCTTTTTTGGTAATCGTTCGCGAATGGCGTTAAACAAGGCTTCTGCACCGTCGGGTTTATCTTGAGCGGTAATTCTTTTGAGAACGGGAATTCCTTCAGAGTTAATAGTTATTTGGTCGCCCTTAGAGCAAATAAGATCTACTTCGCGAGCTACTGTGGTAAGTTGATTCTGTAGTTGGGAGACAAATTCTTCTGGGGTATTGGGAATGCCCAAAGAAAAGCAGTATTCGGCTAATTTCGGCTTGCATTCCGACCAGGGTAATAGCTGTTGACGAAAATCAGCATAGTTCTCCGAACCTATAACGCAAGCATCTCCCGTCTTGAGTTCTTGAGCTAAATAGGAAAAAATACAAATCTCTAACTGACGGCGTACCAATAATTCTTCACCGTTAATTTCTACAATTACGAGCTTTAGCCATTGGTCGCTGATAAAACTTAAGTCCAGATTGGCTTTCAGGAATTTACTTCTTTTGTGTTGGTTATCTAGAACAAACCGTACTGCTTCGATGACTGACTGTTCGTTGGAAGTAGAGCAAACTTCTAAGGACTTTACCAAGTCAAATAATGCCTTACGATAGGGAGAATAAAATGACCAGAGTAAGGGGAAATGGTCTTTGGTATTGACCGAGGCAATTTCTGAGTATTGTTCTAGCAGTAAAGGAGTTCCGCCATTGCTGTCTAATAAACCCTGTACCTGCTTTCCTAATTGAGTATAGCTTGGGGATTTATCGGAGAAAGTTAGAATCTCGCCAAACATTTCCAACATGGTCTGGGTTTGATTGAGATATTTCTCTCTTAAATACTCCAACTTAGTTTTGGCATTGTTGTGGATTTTCTTAATCCGTTTGAGAAACATCTCTACCATGTGGTCGCGAGTTTTCACTTGAGCCTGATAGAGCAAGCACAACAGTAAAGTTCGGCGTTTGGGCAGCCTAAAATCGTTAAATTCAGAAATATCTAGAGTTCTGGCTAATGCAGCAAAAGATTTGACTTTAGTAGCTGGAATAAATGAGAGTAATTTTTGGGCATCGCCCACCAGCATCATGGTATCGAACTTATTCTGTAGTTCTTTGATGTACTTGAGTTTGTGACTTTTAGGAGGAGATTTGAGGAGATTAGCATTAGTATTATTAACAGTATTGGGAACTAGCAAGTTGTCTATGTTCTGCCTGTCAGTGGGGGATAATTTGCTAGCTACTCGCTTGAATAAACGGGTATTTACAATCGAGCGAATATGACAGACAGGCTAAACGGTCTAAAGTGCTGAAGGCTGGTAATTCGTAACGTTGTCTGACCAACTCTTCAATGGCTACATTAATTAAATCTGCGGGATGATCTCTAACAAAAGCTGCATCTCTAATAGCGATCGCTGCTAATTCTTGACCCCGATTATTGTAAGGACTGATGTTCAGGTATTCTCTAATAGCCTCTTGATAGTAGCGAATTGACCGTAGGGAAGGAATTGAAGAGACTTGGTAATCTAGTTTCAGACAGGTGCGGAGGTGAATAATAATTGGCTGGGGGACTAATTCTGGATGAGTGAAATAGCCCAATCTTTGAAAGGATTTGAGCATCACTATTAAACCCAATAATCCCGTTTTACTTCTGGTGCGACTGGTGACAAACTTTATTTCTTCAACTGTTGGGGTGTAAAGTTCGTGTAGTTCTTTGTTAGATGGATAACGCTTGAACTGAGGATAAGCAGTTCGACTAATTACGGTAATATCGATCGCCTCCGCAGATAAACTCGACTAACTTTAATTGAGCAGGTCTTGCTTGAGATTACAGCATTGGTTTGACCTTTGGTCGTGCTACGAAACATTACTTTGCCTAAAAGATATTAATTCTCGGCAAAGTATCATTAAGACATAGACCGCAGCATGAGGTAACAACCTATGCTACAAATAACTGCTCCAGGTTCTTTTTCGGCAAAGTTTAAAAATTTCCCTCCTATCAAACAGCCTTCAAAGGGAGAAAGAGAATACTTGCGACCATCAGAAGTCAAAGCTTTGATGAAAGCTGCTAAAAGTGTCGGCAGGAATCGAGTCAGAGATGCTGCAATGATTCTGTTGATGTTTCGTCACGGTCTGCGGACGGCAGAATTAGTCGCTCTTAAATGGTCGAGACTAGATCTAACTTCTGGTTATCTAGAGGTTCAAAGAGTTAAACACGGTCATCATAGCGTACATCCCCTTCGTTCTCCTGAGTTAAGAGCTTTGAGACAATTGAAGAGAGATTATCCCGATACACAGTATGTCTTTGTCTCTGAAAGAAAAGCACCTCTGTCTACTCGTTCGGTTCGTCATATTGTTGCCAGGGCAGGAAAATTGGCAGGAATCGAAGGTAGAGTTCATTCCCATCAGTTACGCCATGCCTGTGGTTATTATCTGGCAACCAATGGACAGGATACCAGAGCGATTCAGGATTATTTGGGACATCGAAATATTCAGCATACCGTTCGCTACACCCAGCTAAATCCTTCTAGATTCGAGAGTTTTTGGACTGATTAGTTATCATATTTTAGACTCGATAGTTAATTTATACTATCAGCTATAACTCAGGCAGAGCAAGGGTTTAAAGCCTATCTTGCACTATTTTACACGTATCTCGGCTCTTCCCCAAATACAATTGAAAAGGAAATTCTTGGTGCGTTAAGTCTTTATCTTACCAAGCATATCAACCGTTTTGGCAGCTATAGTCTCGATTTGAATCGAAAACCTCCAGCACTTGATTTTGGATTTTCTCTAATTCCCAGTTAATGAAACTCACTCCGTACAAAGTTTTGAGGGAGATATGGGAGTAAAATTCACGAATCGTTGCCATCCCCCGACATGGGGTGAGTTTTTACAGTTGGACAAGCGACCAATTTTCTCAATATGGGAGCAAACCAACTATTTCTACTCTGCGCGACTCTACTTATGTTCTGGATGAGATTCTCGATAATGAAACGGAATTGCCCATCATGGAACACACTACCGATACGGCAGGATATACAGAATTAGTATTCGCTATGTTTGATTTACTGGGCTTACAGTTTTCACCTCGAATCAAGGATTTGGGCGGTCAAAGACTATATCGCGCCTCACGCGACTCTCACTATCAGCATATCGAATCTCTCCTCTCTGGCGCGATTAAAACTGACAAGATTTTGGCTCGATGGGATGATATGCTGCGGGTGGCTGGTTCTCTCAAGCTAGGCTGGGTAACGGCTTCGTTGTTTCTCAATAAGTTAAAATCTTTTCCCCAACAGAACGATTTGGCTAGTTCGTTTGCTGAATACGGACGCATAATTAAAACAATTTTTATCCTGCGCTATCTGATGAGTCAGCCCTATCGTCGAAAAATCAACAATCAGCTTAATAAAGGGAAGAGATTGCACGATTTACGCCGATTTCTCTTCTTTGCTCACCAAGGTGCTATCAGAAAGCGATATGAGGACGATCTGAGCAATCAAGCTAGTTGCTTGAATCTGGTCACTAATGCGGTGGTAACTTGGAACACCATTTATATGGAAGCTGCTATTAAGCAATTGCGAAGCGAAGGTTATCAAATCAGCGATGAGGATATTAGTCGTCTCTCACCCACTCGCTACAGACATATCAATCCTTATGGGAAATATCAGTTTGATATTGAGACGGAATCAAAGAGAACAAAATTGCGACCTCTGCGTAAACCATCAAGAAATTGAGTTAAATAATCCTAATTATACGTCCAGCGTTGTTTTCTGTTCCGTTACTATCGGATCGCCTTGTTAGGTGGCCCGCCGCTTGTTGCCAGCCGACTAGATCTGCAACCGTGACAAGATTGGCTCATCGATGTCTTGAGGGTTGTCTATAATTGCGCGTAGTCCAATTTCGACGCCAAAAGAAGACGTTTCTACCGACATACTCGGAGCCCCGAGATTTTCCGGTAGCGCGGCGACTCGTGGAAGATGGGGAAGATGAATCCATCCTGCACGAATCGGCAGATCATTCGTGTGAATGTGATGAAGAACGCCATACATCAAATGGTTGCAGCAAAATGTAGCCGGCGTATCCGAGATATCGGCAGGAATGCCGGACTCACGCATGGCTTTTACCATGGCCCGAATCGGCAATGTTGAATAGTATGCCGCGGGCCCATCGGGGACCGTCATCTGACCCTGTAGTGCGCATCCGTTATTGTCTTCGAGTCCATATCTGGTAGAGTCATTCAAATTCTGGGTGATACGTTCCACGGTGATGGTCGCCCGCCCTCCATACTCGCCCATCATAACTATTATTTCCGGCTCAATTTCTGCAATCGAACTCTGAACGAATTCGATACATTCGTAAAAATTGTTCGGAACGATGCGTGAAACAACTTCTGATTCACCGATATTTTTGCCATCAAGGATGCGCGCGACCGACTCCGCCGGGTTATGAGGTGTATGCCCGTAGGCCTCGAATCCCGTTAGTAGTATCTTCCTCATCTGCTTCCCTCGATGTTGGCCACGCCACCTAACTATTTATTATACGGAATTGTTCCGTGTAATTACCCTTTTTTGGGTAATATGCAGAGTTTCTCCGTATATTCCTTAATGTTATACGGAAATTTTCTGTATAATTCACCATGGAACAACGTCCTAAAAAACTGTTGGAACAAGTACGAGATGCTAAGGCGATTTCCGAGAAAGAGTTTCCCCTTTTCGACAATCGGTTGGACCGAGGACTACCCCAAAATCAAGGCAAGATATGAGAAATAGTTAGCAGATATTATCCGCTAACTATTTCTCATATCTTGCCCCAAATTGATGAAATAACTGAAAGCTGAAGTCCCTACTGTATAGGTGATGGCATATAGTTCTCTTTTTTAGAGAGAGAAGTATAGATGTAGCGACCCAAAATAAGAATCACTTCGACCCGAAATAACGCCATTTTTGAGACCACATTAAACAAGAATAAAGCTGGCTCAAACCCAGATTAAATAACGGTACTTAAACAAAAATCAAGCCCAAACAAAGCCCAAACTAGCTTTATA
>NZ_JBKGTY010000007.1:127177-253792 GCF_053543375.1 Myxosarcina sp. GI1(2024) | reverse complement strand
TTCTATTTATTAGAGTGTGTTTTGACCTTTGACACAATTTATTTTACATACCCTGATAATTTGGAAGCTTTATTCGGGCTAAAACCAGGAGAGTTTGATGGCTCTTACGAAACGTTCGTTTCTACAATATATCCAGAAGATCGTAATCGCGTGCTAAAGGCAATTGAGAATGCTGTCGCCACTGGAGCAGACTACAATATTGAATTTCGAGTTGTTTATCCCAATGGACAAATCCGTTGGGCTTTGAGCCAAGGAAAAGTTTTTTACGATCGCAATGGACAGCCGATTCAGATGTCGGGTGTAGATTTTGACATCACAGAGCGCAAACTCAAAGAAGAAAGGTTGCGGCTGCTCGAATCAGTAGTAATCAAAGCCAATGACGCAGTCTTAATTGCCGAAGCCGAACCGATTGAGCAACCAGGACCGCGAATTATTTACGTTAATCAAGCCTTTACAAATATGACAGGTTATACCCTTGAAGAAGTACGACAAAAAAGTCCACGTATACTTCAGGGAGATAAAACTCAACGCTCAGAACTCGATAAAATTCGCCATGCTCTAGAAAATTGGCAGTCGGTTCGAGTTGAATTGATTAACTATCGCCAAGATGGTTCTGAGTTTTGGGTAGAGATCAACATCGCTCCAGTAGCCAATGAACGAGGTTGGTACACTCATTGGATATCAGTTCAACGAGATATTACCCACCGCAAGCTGGCAGAAGAGAAAATGCAGCTTCAAATGTGGCGCTCTCAGTTATTTACCGAGATCTCTCTCAAAATTCGTCAGTCTTTGCAGCTAGAAGATATTTTAAAAACTACCACCGATGAGTTACAAAAATTACTCGATGCCGACCGAGTTCTAATTTTACGTCTAGAAGTCCCAAAAACTTTATACGTAGTTCGAGAAACTGTCAAATCGGGATGGGACTCTGTTATCGAGCGTGGTTTTCGTGACGATTGTCTGGACGATGAATACCTCATTAAATATCCACAGGGTAGACTCTATAGCTTAAATGTTGAGAATTTGGCTGAAAATCATTGTCTTACTGCTTTTCTACGTCAGTTTCGAGTAAAATCTAAGTTAGTCATTCCCTTGCTGCTGCACGAAAAACTCTGGGGAACCATCGTAGTTCACCAATGTTCCCATACTCGAAATTGGTCTAATTGGGAAATCGATCTCTTAAAACAAATCGCCAATCAGATTGGAATTGCTCTAGGGCAGAGTAATTTACTCGAAGCACTTTCTAATAGCAAGCAACGCTGGGCTACTCTCACCGAAACCGTACCAGTAGGTATTTTTCTCACTGATGCTGAAGGAAACTGTTTCTACGTAAATCAGTGCTGGTCTGAGATTACGGGAATGACAATAGAAGAAGCATCTGGAGGGGGTTGGGCAAAAACCTTACATCCCGAAGACCGGAATCGCATTTTGACCGAGTGGTATCGAACCACCCAAAACTATCTTCCCTTTACTGCTGAGTATCGATTTATTCGTCCCAATGGCAAGATTACTTGGATTTATGGTCAAGCGATCCCTGAAACTGCATCGGATAGAAGCGTGGCAGGATATATCGGAACTCTCACCGACATTACCGAACGACGGAACGTGGAGGAAATTAAACGAGCTTTAGAGCAAGAAAAAAAAATGAGCGAACTCAAACTCCGTTTCTTTTCTATGGCTTCCCACGAATTTCGTACTCCCCTCAGCATTATTACTTTTGCCACTCAAGTGTTAGAAAATTCAGAACCTGAATGGCTTGATGCTAAAAAAATACGCAACCTTCACCGGATTAAAAATTCTGCTCGAAAAATTACTCAATTGTTAACGGAGGTTTTAATGCTTGCTAGAGCCGAGGCAGAAAAAGTTGAAATTAAACCAAAAACACTAAATTTACACCAATTTTGCGATCGAATTTTAGAAGAAGTCAAAACTGAGAGAACAAGAAAATTGCGGGATTTCCTTAGTTTACCAAGGCAATCGCAACGAGGAGATTTATTTAGATGAAAAACTTTTGCATTCAATTTTAGTTAATCTCCTCTCCAATGCAGTTAAATATTCTCCTGAGGGAGAGAAAGTTGATTTTGAAATAAAACTTCAAGCTGAATCGGTCATATTTACTGTTAAAGACCGAGGAATCGGCATTCCTTTACAAGACCAAGCCCATTTATTTGAACCATTCCATCGAGGTGAGAACGTGGGCAAAATTGATGGCACAGGATTGGGGTTGGCGATTGTTAAAAGATGTGTTGAGCTTCAGGGAGGAAATATCACTTGGGAAAGTTTTCCACAAACAGGAACGACCTTTCTCGTCTCAATTCCTATTACTAATGAGGGACTGAGATCGCAAATTTAATTGTTCTGGGTAAACTTATCATACTCAATCGATTTTGTGAGGGCTACGATAACCCAAAATCAATTTGTCCTTGCTGTTTTTTGAACGAAAATTGTTTAATGAGACTTTTATTAGTTGAAGACGATATTGGTTTGGCTGAAGTTTTGGCAGAAGCCCTAAGTGATTATGGTTATGCTGTTGACATAGTTCACGACGGCGAAATGGGCTGGGAACAAGCCAGCAGAGAAGATTATCGTACAATTTTACTGGATGTCAATTTACCCAAACTAAATGGAATTGAATTATGCAAACTTTTGCGTTCTCACGGTCATACGGTTCCCATTTTAATGATGACGGCTCGCGATGCCAATACTGATAAAGTACTCGGTTTAGATGCTGGTGCTGACGACTATGTAGTTAAGCCCGTGGATCTACTGGAGTTGATGGCAAGAATCCGAGCCTTAATGAGGCGGGGTAATGTCTCTGCTGAGACTAACTTAGTGTGGGGAGATTTAAGTTTAGAACCGAGCACCCACGAAGTTACTTATCAAGGTCAAAAGTTAGACCTAACTCCTAAAGAGTTTTCTTTACTAGAACTTTTTCTTCGCACTGGTAAACGAGTTTTAAGCCGTCCTGCTATTGTGAGTCATCTTTGGGCAACTAATGAGCCTCCTAGTGAAGAAGCAGTTAAAGCTCATATTAAATATTTGCGTCAAAAGTTAAGAGCGGTCGGTGCGCCTCATGATTATATCGAAACCATTCGAGGTTTAGGCTATCGTCTCAAATCCCAAGATTAAAAGCAGAATTATTCAATTTAGGAAAATTAATAACAAATAGACATCTAATTATCAGACCATCTAATCTGTCCAGTTTGAATATTCCAATTCCAGCTTCCCATGCCGGCTGCTTCAAAAGCCAGTCTAAGCTGTCGTTCGTTTTCTCTGAAGGCTTTTTCCTGTTCTTTGCTTTCAGTAATATCGCGGGCAATACAGTATATTAGTTGCTTTGAGGTAACTACGGTTGAATTCCAACTCAACCAGCGATAAGAGCCATCTTTACAACAATAACGATTTTGAAACTCTACAGTTTGACAACCCGTTTTTAGTTTTTTGGCTTCAGCGATGGTAGCAGAGCGATCTTCAGGATGAACGAATTCTAAGTAAGGTTTTGCCAATAGTTCAGCTTTGCTATAGCCAAGAATTTTTGTCCAAGCGGGATTGAGATGTTTAAAATAGCCATCAGTGCCAGCAATACAAAGCAGATCGCTCGAAAGCTGAAAAAATTGCTCTAGTTCCACTTGAAGAATTTGACTATCTGCTAAAAACTCGGGCTCTATTAAAGTATTTAATGCTGCTGAAGAATCTAGCTGCTGAAAAGTTTCATTTTCGTACATTTTAGAACTAAGAATGCTGTTTTATTGAAAACTAAATAGTTTTTATTTCCATAGTTACCGATAAATTTTTATTTAGCTGCGATCGCGATCGCAGCTAAATAAAAATTTTGCAATTTTCCCGATTTTTTCTCGATTTCATACCTGCTATTTTCACCTTGACTATTTAACTTGGTTATTAGATTTATAAATATTCTAAATTTTCTTTTTTGATTTTTATCTAAAAACAATACCGGCAAAACTAAAAAATCATCGTACTTCGTTTAATAAAATACTACGTAAGGATTCAGGTGCAAGCATGAGGAATAAGAGAAGGATAAGAACAATGTCCAACTGTAGCTTGTAAAGTCTGTTGAAAAAAAGTAATCACCGAACGTCCTTGCAAACGACAAGATTGAATTGCACTCAGCAGGTTGGCTGTATGTTGAAACCGTTCGATGGAACGAGAGCCACCACAAACTTTCCGCTTGGTTACAGCAGTTCTCAAACATCGTTCAGCTAGATTATTGTCGGGGGGTATCTGAGGATGTGTCAGAAAATACCACCATTGCTCCGCCTTATCACGCAGCGAACGTAGCAGTTTTCCAGCTTCATGACCAGCATTCTTGAGCCAAGTCTTAATTGCGCTAGTCACTCGCCTTCGGAAATCCTCTGCCCAATCTCGATAGTGGCTTTCCTGATGGGTCTGTCGCCAAACCCGATGTTGCTTAAATGCCTCATCAATTAGAGACAGAAAGGTGGTAGCAATTTCTTGGTTATCTACCCCTTTAGTCTTTAACAGTTTTTGAAAATGACGACGTAGATGAGCCAAACACTTTTGTTGTCCTGCTACTGAATAGCCGTTGTAGACACTAAAATCGTCGCTAATCAAAACTCCATCATAGAATACTCCTAATACAGCTTCCAATTCTCTGCGTTTTCTAGTATCGCCGGCATGAAACAGGCAGAACTCTGACCCAGCTAAAACCCAGAGCCATTCTTTGACTCCTTTAACTGAGCAGGGGGTTTCGTCACAATGTAGAGGAGGATGCTCTGAATTAATCGACTTTTTCAACCCTTCAACACTGTTGATACTCGCTTGTTGTACTCGTTCGTTCATTGGTGGCAACTAAAGTTCCCCTACTAATTTCTATTGCTCCCAGTTCCCACAACAGTTCTTGCTGTTTAGCATAGGACATATGAGCATAGTTTCCCAGCCAGGAAAGTAACCCCTGTAGTCTGACTCCCAAGTCTTGACCTGGAATCATTGTGGGAGACCGTCGAGCTGCCTCTATTGCTCCACACTTGCCGCATTGACAGTGATGACGTTGGTACTCTACGACTTGTATCGGTTTTGCCACCAACTGGGCTACCTGTTGAGTATCTACTCGTACCCCCTTAGTCTTCCATTGTTGATTTCCACAGTTGGAGCAGATGGTCGGTTTCAATACTTCGTAGCGGTCTACACGCCCAAATCCTTTTCTCGTCTTCCCTTGATGTCCTGGTTGTCCTCCTGGTTTTCTTTTTGTCTCTTTTTTGGCTTCTTCCAACCCTACTTCTGGTTTTCTCTCGCTTTTTTTCAGCAAGTCAGTTGAAGGGGGTTTCGATGAGGTTTGGCTGTCGAGGTTGAGGCTCTGTTCCAGTTGTTCTATTCTTTTTTCTAGCTTCTCAATCAGCTTTTGTTGGGTAGTCACGATTTCTGCCAGTTTCTCATTGGACAACTGGCGCAGTTCTTCGGCTTTGAAGGGGTGATTAGCTTCGCTCATTATTGGCTACTTTAATCTCTTTTTCCTTTTTGTCAACCCTGATACCTGAATCCTTACCTCTTACCAATTTTATATCACTTCAAAAAACGCTCGGAGACAATTTGAGAGCTATTAATAACAGACCATTAGTCGTGTGTATTGATGATAGCAAGCAAGTTTGTCAAATTATGAAGAAAATTCTATCTAAAGCTAATTATGATTTTTTTGATATTAACGAAGCGATTCAAGCAATTCCTACTCTTATTACTAATACGCCAGATTTGATTTTTTTGGATATTGGAATGCCAATTATGAATGGTTATGAAGTTTGTACGCAAATCAAACGAGTTTCGAAACTTTGTAATATTCCAGTGGTTATATTAACAGGAAAAGACGGAATTATTGATAGAATGCGTGCCAAAATGGTTGGAGCTTCCGCTTTCATTAGCAAACCAATAGAAGCAGATAAAGTTCTGGATTTAGCTAGGGATTTAATTACTGATAAGCTCGAAAGTAGTCAAAAACATTTAATGACCAATCTAGACTCTAAAGCCAACTCTAATGTAGCTCGAGCATAATTAAGATAACACCAAAGCTTGAGCTGTTGTTTGAGAAATTAATTCAGAAGTATCGAGCCACAACGGAATAGCTAAATGCAGTTTACTCCCGATTAAGGCTCACAAGTCGGCAACAATAATAATATTTGTAGATCGGCAACATTGGTTCCTGTTGCTCCTATTTGTAATAAAGCATCTCCTTGTTGTAAAGCGTGATAGGCATCATGGTTGGTTAAATAACTTTCTGGCTCCCGAATGCGCGTCAGGGTTGTAGAATCGACCATACCACCGGCAGCATTTGTCGGACCATCCCTACCATCAGTACCCCCACTCAAAAACACCCAATCTCCCTTCAAGCTCTTTTCTCTTGCCGCGAGGGTGAAAGCTAAAGACATTTCTTGATTTCGTCCCCCCATTCCCGGATTCTGATTTAAAGTGACAGTAGTTTCTCCGCCCGCTAAAATCGCTAGAGGAGCATCGCGCTCTTGCTGGAGAGCAAAATTTACTAGATCTTGGGCAACCAGGCTGGCTTCTCCTGTTAGTTGGTCTTTGTAGAGAAGAGGTTGAATTCCTTTATCTTGAGCTGCTTTAATCAGTGCATTGACACTGATGGAATTACTGCCAATAATTGTATACCCTGTATCGACAAAGAGTGGCTCGTTTTCTTTCGGCGTTTCCGGAACTTCCCCTCGTCGTCCTGCTGCTAAGTATTGACGTACTGTTTCTGGAACTTGCTGCCATACTGGTTTTAAAATCTCGACCGCCTCTTCAAAAGTAGTAGGGTCGGGTACCGTTGGACCACTGGCAATGGCACTAACTTCATCCCCAATCACATCGGATAAAATCAAAGCGTGAACCGCTGCTGGTTTCGCCAAGCGAGTTAAACCACCACCCTTAAGTAAAGACAAATGTTTGCGAACACAGTTGACTTGGTTAATCGTGGCACCACAGCTTAGTAAAAGTTTAGTTGTGGTAATTTTATCAGCCAAGCTTACAGGATAGCGAGGATAGGGAATTAACGCCGAGCCTCCGCCACTAATCAAAACCAATACTAACTCTCCAGAACTAGCCTCTTCCACTTTTTGGACGATGTGTCGAGCTGCACGATAACCGTTTAAATCGGGCGTAGGATGTCCCGCTCCAAACACTCGACAATGGGGAACTTCTCTAACATTTTCATAATTCGTTACCACGATGCCTGGGGAAGCCATTAGTGTAGGGTCAGAGGCAAGAATTTCTTGGGCAGCAGTTGCCATAGCGCCAGCAGCCTTACCAAAAGCAATTAAGTGAATCTTCGACCAAGTTTGAGACCGTTGTTCCCCATTGGATAGGATAATGGACAGGCGATTAGAAGTTAAGGAGCGAGTGAGATATTTTTTGACAGCAGTTTCAGGATTAGCGGCTTGAACTCCCGCCAAAAAGATCTCCAAAGCAGTGGAATGTAGCTGGTTTAAATCCATAAGCGTTTCTTGACTTGAAGAGCCAAAGGCTCATTCTTAAATTCATGATGAGTGAGCTTTAATGAATGTTATCAAGATCCTCAACCAGAGATAAATTGTATTGCGACATATTTTGAAAAACATGGCTAGCTTAGGTTTTTCTGATTCCTAAGCGCGATCGCCATAATTTGAATCCTTGTCTGTCACTTTAAATCAGAATCCGAGAATGGGGGGACGAAATCAAGAAACAATCAAGATTTTAATCTAGTTCGACAGATGAGGAATATGCCAACACTATTTGACTTTGAATTCCCAGTTCTCCTGATTTCTCGAAATTTTTATGCTAAGATGAAAATTCCATTAGTTTTGATGCGGGTGTTGTGTAGTGGTAAGACCTTAGCCTTCCAAGCTAATGACGCGGGTTCGATTCCCGCCACCCGCTTGTTAAGTTAAAATACGGCTTTAACCTTTTTTATCAAAGAGCAAAACAGGCAGTGTTTCTATTATTGCACCTGATTTGCCCTCAATCTCTTACTTCATTAAAACTTTGCTAGTGCTAAAGATGTAATGAAGCATTATAGTAATGCACAAAGTACCAGATAGCACCGATATGATTCTCTAGTGATTTGAAAAATGACAAGGTGTCTTGGCGAGCGTTCCCTTGCGCCTTAAGGCGACGCAGGTTCTCGCCGCTTTTCGTATTAATCGAGATACTCGTTGTCTAAGGGTATTGTTGAACTTTCAATGTAACTTGTTTTCCCTGTTTCTTTTCCCACTGCTTGATGGCGTTTTTTAGAAGTACCGTCTCATAAGCTGCCCAAAAATCAGTGTAAGCAACTGCACATTGACGATAGACAGGAGGTAAGGAATTCTATAGTTTTCGGGCTGCTTGTTCGTTGCGATTGCGCTACGCGCAGTGGCAAAGCCAATCGCCAATGTACACCCCAATGATTTCACAAGTCTTGGAATCCAAAGCTAACCAGACCTACTGTTTATTACCTTTATGGTCTACAAATGACCATAGTTCATCACACTGCATAGTCAATTTTTCCTTTTTTTGGGTGTGACGTTGATTTAAAGATTACAATTATCAATTTTCCCTGTTAAAAACTAGGTTCTGTTGACGTAAAGAGGCAAAGATGAGAAAGTACCTGAAGTTGCTGATTTTAGTCAAAAAATTCTTCATGAAATCTCGTGTTAAGTTGGACGATTCTGCTTGGCAGCAAATTTTCGTTGTTCTGAGCCACCAACAAGACATCCGTATCAAAGACCCCAAAGCTTGTCGTCGTTTTCTGAATGCGGTTCTCTGGATTACTCGCACAGGTGCTCAATGGCGTGAATTACCCAAACGTTTTGGCAACTGGAACAGCCTCTACAAACGATATCGGCGTTGGTGTCAGAAGGGAGTTTGGCATCGTCTCTTGCAAGAAATGTCCCACTCTGCTGACTTAGAAAGTTTAATTCCCGATAGCACCATGATTCGTGCTCATCCCTGTGCAGCAGGAGCAAAAGGGGGTCAGAAAAACACTCTTTAGGAGGTTCTTGTGGCGGATTTAGTACCAAGTTACATGCTGTGGTAGATGCGTTGGGCAATCCGCTGCGGTTGCTTCTGACTCCAGGGCAAACCGCCGATATCAGTCAAGGAGAGGCATTGGTGGCTGGTTATCGAGCTCAACAGGTAATTGCCGATAAAGGCTATGATTGTGATGCTTTTGTGGTCTTGATTGAGGAAACTGGTGCTCAAGGCGTGATTCCGCCTCGTTCTGGTCGCCTCAACCCTAGAGATTACGATTCACATCTGTACAAGGAGCGACATCTAGTTGAGTGCTTTTTTAACAAACTTAAATACTATCGTCGCGTTTTCAGCCGTTTTGACAAAACTGACGAATGTTATTTGGGATTTGCCGAATTTGCTTCGGCTTTAATTTGGTTGCGTTAATTGTGTCAACAGAACCTAGTCAAAACTAATAATCGGTCCTCGAGGAACGATACCACTAGGATTGATATGAGGATGGCTTTGATAGTAATGCAGCTTGATATGTTCTAAGTTGCAAGTTTCTCTGACTCCTGGATGCTGATAGATTTTTTTCAGATACTTCCATAAGTTGGGATAATCCCAAATGTGACGGAAATTGCACTTAAAATGAACGTAATAGACTACATCAAAACGGAGCAAAGTAGTAAACATACAGAGATCGGCTTCTGTAAGCACGTCGCCGCAGAGATATTGTTGTTTATCTAAAACTTTTTCCCAACGATCTAAAGCCGCAAACAATTCTGTAACCGCTTCTTCATAAGCTTCTTGCGATCGCGCAAACCCCGCTCGATAAACGCCATTATTAATGGGCTGATAAATTTCGTCGATCGCTTGGTCTACTTTTAAGCGTAACTCTTCCGGACATAAATCTACTTTATTTTTAGCGATCGCTTCAAATTCCTTATCGAACATTCTGATGATTTCGCGGGATTCATTGTTGACAATCGTCGAAGTTTGTTTGTCCCATAAAACCGGTACGGTAACTCTACCTGTATAGTTAGAGTCAGCTTTAGCGTAGACTTCTCTCAAGTAACTTGTATGATTTACAGTATCGGGAATTGCACCCGGAAAATCGGAAAATTCCCAACCATCTTTCGCCATCAGGGGATCGACGACAGATATGCCGATCGCATCATCGAGTCCTTTCAAATTACGCATAATTAAAGTACGATGTGCCCAAGGACAGGCGTAAGAAACGTAAAGATGATATCTATCTGCAGCAGCAGGAAACCCGCTAGAGCCATCAGCAGTAATGCGATCGCGAAAGCTAGTAGGGTTGCGCTGAAAACGCCCTTTTTCATCTTGTTCGTACTCTTCATTAGTCCATTTACCATCGATCATCATGCCCGTTGCCATAATCTCGCTCCTATTTTGCTAACCAAAAAATTGTAAATATTGCGATCGCCTTACCTTCTCTGTCGGAAGTGGTATTAAATTAAATTCTAAACTCGCTATCTAAAAATACTAGTAAATTTGCGGTTAGGTCATTACTGCTAGAGAGCATAGGCTAGAAGGGATGTAATGATTGAGTAGTTCATGCTGGCAAGAGTTTGGAGTGCGGCGATCGCCGGGATTGATGCGATTAAGGTAGGGGTAGAGGTAGATATATCTGGAGGCTTGCCCAAAGTTATCGTGGTTGGGTTGCCCGATACGGCAGTACAGGAGTCTAAGGAAAGAGTGAGGGCGGCGTTAAAGAATGCCGGTTTTGCTTTTCCCGTGCGTAAAATCGTGATTAACTTGACTCCAGCCGATTTACGCAAAGAAGGACCTAGTTTCGATTTGCCTATTAGTGTAGGAATTTTAGCTGCTTCCGAACAGGTTAACCCTCAATTGCTAGGAGACTACTTATTTTATGGCGAGGTTTCCTTAGACGGAACTTTGAGGTCGGTATCGGGAGTATTGCCCATCGCTGCTACCGCCCAAAAGTTAGGCATTACGGGTTTGGTAGTACCCGCAGGTAACGCACAGGAAGCCGCTGTAGTCAAAAATCTCGCCGTTTATGGTTTCCAAAATCTTAAAGAAGTAGCCAGCTTTCTCGATCGCCCCGAACGATATCAACCAGTGACGGTAAAAGAGAAATCCCCAGAGCAAACATTTTACAACAGTTATGCCAATCTCAAAGACGTGAAAGGACAAATTCACGCTCGTCGCGCTCTTGAAATTGCTGCGGCGGGGGGACATAATCTAATTTTTGTCGGACCACCTGGCAGTGGGAAAACAATGTTAGCCAAACGTTTACCAGGAATACTACCTAGCTTGTCTTTTACAGAGGCTTTAGAAGTTTCTCAAATTCATTCGGTAGCGGGGTTGCTCAAAGATCGCGGTGGTTTGATTACTGAAAGACCTTTCCGTAGTCCCCATCACTCGGCATCGGGACCCTCTCTAGTGGGTGGCGGTAGTTTTCCTCGCCCTGGGGAAATTTCTCTATCCCACAAGGGAGTCTTATTTCTGGACGAACTCACGGAGTTCAAACGGAACGTTTTAGAATACTTGCGCCAACCCTGAAGGGGTGACAAGGGAGCTAGAAAGATTGCTGGATAATAAACATAGCTCGTAGACCCCTCTGGTAAAAAGGCAGCTTATTGAGATTGAGCCACATCAATTTGTTTATCCATTCCTTCATCAAGGTAAATGAAACCAGCCAGCTACTACCATATAAACCAAGCCAAAAGTAGCTGTTGCGAGTCAAAGATTGTTTAATTTTTCGATGGCGACCGATGTATTTAGACTGACCTCGAAGGCTAAGAGTATGTCCTTTGAACACCGAGTGAGTGTAAGCAATGGCGATGAGCAAAACTAGACGAGTAAGGCGTTCAATCTGAGCTTGCGACCCCTCGAGATTGTAGCCACCTGACTTGCAATCTTTAAACATCGCCTCAATCCCTACGCGCTTTTTATAGGCTTTGACAGCTTCAGGTAAATTGGGTAAATTTGTCAGCAGATACCAGGGTTCCTTTGCCCCCATGCCTCGGTAAATACGTCGCCAATAGACCCCTAAATAAATCCCCGAAACTTGATGCAGTTGAGTGACTTTAGTTTCTTGATAAAACCGTTGGTCTCCTGGATTAACGTCTAGGTCTTTTAAGGGAGTAAAACCTAATTGAGTTACCATTATCTTCGTACTCTTTCTCTGTCGAAGCACAAAGTAGACCTGCTGCTGGGTCAGCCACTTAGCTAGTTCAACACTCTGGAATTCTCTGTCTCCTAAAATAACGATTTGGTGTTGTTTAAACAGCTTCAATACTGGACGTAATATGGCTTTTTGTTGAGCGAAGTTACTGGCTCCTTTCTTCTCTAGAAACTGCCAGTATATAGGCAAAGCTCTTTTCGCCATCACTACTCCAACCATGAACAGATTTTTATCTTGCCATTGAGTTCTATCTAAGACTAGATAAATTGTCTGGTCTGGCAAGAATTTCTTTTGAACTACTTCTTTGACTATGGGAAACCAGACTAACGAAACTGATAAAGCTGAGGACTTCAAAAACCTTTGGATTCGGCGACGACGGCTCTCATATTTAATTGGTAAAGGGAAGTATGCAGCTAGTCTTTCTATCTTTACTTGTTTGTAGGTCTGGATAAGGTATACCAGCACTTCCAAAGTAATTAGTTGGTCATCACTCAGATAACGTGAAAGATGATTGCGGTACAATTGGTTTAACATTTTTTAGGGTTCGGTCGGATTCTCAATAACTGACCGAATCTTTTTTACCATAGGTTGTCTCTGTTCCCTACACTGTCTGACTTCTCACAGGGTTGTCACCCCGTCAGGCGCCAACCACTCGAAGATGGTTACGTCACTATTTCTCGCACCAGGCAGTCAGTGATTTTTCCGGCTCGCTTTACATTGGTTGCTAGCACTAACCCCTGTCCGTGTGGTTACTTTGGCGATACGATTCAAAATTGTACTTGCTCTCCCAGACAAAGAGAGGGCTATTGGGCAAAGTTATCGGGACCTTTAATGGATCGCATCGAGCTCCAGGTGGGTGTCAATCGCCTCAAGCCAGAAGAAATGACGGCACAAATCACGGGTGAAAATTCTGAGTCGGTTAGAGAAAGAGTTATCGCCGCTCGCGATCGCGCCCGTCGCCGTTTTCAAGATAAGTCGAATCTAAGCTGTAATGCGGAAATGCGATCGCGGCACCTACGGGAGTTTTGTCAGCTAGATGATGCCAGTCGCAATTTATTAGAAGGGGCGATCCGCAAGCTGGGTCTATCAGCTAGAGCGATGGATCGAGTCTTAAAAGTAGCTCGGACGATTGCCGATTTAGCCGGGGATGCAGACATCAAAAGCCACCATCTAGCCGAAGCAATTCAGTATCGGACTATCGACCGGATGCAGTAGCTGCAAGTTAGTAGGTTATTAGTTAGTAGTTGGTAGTAAACAAAAGAGACTAACTCAAGCAGCGTCAATCGTACGAAAAGTATTGCAACTAACCACTAACGACTAACAAACTTGACCAGTTGTTTTTATTCCCAAATAGTCACTTGGAAATCTCTTAGTTTTTCTCTACTCTTACCCATTCCCTCTCAACTGCTTTTCGGCACGAGCGATCGCTTCATAGGTGCTTCTGACTGCTCGTGGTTCGACGGAGATGCTAGTAATGCCCCATTCTACTAGTTTATCAATTAGCTCTGGATAAAGAGCTGGTGCTTGACCGCACACCGAACAGGGAATATTATTGGCTTTAGCAGTTGCAATCAATCGAGCAATCGCCAGTTCTAGGGCAGGGTGAGTTTCGTTTAAACCCTGTTGGCTAAAATGAGCCTGTTCTCGGTCTATTCCTAAAAGTAATTGAGTCAAATCGTTAGTGCCGATGGCAATTCCCTGTACTCCAGCACGAACATATTCGGGAAGCAGAAATAAAACTGATGGTACTTCTGCCATCATCCACAGCTGAAATGATTCTCGCTGATTCAAACCGATATTTTCGACCCGTCGGCGACAGAATTTAAATTCTTCTATACTACGGACAAAGGGTAAGATTAAGTTGAGATTGCTATAGTTCTGAGATACGGTTAAAAGAGCTTGTAGTTCCAAATCGAATAATTCGGGAGCGAATAAATAGCGATAGGTTCCCCGACTACTAACAATGGGATTGAGTTCCGTTTGATTGGCACATAAGTCTAAAGAACGATAAAAAACTGGGCGCGGTGCCAATGCTGCGGCAAACTGTTCTATTAGGGCGATCGCCGCATCCAAAAATTGTCTTCGCTTTGCTGCTTGCTGCCATACTTCTAGGGGTTCTGAGGTTAGCAACTCCGATAACATCAATTCAGAACGCAATAATCCCACTCCAGCTACAGGCAAATTAACTACATCCTCAATTACCTCTGGTTGCGACAGATTGACCATTAGCCTAGTTGAAATCTCTGCTTCAAATCTGGGATACTCGACGCTCGGTAAACTCTGAGGGCGCATTGCTTCTAGATAGACCTCTCCAGTATCGCCATCGAGAAATATATTTTGTCCCTGAGCGATAATTTTTGTAGCATTTTCAGCAGCGACAATAGCCGGAATTTGTAGTTCTCTAGCGATTATTGCTCCGTGACTGGTAAGTCCACCGTCTTCTGTAATGATTCCTCGGAGTCTTTTGAGGACGGGTATGCGCTCTGGAGAAACATTTTTAGTAACTAAGATACAGCCAGGAGAAATTGCTTCTGAGTGAGAAGTATTTAAATCGGCGATTACGGTTGCAGATGCCCAGATCTTGCCTGCAGAAGCCGCTAGTCCAGTCAATAAAGGTTGAATTGGGGACGATCTAGACTGGATTAAATTTTTCTGGTCGATCGCCCACAACAGGCGATCGCTGAGGTGAGTAAAGTAAAATTGGGGTTCTGCGGCCGTCTCGTCATCGACTGGAGATGGCTCTAAAATCCATTCTAAATATTTGGTTTGTGAATGATAGTGCAGAATAGTCGTTATCGACTCAAAAATACTGGTGATCGCTTGAGGAGTTAAAAGATAATTTTCCGCTCTAGTTTCGTCGGGTATATATGCCTCCAAACAAGTTTCTAATTGCTCCTCAGCGCAATCACTTAGACGATGGGCATAATTTTTACTACCCAACTGCCGAGCGACTATCTTGCCCGTACGATCTAGTTGGTAAGTATCGGGTTGTACTTCTCCCCATAACAAACTCTGCACCAATCCTTCTGTCGCCTGAAGGTGAATTACATCCGGGCTAATTTCAACCGTTCCCGAAGCTCTAGCTGCTTTGAGAGGCTGAACCAAAACTGCCATGCCAATCTCTTCGAGGGATAAATCTAATTGACGATAGTAAAATAAACTTTTCGCCGTAAATAATTCTTGCCAGACTCTTCTAAGAGCTTGCTCTAGAGCTTCTGGTGCCAGCCAACAGGTTTGCGATCGCCACAAACTAATTATCTCATCTCGTTGGCGAGAAATTACCGCATAAGGACTCAAAATTAGAGCCCGTGAATTTAGTTGGCGTGCGGCTTGCCATATTTCCTCTTGCCAGGTTGGGGGCAAAGCGGCATCAGCTATGGCTTGACGGCTATGTCTGGCGATCGCCTGTAAAGCTCGATAATCGCTCACCTCTAAATCGGATAAGTTGAAGATTAAAGACTCCGAAAAAGCTGAGGTCAAAAATTCTGGCAGTAAACTTTTGTCTAACACAAATCCAGGCAGAATCGGACAGTTATTCAGCAGTAGTTGGCTGACGATCGACAAGTTATCGCCGACCAAAAATTTTTTTGAAGCTGGAATTTGTGAAAGCCAATAAAGGTGATTCACTATTAGGTTTAATTTACTGCAGATAGGGGTTGCTCGACTTCTATTTTGCCCACAAATTCTTCTGTTAGTTTGATAAAAGCTTTCGAGCCCGAAGAATTGGGCATAGCTATAGTTACCGGTGTAAATAAATCTACCGCCTTAGCTACATTTACATCCATCGGTATTGATTGCTCGAATAAACGTTCTGGCTGAAAATCATCTTTTACTCTCTTCATTACTTGTTTGTAATATCTGCCCATTAATCCTCCAGCCGAAAGAATAAAGACAATACCCAATAAATCGAGCTTTAAAGATTGGGTTTGATGATTTTGTTTGAGTTTAGCAATTCTTCTTTCTAATAGTTGTATTCCAACTAAAGATAGTGGTTCTGGACGAGCGGGTAACAGATAAAAATTACTGGCAGCAATACCACTACGAGTTAGTAAATTATATCCTGGGGCGCAGTCAAAAATAATAAAATCATAGTCGTCGATTACTGGTTCGATAATTTGCTGGATTAAGACTTTTTCAAATTCGTCCCAAACTTTAGCAAATTCTGGCTCATCTTTTTCCATAGCTCGTTTATGCAGCATCTCCGAGACTAGATATTCATCGTATAGTTCGATGTCTCCTGGTAATAATTCTAAGCCTTCGATATTACAAATATTTGGTAAGATTATGTCCTCGATACCTAATTTACTCCAAGGATTGGGATCTACTACGTTATCGAGTAAATAACTCAGGGTGCGTCTTTTTTTACGAACTTTGGCAAATTCATGGGGCGCAATTAAGCTTAAAGTAGCACTAATTTGCGAATCTAAATCTAATACTAAAACTCGTTTTCCGTGATATTTAGCCAAACAGGTAGCTAGATTGACAGTGAGAGTCGTTTTTCCCACTCCTCCTTTCATATTGACCGTGCTAATAATAGTTCCCATGTCTGTTGTTGTTAACGATTCTGGAGTTCTAATAGTTCTAGATAACTTTAACCTACATCTCGAATTAGAATAGGACTTGTTATTTTTTTTGAACAAAAAACTCGTATTAGTATAAAAAGTAACTATCGATTTGGCTAGAATAAAAATAAGATAGAGGCGATCGCTGTTTTGGTTTCAATTACTATTTTTAGCGCTTCGATTTATCGCCGTAATCCCTACTCCAGACAAGAGAATTGCCCCTCCTACAATCGTCAGCAACGAGGGAATTTCAGCAAATACAATTAATCCCAAATAACTCGAAACAACTGGCTCACATAAAAGACTCAAAGCGATAAAAGTCGGAGATATCCAGCGTAATGCCCAATTAAAGCTAGTATGCCCGATTAATTGGGAGATAATTGCCATTAACAACAAATACAAATAGACTTTTCGGCTATAGTCTAAATAACCCGTACTGAATAGTAACGGTAAAGGTAGTAAAAATACTGCCGCACTGGTGTAGGCGATCGCGATATAAGCGTTAACTCTCAATCCCTGTCGCTGTGCTTGTCCTCCCAGAACTAGATAGAGGCTAGCCATCCAGGCTCCCAACAGAGCTAAAATATTGCCCAATAGGGGATTACTACTACTATCGATATTATTGTTACTAAAGGCTATAACCATTCCTCCAGCCAAAGCCACACCAATACCAACAGTTGCTCGTCGGCTGAGTCGTTCTTGAAACCACCATCGCGTCAAAAGTGCTACCCAAATCGGATTGGTAGTAACTAAGGTAGTAGAAGCAGCAATAGAGGTGAAAGCAAGAGAAGTAATCCAGGTGGCAAAGTGTAATCCCAAACAAATTCCCGCCGCGATCGCCAATAAACTAGCCGATGGTGTGATAGTTTCGGGCTTTATCTTACTCCAGGTAGGTAATAAAATAACAGCGGCAATAATTAGACGCGATGCAGCGATAAATAAACTAAAACCAACATCCTGTCTTCCTGCAGTTGTCATCAATAGACGGACGAATATTGCTGACATCGAGATTGCCAACACGCCGATAACTAATACTATTCCTACTTGCCAGGCTTTCGGTTTGCTCAACAACTTGCAGCTAACTATTACTTTTAGGTTGCAACCAAATTAAAGACCGCTCGCTGATGGTACGATACTTTGCAGTTATCCAGTCTTTAAAATACACCTTTTATCGTAATTTATTAACAATGCATCCAGACGTAGGGTTAAATGTCCGACTATGAATAATCTTCCGCCCCTAAACACGGAAACTATTTGGAAAATTCTCAATGAAGAAATTGATGATGCTACCGTCAATCAATTAGTTTGGTACTATCTCGGCTACCGTTATAACGAGCGCGATCGCACCTGGGATAATAGTAACGTTGCCGAAACTTGGCAAGAGTATGTCGAACCACCAGATTTTATTGCCAACCGTCAACCCACTGTCAAATTAACCCGCTCTATTCCTAAAGAAAACAAACAATTATTAAAAGAGAAACTAGGTTTTAAAGGCTATAAATTAGGTGAATTTGGACCCAGACAAACTCGTCGTGCTACTGCAGCTAATTGGTTGCTTAACTATATGCATTAGCTTCACTGCAGAGGGGCAAAAACCAGTAGAAACCCGTCATCATATATTATTTTATTTTATTATTTATTTTTCCGATATCCTCTAAGGGGCGTTTAACGAAACGCCCTAATAAATCAGTTTTTATCTATCGTTCTAAACAACACCAGGACCTTTACCACCGGGAGTATTGATTTCTTTAAGCTCTTCCGCTCGCTCGGCTTCTTGTCTGGCTTCTTTTTCTCTTAAATCTCCTGGTTCTTCAACATACATTTCCGGTTCAACAGCGTAATTATTCGCCAAACCTTCACGGTCTACAGTCTGTCCACCGGTAGAGTTAAGATCTTCTTCTTTCTCTCGATGGGGAATTTGTTTAAAGTTTGCTCCTTCTCGTTCTTCTCGTGCTGCTGTCTCGGCGGGTTCGATATGGGGATCGTAGTTTTCGTTGTTTGTATTTTGATTCATGATTTTATTATCTCAAATAAATTGTTTAAAAACATTAAGTAATTTCTTTTGGGATGTGGTGCTGATAAATATAATTAAATATGATTAACATCTATCAGCTAAACTAATTTTACTTAAGCTTATTATCTCGAGCTGCTAGCTAAATTTTCTCTCTCCAAAGATAGAATTTAGCTATGGCGATCGCCATTAAATATTTTAGCTAGATTTACTAAATTTAATGGTTTTTGACAGACTATCTAACAACTCTTTAACCGTGTAGGGCTTTGGTAAAAAAGCTTTGATATTAAGGCTTACAGCTTCAGCCAACTTGCCGTTTGTTGTCAACCCGCTCGTAGAAATAACTTTCAGATGCGGATCGATCTTATGCAAAGCGCGGATGGTAGTTAAACCATCCATAGATGGCATCATCATATCCATCAACACTACAGCAATTTGACTTTGATGCTGAGCGTAAATCACAATCGCCTCAATGCCATCACTGGCAGTCAAAACATTGTAGTTATATTTTTCCAATAATGTTTGAGTAATTTGGCGAATAGCGGGTTCGTCATCTACCACCAGAACTAGTTCTCCATGTCCTTGAGGCAAGTTGAAATCGTCTACTTGCTGGGTTTGACTACCTTTAGTTGCCGGCAAATACACTCTAAACTGAGTGCCTTGTCCGAGTTCGCTATAAACTTTTAAAAAACCACCGTGGCTTTTGATAATACCGAGTACGGTAGACAAACCGAGTCCCGTCCCTTTGCCCAAGTCTTTAGTGGTAAAAAATGGCTCAAAAATTCTCTCCTGTATTTCCGGGCGAATGCCGATTCCCGTATCTCTAATACTAATAACAATATAAGTTCCAACCCTGGCATCAAGATTGATGCAAGCGTAGTGTTCGTCAATAAAAATATTTTCAGCAGCAACCGTCAGAGTACCGCCATTGGGCATAGCATCACGGGCATTAATACAGAGATTCATTAACACTTGATGGAGTTGGGTAGCATCTGCCCAAACTGTCCACAGTTCTTTGGAGGAAATATCTTTAATAACTCGGATCGATTTGGGAAATGTCTGTTGGGCAATTTTTGCGACTTCCGACAGCAAATGTTTGGCTTGGATTTGGTGTCTTCTTCCTTCTTCGTGGCGGGCAAAGGAGAGAATTTGTTTGACCAAAGCCGCTCCCCGTCTAGCACTGGTTTCTAAAATATCTAGTAAATCCTTACTCTGCTTATCGAGGTCGTGAAATTTTAACGGTAGCAGTTGAGCAACTGCCAGCATTGGGGTGAGAATATTGTTGAAATCGTGGGCGATACCGCTAGCGAGGGTGCCGACGCTCTCCAGTCGCTGAGCGCGAAAAAACTGTTCTTGGAGTTGTTTTTTTTCCGTAATGTCGGTATTGACGACGAGAATCGATTTCGGTTGACCTTCACAATCGCGCACTAATGTCCAACGGCTAGAGACAATGATTTCTTTCTCCGATTTAGTAACTTGGTACAGTTCATCCTGCCAAGAGCCGTATTCTTTTAGACAGGCGAGAATATCGGGGAGTCGGTCGATAATTTCGGATTGTCGATACAAAAGCTCATTAGCATTCTTGCCTAGAGCTTCGGAAGTTTTCCAGCCGTAGAGCCGTTCGGCTCCTTGATTCCAAAATCGAATTTTATTATCTAGCTCCCGCACCAGAATCGCATCGGTGGTAATATCTAGCAGAGCAGCCTGTTCGAAAATTTTCTGTTGCGCCTGCTTATACTGAGTCAGGTCGAGAACAAAACTAACCGCAGCTTGAGACTCTTCTAACAAGACACCCCCAATCATTACGGGAATGCGGCTGCCATCTCCACAAATAAATTCTTTTTCAAAAGGATTACAAGCTCCCGACTCTCGCAGTTGGGCGATCGCCGCTCGATCTAGCTCGCGATAATCTAAGGGAGATATGTCGTCCAAACGCAAACAGTTTTCTTGCAATAAAGGGCGATCGTATCCCACCATTTTGAGAAAGGCATCGTTAGCTTCAATAATTTTACCTTCTAAATCGGAATAAATAATTCCAATAACATTAGATTCAACTAATCTTCTAAAGCGAGCTTCACTCTGCTGTAGTGCCTTAAAAGCTAGTTCTCTTTCTTGCTGCGCTTGCTGGCGTTGTTCGATTTCCTGTTGCAGGCAAAGATTTTGCTCCGATAAACTTTTGGTCAGGTTTTGAAGACGCAGGTGAATGTTAACACGAGCTAAAACTTCTTCATGCTCTAATGGCTTGGTGATATAGTCTACTGCCCCAAGGTTTAAACCCTTGACCTTATTTACGCGATCGCTCAAAGCGGTCATGAAAATTACGGGAATATCTCGAGTAGCTCGGTTCATTTTCAAGCGACGGCAAGTTTCAAAACCGTCCATTTGCGGCATGAGTACGTCTAACAGAATCAGATCGGGGGGAGCATATTCTGCCATCTCGATCGCACTTTCTCCTTCTTCCGATACCATCACTTTGAAGCCAGAATTTTCTAAAAAATCGAGTAGCATTTCTAAATTAGTAGGAGTGTCATCGACAATTAGAATGACATTTTTTTCAGGGAGATTAACATTCATCAATGCTTTAGCTAGTTAACAGTTGTTTTAAATATTGTCGAATTTTTTTTCCTTCAAAATTCTTGGCAAGTTTGCGCAAATGAGTAGCCAACGGTACCCAGGCTCGGTCCAACTCTTCCAGTCGATCGACTTGGGCGGTAATACCTCTAAGATCGCCTCTCATTGCCAAATCGAGCAAATTTGCTATCTCTTCTTCTGAGGGAACGGGAATAGTTGGGGCAAAAGAAGCAGTCTTTTCTCGCTGGTCAAGGGCTGGTTTTACTTCGGAATCTTCATTTTTATAGATCCATTCTAGTCCTAAATGAATTCGCAATTTTTCTAAAAGCTCTGTTTCCCAGAAAGGTTTGGGTAAAAAATCGTCGCAACCAACTTCGAGACTCTGCTGGCGATCGAAATTAAATACACTAGCTGAGACAGCAATTATCACCAGACCCGTAAATTCTGGGATCTGTCTTAGCTGACGAGTAGTTTCAAAGCCGTCCATCTCTGGCATGACCAAATCCATAAAAACTAAATCGGGTTGAAACTCCCGTGCCTTAGCGAGACCCTGCGAGCCGTTAGTCGCTTCTAACAGTTCAAATCCTAAAGGCTCCAAGAGATTCACCAAGACCGAGCGATTTGCCCATCGATCGTCTACCACGAGAATTTTTCGTTTAGAACCTTGGAAACCAATAATCTGATTATTTTCCTCAATTTTAAGCCGGACTGACACTTGGTTCACTTGCGGCAAATCTAGCTCGAACCAAAAAACGCTGCCCTTACCCAGGATACTTTTGACCTTTAGTTCTCCGCCCATCATTTCGATCAACTGACGACTGATTGCCAGTCCCAAGCCGGTGCCTTCCGTTTGGCGGTTTTGTTCGCCTACTTGCTGAAAAGGCAAAAAGATCGCTTCTAATTGTTCTGCGGCAATGCCAATGCCCGTATCTTTGATTTCAAACCAAAGTTTGCCGTCGCGAGTGTCAACTTTAAAAGTAACGCTACCCGTTTCAGTAAATTTAACGGCATTACCAAGTAAGTTAATCAACACTTGGCGCAATCTTTTTTCATCGGCATGAATAAAATCGGGGAGAGTCGCCAGAGGTTTGTAAATCAAAGAAATTCCCTTTTGTTGGGCACGAATGTCGCAAATTTCGATAATACCTTTCAAAAACTCAGGAAAATACACATCGCCGGCATGCAATTCCATTTTCTGGGCTTCGATTTTAGAAAGATCTAAGATATCTTCGATTAAAGTTAGTAGGTGTTCGCCACAGCGATAAATCACCCTTAGACCTTTCTGTTGTCCCTCGGTCAAAGTTTCTCTTTGAAGAATTTGAGCATAACCTAAAATTCCGTTAAGAGGAGTGCGTAGTTCGTGGCTCATATTTGCCAGAAATTGGCTTTTTGCTTGGTTAGCCGCCTCAGCCGCCTGTTCTGCTCGTTGACGTTCCCCAATCTCCTGCTGCAAATGCAAATTCTTTTCCTGTAGCTGAAGGGTTCGTTCTGCCACTTTGGCTTCTAAAGTTAAATTCACCTCTGCTAAAGAGGCATAAAGACTGGCATTTTCGATCGCAATCGCCGCTTGAGATGAGAGTAATTGGAGAAGTTCCAATCTTTCTGGGGTAAAAGCTCCCGCCGTTAGCTTATTTTCTAGATAGAGAGTACCGCTCAGCTTGCCTTGATGTAAAACTGGTAGGCACATAATCGACTTGGGCTGATGTCGAAGGATATATTCATCGAGACTAAAAGTCTCCTCAGCGCAGGCATCATTGATAACTAAAGTCTCGTGAGTTCTGGCGACGTAATTAACTATGGAGGTTGGATAGAGTCCGTTCGGCGATCGCTCTGGTTCGGCTGCTTTTAACTTAGTTTGTCGGATCGAAACCCGATCGCTATCGACCACACTAAAAGCTTCAATTAGTAATTCTGCCTTGTCTAATAGCAAAACTCCTTGTTGAGCACCGGCATTTTCCAGGACGATCTGTATCAGCTTAGTTAACAGTTTATCTAAAACGATTTCGCTAGAAAGCGCCTGGGAGGCTTTCATAACCGTGGCAAAATCTAGGGTATTGAGAGGCGATCGCTCTTGAGAATTGGTTTCTCGCTGCTGTATTTCACCAAAAAGATCGGGATATTTGGTTGCTAAACTGCTGACTTTGGCAGTGGCTCCCCAGGCGACATAGCCATAGTAGGCTTCTTTTAAATATTCTTTGGCAAATCTATCTTTACCTAGAGCTAAATAAAATTCTGCGGCTAGTTCGGCAGCTAGAGCTTCTTCTTGAAGATAACCCTGCTCCTTAGCCAGGGCAATGGCGCGATCGTAACTTTCCATTGCTTGCCAATACTGACTCAATACCCGCGCTATCTCTGCCTCTACCAGCTCGTATTTGTGCTCGAAATTCATCGGGGCATGGTCTGCCCACTGCCGCATTTTTTCCTGATTATTATTTACTCGTTTTAAGCAATGCTCTTGTTGGGAGATTGGTATCGATTCATATCTAGCCAAGTGTGCTAGAGAATCGTAGAAATAAAACAGCGGTACAGCTAGCCAACCTCTTACCCCATGTAGATACTGTTCGGCTTGGATTGAATTTTCAACAGCTCGCTCGAACTCACCAAACAAGTAGCATAAAATTAATTTGTTGAGAAATACATAGTGAATTAAGGTTCGCTCATTTGCTTGAATATGCAGTGGCAATGATTGGTCTTCGTTATAACTTTTTCCAATTAGACGGTAATTACTTTCAGCCTTTCCGAGTAAGTTTAAAACTGTCTGATGAAATATTTGGTTCCACTTTAAAGCAGTTTCTTGATTGATTTGGGCGATTTCTTTACTCCATCTAGCCATTTCCCGCTCTAGACTGTTTAACTCCGAACCGCTCCAGTATAAATGTTGACATTTATGACTTGCCGAATAACCAGCATGGGCTAAATCTCCATTTTCTAGTCCACAAGAATAAGCATCTTCCAAAAATGGTAAAGTCTCTCTAACATGATGTTTCCAATGCATGATAAAAGTTGAAACTTTAAATAATGTTTGACACTTAGCTTCACGGATATTTAAACGTTCTAATAGTTTTAAAGCCAATTGTCCGAATTTATATGCAGCTTCAATATCTTGTAACAACCCACTAAAAACCACTCCATAATCGGCGAACCCACTAGCTGATAGAGAAGTATTTCCATAATGAATAGATAAATTTACTTCCTGACAAGCCATGAGAATAAATAATCCAGGTGCAGATTGATAGGCGGCAGGAACTAAACAAGCTATTAGTTGCAAGGCTGCTAGCTTGTTGGCATCTTTCATTAATGGCAGATTAATTAAATTTTCTATTTCTTTACCTGCCAAATTTGCTGTTGTTTCCTCAATCGCTTGCTGAATATCTAAAGGAGTCGGTGATTCAATTAGCCTCACTCCGAGTACTTGCAAATATTGCAGACCCAGCCTTACTGCTTCGAGCAATTTTCTTTGAACTTCACGAGCCTTAATTCTTACTTGACAAACTTTCATTTTGTCTAGCACTGTTTCAGCTCGTTGCTGCACTATCTCAGCTAGCTGTTCCATTTGCTCGAAGTCACCGCTAAGAAATGCTACTTCTACTGCTTCTTGGTGTAAAGCTAATGTCAGTTCGTATTGTTGATGCCAGCTAGAAGTAATCAACAGGCTCAAACCCACCTTCAAATAACGGCTCGCAGACTCATACGCCGTTGCTGCTGTCGCTTTTCGTCCTGCGATCAGATTGAGTCGCGCTAGCTCGTATTTTTCTGACTCCAAGGTAAGTATGTCAATCCCATAATTTAGTCGATCGACTAGAGCAAAAATCTTGTCTTCTCGTTCTTCTGGGGCAGTGTTTTGTAAGAGCAATCGACCGATTTTTAAGTGAGTTTCTCTTTTCTGCCCATCGGCAATTAGAGAATAAGCTGCTTGCTGAACTCGGTCGTGTAAAAATCTATAGGCAATAGTGATTTCTTCTCGCTCATCTGCCACGAATTCTATCGCCGGCTCAGCGATCGCCAAAGGAATTTTATAAGATTCATCTAAGGGTAAGATTAATCCCGTCTGCAAAGATTCCCATAAATCTGCTGCTGTTTGCGATCGAGATTTTTGGTAAACGATACTTAAAACATCCAGGGTGAATTTATTGCCAATACAGGCAGCTAACTTTAAGATGTTCTGGGTTGTTGGTGATAGCTTTTGAACTCGAGCGATCGTCAATTCGACAACATTATCGGCAATCTCAATAACTTTAAGCTGTTCGATATCCCACTGCCAGCGACCTTGACTGAAATCAAACCTCAACAAGTTTTCGCGATTGAGAGATTTAAGTAGCTGAGTTAAGAAGAAGGGATTGCCCTGAGTTTTATCAAACAGTAATTTGGCAAGCGATCGCGACGTTTCTAGTTCGGTATGGAGTGTATCACTAACCAACTGATTGACATCGGCAATCTGCAAAGGTTGAAGAACTATCTTGTTGACGACGACCCCAGATTTTTGCATTTCTGCTAAAGTCAAAATCGCCGGATGAGTCGAACTAACTTCGTTGTCTCGATAGGCACCAATTATTAACAAATACTGGCTTTCTAAATTACTTACTAGTAATTGTATTAGTTTAAGAGATGCAGTATCAGCCCACTGCAGATCGTCTAAAAACAGCACTAGCGGATGTTCTTGTTGACAAAATACGCGAATAAATTGCTGAAATACTCGATTGAAGCGATTTTTATTTTCAGTTAGTCCTAGTTGGGGAACCTCTGGCTGAGAGCCAATAATTAGTTCGACTTCTGGAATAACATCAATGATAACCCGACCGTTAGCACCGAGTGCTGCTAAGATTTTTACCTTCCACATTGCGACTTTTTCGGGACTTTCGGTTAATAATTGCCCGATTAATTCTTGAAAAGCCTCAATGAAAGAGGCGTAGGGAACATTGCGCTTAAACCGATCGAACTTACCTGAAATAAAATAGCCTCGCTGACGTACGATCGGTTTGTGAACTTCGTTTACTAGGGAAGATTTACCGACTCCTGAATAACCACTCACTAGCATTATTTCAGTCGTCCCCAAACTAACCCTTTCGAAGGCATCGATTAATTGGGCAACTTCTTTGTTACGTCCGTAGAGTTTCTGGGCGATGGTAAATTGACCGTACGAATCTAACTGACCGACAATAAAGTTTTCTATTTTTCCGTTTGTTTGCAGTTGTTGCCAACATTTTTCCAAGTCGGCTTTAAGTCCCAAGGCACTCTGATAACGTTCTTCAGCTGTTTTGGCTAATAGTTTCATGACTATATCTGAAACCACTTGGGGAATCTGGCGATCGCGTTGTTTTGGGGTTATTGGTGTTTTAGCAATGTGACAGTGAATTAATTCCAAAGCATCAGTAGCTTGAAAGGGTAATTGACCTGTAAGCATTTCATAGAAGGTAACCCCTAAAGAATAAAAGTCAGTACGATAGTCAATAGAGCGATTCATCCTTCCAGTTTGTTCTGGGGACATATAGGCAAGGGAACCTTCCAGTAAATTGGGATTACTCGCAGTTTGATTTTCGCTAGATAAACGCGATGCAATACTAAAATCGATAATTTCAACTTGCTTGGTTACTAGATCGATCAGAATATTCTGAGGTTTAATATCTTGATGAATAATCTGATTGTGATGTAGCTCAGCCAGCGTGGCAGACAACTGAATCGCAATTGGCAAAAAATTTTCTAATTGCAACTTAGAAGCAGCGATCGCTTTATGGAGTGGTTTTCCCCCAAAGTCTGATAGAATGGTAGCCCAACCATGTCGAGTGTTTTCTATAGCTAAAGGTTTGACAACTCCTGCTATTGATAGAGATTGTAGTATTTTATATTCGTGTTTCAAGCGAGCCAGTTGCTCGATGCTAGGATACTCTATTTTGAGAGTTTTAATAATTACTGAGGTTGATTCCGACTCTTGAGAAGCGCGATAGACTAGAGTCGTAGCATTTTCATCGAGGACTTCGATCGGGTTGTAGCCGGCAATAATTATTATATTCATTTCAATTTTTTGCTCTTACTAGAGAGTATCTCTTAAGAGGCAGCTTTACAATTACAATGCGATCGCAGTTAACTGCGATCGCATTTCGGTAACCCCTGTCCGTCGAATGTAACTCCAACTAAGAGCGAATGAAAATTCGATTTGCTACTGAGAACTAATCTTGCTGCGACGCAAGCGATTGATAATACGGTTGGCGAGTACCGAGCTGACTACTGGTTTGACGATATAGTCGTCTGCTCCAATTGCAAAAGCTCGATGTTGAGTTTTTTCGTCTTGATGTACGGTCAGAAAGATTACCGGTAGTTGTTGCCAGCGACGATGGCTCCGCAAAACTTGACACAATTCTATGCCATTTATTTCGGGCATTTCAATATCTAAAACTAATAAATCTGGCTCGACTTGCTCTAAAACTCTCCAAAACTTCTGTGGTTCGTCAAGTGTAGTGAGTTGAAAATTCCAGGGCTGGAGAGATATTTCTAAAGACAATAATACCTGCGGGTCGTCATCAACAATTAAAATTTTGGCAGCAGCTCCTGCATCCCTTAATAGTTCGGTAACAGCCGCAATTGCGTTACTCGGTTCTACTGGCTCTTCTAAGATCGAGTTTCCACCTTTGCGGACTATCTCGAGACGGTCTAGTAACCCCGCGTCTTCAACCATAATTACTATTGGCAGTTGGGGCAATTGTTGATGTAGCTGCTCTAAAAATGCTAAGTCATCTCCATCGGGAAAGACAATTTTAAACAGCACTGCAGCCAAAGATTCGTGCTCGATTATTGCTCTGGCTCGCTCGAGATTGGATGCAGTGTATGCTTTCATACCGCTTTTGTGAGCTTGTGCGGCTAGCTCGCGGCTAGAATTGGGGTTGCGATCGATAATTAAGAGAGAGACATGCTTACTGAATGCATCTTTGACTTTGGTTTCAAAAGGCTGATGTTGTAATTCTAGGTTGAGAGCGGCTACTGAATTGGTAATTCGTTCGATATCGCCGCGAGCCATTGAATTATTGGTTAATAATTTTTCGAGCTGTTTGGCAATTTTAGAGCCTTCGGGAAAGCCAAAACTACCTAATGAACCCGCCAGTTTGTGAGCCGAACTTTTAGCTTCGGCAAGTAATTTTTGACTGACGTGGTTTTCTACTAATTCCGCAGTCAAATTTTCTAAGATAGCTAGTCTTTCGAAAGCTACATTTTTAAATATCGACCAAGCCTGAGTAACTCGTTGAGAGTTATCGAGTTTTTGGCTATCTCTTTTTGAAGGTTTTTGGTCGTCATAACTTCTAAGACGATAGCCGATACCATAAACGGTTTCGATCGCATCTTTATCCATACCTGCTGCTTTTAGTTTCTGACGCAGACCTTTAATATGAGTTCTAACTGCTTCTTCCCCGGGAGGATCCACTCCCGCCCAGAGGTTATCGATAATTGCCCCTGGACTAAAAACTTGTTGGGGATGGCGCATGAACAACTCAATTAGGGCATATTCTTTAGGCGTCAATGGTAAAACTTGGTTTTGAAATTTAACCTCATGGATTTTAGGATCGAGAGTTAAATCTTCCCACCTTAATGTGGGTGATGCAACGTGAATTTCCCGTCGCAATAAAGCGCGAATTCTAGCAGTAAGTTCTTCAAAATTGAAGGGTTTAACTATATAATCATCTGCTCCTGAATCTAACCCCAAAACTTTATCGTTGTAGCGATCGCGCGCCGTCAACAGCATAATCGGCATTTTGTAGCCTTCGCTTCTAATTTTCCGGCATAAAGTAATTCCATCGATGTCGGGAAGCATCCAGTCTAATACTACCAAATCATACTCGAATAGCAAAATGAATTCCCAACCCATTTCACCATTAACAGCAATATCGACGGCATAATGTTGCTCGATCAATTGATTTGCCAAAACTTCCATTAACTGTTCATCGTCATCAATTAATAAAATTCTCATTAACTTTTGAAGAAAATATTGCTTGAATTAACTCGATCGGCATTTGAAATTCTCACGGCAATAACTTATATTTCATTATTATCTTGGTATAGATCGATTTAAAAATTAAGCATAAAATTATTAAATCATTATAACTATTAAACAAATTCAAAGGGAGGCTCATAGCCCTAAATTCGATTGATTACCGCTGAAGGAATTGGCTTTTATATTTATTATCGTTATATCCCATCCTACGAAAGTATTTAACCTTCAGTAATCGCTAATTATCTTTGCCCTCAGTAAATTAGTAAATTGAGGTACGAGGAGGAAATCAACCCAATGAGGTACGAGGAGGAAATCAACCCAAACTTTAACTTAGAAAGAATATTCTTCTCCAGAAAAAACTGGAATTCCCTAAAAGTGAAACTAATGAATTAGCCATTCAATTCAATGTTTAAACTTCGACTATGATTTTACTTGAGAAACAAGCAAGAGTTTTCCGCTCTAAATGAGCTGCAAATTTCTTGAATTTAATTCCAAAAGAAGTGTACTTCACACTACTAGTCACGTTAGATCGATTTTACTAATAATATTCGGTCTTAGTCATTAACAAAATTAAATCGGGATAGATTTTTCCGCCTTCGGCGATCTAAAATAAAATAAGATTTTTACTTACTCATAATCTTCCACGATGGTTTAGACGTTTCTGTTCGTCAACGTACATTATTATATTATTATATTAATTGAATATATAGCTTCAAAAGCTTTTTATCCATCTGAAATTGTGATAGTTTTTGCGTAACATCAGTGGGTAACTTTCCCCTGTTTATCGCCCCGAATAGATTCGTACTCAGGACATTCCATAAGAGAATATCTGAAAAGCAATATTGACTTTATACTAGTTTCTGCCCCGACAATTCCTCCAGAGTTGGAAGATATCGAGCAGTCTTGCCTAAGGTTGGGGGAGTTTGGTGGGATTGAAACTTCCCTCGCTCGAATTTTTAGCTGAGAAGCTAGAAATCTAACTCTCTATAGTTTCAAAACACGATATCCTGTTAAGAACAGATCAGCGACAGGTATCGAGACGGTGTTAGACCTTAAATTAATTCGGGAAAATCCAGAACGAGTACAAAAATTACTCGATCGCCGTGGAGTGGGAATATACGATCTTACTTCCATTTTAGAATTAGACCGCGCCTCACGAGAACTAGAAACCCGTCGCAGCCAAGTAAGCGCGAGGAGTAATGAAATTGGTAAAGCGATCGGGCAAAAGATTCGTAACGGCAGCGATCCTAAAGGAGAAGAGATCGCTCAGTTAAAAATTGAGGGCAATGAAATCAAATCGCAGCTTGCAGAACTAGAACCTCAAGAAAAAGAGCTAAAAAATCAAATTGAGAATTTATTGCTCCAATTACCCAACTTACCCGATGAATCGACTCCTATCGGTAAAAATGAAACAGAAAATGTGGAAATTAAACGTTGGGGTGATGAATACCTACCAAAAGGTAAGGATCTTTTGTCACATTGGGAAATTGGCGAAAAACTGGGAATTTTAGAATTCAAACGCGCGGTAAAAATAGCTCAGAGTCGCTTCGTCAATCTCATCGGTGCGGGTGCGGCATTAGAAAGAGCTTTAATTAGCTTTATGCTAGACAAACAAATTGAGGCAGGTTATCTAGAAGTAATGCCTCCGGTACTGGTTAACAGCGATTCATTGCGGGGTACGAGTCAGCTACCCAAATTTGCCGAAGATAGTTTTAAGTGTAGCGAAGACGATCTGTGGTTGACACCTACTGCCGAAGTTCCACTGACTAATCTCTATCGTGAAGAGATTATTGAGGCTTCATCTTTACCAATTTATCACTGCGCTTATACTCCTTGTTTTCGCCGAGAAGCAGGAAGTTATGGCAAAGATGTTAGAGGTTTGATTAGGCTGCATCAGTTTAATAAAGTTGAGTTAGTTAAAATTGTCGCTCCCGAAACTTCTGAGACAGAACATCAAACTTTACTCTCAAATGCCGAAGCTATCTTACAAGCTCTAAAATTGCCCTATCGGGTTATCGAGCTGTGTACGGGCGATTTGGGTTTTAGTGCGGCTAAATGTTATGACCTAGAAGTCTGGCTGCCAGCTGCTAATACCTATCGGGAAATCTCTAGCTGTTCTAATTTTAAAGACTTTCAGGCGCGTCGGGCTGATATTCGTTACAAACAAGCAGGTAAAAAAGGTACCGAGTACGTCCACACTCTTAATGGTTCTGGTTTGGCAATAGGTAGAACGATGGCAGCAATCCTGGAAAACTACCAGCAACCAGATGGTATGGTTAAACTGCCCGAAGTATTGCAACCCTATCTCAAGCGAGAGTTTTTGTGAACTACTGCGCAAGATAGCTCCCGCAGCTTCTTGCAAACAGTTTCTCAATTTTTTTTGGCTACTTGCAAGATATTCTTGGGAATAACGCCGTGGATTCCTTTGACGATATCGACTACCTGAGAAACTTCATAGTCGATCGCCGCACTACCAAATAATAAAGCATCTTGCTTAGTAATACCGTATTCCTCTTCAATAATCCGGAGAGATTCTCGAACCGCTTTTTTCATGGCTTCATTTAAATCTCGATCCAAACCAATTGCCAGCCATGCGTCTTCAGTTTCTCCTAGAGGATTTTCTAAGGTCTTATCTTTATGAACGGTTAATTCGAAGGTAGGAGTGAGAGAACATTCGAGCGCCGTCAGGGCGACTTCCCCATTTCCCTGAGCGCAGTGCGGATCGCCAGTGTAAAATAAGGCTCCTGGAACCTGTACCGGTAAATAAATACTCGAGCCGACGGTGAGGCGTTTGATATCGATATTGCCGCCATATTTACCTGGAGGAACGGAGTTAACCGTTTCTGCTTTGTCAGCAGGAACTACACCCATAATGCCCATAAAGGGTGCTAGAGGAATTTCGAGATCTGGTCTGCCGTTACTGGGACGAAAAATAGCCACTCCCCTTGCTAAATCTAAGGGAATTACTTTGGTATAGATTTCGGCACCGTTTTGAGGATATTCTCCAGGCAAAGCTCCTTTACTGTGACGATTGGAAATAACACCATAGGGTACGCGATAGTCGATCTCGACTGTTTTAATTTCTAGTACATCTCCTGGTTCTGCACCCTCGATATAGACGGGACCGGTAATTACATGAGGTCCCGGCGCAGTTCTCTCGATTTGACTTTTAACAGCTAGCTGGTCGGGTAAAATGTCCTCTGCTGTGATCCCCGCCGCGGTAAAAAATTCTACCGTATCTCCTTGATCGGGAAGAATGCCTTCGTGGGAAACTGTTTCGATGGTAACTAAATCGCCCGATTGAACTGTCTGAATTGGTGGGCTATCGGGTTTAAAAAGTTCTCCCCAAATAACATTTTCTGGAGTCGATCTAATGATTATTGAATCTTCGGCAGCGTTGACAGAGTTAGAATTCATTTGAGTAATTAGACAAAAACAAACGAGAGAAACAATAGCAAGAATAATTAAGGAGTAATTTCTACTCGAGAGCGAAAATCGATTTGTTTTGGTTGTCATCAACTTTAATTGCAGTTTTTCTCGGACAATTGAGATTATCTTTAAAGAAAAACTAGGGTTTGTTTGTATTGTAGGTTACGTAAATTTTCTTCCCGATCGCATTTCCTTAAAACAAACCTAAAAAGATTATCGAACTCAAAAGCTGATAGATAATAAAGATTAAAATACTTAGATTCAGTATAATTTTCCATTGATGCGACTGTACATCGAGTTGCATTGAAGAGAGAACCCCTAAATATCACTAAATTAAGTCAATGCGATCGCCAAAACTGCCTCGTCGGACGAAAATTGTTGCCACTGTGGGACCTGCCACTCTCGAACCAGACATCCTGCGTCAGCTAATTAAAGCAGGTGCGACGACTCTAAGAATCAACTTTTCACACGGTACCCAAACAGATCATCAAAAAGCTATTCGCTTGATTCGTCAGACAGCCTTCGAACTCAACCAACCTGTAGGCATTTTACAAGACTTGCAGGGACCCAAAATCCGTCTGGGTAAATTTGCCTGTGGTAAAATTTCTCTTCAACCTGGCGATCCGTTCATACTTACCAGTCGTCCCGTAGAATGCAATAGCGAAATTGCCTCAATTAGCTATAGTAAGCTAGCTGAAGAAGTTCCCGAAAACGCTACGATTCTGCTCGATGACGGTAAAGTCGAGATGCAGGTACAAAAAGTCGATCTCGCTGCCGAAAACCTACACTGTCGAGTAGTAGTAGGAGGAGAACTTTCTAGCAATAAGGGAGTCAACTTTCCTGGGGTATTTCTCTCGGTTAAAGCGCTGACCGATAAAGACAGAGAAGATTTGATGTTCGGTCTCGATCAAGGAGTTGATTGGGTCGCCCTCAGCTTCGTACGCAACCCCCAAGATCTTCTCGAAATCAAAGATATAATTTCCAGTGCCGGTAAATCCGTTCCCGTAATCGCCAAAATTGAAAAACACGAGGCGATCGAACAAATGGATGCCGTTCTTTCTCTCTGCGATGGAGTAATGGTAGCTAGAGGAGACCTGGGAGTAGAGTTACCAGCCGAAGACGTACCCATTTTACAGAAAAAATTAATTGCCACCGCTAATAAGCTAGGCATTCCCGTAATTACCGCTACCCAAATGCTGGATAGCATGGTCAATAATCCCCGTCCCACTCGCGCTGAAGTTTCCGATGTCGCCAATGCCATTTTAGATGGTACCGATGCCGTCATGCTCTCCAATGAAACTGCTGTGGGTAAGTTTCCCGTTGAAGCCGTAGCTACGATGGCAAAAATTGCCTGTCGCATCGAACGGGAACAACAACCATACGATGTATTTGACTCTCATCATCCCAAACGTTCGATTACTCATGCGATTTCGGCGGCTGTCGGTCAGATTGCAGCTGAGCTAGAGGCAGCGGCAATTATGACCTTAACGAAAACTGGTGCTACTGCTCGCAATGTTTCTAAATTCCGTCCTAAAACACCCATACTGGCGATAACACCACACGTTTATGTAGCTCGGAGGCTACAGCTAGTCTGGGGAGTCAAACCTCTTTTAGTTCTCGATCTTCCTTCTGCCAATCAAACCTTTCAGGCGGCAATTAACGTGGCTCAAGAAAAAAGATTGCTGTTGGCAGGAGATTTGGTAGTCATGACGGCAGGAACTTTGCAGGGAGTTTCCGGCTCGACCGATTTAATTAAGGTAGAATTGGTCAAAGCTATACTGGGAAAGGGTACTGGCATCGGTCAGAGTTCGATCAGTGGTAGAGCTAGAGTTGCCCATCACGCTCTAGAAATTAATGATTTCAATCCAGGAGAGATTTTGGTCGCTCCCAAAACTAATGCCCAATTTGTCGACCTCATTCGTCAAGCTGCGGGAATTATTACCGAAGAAGACAATCTCACCAGTCATGCGGCAGTTATCGGTTTGCGTTTGGGTATACCGGTAATTGTCGGGGTTAAAGATGCCACTGAAACTATTAGAGAAGGAGCAATTTTAACCGTCGATGCCAAGCGAGGTCTAATTTACTCTGGAACCATGGATGGACAATAGTGCGTCTAATGTGAATTAGGAAAAAGTGATGAACCTAAGCTAGCAAATATCTACCGTTAGACTAAGAAAAATTTGGGAAAAAAAAGAGAATATAGTCATTAATTCCTATCGATCCACAAGGCTCCTCGAAAGATGGGTAAAATTAGCCATGACCAAACCTCAAAGAGCGATCGCTATCTTTCAAACTTCTTCAGATACAGAAGCCGCACTCAAGAAACTGGATAATTCTCAATTTGCTCTAGAGCGAGTGTTTGTGATTGCTCGTAATACTGATAGAGAAAAAAAGATAGTAGATACTCAGTTATGTGAGTCCTTGCGCGAGCGCTTCGATGCTCGAATTGGTAATCCCCCTCGTCAACCCTCTGAAAAGGCGATTGATTTATCTCAAGCCTTAATACACTTAGATATTCCCATCGATGCTGCCCGTTTTTATAACGATCTCGTCGCCAAGGATAGATATTTAGTCATGATTGAAGGAAACCAAGTCGACATCTTAGGTGCAGAAAAAATTTTACAAGAATGTAACGTTCTTGAGTGGACAATCTACGAGGTAGTTCGAGAGCATCCTGAAGTAATTATCGTCGACCGCCGTCATCACCTATAATCTCGTTTTATTTTTTAAACGTAGGAAACTTACGAATCTCGATCGACTCTCAGTACATCGTTAAAAACTCCTCGCCAATAGTAGGGTGGATTCCAATGGTTTCATCGAGGTCTTGCTTGGTAATTCCTTGGCGAACGGCTACCCCGAGACTTTGAACGATCTCGGCAGCGTGTTCGCCAATCATATGGATACCTAAAATGTGTCGTTCTTCACCCCTCATAACTAATTTCATCGTTATCCGGGTAGACTCATCAGCTTCGGCAAAATCATATAGCAAGGTTTGAAACTGAGTTCGATGACAATGAACGCTCTCGCCATATTCGCGTTGTGCTTCACTTTCGCTCATACCAACTGTAGCAGCTTCGGGACGAGAAAATACTGCTGAGGGAACGTATTGATAATCAACCGCTCTGGGTTTATCGCTGAATGCCGCAGCCACTGCCGCACGACCTTCTGCTTTTGCCAGGGGAGTTAGAGCCAATCGATCGCTACAGTCACCGATCGCATAAATATTCTCTTGAGTAGTACGACTAGATTTATCTACTTTAATTTCGCCTTTTTCGCCAACTTCTACTCCTGCCTTTTCTAACCCCAGATTTTTGGTGTTGGGGTTACGTCCTGTGGCTAGCAATACTGTATCGACAACGAGTGTATCTCCGGTGGATAAATTTAGCTGTAGTCCTCCGTCTACTAGTTTAATTTCTTTAGCTGTGGTTTCCCTCAGAAAATTTATCCCTCTAGCGATTAGTCCCCGCTGTACTCCCCGACGCAAATCGCGATCGAATCCGGACAAGATCGAATCTTCTGTATCCATAATAGTTACTTGGGAACCGAAAGCACTCATCATGCTAGAAAATTCCACACCAATATAACCCGCACCGATCGCCGCAAATCTTGGGGGAACTTGTTTGAGATCGAACATTTCATCTGAGGTGATGGCATATTCGTTACCGGGAATACCTATTTTGTTGGGATGTCCCCCTACAGCAATAATAATTTTGTCGGCTACAATCTGGCGCTCGCCAACTTTTACCGTTTTGTTATCTATAAAAGTGGCGTGGTCTGAAATTAATTCAATTCCCAATTCTTCAAACCGCCTAATAAAGTTGTGCTCTAGCTTTGATAAGTACCGATGTACGTTTTCCATCAATACTGACAGATCGATTTTTCGTTCGCACCGATTCCAACCATAATTTGTAGTTAGTTTTTCTTTAAGAGCAAAATCTGCACCATAAACCATCAGCTTCTTGGGAGTGCAACCGCGATTCAAACAAGTACCGCCGACAGCTTTTTTTTCAGCAATAGCAACTTTAAATCCCATAGAGGCTGCTTTTTGTGCTGCTGCACTTCCTCCAGAACCAGCACCAATAACTAATAGATCGAAGCGATCGTCAGACATGATTTTTTTGAGTCGCAATAAACAAAGATCGTTAATCAAGTTAATTAGTTTCTAGAGAGATTGCATCTGTCTGAGTAGATAATTACATTCCCTCTGGCGATCGCCTGAAGGTGATGTTGCTAAGTTAACAGAGTCGATCTATTTACAGAGGAACTATCTGTTGCTCCCACTCAGAAGAGCCGCACGAGCTACGAATTCGGTAAGCTGTTTAACCGAATTAACAGATTGACAACATCACCTACTCGCTCATATAGAAAGACTATATGATTGGTGGCTAAAACAAACGGCAATCTTTCTTTATATAAAACTCTAGTTATACCTAAATTTTCCAATATATAAATGTAAGGATTCAGGTATCAGGGTTGACAAAAAGGAAAAAGAGATTAAAGTAGCCAATAATGAGCGAAGCTAATCACCCCTTCAAAGCCGAAGAACTGCGCCAGTTGTCCAATGAGAAACTGGCAGAAATCGTGACTACCCAACAAAAGCTGATTGAGAAGCTAGAAAAAAGAATAGAACAACTGGAACAGAGCCTCAACCTCGACAGCCAAACCTCATCGAAACCCCCTTCAACTGACTTGCTGAAAAAAAGCGAGAGAAAACCAGAAGTAGGGTTGGAAGAAGCCAAAAAAGAGACAAAAAGAAAACCAGGAGGACAACCAGGACATCAAGGGAAGACGAGAAAAGGATTTGGGCGTGTAGACCGCTACGAAGTATTGAAACCGACCATCTGCTCCAACTGTGGAAATCAACAATGGAAGACTAAGGGGGTACGAGTAGATACTCAACAGGTAGCCCAGTTGGTGGCAAAACCGATACAAGTCGTAGAGTACCAACGTCATCACTGTCAATGCGGCAAGTGTGGAGCAATAGAGGCAGCTCGACGGTCTCCCACAATGATTCCAGGTCAAGACTTGGGAGTCAGACTACAGGGGTTACTTTCCTGGCTGGGAAACTATGCTCATATGTCCTATGCTAAACAGCAAGAACTGTTGTGGGAACTGGGAGCAATAGAAATTAGTAGGGGAACTTTAGTTGCCACCAATGAACGAACGAGTACAACAAGCGAGTATCAACAGTGTTGAAGGGTTGAAAAAGTCGATTAATTCAGAGCATCCTCCTCTACATTGTGACGAAACCCCCTGCTCAGTTAAAGGAGTCAAAGAATGGCTCTGGGTTTTAGCTGGGTCAGAGTTCTGCCTGTTTCATGCCGGCGATACTAGAAAACGCAGAGAATTGGAAGCTGTATTAGGAGTATTCTATGATGGAGTTTTGATTAGCGACGATTTTAGTGTCTACAACGGCTATTCAGTAGCAGGACAACAAAAGTGTTTGGCTCATCTACGTCGTCATTTTCAAAAACTGTTAAAGACTAAAGGGGTAGATAACCAAGAAATTGCTACCACCTTTCTGTCTCTAATTGATGAGGCATTTAAGCAACATCGGGTTTGGCGACAGACCCATCAGGAAAGCCACTATCGAGATTGGGCAGAGGATTTCCGAAGGCGAGTGACTAGCGCAATTAAGACTTGGCTCAAGAATGCTGGTCATGAAGCTGGAAAACTGCTACGTTCGCTGCGTGATAAGGCGGAGCAATGGTGGTATTTTCTGACACATCCTCAGATACCCCCCGACAATAATCTAGCTGAACGATGTTTGAGAACTGCTGTAACCAAGCGGAAAGTTTGTGGTGGCTCTCGTTCCATCGAACGGTTTCAACATACAGCCAACCTGCTGAGTGCAATTCAATCTTGTCGTTTGCAAGGACGTTCGGTGATTACTTTTTTTCAACAGACTTTACAAGCTACAGTTGGACATTGTTCTTATCCTTCTCTTATTCCTCATGCTTGCACCTGAATCCTTACATATAAATTATATAGAATGTATGTTTTTTTATAAACTATCTAACATTTTTTCATAAAAAACATACAATAGCACTAACAATATAGCTATCTTTCAAGTTCCAAAATAAATATTTTTTAAGACAACATAAAAAATGATTAAAGTACTTTTGGTTGATGACCAAAAAAGTGTTAAAAAAGTTCTTAAAATGAATCTTGAAGAGATTCCTAAGATATCTGTAGTAGCATCGGCAAGTAATGGAAAAGAGGCGATAGTATTAGCAGAAAAATATCTACCAGATATTATACTGATGGATTTTGAAATGCCCCTAATGAATGGAATAGAGGCGACGCGAATAATTTCAGCAAATCTTAATAATACTAAAATATTATTGCTTACTTCCAAAGAAGAAAAACAACCGATCGATCTTGCTTTAAAAGCTGGAGCTAGAGGCTACATTTCAAAAAGCGCTAATTTTGAAGATTTGAGTAATATTATTCATTTAACTTTGAAAGGATACTTCCAATTCGGTCTAATTATCACTGAATATAGATATCTTAAAAATTCTAATTCTTTGGTAGTCAAAACAAATCAGAATGGTAAATTAAAATCTAATTTGGACTCTGAACTCTATGATATTCTATCAAATATTACAAGTAATATATCCGCCCTTAAAGATACTATCAAAGAAACTATAGTTGCTCAGGAACATAAAATTAGCCTTTTAACCGAACAGTATACTTATAAACAGTCATTTAATTGGAAATTTTTAAACTCTATAAATAATCCTAATTCTCTATCTAGAAAAGTATCGCTAACTGAGCGAAAACAAAATTTATTATTTATTTCTGGTTTCTTATTGGGATTAGTTAGCATAACGCTACTATCTTTTGCCATGAACTTAGTCAACTAATCTTTGTTTATACAGATCGATCTCCTAGTTTTCTAAGACTGACCGTAGCTACAGGCTAGATCGGTATGGTGCGATCGCTTTGCCTAATTTTCTCGCTCGATTTTGCTTCATTCTAAATTTAGAAATTTAATAGTGTAGATTGGAATGTCAATCGCAATCGCGCGATATAACTACGATCACCTTATCGAGCAAACTGCATTACTTGCACTACTCGATCTGCGGCGATGAATTTCTGTCCGATTGGCACTACTGCTAGAGCATTGGTTTGGGCTAAATTGAATAAATTGCCAGAGCTGTAACTTCCCCCAGTCAGAGCAAATTCTGGTTCCCCATCTACCAACGATAATCTACCCCAAAAATAAGTTTCTCTTTTGCCTGCCGAACTTAACGGGTGACGGGTACGAGCTTTAATGAAAACTGGGTGATAATCTCGTTTTAATCCCGATAACTTTTGCAGAGCCGGCTGTACGAAACGCCAGCAACTAACTAAGGCTGAAGCGGGATTGCCTGGAATGCCAAAATACAGGCAGGAGTTGGGAAACGTAGCGACAGTCAGAGGTTTTCCTGGTTTGACGGCGACGCTGCGAACATGAAGTTCGCCCCCTAGTTCGGCTAGAATGCGCTCGACATAATCGTAATCGCCTACCGAAACCCCGCCGGTAGATAAAACCATGTCTGCAGAATCTATTGCTTTGGCGATCGCCTCTCTTAAAGCCGGAGGTCGATCGGGGATAATGCCCAAGTTTATCGGGATACCGCCGTTAGTTGCCACAAAACTAGCCAGAGCATACTGATTGGAATCGATAATTTGTCCTGGTTGTAAAGGACGATCGGGAGGAATTAACTCATCTCCCGTTGATAAAATAGCTACTCGAGGACGACGATAAACCGAGAGGTTAATGCATTGAGCAGTAGCCAAAACTGCCAGCTCTGCCGCACCGAGTTTGACTCCAGCCTCTAACATCGGCGTTCCCGCCCGATAAAAGTCTCCTTGATGTCTGACAAACTCTTGAAATTGGGGAACGGACAAAATCTCGACGCGATCGCCATGACGTTTGGTATTTTCTTGAATGACGATGGTATCTGCACCAACTGGTAACATCGCTCCCGTAAAAATGCGGGCAGCTTGTCCCGATTTAATTTCGACAGTGGGTTTTTGTCCTGCGGGAATTTCTGTAACTACTTCCAAAACTACTGAATGCCCTGGGCTACAATTTTTTAGGTCGGCGTAGCGAACTGCATAGCCATCCATCGCTGAATTATCCCAATAGGGAAAGTCTAGCTTGCCTTTTATCGGTGCTGCTAAGATACGTCCCGTTGCAGTTTCTAAAGAGACTATTTCTAGATCCCGCTTGCGATGCAAAGGCGTTACTAAATCTAGAATGATGGTTTCTGCTTCTATTGCTGGTAACATGTGATGAGTTCGGAATAAAATTTTTCCAACGAGAAACTGAGAAATTTCTGACCTAAAAATCAATCGCTCTCAATCGATTTATGAGTTATTGGTTCGGTCAAGAATTAGATCGACATTAGTCTGGCATCTAGCAGGGACATTTAATTTTTAGGTTTACTTAAGTTCTTGAGGGATGAATATTTCTCTGCTAGTGTAGTTTTCTCGAGGTGCATGAGTGGCAAGCGTACTTGAAAACAGCTACCCACATCTAATTCGCTAGTTACCGTAATTTTACCACCGTGATGTTTGGCTATGGCTGCGGCGATCGCCAGCCCCAATCCCGTACCACCTTCGCGTCGAGAACGGGCTTTATCAGCACGCCAAAAGCGATCGAAGACGTGGGCAATTTGTTCTGGAGCGAGACCTATCCCAGTATCTCTAACGCTGACGATCGCATAACGATTTTGCTGATGGAGAGTGAGGGTAACACTTCCTCCTTCTGGGGTATATTGCAGAGCATTTTCTAATAAATTAGAGAACAACCGAGAAAGCTGGGCTGAGTCGCCCAAGACAAAAACTTTGCCCTTTATTTGCGATTTTAAAGTGATTTTTTTTTCATTAGCTAAAGGTTCTAACAAAATCGTACAGTTTTGTAACACGCGATCGAGCGAAAGTTTAGTCAGTTGGCGATCGAGCAGGGCAACGTTTGGCTTGGCATCGTTACGAGCCAAAAACAGCAAATCTTCTAGCATTTGACTCATTTGTAAAGTCGCTCCGGCGATCGCCGAAAGTTTTTTGGCATCTTTGGGATGAGTGCGTTCTGGATGGCTGCGGATTAGGTCTACTGAGGCTTTGATTGCCGTTAGAGGACTGCGCAGTTCGTGAGAGGCATCGGCAGTAAACTGTTTGAGTCTTTGAAAACTGGCATCTATGGGTTCGATCGCCTTTTGAGTCAGCCAAAACCCTCCCACTCCGATTAAAATCAAGGTCATCAATCCGCCAATAATTAATACCCAAAACAGTTGATTTTGGATATCTTCTATTTCTTCAGATGACTGACTAGCTCTAATAAAGCCTACTAAAGAAGGAGGTCCGAGATCGTTATTGTCTCTGATAAACACCGAAACTGTATGAGTGCGAAACATCGCGTCAGTTCCTTCTTGTCGTAAATTAGCCGTACCAGTTTTAGGAGGAACGTCTAACTCAATCGTGCCCTTTCTGCCTAGTAGATTGCCCTGAGCGTCAAACCATTCTAAACTCTGCCGATCCCGATTGAAAATATCCCGCCAAGGAACTTCTTCGACACGATTGAGATACTGCTGACCTCCTTGTTGGACTCGAGAAAAAGAGAGAGTAGCCGATTGAGCCAAGGTAATTATTCGTTTGTCTAACTGACGATATAAGTTACGGCTAAAAAACAGGTAAACTCCACTACCAAAAACGCTTAAAATAGCTGCCATAACCAGCAAATAGTATAACAGCAGACGCGCTCGCAAACCTTGAAACATTAAATTTGCTCTCAATGATTACCAATTTATTTAGGTTCTTCTTTCAAACGATAACCCAAACCATAGACAGTTTCGATTAAATCGTGGGGAGCACCTGCTGCTTCTAATTTTTGTCTCAAACCTCTAATATGAGCTTTAACTGTTGCTTCTTCAGGAACCTGCTCGAAAGACCACAGATGTTCTAAGATTTGAGCGCGACTAAACACTCTTCTACCATTACGCAGGAAAAACTCTAGCAGTTTATATTCTTTGGGACTGAGAAAAAACTGTTTATCCTGATAAAAAACTTCGCAGCTACTAGGATCTAAGCGTAAATCCCCCCAGGTAAGTATGGGAGGTAAGTTAGTAGTTCCCCGTCGCAGTAGTGCCCGAATGCGAGCTGAAAGTTCTGGTAGTTCGAAAGGTTTGATTAAATAGTCGTCCGCACCGGCATCTAAGCCTTCGATTTTATTATCTAATGTATCCTTAGCAGTCAACATCAAGATCGGAATATCGCAACCCTTAGAGCGTAGTTTTTTACACAAAGTAATTCCGTCCATCTGGGGTAGCATGACATCCAATAAAATTAGATCGTAGGTAAATACATCTAGTAACTCCCAAGCTTCTACTCCGTCATAAACTGCTTCTACTGCATAATGTAAATCGGATAGATATTCGACTACAGCATCGCTAATGCGCTCGTCATCTTCTACTACCAAAATTTTCATTTTTTCTTTTCCAATTCTTTTAGAGATATCGTAAGTAAATCATCGCCGACAAGCAAGCTCAGAGGATGAGATTATTTGCTTCAAACCGGTCGATCGCCAAATTAATTGTAGTGTTAGCCGAATTACTAGTTTTGAGGATTAGTTTATATCATTAATAGTGAGCGCAAACAAAATTAATATTTATCTAGGAAACCGATTTTTATGGGATTATTCAATTTGTTAGGCAAAAAAAACAGTATGCCTACTCCTGAAGAGGCTTTACCCGGACGTAATGCCACCATGCCAGTTCCCGACAAACACTATGTTAACGGCAACCCCATTAAAGCCCCTTTTCCGGAAAATATGAAGCAAGCCATGTTTGGTATGGGCTGTTTTTGGGGTGCAGAACGCAAATTCTGGCAGCTAGAAGGAGTGTATTCTACTGCAGTAGGATATGCCGGAGGTTATACCCCCAATCCTACCTATCAAGAAGTATGTACGGGAATGACGGGACACAATGAAGTAGTTCTGGTAGTGTACGATCCCGAACAGATTAGTTATCGAGATCTATTAAAAGTTTTTTGGGAAAGCCACGATCCCACCCAAGGAATGCGTCAGGGAAATGATGCTGGTACTCAATATCGTTCTGGTATTTACACTTTTAGCGAAGAACAAAAGCGCTTAGCCGAAGCTTCAAAAGAAGCTTATCAGCAAGAACTGAATAAATCTGGCTACGGTGAAATTACTACAGAAATTATCGACGCGCCAGAATTCTACTACGCCGAAGAGTATCACCAGCAGTACCTTTCAAAGTGCAAAAACGGCTATTGCGGCTTAGGAGGTACTGGCGTACCTTATAAACAACAAGAGAGTGCGATCTAATGAAATCCTCGCTCTCTTAATATTTTCTCTACAGACAGGTTGCCTAAATATAGTTATTTTGAGATAGGTGGCCTAGCTACCCTGCCCCCGTTCGATTTCGTTGATGTACTTCATCTGAGCCTTGGTGTCATAGGAGAATGCAACCCATTGCCTCAGGCGATGTTCACAGTAACGGGTCGTTCTGGGGCTTAAATAACACCAGTGCACTCCCTCTACTAACTTCCCTTCCCGCCTATAGGCTGTTACTGTGTGGTGGGAGAGGTTGACTATTTCAGCCGCTTGGTATTTGTCAATTTTGAATTGCTCCATAACTGGTTTGGGTCTTGTAATTTGAGAATACATAGACTTATAAATCGATAACGGTACACTTGAACTATTTTGGCAAAGAGCAAAATCCCGAGTCGCATAAAGTCGCATAAAGTCGCATAGAGTTAAAGATTTTTAGGTATTTTCACTCTCAAGTTTTGGCTTAGAGCGCAAAAATTTAATATTTACCGATGCGTTTTATCGGTAAATATGTTAAGAATCAAAGCTCTGCAAGATACCTTGCTGAAAAAGCTTCCCGAACAGTCGAGGGGTTTAGATAAGAGTCAGCTTTCCCCTGTCGAAGCAGGCAGAGAGCTTAGTGTTAATGTCTTGCAAGAATTGGGCTCTCATACTAGAGTGGAAATCTCACATGGTGCGGGTTCTTGGTGGATCTTTACCCCACACTGGGATTTGAACGATACGTTTCCTTCTGGCTTGCCCAGGCCCGATATTAGCGAAAAACCAAGCAAAAATGAGGTTATCGAATCTATCGTAAGATACTGTATTTCAGTAGGTATTACTAACAGAAAACATATTGCCTATGTTCTGTCTACTGCTGAAAACGAGTCAAACTTTAAAGCAATTCGCGAGCTTAGAGGTAGAACTTTAACCCGCGACCAACAAAAGTATTGGCACACTGGTTTTATGGGCAGGGGTTTTATTCAGGTTACTTGGCGGTCAAATTACCAGCGAGTAGGTAAAAAACTTGGTATCGACTTAGTATCGAACCCCGACTTATTGCTTACTTACCCCGTTGCGATCGCTTCTTTAGTTTTAGGAATGCGTGACGGTTGGTATACAGGCAAGAAATTATCCGACTACAAACCCGGGGATTACTGGAACCAAAGAGCAATTGTCAATCCCGGCGAAATTCGCTATCGCAGTTATTGGCACCGTGCCCAAAAGTTTGTAGACTCGGCTGAGGAGTGGGAAGGGTACCTAAATAAGTTTGCTTCTATCTTTCCTGGTTTAGCTTGATTCATACTTAAGAAGTTAAATACTACCAGTTTGATGATAGTACGAGGCAACTGAAAGTTACGTGATTACACTATTAAAGTTTGACTATGCCTCTGATATGTTTGATTGATGCCTCTTATCAATCAAGTTCAGCGGTTTATCGATAGCCGCGGTTTATCCGTCTACCGCTTTCAAAAACAAACTGGAGTATCTTCCACCACATGTTATCTGTTGTATTCAAACCAAAAACATCTACCTTCTGCAAAAACCTTAGAGCGTATTTGCGATGCCTATCAAGTGCAACCATACGAGTTGATCGAATGGGTGAGCGATCGAGATAGTTAAATTAAAAACCCCCTAGTTCATTAGGGGGTTTTCTCTTAGAAGAGTGTTAGCTGCCGTTCTTTGCGTTGTGACTCTATGGGTGTGGTATGTTGCTGGAGAATTTCTCTGTCTCGCTCGTTTTCCTTATAGCCAAACTCTTTAGCTACTTCTTTGACTGAGAACCAACCGATAGAGCATCTATAGAGCACTCTCCCATCGGGTTGTATATGGACATTATACTTCATTTACTATTACCTATAAATTTAAAAGCTACGAACGATGAAGTTAACTTTGAATCAAGAATTAAAATTAAGGAAGTTTGAGCTAGAGATGGAGCAAAAGAGTCGTGAGTATTTACTCTGGTTGGTTGTTAAGCAAATGCGACTTATCTTTCAACTTAAGAATCTTTGTTGGAATCTGCTCCAAATAGCTCGCGCATCAAACTTAAAGACAATTGCACAGGCTCGAAATGATTCTAATACCTAATTTAGTGGTAATGTTTTAAAATGGTGCGATTCCTAATTGTTGACAGATGAAGCTGTGTAGGTCGGTATGGTATACCGTAACATAAACCCCAGCGATTAAGTAGCCTCCATCTTCTTCTACGAAAGTCCAGTCTTCGACTGCCGCTAAAGCCCTCATTCTTAGAAACTCGTTGTATGCTTCGATCGCGTTTTGAATCATCATGTTCTTTTCGAAATCGAACTCAGTGTAACGGTAGTATGCGTAGAACTCGAGAACTTTTTGAGGTAACTCTTTGTAGCTTACAAATCGGGTGCCGATACCTTCAAAAGTTACTAGTGCTACATTTGCCCAAAATTCGATGTTTGTTACTGGTCTGTTGTAAATCATGGTTGTTTTCCTCCGTTTGTTGATTTGATTCTAGCAACTAATTTTGGGGGTGTCAAGATTTAGTTGCTAGAAATTTATTTGAACTTCTCGGCGCACTGCCCACAGACACGATCGCTATAGGTGTTATCAGATACTTCCGACGTACGAGTTAGTAAGTGAGTAGCGTAGCACTTGCAGAATTTACAATCACTCTGTAAGTATTGGTTACGGGAATTAAAGTGAACACTGATGGTTTCGATTTTGATGTTGTAAAACATGTTTTCTTCTTAAGATTTAGTTGCTAGATTTTTAGTAGATTTTTAGTATTGGCTCTCAAATACGGATTCAAAGTAGTCTTTGGAGTATTTTACGGACAGCTCGTAAATGTGTTTAATTTGCTTGTTGTCGATCTCCTTTTGGAGTTTTTCGCGGATTAGTTTGATTTGCTGTGAGTACTTGTTATCTTTCATTTTCTTATTTGAGGTTTATTTGGCTAATTTAGTGGGTTAAATCGACTTAATGTCTCTTACATCCTTCAGATAGTTTTGACACGTATAATCGTCATTTAAATGCGAGATATGGGTTTTTCTGACGTGAAGGCAAGCCCATAGATCCGAATCGTCTTCTTTTTGCCAAGGTTGCTCGTTAATCTCTTTGTTTCTACTTTGGGCTTCGAGTTTACGTGCTTCTTCCATTTCTTGTCTGTGGTTGTATCCTGATTTCATTTATCTAACTCCTAACTCTCTTTCTAGTCTTTCTACTCTAGTTTCGATGCTGTTTAGTTTTTCTGCCGTCTCGCGGTTGATAACGGAGTTCATTAAAGTCGATCCGGCTACGCTAACGAGTGCTATTGAGATTGTTAATGTGGTTAGGTAAGCTTTCATTTGTTTGGTTCCTTTGTTTGTTTTCTATATATCTAATATAATCTAACAACTAAATTAGTGTCGAGTCATTATCGCTTTATTATATAATAAAGAGTCGGTTGACGGCCTTCCAGCCTTATGCAGCAATGGTTTCAGCCATTCACCTAAAAACGACATCTAATAAAAAAGCACCCTTTCAGGTGCCGTTTTCTTATGCTGGTGTTTTATCTCGATTGTAATAATTCCTAAATCTTTCAGCGTCGAGCGCTCTTCTCAAATCCTCAAACTCTGGTTCGTTACGAATGCACTTGTGGCAAATTCCTATCTGGTATGGGACAGATTTAGCTAGTCTTCTGATATTGCGACCGCAGTGCAGGCATTGTTTCTGAGGTAGTTCGTTACTCATTGTTAGTTTCTAAAATTGGTTTATTTACTTAATACTCTAACGACTAAATTTAAATCTGTCAATACCGACTTATTATTTGATAGTTTCAACTGAGGTAAGCCATGTCAGAAGAAAGGTTTGACAATAAAGCACTAACATCTCTATTAGGCAAAGTCGGTACGCATCCCGTATCGATGTACGACCCAGTACTTAGTCGCGCCGACATAGAGCAAATGTACCGGATGCATAGACACATTCAAAATGTTATCAATTTAATTCCTGAAGATTGTACTCTACATCTCCCTCAGTGGGAACTAGAATCTGGTGAACCAAAAGATTTAATCGCGGCATATCAGGATATCGAAGCTTTTGGCGAACCTATGCAAGAAATTAATATCCAAGGTGTTTTTGAGTTGGCTCTTAAGTACGGCAGACTTTATGGGGATGGCTTCATCATCTTAGGTATTAATGACGGTCAAGACCCGAGTGAGCCTGTCGATTTAAAGCGCATTAATAGTGTAGATTGGGCTAGGGCCTATCATCGACATGAGGTAGGTATTGACTACCGTAAACAATGCTACCTAAAGTATATCGACAAACAGCATCGCGGGGAAGCAACAGAAGCATTATACTTCCACCGCTCGAGAGTACTAAGATTCCCAGGTGTCGAGTTATTTGGTAACACTTTTGCTAGCAACGGAACGTTTAACGATTCAGTTCTAAACGCCATCTACAAACAACACTGCACTTACTTGGATTCAGTTTACGCTGCTTCTAAGATGGTACAAAGCCACTCAGTATTTAAATATGGCTTTAACGGTCTAGGTAAAGCACTCTCCAACGAGAACGGCAAGCGGTTAATGCGCGATCGCTTTGAGTCGATTATGGTGGGATTGTCGACAATCGGAGGCTTGGTTCACGACAATAACACCGAAAGCGCTGAATTTATCCAAAGAAATTATGCTGGTGTAGTTGACATCCTCAAGCATACTCAAGAGTTATTTATCAGTGTCACTGGAATGCCTCGCGGTAAGATTTTTGGTAATGCTGCCATTGGCGCAATGTCTGAAGCTTCTGAAGGGGAACGTTGGGAGTGGAACGAAATTATCGCTCGGGCACAATCTTCCCGTTTAAAGCCTGCTCAGATGCGTTTGACTGAGCTTTTGTTGGCTGCGATGGGTAAAACCGGTATTGAGTTTGATATCAAATACAAACCTCATTATCAGTTAACCGAGAAAGAACACGCTGAGCTGAGATTCAAGAACGCCCAAACAGATAAGATGTATCTCGATCTCGGCGTATTATCTGCTCAAGAAGTTAGAGAATCTAGGTTCGGTAGTTCTGATTACGGTAACTCTATAACCCTGCAAGGTATCGCAGCACCAGAACCGGAACCCGAACCACAGCAAGAAGTGGCAGATCCTGAAGCTGAAAACGAAAACAATAGTGAGGAAGCCTAATATTAGCTGTTAGTATTTTTATTCCTATGAGTTGTCCTGTTAATTTCAATCTAGACAATATATCGACTCCAGGTAAGCAGTTCGCCATATACCAAGGCTCTACCTATGACTGCTTAACCCTGTACCACGATCAAGATATCTCCGACTATACCCCCTCGGGTGAGATTAGAACAACTTACCGATCTAGCGGAGGGGTTCTGGTTGCGACTTTTACCTTTGATGCTCTAGGTTACGAAGAAGTTACTATCAACGACGTGGCAGTAAACCGCACCATAATCAAGCCGAGTTTAACAGATGAGCAAACTTATGCTATGACACCTACTAGAACTAGAACAGCAAGCGATCGCGCCATCCCTGGTTTGAATACCTACGTGTACGATATTAGTGTTGAGTCTACTTCTGGGGAAGTTATAACGCTAGTCTACGGTTTTGTTGATGTTTTACCAGGTGTAACGGAGGTAAGCTAATGAGTATTGAAATTTTATCCGGCGATATGATAGCTATTGATGTCAGCCAAGTTGTCGTACCAAGTAAAAAACAGAATTGGATATGGAGCGTTTACAATTCTGGCTTTACAGGTTCGGGAGTCTTCTTGGGTTATCGTGAGGGAGATATCCCCAGTATAGGCAACCGTTTTAAACCTCCTACAAACGCTAAATTAACTAAGGTAGTTTCAAGTGTACAGGCGCCATCTGCCGCATTCGAGATTGAAATACACTTAGTAGGCGGCTATGTTGCGACTATTGAGCGGGAAGCTGATACTGACCAGGTAATTCACGATATCATCTTAGGATTTAACTCTACTGCCGAGTTATACGTTCAGTTTAAAGGCCTATCCGGTACGGTTAACAACGTCACTGTTGACCTTTACCTGCAAGAAATATAGAAAAACCCCTCAAATGAGGGGTTTAAAACTAACACAACACAGAAGGAAATCTAATTAAAAAGTTTTGATTAGGGAGTAAACTAACTAACGGGATTGAGATTGATAGACCGATTATAACTCCATCGATAAAAATAACTTGTGTTTCAAACATTTTAGTTGTAGAACTCCCGATTATAGTACTCTGAGGTGAAAAATTCATTTTCGCGATCGATATCTTCTTGAGACTTGACTACTTCTCCGGTCATCGCTTCAGTTAAGAAGGCTAGGAATTTAACCGTTAAGTAGACCGAGATGAGGTTAGCGAATAAAACTGAGATAAAAACTGAAAATGCTGTAATCATGGTCCCTCCTTTGGGGATAAAAATAAAGTGACTACGTAAGCTACGAAAAGTAAATATAGGATTAATGCGCTCATGGCTTGTTTCCCCGTGTTATGCGTACCATTTATCAACTTGTTCATACGCTGTTGCTATTTCGTTTAACCCTAGCTTGTATAGGATTTCTACTAAATAATCATCAGCTAGACCATGTGCCTGCTCGGTATCGTGACCCTCTTCTAAGGATTTCATTACCGCGAGGAACTCGTCATTTATCTTGTTAATTTGTTCTTGAGTTAACATGGTTTGTTTTCCTTTTCTCTGATGCTGCTATCCTAACAACTAATTTAGTGAGTGTTAATCCGTTAAAATACTGAATTGGGAAACTTTTGTTGATACAGAGCTAAGCGCTGTTTGAACTCTTCCCAACCTTTCTCATACTGAGCTGGAGTAATTCTAAATTCTTGGCGTTTTGCTGCTCCCGGGGTTACAACTACAATCATTCCCCTGTTGATATTGGTTCCCAAAACGTAGTTAGCAGAGCTAATGTAAGCACAAACTTGAAGAATATAGTCTTTGATATAGGAGCGCTTTTTAGGTTTGGTGCTAGTTTTCCAGTCGAATACGATAGGCTTGCCGTTTTTGATTGCTATCAAGTCAGCACTGCCTCCATACCCAAGGGGGTGATAGGTGTCTACTTCGATATGTAGGACCTCATCTAAATCGTCTAGAAGAGGTCTAAGCAGCTTAAAGAGGGGAAATATACTCTCATCCATCTTCAGAGGGGTTGTAGGCGATTCTAAGTAGCTCTCAATGGTATTGTGGAGTTTAGTACCTCTGTCGCAAGCTTCATTCTTAATTCTTTCTGCCTCTTCCTCTCCTACCCGTTGCTTCCAAGCTTCAATTGCTGCGACGCTACGAGCATCCTTGGTGTTGGATAGTACGGTTGTGACACCAGGCAGTTGGCCATAAGGTGTCAAATGCTTGCGTCTTCCTTCTACTGTTGTGTGTTGTACCATTTTAATTAATCTCTAAAGTCTTTTGTACGTATCCAGAGGCTCAAAACGATGAGGGTCATTAGTAGAGCTATCGAGGGAGGCATCTGGTCTTGGCGGTTATTTGCAGCCACCATTTGGTTATTAGTTTGAACTTCTGTGGTTTGCATTTGATTTTTGTAGTGTCTAATAGTATTAGTGAGCGAAATCCCAGACATCGCGATCGCGACTCTTTTTGAAGGGATTTGGAGGTGCAGGGGGTAAGTTGTGAGCTTTAGCATTGAAACTACGGTATCCTTGGTAAACTGCGATTTTTCTTAGTAATTCAGTGTCTTGGTTGTAGATAGCTTCTTGTTGTAGTTCGAGTAGTTGTGTTCTGGTTAGGTCGGCTAGGTTTTGGTAAGTCATGGTTTGTTTTCCTTTGCTTTGTTTCTATATGTCTAATATAATCTAACAACTAACTTGGTGTCAAGAGTTGGTTGTTAGAAAATGAAATTAAATATTCTTTGGAAGAAACCCCGCTTTTTGTGCTGGCTGTGAGTATGGTTGCCAAGGAAACCACAATCATCTAAGCTGTTGGCGTCTGGGCAAACCATTGGGTGCATTATATCGTTACGGTATGGCTTACAATCTTCTCTCCATCTTTCTAGAGAACGTCTGAATCTACTTAAAGAGCGGTATCCCCATCGTTGAGGTAATTCCTTACACGAGTGAGAGAAACCAAAATTATGTAGGACCTCATGGGCAAACAATGCATCATACATATCCACACCAGATGACACATATAGGCTTCTAAACTTGGGTTCAGGTAAAGCCATAGCATCTGCTCCAACTAGCCTCTTAGGGGCAACAAAAGCCAGCATTTTGCCATCTAGCTCGGGGTTGCGATCGCGATAGAACTTGGTTACGTCTTCTATATCACGAGGCAATACTGAACCCCACTTTCCGGCGTAGTGAGTTAACGAACGACCACTATAGGTAATAGTTAACTCTCGGTCGAGCTTAACTTCTAAATAAACTTCTACTTGCTCGTACTGACTGGGGTTAAGTACGGATTCTTTAGGGCACTCAGTCTCAAAATCCGATTGAATGCATAATGCTACTAATTCAATAATCATACTCTTACTCGTTAATTTATCCAATAGTACAAACGAGCGAAGCGAGTCATTATATATTAATAAAGAGTCGGTTGACGGCCTTCCAGCCTTACTAGGTAAAGGATACAGCGATTGTCTTAAAAATGAAAAACCTCCCAAGTAGGGAGGTTAACAACTAACTTAGGTGGTTAGTTATTTGCCTTCAATTAAAACGGGACACTTAGAACTAGGGTTACCAGTTACTGGGTGCAAACCCTTTTCGATTAGCTTTTGTTCCTTTTTAGGGTAACTATCAAAGGGTATAGAGTTAACCCCATTCTTAGCTACTACTGTATGGCGAGCTTGTTTAGCCATGATATTACAAGCTTTATTCTGCACGAGAGATTTATCTTTTTCCTCGTTTAGTCTGATAACGGCTCTTAGATTGCCAATGGTAGCATTTGCCGCCTCGACTTCTGTGGTGCTTTGTTTGTTGAAGCCGTATTCGGCTCTTTTTACGTCATAAACGGTATAAGCTTGTTTAGCTTGAGTTTCGTTGTAGCACTTCTGGCTTAGTTTGTTTTGTACTTGCTGCTCGGAGTCATCGAAGTAGCAGTTCTTTTCAGAAGCAGTACCAGGAAGCTCACTAGTGGTTTTATAGCCAGCCAGGTCGCGGAGGTAAAGATTAGCCCCATCAACTGCCATCTTGGCTACCGCCATTACCGCTTTTGACTGTAGCGACTTGGGGGCTTTAGTCAAGCATTCGGGGAGATATTTTGCAGGCAAAACGTAAACCAGCTTCAACCCGCTCTCTGTAGGCATTTCAACCTGTTTTCTATCCTCATTTGTAAGGCAGGTTGCATCGAACATTCTTTTAGCTTGGTTCGGGTTACAGTCTAGTATCCCTCTAACCGTGGCAGCGGAAAAATTAGCTTCTCCTTCGTTGCTAACATATGCGACTACGTTATCTTTTTCAATTCGATTTACGTGAATTAAGCTCATGGTGTTTTCCTAATAAGTAAATTAGTAAATTAGTGGTTTGCACTTCCGATTCTAACATCTAATTTGGGGATGTCAATCTACTATTAGCCGTATACACTAGATTGAAGTATTATGACTTTAGAATATAGGGAAAATCTGGTCAGATGTGACAATGCTCGCATAGACGACCAGGGTTATTTAATTGCCGAAGTGAGAATGGCTCGCTCAGGGACGCAAAAATACCTCGATGGTAGTGGTCAAATTGTCAATGAATTGAGAACTCCTGAAGAGGTTCGAGCTAGTGCAGCTTCGTTTGAGAATACTGTTTTGACTATCAACCATCCAAAGGAGATGTTAACCGCAGAAAACACTAAGAATTATGCTGTGGGCTGGGTGCAAAGCGGGGTTCGGTATGAAGATGGCTGGCTCATCGGTACCATAAAAGTCATCGATGAGGATGCTATTAAAAAGATTCAAACCTCGCATCGTTTTTTTAGCTGTGGGTATATGGCTGAGGTCGATCGCACTGACTCGGAAGAGTATTGGATAGATGACGAAGATGTAATGGGCGGCGGTAAAGGTAAAAAATACCCCTATACGTCTAAGCAAAGAAATATTGTATCAAATCATTTATCGGCTGTAGTTAACCCGAGAGCAGGTAAAAAGGCGACTTTTGTTACTGACGAATCAGATTTAGACGGGTACAAGGTCGAAGTCGCTACTTTCGACTCTGCTGATTTGGGCGGCTTTACTATTAATCAGGAAACGAAAAAACCTACAGTAACTCTTATGACTCAATTTGTTTATAACGACTCTATCCTGACTATCGAAGGTCAAGATGCAGAGCGCGTACAAGAAATTATTAAAGACCTACAAAGCAAGTTAGATGCTGAAGTTTCTAGTTCAGCCGAAACTCTAGGTCAACTAGAAGCACAGTTAGAAGCTCTCAAGGCTGAAAAATCTACCTTAGAAGGTAAAGTTGACAGCTTAGAAGCTAAAGCCGAGCAAAATGGTGCGCGTTTAGACGCTGAAGCGATCGCTCAAGAAGTTCAATCCAGATTAGATATGTGGGCTTTAGTCGAGCCTCATTTAATTGGTGAAGCTAAGCGCGACAACAGTCTGTCTGCTTTAGAAATCCAAAAGCTTTACCTAAAACAAGCTCTTCCTAACTTAGCTGAGAAGATTGACGCTGCTAACGAAAACTACATCGCTGGCTTATGGGATGCCCAAAAACCTGAGCCCATTCAAGCTAAGACTCAAAGTGACGTAGTTAAGGAAATCTTGAATGACGGTGCAGATGCTCCTAAACAAGATAGTCTTCAATCCGCTCGTGATGCTTACCTAGCTGCTCGCATGGGCAACTAACTACTATTATTTGCAAACTTTACCAAGGATTTTTAAAATGCCAATTTCTGCTGGTGCATACCAATTAGACCCCGCTTTCGAGGGTCAAATCGCTTCACTCCAGAGCTACACGTTCATCAAAGGAACTCAAGACGAAGTTACTAACTCTAGTAACGCTTTGATTCCTTTCGGTCGTTTCGTAGTTGCTAAGCCTAGCGGTGAAGCTGGAGAAATCCAATTGCCTTCTGCTGATGGTCAAACCTTCTTAGGCGTTACGACTATTCAAGACGTTTGGGAAAAGAATGCTGACGGTACTTCTGGAATCCCCTCCAAGTATCCCGCTCATTACCTTGTTAAAGGTATTGTTTGGGTTCGTGCTGAAGTAGCCATGAGCCGTGGTGATGCTGTTTTCGTTCGCTATGCGATGAAGGGCACGCCTGGAGCTTATGACGCTATCGGTCGTATCCGTGATGATGTTGATGATGTTTCGAGTACCGAACATGCTGATGCAATCTCCAACGTTCGTCTTTTAGATGACGTTGCTGCTGGCGGGCTAGCTCGTTTAGAACTCGACCTATCGCCTCTCCTTTAAGTTTAATCTAACGCCTATTATTAGGCGTTAGCCACCTAGATTATTTGTTAACCCTACAGAAATTCATACAATGACTATTAGATACGACGCTACCGATATCACTAACGCTGGTAACTTTTTATCCCGCGAACTAGAGCAAAGATTGCCTCAAGTTTATAGCCGCAAATACGCTAAACTCTGGGCGGAAGAAGGAACTTACCTTCCTGCTCGCCCCGGTTTAGAAGATGGTGCAACTACTGTCGTCGAAGAAATCATGGAAGGAGTCGGTCAAGCTAAGGAGTATTCTCCTGGGTCTGACAACGTTCCCATGGTTAGTACTTCGATCGCTGAAGCTAACTTCAACATCCACAAATTCACTTTAGGATATTCCTACAGTATCGATGAGCTGGCTGCCGCTGCTAAAGCTGGCCGTAACATCAACTTGATGAAAGCTGCCAAAGTAGACCAAGGTTTACGTCAAGCTGTTCACCAGATGTTGATTTTTGGTACTGCTAAGCGCAATAGCTATGGTTTGTTCAACAACCCCAACGTCCCCGTTGTTGATTCAAGTTTTGATGCTGATGCAGGTGGTACAAGCTTCCAGGATCACATCGATTTCGTTAGTCTTCACTTAGAATCCGCTGAAACTCGTAACAACTTCACCGAAAGTATCGCTTGGATCATGGTTCCCAACAAGCTTAAGTATATCTGGGCTTCCAAATTCAACAGCAACGGAACTCAAAGCGTTATGAGCGCGATTATGGAAAGCTTCGGTGTTCAATCTGGTGGAAACCTTCGTGGAATTATCCCCATTCAAGAAACTCACTCTGCTTTACTCGAGCAGTTTGGTGTTAAGGCTGCTGGAACTAACGATGACCGTTTAGTCTTCATTCCTAACAATGCTGATGTTGTTGAGCGTTTAATGGATGCTCCTGACTACTTACCTCCCCAGCTCTCTGGGTTTGAGTACAAAGTATTCGCTTCCTTACGTTCTTCTGAGACGATTATCCACTACCCAGATGCAATGACCTACGTTGACATCCCTAAAGTTAGTGCTTAATCACTGACTTAATAAACCCCCGATATGGGGGTTTACTTTTTTTACTCTAATCTCTGAAACCCTTGGTGTGTAAGGGCGGAAGGGCGTCAACCGACTCTTTATTATATAATAAAACGGCATGATTAAATTTAACTATTTCCCTAACAACTTAAAACCTAACCCTGTTAAAACTCTTTTTGTAGAAGATTATAAATTAGAACCAGGTATCAATGAAGCTAATGACTCATTAGCGAATGCTAAAGGCTTTAAAAGATTAGTTGAATCTGGAGTTATTGAGTTAATCCAAGATAAGCCCAAAGCTGCTCGTAAGACTCCAGCTAAAGTGGCTGAAGTCAAAGAAGATGAGACTCCAGCGCCGAAAAAGACTACTCGCACCAGACGATCTACCCGGAAAACTGTAGCTAAAACAGGAGAAGAATAATGGCTATTACACTAGCAAGCTTTTTAACTAAATTCTCAGAGTTTGCCGCGTTAGATCCTATTAAAGTACAAGATACCGTCGAGCAAACGATTATCGAGACTGATACTTATTCGGGTTTACCTGCGACTACAGCAGTCAAAGAACATGCCACCTGCCTTCACATCGCTCACTCGCTCGAAGTATACCGATTGAGTACCTTAACTCCAGGGGGTAAAGCGATCGAGATTAAAACCAAGCACGATACGGTTAAGTATCAGCCTACTGCTGACTTATTTGATTTTGAGAGTACAACCTACGGCAAGCGTTTAGAAGACTTACTTGCCAAGTATCCCGTTTTTCTTAATTACTGCTAATGTTTTACACTGCTAACGCTACCCTAACCTACACTCAAAAACAGTCTACACTGGTCGAATATGACGCTATAACAGGCGAACCTGTCTTTAATGATGTTTCTACCAGCGAGTCAATTACAGCCAGCTTAGAGAAGGATACTGTCGAGCCTAGGGTTGAGAATATCCCAGGTGTCGATCGCACGAGGCACTATTTTACAGGGCGACTTGTTTCACCTTCAAGCCTCCCCAATTGGTTCACTCCAGGAACTACAGTAGATATCGAGTTTACTAATGGGCAAAAAGGTAAGTTCTATATTTATCCTACTGCGCCAAGTAGACTTGGTTTGGATTCCTTTTTCGGCATCTCAATTGAAGGGGTACTACTGGCATGATTCTCACTATTATCGGAGCGATCGGGTTAATCCTTGGCATCGCTCTAATCACATCTTTGGTTGTTTGGTCATTATATGCGACGTAAATCATTTAAAAGACAAGTAATACAGAAGTATCAACAGGCATTTGAAAAGACAGCCCTGGCTTTTGACGCGGCAAATAGGGATGCAATAACCGAAGTTAATTATTGGGCGGGATTTGAAGGGCGGCGAACTGTGCGAAGTGATGGTAGCTTGGTCATCGGAGCCAATCGTAACATCGTTGATACGGGTTCACTAAAAACGAGCCAAAAAATTACCATTGGTAACTTCTCGGCTCGTTTAGAGTGGGATGGGAATGGCAATACACCTGCTGCAGAGGTCTATTTCGGTAGGCGTACTGAATTCGGCTATGTGCCCGGGAGGGACTGGATTTCGGTAGCTTTGAATAATGTAGATCTCGGTCAAATGTTTAAAAAGAACTTAGAGAGCAGCTAGAGGGTATCTAGAGTTCCATTCATCTTCAACGATACACAACCAATCAACATCGCTGGAAGTAGCCAAGTCTAGCTCAATTCTAATCGTGACATCTCTAATTTCTTCTGAAAGGGTGGTTGCATCTAATGATTGAGCAAAAGCTACTTGAAGCCTCTCTTTCCGTTCTACTCTGAGGCAAGATAGCCAACTTAAGTCATACGGTGATAATCTTTCTTCTCTCTCTAGTGTCTCGATGAACCCGTCTAGTTGTTCGTCTGTTGCTTGTGATGCTAAAATTTCAAAGTTATCAAACATTTTTTCTATTGCCTCGTTTAGTGGTTTGCGTCTTATACTATTGATTATACTAGCAGCTAATTTGAGCGTCAACATGACTCCTAAAGAATTAAAAGATTTAATTATCGAAGCAATCCCTGACCAATTGGGAACTTACACGTATCCAAACGGGCATACAGATAGAGCGATCGCCATCGGCAACCCACCAAATAACTTAAAGGTCTCTGGTGTTGAGGTTATCATACCAAACTTCCCCACCACAGAAAATAACTACCTGTACGGCGATACCTACTTTCATCGCTGTGAGAAATGGAAGGTAGCGATAGTCAACCATGGCAATGATAAAGGTAATTGGTTCACTGCGATCGACCGACTCCACAGATTCTTTCATCGTAGCTATGGGAATGACGTGCCCCAGTCAGACCCATTGAAGACTCTACCGATGTACGTACTGACTATTAGAGCCGATGGGATTAGCGAGAGAATTTAGGCTGCCTACTATTAGCCATGATACGTATCGCGAACATTACTTTTAGATAAACTATTATGGCTCAATCTTACGCTGAAAGATTCTCTCCCGAACCAGTAAACAACTTCCAAGTTTTAAACGCTGGTTCTATCCTTTTGGTTGCTAACCTACCTTCAACTACGGCGTTAGAACCTCAAGTTCACACCTTGTCTGTAGAGACTGAAGGAAGCTCGGGCGATGAAACTATCTCTTTGACTTCCGATCAAACGGCTACTTTCTTAAGAAAAGGTAGTGTTCTTCATTTTACCGAAGAAGCTCTTACTGTTACTGCTGACACTACCGTTAGTAGTACCGCTACTGATGTCCCTGTAGAAGCTTTGACGACTACTGTTGCTGCTGCTTCTGAGGCTACCACTTGGGCGTTGCTTAAAATCTTAAGCCCGATGAACATTCCTTTCAACATTGAATCACAAACTACCTCTAGGACTGACTTGAACACTATCGATGGTTCGACTGTTAAAGTTCAACGTGACTTTAACCCCCAGATTCAGTGTTTCTCCAGGCCTGACGATAAAGCACTTTGGGAAGTTATTTTCCCCGCCTCCGAGCAAACGATTAATATCTACGCTCATATCGTTCGTACTAGCGGGATGCACGCTTTTGGTGTTGCTCAAGTTAACGGATTTAACGTTGACGGCGCCCAAAGTAACCTTGAACAGCCTCAGTTCACTTTGGCGTACCAAGGCAGAAAAGGTCTGACTGCTCCTTATGCGAACCTCAGCACTGAAGACCAGGCTAACTTAGAAGCTGTTGCTAAGCTTTCTGGTCTGGTTTCCTACGCTAGCTAATTACTAAATTAGTTTAGAATAAGAAAAACCCCTCAAATGAGGGGTTTTGTTTTTGGAGGATAAATCTATTTATTTCTTATAAGTCTTCCAGAGCACTACGTTACGAGTCATTCTCTCAAGTTCTTTGTCTCTCATCTGCATTGCTCGGGCGTGTATTCGAGATATCTCGGGCAGGGTTAGTGTAGCTAAAAATTCGTAAGTCATGGCTATACTATGTAGAGGGGTGATATGTCTTGTTGTTTGGCGGCTTCGATTAGGATTTCTTGAGTTTCAGGTATTAGCTCGTCGAAAGCATCTTCTCTGCGTTTGTCAATAATCAGGTTTATTAAGTCATCATCGTCTTTCTCGGCTAGAGTGTGAGCATAAGCTACGATCGCTCCGTGTAGGAAGCTGAGCCTAGATGTAAAGAATTTTGTAGTTACGGGAAACTCTAGTTCGGCTGCTTTAGTTTTATACAGTTCGGTTAGGTTCTCTACGATTAAGTTTGATAATTGAAAACTATCCATGGTTTGTTTCCTTAAATTAAATCTTCCGGTCTAGTGTTTGGGTAAAGGTCTTCAAGCTTTTCGCGGGTTTTGCTGGCAAAGCTATTAAACGCCTCTATCTTGAGTGAATCGTACTTCTCCCTACTGCCAAGTACATCGAAAAGAGCTTCGATTCTCGCCCAAAGTGTCAAGACTCTCGCGTACTTACTTAACTTAGTGTAGACGATTGGTGGGAGCTTGAGTAAATACAAAGCTCTGTAGGAATCAACGATTAAGTTTCTTACTTGTGTTTCATTTAACATGGTTTGTTTCCTCTCTTTTTCTTTATTCTAGTAGCTAATTTAGTGGCTGTCAATATCTTTTTTTAGTTGATGGGGGTAGAAATAATCTTTGCTGCCATCTGCAAACTCTACTTCAATGCACCCGTTGGCTTTGCCTACATCGGTCGTATGGTAGTCAGTAGCTTTGCCTTTGACTCCAGTTAATCTAGTAATTACAGGCATTCCTGACTCGATAAGGGATAAATCCCACGGGTTAGAAGTATGGATGATTGCCTTGTAGTCATAATACTCTTCCCAGAAGTCTGGTTCGCTATACATCGTTTTAAGGACTTCTTCCGGGAAATAATCGAATAGCTCTTGTCTACTTTTCATATCTAATAACTAATTTAGTGGCTAGCGGCTACCAGCATCTCTAATCATTGCATTTGAGTTAAATGGGTTATCCTGTTGTGGTGCAGGTTGTGGGTGTTTAGTCGTAGCTAAGTAAACTAACATTGCTGCTGCGGCAATTGCGGCGATTAGGTTTCTAGATGCGTCGTCCATGGTGTTTAGTGGTACCTCGTCTTTCTTGTTACCAATTTAGCTAACTACTAAAAGCTACGACATCGAGAAGAATACTTAATCTATCAACTAAAATGAGAAAAGCACCCCTAAATGAGGTGCGTATTGTTACTTAGTAAGTATTGAGATTAGATATTCTCTAAACAAAGCTTGAGTGTTAGGTTTACCAGTCTACTGTTTTTAGTTTGAGTTACCTTGGCTCGATAAGCTGCTTTAATAGACTTCTCATTACGCTCTTTGACTCCTAAGTAGCTATAACTGTCAAACACCTCTTGAGATATTGCACTGCGGGTATAAGGTTCACCCCCGGGTAGCTTATATTTACGGCCTAACTTGCCGAACTCTAGGTCAACTAGGAAATCTATACAATCGTTATCTACTTTGTTGTTTTCCTTGAGTGCTAAACGATAAGCTCGCTCGCTTAACTCGGGTTCTTTGAAGTTAAATAATGCTCCCAAAAACCAGTCGTGAGGAGGTAAAAAGCCAAATTTACCGTGAAAGTCGGTAAAAATTGACATCAGGTTGCTTTTGTTTTCAAAAAGGTTTACAATCTCAAACCGCAGAAACTTAAACTGATTCTTACCTTGCTTGGTAAAGATTTCCTCGAGCTCGGGAAACTCTACCAGGTTAGGTTTTTCTTTCTTTTTGGGAGGGATATCGAAGCCGCAGCTCGGGCATATTTTGGCAAAGATGGGAATCATTTCACCGCAAGCCTCGCACTTCTTCTCTTCTACTTTAGCTTTGGGTTTATACGATGGGCATAGGCTGAAGTGGGATAAGTCGATTGGGTCGTCTACTTCTTTGCCGCAAATCTTAGTTGACTGCAACCAGTCGATACACTCCCCACAATCGATGATAAATACCTCGTTTTTACCTGGGTGCAAGCGTATTCCGCGACCAATCATTTGAATCAGCAAAGCTGGTGATCGCGTTGGTCGAGCAATGACAACCGCTTCAATGCTTGTCTCGTCGAATCCTTCAGTACAGGTGCTTACCGTAGTTAAAATCTGAGTTTCACCTGTTTTAAACCGAGCAAAAATTTCCTCTCGCACTTTGTCGCTGGTGCTGCCTGTAATGAGTTCGGATTTAAAGCCGCGATCGCCAAAGATAGCATTCAAACTCTTGGCTTGCTTCACACTTGCACAAAACACAATAGTCTTTTTCTCAAGGCATAAGTCTTGCCACTTAGTTACTACATCTTCGTTATACTCATCGTTACAGACGCGAGATAACGAGCTAACTGTATAGTCACCACTGCCATCAACTTCTAGTTGGGTGGTATCTAAACACTGGTAGGAAAATAAACGAGGATTAGTTAGGTAGCCATTTTGGATCATCCAGCGCGGGCTAGGAGCTTTTACACTCCGCTCGAACATGGTACAGAATCCCTCCTTCTTATTGGTTCGCCATGGAGTAGCAGTAAAGCCAATCAAATATGCCTCTGAGAGCGCCCAAATACCATTCGGGCTATATTCATCAAGACAGCGTTTTACCACGTCAAAATGGCTAACTATGTGGCACTCATCGACACATATAACTCTGATATCCTTCGGTAGCTCGCGACGGTCTAAAGTTTGTGCCATTGCTATCTGCACGAGATTATCATAGTCGGGCTTATACTTTGGAGCGATAACAGCCGACTTATGCCCTGTGTAAGCTTGGATAGTTCCCTTTAGTTGGCTTACTAGTTTCTTACGATGCACGATAATCAGCACTCTCCTTTTACGGGCGATCGCATCTTTGACGATATGGGCTAGACACAAGCTCTTGCCACCTCCGGTCGGGCATGAAGCTAATACTCGCTTAGCTCCAGATTTGAATTGAGTGTAGATGTCTTTGATTAGTTGCGTTTGATAGTCTCTTAATTTCATGATTGTCGTGTTAGTGGTATAAAACAAAGGTTGTTAGTTTTTATTCTAACAACCAATTTAGTTGGTGTCGAGTTAAAATTCGGGATCTTCGGGTAAAGCTAGCGCCTCTTGATACTTATCCCAGTTATTTGAGATATAAGCCTGAGCTTTGGGGTAGGTAGGGAAAAACTCGGTAGGGATTTCAAAATCAACAAAAGTTATCTTATAAACCCCCTTTCTTAATCGCTTTACATCAACTAAGTCTTTATCTTCAATAGTATTGAGCATTTGTGACAGTTCATCTTCAGTAGTTTGGATTGTAATCCTGTGGAATTTGCGCTCGTGGGGTTTGACTATGGTGTATCCATCTTGGTTAGCGAAAATAAAGCGGTCGATATTGTTTTGGGTTTTTGATAATAACATGGTTGTTTCCTCCGTAATTACTTCCTATTCTAATTGCTAATTTAGTTGATGACAACCCAGAATTAAGGTCGCACAAGATCGAACAGAATATCTTGTCATGAGCTTTTTTGTTAGATAAAGTCGGAACAGGCATCGAATATAGGCGTGTATGGTTATTTTGCTTAGAAGAGAAGGGGAATTACGAGACTGGATATTTACTCGCAATCCGAGATACGAAGATAAGTTAATCCACATAGAGCCGTCTTGGGCTTATTGGTTGAAGTTATCTCCGGGACTTACAAAGATCGATGGGATATTTTGTCGACCTAAATATCAACCCTGCGAATGGTTTGACATGACAGAGCAGGTTAAACCCGTTAGCTTCGAAGTTGCTGGATTTAAAGACGAGCTTTACTATTAGCCGTACTTTGTTTGCGATCGAATCATGCAAAAGAAACCCCAGTTTATCGCCAAGGTTAATGCTCTAATGCCATTGGCGTTTTTGAGCACCTCTTTAATCTTTCTCGCAGCTTTTGTAGCTAAACCAGAATTACGGAAAAGCGAGGCAATGGTGGGAACGATCGGCGCCCTGGTTGGCAGTGCTGCCTCGATCGCGAATAGCAATAGGGATGAATAGATGACTAATAACGAACTGATACTAGATATTCTAATTGGCGGCATTTTACTAGAGGTAGTTAAGTACCTCGTAGTTAAAATTTGTGCCAAAGTTGACAGCCTAAATAAAACTTGGCTTGATTCAGACTGATCGCTACAACCCTTACGGGATAAGGGTGGAAGGCCGTCAACCGACTCTTTATTATATAATATAGCCATGATCTTAAAAGACAAAAACGATAGAGTAATTCTTTGGGGATGTGAAGATGTGGGCGGCAGCATTAAGGTTGAACTGGCTTATTTTGCCCCAGCACTTACCCGTAAAGTAATTAAGGTATCGAGTAAGAAAAACGAGTATCAAGTATCGCTCCCTGATAACGTACTGAGAAAGAATTTTGCCGGTAAAGCTCAGAATATTTTGCTCGATATTGTAAGCTGAAACCATTACACAGCAGGGATTCGCAGCCTACAAGTAGTGTATTATTAATATATAAAACGCCACGATCTTGACGTCTATGTTTCTAATAACTAATATTGTAACTGTAAACCAATTAATTAGTTATTAGAAACAACCATGAATAACAAATCAGTTATCTTGGGTAGTCACAACGGCATTCACCTAATCCGTAAAGAAGATGGAGCAGAGTTTTACTACTCTACTCACACAGATAAAACTGCTTTAACTTACAATAGCCTCAGTCGATTCTTGGGTTGCTCAGCGTCTACAGTTTCTAGACTGTGCAATAAGCTTTCAAGCAGTGGCGCTATTAGTATAAAAAAGGCTGAGATGTATACTGAATATGGGTTAAAGACTGTTGCGCTAATTGTGGAAGATGACCTCCCTAAGATATTAAGCTCTTTAGCGACGGGGAGAGCTAACAAAAAAACCAAGCAGACTGCGATCGCCTTACAAGAGAAACTAGCTCAAGCTGGATTTAGGTTAATGGTTTTAATGGAAGTTGCACCCGAGTTAGTCGCAAAAGAGGCTATATCCAACATAGAATCACCTGAGACAGCCGAAAGTGTAACCGACCATGCGATACAGCATGAGAAGTATTTAAAGCGTTTCTGGGGCTTACAAAAGTGGATACAAGAAACTGGAGCATCTCACGGAGCTATCAATGGTCATAAAGTATTTCAAAAAATTAACGAGGTACTAACTTCTTTTCTAAGAGAGCATAACGAATTTGTTAGCAAGTTTGTAAAACTAAACAGTTTGTTTAAGTTATATTGTAAAACAAACTGTTTTACAAGTTAAGTAACTTTGTATAGGCTCAATTTGCTAACAAATAGTTAGTGCGCCGTAGCTTAAACTACTAACAATGTAATACAGATTGTTTATAAATAATTAGAGTAAAGCGAGAAAGTTAGCCTAGTCACCTCCAAAGAATAGGCAGATTGTTTAACAATAAAAACATTTTAGGTTACATTGTTTTACATTGTACAATAGATTTCTCCCTAGTCGTTATCTAGGCTTAGTCAGGGTGAAAGTTCTATTTGTTCTAGCGTTTAAATTGGGCATAGAAAGCTAGAACAAACTCGCTTCGCAGGCGGTTCTGACCGGGCGAGTTAGAATCAGACTTTCAGCGTAATGTCGTTATTTAAATGAACCTAAAGGCTGTTTACTGAATAATTGCAGCTAATGTTAAGTGGTAATAACCAACGCACAAAGAGACAAGCAAAATAATATGGAGCGACTGAGTGAAAAGCAAGAGAGCGTGGCTCGTCACTACAATGAATCAATTTTTAATTATGAGTCAGTTCGTCTATCGCAGCATGCTCCCATTGAACTAGCGATAACTACTCGCTACCTAAACAAATGGATACCTGATGGGGCTACTGTTGCTGATGTGGGAGTAGGTGTAGGACACTACGCAGAGTTGCTGGCAAGACGAGGTTGCTGGCTTTACCTAATTGACATCTCCGAAAAACTGCTTGAAGCTGCCTGCGCTAGACTTAAGCAACTCAAACTTTACAAGCAAGTCATTGGAGTATACCAAGCTTCGGCAACTGACTTAAATTGCCTAGATACAGAAGGGCTTGATGCCTTGCTATTTCTTGGACCACTCTATCACCTTTGTATGGTAGAAGAAAGACAACAGGCAATTAGAGAAGCTTACAGGGTTTTGAAACGAGATGCTTTGCTTTTGGCTGCGGGTATTAATCGTCTAGCCTACTTTAGAGAACAGTATCGTTCTATTCCTCAGCAGGTGTTAACTCGCAAAGAGTTCCACCAGCAGTTATTGCAAAATGGGAATGTCGATCCTATCCACGTACCTCCTCTTGGCTACGCGCATCTTACTACTTGTCAAGAATTGCGCCAATTGTTAAAAGCAAAATTTCAGGAAGTTACTCTGACAGGTGTAGAGTCTTTTGCTAGCCCTTGGCCAGAAGCTATAAAAGAGCTTGCTTCCGAAGAGATAGAAGCCTGGTTAGATTTGATTGAAGAAACGGGCAGAACCCCAGAGGGTCTTGGGATGAGCGACCATTTTCTCTACATTGGCAGAAAGGCTACTCCTAGCCGAACTAGTTATGCTGCTTTGGAGTAACTGCTTTGTATTTCACTATTATTAATGTTAACGAAAACACTGATTTGCGTTTACTAGGGGTTGAGCCGAGGTTCATGTAAAATCATGCCACTAACCTTAGCAGACATGAAAAATGGCACTTATCAAGAGCATTAGCAGACGTAGAACCCCAGTTTTTCGTTAATTCACTTCTGCTAATAGCACTTAGCAGACAAGCAAGAGTCGTGAAAAGTCAAAAATTGAAAGCCCTGTGTGTCAATGGTTTCAGGGAGATGTGGCACGATTTTACACGTATCTCGGCTTGACCCCAAAAAGATGCGATGATATTTATCCAGCACTTAGAGGAGATGAAGCTAAAGGCTAACAAAGGTAGATATAGAAATGGTAGGCACGCTACCAACTCAGCTAAAAAAGCCGGAACTCAAGCAGCTAACCTATATAAAAGCTAATATCTTATCTGACTAAACCCACTAAAATAACACTTTTACCCCTCAAATGAGGGGTTATTTTTTTGGAATTACTATTAGTTGCAAACAATCATGAAAAAGATTTACAGCTATGACTACTTTCTTAGAATTTACACAAAACCAAGCATTACGTGACAAGCTCCCATTCTCGATTGATTTCGAAATCTCCCCCGCTGAAAACGGAGTTACTGAAAATGTAGCTGGCTTTGAGTTCCCCGTATACGATGAACTCCTATCACGAGAAGCTTGGTTCTTCGAAGCTATCGAATCAATGAACGGTTCTAAGACTTCTGAACTTCAATTAGCTATCCGTAATCTTGCTAAGAAGTTAATGACTACTTGCGGTTTAGAGAGTATGTCTGATGCGATCGCTCAATTATTCGAACCTTCCGAAGAGTTGGTAGTAACTGGAGAATATCAAAAATTCGAAGATGATAACGCTACAGATATTAAACGCCTAGTCGAGTTATTCCGTTTGGCTCAGAACAACCAAGCTGTTAACTGGTTGCGCGTTACTTTCTTCTTGCTTTCTCGCTACGATGCGGAATGGACTTTAGGCAAGACTGCTAGTCTACGTAACAGCCAAATCAACGCCATTATCAAGTTCATCTCCAAAGAAGCTAATGGCGGCGTTGACCCCCAAGCACTTCAGTCAGAAGAAGCTCAAAATGATGCTGAGGAAGCTCCTGAGGGAAAGGCTGGAGTCGACGCGACTGGAGTAAGCTCTACTGGGAAGTAGAACAAGTTAGATGTAGCGACCCGAGGTTTAACTATCAAAACTTTGGTTCGCAGCCTCAATATTTAATCAAACAAGCGATCGCATCTATCCAGCAACGTCGAAACCTCGACCAGCTCACCCAAGCTCGACAAACTCTTATATATGTAAATTCTAAAACTGAAAAAGAGGCGGATAAATTCGAGGATATCTCCATCTTCTTACCGCACCCACACCAGTGGGTATTATCAACGGAAGACAGGAAGGTTAAAATTATTAAAATTAGCCGTAAAGCCGCCCTAGAATTCCTTCAGACCTACAGAAACTTCGATATCGATGTTCAGGTCGTTTTCGAGGAATGGCTCCGAGATATCCAATTATGCGCCACTATATAGAAGAAAGAAAAACCCCAGGTATTAATTTGGGGTTTTATTATGACAACTAACACGGAAGAAAAATCTAAATGTCAAGCTCGATACCTGTCATTGTTTCGTAATTATGGGCGACTTCACCGATATCGTATTTGGGGTTAAAGAGAAAGTTGTAGTCGTACTCATCGAGGTCAAAATACCGTTGGATGTCTTCAGCTTTGGAGCTACCGACATAGGGTGATACCCAATTGATTAAAGTTACGGGATTGTGGTAATCATCGAAGGTATCTTTAAACTCGCGTTCGCCGCGAAAACACTCTTCAATTAGTTTTTTCAATATCTCTAAGTTTTTCATTGTCTTGCCTATTAAATGTTGCGTTCGATATAAGCAGTAGTTTTACTTCTGAGGTTGAACTCAAAATCCATTAGCTTTTGTCTTTGGCGATCGCGGAATCTCATTCTAGTCACGTTGCCTTTTATCCAGTGAAATCCGATTATAGTTTAGAAGGTGGGGATTTCGATGCCTCCCTTAGTGACGTGAGGTATATTGATTTGCTTGCTGCGAATAATTGGGGTTTTTGCGGTTTCTGTATATCCAGTCATTTTTCTAATACCTATAGTTTAGTTTATTATCAAGTGACCATATTCGTCGATTTCAGCTATATACCCCATATATAGTTTGGGGTTACTGTTTCGGTAAGCGCGTATAACCTGTTCCCGATCTAGCTCGATATATACGAAGTCATCGTGGTCTTTACCGTACGCTTTAGCGTATATAGCGTTTGCCGTTTCGATAGCTTTTAGTAGCTCTAAGTATGTCATTTTTCTAATATCTAATTTGGTGGTTTACCAGTCTGAGTTAGCGGATTCGAAAGAGATTTTCTGAAATTTACCTTTAGCGTCGATTCTGAGGTAGTCAAATCTTTTGATGGGGTTATTTTGGTTGTAGTTATTAATCCAGTAAGTGAAACGGGTAGAAGTGTCTTCAACTTTTAAGCCTTGGTTATTGTTTCTGCCGTTGAATCCTTCTCTAAACTTGGTGGCGTAAACTACTTTAACGATTGAGATGTTGTCTTGGTCTTTGGTGGCGATTGTTTGGTTAGTCATGGTTGTTTTCCTCTCTGTTTTCTTGTCTCTATTCTAATAACTAAATTAAGGGTTGTCAAGATTAGTTGTTAGAAATTGCCATCTCAATGGAGTATGATAGACACTTAAGATGTAGTCATTTATCGATTGCCAGATCTCTTGGATCGAGTTAAGAAAGCTGGTTTCTAGTTGGTAGTAGCGAGCCAAGTTCATTCTACGTTCCCAGATCGGTAAGATAGCTCTGTTGAAGATGAATACAGAAAGTTCGCTGAGGATGCGGAAGGCTGTGTAAATAGCAATCGCTGGGATTAGAAATACAATTGCTGCGGAATGTTGTTGATTATTCATGGTTAAATTCTCCTTAGTTAAAATGAATTTATGTAGTGATGATAGTTGTTTGAATATCGGCAGTTTCATGACTTGCCGAGGTCGAGTAGACTAACCTAGAGCCTTGATAGCTCTGCGAGTCTCCCGGAGCAAAGCGCCGTCGTAGTCGCCGCAGTCAAAGAATTGACCGAAGTCGAAGATGGTCGATGACTCATCAGCTGAGCTAACGATCATTACACGGTCAACTGGGAAATCAGGCAAAGTGTCTAGAATTTGAGCTAGAACTGCGGAATATGGGCGAGAGATGGTGATAGACTTCATGGTAAAATCCTCCAAAAAAAATGAATAAAGGTTTAAAACCTCATGCAGGAATCGAACCTACTTCAGTACCAACTGAGGTTGAGCTTGGTTGACACCTATGTTTCCCTCTGGGAGTTTTGGTTGTAGAGGACTCCTCCCCGTGGATTACATCCATTGTAGTCTAACAACTAATTCGGTGTCAATAGCTTTTGAGAATTTTTTTGGAATCTCAAAAACCGATCTGTCACTATTATTAGTCGTTAGTTACAAACACTTTGAAAGATGGCAGTTACTCTAGAATCCTTAATATTAGATTTCAAGGCAGACTTCAGCGAGCTAGATGCTCAATTAGACCGAGCTAGTAGCAAGGCCATAGATGTTGGTAAAAAGATAGAAAAAGGTCTATCTGCCAGACTAAATTCAAAGAACCTAGAGGACTATCGAGGTACGATCGTCAAGGTGCAAGAGGATGTTAACCGAGGGTACCGCGACCAATTAAAATCCTTAAAAGAACTTCAGAGTGCGACTGATAAAACCAGAAGAATCGAAGCTGCTGCGACGAGAGCACAAAAAGAATCGATGAGGGAGGCTACGCGGGCTGCTAAAGAGCGACACAGAGTAGAGTTAGCCGAAGCTAAAGCCAAGATTGCCGAACTAAGGAGATTGCGCCGACAAGAGAAAGACGAGAAGCGTAGAAGAGAAGATCCTCTTAGAGCTGTGCGTCACTCCATGTATAAGATGGGCATCTCTGGAGGAATGGTAGACTTTTTTGACACTACTGTTAGAGGTGCTCGTCAGCTTACGAAAGAATTAAAGTTGACAAAAGCTCAGGCTTTAGCTTTGGGTACGGGTGCCGGTATCATGCTGTTCGGTCAGCAAATCATGGGTGCGGTAAATAATCTCGGTCGGCTCGCTATGGAGCTAGATCGCATCAATCTCAAGTTATCAGCGATCGGTAAAGGTGGGGGGAATATATTCGATCGCTTTGGGGATTCGGCTAATAAAGCTGGTACTTCGGTACAACAGTACGCCGATGCTTACGCCTCCATGCTTTCGTCACTAAAAGGTAATGTAGTTAACCCTGATGCTTTAATTGAAGGTTTGGCGGTAGGGATGGCTAACCGTGGGGTAGTCGGCGAGGGTCAATCTAGGGCGATGACTGCTATTTCGCAGATGGCTTCTAAAGGAGTTGTCTCGATGGAAGAGTTACGTCAACAGTTAGGGGAAGCTCTACCGGGTGCATTGAGTATCGCCGCCGATGCAATGGGTGTTACTACAGGTCAACTTATCCAGATGGTTAGTAACGGTCAACTAGCTGCCAACCGATTCTTGCCTCGTTTAGCTGAAGAGTTAAACAATGTTGAAGGCGAAACCAAGTCACTAAACAAAGAAGTAGCTAGACTCCAAAACCTTTGGGCGGAAATTCGAGCAGCCTCTATTGGTAACTTACCGCTACAGTCAGGCTTAGAGGGGTTAAACAATACTCTCGAGACTACGATGAAGATTGTCAAGCCACTCTCTGGGATGTTGACGGCTTTGGCGGGAGTTGCTTTAATCAATCTCGGGGTACAGGCTGTAAGCGCTGCTCTCGGTATTGGCATGGTTAAGACTGCTTTACTGGGTATGGGTAAAGCTCTACTGGCTGCTGCTCCTCCATTAATCGCTCTAGCTGGTGGTTACGTCGTCTTAAAATCCCTATCCGACTCGTTCCATCAAAATAACATTGAAGTTCGTAGTCTAAATAACGAACTCAAGAAACTTGCTAGTGAAGGTCTAGCAGAGGTAGAGGAGAAAGTATCTGGCTACCAGACTCAAAATATCTCTAGATTTGGGGAAGGAATCGCTCGTTTACTTGGTAGACGTACGGCTTCACAAAGAGAGCTAAACAACTTCCAAGATGCCTTAGGAAGCTCAAACCAAACTCTACTCGACTTAACGCTTGACTTCAAAGCTCGCATTAATCCTGAATCTTTGGCTCAAGTCGAACAGGAAATCCAAAGAGATTTAGACCGTATCGATAACTTGAGCTACCGTATCAACAACCGAGAAGTTTTTGACTTATCTAAAGAAGAAGCTCTTGACCTACAGAGACAGGTGGACTCGATCACGGAAGGTGTAGAAGCTAAAATCGAGACTACATTTAAGCCTGCCGAGTTAGACGGTGCGTTAAAAGTAGTTGAGAAACTCGAAGCTGAAATCGCTCAGAAGCGCAAGCAGGGTGCTAGTGACAGTGACCTCAAAGTCTTAGAAGACGAGCTAACCAAATACAAACGTCAGATCGAAGAGATGCGTCGCCAAGTTCGCGCTCTCCAAAACATTACTAGCCCTGTAATGCAAAACTTGAGAGAATTTAGATCTGCTTCAGGTGCTCAAGGTGCTGAGTTAGAGCTTTCTAGAATCGAAAGGCTAACTGAATCCTATGGTGCTTTAGCTGAGATGAAAGCTTACTCGGGTACTCTTTCAGCTAATGCTACCGTTGACAATCTCAAGAATATCGAAGCTGAAATCGCTTCCTTAGATGCTCTCAAAAACAAAGCTCAAAGCGTTTATGGTGCTTTAAACTCGAGCCAAAAGCAAGACTTGGCTAACTTACTTGGCACGGAAGACTTTAACAATGTAACCCGCAAGCAAGTCTTACAGGCTCAGCAACAGTTAGAAATGCGCGAGCAAAACTTCGGTAAAGCCGACCAAATGGTTAAGGCTGCTGTCGAAGCTCTAGAAGGCATGGAAGACTTAACTCGCCGTGAAAAGCAATTGGCTCTCGAGAAGCTACAGGCTCAAACGGAAATCTACAACGCTACTCGTGACCTTCAAAACAATATGGAGCGCATGGTAGTAGATAACTTCGCTAAAGAGATTGAGGCTCGTAAGTTACAACAAGAGCTATCTAACCAAGGTAACCCCTTGTTAGATAATGAAATGTTTAACGCCAGTAGAGGCTTGCGCGACCAAGAGCGTCAAAACGCTAGCTTACTCAGACAACAAGAAAGAGCTTTCTCTGACTTCGTTCGTGGTTTGTCAAGAGCTACGGAAGATATGAGAGCTGCGGCTGAAAGAATGGGTCTAGAAGTTTCTAAACTCGACCTAAGCAACCTCTCAAGTGCTATCTCAGGCATGAATAACTTTGCCAAGGCTGCAGGTATCGACGATCCATTAGGCTTAACTGGTGTTAGAGACTTAATCGCTCAGGCTATCGGTATTAGTGCTGGTGACAATCGCCCGGGCATTCGCTTGGAGATGGAAAACCAGCAACGTAGCTTTAACCGTACTCGTGAAGACCAAATACGTCAACGGGAAGAGTTAAACTACAATATCGCCAATGCGATCGCCGATGCTAAAGAGCGCGAATTGCAGTTCGAGAAACAAAAGATCGAGCTACAACAAAAGAGCGAAATCTCTATGGATGAGATGTTGCTTAAAGTACAGCAATTTAACTTATCCGTTCAAGAGCAAAACAGAGGTATTGCTGAAGCCAACCAAACTGCTCAAGTCTATGGGGTTAACCGCAGAGTATCTAGTATCTCCGTTCCCGCGTTTGACTTAGATCGAGCGATGGAGCAGCAGGATTATGCTGCTAATTACTTAGAGAATATCAACGACCAGATGATGCGATCGCAAAGAGAGTTGCAATCTCAGCTAAAGGCAATCGCAGCTAAAGGCAACAAAGATTTCCAACGCGAGATGATTGATTCCCAGAGAGCTTTTGGCGAATCGATGGAAGCTAACCGTCAAAAACTCCAAAGCGAAACTCGCAGACTCGAAGTAGAAAACAGCAACCTAGCTGAAACTATCAAAGGAACCTTTCATAAAGTTCAGAAGGCTATGGTGGATGGTTACGAGGATATGGTTAGAGCCGGTCGTGAAGCTAGAAACCAACTAACTAGCTTATTCCAGAAAGGCGGCATCTTTGGTACTAACTACAATCCAATTGAGGCTCAAGTCAGTCAATTTGGTGGTGAAATTAGTAACCAAGTGGTTGAGTTCAAACGTCAAGCTAGAACTTATAACGAGTTAACCAACTTGTTTGATGAAAATGCTAGCCGTGACTCGCTACTAAGAGACATCAAAGACCTCAATAAGAACCAAATTGACAGCGGTTTAAAAGCTCTAATTATGTCTGAGATTAATGCAGCGACTTCTGACGAAGATTTCCATCGCATTCTCACTAAATACGAGCAGCAAGCTAACTTGTATGAGAAGATGGCTAATGACTTGGGCGGTCGTTCCCAACAGTTACAAGATGGTTTACGCCAAGAGCTATTAAGACAAGAGCGAGCAGAAGAGTTCAATCGCTTAGACGACCTAAAAGGTATGAGACTCGATAACGCTCTTAACACCCCTTTTGTTAACGATACCCAAAGGCGTAGGTTAGAAGCTCAGCAAAATCAACTCAGACTTAACCGTGAGTTAAGAAACGAGTATGATAAACTCGACAAACAAGCGTTTGAGACTGGAATGACTGAGGTTGAATTAGCTGCTCGCAAGAATGAACTCTATAACATCTATATCAAAAAGCTCGAAAACGCTAACGCCAAACTCTCAGTTGGTTACGATATCGGTAAAGCTTTCGAATCATCTATCCAGGGTGCTTTCTCTAACTTTGGTGAGAATCTATTCGGTGCTTTAACTGGTGATAACGAACTAGAAAAGCTTAAAGCTAGTGCGGAATACGCCGACAAGCTCAGAGAAGCTCAAGAGAAGTATGCTGATAACCCCGACCAACTAGCCAAAGTATCTGAAAGACTCGAGATGCTTAACAAAACTCGTCTAGACAAAATCAAGAATGAGTTTAGCGTATTTGGTTCGATTATTGGAACCGTTAAGAATGCTCTCGTTGACTTCAGTAAAGCCCTAGTTCAGATGTTCGCTAAGATGGCGGCTACGAGAGTGGCAGAAGGTTTATTCGGCGGCCTGCTTGGTATCAACAAAGGAGCACAGCCCGCAGTTGGTCTTCTCGGTGGAATCTTTAAATACGGCGGCACTGTCGGAGAGGCTCTCAACAGGGAAGGCCAGGGTGCTCAGCTAATCGTAGCTAACAAGTACGAGGAGATTCTAAGTGCTCAAAACAATGATGCTCAATTTTTCAGAAGTCTCAAGAAAAACGGTACTTGGGATATGATGAAAAACAATGGTACTGCTAACTTTAAGTATGGAGGAATGATTAAGGGTGGCAATAACACTGTGGGAGGTGGCAATAGCTTCTACAACAACACTCGTCAGGGAAACACCGTTAACATCACTACCAATTACAATATCAAGTCAAAAGGTAGTGGATTTAATCGCTCGCATTCCCAGATGCTTGCCGAAGCTGAAGCTCGCAATCGTCGTCAGTACGAACGCAATCGGTAACTAACACAAAACCCATCGCTTGAGGGGTTTTCTAATAACTAATTTGATTGGTGGTTTAAAGAAAATGCCCCGACTGTAACGTGCTGCCGGAGCGAGGAAAACAACCATGAACTTACATAATAGTAAGCCGCTTACATTGTACCCTATAAGTCGGGCGATCGCCAATCCATCTAGCGGAAGAATCGAAGTGTAGCAGTCTTTTTACCGCTTCGTCTTCTTCATCTGCTTCAGGGTCAACATTGCCTACAATGCCGTTAAGGATGTTAACTTTGCGCTGTGCGATTTCTCTGTCTTGAAATACGATATAGGATTCGTCTCGTGAATTGGTAACAAACCAAGTTTCTTGTAATTCTTCGTTTCCGGTGGTTCCTTCGATAAAATATAGTTTCATGGTAGTATCCTTTGTAAACTGTTCTTATTCTAATAGCTAATTTAGTGGGCGTCAAACACCAAAAAACTGCTTCCGGATGCCATGAAAAACAAAGTAGGCATTTTCCTGGAGTACGTTGCTATAGCGATCGCTTTCTACAATCTCCCGTAACAGCATTAAGAACTGTTGGACTGTAAGCAACCTAAGCTTCTCCTCTTTGACGTTGGTAAAGATGATTTCAGTACGGTAATAACCAATGAGTCTGATATTCTCTTCAATTATCTTCGTAGCGAGCGATAAAGGTATCTCTAAGGCTCGAGAGATGTGCTCGAAGCAAAACTACTATCTCTTTGGTTTTTAGGTGGCTATATACGCCATTATCTTTGGGTTGAGTTGTAGGAAGTTTTTCTTTCATGGTTGTTTATTGAAATCTACAAATTAATACTAACTTACCGTTTGGTTTAACGGCAAGTAAGATTAGTTGTTAGATTTAGTGTAAAGGCTGTATCCCTTACCCTGTAAGGGTAGAAGGCCGTCAACCGACTCTTTATTATATAATAAAGAACTCGCTTCGCTCGTTATTAATTCCTCGGGTCTTTCGATTGATGCACAATAAGCTAAGGTAGCTATATTAGTTAGAAATACACGAAGAATCGAGATTGTGTTCACCTAAAGTTAGGTAGGCGTTCCGCGCTTTGAATAAATATAGTCCAGACAAAGTTGACGTTCAGAAGCATCGAGAGGCTTGTCATAAACCAAAACTTCTCCAATTAACCCAGAGTATGTGGAGCTGGGAAAGTTTTGCACTGTAATATCATAGATACGACCCAAATAACTCGGGTAGTTCGGGTTAGTGTTGAACTGTGGTACGCCTCCAGAGAATAGAAGAGTGCCCCCCTCGTAAATCTCTAGTGTCAGGCTGTCGTAAGTTACTGTAATAGCCATGAATTCTCCTGAGTCAATCGGCCTCGATACAACTGTATTATAGATAGAGCCGTAGCCAATTACAGCAATCTGGTCATTCCCGACCCTGATGCTGAAAGCTTGACCTTGTGGGTTTACTGAAGTAGGACCAAAACCTATTGAAAGTACATTGTTGGATGATAAATTTTCCGGTCTTAGCGAAAGAACCATACTCCGAGATGCACTACCGGTAAACCTCAACCCATCGATTTTCAGAGACTCTTTGTTGTTCCGATCGAAGCTAAACCATCCGTCCGATAGTGATGGCTGGGTAGCTTGAGCTGCTACATCGTCTACCGTGGCGTGGTTATTGTTGCCACTAAGGTCGTTTATTTGAGAGATATTGGAACTACCATCGAGAGTTATGGATCCCGTGTTTTGAGCATCATACCAAACAATCAGTCCATCCGTAGGCGGTTCGAATGTCACCTCTTCAGCTACAACGACTGACTTGAGTTCTAAATCAGCATACTTAAAATAGAGCTCGCTTTCATTCTCAATCCTTACTGTAGACAGTGAGAGGCTATCGGTATTGAACCTTAAATCCTGGGCTCTATAGCTGAAAGTAATTGCTCTACCTTTGGCTACAACAAACCAGCAAAGCAACAGCCCTTTTTCATTTTCAGTAATGGTATTGCTCTCTAGACTAAACCTGGTATTGATGCTCTCATTCCTCAGCCTTCTGATTTCTCTCTCATTTTTTAACTCTCTAATAGCTAGATCGTAGTCTATAGACTCTTGTTGCTTGGGTTCGAAGGCAAACTGAAACCCATAGTCTACCTCGCTCCAGTCATTAGCATCTAATGGGCTATAAGATGTAGTGACCTCCTCAATTAATTTCAGGTTGCTTATCCTGTATTCGCCGGGCGCAATCAGAGTCGCCTCAAGTTCTTTATTCTCAAACCTAACTTCGTGGTAATATTCGCAACTAAAACTAACGATCGCATCTGAGCTTGGTTGTGTACCAAAAGTTATAACCCCCGTGTCGCCGTCAACCGTAAAATCAAACACTTGAGTGTCATCTACATAAATCTCTAAAGTACTCAGGTCGATATGTTTTAAGGTTTTATAGCCGGAAGTATCTCCGTTATCTCCGCCAACGCCATAACTCTTAACGAGTTGGTAAGTAGTACCGTCTGGCCTAAGATAAGCTCTGCCGCGAGAGTGAACGTAATAATCGCTGCCAAGATAATACTCTTCAAAGTCCTTAGTAGCTTTGTACTCAATAGAGCTTTTGTACTTAAAAGTATCGAGTGTACCCGATACGGAATCAAAAAACTCTTCTAGGTCGGTTAACTGTTCCTCAGTCAAAATAAAAGATTCAAAAGAGAACTTGGCTCGATATTCCGATCGCCGAGCAATTCTTTTTTCGTATCCCTCTTGAGCTTCTATGATTGTCGTTTGAAATTCGGGGGTAAAAGTTTCTATGGGTAAAACGGGAATAGTGAGCTCGAATCCTGAGTAAGTCATGGTGTTTTCAGTTTGGTTGTCAAGTAATAGTAATCCTTGAAACCTAGTTATACCAAGGGTGGAAAGCCGTCAACCGACTCTTTATTATATAATAAAGTTGACTTTGATTTATCTAACGAGGTACAGTGATAACTTCCAAACCTGGCACCCATCGACCGCCAACTGGAACACCACCAAAGTTAATGAAGTTAGAGTATGCCTTACATGCTGCTGCTGTTTTCCCACAAGCAGCTCTAACATCTACGACATCATCTACTGCGATCGCTCCAGCCAATTCCCCTTCAATCTCAACTTGATTGTTAGCTGGTACATCAACTATTTCGTACCGTATCCGGTTATTATTGCCCGATTTAAAGGTCAAAACCCCGCCAATGAAGTTATCAGTCAACAAGTTAGTATCGAGCGTTAAAATCAATTCTGATACGGCTGTGACATCTATATCTGTAAGTAGTAAATTTGCACTAGCCAAATCCTTCTGACATTTACTATCACCAAAAGCATAGGGGCAGGTTGGGGATGTGCGGTAATTGATAGGGCGATTGGCTAACTCCGACAGACTTCTGACTTCGAAAGTAAAGCTAGTGTCGGTAATGCGAACTTGACCGATTCTACCTTTAAGTAAAACGATCGCATCATTTAAGGTACTAGGTTTATTGATAAAGTCTACCAAAGCGCAAGTAACACGGGACTCGTCATACAGCCCAGCAATAAGCTCTTGAGGTTTTAAATCTTCATTATCGAGTAGAGATTCTAATTCGATGTTGTCGGCACTCAAGTCAGCCTTAGAGCTTACCGCAGTTGGGTCTACAGCGCTATTAGCTTTGTAGAGTACGCTGTTGATAGATATATCCTGATTGAAGGAGGTAAAGCCTAGCTTTACTCCGTCAGGTCGTTCGATTAGTACACAATAAGTTAGGGTAGTCATATTAAACAAAAGAGTTCATGTATTCATATATCTATCTATATAGTGGAGAGTAGTTCGAAACTGTTGTAGTTAAAATACAGGTCGCTATCATCCTCGAGCCTTACAGTGGTTAACGAGAAGGTATCTGTGTCAAATCTTAAGCTTTTGGCTTTGTAAGTAAACGGAACTGCTCTACCTTTGGTGGCAATAAACCAACAAAGCATCAAGCCTTTTTCAGCCTCAGTTATGATATTAGACTCTAGGCCAAAGCAAACATCTTCATTAGCGTTTCTGAGTTTTCTAAGCTCTCTACCGTTCTTTAAACTCTTTTCTCTAACTTGAAACTTCCGTTTTCTGGTTAAAGCAGGTTCGAAAGGCAGTTTTAACGAATAGGGTATTTCGGTGTAGTCATTAGCATCTAACGGGCTGTAGGTGGTTGTTAGTTCCTCAACTAAAGCCAGGCTATTAACTTCGTACTCACCTGGGGCAATCAGAGTCGCCTCGAGGTTTTCCATATCAAAGCGAACTTCGTGATAGTATTCGCAGCTAAAGCTTACAACCGCACCACTAGCTGGTTGTGTACCAAAAGTTATAACACCCATGTCGCCATCGGCAGTAAAGTCAAAAACCTGAGTGTCGTCTACATAGATTTCTAATGTACTCAGGTCAATATGCTTTAGGGTCTTGTAACCAGAAGTGTCGCCCGCACTCCCGCCGACCCCATAGGATTTGACGAGCTGGTAAGTAGTGCCATCAGGTCTAAGGTAAGCTCTTCCTCTGGTATGAACGTCATAGTCAGTACCCGTATAGTATTCCTCAAAGTCTTTTGTAGCCGTGTATTCGATACGGCTTTTGTACTTGAAAGTATCTAAGTTACCGTTAACCGAGTCATAGAAATCTTGAAGCTCTGTTAGTTCTGCTTCTGTTAGTGAGAGAGTATCGAAGGTAAACCTAGCACGATATTCAGCACGATTTGCTTGACGTGACTCATAGCCCTCTTGAGCTTCAATAATCGTAGTGTCAAATTCAAAGTTTATTGTTTCCGCAGGTTGTCTGGGGAAAGTTAGCTCAAATCCCGAATAAGTCATGGTTTTTATTATTAGCTGACGGTTAATAGTAAACTCATGAACTTAAGCGAAAGAATTGTTGAAGAAAGTAGAACTTGGCTCGGAACCCCTTGGCGACATAACCAAAGATTGCGATCGGTGGGCGTCGATTGCGTGCAATTTGCTGTAGGTGTGCTAGAAGCTTGCGGCGCACCAAAGAGTGGCTATGAGAACTACTACCGAACTCCCCAAGGTAACAGCTTGCTTGAGGCTATTGACTCGTTAAGTTATTCATACCCCGCTGATAAGATAGAAGCGGGAAGGATTTTAATATTTAGGATTGCCGGGGTTCCTCATCACGTTGCGATCGCTACAAGTGAAACGACGATGATTCATGCGGATTTACGTGTCGGCGAAGTAGTCGAGCATAACATCGGCGCATGGAAAAGAAAATTAGCTGCTATCTATGAGGTGAGGGTCTAATGGCTTCCGTCGGCATATCCATAGGAATTTCACTAGCTTCAGCGGCATTAACATCAATTCTCACTCCAAAACCCGAACCAACTAGAAGCTTAGACGACCTAAGCGTACTTAAATCCGAGCTTGGGGTGCCTATCCCTAAAGTCTATGGTAGAGCTAAAGTTACGGGGAATATTATCTGGGCACCTGACATTATAGAGAGAAAAGAATCTGCTAGCGGCGGTAAAGGTGGCGGCGGTCGAGATGAGTTTAAGTACTACGGTACATTTGCGGTTTTGTTGTGCGAGGGTGAGGTTGAAAACATCGGTCGGATTTGGCTGAACAACAAACTCGTTTCTGATAAATTGAGTGGCAACGCGCCTACCGTTAGTCAGTCAAATAACTTTGAAGATAAGTATGTTACTCGTTACTTGGGTACTGACTCCCAAACAGCTGATGCTACTATCGAAGCTTATGAAGGTTCTGGAAATGTACCGGGGTTTAGGAATCGAGTTTACTTAGTTTTTGATGAGTTGCCGTTAGATGAGTACGGGAACGCTATCCCTAAAGTTGAAGTAGAAATTATCAACACGACAACATCGCCAAGTTTACAAACGGTCTTAGAAGATGTTTGTGTGAGAGCTGGTTTAGCTTCTGGTGAATATGACGCTAGCGCGCTATCAGGTACTAACGTCACTGGAGCTATACTCAAACAAGATGGTCAATCAGTTCGTGAGTTTATCGAAGAACTTCAGCGCTGTTATCACTTTATCTCTAAAGAAGTCGCCGGCGTGGTTAAATTCGAACCAATCGAACAACAAACGGCGATCGATATCCCTGCGACTGCATTGGGAACTAAAGAAGATACAGAAGAAGAGGGGGACTTATATACTGAAACTCGCGAGCAGTTAATCGATTTACCTTCTCAAGTTCAGCTTGAATATCTAAACGGCGAGAATAAATACAATCGAGGCATTCAGGTTGCCTATAAAGCGATCGCATCTCACGTAAATGAGATGAGCTTTAATGTTGGGGTAGTACTAACTAATGATGAGGCGGCTACAGCTGCTACTAAAAACCTAGAGTATTACTGGAGTCAAAGAAGGCGTTATGAAGGTATTAAACTCCCCATTGAATACTTAACACTCGAGCCCGGGGATTTGCTCAATTTACCCATCCGTAACTCTATAGTACAAGTACAGGTGCAAAAGGTTAATATTGGCGCTAACTTGATTGTAGAAGTCGATGGCGTATCCTATTCGACAAGAATCAATAATTTATCCGTTACTACTCCTGAAATCACTTACAAAGAGGAATTTTTACCTTACTCTGGGACTGAGCCAGAAGCTAGGATTTTAGATGTTAATTTGATAAGGGATAGCGATGCCGAATTTGGCTTATATGCCTCGGTAACGCCCGATCCTGCTGGTAGTGGTTGGAATGGCGGTACACTATACTCCAAGCCTGAGGGTGGCGATTATATCGCTACTGCTTCTATTCCTCAAGTATCCGCACAAGGTACTTTAAACGCGGAGGCTCCGGTAGGTAATCCTTATGTCGTCGATCGCTTTGGCAAGATAACAGTTACTCTTGAATACGGTCAATTAGAAAGTGTTCCTGATTTTGATTTCTACGACTTGCGTAATGTTATTTGGATCGGAGGCGAACTAATTGGCTTTCAAACAGCTACCTTAGTTTCAGCTAATACTTATGAACTAACTAACCTGATAAGAGGTGCGAGGGGAACAGAAGGCAGTATCGCAGCGCATGCGAGCAGCTCCGAGTTTTTCTTAGTCAAAGGTAACTTTGGTTTTGAGGATATCGCCGGCACGGTAAGCCAACTCGAGCAAACCTATAACTTCAAAGCCGTTCCTAGTGGTATCGCTCAGACCGAAATAACCCCAGAAACGGAAGTGACGATCGCGGGGAATAGATTAAAACCTTATGCTCCTAGTAATCCCGCAATAACCAAAAAGACTAATAATGACCTGTTGCTGACTTGGAACAGGCGTACTAGAAAGCAAGGTGAATGGTTGAAATCTTCTGAGACTGTTCCGTTAAACGAAGATAGCGAGCTTTATGAGTTAGAAATCTATGATGGTTCTACTTTGGTTCGCACGGAGAGTTTAACATCTCCTACTTACACTTACACTTCGGCTAACCAAGTAAGTGACTTTGGCAGCAACCAAAACCAGTTAACTTTTAAGCTATATCAGATATCGGCACTAGTCGGCAGAGGATACCCGCTAGAAGTTACTAATTTACGGTTTAAGAAAGTAGAAGCCTAAAAGAAAACCCCTCATTTGAGGGGTGACTAGTTATTTGAGGTGTTTGTTAATGAGTGAAGAAAGTAGTTATCGCCTCTCTAAGTTCGTCTGTATCCTCATAGCAATTTATCTTTGTCATAATCCCGTTGCACAACCTAGTCTCTTTGACAGGGTTAAACCCAAGGTCTTTAATGAATTTACCAAGGATAACTCTGTTGCTAGAGTTGGTTTTGTATCCAAGCTCATGTGCTATTTCCACTACACCTCGAAGCTTTTTGCCTGGCAACTGCTTTTGTGGAAGTACATCGTTCATTGCTATATCACTTAGAACTTGAGCTAACCTAGGGTTGTCTGATAATGTATCTGTGATATGTCTAACACTGTTGGCAACTTCTACGGCTAGCTGGCGATAGGGGAGTTGTTTAACAGATTGCTGCTCGGGTTGACTTAGCTTCTCAAAGGTCTGCATAACTCCAATTGTGCCGAAAGTCCTAGCAATCTGCTTAGCTCCTTCGGCTTTTGCTTTAGACTCATAAGCGAAATATTCGATAACGAGCCAAGTAGCTTGGGCGTTGAAACCATTTTCAACTAACGCAGAGGTCTCAAATCCATACGCTGAAAGTATTACAGCTAACTTTTGGTTGGCGAACGCAGAACCCCGGATGATTGAAGTATCTGCAACATGGCACAGGCGAGCTAACCCGACAATGCTTAAATTGCTATTGCTTGTTAGGTTTTCTTTGATGTAGGCTAAGAGTCTTTCTTGAGTTGTGATATTGAGATTACTCATGGTTGTTTCTAATTTCTAATTTAGGGTTGACAATTTCATGTTACTCGTTAGATTCTAGGTTGTCAATAAAAAACCCACCGAATGGTGGGCGGTAGCTTAATAAGACCAAGTTCGAGGTCTACCTAAATCCAAGTGACAGAAGTTATGACGAGCTGATGCAGCGATGCCACCGACCCAGCCAAACTCTCTGGCTTTATTAGCGATTTGATGACCACTAACTCCTCTAGCGATGACATCCGTTGCCAAGCCAGTTAAGTGCATCGATCGGGTAGAGCCACCCACTTGGCGATTAACCGCTGGTGGTCTATACCAGGAAGTAACTATCAAAGGTGCCCCGAAATACTCTCTAAACGCGCTCAGACGGCTAGCTTGTCTGAGAATGTTATCTACTTCAGTCTTAGAATCAGGTGCCCTATATGAGCCATTTGAGCTAAATTTAAGAGCTTCTGCCCAAGTGAAGTAACCTTTACCGCCTATTAACTCCGACATTTCGAAAGTAGATTGGTAGCCAGGTAAGTTGAATTTACCGCCTCTCGCGTATTTAATCATATCGCCTCGATCGCATTGAACAGTAAATAATAAAAAACCCACCATTTGGTGGGCTTGAACTAACACTATCCATTTGCTTATTTCTTACGGATTATGAATACTATTGCTTTGTATTCCCAGTAAATCTTAACTTTGATGGTAGATGACTTGGTTTCGAACTGGTATACGTTAAGTGGGAAGTTGGTAGCAATAAAGTCAATATCTACTGATTTGAGGTCAACGCTACAAGTCATAGCTTTAGCGTGAGGAAGCTTGGTAAATGCCTTATCCCTTTTGCGGTTAGCCAAGATTCTTTTAACAAAGTTGATGCGGTATTGTTTGCGGTCTTCTGCTTTATTGTTTAGTCTAGCGGAGAATCTTTCTAATCCGGAAATAGTCCTTGGTGCGTTAATCATGGTTGTTTGTTTTGTTTAGTGGATTGTTTTCTATATCCTTATATTAGCTGTTAGAAACAGAAGTGTCAAGAAATTTCTTACAATCGCTACAACCCTCACTACATAAGGCTGGAAGGCCGTCAACCGACTCTTTATTAATATATAATGACTCGCTTCGCTCGTTATTAATTCCGAAACCTTACTATTACCCGTAGTCTTTCAATAACAATCATGGCAACCCCATTAACAGGTATTCCTGAAATCCTGGCTAACCAGAATAACAAATATTTAGTTCACAACGAAGCAATCCGTGACTTAGAGGCTTTAGCGATTGGTGCGATTGAAAACGCCACAACTTCAACCCCGCCAGCTTCACCTGATGAAGGGGATATGTATATAGTCGCTGCAACCGGCACAGGTGCCTGGTCTGGTTTAGATAACGAATTAGTACAGTATCAAGATGGCAGTTGGGTAACTTTTACCTTGTTTGATGGATTCACTATCTTTAACAAAGATACTAATACTCGCTTCCGTTTCAATGGTTCTACCTGGAGTGAAATAACTACTGCTGGTAGTGGGGATATGACGAAATCGACCTATGACACCGACAACGATGGTGTCGTCGATAGTGCAGAAAAAGTAGAAGGTGTTGACGCTGCGGGAAATAGCACTTATTACGGTAAAAATGCAGGGGGTACTGCCGGATTTCATAGCTTACCTGTTAACCCCGCCGATATGGAAAAAGCAGACTATGACTCTAATGACGACGGCGTTGTAGATGCAGCAGATGAAGTAGATGGAATAAGCGCAGCAGGTAACGATAAGTATTACGGGACAAATGATAGTGGTACTGCTGGGTTTTACGATTTGCCTAGCTACAGCTTAGAGATAGAGGAAGATGGATCTTCTGTTGAAACTGATACAGTAAATATCAACTTTACGGGGGATGTATCCGTAAGTACGGTCTCAGGGGATGTTACTGTCGATGTTGGTAGAACCTACACGACTAAGACGATTACTTTACCCTATACCCTGATCGCTTCTGATTTGCACAAAGAATTAATCGTTAGTAGCGGAACAGGAATCTTAGAAATTCCCGACTCCATCTCAGGTTTTGCTGACTATTGGAACTGTATGGTGAGTCTAGATGGCTCCGGTGACATTACGATTCAAAGAGAAGATACGACAGATACTAACCTCTTATTTAGTGGAGGTAATACTAACAACCACCTCAAAACGCAAGGTACTATCGTGATTCGTCACCGTACTAGCAATGTTTGGAAAATCGAGGGAGGATTAGAAGCATAATGTTTTTCTCAGGAATTTACGAAAGCTCTAGGTTAGTTTTAACTCCCTTGTTGTTAGATACCTACGGCGGGGCTTATGCTGCATACAGCACCAAAAAACTAAGAACCGCGTATAGCGGGGATGCTCTTAGAGTTCGCAGAAGCTCTGATAACGTCGAGCAGGATATAGGATTCATCGATAATAATCTCGACGTTGCAAGTCTCCAGAGCTTTGTCGGTTCTAGCAATGGTTTTGTAGTCACCTGGTACGATCAATCGACGAACTCCAGGCATATTACTCAGTCGATTATAGGCAAACAACCGCGAATAGTTAACGGTGGTACCGTGCAGACAATTAAAACCGGTTACTACGGCGTAAGATTTGATGGTAGTGATGACTTTTTAGGGAAAAATGGGTTGAATACTTCGGCTTTCAGCACCCTTAGTACTTCTTTTGTACACTCCCCCTTTGTCAACTCTGTGCCAGATGTCGGGCATGGAACCTTGTTAAACTTTAATCACACCCTTAGCAACAGTTACATCGGCTACTTTAACAACACAGGCAGGTTAGATGGTGAAACCTGGGCGCATGGAGGTATATCGGGCAACAGAATCGGTTCTACTACATCTTGGTCTGCCAACGATCTGTTAATTTCCGAGTTTTATTCGACAAACAATAAGACTTTCTACAACAATGTCGAACAGACAGTGAACAAAGTTGATACACAAGGTACATCAGCTACCTATACTCCTTCCGCTGAGGGGTTAAATACCGACATTAGTTTAAAGTTAGGAATGCTTGACGCTAACGGTAACTTCTTGTTTGCTTATTCGGGCTCTATTGGTACTGCTATTATTTGGGACAGTAATACCTTTGCTAGTAGAAGCTCAATTCACACGATCCTAAACACACACTAACATGCTTAATATACCTGTATCCTCTGAGACTCTCGGTTGGGAGATTAGCAAAAAACTATACGAACTCTCTCGCCCGCATTCCGTGCGAGATGCCTCCGACCAGACTTGCTATTACTGTGATGTAGCTCAGCATCCAGTCACAGGCTTTTGGTACTTAAGACTACCCGATATCGACAGTTACCCAATTCATGCCAATGCTGATGATTCTAGTTTAGATGGCGTTCTAGCTCCCTTTGAGCAACAAAGGTTGATTGATGAACAAGACATGCTTGCCGTTCGGGAAGGCATCTCGAGTAACCTAGGAGGCTATACCCAGGTAGACCTATTCGTACCTCAATACTGGAAAGACTTAGCGGTACCTGACAGCGAATTTGCGATCGAACATGACTACTAAATTCAGTATTAGTACGGTTATCAGCAACTAAATTAGTGGCTAGAATAAGAGGCGTCAACACTACAAAACTAACAACCATGAAACTTTCTGTAGAAGCTAACGTTTTAAAATCCGCGCTTAACGCTGTTAAAAACTCAGTAGGTAAAGGTGATATGCCGATCTTGTCTACTGTTCTTATCACTCCTGGTGAAGATACCTTAAAAATCCAAGCTTTCAACGGGGTACAGGCTACAGTTAAGTCTATCCCTTGCGACTTCTTTGATGGTGAAAAACGGGCGATCGCAGTAAATCACGATCTAATCACTAAAATTGTATCCAAGTTATCCGACATTCTCGAGTTAACTGTGAACGAAGAAGGTACTCAATTAGAATTTAGAAACGATAGCTGTGAATTTCAATTAAACTTGAATGATGCTGATGAGTTCCCTGAATTGCCTGTGCTAGATGAAGATGGCACGGGCTTCGACTGGGAGGCTGCTGCACCTATCTTTGCTTCAGTCGTTCCCGTGGCTAGTATCGATCTAAGTAAGCAGGTTCTAACGGGTGTTAGCTTGAGAGAAGTCGATGGTGTCACTGAGCTAGCTGCTACAGATTCTCACAGACTAATTGTAATGCAGCTAGGAGAGCTGATAACTAATGAATCGATAGTTATCCCTCGCGAACTAGTTAACGCCGTTCTAAGTGCATTTAAAGGTGAATCTGTGGTATCTTTAGCTCACAAAGATAATCTAATTAAATTCTCAAGCGAAACAACTACTGTTGTGGGTTTCAGCATTGCAGGAGACTTCCCCGCATACGAAAGGTTAATTCCCACTAACTTTCAGCAAGAATTGACAATTGGAGCTAAAGATTTACTTGAAGCGATCGACCTCGTAGCTCCGTTATCAGCAACTAACAACCTAGTTGTCTCGTTAACTATCTCTGAGGCGAACGACAGTGTTAAGTTAGAGACTCGCTCGGATATCGGTCACGCTCAAAGCGAAGTAGGTGCCGGCAATATCAAACAAGACTTAGAAATCGCTTTCAATCAGAAGTACTTACAAAACGGTTTAAAAGGGTTAGATGGTGAATTCCAGCTAAAACTCAATAGCTGGAATCAGCCCGCGTTAATTGTCTCACAAAACTATACCTATCTTATAATGCCACTGCAACTCAGAAAATAAACTAGATATCCTCAGATACGACGAATAAACTGGAGTTAACCCCGGACACTGGCTGGGGTTTTTCAATGCGGGATGCTGTGATAAACACGCCGGCAAGCAGAGAAAGTAACGCGGTAAGTAAGCCCCAAACCATTTGGTTTTTAGTATTGAGATTTTCCTCTAATCGTCTTATATCGGATGCCGTACTAAGCCCCTGAGTTTCAATCGCCTTCACTCTATCCGTAACTGGTGGTGCTTCCCCACCCTTCCAGACGAGCAAGTTTAAGAAATCTACTTGCTCTTTTTGTTGATGTAATTGCTCTTCGATGCGTATTTGGCTATTTTCTACTCGGTCTAATTTGGCGGCGATATCTTTAGATTGCTCGTATAACCTCGCTAAGATGTCTTCAGTATTCATTACCCGTACCCACTAAACTTCAGTCAATAGTAAGTAAGTTCTAATAGTAAGTTGCTTCATATTCTTCACAATCGTATAAACTTTTGGTAAGGTACTGGTAATTATACGGATGTCATGTTTATAATGAGTTCATAGAATGGCGGATACATATCAAGGAATTATAAAATGCCTAAAGTAGTAAAGACAGACTCAAACGGAACTAGCCTCCAGCTTAAGAAAGCAATAGAGGAAGCTCAAAATAAAGCTAAAGACAAAAGCACTGAAAAACCTCCAGTTGATTTTGCAGAAAGAGTAAAGGTGCTATCAAACCATATTGCTGATATGCCGAGCTTTAGTCAAAAAGAGTTTTTAGAGATTACCAAACTGGGGGAACAAACTTTTAGAACTTGGCGGCACAAGGGTGTTAAACGCCCCCACGATTCTACACTCAATGCGATGCGGCGCTATTTGAGGATCGCTGAGGAACCCTTTCAGGATTACCTACGGGGTAAGATTGACATTGACGAGCTGTGGGAACACCGAAATAGCGATGTCGGAGCTAAGATTCAAACCAATCAATTCCTCAGCTGGTTTAGGTTGCTAGACGCTGACGACAAACTAGATATGTACGCTCAGTTATCCAGCATGTTGAAGGAAGATGTGGGTGCTTTGAAAACTCGAATAGTGGAGCTAGAAGACCAAATTGAGGAAATACAGCAAGAAGCTGAAGAAAAAGCCAAGCAACAGGAATTTATCGAGCTAAGCGATCGCGCTAGAATTAGGTTAAAGCATCTGTTATCGATGACGCTGACCTTTAAAGGTCAGACTGAGAAAGATTTAATTGATTTGGGTGCTGATGGCGCTCTTATCGAATCGATACAGCAAGATGCTAACGATAAGTATCCGAAAGAATCTTTTATGAGTGTGGCTAGTTTGCTCTGCACTCCGATTCAGTGGTCTAACGACTATCCTGTTGTAGATCCAAATACAGCTTACGGGGAAGCCATAGACGAGTTAGTTAAGGAACTAGAAGAGGTTGGCTCTTGAAACTGTAGCAACACTAGCTCAGGTTGCCCCGGCACTTCCAAAGCCTTCCAGCAACTATTGCTTAGGTTTAACTCCTGATACTTGGCGGCTAAATTACGATAGATAACATCGCCGCCTAGTGTCATTACAACAGAAGGTTTAAGCGATCGCGCCAGGTACTTGCAATAGATTTTAAATTCTGCTCTTTGTATCGCTCTATCTAAATTAGTATCGAAGATAGGCTCTAACTCGAAATCATCCGTTTTTGGCGTAACTTGGTAATAATCAGTTTTAATATCGACAATCATAATAAGTTAATTTAGTTCTAGTTTCTTCCATTAAAATGCCAAACCCCTGCGGTTAACAGGGGTAGTATCGTATAATGTCGCACAAAATCAAACAGACTCCAGGATAAACTCTCGGTATTCCTCGTAATTATCAAACATCCACAGCTTAATTAGTTTGTCTGTATGTTTGGTAAAGCTATAGAGTACCGGGGTTTTAATGTGATTGACGTTATCATTTTGGATTATGCCAGCTTTCTGTAAGCCATCGAATACGAACTTACAAGCTGAATAAAGGTTATCCTGGTCGTTGTTAGCGGTTTTGTAGGTAGCTTCTACAGCAACCCAGATGGGAGTTTCAAAAGGCTCTAAATTGGCAGCGAGTTTAGCTATCTTGTTAGTCCAGCTTTTCTTGATTCCCGCAGCTTTAAATCGGTTGGTGCGGGCTGCATTGAGTTGGTTATTTAATGTAGGTGGTTGGGGCACTTCTAAGTATTGCATATCTAGTAACTTGTTTAGTGGCTTACGAGTTAAAATTTAGACTTAGTTGAGGCTCGGACGATTGAGCGGCTTTTAGTGTGATTGGATGTTTTACTACGGCTTCAACAGCTAGAGAAGCTTCGAGATTAAACCATTCGCCGCGCTGTCTAAAATCAGCAAATTTCTCATGTAGATTCTTTTCAATCTCTTTTGCGTTATCGCTGACAGGGGTGCAGAACACTACTTCTAATTCGCAACCTGTAGCACACTCAAGTTGGTCACGTCTTCTTTTGATGTTGTTAGTAACTCCTATTTTGATTAGGTTGGTGATAGGGTTTTTAATCACGTATACAAGCTGTTTGTTATCTGTGCGACCTAAGAAGTGAGCGATCGCATAACCTCTTAGTCGCTCTGTCATTTTCTCAAATGCTTGAATATACCTAACTTTAAATAACTCGGCTTTCTCGCCCGTGAATCCCATCGCCACCAAGGTGAATCCTTCTCTAGTTAGCAAGTACATTTTCTGACTCCTGTTGCTACTGTCGAAATAGGTTGTTTCTTGTATATGTTTGCTGTAAAAGCTCTCTAGCTCTGGGTTCGGAGATGAGCGCAATTTTGCGCCGATCTCTCTAAGCACACTCTTATGTTGCTTATCAAATGCTTCTGCTAAAGTAAGACTATCTGTTACAGCAACACCATCGTGCAGCTTTACAAGCTTGTCAGTTAAACTTAACTCAACATCTGATAGCCCTATAGCTTCCAATTCATCGTATTTACAGGCTTTAAGCTGGTTTTGCAGGTCTATTTGAGCTTTCAATTCCTGAGCTTTTTTGTTCCCTTTGCGATCGAGTTTTGCTAGGGCTATTTCAAAATCTTCTAGAGTTATCCAGGATGTTTGGTTTTTGTTGAACTCCGATTTGCATTTGGACGTCTTGAAACTCTCTCCACAAATACGTTTGAGCACCTTAGCGAACTGGTTTTTGGTAGTCTTAAATCCATCAATTTTAGGATCTCCAGTTATAACTATCTCGGCGACTTGTGGCACAGCTACGCCGTACTCACCGTCAGGTAAAAGCAATCCATCAATTTCGATATGACCGATTTTTACTTTAGCTACTCGAGCTTTTTGCACTTGATTACTCATGGTTGTTTCTAATACCTAATTTAAGATGTACAATATCTATTTTAGGGTTCTCGCTCGAGAGTTACCTCAGCGAGAATACCCAAATTAGGCATCAATCACTCATCTTGTAGCTCCTTAGCAAGCTTGAGGAATCTTTGCTGATTAGCTATCGGCATTGCCTCAATCACTCGCGTTACTAACTTAGCTACAGCATCAGCAGGTATTTGATAGAGGATATCGGCGTAGTTGGCTACTTCTCCTTCAGTCTCCTGATACACTTCTTCGAAGTTATCTAGTTCAGTCTTGAGTAAATCCCAGTCAGCTTCGAATATACCGGGTAAGTATTGGTTAGCACTGAACAAGTCATCTTCGTCGAGTGTTGGTAGGTCTTTATTGTACTCAAAGCGGTCGTTATAGATTAACGCACCGACTAGTCTTTTTAGCTTGTCAAAACCGCCAAACTGTGAAGCAATCTTACTAATGTTCTGTTTGGTCGTTTCAGTTATCTCGGCAATTTTGGAAGTAGTAGCTTCAGCAATTGAGTAACCTTTTGCTACCAACTGCTTAAATGCTTCTAAGATAACTAAGCGAGCTTTAGTTACGCGATCGCCGGCTCTAGTATCTAACTCAATGGCGTTCATGTTCTCGATGCGGTAGCCTAGTTCCGACAAGAACGAAGTGTCTATATCGCAGCACAAGTAGTAGTGTAGTTGCTCATCTTTACGTCTGTTAGCTCTTAGTCTACCTACCTCTTGTATGGCTTCAGCGGCAATCTTGGTATTGACGTATAGCTGGCAGCTAGGGTTGTCTAGGGTAACTCTTTCACCTGTATACACCTCATACTGAGCATGTAGGGTGCCTAAGTGGGGGTAGGGTGCTCCAAAACTACCTACAGCTTTCTTGCCTCTAAAAGCGTTAGAGCCGCGACCATCGACAAAGTGAACCAAGTCCCCGGGCTTAGCAAATGCCTTAAAGTCAATGAATCCCGCATCGCCGTGTAGAGCTGCGATCGCCTCACGAGCAATATCAATTCTTTGCTGTAGACCTTTGCTACGCTGTTTACCAGCAATGCCAAAACCTTGTACGTGATGGATTACCAAGTTATCAGGCTTGTCTTGTTTTTGGCGAACTACTAGAATCTCGTCAGGGCTAACGCCAAGCTTAAGAGCCAAGTCTAACCTAGAACCGGTTGCATCCTGAAAGATAACCGTAGCAGCATTGTTGAAAACTTCTAACATCCTTTGGTTGCGTACCGTTAAGGTAAGTTTGTTCTTTTTAAGGTTTAAGCTACTGTAGGGGTTTTTGCCAGAGATTACTTCAAAGAGTACGCCGAACCAGTTTTTAGTGAGTAGCTCCTCGAGGACTTTATTGCTAGCTTTTTTCTCGCCAGTGATAACATCATGGTTCCATTCCTCAATCACTCTCTCAACGGAAGCTAAGATGTCATCTAATTGGGATAAGTCAATCCCCATCTCTTTAGCTACTTTGTTGAAGTGAGTGAAGAACTGAAGCGTATTCATACCGTAACGCTGCTCTTCTTTGCTGACTTCAAAGTTGTTTGAGTAAGCACCCAAGTTAACTACAGTACCAAGTGCCCCAAGTAGAGGCAATACTTTAGCTAGCGCAGGGTACTTGCCAAGGGCTAGAGTCATATTCCCGATGAGAGAATGGATATCCGCAGTGTGGATTTCGATTGATTGTTCCCATTCTACAGATTGATTGTACTCGTCAACAATCAAGACAGTCTTGTCATTGGTCATTTCAGGAGATAAACCTTGAGGATTAGCTCTTAGCTTAGTGGCTTTTAAGGCTGTCTTAACTTGAGACTTAAAACCAAAACCATTGCCTTCAGCAACCTTACACTGAGAGGCTAGCTTACAAGTGGAACAAACATCAACAGAAGATAATGCGCCGCGAACTACTTGGAACTTGTCGGTTAGGTGGCAGTTGGCTTGAGTATCTGGCTGTTCATTGTGAGGTGTTCTAACACGATAGGGGTTGCCCATCGGAGTTTTTTTGCTCTCGTCAAACTTATATCCTTTGTTACGGGCGGGCAACTCGATAAAGTCTGATTCTAATAGCTCGTCGTTCGGGTTACGTGATTGCTGAGTACCGTAAATTACCTTGTGGTGCTTAAGATTCTCTTTGTCAGCCTCATCATGTCGGAAACATCTTTGAGGCTCTACTCTCGCAGCAGCATAAGTTTTGCCGGCTCCAGTCTGAGAGATATCCAAGATATAGTGCTTACCATTTCTGGCTCCTTCTTCATATAGTTCAGTAGCAGTACCTTCAAACTCGATCGCTTTGTCAGTGTTTAGTAGTTCGCCGGGGCGATAGTCTTTCCAGTCACCTTCTTCAGCAGGTAGTTCGATACGTGATACACTGAATCCTTTTTCCTTAACTACTCTAGCCGTCAAGATGTCGATTAGATCGTCACTCTTCTGAACCAGAAGCATATCGACAGGGTTGGCCCAGTCTTTAACATAAGCTTGATTATCTTTCCAGAATCGCTCTAGTGCATCAACATGTAGGTAACGAACATTGTCTAAATCAGCTACTTCGTCGATATCGCATTTGGATTTAGATAGCCAGTGGCCCCAATCTGCTACCTCGATGTTGGGATAACCAAACTTAGTTAATGCTTTGATAGTGCTTCTTAAAGTGCGGTATACGTTGGCATTCTGCAGCCATCCAGCATCGGGAAAGATTGTAATCGGCTGAGTAGAAATGAGGCTGAGCGAGTCTAAGGCTTGTTTGACTTGAGCCTTATCCGCTACGTTATCAGCTAAGCCTATTAGTGTAATATTGTGGCGGTTAGCAGCGACTACAGGTTTTAGAGTACCTTCACAGATGCCGATGCGAGCTTGGGAAGTCTTGGCTACCGTGATAGGTAATTCGCCATTTTGTAAATGTGCAGTTGTCTCATTGTATCGAACCCAGACATACTTACCTTTGCTGGTGTTGTCAGCTTTAACTTGAAATCCCGTTAACTTATTGTTGTGGTTACGAGTCAAGCAGATAATGCCAGCAGCTCCAACGTACTTGCCATTTTCACTGAAGCCGGCTAAGCCTTCTACGCCCTCATAGACTTTGTAACGCTCGATAGATTTAAAACCCCATGCTTCGATTTGAGCTTCAGTTAAGCCCCGTCTTTGTAATTCTAATTGATGAGCTGGTTTTAAAGTTAGTTGTGAGAGTAAATTTCTTAGTTTAGCATCTCTCTCGTCAACGGATAAAAGAGAAGCTAGGCGATCGCGTTCTTGTTGCTCGGCTAATCTTTTCTTAGCAATCCATTCTTTTTTCTGTTCTTCGCTAGCTTCCTTACTAGCTTCTGCTTTTTCTTTAGGTAAATAAGTTCCCCAGCCGTTATTAGTTTCTTTTACGAATACAAACTCGTCGGATATTTGAGTGCCTCGACATAAATAAATGTCAGTAGATGGATCGTGACTACAAGACTTAGTACCCGTTCCACAAACGGGGCAAATATTTCTTTTGTTAAATCTAATTAAAGCCATAGTTTTAATACGTATCGTGTAAGTTCAAGGTTGTCTACTTAATACTAACAAGCAATAACTAAGAGCTGCAACATTATATTAGTTGTTAGTAACAGGTAGTTTCACCTCAAAGCTTGAAAGTCTTACTGCGTAAGGGCGGAAGGCCGTCAACCGACTCTTTATTAATATATAATGCATTGACGTTGTTAATTCTTGACACTATCGTAATTAACGACTAAAGTAATAAATGTAGACAACAAACCAAATTAGTTACTAGAAACAACCATGACTAACACAAACGATTCCAAGTATCTCGTTATATCTAAAGAAGAATTCGATCGAGGTTATAACTTAAATTTCACTCGCTTTATTTCTCAACAACAAGGATTTGATTATTTGCAATGGAGTTACGCTTTCCGTTTACTAAAGCAACACTTCCCAATGTACCAAGTAGAGGTTAGTAGACAGGAAGTCATCGAAAACAAGGTTATGAGTGAGGAGTTTGCGAGATTGGCTTACGACCAAGCCGTAAAGCAGCTAGAAGCTGAAATTGCAAAACCCAGCCCTAACTGGAAAACTCAAAAAGCATTACAAGAAAAAGTTGACTCTTTGACGTGCAGTGACAGAGGTTTAATGCTTTATTGCCGTATAGTTGATATGGCTACAGGTAAAGCTACTACTGAGATACAGTACCCGGTGATGACTAAAAAGAATGACGCGCTAATCAACCCCGATGCTCGCGATATCAACGATGCTACCCAAAGGGGCTTGTGCAAGGCTATCGCCATCTTTACGGGTATCGGTTTAAGGCTATTCACCCGGGAAGGTATCGACTTAAACAACGGCAACAAAAACCACCCCAAGTTTCTAGCCTTACAAAAGATGAACGGCTTGATCGATATGGCTGACACTTCTGGCGGCTTGCCAGATAATTGGGAAGTTCCCCATTTCGGCATGAGTCTCTATCGTATTAACGAGTTAGGCAAGGAATTAACCGAGCACCTCAAGAAAGGTCGACAGCCTAACGAGAATACCCCACAAGCTGCCGAAAATGCTCCAGCATACAAAAGCTGGAAAAAGCCACAAGATGCCCTAAATTGGGCAAAAGAAACGCTAGGGATTGACGATGAAGCCGCAGCAGCCTTGTTGGCTGATACCGAAGCAGATGCTAAAGGCTCTAAACTGGTGCCATTCTATAATCGCGTTATTGAATTAGCTAATAGAACTAAATAAGTTATAATGTTAGGGTGGCGCAAGCCACCTATTTTATTGGAGGTAACCATGAGAACCAAAGAAAGAACCTACGAGATACTTGATAGTTTGGGAGTCTATCACTGTGAATTTAACGGTCAATTACCTGGTGAGGGTATCACAGTAGACTTAGACTGTAACCGTAAACTAACACAAGAAGAGAGTGAATATCTTGGCGTATTAGTTTCGTTCCCGCACGAAGACGGATTTTGTTCCATCAAGATACTCGCTGACAATCAACAAGCCAAAAGGTTAATTGATTGGCTATTTGATAATTTAAGTTAAACAAAACAATAAAGGAGGAAACCCATGAACAAAACTGAAATTAAAACAACTCTAGACAGTCTCGAGGTTCAATCGGCTACAATTGACTTCGACCAGGTAACAAACGAGCAATTGATAGACCTGGAAACTCGTCGCCAACCACTACCAAACGAAATAGAAGCATTAGGTGCCACTCTTCAAATCTACCCTCAAGATTGTAACTATGTACTGGAAATCCGTACTAGAGAAGAAGCTTATGTAAACCTATTGTGCAAATGGATATCTAACAAACTTCTAAAATAAAACTAAATTAGGTGTAATTACGGATTGCACCCACTAAATTACCTGTTAGATTAGGAGAGTAGAAATACAAACCACCAATTGAACTAAAACGATGGAAAACAACATTACAAAAGAGCAAATTTTACAAGTACTTTCAGTACTGCGCACTCTCGAAATCAAAGCCTCAGTAAGAGGTAACAACGGCTTCGCTGATGTTGTTATCGAGTGTGTACCTGACGCAGAAGTATTTGAAGCAATTTACGAGTTTCAAATCAACACAGTCAAAGAAGCTGAAAACAACTAAAACCAATTTGGCGGGCAACTGCCAACACTCTCAACTCTATCAAAATACAAACCACTAAACAAAGGAAAACAATCATGTTAACTACAGCAACTATCTCCGGTAAAATCATCTCCGCACAAGAACAAGGTAAAATGCTTCTCTGTGAATTAGAAGTAGAAGCGGGCAAACTACCAGTACTTCTAGAAGTTTACGGCAAAAAGATAAATGAAGTCAAAGAGATGTTAGAACTCTATGTTATCGCAACCGGTGACTTCGATATGGTCAACAAAACCGGAGTTATCAATGTCGATGACATCTCGCCAGTATCTCCTGAAACCAAAATTTCTCAGTTGAGTGTCGTTGGCTACTTGAGCAAAAAGCCTACAATCAAAACTCTAGCTAGTGGCATGGATATGTTTAAAACTGCTATTGCAGTTAGAGGTTATCGTAACGGCGAACAGCATACAGGTTGGTTAAATGCTACCGCTTTTGGTAAGCAAGCCGAACTAATGACTAGATTCTTCTCTGGTGGGGGTCTAGCTTGTCTGGCAGGTCGATTAGAGCTTAACGAATACACTAACAAAGAAGGTCAAACAGTCAAGTCCCATAACATGACCGTTAGCAAAATGTACTTTATGCCTAAGTCGGTTAGTGGCGGTGACAACGGCGGTCAACAGCAACAAGCAGCACTCGCAGCAGCGCCTAGCTTTGATGCCCCTGCACCCGCTAGTAACGATTTAGAAGCCTACGCATTCTAATTTCCTCTGAAGTAAACAACAATAGCCCCGTTTGGGGCTTTTTTATTACCAAATTAGGAGTTAAAACAAATGTTAATTAGATATAAAAACGGTCAACACTTAGTAATTACACAAACCACGGACGAGCTTTATATGGTATTCCCATCGTCTACTGAGATTGACTATGAATCTATGGGGTTGACCCAAGTTGACGGATGTCAACGCATCGTACCAGAAGATATAATCGAAAACTGGGAAGAGATACAAAGAGAAGAGCATAGGTAAAAAATAGCCCTCACTCGAGGGGTTTTTCAGTATTATTGCGGTTAACACCCACCAAACAAGTTATTAGAATAGAAAGAGTAAACCAAACAACCACTAAACAACCATGACTTCATCCTTTGCGATCGCGACAAACAACCCGGTCTTATCTAAATCAGAACAGCTCGAAACTTGGTTAAGATTCTCAGCACTACTTGAAGCTTTAAAGTCAGTAGGCCTCGAGTTCAACAAAAACGACTTAGAAACTTATAAGGCTCAAGCCAATAAGCAGCAGCTAAAAGCCCTTAAAGTAGCTCTCGAAGCTCGCGACACTTTAGTATTCACCAATCAAGCTTTAGTTATCAAGTTAGCCGAGCAATACAGCAACGAAGTTATCTCTCAGTCAGAGTTAATCCAAGTAGGTAACTACGGCTTGATGAAAGCTTTAGTCAAGTTCAAGCCTAAGAAAAATGCCAAGTTTAGCTCGTATGCTTACTTCTGGGTGAAAGCAGTTATCTTTGAAGCTTTATATCGTGTAGACCCTATCTACATCCCTCAGAAAGTACAGCGTGAGATGGAGAAGTTTAACTTCGTTGCTGTTGAAGAAGAAGACAGAGTTAAAGAATTGTCTAATAGCGATCGCGTTACTGCTTCAACTGTTAACGAGATTATGGCTAACCTTTCCGATCACGAGCAAGAAATTTTAAGCGATGCTTTTGGCTTAGACGGAAACACGACTTTATTAACAGTTGCCCTATTCCAAGGAATTTCATTTGAAGAAGCTTTGGCAAAAGTTGAAGCTCTCTTAACCCGTATTCGTGACAATGCAGCATAAGGAGCTAATCGTGAGACAGAAATCATTTTACATCTGGTTAACCATCAATCGGGGAATACGAGTTTCCCTCCAAGTAAGAGTTTTAATGATTGTGTTTTGCTCATTAGCTACCCTAACCGCAGCAGCGGGAGTGATAACGGGAAACAATAAGTTTCTCTCAGCCTCACTTGTAAGCGGTAATTGCAGCGGTCTGTGCTTCCAGATATAACTACTCAAGAAACGAGATTAACTAGCTAATATGACGATTTAAAAGGTCACTGGATTATTATTTAGTGACCCAATCTATTATGAGCCGTATTGTGAGTGACAACCTAACGCCAAAACAAGCTGAGAGGGAGGATAAAATCTTTAAAGCTTGGATTTTAAAGACCCAAGGGAGAACCCTTAAAGAAATCGGCATGGCTTTGCAGTGTGCTGAGTCTACTGCCTGGAACTATGTTAAGACAGCTAGCGATCGCGGCTTAGAGAGGCTTGTAGATCGGGTTACGACAGATAAGCTAGCGATGGTCGATCTCCTCGATAACCTAGTTGCTCAGTGCTTCGATGCTATGAAGGATGCTGTAGATGTCATGGATGATAATGGTCGGCTGTATCGAGATGGGATTAAGACGAGAAGCTATCTCAGACAAGAAATACTCAAGCACTTAGATATGAAGGCTAAGATTTTAGGATTCTACGCCACAGACAAGATAGAGCAAATCATTGAAGAGAAACGAGCGGCTCAAGAATTGCAGGATAGTGTCGATGCAAATAGTATGGATAAAGAGACATTAGATGCTTACTTCGCCGACCTAATGCGTAATAAGTAGAGACTTATTATTAGATAACAAGATTTAAAAACATTTCCTCTGGTTGTTTCTAATTTTGGTTTACAGGTTGTCTTAAAGAGCGGATTAGTTCCCCGCTCTTTTTTATTGTCTTATAACTCCCACATCGAGGAATCAAATCCCGAGTCTTTTTTCTCCCCTACTTTGGCGGGTATTTCGGATTCGGTTAAACTGAACTCATCTAACAGGATATCCAACACTTCCTCGATCTCGATCTGGTATTTACGAATACAGAGCGTATACCACCCGATGTTTTTCACAGCAGTATCGAACCTATCCTTCCACTCTTCCACAAGTCTTTCATGCCCTCTATAGTCGTAAGGATAGTTAAGAACTTTGTTATCGTCTTTTCTTAGTATCCTCTTAACTGTTGCACTAACCCGCACCTCTAGATTCTGTATTTGCTCCACTGCATGGTGGTATCGTGCTTCCAGTTTAGCTCGTCTTTCGTTATTGGTATTCAACGTTTTTTAACCTATGGTTGTTTTACAACTAATAATAGTTTCCCGTTTTCCTCTAAAAATCTTAAAAAGAGGGCAAAATGTACGGTTTTCAGGGAACCCGGACAGTTCAAAAATATCTTAAAACCCCTTGCTTGTCTGCATTCTCAGGTTTGCCGTACTTTGTTGTCGTACTCCTAAATCCCGCTAACTAGGACAATCTCTAATTTTCTTCTTTGCAACACTAAATTATGTGTTAGAATTAAGAAGGCAACCTAAAACCACTAAATACAATGACTAACAAACAACGATTACTCAAACTAGCAAAAGAGGGCGGTTATAACTCGATTGAGGAAATGAAATCAGCAAGTAAGGCTAAGCGGCGCGAGGAAATCGACAGCCCCTTACAAGAGCTTTTTATCCGCGTATCAGATCGTTTTAATTCTTACCTGACGAGGTCGCCCGATGCCAGACCTATTTTAAAAGATATGGCAAATACTTGGATGAAAGGGTACGAGGTCATGATTGACATTACAGCGCTTCTTGATGACTATACAGCTGGAATGATGAACGAGAAGCGATGGGAAGATATTCTACCTGTAGTAGTTAAAAGAGTACCTAAGGCCGAGTTTGAGGCGTTTATCAGATTTCACGATATAGTGTTGGAGGGAAAAGGTGTTCCCTACATTATTATCGCCCTAGATAAGAGAGATGGGGCGTTCTTCTATGCTACATTTGAGCTTGCTGCTAATTTCGGCAAGTAGTCTTACTATTAGGTGATTGATTTTCTTGAATTGGTTTAAGTTATTCATTTGTCTCCTTATCTGAAACACCCATATTATTAGCTAGCGACTAATATGGGTGTTTTTTATGTCAAAATCTGAACTAGCGATCGCACATGAAAAGAAGGTGGAGGATATCCTACGGGCTAGGGTTAAATTCATGCAGGAGGCTGCTCTAAGCAAAGAATTTAGGGTTCACGCCCGGGCGAAATCGGCACAGGATATCAAATGGTTCGTAAATTATTGGGTAACAACTTATAACCCAAGGATTAGAGATGGTCAGAAGATAATCCCGTTTGTCTTATTTCAACGTCAAGAGGAATGCCTCGACTGGATAGAGGAGTGTTATAGAAAAGGGCGATGGGGTGTCGTAGTAAAGTGTAGATATACCGGATTAAGTTGGATTGCCTCAGCTTTCCTCGTACACAAACTTTTATTTGAGCCAGATTTCTCTGGCTCGTTAGCTAGTAACAAGCGTGATTTAGTAGACAAACCCGGTAACCCCGATGCTTTGTTCGAAAAAGTACTCCTCATGATTAAATGGCTACCTAGCTGGATGCATGAGATAGACTTAAAACGCCATAGAACTTCGATGCTCATCCGGCATCCCAAAATGAACTCGGTGATAAAAGGAGAGTCTGGCGTTTCTATTGGTAGGGGTGGTAGATCATCTATCGTATTCGCCGACGAGTTTGCTAAATTTGATGATGCACCAGAGGCGATCGCATCATTATCCGAGAACACAGATTGCGCCATATTCATATCGACACCAAAGGGTACGGGCAACAAGTTCTATGAGCTTGCTATGAACAGGCATATCCCCGACTTTTACTATCGATGGACTGCCGACCCTAGAAGAACTCCCGAATGGCGGGAGCAACAAGACCTAGAGAAGGGTGAGGAGATATCCGCTCAGGAGCTTGATTGTGACTTTAACGCTAGCATTAAAGGCCAATATATCAATAGCCAATGGATTAAAGCTTGTATCAATGCCCACGAGAAGATAGAAGGATTAGAGCCAGAAGGAGGAATTATAGCCGGCTTAGATATCGCAGCTACCGGTAAAGACTTGACAATCCTAACCTACCGAGAGGGTTGTGTCGTAACTTCTATTCACGAATTACCGGGCCAATCTCCTACTCAAACAGCTATTCAAGTCAACGACAAGCTGAACGAGGATGGAGTTCAACAGTTAACCTTTGATGCTGACGGTATTGGTTTAGACTTTCAGGGTGCTCTAGCGGCTTGCGAACGTAAGCCTCGCTACACAATAGATGAATTTAAAGGTAATGGTAGGGTGACTGAAAAGTACTGGGAAGATTACGAAGCACACTCAAAGGATATCTTCTACAATGCCCGGGCTGAAGCTTGGGGGATGTTACGAGATCGAATGAAAAAAACCTATAACCATGTGAATGGCATCCAGGAGTATCCGTTACACGAGTTAATATCAATACCAGATAATGGTCAACTACTAACCGAGCTAGCCGCCCCGTTGGTAATGTATACGACTACGGGCAAGATCAAGCTTGAGTCTAAACAAGATATGCGAAAACGAGGTATCAAGTCACCAGATTATGCCGATAGTTTAGCCTATTGTTTCTACGAAAACTTCGACGGGTCGATGTGGGGGCTGTAGACTGAAAGTATTGCTACATAAGGCTGGAAGGCCGTCAACCGACTCTTTATTAATATATAATGCATTGACGTTGTTAATTCTAATAACTAATATTGTAACTGTAAACCAATTACTTAGTTATTAGAAACAACCATGGATTTCAATAAACTCGTAAAGTCAAACACACGTGACGACGAATATGTTAATGCTACGAAGCTTTGCAAGGCTTTTGGCAAAGAGTGGAGAGATTTTAAGAAACTGAATCAAACCAAAAATTTCCTAAAAGCACTACAAGGTAAGCTTTCTAGCCTAAATTGTACTTCTAAATCACAATTCACTAAAAACAAGTTGATACAATCTAGAGGTCGAGCAGGCACTTACGTACATCCCTTAATCGCAATTAAGCTTGCTGAATGGTTATCGCCTGAGTTCGAGGTGTTTGTCAAAGAGACTTTCAAAGGATTTCTTGAAGCCGACCCCGAATTAACTAAAAACCTAATCTCCCGTACTGAAAGTCTAGAAGACCTCGACGCGATCGCCGAAAAGACTGAAATACAGCGCCAATACTTGAGATCGGAGTTCACCTTAAATTACGAGGGTGGTAAAATCGAATCCGAGCATAGCGCCCATTGGTTTACCTCGGTCGTCAAAAGATACAATAATGACTGTGCAGGTGTAAAGGATGGTGAAAGACCTTCGATGCCCGATAACGATAAAGCAACATTGCTTTTTACTCAGTTAGCGCAAGCCAAGCAATTAGAGCGCAATCGTAAGTCGGATAACCCCTATCTCAGTGCAGGGGAAGCTAAAGATGATTGTTACTCAATCGCGAAGCAGGCGGCAGAGTTAATGAGTGGTAGACCCGCTCCAAAACCTCGTGACTGGGACAGAATGAAGCAAGCTTCTAGAAATAGGTTATTTCCTGCGAGTTAAGCATAGTCACCAAATTGCTCAAAAACCTCCCAATTAGGGAGGTTTTTGATTTTAAACAATCGCTTGTATCCCAGTCATGCTAAGGCTTCGCAGCCTACAAGTAGTGTATTATTATATTATAATGCGACTGTTTTAATCTAATAGTTAATTTAGTATTGACAGAGGTGAACGGGTAAGTTATAAATGAATTGTCAACCAAAAAAGAGGTAACTATGAACTACTACCAACTACTTAAAAATCAAATTGAAATTGAAATAAACAGGTTAACTTTATCCGCCTATACTCCAGGGATGGAGTATTCTGGACTATTCGTTGAATACCTATACGACGGCATTGTTAGAGTATATGACGATTATGGTGGTGGGGATTATAAAGCGGAAGACCTGTTGCCAATTCTCCGTAACTTAGAACCTGAAGATGTAGGGAGCGTTGAAGATATCTGGGATCTAATTGAAACCGCTGAAGTTAAAAGCTACAAAGACTAATCGTAAAAAATAAAAGGAGAACTAATCATGAACTACTTAACAGAATACCAAAAATTCACTCCCTCCACATCTAAGTCTACTGCAACCAGCAAAGATTACCTCTATTGGGGTTTAATCGGCGAAATTGGCGAGGTAGCCTCAGTACTGGCTAAAATCCCTATCAGAGATGAATATTCGCCCCAGATAACGCAATCTAAGCTTAGAGATGAGCTAGGTGATATCTGTTGGTTTATTTCTCAGATATGTAACTACTGCGACCTTAAGCTTACCTATTCAGGGATACCTATTTTATCAGGTAAGCTTACCTATTCAGGGATACCTATTTTATCAGGTAAGTTTGATTACAGCGAAGAACTATTTGATTTTGCTACGTTATTTAAAATTGATGAACTAGAGCAGCGACTAGTCTACATGGCTTTGGAGGCCGTTTCCTCTCTCGGTCACAAGTACGGTTTGACTCTCGAGGAAATAATCGAATTTAATATCTCAAAGTTAACCCAGCGACACTTAAAAACGGCTTAACTCTACACAAAAAAAGGACTCGACCCCTCAAATGAGGGGTTTTTTAATATCTAACGTCTAAATTAAGTAGTTTTACTAGTTACACCTCCTATTATTAGTTGTTAGGATAAAACGAGTAAAGGATACTACTACCAAATAAACAACCATGACTATTGAAACTAGAAAATGTCGCAAATGTCAGAAGCATGTCGAGAAAAGCTTGATGAGCTATATCAAAGAGGGTGTAAGATTTCGCTGGTTCTGTACTGATACTTGTGTACCCGAGCGTCCCATCAGCACATCAGATGAAGCGATCGCGCAAACCGCTAGAGAAATCGCCGACTTAGAAGAGCAAGCAGAAGACGCTATAGAAGCCGTAGAGAAATCTTTGTTAGACGACACTTACAGCTTCGATTACAGCTACAAAGATATCAAAGTTAATCCTGAGCGAATAGAAACTTATGTTATCACGGCGGCGCAAAATAATACTTTGGTACACGGTCATTTCTTAGAAACTCTTAAGTATTATTGTGAAATTAACAACGCGACTTTAATCGTCATCCCCTATCGTTACCGCAATCCGACTTCCCCACAAGAGGATTTGAGTGAAGATTGGTTTGACAGCGCGATCGCTACTGAATTAGTAAACCATCGCATCATCACCAAAAACCTAGCTATTCTAGCAGACATTTCGGTCAACCCTACTGCAGTAAATCCCCTATCAGGACTAGAGTCGCTGACAGGAGGTAGGAGTGGGATTGTTGCACACCCCCAGATAGCTCTCAAGTGTATTCCCACCCCTAAGGTTAAAATCCCGCATATCTTGACAACAACTGGAGCGGTCACTAGACGCAACTACTCTGACTCTAAGAGCGGCAAAAAAGGAGAGTTTCACCATACTTTCGGTGCAGCTGTCTTACAAACCAAAGGCGATCGCTTCCACCTGAGAAACATCTCAGCCAAAAATGACGGCAGCTTTATTGACTTAGGCATCGAGTACAACGGCAACTTCAAGCGGCGGGCTAAAACTTCCGCTTTAGTTATGGGGGACTTGCATATAGGCTCTAGCTGCCCGTTAGTAGAGAAAGCTACTGATGAGCTTATCGCTCAGTTAGAACCTGAAGTAATCGCTTTGCATGATGCTTTCGACGGTGAAACAGTCAACCATCATGAAGAAAAGAATCCCTTTGCCAAGTTCCAACGTCAGTTTAGGGATTTAGACCACGAGCTAGAGGTTAACGCTCAAGTGCTGAACAAATATGCTAGCAAATGTCGCGAGCTAGTAATTGTCGATTCGAATCACAACGATTTCTTAGCTCGTTGGTTGCAAAGAGCTGACTGGAGAGATAACAATCTAAATCCATCTACTGCTAAGTTTTACTTGAGAGCGGCTATGGATATGGTTGAATCAGGTAAAGCTGAAGTTTACGGAAAGGAGATGCAAAGGAGATGTGTTAAAGCTAGATTCCTAGAGCTAGATGAAGATTACCAAATAGAGGGTGTCCAACTAGGCTTTCACGGGCATCTCGGGAGCAACGGCAGTCGTGGCAGCGCCAAGCAATACGCTCGTACTGGAATGAAAACCATTATCGGGCATTCCCACTGTTTACCAGGTAATTACTTGGTTCAAACTAAAGCTAGCGGCTGGAAAGAGATTAAATCTTTAAATACGGATGACCTCGTTCTATCTTATGACTGGGAAACAAAGACTAATACTTGGCAATCAATCAACAAGTATCACGAATACGATTATAACGATTTGTTTATCCAGATCGAAGGTAACGGATTTGAGCAGACCTTCACAAAAGAGCATATGCTTAGACTGAAAGATGGCTCTTACATTCCTGCACACCAAGCAATAGTCACCCGTTCTGCATCCGAGCTACCCCTTTCCGCATTACCTGTAGTTGATGAAAGTAAGTTGGTTACTATCTCAGACCTTGCAATAATGCGAGCAGTAAGTGTAGCCAATGATGGGTCTAAAGATGGATACCGTGTAAGATTTCACCTGAAAAAAGATCGTAAAATTGCTCGGCTAAAAGAGCTTTGGGGTTCCGAGTTGGTTGCGTATAGAGACGAGCCTGGATACTTTGATGGTTACATCAGGATCCAGTCGGAGTTGTATAAAGAGAGTAGGCAGATCTTAGACCAAAAAGGGAACAAACTAGGTCGCACAAGTTGCCTAAAACTTAATACCCACCAGTCTCAAATACTAGTGGATGAATTAAGATATTGGGATGGTACTTACGATACGGGTAGCAATGCTCGTCAATGGTCTACTTCAATCAAAGGTGAGGCTAATATAGTTCAATCCCTGTTAACTCGCATTGGATACTCTAACTCCAGAAGTATTAAAACAAAAGGGGGAGAAAACCATAATGATTTGTTTGTAATTACGTGGTGTGTTGACCGAGACTTTGCTAGGTCTTCTACTCAAAAACACCATGAAGTTAGATTCAACGGTTGGGGATTCTTTAGTTACCATGCTCAATCAAAAGTCTACTGTTTATCTCTAGATACTAAATGCTTCTGGGTTCGCTCTCCAAAAACAGGTCAAGTTTCACTAACAGGAAACTCACCAATGATTGAGAAAGGTTGCTATCAGGTCGGCACCAGCACTCATTTAAGTTTGGGATACACCAAAGGGTTGTCTAGCTGGCTTAATACTCACTGTTTGATTTACGAGAACCACAAGCGCCAGTTAATACATATTATCGACGGCGAATACCAATTCTAAACCATCTTTGACAACCACCAAATTAGCTGCTAGATTATATCTAGTAGCTTTTTATTTTGAGGAACAATTATGAAATCACCGATAAAATACGCTGGAGGTAAGAGCTGGTTAGTTGACCAGGTTAAACCTATGTTTGAAGCATCCGGTCAAACTCGACTAGTAGAACCTTTCTGTGGTAGTTGTGCTATAGCACTAGGTATTCAACCCGATCGCGCCCTACTAAATGACATTAATCACCCATTAATAAGCTTCTTTAATGAAATCAAGAATGGGTTGTATATCGATGTTGACGAGTTTACTCTAACCAAAGAAGAATACTATATCATTCGCGATCGCTTTAACGAGCTGAAGAAGTTAAACAAAAGAACCCCAGAACTCGCCAAGTGCTTCTATTACCTTAACAAAGCTGGATTTAACGGGCTTTATCGGGAGAACAAGAAAGGTGAATTTAATGTGCCTTGGGGTAGACGTAAAAAGATAGCACCTGTAGAAATAAAGACTCGTGACTTATGCCGTTACTTGTTTACCTGCGGAGACTATCAAGATTTGCAAATCGAGCCTAATGATTTCCTCTTTGTCGATCCACCTTATGACACTGACTTTAAAAACTATTCAGGTAACGGATTTACAATGGAAGACCAAGACAAGCTAGTCCGGTGGCTTTTAGGCTTAAATGTTCCTTTTGTGCTGACTAACCAAGCTACCGATCGTATTGTAGATTTGTATGATAACTACGGGTTAGATAACTTATTTGTAGAAGCACCCCGTAGAATATCTTGTAACGGCGATCGCAAACCAGCGATCGAGGTAATTGCTACTAACTTTTAAAATAGTGGTTGACATCCACCAAATTAGTAGTTAGATTTAAGTAGAAGTTTAACCACTTTTTAATTTAATGAACAAACTTCAGATTACGACAATGTTAGTCGGCAGCTCGGGAGTTATCTGTCATATACTAGGCTTTGCTCTCGGCAACGAGTACTTAAACTTTGTCGGCGCACTACTCGGTAGAAGCTCGGCTATAGTGTACTTAGCTGCACTCGATAAATTTAGACTTTATTCACTCGTTCCTTTGGCTTTTGCGATCGCCAACGTCGCCCTCAACGATAGAGTTTTACTTTATCTGGAGTTAGCCAGCCAAGGGTTTATCTACCAAATCATCGCTTTTATCACTTTTAACAAACTCAATCAACAGGAGAAACAATCATGAAGGGACACTTAGATAACATAAGAGAGCTAAAAAACGCAGGTTACTCACTTATACGACAGTCGCTAGTTGATATGTATATTGGGAACGCTTTGGGCAGTAGTACGGACTTAGCGGCAGTTTACCGAGCCACAGTTACAGAAAACGGCGATTTCTTCGAATTCGACTTTGATGATGCGGTTTACTTGATAACTCTCACCATAGAGAAATCCCAAGACCGCGATAAAGTGTATATTTACACTTTTGATACAACAGGTAATTTTGTAAACGTTGAATTTATACAGTATTAAACAATCATGAAAACTTTAGTACTAGTACATGGGTTTGCTCGTTCAGGGAAATCGACGCTAATGAGCGAGCTACAAAAGCAGGGATACCAAATCTTGTCAACATCTCAAGAACTCGATTGGATCGTCATAGATCGCTATAACTTACCTCGTTATTTTATCGAAGTGTTACGGAATAAAGAGGATAAAGTGCTACAAGATTATCTCAAAGATGAATCTATTACCTGTCGGTCTATCAAAATCTCAACAGCAGAAAACTGGTTTATACCGCAGTTAGGTAGAAAAGGGTTAATCGAGCGTACTATGAAAAATCAGTACAACCCCAACTATAGTGAAGGGTATCGATATAATAAAGACTTAGTCTTTTTCGAGACTATCGGGGGAGTAGAGGCTGAACTAGCTAGACAAGCTTGGCAACCCTATGGCTGTAGTCTCAATGTAAACCTGAGAGGCGATCGCGAGCTAGCAGGCGTTGACATTCGTCAGTTAGCTAAATACGGGTTAGAAGTCACTAATGACTATTTTAGTCCCACTCAGCTCTTCTTAGACTTCATGCGAGCAGTAGACAACGAGTTAGACGATTCGGATTATGACCCAGATTACTTAAATAACATGTATTACGCTCGGTTGGATGCAATGTAAACTAAACTAGACATAACTCAAATTGGTTGTTAGAATAAATCTGACAACCATATTTTTTTTGGATAACACATATGGCTAAGAAAACAATCACATTCGGGCAATTAGATATGTTGGCGGTATTCGATACAACTCCCCTAGACAAGAACATCTTGAGAAACGACCACCCCGAGATTGATAATTTCATCTCAGATTGGTCTAAATCGCGATTCTTTGCCCTCGACATCGAGACAATGGGTACTAAGTCATTTAACGAAGCTCTCGACCCATTTAGAGGCAAAATACGATTAATCCAGATTGGCTTGAAAGATGGTAGGATTGCAGTTATCGACCTTACCGAGCCACTACCAAATAAGTTTTTAGAAACACTCGAATCTACTTTACTAAATCCAAACCAGCATCCTGTAGGTCATAACATCCAGTTTGACCTAGGGTTTATTAAGCAGCAGCTAGGTTTTGAGTGTAGATCGCCTCGCTGTACTCGTATCTTATCAATCTTACTTTGGTGCGGGATTAAGTACTATAACCATGGCTTGAAAGATGTTTATAAGCGATTATTCAACAAAGAGCTAAATAAAGACGAGCAAAAGAGCGATTGGGGGCAACCTACTTTATCTAACTCGCAATTAAACTATGCGGCGATGGATGTTAGAGCTACCTTTGATTGCTTCTGGGAACTTTGTAAGCGATTGAGCGATTGGGATAATAAGCCAGATATCAGAGGTTTACCTTGTCGTTATAAGCTTACAGAGATTGCTGCTGTTGAATGTGACGTAATTCCCGCGTTTGTCGAGATGCGCTTAGTAGGGCAACCTATTGATATTGAATACGGCGAACAATTACGGCAGCAATACTTAGATGCGATCGAAGACTTATATAAACCAGCACAAGAGGCATTGGGTTTAACTTTTTCGGCAGCATCAGATAAGCTTTGTAAGGCTGTCTGGGAAGAGTTGGATATTCTCCTGCTACAGGAAATTAAAGATGAAGACGACGACAAAGATGATATTGTCACGGTCGAGCAGCTAACCTTATTTGCTACCAAGCCAATGAATATCCCCAAAGGCAAGAAGTTATCTACATCTGCTGCAAACATCTTTTTCCACTACACTCAAACTAAAAACGATATCTTGTTAAGAATCTCATTGGCTCGTAGCCTTAAGAAGTGTGTCGATAGTATTGATGCACTACTAACTTCAGCTAAGCAAAATAACGGCTATGCTAAGGGTGGTTATACCTCATTAGGTAATACCGGTAGTGGTAGGTCTACCTGTAGCAGCGAAAAAAGATCTAGCTTGGAGGCTACTAACTTACAAAACATCGCTGGTGAAATCGAACACCCTTTAGTAGAGCAATATAACCTGCCCCTAGTTCGCTCGATTATCAGAGTGCCCGGCGAAAAGAACATGTGGCTTCAGGATTTGAGCAGTAGCCACATTAGATTCGGTGCTAGTAATTCAGGTGACTTAGCAATCGTCAGCATTCTCGATTTAAAAGACCCTCACGCCTACGTAACCTCTAAAATGTTTGAGGTTGCTGGAAAAGAGGCTAGCGTCGAATACTGTATTGCCAACAAGAAAACCGACCCGATAGTAAAATATTTTAGAAGTATCGCAAAATGTGCCACGTACTCGATGTTTAATGATGCCTCTCCGTTTAGTTACAAACAATCTCTAAACAAGAGCTTTGTCGATGTAACAATGGAGGATTGCGAGAAGGCGGCAGAAGCACTCAAAGAATCTTTTCCTGGTTATGTGGCTTACGCTACTAAGTTAAAGTATTGCGCGAGAAATCATTACGTTGACTTAGACTGTGGGGAGTTTGCCCAGTTTAGAACGCATGACGGCAGGTTATTTCATGTTAAGGTTTGGGAACGAGAAAATAGAGAAGGCGAGATCTACAAGAAAGTTAAACTTGGAGAAGTAACCTCAGTGCAGTTAATCTCGCCAGAGGCTATCGTAATGAAAAGAGCTCTTATCGATATTTTAGAGTTTATCAGAGCTAATCGCCATCTACCAATCAAGTTAAACTCCTTTACACACGATGATTGTAGCGGGGAAGACTACACACAGGATAAAGTGCTAGCGAAATTTGTCTACAAAACAATTTCAAATTACTTCACAGAAGCTCTCACACCGCAAGGTCGAGATCCGCACAAGCTCGATGGATCTAGCTTTTCGCAAACCGAGAGAGTGCGCCTGGATACAATCCTAAGCAAAGGTGTTAGCGGGTGCGTCAATGTTGAATCAGGTTTAAACGAACAAGATGCAGATGGGTACAAGTCAATCTTGATTAACAACTACTCAGAAAAATAAGGAGAAAACATGAACTACCTAACCAAAGAAAGATTACAGGAATTTTTAGAATCAACTCCCGCAGCTTACGAGATTACCAGAAAAACTTTCGGGATTACAATGTCGGAACTAATCCGACAAATTGAAGCCAAACAAATAACTTTAGACGAATTTTTAATGAGAATTGCGATTATCCCACAAAATCGCACATAATCGCACATAATCGCACATAATTTTACCAAAGCGAAAATAGAGCAGTTATTTTAGTATTGTCTCACAAAGGCAACTGCTCAATTCAACCCTCCAGGTTTGGCAGCTTCAGGGGGGTTTTTCTTTTGACACAAGAAAGAGGTTAGCACGAGTGAGGGGAAAACGCAACCTTAATAAGTACTATGGATCGGAAAACAGCAATCGAATTAAAGAAACTCGCGCTTGACTGGGCTAAATCTCGAGGTCTAGAGACACAAGGTGACCGTCATCGAACCAAGCATCCCGTACAATCCTCTTTAGAAGATCGTGAAGCCGGGCATTACTCAAACCTAGCCAGAAATCAACAGAAGAGTAGCTGAGTAACAAAGTTTCTTGCGCTCTCACCGCCTCGAGGTCTGCTTGTAAGTTGGCTTCGAGGTTTTCTATTTTTCTTTCAAAAGTCTTATGGAGAGCTAAAAACTCGCTCATTCCTGTTTGCTGATACTTTTCGAAAGCAGCTTGAGACTCACTCTTCAAAACTTTTAGTTGACCTGAATCGATCGCGACTTCACCCTGAGAAGCCTTTTCGACAGCTTCAGTTAATTGACTCGCTTTAGTTACAATCGCTTCCATTAACCACCCTCGGAGTTTACCTTCACTAACCCCCTCGCTTTTACATTTAAACTCGTTTCTCCCGATGCAGTAGTAATACCGGTAGTATTTCCCTTTTTGGTACGTACCCGTTGCGTTAAATCTAGATTTACACCGACAGCAACGCATTATCGACGATAAAGATTTTGGAGTACCTGGAGATGATTTGGCGATCGCAATAGCCCTACCTTTGTTTTCGTTGGTAGTTAATAGTTTATCAATGGTTTTAGCTGTTGCCAAATCGATTAGGCGATCGCTCGGATGGGTGTTGTAAGCGATTCGCCATTCGTGACGAGGTAAGAGCTTGTATCTTTTCTTTTCTAATTTTTCGCCGTAAAGCTCTCGCTTGTACTTTCCGTAAACCATGTGCCCTCTCAATACTGGCTCTCTCAACCAATACCCGAGCCAAGATTGGGTAAATTGTAGAATGCGATTGTACTTAGACTCGTCAGCCGCTTCGAGAGCCTGTAAATCCCGTTTCCAAGCTTTTAACGCCCCTCTAATAGTCTGGATTTCGAGATAGAGGTCAACAAGTCTCTGAGCTAGCTCGCAAGAAGCCAGGTAGCGGCCTCCGTCTTTAGCGATCGCATTGGAGCCATCTTGTAGCGCTAAATCTAGCTCATACTGCCGTTGGGAATTAATCCGATAGCCAAAGATAACCTTGCGAGCGATCGCCCTTTTACTTTCTTCGGCGTAAAGATAAGCTCTTTCTTGTCGTCTGCCTATCCGCTCTGATTCTTGTTGAGCTTCATAAGCTTTTTGAGAGCGTAACTCAACACCCCAAGGACTAGATGAGCTTAACTCGGGTTCTTCAATAAAATGCCATTCCGTTCCTAGCTCCGAGCATAGATTGTAAAAATACCTCATCTCCCGCATGTTCCGATTCAAGCGATCGCTACGGGTAGTGACTATTTTATGAATTTTCCCTAACGAGATAGACTTAATTAACTGATTATACAGTTGCCGTTCGGTAGAAGTTCCTGATTCCCGTTCGACTAGCGTTAGTTGACAACCTAGTTTTTCTAAAGTATCAATCTGCCTTAGTACGGAAGTATCCTGGTGGCTTTGTTCAGTGCTGACCCGAACATAGCCGATAGTTATTTCTTCTGTTTGTAGTTTTTCCAGTAATTCGTTAAGAGTTTTGATAGAGGTTACAAGCTGCATGGTAGTTGTAGTAAGCTTTTCCTTAGTTTAGCACCATGTGAAGTACTGTCAGCAGTATTTAGCTAAAAACCCCAACGGTTACTGCGGTTTGGGCGGTACTAATGTCTGCTATCCTCAAACCGAAAATACAGCCGTTAGTTAATAATAATTTAAATAAGATGTGCTCGGTGGCGCGATCGCGCCACTTTTTGTTTTATACATTAATTAATTATCGGTTAAATAAGTAAATTAAGTAAATAAGGTAAACTTTCGCTCCTATTTCCAGAGGAAGAAAGAAGAGGTTAAATCGCGATAAGCCCGAAGGGTATGCGTTTGGCAATCGCAAACTTTAAACCATAAACGATTGTGAAATATTGCAGGTAAAAACTAAATTTTCCGCCTACAATGGCGCAAGTAAGAATACTTTGTCTGCTTCCCAAAGATGCTGAATTTTCAAATCCAGTCAGATAGCGATATTCCCGCCTCTAAACAACTATTTGCCCAAATTCAGTTTGCGATCGCTTCTGGACAATATACCCCCGGACATCGTTTGCCGAGTACCAGACAACTGGCAATGATCACGGGACTGCACCGCAACACTATCAGTAAAGTATATCAGCAATTGGAAGAATCGGGATTGGTAGAGTCGGTAGCAGGATCGGGAATTTATGTCAAAGTTCACGAAAGGGAAAGCGTTTTAGCTTCAGATTCTCCTTTGGTTATTGCGAGTAATTCGATCAAAGATAGTATCGACAAACTATTAGAACTAGGCTGTAGTTTAAACAGTACCAAGGAAATGTTTCTCGAGGAAATTAATTGGCGGTTGCGCTGTCGTGAAAAAATTTTGGTGGTAGTACCCCAAAGAGATATTAGTGCAGGGGAAATTATGCAGCGAGAATTAAAACAATCCCTACAAATTCCCGTTGATTTGGTTGAGATAGAAAATTTACCCTCAATTATCGAACGAATTAACTTTGGCACTCTAGTTACCAGCCGTTATTTTATTCAAGAGGTTATGGAAATTGTGCCTCATAACTCATTTCGTGTAATTCCCATCGATATTTACGACTATGGCAAAGAATTAGAAATTATCAAAAAACTTCCCGCGTTAGCTTGTTTGGGCATAGTCAGTTTGAGTGAAGGTACCTTAAGTATTGCCGAGAGCATTGTCAACTCGCAGCGGGGTGACGATTTGTTAGTCATCACTTCCACTCTTAGCGATCGCGATCGCTTGAGAGCAGTTGTCCGTTCGGCTCATACTATTATTAGCGATCCTTCTAGCTACGATAAATTAAAAGAGGCGATCTTTGCTATGCGAGACGATATAATTCGGATACCCGAAATCATCCGTAGCGATAATTATATCGGTGAAAAATCTATCGCTCTACTCAAGCGAGAATTGGGATTAGAAATGATTAAATAAATATCAGTCACAATTTATTAATGTATCGAGCAGATGGCAAGAGGCGATCGCATTTACGTATATCGAAATTTATGGCAACTAGATGGAGTATACAAACATTACGGTATCGACTGCGGCGACGGTACGGTAATCCACTATCGCAAACCTAGTGAAGTTATCGAACGTACCTTAATGATTGTCTTTAGTATGGGTCATCCAGTTTACAAAGTCCAAGAGGCTGAAAATTTCTGTTTTGTCGCCGATGCCGCTGTTGAAAGAGCCGAGAGCAGACTGGGAGAAAAACAATACAATTTACTGTTCAACAACTGCGAACATTTTGCTAGCTGGTGCAAAACGGGAATAAGCGACAGCAAACAGATTAGAAACTTTTTGCCGACGATTGACAGACTCGATACCGCTCAGCTATACGAACCGATTAAGCAAGCACTTCAAGGTAAAGATAAAAACAACGCCCAACAGTTACTCGATGAAGCTCTAGCAGATATCAGATCGGTATGGAATACCGTCCAGCCTGAATACGAACGAGCGATCGCCGAAATTAAAACTTGGGACGAGGTGGCTAAAGCAGCACTACGAAAAGATAGAGAAGATTTAGCCCGCGCCGCCTTAGAGAAGAAATGGAACTATCGCCAACGAGCTGGCAAGCTAGAACTAGAGCTAAACGAGCTAGCAGAATTGACTGAAAATATTATTCGCAATCAGCAAAGTTTAAATGCAGTTCGATAAATCGCCAAAAAGTTGTTTACTTTTGTCTGTTTATTCTTAAAACTAAATTTCAGTTGATATGCGATCTATACTATGACCGAGTTGAATTCTCAAACAATTGCTACCGCTCAAAAAGCATTTGACTACTTTAGTCATGGTTTGGCAACGGGTGATTGGGCGGATTTTTTAGCCATGCTAACTGACGATTTTACTTTTTCCTTTCCTATCGGACCTTTTAAAGGAGAAAACGTGGGACGAGAACGAGCCGCGCAATTTTTTCGCTATGTATCGGACAGTGTTTTTACTGAAGGCTTGTTTCTGACCTTAGAACGAACTACTAATAACGAAATTACAGTGGTTTTTGAAGTTAAATCCTCAGGTTTGATGTTGGGAAAACCCTATCAAAATCAAGTGGCTATTTCTTTCGACATTAGAGGCGATCGCGTTTGTGGATATCGTGAATATCTCGGCATTATATATCAGTTTAATAAATAGAATTAAAATGTTAGTCTATTCAATTTTTTCGAGCGATACCTCGGTACAAATAAGCACTAATTTTGGGCAAATTTTTAGCATACAGCTCTGTTAAATCAACGGTATCAAAGCGAGCTGCTATTAACTGCTCGATATTACGATTTAGATGACAACCATCAGCAATTGCTTTTTGAATTGGTGTTAACCGATTTTGCCAAACCTGAATGGCAGGTTCATTACTCAATCCGTGTTCGACAAAAAAGAATTTTCCTCCAGGTTTTAGAACCCGATAAATTTCTGCAAGTGCTCGCTCGACATTAGCAATACTGCATAGAGTAAAAGTACTAACTACGCTATCAAATGTCTTGTCAGTCATTGGTAGATTTTCCCCATCTAATATTTGGAAATCTACAGTCATAGAGGAAGATTGGATGCGCTTCTTAGCTAACTTATTCATACCAGGATTGACATCGACTGTAACGATATTTTTGATGTTTTCAGGATAGTAAGCAAGATTCAAGCCCGTACCAAAACCAATTTCTAAAACTTCTCCCGTCACATCGGCTAATATTTCTCGACGATGCAGGGCAAGATTGGAATCGGATAATGACCAATCAAGAAGATAAGGAAGAATATTTTTCGAATAGAATCCCATTTCTCGCTCTAAATAAATATATTATTTACGATCTTAATATTAAAATGATCGCTATATCCTTATTTTCAACCGCGATCGTGACTCAAACTACAGTTGATTTTGCCGACATCGAAGTAGAAACACCTACTCTAGAACGAGTCAAAGCCGAGTATGAAACTATTCATGCTACCTTAGAGCGTTCGCCCGAGCGCATCGCAAGGCAACGAGCTTTACAACAGTGGGACGCTCTACGCCGTAGGATTAATACTTGGAGTGCCCTAACCGCGCTACATTTTAGTCAGGATACACGCAACGAAGCTTATAGAAAAGCACAAGAATACTATGACGAACTGCAACCCAAGCTGACTGCTTTAGAAGTTGAGCTGAAACGGAAGTTACTTAGCAGTGAGAATCGGGCGGAATTAGAAGATATTTTAGGCAAACACGCCTTTAAATTGTGGGAAGCAGATGTTACTGCCTTCGAACCGATAATTGAAGCGGATTTGGTCGAGGAAGCGAACTTAGTCAATCAGTATGTAGGACTGCTAGCTTCAGCAGAAATTGAATTTGCCGGAGAAATCATCAATCTATCTGAAATCGAGCGATATACCGAGGATCGCGATCGCCAGATACGTTATCGAGCAGAAAAGGCGCGTTGGCAGTTTTTTAGCCAACATCAGGAGCGATTCGACGGGATTTACGACCGACTGGTAAAGTTACGTCACCAAATGGCGTGCAAACTGGGCTATGAAAATTTTATCGGTCTGGGTTATCGGCGGATGCAGCGCGTTGACTATACAGAAGCAGATGTTAACCGCTATCGAGATGAAGTAGTCAGAGAAGTAGTACCCCTAGCAGCCAAAATTATCGCTCAAAAAGCCGAAAAGCTCGATCTAGACAAAGTTTATTTTTGGGATGAGTCTGTCTTCGATTTGCAAGGAAATCCCCAACCTCAGGGCGAATACGATTGGATGCTGGAACGAGCAAGACAGATGTTCGATGAGATGCATCCAGAATTAGGTAATTTTTTTCGGATGATGATGGATGCCAACCTTCTCGATCTCAAAACTCGTTCTGGAAAAGCTGGCGGTGGTTTTTGTACCAGTTTCGATTTTTACAGTGTTCCTTATATTTTTGCTAATTTCAACGGTACCAAAGGAGATGTCGAGGTATTTACCCACGAAATCGGTCATGCCTTTCAATATTGGCAGAGTCGTAATCTACCACTAGTAGATTATTTATGGGCGACTTCCGAATCCAGCGAAATTCACTCGATGAGTTTGGAATTTCTTACCTGGTCGCAAATGGATAAGTTTTTTGAGGAAGATGCAGAACGTTTCCGTCAAATTCATTTAGCACGATCGATTCTCTTCTTACCCTATGGTTGCGCGGTAGACCATTTTCAACATCTCGTTTATGCCAATCCTCAAGCCACACCCCGAGAAAGAAACCAGATGTGGCAAGAATTAGAGGCGCGTTATTTACCCTGGCGGGAGTACGGAGATTTAGCCTATCTTACTCAAGGAGGTCTGTGGCAAGCCAAGCAACATATCTATTGTTATCCTTTTTATTACATTGACTACACCTTGGCTTTGTGTTGTGCCATGCAGTTTTGGAGCCAAGCCGAATCTAACTACGAAGCGACCCTATCAGATTATATCGCTCTGTGTCGGCGCGGTGGTAAATTACCCTTTCAAACCCTAGTTAAATCGGCTAATTTAGTTTCCCCTTTTCAACCTGGTTGTTTGGCTAGGGTCGTCGAGCGATCGCGACAGTTTTTAAATTTATAGAGTTTGATTATCTAAAATCGAGATCGACTACTCTTACTCATAAGGATTCGCTTGAAGCTCGAAGATGCTAGAACAATTTGCAAGTGACAATTACTCTGGTGTTTGTCCAGAGGCGATGGAATATACGCTTAAAGCCAATCAAGGGAGTGCTTTAGCCTATGGTAACGATATTTGGACGGAACGAGCGGCGAACTATTTCCGTAAGCTATTTGAAATTGATTGCGAAGTCTTTTTTGTGTTTAACGGCACTGCAGCTAATTCTCTAGCTTTAGCTAGTTTGTGCCAATCATACCATAGCGTCATCTGTCATGAATTGGCTCATATTGAAACTGATGAATGTGGTGCGCCAGAGTTTGCTTCTAACGGCTCTAAATTATTACTAGGCAGAGATAAAAATGGTAAATTGACTCCCAAAACTATCGAAGAGATTATTACCAGACGAACTGATATTCATTACCCCAAACCAAAAGTGATTAGTTTGACTCAGGCAACCGAACTGGGAACTTTATACACGGTAGCAGAATTACAGGCGATCGCTGCAGTTGCGGATAAATATCAGTTAAAAATCCATTTAGATGGTGCTCGATTTGCCAATGCGGTAGTAGCTACTAACAAAACTCCTGCAGAACTTACTTGGAAATGCGGTGTAGACGTTTTATGTTTTTCTGGAACTAAAAACGGCTTGGCAATGGGAGAAGCAATTATTTTTTTCAAACGAGAGCTCGCTGAAGATTTTGCCTATCGTTGCAAACAAGCAGGACAATTAGCTTCCAAGATGCGTTTTATTTCTGCTCCTTTTTTAGGATTGTTAGAAACCGATGCCTGGATTGATAATGCCCAAAACGCCAATCTATGTGCCGCATATTTAGAAGAACAATTGCTAGATATTCCCAAGATCGAGATCTTATTTCCGCGAGAGGTTAATAGCATCTTTGTTGAGATGCCAGAACCAGTAATTACCAATTTGCAAGCTAAAGGCTGGCATTTTTATACTTTTATCGGTACTGGTGGTGCTCGTTTTGTTTGTAGTTGGAATACTACCAAAGCAGATGTAGATCGATTAGTTGGAGATATCCGAGCGGCGATCGAGAATTGTTAAATAGCAACGAATCAAGGCAGAACGAGATCGCTCGAGGCAAATTATTTATTCTGTCATTGTCTGCATAAAGTCGCTAATATTATTTTGCTGGAGTTCTTGTTGCCACTTGCCAACTAAATTTAAACTGCCATCTAAAAAGCCTTGACGACAGGCGCGACGCTGAATTTTACCACTGGTGGTTTTGGGAATGCTACCGGTTTTGAGCAACAGTATGGTGTAGACATCTACAGTATGCTCTATGGCTACCGCTTGACGAATTGCCCCAATAATTTCCTCTAAGTTCAAGCGACGTAAATAGGTTCTCTCGACTTCACTGGCAATAATCAATCTTTCTTCTCCTGCAATTTCTACAGAGAAAGCCGCACCCGCATTGATTCTTAGGGCAGGATGTGCATCTTGAATCGTTTGTTCGATATGGTGGGGATAGCAATATCTGCCCCAAATAATCATCACGTCTTTGATCCGCCCGACGATATACAGTTCGCCATCGCGAATAAATCCCAAATCTCCCGTGCGCAGAAATGATTTATCTGGTTCGTCAGCAAGATGAGCCTGAAAATCCCGTTCCGTTGCTTCTGGCTGTTGCCAATAACCCCGAGCAACTCCCTTACCACGTACCCAAATTTCGCCAATGCGTAGCGACGCCATGCCGTCAGGCTTATCGCTCGGACATCTAGTTAGAGTTTTGGGATCGACGATGACAACTTCATCTTCCAACCAGCCATAACCACAACTGACCACTGCTTTAGCGTATTTTTCCTCTGGTTCGACGCAGACTACTCTGTTTTTGGCTAAATCTAGTTCGTTGATATATAAAACTTGAGGAAATTTAGGTTTGCTGCCTCCCGTAATAAACAGAGTGGCTTCTGCCATTCCGTAGCAAGGATAGAAAGCTTCTGGTTTAAAGCCACAGGGGGCATAAAGTTCGATAAATTTGGCTAGAGTTTCAGCCCGTACTGGTTCGGCACCAGAAAAAGCCACTTCCCAATGGCTAAGATCGAGATTTTCTCTCTGTTGGGGGGTGACTTTTTGGCACAAGAGATCGTAAGCAAAGTTGGGACCTCCACTGGTAGTAATTCGATAGCGTGAAAGTGCCTGTAGCCACAAAACAGGCTGTTGAATTAGTGCTAGCGGTGACATTAAAACAGCGGAATAGCCGCCATATAAAGGCTGCATCACCCCGCCAACTAAGCCCATATCGTGAAACATGGGCAACCACATCAAAATTCTGGTAGCTTCATGATGTTGAAACGCTTGTTTGATGACTTCGGAGTTATGCAGAATATTGCCATGACTTACCATGACTCCTTTAGGATTTCCCGTCGAACCAGAAGTGTATTGAAAAAAAGCCAGAGTATCCCTGTCTAATTTGGGCTGCTGCCAACTTAAAGCTAAATCTAAACTCAGGCGATCGCTAGCAATCCAGGGCAATTGAGTTAACTTGGCAGGTAATTCGACGAAATTTGCCATACTTGCCCGAATTCGGTCTAAAAGTCCTTGAGTAGTTAGAATTGCCCCTGCTTGAGAATCAATGAGGCGATTTTGAAACTTAGTCAGCGATTTGGTTTGCTGGGGGGGATAATCGGTGACAGCAATTACTCCAGCATACAAACAGCCCATAAAAGCAGCAATAAACTCCAAACCTCGATCGTAGGGATAGATCAGCAGTACGCGATCGCCGGGTTCGAGCTCTGACTGAAGCTTTGAGGCGATCGCCCGTGCCCGAGTATCTAATTCTCCATAAGTAATCTTGCCCGATTCGTTTTCGCCATCGGCTAAAAAAGTATAGGCGGTTTGTTCTGGCTGGGTTGCGGCTCTGTAGAGTAAGATATCTACTGCTGTTGAATAGTTAACCATTCTTTTAAGTGATGAATGCTGAATAATAGGCGAGCGTGATTTTAACTGCTTAGGAAGTTTATAATTAACACCTGGGTGCAAGAAAGAGCAGTAAGACATAACTGAGGTATGTTTGCCCTATTAGCGTGGAGTTTGTACCGGGTTTATTTTAATAGGGAAACGTCACCGAGATAGGAAAGGGATTTTTGTCACTCATGGATTCGGGAGTCAATTAATTCTGCCGGTACCACCGGTAGTAAAAGTTTAAAACTCGTACCTTTGCCAACTTTACTACTTACCTCAATCGAACCACCAATACGGTTGACCAGTTGTAGTACTATGGTCAATCCTAAACCCGCTCCCGTAGTCTGACGATTATTAATTGCCTTAGTGCTGTAAAAACTATCAAAAATATTGTCGAGTTCTTTAATGTCAATTCCAATTCCCGTATCGGTAATAGAGAGTTCGATAAATTCTTGTTTGTCGGTTGCTTGAACGTATACCCTACCGCCTCCAGGAGTAAAGTGCAAACTGTTATTGAGCAGATTAATAATAATTCGCCTCAGCCAAGCAGGAGGGCAGGAGATCGGGGGCAGGGCGGCAGGAATAGTGTACCCTAGTTGAATATTTTGTTCTCTTGCTAGAGGTTGATAAGTGCTGACGATTCCCGGCACGAATTCATCTAGATCGATCTGTTCGGTTTCTGTAGGCGTACTTAACTGCAGTAATTCTAGCAAGCCCCGTACCAAAGAATTTTGGCGATCGCATTGGTTGCCGATTACTTGTAAATAACGCTGTCGCTGCTCTCCTTTGATTTGTTTGGACTCGAGTAGACTCAAGGCAGTTTTAATGTGAGTTATTGGCGAGCGCAATTCTCGCGCTAAGCTGTTTAAAAAATCCTCCTGCAAACTCAAACTTGCTGAATTTTTTGTTAAACTAGACTGCCTTTGAGTAAGTGAACTGTCAGTTTTTGAAGTTTCAACAGCTGTAATTTGTTTGAGTAGAAGTTTGGTGAATAATGACGAGCGATCTCCAGCTGCTTGAGGAACTTTTAAGTCTGCTGCAATTATGGAATTACTAGCATCAGTAGCAGTGGCAATCTGCTCGATTCCAACTAAAATTTTTTCAATTAGCGACCCTGAAAAACTAGAAACCATCCGAATATAGGGCTGTGCTAACCTTTTTTGGGAAGATTCAACAATAATTTGACCCTTTTGCCATTGAGATAAAATTACTACGGAGAATTGAGACGATAATAAGATTAAAAAAGATTCCCGTTGCAGCCACGAGTTTTTCATCAGTTTGACTGGAATTACTTGACTGGCAGCTAGATTTTGAGCAAGCGATTGAGGGTGTTTGTTCTGAGTGCTACATAAATAGATACGTTTAGCTTTACCCGTTCGATCGTATTTTTGTATCGCTTCAAACCAGGTTTGGGTTTGAGGCAGCTTGACCCAGATTGTGGCTTGGAGTTGTTGCTCGATCGCCAAATCGATTGTTGTCTCTACATAGGCTTTAATAGTTTCTGCACTTATAGCTATAGAAGTTAAAGGAGTTTCTAAGGTCTGAGTTAATTGATACAAAGATTCGGGGATCTTAGCAGAGTTCATATTATTATTGCCATGATGCTCATAACTAGTTGCTGGTAAAATCCTATCGATCGATACTCTATATTTAAGCTCAAATACTCCTTAAAGTCAGAATATTAGCTTGATGATGAACAAATATTACAGACAACTAGCTAAAGTTGCCACTACAGATTCGGCAAGAGATTCTAAATGGTAACCACCCTCTAAGCCAAACAAAATATTTTCGGTTATTGGCAGCACGGATTTAGTCAACCAGCCATAATCTGAAGGATTTAGAGCTATTCCCGCCAAGGGATCTTCACGATTGGCATCGTAACCGGCACTGACAATTAGCAAATCCGGGTTGAATTCACTTAAAAATGGCACTACTTCTTGGGTAAAAACAGGTTGATAATCTTCGATAGTACTCCCGGGATTCATTGGTAAATTTAGTACGTTATCGTATTTACCGCGATCGCTTCTGGCTCCGGTGCCTGGATAGCAGGGATGTTGGTGAAGAGAACAATAAATAATTTGTGGGTTATTTTCCACGATCGCCTCGGTACCGTTACCATGATGTACGTCCCAATCTAAAATTGCCACTCGCTCGACTCCAGACTGTTGTAAAGCGTAGTTAGCTGCGATCGCTGCATTAGAAAATAGGCAAAATCCCATTCCTGTAGTGGAAGTGGCATGGTGCCCGGGGGGACGTGCTAAGACAAAAGCGGAGTTGTGGCTGGCAAGTACCCGATCTACTCCATCTAGCCAAGCACTAACTGCAAGTAAAGCTACTTCATAACTACGAGCCGACACTATGGTGTCGCTATCTAGATAACCGCCTCCTTTATCGGCAATATGCTTGACTCGTTCGATATAGTCGGGGGTATGAATTTGACGCACCCATGATAGTACTTCTCGTTTATCTGGCGGAGTAGGTGAGAACCATTCTATGCTATTTTGCCAAGAAACTCGTTGTAAGGCTTCGGCGATGGCACTAAGGCGAGCGGGGCGTTCGGGATGGGCATATCCCGTATCGTGCTCTAAAAATTCTGGAGAATAAATTACCGAAAGCATGTATATAACTTAGAAGTATGCAACTAGTTTTTATCATAATTGAATTACGGAATTAGCAGAGAAACCAATTCGGAGTTCGGCGTTAGTAGTTTTAAACTCCAAATCCCGAACTCCAAACTAAATCGCAGCGATTTAACTATCTAACAAACTGAGGCATAATTTCTGCTGCGGTAAACAAACCAAAGATGCCCCGTTGATTTAAAGCCACACCCGCCTTCAGATAACCAAAAGCAGGACCACAGACATTAGCTGCCATGCTGGTTTCGTCCCCCAAAGTAAAGGTGTGAGTTGAGATTTTACCCTCAAAAGTTCTTCCCGTAATTTTGACATTAGTACTGAGAGGTTTTTGGGGATTGCGAGTATCGACCACTCCACCTACCGTAACGCGATCGCGACTGCAAATTCCTGCCAGCTCCAACATGATATCATCGGCATGTTCCATGTTTTCTAAAGTTAGAATCCCGTTGGTTCGCTCTAATAGCTCGGCTACTTCGCTATCGCTCATGTTTCTAGCTGTCTCGACATTGTAGCCAGGTAAATGGGCGATATCTTCCCGAATCGTAGCTCGATAAGCTTCCCAGTTAGCAATACCTACCCCAAAAGTTATTTTGACGCTGTGAATTTCAGCATAGCTTTGGGCGGCAACCGCGGCGGCAGCAGTTAGTAACCCAGGCGTGGCACCACAACCAGTAAGATAGGTAATTCCAGCCTGCTGTAATTCTGCGCGTAATTCTAATAATTGTTCTACTGCACTAGTACGTTTGAGAGCATCTACCAAAACTCCTTGCCATCCAGACTGAATAAACTGTCTGGCAACGTCCGCCATGAAATTATTGGGTAAGTTGGGCAGGGCGAGAAAATATCCATCTGCGGTGGCATCAGTCAATAAGTCTTGAATGCTAGCGTTACTTAAAGTACCGTAAGTTTCCAGATGTCCGAGGGAGTGTCGCTCTTTATAAGCTGTTAGTGCTGAATTTATTTCCAATCCAGTCTGAGAGTAAGCGTAACCTTTTTGGTCTGCTGCCGCTACCCAGGTCATTTCGCTTTTCGGTGCTAAAACTTTGGCTGCGGCTTGCCCCAAGCCGCCAAAACCTAAAATTCCAACTCTTATGGGATGGTTCACTCGATCTACAATCATGTCTGAATTTAATTAATATAACCAGTTTTATTATCAGAGTTAGTGGCGCTAATTTAGTTAAGTAAATCAAAAGTTATGGACTTAAATTTTTAACTATTTTTTTCTCTGACTTTGTATAGATTTATTAATTATTTGGCTTTAGAACCCTTGACTCACAGTATAAACTAAGGAAAACATAAATTATGTAATAGCAATCGGCACCGCTAATATTAAATTTTAATAAGATTCTCATATTATTGCTGCAATTGTTCGCGATAAATTTATTTATATTTATATAAGAGCAATTGGAGGAGAAGCAAAAAACCCGATCTATCTAATGCTTAAGTAATTAAGATCGGCAACCTAAAAAGTGATCGCCCTATGATATGGAAACACTAGAATTCATTATTTATCCTGACGGCAGGGTAAAAGAAACGGTAACAGGCATTGTCGGGTCATCTTGTCAAGAGGTAACCAAGGCAATAGAAGAACAGCTTGGGGTAGTAATTTCTCAATCGCCAACTTCGGATTACTACGCTCAGCAAGTAAGTCAATCGGAAAAAGTCTTCACTCAAGGCACTTTCAGCGATTGGTAATTTGGCTAAGTGGTATGCAAAAAATAGTTCAAAAATAGTTCAATTTTGAAAACGGAAAAATATGTCACATTTCAGCAATATCAAAACTAAAATTCGCAATTTGACTTCCCTAAAAGCTGCCCTTGACGATGTGGGAGTAGATTGGAAAGCAGGACCGGCACAAGTTAGAGGCTATCGAGGTCAAACTCGCCAAGCCGAGGTGTTAATCGAGCAAAGCAACAACTACGATATTGGCTTTAGCTGGAACGGTAGTGAATACGAGCTAGTAGCTGACCTGCAATACTGGCAACAACCGTTAACGGTAGACGGTTTCCTAAGACAGGTAACGCAACGCTATGCTTATCATACCGTCATCAATGAAACTAGTAGTCAAGGGTTTTCAATTGCAGAACAACAACAAAATCAAGACGGTTCTCTCCGTCTCGTAGTTCAACGCTGGAGTGCGTAATGTCTGATTTTTCCAATACCCCCAACCGCTCTGGTTTAGAGCCAGAATTAGGGGGAGTATTTAGAGAAGCAGAAGCAAGAACGGGTTTTGAGCCAGAATTAGGTGGAGCTTTACGCCAAAAAGGTACCTATGTCGATGAAAATAGATGTATCGGCTGCAAACACTGTGCTCATACGGCTCCCAATACCTTTTACATCGAACCAGATTACGGACGAGCTAGAGTCTTCAACCAGAATGGAGACTCCCTAGAGACTGTTGAAGAAGCGATCGATACTTGTCCTGTAAATTGCATTCACTGGGTCGATTTCACCGAACTCAGGCAGTTAGAGGCAGACCGAAAATATCAAATCATCGAACATTTAGCTCTTCCTCCAGACATGAGAAAATCATCAATGAATATGAAGAGTCGCATGGCTAAAAGAAACAGATAATACCCTTCTGGCTAAATCTTGCTACCTCAATAGTCTTGGGCTATTGAGGTTTTGTATTTTTTGTTCGCTCGAAATTGGAAGAAATTAGCGGTACTTAAACAATTTAAACAGACAAAATAAGATAGAATACCTTTGCTG
>NZ_JBKGTY010000007.1:96185-127088 GCF_053543375.1 Myxosarcina sp. GI1(2024) | reverse complement strand
AGATGGTGTCAAAAGTTTGATGATTTACTGAGAACTAAAGCGCAAAAAAGGGAATTCAGACATTATTTAGGAGGATTATTAGGGGAAAGTGAGCGAAAAAATGTATCTCAAATGGCTAAAGACGCAGTAGAGGTCACATACCACAAATTACACCATTTCTTAACTGAAGCAACTTGGTCAGCGAACAAGATAAATGAACGTCGCTTAGAAGTGATGAACAAGTGTAATCAAACGAGAATCAGTAAGGGATTTAGTCTAATTGTTGATGACTCTGGGCATAGAAAAAGTGGTAACTTTACCGCAGCAGTAGGTCGTCAATATATTGGGGAAATTGGGAAAACAGATAATGGCAATGTTGTAGTAACAACTCATCTATATGATGGCCAAAAAAGCTTACCTTTAGACATAGAACTATATCAACATGGTAATTCGTTGCCCGAAGGAAAGAAAGACAGAGAATTCAAGAAAAAACCCACCTTAGCCTTAGAATTAATCGATAAAAGTTTGAAGAGGGGATATCGACCAGGACTAGTATTAATAGATTCGTCCTATGGTAACAACACAACTGTTTTACTCGAACTGGAAAAAAAGAAATTAAAGTATATAGGAGGAATCGCTAAAAATCGTAATATTTTGGTTAAAACTCCATCAAATCAATTAGAAAAAATCAGAGTAGATGAATATGCTCAATGGTTATCTGATGAGGAATTTAAGGAGATTCAAATCCAGGGTGAAAAACCTAGAACCGTCTGGGTAGCAATAATAGAAGCAGAAATATCAAGGCTAGAAGGAATCAGAAAAATAGCTATCGTCATGAGTGCACCAATCTTTGAAGATGCTGAAGATATTGACTACTTACTCACAAATGTTGAGGGAGAAATAGTAACCGAGCAATGGATAGTTCAAACTTATGCTCAGAGAAACTGGATAGAAGTTTTCTATCGAGAAGCCAAGGGATGGTTAGGATTAAAAGAGTATCAAGTTAGAGATAAGAAGAGTTTGGAAAGACATTTTATTCTAGTTTTTTGTGCCTATACTTTTATCCTTTGGCATAAGCTTACTGGAGGTTTAAGAAGACGTTGGGCGAACAAACCTTTGGAGACATTTCCTGAAGCATTAGAAGCTTTTCGTACAGGTATATCTTATCGTTTTGTCCAATGGTTGAACCAAAATCGCGACGTATTCGTAGCTTATAAAGCTAGTTTGGGCTTTGTTTGGGCTTGATTTTTGTTTAAGTACCGTTAGGTAGTCCTAAAAAGAAAAGGATGAATACACAGGTAAAGAAGCATTGTAATGATGAATAAAATACCAGATTGCACTAATGTAATTTTCTAGCTTCTTAGAGAAAGATAGAGTTTTTCTGATTCTCTAGAGCGCTCGCCAATGTAACAACCTACAATTTCACGAGTGACGACATCCAGAGCAAGCCACACCCATTGTTCGTTGCCCTTATCATAAATGACCAGAGTTCATCCATCTGAACGGTTAGACGCCCTTTTGGCTTGGATTGTACTGCCACTTGTCTAGGAACAGCGTCATATTTCCCATTCATATAGTTTTGTAGCCAAGGTTCGGAAATCTTGAGAACACGAGCAATACTAGCTAACGGAATCTTCTCTAAGAGCAATCGGTCAATCAAAACTTTTGTCTCTTCTCGAATCCTTCTCCATTGAGGATTTTTCACAAACTGACGACCACAATCATTGCACTGATAATTTTGTTTTCCATGACGAGTTTGACCATTTTTGACGCTCGCATGAGAACCACAAGTCGGACAAGATAACAAGGACTCTGACATGAATGAACTTTCAAGATAAACCCACTTACTATCTTTCCTTATCCTTTCCTTTTTAGGACTACCGAGCAGTACGAGCAGTGCAAGCAGTTTAAATTAGGCAAAAATTTGAGAAACAGACAAAGAAAAATTAGCCAATAAAGGGGAAGTTAAACTATTAGTTTTTATCAAGGTTTCTACTAACATCAATTGTCCCTTTTCTTGGCGATAAACTTCTAATAGTTGGTTAAAGCGATCTACTATCCAATATTCCTGAACTCCCCCTTGGGAATAAAGTTTTAACTTAGCCTGCTTATCACGGTAGATATTGCGTTCTCCAGCAGAAAGCACCTCCACCACTAGTTCGGGAAAACCAGTGAAATGTCCTGCTTCGTCTTCTATTGCTGCTAATCGCTCGTTGCTCACCCAAACCAGATCGGGAATAACGCTATCTTCTTTTGATGGAATAATGCCAGGAGAAGGAATGACAAAACCGAAATATGTCTTTGACCAATCATGAAGAGGAGCACTGATGTTAGTAATAATATTTTGATGTTTCCAATGAGGCGCACGAGTCACAAACAATTCTCCATCAATAATTTCACGGCGAATACCTTCGTGTTCGGGAAGTGCGTCTAAGTCGTAAATCGTCCATCGGATTGGGTTAATCGTTTTATTCATAACTTCCTACTCCCTACTTCCTACTTATATATTAGTTGCTTCATGCGTAAATTCGTCCTCATCTGGTTCGGTCAATTAATTTCCAACATTGGCAATTATATGACAAGGTTTGCTCTTACTCTTTGGGCATGGGAATTAACAGGTTCAGCAACAGCTTTAGCCTTAGTTGGGTTCTTTTCATTACTACCTCGTATTTTTATTTCTCTGTTTGCTGGCATCATAGTAGATCGCGTCAACCGCAAACATTCAATGATTCTCGGAGATGCGTAGCGAAGCCATGCCGTCAGGCTTATCGCTGCTAGTTCTACTTTAGGAATTTTAATTCTATATTTGTCGGGAAATCTCGCGATCTGGCATCTATATCTAGCTGCCTCGATTAATGGTGGTTTTGGTCAAATTCAAGAACTAGCTTATTCTACTTCTATTACCTTACTCGTCTCTCAGCAAAACTACACCCGCGCTAACAGCATGAATTCTGTTGTTCACTACAGCTCGGCTATCATTGCTCCTGCTTTAGCTGGTGTTCTCTATCCGATTATTGGTCTGGGAGGTATTTTACCGATTGACTTGGCAACTTTTATCGTAGCGATCGCTACTTTAATTTGGATACGAATTCCCCAGGTTGATGAAGGCAGAGGGCAGAAGGAAGTTTTGGGCTGAGTTGACGTTTGGAATTCGTTATATTTGGCAACGTGACGGTTTGCGTGCTTTATTGTTAATCACGGCTTCATTTTGGTTTGCTCACGATTTAGGTGGGGCAGTCTTTAAACCAATGATACTTGCCCGTTCTGATAATAATTCCCAAGTTTTAGGAGCAGTATCTTCCGCAGCAGGTATCGGCGGGGTTACTGGTGCAGTGGTGTTAAGTACTTGGGGAGGCACTAAACGTCGTGTCAGTGGTATGTTAGCAGGATACATGGGAGCAGGTATCGCTAAAACTATCTTTGGTTTGGGTCAAAATATAACCGTTTGGCTACCCGCTCAATTTTGTTCTTCCCTCAATTTTCCCTTATTAGGCAGTTCAGAAACAGCATTATGGATGGAAGCTACTCCACCAGAACTTCAGGGAAGAGTTTTTGCTGCTAATTCTTTAGTTTTACAGTTGGTAAGTGCGATCGCAACTTTGATAGCAGGACCGTTGAGCGATAAGCTTGATAGCATGGCTTCGCTACGCCTTCTCGAACCTGCGATGCAGTCAGAAAATATTTTAAGTTCTCTGTTTGCTACTATTTTTGGTGACAGTGCTGGTGCGGGGATGGCATTACTGTATGTGGGGTGTGCGATCGCGATGTTTTTAGTCGGTGCAGTAGGCTTTAGATTAGCGCAACTTCGACAACTAGAAGGCGGAAAAGTAGAAAACGTAACAGAGTAAATTGATTGCTGAGAGGTAGAAAAGCTCCGTTAATAAAAACTATACAAAAAGACTAACGAGCTAGGTGAAACTGTTTCCTATTCCTCAAATCAAGCTTGACTGACCACTAGGGAGTTGCGAAAATTTAATTTACTTTATAGTTAATACAGATACTGGACACAGAGGCAGACAGAATTATTGCTTCTAGGTACTTTCTTAACTGACACGACTTATGTTCGAGAAGTCTAGCAACTCGAACGCGTTCACTTTTCTGCCTGTTTTCTGTTTATAGTTACTGTTTTACCAGTAGTTCCAAAAACTAATGGAGAGTACGAGTTACTTGGATAGTTTAATATTATCAGATACTTTAGGATCTTCCCTGTGGTTTCCTCTGGGTCTAGTTCTGATTTATCTAGCAATTTTAGTTCTTCTAGCCGAGGGAATAAGCCGTTTTGTCGCTAGAGATTCAGAATTAACCAGAAAAATCGTTCATATTGGTAGCGGCAACGTAATTTTGCTGGCTTGGTGGCTGAATATTTCTACTACAGTAATAATTGCGGCGGCGATAATTGCAGCAGCGATCGCCGTGGTTTCTTATTTTCTGCCGATTCTTCCTAGCATTAATAGTGTCGGACGCAAAAGTTTGGGTACGCTGTTTTACGCAGTTAGTATCGGTGTTTTAGCCGCTTGTTTTTGGCAGGATTATCCAGAGTATACGGCAATTGGCATCCTAATTATGGCTTGGGGAGACGGCATGGCGGCAATCATCGGACGACGTTTTGGCAAACATACCTATAGAGTTGGGGAGATTACCAAAAGCTGGGAGGGGTCTCTGACCATGGCAGTATCTGCTTTTTTAGCTTGTTTGCTGATTCTGTCGGTTCAAAGTCAAAATTGGCAAAATTGGATGATTTCTTCGATCGTGGCGGTAGTCGCTACTGCTTTAGAAACCTTTTCTATGTTTGGGATTGACAATTTAACCGTTCCAGTTGGTAGTGCTGTATTGTGTTTTTGGTGTGTTCGAATGATACTAAATTGATAAATTTTTCTTAGAATTAACTTAAGAAAATTTTTGAGATTACTTCTAATGACAAATTCTACTTCAAACCCAGATATCGATAAGTCGCTTTCAGATAATCGACCTCAAGATAGTTACGTCAAGCTAGCAATGCGTAATATGGTGCGTCAAGGAGGAAGATCTTTAAGGCACTTTTTTTTGACTACTGTGGGATTATTAACAGTTTTAATCGGTCTAGCTTATTTGACCAAACCATAGCTATATGAATTTAACTTCAGCTCAAATCGAGCTTACTGTCTATGTTGAAACTATCGACACCGAGAAATTGACTACTGTTGATTTAGACAGTATTGCCTCGATCGATTGGAATTACTGGTTTCAAACCTGGCTCGAATGTTTGCGCTCTCAGCTTACTACTATTAATAGTGCCTACGAACTGAGTTTGAGATTGACTAGCGATCGCGAAATTGCCACTTTCAATCGTCAATATCGTCATCAAAACCAGGCAACAGACGTTTTGGTTTTTGCTGCTTTAGAAGCAGACATTCCCCAAATAATAGCTAACAGCGAACCAGTATATCTAGGAGATCTGATTATTTCCCTCGATACAGCAATCGCCCAAGCAAGAACTCAAAATCACTCTTTAATAACCGAACTTGCTTGGCTGTCGAGTCATGGTCTTCTTCATCTTTTAGGATGGGATCATCCTGACAAAGCTAGTCTGAACCAAATGCTCGCTCGACAGTCAGATTTATTAACAGCAATTAGGATACTAGGGAGTTAAATCTACGGGGGATGGAGGTTTGGTAATTGAAAAGGTCAAAGATATACTGGATTAGTTACAGAGATAAACAACAAAGATCGAACTCAAAGTTTACTGGCGAGGAAATAGGGTCGCTTCTAGCCCCCTTTTGTCTCTTTCAGAGATGCTCCAGTCTGCTTTGAGCGTTGCTCGATTTTAACGAGCGAGTGTGAGGATAACCCTAGAGGTTTTTAGGTTAATATGACTGAATCAACTAACAGAAAAGCTCAAACTTTGTCATTTTTTGACAATGTGATGCGAAATGCTTCTAATTCAGCCGATAAACCAATTATCAGGCGTTTTGCTTGGCAAGTTGCACCCAATTTATTCTTGAGTTTTAAATATGCTTGGGCGGGATTAAAATACGCTTTTGTTACTCAAAGAAATTTTCGAATTCATACAGCAATCGCCTTAGTAGCAATTAGCTTGGGTATTTATTTACAAATTCAGGCTATGGAAATGGCGATCGTCTTTTTAACCTGCGCCATGGTGATGGTTTTAGAATTAATCAATACGGCGATTGAAGCGGTAGTAGATCTGACGGTCAAGCAAACTTATCATGAACTCGCTAAAATTGCCAAAGACTGTGCTGCTGGTGCAGTTTTAGTAGGCGCGATCGCAGCAGTGCTAGTAGCTACTTCGATCTTATTACCACCTTTGTTGCAACCCCTCATATCATTCTTGTAACGGAGGAGATTGAATTTGATTATAGTTATCGATAATTACGATAGTTTTACTTATAATTTAGTTCAATACTTAGGAGAGCTAGGAAAAGAATTACCCGTTGCGGCAGATATTCGAGTATACCGCAACGATCGCATCGATTTAGATACGATTGAAGAATTAAAACCCGATGGTATAGTCATTTCTCCAGGTCCGGGTCGCCCTGAAGATGCAGGAATTTCACTACAGTTAATCGAAAAATTGGGTTCTACGCTGCCTATTTTAGGAGTTTGTCTGGGACATCAGTCTATCGGGCAGGCGTTTGGCGGTAAAATAGTTTCTGCTCCCAATTTGATGCACGGCAAAACCTCTGAAGTCAGTCATCAAAACGTCGGCGTGTTTAAAGGTCTCGATTCCCCCTTTACGGCGACGCGATACCATAGTTTAGTAATCGATCGCGCTTCAATTCCCGATATTTTAGAAGTAACTGCTTGGGTAGAAGATGGCACGATTATGGGAGTACAGCACCGGAACTTTCCCCACATTCAAGGAGTCCAATTTCACCCAGAAAGTATCCTGACTAGTTCGGGAAAACAGCTATTACGCAACTTTTTAGAATCTATAAGTTAAACGATCTGACAATTACAAAGTATTAAAGTATTTATGAAACGAAGACAATTAATTCGTTACGGTTTGGCAGGGGCAGTTGGGGCGGTCGCTTGCCATTGGGTTGCTTCAGCACCAGTATCTCTAGCTCAAAGTTCGGACCAGCCTCTAACCATTCAATATTTGGGTCATACTTGTTTTTTATTTACAGGTGGTAATGGGTTAAAAGTTTTGGTCAATCCCTTTCGTCCTATTGGCTGTACTGCTGGTTATCCCCTTCCTCAAGTCGAAGCCGATGTAGTTTTGATTAGTAGTTTTTTACTAGATGAAGGAGCAGTAGAGGAAGTCGCCGGAAATCCCAGAATCATCACGCAATCGGGAGATTATCAAGTAGGGGGCATTGAATTTCAAGGAATTAGTACTCCACACGACCGAGAAGGTGGCAGGCGTTTTGGCAAAAATATTGCTTGGCGTTGGAATCAGGGAGGAATTACCATTCTTCACTTAGGCGGTGCGGCAGCACCAATTACCATCGAAGATAAAATTCTGATGGGCAGTCCAGATGTGGTGTTGATCCCCGTCGGTGGCGGTGCTAAAGCTTACAATCCCCAACAAGCTAAAGAAGCGATCGCCGCTTTAAATCCCAAACTTATTATTCCCACTCAATATCTTACTGCTGCTGCCGACCCAGAAAATTGCGATCTCGTCGCGGTTGAAGATTTTTTAACCCTAACTTCAGAAATGGAAGTTCAAAGATTAGACAGTAATAGTATTTCCCTGAAGCCGTCAGATTTACCTGAAGAAGGTACTTTGGTTCGAGTTCTAAATTATAGTTAATTTATGTGATGCTTCATGAGTTACTTGTTTTTTCTGGGAATAGGCTTGGGTATCATTTGGTGGGGAATTAGAGCTTCTGAAGAAATAGCGCAGCTAACAGCAGCAATTATCGGCTCGATTCTCTTATTCTGGGGGCTGTGCTTGACACCTCAACCATTTTTACTATTGGCAGAAATTTTAACAATTTTTGCCGTATTTCGAATTTGCGTTCGCTGCTGCAACTGTTGATTAGTTTGGCAAATTTATAGTTTCTCTGATTTCAACTCAAAAACCCAACCAAATTTTCTAGTTTCTGCCAAGCAGCACCGCTGGCGAGAATTTCTCTAGCTGTTTCCACCCCTCGAACACTATCGCCGAAAGGTACTAACTCGGCAACTTGTAAAGCTAAAGAAGCATTTAAAGCCACCACGTCTTGTTGCGATCGCTTGCCGCGACCTTGAAGGATATTGCGTAAAATAGCAGCATTTTCGGTCAAATCTCCCCCTTTTAGTTCCCTCAGCGGTGCGGAAGTCAAATCCAATTCCTGGGGATCCATGGTAGTGTGGCTTACTTTGCCATCATTTAACATCGCCAGATCGCTTTTATCTCCCAGACCTGCTTCATCTAGCTTTTCTCGACCGTGCAAAACAATTGCCTTAGATATGTTTAGCCGATTTAAAGCCTCTGCGATGCTGTCAATATACTTACCGTCATAAACCCCAATTACCTGACCGGTAGGGCAGAGAGGATTTACCAAAGGTCCTAATAAATTGAATATCGTTCTAACTTTCAGAGTGCTTCTGATTGGGGCAACTGCTTTCATCGCCGGATGCCAACCAGGGGCAAACAAAAAAGTAATTCCCACTTCATCTAATGCCGCTCGCACTTTTTCTGTAGGTGCCTTAAGATTTACTCCCAAATGCTCCAAAACATCTGCCGATCCGACCTTGCTAGAAGCGGAACGATTGCCGTGTTTAGCAACCTTAACACCTGCTGCTGCTGCTACAAACGCCACCGCAGTAGAAATATTAAAAGTAGCAGCACCATCACCACCAGTGCCACAAGTATCGATTACCGTCGTAGCGTGGCGAACTTCGAACTGTTGCAGCGATTGAGATTTGAGTACCTGCGCCATGCCTGCCAGTTCTTCCCCCGAAACACCCTTAGCTTGAATTGCCGCCAAAATTGCTCCCGAGACGACAGGGGGAATCTCAGCTTGCAACCATCCTCTCATCAATCGAGCGGCTTGAACTTGAGATAGGGAACTGCGGTCTAACAATTGTTGCAGTAATTGGGAATAGTCTAAATCTGTATTGCCAGATATCATTAGTTTTTCTACTTGTAATTAGCGACTCGCGTTGTAGTTCGAGAAGATTTACAATCTAAAATTGTATTCTCTATTAAGTTAGATTTGCTCAAAAGTTAACTGTATCCATGAAATATTTTTTTCGACTGAGTGTTTTTTTGGTAGTGTTATTCGTATTAATATTTCCTCGACCCCTCCTGGCAGCAAGTTCGACTTCTGTTACTCCTTCTACCTTTAGCGAGTTTAGTCCAGAAGAAATCAGAAACAAAGATTTTGCAGGAAAGACTTTACAAAGCGTTGATTTTGCTAAAGTCGATTTAGAAGAAGCTGATTTTAGTAACGCCGATCTCCGTGGAGCGGTATTTAATGCTTCCAATCTAGCCAATGCTAATTTAAGCGGAGCTGATTTTAGCTATGGATTTGCTTATCTAACTAATTTCGATGGTGCAGACTTAACCGATGCTATTTTTGAAGAAGCAATTCTGTCTTTTTCCACTTTTGAAGGAGCAAAGATCGAGGGAGCTGATTTTACCTATGCGGTTTTAGAAAAATGGCAAATTAAACAACTATGTGCCAATGCTTCTGGAGTGAATTCTAAAACGGGAGTTGCAACTCGCGATTCTCTATGCTGTAAGTAAAATCAATCTAGTTGAGTGTTGAGTATAGTAAGACGGGCAATGTCTACCCTACTATATAAATTCAATTACCCGATAAACTAATTTAATTTAAATGCACTATTGCAGCTTGCTCTATTGCTGCTCATCTGGGACAATCTCGATCGCTGTTTGACAGAAATTGACTAGCTTATCTAGGCGATCGTCAATCCCCTTCAATCTCGCTTCTTTAGTGGCTGGTTGACGAGAGGAAGCTAAAAAGATTACATCGGTTGCTAACAAACGAAATTCTCGGATTAGTTCTCGCTGTATGGCTTGCCAGCGAGGAGCGATCGCTCGAGCTAAATTTTCTTCGCTTAGGGAAACTATATTTCGCTCGAACCACTGCTGCAATTGCTGAAAGCGTTTTGTTATTGACACTCGAGGGAATTTTGGCTCGTGATTTTTAAAATTCTCTTTAAATTCGGTTAATAAAACTTGAAATTCCTGATATGCTTTTTGATGTGATGCAGATGACATTTTAGTAACTGAATACGGTAAAATTTTATTAAGCAAGCTTGACTTTTTAACTGTTATTTAAGTGACAAAAGTATTATAATTAAGTTTTATCAAGGGTTATAGATGACTCCGTCATAGAACTACGAGGTAATCTGTGGCTTGTTAAAAAACTAGATCGATTTAGCCAGCTAACACTTAATTAGGTTAGATAATTAATCAGCAACTAGGATGTATTTTTAATCTTTAAACTCGTTACTAATGGCTATTCGCAAATTGAAAAATTTCTTTTTAAACGAGATCGGAAAATTACTCTAATGTAGTTAATCTTCTCATTTCCGCTTTCATACCATCTAGCCAGCACCGTCAATTTATGACAGTTACCTATCTTGCCACAACACCAACTACTGAATTAGAACTCCCTCATTGGCTAAAAGAGTGTTTACTCCAACAGGAGTCCGACCGCTCCGAATCTGATACCGATTTAATCTGTCGCGCCTTCAATTTTGCCTACAAATTACACGAAGGTCAATATCGTAAATCAGGAGTACCTTACATCGCTCATCCTATCGCCGTTGCGGGCTTGCTGAGAGATTTGGGAGGAGATAGCGTAACTATTGCGGCGGGTTTTCTACACGACGTAGTAGAAGATACCGAGGTAACCCCAGAAGAAATTGAAGAACGTTTTGGCACCCAGGTACGGCAGCTAGTAGAAGGAGTAACCAAACTCTCCAAATTTAACTTCTCTAGTAAAACCGAACGTCAAGCGGAAAATTTTCGTCGGATGTTTATCGCAATGGCTACCGATATCCGCGTGATTGTGGTCAAGCTGGCAGACCGACTGCACAATATGCGGACATTAGAACATCTCGATCCCAAAAAGCAAAAGCGCATCAGCTTAGAAACACGAGAAATATTCGCTCCTCTAGCTAATAGATTGGGGATTGGGCGTTTTAAATGGGAATTAGAAGATTTATGCTTTAAATATCTCGAACCAGAATCCTACGAACGAATTAAAGCACTAGTCGCCGAACGCCGTGCCGATCGCGAAGCGAGGATTGCCTGGGTAACGGAAACCTTACGCTCGCGTTTAGAAAAACTAAAAATTAACGTCTTAGAACTTCAGGGAAGACCGAAACATCTTTACGGCATCTATCAAAAGATGCAGCGACAGCAAAAAGAATTTAGCCAAATTTACGATATCGCTGCCTTTAGAATTATCGTCGAAACTAATGAGGAATGCTATCGCGCTCTAGCAGTAGTCCATGACGCTTTCAAACCAATTCCAGGTCGTTTTAAAGACTATATTGGTTTGCCCAAACCCAACCGCTACCAGTCCTTACATACCACCGTGGTCGGTTCTAATGGTCGTCCGATAGAGATTCAAATTCGGACTATGGAAATGCACCACGTCGCCGAATACGGAATTGCCGCGCACTGGAAGTATAAAGAAACCGGTTCGAGCAACATACAGGTAACTTCAGATGATGACAAATTTACCTGGTTGCGTCAGCTTCTAGAATGGCAGAACGATCTCAAAGATGCTCAAGAATATATCGACAGCCTCAAAGATAATTTATTTGAAGATGATGTTTATGTGTTTACTCCCGATGGTGATGTAATTGCTTTAGCTCAGGGAGCAACTGCAGTAGATTTTGCCTATCGCATCCATACCGAAGTAGGAAATCACATGAAAGGTGCCAGAGTCAACGGACGCTGGACGATGTTGTCTCAACCTTTAGAAAATGGCGATATCGTTGAGATCGTCACCCAAAAAAACAGCCATCCTAGCTTGGACTGGCTCAACTTCGTGGTTACTCCTTCGGCTCGCAATCGCATTCGCCAATGGTACAAGCGATCGCACCGCGATGAAAATATCGCTCGCGGCAAAGATTTATTGGAAAAAGAGCTAGGTAAAAGTGGTTTAGATTCGCTGTTGAAATCCGAACCGATGCAAACAGCAGCCCAGCGCTGCAATTATTCCTCAGTAGAAGACTTGCTAGCAGCATTAGGGTATGGAGAAGTTACTCTCAACCAAGTCGTCAATCGCTTGCGAGATGTAGTCAAAGAACAGCAGCCAGTTGAAGAAGAGGAGTCAGAATTAGCTACCGAAATCGCAGTTAGTAGCGATCGCATCAGCCCTCCTCGTCCTAGTAGCAATTCACCAATTATCGGCGTAGAAGGTTTGTTGCATCATCTGGCAGGTTGTTGCAAACCTCTGCCTGGTGAATCGATTATCGGCGTAGTAACCCGAAATTCTCGGGGCATTTCGATTCACCGTCAAGATTGTGCCAATGTCGAAAAAGTACCGGGAGAACGCTTAGTTCCCGTTAGCTGGAATTCTCGTGACGAACGAGGACAGGCTTTGACCTATCCTGTAGACATTCAAATCGAAGCGCTCGATCGCGTCGGAGTACTTAAAGACATTTTGGCGCGGTTGAGCGATCGCGGGATTAATATTCGTAATGCCGGGGTTAAAACCAGTCGTAATCGACCAGCATTAATTTCTCTCAGCTTGGATATTCGCGATCGCCAACAGTTTGAATACATTTTGCACAAAATTCAAAAGATGAGTGACGTGTTGAGTATTCATCGGGTGATTAACAGCGATCGCTAATTTCGTTTCTATAGCTGAAGGGCAGATAAGGCTGAGACAAACAAAATCAAAATCAAAGATAAATGATTTCGGCTTTCTACTTTCCTAAAGAAAAACCCGATTTTGAAAGTTTCTTTAAAGATTCGAACTTAGCTAGTGCCTAGAATGGATTAACTAACTTTCTACTGCCCTACTTTTGACTGTTTCCGACTCGCTGCCACAGCAGTAATTTTTTATTGTATATTTAAGGTGAGAGCGATCGCAGCGTTAACTGCTAGCAAAGCAATAAACTAAAAATTGAAACATAAAAATAGATATAGCTAAAGTTATTTATTTTTATTTATTATGTGGTTAATTGCAGCGGAAACTTTTTTGGGAGCACAGCTAAATTTTCTCGCAACCGTGCAAATACATGAAAATTTTGCCTTGTCTCCTAGAGAGCAGGCGATCGTGCTAGCAGAGCGAAAAACATATTTTAACTCTAACGCTACAAATCAATTTGCTTATCAATTAGCTCTCAATAACTATTTTGATTTTGCCAAAACCGCCTCTTTCGTTTTAACCACAGATAAAATATTTATCCGCGATCGAGGAGAATTTACTGCAGGAAGTACTGGATGGGAAGCCAAAACAACTGTAGGAGAGCTGGGAATAAATGGCGACTTTGACGAACGCGCTCATTTACAAGCAGGAAATGCCTTTTGGAAAAAAGACCTTGGAGTTGGTGCTCTAAACGTTAATGCCAAAATTGACGACCAAACTAGATTTGTCGGTGGAACTGCCAATTTAGCTAGGGAAACTCCTATTGGTGTTCTAAATATTAATGCTAACCTGAGCGATCGCGTTAGTTTTACAGGAGGCAATGCTAATTTAGCGAGCAAAACTCCTTTTGGTTCTTTAAGTGTTAGTGCCAATCTCAGCGATCGCGCTAACTTTACAGGCGGTACGGCTAACCTGACCACCGAAACCGATATCGGCTCATTTGGTGCTAATGCTAGGATAGATGACCAAACTAGGTTTGTCGGTGGTAGTGCTTTCTTAAAAACCAAAATCCTATTTAGTTCGATTGGGGTAAGCGGTAACTTTGACGAGCATACCAGTTTTACTGGCGGAAGCATAAATTTCGGTGCGGATACGGCTATTGGCTCGTTAGGAGTGAGTGCCAATGTCGATAATGAGACTAATTGGACTGGAAGCAGTGCTTTCTGGAGAACCAAAGCTGGTTTTGGTTCGTTAAGATTAGACGGAAATTTCGATCGCGATGGCAATTTTAGATCTAGCTTTGGAGTTGAGATTCCTTTTTAAGCAGTTCAAAATATAGGCAATTCTAGGAGAAAAAATTTTTTTGGCAATGAGCTAAATTTCTCTCGATGAAAATATGGGGACGTTTTGCCAACGTCCCAATTAATTGAAAATAGGATTAGGTAATTACAGAAGGTTCGTCGCGTTGAGTATATTCTCGAATCTGAGCGATTTCCTGAGCAATATCAATTAGAGGCTTTAAAGCCGTTTGAGTATCGATGTCGTGTTTGCTGGCATCGGGTTCGTAGCTTTCGAGGTATAAACGTAAAGTTGCTCCTTTAGTTCCCGTACCCGAAAGCCGGAAGACAATACGCGAACCGTCGCTAAAGCCGATCCGAATGCCTTGATTTTTACTGACGCTTCCGTCTACGGGATCGTGATAGCTGAAGTTGTCGGCATATTCGACAGTATAGTTACCGAAGGTTTTTCCCTTCATTTCTCCTACCATACTCTCCAATCTTTTCATCAATTCGGTAGCGTGTTGTTTGTCTACCTCCTCATAGTCGTGACGGGAATAATAATTGCGTCCATAGGTTTTCCAGTGATCGCGGACGATCGCTTCTACAGATTTACCAGTTGCAGCAAGGATATTCAACCAGAATAAGACTGCCCAGAGTCCATCTTTCTCGCGGACGTGGTTAGAACCGGTACCAAAGCTTTCTTCGCCGCAAAGAGTCGCTCTGCCTGCATCGAGTAAATTGCCAAAGAATTTCCATCCCGTAGGAGTTTCGTAACATTCTATACCTAGTTTTTCCGCTACTCGGTCTACTGCGGCACTAGTAGGCATCGATCGCGCCACTCCAGATAAGCCATCTTTATATCCCGGTACGAGACTGGCATTAGCAGTTAATACGGCTAAGCTATCACTAGGAGTGACAAAGAAATTGTTACCCAAAATCATGTTGCGATCGCCATCGCCATCGGAAGCCGCCCCAAAATCTGGTGCATCCTTACCAAACATAATTTCTACTAAGTCATGAGCGTAAACTAGATTGGGATCGGGGTGTCCACCGCCAAAGTCTTCTAAAGGTTCGCCATTACGTACCGTACCCGATGCTGCACCCAAACGCTGCTCGAATAGCTCTCGGGCATAGGGTCCGGTTACGGCGTGCATCGAGTCGATACACATCCGAAAGTCTCGCTTGACTAGTTGGCGAATTTGGTCAAAATCGAACAAAGATTCCATCAGACGGGCATAGGGTTCGACGGGGTCGATAACTTCTACGCCCATTTCACCAAGGCGCGTTACCGTTAGCCGATCTAAATTGAGATCGTCAGCCTCTAAAATTTTATAGCTGTCGATAACTTTAGTGCGCTCGTAAATCGCGCTGGTCACTTTTTCTGGTGCGGGACCGCCGTTAGTAACGTTGTATTTAACTCCGAAGTCACCATCAGGACCGCCTGGGTTGTGACTGGCAGAAAGAATAATGCCGCCAAATGCCTTGTATTGACGAATAATGCAGGAAGCCGCAGGAGTAGACATAATGCCACCCCTGCCTACTAAAATACGCCCGATACCGTTAGCAGCAGCCATTTTGAGGATGACTTGAATTGCCTGGCGGTTATAGTAGCGTCCGTCACCACCCAAGACTAAAGTTTGTCCTTCACAGCCTTCTAGGGCATCAAAAATTGCTTGAATGAAGTTTTCTAAGTAATGAGGTTGTTGAAAAACTTCTACCGATTTACGCAGTCCAGAAGTTCCTGGTTTTTGGTCGGAGAAGGGAGTGGTAGAAACAGTACGAATATCCATAAAACTAGTTAAGATTACAGCTTTGATTGGCGATCGCCAGTCCTTGATACTTCCTAATTGCAATAATTTTCAAGAAGACCGCTATACTTAATGCTGCTAGAAAATTACAACAGCAGTTAACATTAGGAAAATATAAAGTTAATTTTACAGGTCGGAAGCAATTGGCAGGTTATCAACTACTACCTATATTCTTAACCTTATCATTGGTCGATATTTTGGCTGATTGAGTTTAATTTAATGCGATCGCTTAAGAGCGTACATCTATCAGAAAAACGATTGCTCGGAACAGAGCTAAATTCAGATAAGATGACACGAGTATGCACTGTTGATTCTTAACAATGATCTATCAACCACCTGCAGGGACGAGAGACTTATTACCTCTAGAAGTAGAGCAAAAACGTTGGATAAATGACCGGCTACAACAAATATTTCGCCAATGGGGCTATCAACGTATCGTTACTTCTACACTAGAATGGCTCGATACCCTAACTGCTGGTGGCGCGGTCGAACCTGCTACGGTGATTCAGGTACTCAATGAGTCGGAGAGAACTTTAGGTTTGCGTCCCGAACTCACCGCTTCAATCGCTCGCGCTGCCGTGACGCGCATGGCAGGAGATACTTATCCCCAACGTCTTTGTTATCGTGCCAATGTCTTTCGCAATTCGCCACATAGCGATCGCGGTCGTCAACTGGAATTTTATCAGGCTGGAGTAGAATTATTGTTTGCCGGGGGAATTTTAGCCGATGCCGAGATCCTTTTGCTACTGGTAAACTGTTTGCAGGGTTTGGGAATACAAGATTGGACGATTCTGTTAGGAGAAGCAGAATTAACGCAATCGCTGTTGACAGTTTTTCCCCAATCTCTCAGACAGCAGGTAGGTCAATGTATTGCTAATTTAGACCGCATTGCCTTACAAAAACTTCCTCTCGAACCTGCTTTAAAAGCCAGAGCTTTATTCCTATTCGATTTAAGAGGGAAACCAGAGGATGTCTTGGCTCAAGTCGCTAGTTTGGACTTAGACGATTCGGCACTAGCTACGGTAAAAAATCTTAAGTCTTTAATCGAACTACTTCAAAATAGTAGTTCTCATCCTTTACCCTTAGTTCTCGACCTCAGCTTATTACAGACTTTTAACTACTATACGGGAATTATTTTTAAAGCGATTAGTTTTCAGGGTTCTCAGTCCTATATCTTAGGCGAAGGCGGGCGTTACGATCGCCTTTTAGAACTATATCATCCTCAAGGGAACAGCTCTCCAGGGGTAGGTTTTTCGTTTAATATTGAAGATTTACATTCCTGTTTGCTTTCTACCGACAAACTTCCCCGACAAACTCCTGCAATTGACTGGTTAGTTATTCCCGAAGCTAGAGAAGCTCGAGCTCTTGCCTTTCAGTATGCCCGTCAACTTCGTCAGCGAGAAGATCTAGTTAGAGTTGAAGTAGATTTGGGGGGACGTTCTCCAGACCAAATTAAAGACTATGCTCGTACTTGTCGCATTACAAGCTTAGTCTGGGTAGGAGCAGATGGTAATAGCCGTATCGAAAAGCTTTCCCCGGCTTAGTAAACGCTTTGGTAGCAAGTAGAAAGTTAACTTTGCCTCTTAGCTTAATTAATATCCATACTTTTTTAATGTATCAATAGCGATCGCAGCAATTTTTTCGGGGCACTCTAACATTGCTAGATGTCCGCATTCGGGGAGTTCGAAGACATTACTTCTGTCTTCTGCAAACAGAGGGTGAAAGCTAGCCAAATGATTGACGTATTTAAATTCCATAATTTTGTCATTTGCCCCGCCAATAAAATAAACGGGTTGTTCCAGTTGGGCGACGAGACGAGGTAGCAAATGTACTTCGGCTTCTGTAGTCGAATCTAATAATGCTCCTAAGGCGGCTGATTCAGCTGCTTTAGTAAAATCAATGATTCTTTGACGACCCCAATCAAGTGAGAGAGGACGGGTTACCATCATTCTGGCGAATAATAGATTGATTAGAGGAAAATATCGCAGCCAACGGGGACGAAATTTGACCAACCGTTTACCCGCATTGCGAAAACGTTCGAAGTCTTCTTTTAAATAGATTCCTCCACCAGAATTGAGACAAATTACTCCTTCAACTCGTTTCGAACAACGACTTGCAGTCCACAAAGCGATACTACCACCTAAAGAATGCCCGATTAACCAAGCGCGATCGATTTCTAATTCTTTTAATAAAGCTTCCAAGTCCTCAGCATAGGCAGCCAAACTATAACTGCGTTCGAGATTATCCGCTGTTTTAAGTGCAGAATCTCCAAAGCCTCTCAGGTCATATCGCAAGCACTGAAATTTTGGCTGTAAAAGTTCCATCATAGGTTGCCAGTAGCGATGGCTCAAAAGCCAACCATGAATAAAAACTAATACGGGAAGTTGGGAGTCAGACACGGGTGGAGTCAGTTCGTATTGGTGAGATACTCCCAACAACTTAATAGATGGCATACTCGTTATCGGATCGTATTGTAATCTATTATTATCTTCCCATATAGCAACTATTAATTAAAATTATAAACGCTTATTTTGGAGGTAAATTGCGTGGTGGTATATCTTGCCCTCGATAAAACCTTCGTTCTAACTTGCCCAGTCTCCACCAAGCAAAGCTAGAAATCAAAACTAGTAAAGTCAAACCACCGATAAACGCAATTTTTACCGATCCGAGCAATACCAGCAATAATGGCATAATCGCCCAGCTTATTACCGCTACTACTGCAGCCAGAGTTCTCAGGCGCTGAATATTTTTAAGAGCTTGCCGACAACTAGCACAGTTAACCGTATGGGATGAAAAGCGATCGAGCAATTGTTCTCTAGATAGAGGGGCAGAAAAGTTAGCCTTGGGGAAAGGAGTGGCACGATACAGATTGACCCACTGACGCAGTTCAGAAACGTATAAATCGGCTTTAGTCGGTAAGTAAAACGCCTTGGTATAGTTATCGCTACCTCCTAATGCTGCCAAGTATCGTTCTTGATAATGCAGAAAAATTTGATCGTCTTCGAGGACTCCATTTTGATTGAGATGAGAGTACCAGCGAGGGGATAGTTTGATGAAAAAACGTGGCAAAGAAGAAGCAAATTTGAATGGAAAACGAGCAAATAAACGACACTTTCCTTTGCTAATTGGAGTGGCATAAACTACCGTCAGTGTTCTGCCAAATTGTTTTGAGGTCAAATCGTGCCACATTAAACCAGGAGCGACAAAAGTAGTGTATTGCGTTCCCAAACTACCTTTACGAGGTCCTTCTTCCCAGAGCCCGCAAAAACCATGTTTGCCAGATTGGGTTATTTCTAAATCAACTGGGGCAGCATTAGAGCGATCGCCGACAGTTTGATGATGGGTAAAGGGAATATGACTGGCATCGATAACGTTTTCTAGCAAAGTGAGAGCGTCGTAAGGCAAGTCCCTAAAAGTATCCAAGCACACCCACTCATCAGAGGATTCTTCTAAAGGAGGAACGATGGGAACTGCAGTTTTAGCAGCTCTTTCCGGCGTGCCTGGATAGACGAATAAGATTCCTTGAGCGATCGCCACTGGCAGAGAAGTAGCACAGGCTCTAGGTGAAGACGTTCCCCGTTCTGGTTCCGGCTGTTGGGGAATGAATTTACACTCTCCCGAACCTGCAAAAGCCCAGCCATGATAGGGACACTCTAACCATCCCCGTTCGTTAACTCTGCCTTCACTTAAAGGAGCTAGACGATGGGGACAGCGATCTTCAAAGACGCGCCAAGAATTAGCCGACTCATCCCACCAGATAACTAGGTCGGTCTCTAATAAAGTAAAGGTTGCGAGCTTGGTTTTGTCTAGGTCTTCTAGATAATAAATTGGATACCATGCTTCTTGAGGAGCGAATCTGGTCGGATCGTCTCCTCCAGGAAGCAGTTCGTTATTTATGCTTGCGATCGCAGTTGTGGTCATCCCGAATCTAACTTTAACTTTATTTCATCTTCTGTTATTAATTATTGTTACACGGGATTTTAAACCGGAGCCACTCAGCCCTAGAAGTCTATCGACCGATAAATTCATCTAACTCTGGTACGTCTACCCAGCTACGACTGCGATCGGATTGATGAGTTAAATCCATCAATAATTGAGAGTAAACTCCCTCTTTTAAAGAAGGAACCAGAGACTTACCCGTATCGATTGATTCTACAAAGCGATCGACGAGACGAATAAATGGTGCAATCCTACCATCGCTAAAAACTTCGGTGAAATCCAAACGCTTGGGAATCGAGACTTTTTTGAGCGGCTTACCGGCAGGTGCGGCAAAGAGACGAAAACCGTGAACGTAATCTTTGAGATTATCGCTGCCTAAAACTAACGTTCCCTCTTCGCCATAAATTTCTACAAAATGCCCCCTGCCGTTGTAGATCACAGAACTAACCGATAATTGACAGGGCGTACCGTCAGCCAATTCCAGCATAATCAAACAGATATCGTCAGCATCGACTGGTTTCATCTTACCGTCTTGATGGTCGGGACGTTCGATAATGGCGCAATTGAGATAACCGTTCAACCTGGAGACAGAACCAAATAGCCAGTTGATATAGTCGAAAGCGTGGGAACCCACTGCACCCAAGGCACCACCGCCAGCATCTTTTTGGGAATACCAGTTCCAAGTACGTTTGGGATTGGCGCGACTGGTTACCAGCCAATCAATTTTAATCAGTCTTTTTTTGCCCGTATAGTCTTCTTGAAGATGTTCGGCGAGTAGCTGCCAGGCAGGAACGAAGCGAAACTCAAAATCGGCCATTGCTACTAAGTTTCGTTTTCCTGCCAAATGATATAGTTCTCTAACTTCGGTAGCATTCATCGCCATCGGTTTTTCTAAGAGCAAGTGTTTTCCTGCATCTAATGCCCGCTTTGCCATTTCGTAGTGTAAAAAGGGCGGCGTAGAAATGCTTACTGCGTCAACTTCAGGCAAACGTAAAATTTTATCGAGGTCATTATAAGCATACAAAATTTTATACTCGTCGGCGATCGCTTTAGCTTTACCTAAATTGGGATTGTATACCGCCACTAATTCCGTGCGGGGATGATTTTGAAAACCTGGAATGTGTACTTTTTTGCCAAAACCCGTTCCAATTACGGCTACGCCAATTTGTTTACCTGAAGTCATCACAATTTTAGTTAGCAATTCTCTAACAATTATCATAGATCGCTAAGGGCAAGCATCAATAATTGGTCGGCAAATTTTTAATTGATGGGTTAAACCAAACCAGAAAGCAGACGGGTAGCAAAGAGTCTAAATTCAAACTGATTTTTCTTCTGTTTTCAAGCCAAACGTTTTTTTTTCATCTATCGATCGCGAATTGAGTTAGTAGGGTTTATACTTTCATCAGGTAATGTTGGGACTACTTGGCGTTGAAAGTGTTTAATTTTTTAAGTGTTTTTAGTAAGGTAATTTACCGACGGGCGATCGCCGCGATCGCTCTTATAACTACGATTCTATCTCTTACAAGCTGCAATCCAGCTGATTTTAGGACGAATGCCGAAAACGTCCCCCAATTAGTTCAAGCAATTCTCAGCGATCCGAAAACTTTTAACCCCGTTCTCGCTACAGATGCCACTAGTAGTAGCGTTGGCGATATGTTATTTGATGGCTTGGTTACGCAAAATCCCATTACAGCTAAAACCGAACCCGCTTTAGCCGAATCATGGGAAATTTCCGAAGATAATCTACGGATTGTTTTTACCCTGAGAAAAGGTTTACAGTGGTCGGATGGAAAGCCACTAACTGCAGATGATGTGGTTTTCAGCTATAACCAGATCTACCTCAACGAAGAAATTCCCAGCAGTGCTAGAGATGTTATTCGCGTTGGAGAAAGTCAAGCATTACCGACTGTTCGCAAACTCAACGACTTACAAATTGAATTTACCATCCCCGAACCTTTCGCGCCCTTTCTCAACACCACAGGAGGTTTGTCAATCTTACCCAAACATATTTTACAACCAACGATAGAAAATAAAGACCCGAATGGCAAACCGCTATTTTTATCTACTTGGACGATAGATGCTTCACCTGAAAATATTGTCGCCAATAGTGCTTATCAACTCAAAAATTACGTTACCAACCAAAGGTTGATTTTTGAAAAAAATCCATATTATTGGAAGAAAAATATAGTGAATGAAGACATTCCTTATATTGAGAAAGTGATTTGGGAAATCATCGAGTCCACCGATACTTTTCTCTTGCAGTTTCGTTCGGGTGGTTTAGACTCTGTTAGTGTCTATCCTGAATTTTTTTCGTTACTCAAAAAAGAAGAAGATAAAGGGAATTTTACTATCTATAATGGCGGACCCGATTACGGTACCAATTTTATTACTTTTAATCTCAACCAAGGAAAGAAAAGCAGTAAGCCTCTAGTAGATCCGATTAAATCTCGTTGGTTTAACAATCTTAATTTTAGAAAAGCCGTTGCTTATGCCATTAACCGTCCGCGAATGGTCAACAATATTTATCGAGGACTGGGTCAACTTCAAAATTCTCCTATTTCAGTACAATCTCCTTTTTATTACGAGGATTTAAAAGGTTACGAATACAATCTAGAAAAAGCCCGACAGCTATTAAAGAAAGCCGGATTTAAATATAACAATAAGCAACAACTTTTAGATAGCGAAGGCAATCGCGTCAGCTTTATTTTATATACTAATTCTGGTAACAAAATTCGCGAGGCAATGGGCAATCAGATTGAAACAGATTTAGCTCAAATTGGTATCGACGTTAAGTTTCGCATTGTCAATTTTAATGTTTTGGTTGGTAAACTAAGCGATTCTTTGGATTGGGAAGCAATTATTTTAGGATTTACTGGTGGCAACGAACCCAATAGTGGAGCAAATTTGTGGTCTGTCGATGGTAATTTACATTTTTTCAATCAAAAACCGACGGCGGGACAAGAGCCAATTGAAGGTAGAATAGTAGCCGATTGGGAAGCAAAAATAGACGAACTTTTTATAGCTGGAGCTAAAGAATTAGACAGAGAAAAGCGCAAGGCTATATATGCAGAAATTCAGCAAATAGTTAGCGACAAAGCTCCGATTATCTATCTAGTCAATCCTTTAGCTTTGGGTGCAGTACGGAATAAATATCAAGGAATTGAATACTCCGCTTTGGGTGGAGCGTTCTGGAATTTGGAAGAAATCAAGATAGTTCAATAGTTGTCAAGCGTTGGTTTTGGTTCGACAATCGACTAATATCTTGGTGGCGCATGAGAAACCATCCAAGGTCTACTACTAGCTGCGCTCTGATACCTGGGTTTGGCTGGTTTTTTGACTTCTCGTTTTACCAATTTTGGTTCGGAAGAATTATTATTAATTGACAACAAACTACCTGAATTGAGATTGACATTGGGTACAGAAAAAATTTTTAGTGCGGCTTTGCTACATTGAGGACAATTTATGGGTGCGTTGGATTCGGCTATACTGCGTAATGCTTCAAACTCTCCACAGTCATGACAGCGAAATTCGTAGATAGGCATATTTTTAGTTAACATCGATCGACTATTAATTATCTGGTAGAGGCTAAACACAATACGACTTTACGTACGCGCTTACTACATTGGCTAAAACTAGAAAACTTTTCCTTTATATTCCCCCCAACTTGGGGGGCTAAATTTACCAAACTGAATAAAACTCAGAAACCAACTATAAAGTTCGAGAAGAGCAAGATTGCCTAAGTCGGTAAGATATTCTTGTCGAAAATCTCGGTAGGTAAAGCTAGGGTACAACAGGCGTTGGGAATGTCTACTATTCCACTAACCCTTCCTTCTACCGGCGCACAACTGAGTAACAAATATGCCTGTTCTCCAGTAAAGCCAAATTTTTTCAAATATTCGATCGCATTCAAGCAAGCGCGACGATAAGATACATGAGCATCGAGGTAATACTGTTCGCCACTAAATTCGTCTACAGAAATGCCTTCAAAAATTAGATATTCTGAGTAACGGGGTTCGACTGGACCTGGTTTGAAGATAGGGTTGACCATGCCGTATTTTTCTACACCGCCCTTGATAATGTCTACGTGTAGGTCGATATATCCCGACATTTCGATTGCGCCACAGAAGGAAATTTCTCCATCACCTTGAGAAAAGTGAATATCTCCCATCGATAAATTGGCACCGTCTACATAGACAGGAAAATAAATTCGCGAACCCTTAGAAAGATTTTTGATATCACAATTGCCGCCATGTTCTCTAGGAGGTACGGTACGGGCGGCTTCGGCAGCGACGCGATCGAATTCGGAACTTTTGAGAGTGCCTAAGACTGCTTGTGTAGGGTTAGGCAGAGTGGCAGAAGGGGGAATTTCAGGTTTCCAAGGGGGAGCACCTTCATTGCCTTTATCTACCAGAGCTTTTTCCCGTTTGTTCCATGTTTGCAATAATTCCATCGAGGGGGCACAGCCAATTAAACCAGGATGGGTGATGCCTGCAAAACGCACTCCTGGAATATGACGGGAACTGGTATAAATACCTTGGAGATCCCAGCAGGCTTTAGCGGCTTTAGGATAGTGATCGGTCAAAAAACCACCGCCATTCTCACGGGCAAAAATGCCTGTAAAACCCCATTCATCGCCGGGTAGGGCACCAATATCTAATAAATCTACCACCAGAATATCTCCTGGTTGTGCCCCTTCGACCCGAATCGGACCGCTGAGAACGTGTACTAGATTTAAGTCTACTGTCTCGATGTCGCTGGGATCGTCATTATTGGCAATCTGTCCATCTGTCCAATCCTTGCATTCAATTCGAAAGATATCTCCTGGTTTGACCGATACTACTGCAGGTATATCGGGGTGCCAGCGATTGTGTCCTGGAACATCCTGCTCTGCCATCGGTTTAGTTAAGTCGATTTTGAAGAGAGTTTCTGGCATATTCTTGCTTTTAATTATTTATTGTGGTTTAGCAGGTCAAGTTAAGCAATATTTTTCATTACAAATGAATACTATAAGAATGGGATTTAGCCGATTGAGAGCCGCTTTTAACTGAAATATGGTTTAGCCTACATTAAACAAATATTTCAGCTTTTTAACCATAAAACTCTTTTTTTGAGTTTAATTAGTGTCAATATTGCTTTTGAGTTTTTATTCTTTCTGCTTTTGCCAAAATAAAAAGTAAAAATAGTTACAATTTTGTCTGCTAAGTTAGGGTTAAACTCCGAGCGCCGAGTCTAATCGCCGTAAGTAGTAAAGTTTAGTAATACAACTATTACCAAAAAGACTGCTAAAAAATTAATTTTTGTATTAAAAATTACAAAATAGATGTGAATGCAAGTATATGCTTCTGTCTATAGATAGAACTTTTGTGTTTACAGGAGCTTAGAGATAATTTTCTCTGGGTTTTGTCGTGTGCAAGTTTTAATTGAAGAGGTGAGATTTATGTAGATTAAAAGCTATCTTGGCTTGACTCAGCGCTACTTTAGTAGTATTTGTTAAATTAAATATAATTCAAAAGCAGCTTTTGCCAGCTCGACAAAGATATCGAAATCCAAGCAATGCTTAGCATTCACGAACTAGATTAATTCAATCGCAACGAAACTGATTTTTAAAACAATTAAACTACAGTTATCTTTATGAATAAACCAAAAGCTTCTTCAATATTTGGCGGTTATAGTCGTCGTAAATTTATTAAATATGGTTCTTTAGCCGTAGGTGCGGGTGTTCTCGCGGCTTGTTCTGGAGATGCTACTAGCACCGGGGATGAAGACTTAGGAGAAAATCCGATTAAAGTGGGAGTGATGTACTCCACTACGGGCACGATCGCAATTGTAGAAAAATCTTTGCAAGACGCTACTTTCTTAGCCTTAGAACAAATTAATACTAATACCGGTCCTTGGGAAGGCAATGGCGAAGGGATTGAAGGCAGAAAGATTCAAAAAGTAGTCGTCAACCCCGACTCTAACTGGGATTTGTACAACCAAATGTCCAAACGCCTAATCGACGAAGACCAGGTAGTTTGCGTTCTAGGATGCTACACCTCAGCCAGTCGTAAATCGGTATTGCCAGTTTTTGAGGAGAAAGATTCGATTCTTTACTATCCCGTATACTACGAAGGCAACGAATGTAGCTCTAATGTTTTCTACACTGGCGCTGCTCCCAACCAACAAATTACCGATTCGATTCCCTATTCCTACGAAAACTTTGGTCCTAGGGGATTCTTTATCGGTTCGGACTATATCTATCCCAAAGAAAGTAACCGCATCGCCAAAGCAGAACTAGAGAAATTAGGCGGTCAGGTAGTGGGAGACGAATATGCAGCCTTGGGAACTACCGAATTTATCACCATCATCAACAAAATCAAGCAAGCCAAACCAGATTTTGTTCTGAGCAATCTTGTAGGCGATAGTATTCCTGCTTTCTACCGTCAGTATAGAGATGCGGGAATTACTGCCGAGCAGATTCCGATTATGGCTTATCCCACTACCGAAGAAGAAATTCAGGCGATGGGACCAGAGTATGCTGAAGGGCACTACACTAGCTTTAACTACTTCCAAACTGTGGATACCCCAGAAAACCAAGCCTTCGTCGAACAGTTTAAAGAAAAGTTCGGTCAAAACCGCGTTACCAATGGGGTCATGGAAGCGGCGTATCTTCAGACTTTCTTTATGGCTCAGGCAATGCGAGACATTCTTCAAAATGGAGGAGAAATCAATACCAAAACTTTGAGAGAGGCAACAAGGGGACAAACCTTCCAAGCACCTCAAGGTCTGGTAAAAATCGATCCCGACAACTATCACACCTATCTCTATTCCCGTATCGGTAGATGGGGACCTGACGGACAAGCAGAAATTGTCTTTTCCACACCTGCGGCAGTCAAACCAATTCCCTGGAGTCAAGTTCTCTATCCAGGTCGGGTTTGCATCCACGGAAAACCTGACGAACGTGAAAATCCAATTAAAGAAACGGGTAAAGACCTAGAGACTAAATATTTAGAAAAAACTTAAAAGACTATCGGTTATCGGCAATATTATCAGTCAAAAACCATAGCTATTTTCGGGATCGACAATAATGTTTGCTGATAACCATTTGTTTGCTAATAAGAACTAATAATTATCTACTAACAACCGATAACTAAATAATATGTATTCTTATTTATTCCCTGTTTATTATCTAGCCCAAGCAGCAGAGGAGTTTAGTATCGTTGCTCTAGCCAATCAGTTGATTAACGGTATCGGTATTGTCGGTATTTTATTACTGACTGGTTTAGGCTTAGCAATTACCTTTGGCGTAATGCGAATCATCAACCTAGCTCATGGTGAATTTATCATGCTAGGTGCCTATACTACTTTCATGTTGCAGTCTGCTTTTAATTTAGATCTGCTGCTGACAATTCCTTTTGCCTTTATCATTACCGCTGCGATCGGAGCTTTAGTAGAAATCACTATTATCAGGCGTTTGTATGGTCGCCCTCTAGAAACTTTATTGGCAACCTGGGGTCTGAGTATCGTTTTACAGGGGGTAATAAAACTAATTTTTACCGCTCAACTAAAATACGTTAGAGCACCTTCCTATATTTCGGGTAACTTAACTTTATTAACTGATGCTCAAGGTACTCCTACCATCGCTATTTCCTATTACCGTCTGTTTATTTTCTTCGTTGCACTGGCACTGCTAGCTTTAACAGGTTTCTTACTCTATAAAACTAATTTAGGTCGTCAGGTAAGAGCCGTAACCCAAAATCGCAGTATGGCACAGTGCTTGGGAGTCAATACCAGCTTGGTAGATATGGCTACCTTTGCTTATGGCTGTGGTTTAGCAGGAATTGCCGGGGCAGTTATTTCTTCGCTCAAAAGCGTGGCACCGCCCATGGGACAAGATTACTTAGTCGATGCCTGGATGACGGTAGTAACCGGAGGTGTCGACCGCTTGATTGGAGTTTTAGCAGGTGCTGTTGTGATTGGTCAATCGAATGCGGTTATAGCCTATCTGCTCAACGATCCTACCGCCAGAGTCATCGTGCTGGCTGCGGTAATAATCTTGATTCGTTACAAACCAGAAGGATTATTTTCCGTTCAAAAGCGAGGATAATTTTTTATCCGTAGGGGCGAGCGGCTGCTTGCCCTCAAGCAATATAGCTTTTACAGAAATATAGATTTTTAGATCGGACAAATTATGACCCAAACCATTGGTGTTGCCAAAAAATCCCAAGCCCCTACTAAGCTAGCCATAGTTACAGCAATTATTTTTATAATTATGGCGATTTTGCCGTTTTTTATCGGTAATTTTCAAACTTCTTTATTAGCTAAATTATTATTATTCGGTACCTTAGCCGTATCTCTCGATTTAGTCTGGGGATTTACGGGAATTCTCAGTTTTGCCCACGGAGTATTTTTTACCCTGGGGGGCTATGCCATGGCTTATTATCTCAAGCTCAATCTTTCTGCCGAAGCTAATACTTACGGGGTAGCATTACCAGATTTTATGGTTTGGAATGGTTTGGAAGAATTACCCTGGTTTATCGCCCCCTTACAATATTTCATCATCGCAGCGATCGCCATGGTAGCCGTTCCTGCCGTATTTGCCTATCTAATCGGCTGGTTTATCTTTCGCTCTAAAGTAAGCGGTGTCTACATTACTATTATTACCCTGGCGATTTCTTCGGCGTTGACCACCTTTTTTGTCAGTCAGCAGGCATATACGGGGGGTACCAACGGCATTACCGACGTTTCCGAACTGAGTATTTTTGGTACCAATATTCCCTTAATTGGTTTGTACTGGATGATTCTTATTTTTACCACTGCGGTTTTAATCGGTAGCTGGTGGTTGACTCAGTCCAACTTTGGTTTGATTTTGCGATCGATTAAAGAAAATGAAAAGCGTATCGCCTTTTTAGGCTACGACGTTGCCAGCTTCAAAATTTTTATTTGGACGCTATCGGCGGGAATTGCAGGGATTGCTGGAGGTTTGTTCGTTCCTCTCAACAGATTTATTTCTCCAGTATATTTAGCCGTAGCATTTGGCACACAGGTAGTTATTTGGGTAGCAATTGGCGGCAGGGGAACTCTGATCGGTCCTTTAATTGCCGCAATTTTATTGGGACAAATTCAAAATTCTGCCGAACAAGTTACTCAAGATTGGCAATTAATTGTCGGCATCTTGTTATTGATCGTAGTTTTGTTTATTCCCGATGGTTTGGTCGGCACTGTCGCCAAATTGTTCCCTCGTAAATCCCATGCTAAATAACTTAATGGTAATAACTATGGACTCTATTCTCTCGGTTAAAGATTTACAGGTCGTCTTTTCTGGTTTTAAAGCACTCAAAGGAGTCAATCTCGAAGTTGGCGATCGCGAAATTGTCACGATTATCGGACCCAATGGTGCGGGCAAAAGCACCCTCCTGGATGCGATCGTTTCTAAATCTCCCGTTGCTGCGGGTCATGTTTACTACCAAGGAAAAGATATTACCAATAAAAACCCTTATCAAATTGCCCGTATGGGTATCGGTCGCAAATTTCAAAATCCCAACGTCTATAACGAATTAACCGTCTTTGAAAATATCTTACTCGCTCTCAAAGGAGCCCACGGTATTTTAGCTTCAATTACTGCCAAATTAACCAAAGCCAAAAAAGACCGTATAATCGACATTCTCGATCGCATTAGGTTACTCGAATACGCCGGTACTAAAGTAGGTTCTCTTTCTCACGGACAAAAACAGTGGATTGAAATTGGGATGACTATCGCCCAAGATCCTACGGTAGTCTTGTTAGACGAACCGACCGCAGGCATGACTCCTGAAGAAACCAGAGCTACGGGAGAAATTATTCAAGATATTGCCCACCACCATGCAGTTATCGTCATCGAACACGATATGGAATTTGTCAAACAAATTGCCGAAAGAATTATCGTGCTGCATCAAGGAGCAAAACTAGCCGAAGGCACGGTAACGGAAATTCAAAATAACCCCGAAGTAATTAAAGTTTATTTAGGAAGAGAAAAAATCGATGTCGCTGCTTGAATTAAAAAATGTTACTGCTGGCTATGGACAAACCCCCGTGTTGTTTGATGTCAATATGGTAGTTAACCAAGGAGATATAGTTTGCCTATTGGGTCGTAACGGAGTCGGTAAAACTACTTTGTTACGCAGCATCATTGGACTGAATAAATTAACTCAAGGTAGCCTGTTTTTCAATCAAAAAGATATTGCTAAAGCTCCTACCTACAAACGAGCGCGTTACGGTATCGCTTACATTCCTCAAGGTAGAGAAATTATTCCCTATCTGTCGGTGTTGGATAATTTAAAGTTGGGTTTTACTGCTAGCGGTAAAAGCAGCAAGCGTATCCCCTCGGAAATCTTTGAGTTTTTTCCCATGCTCAAAGAACACCTCAAGCGTCAGGGAGGCTTACTCAGCGGCGGACAACAACAACAACTGGCGATCGCTAGGGGATTAATGTGCAATCCTCAGGTAATGCTGTTAGACGAACCGACAGAAGGAATCCAGCCTTCAATAGTTCAGGAAATTGAAGATACGCTACTAAGAATCAACCGTGAGAAAGGTATTACCGTAATTGTCGTCGAACAAAAAATCGATTTTGCCCGTCAGCTAGCCCAAAAATTCTTCATCATGGATAAAGGTTCAATTGTAGCTAAAGGTGATACTACCGAGCTAACCGATACTATAGTGCACAAATATTTAACCGTTTAATGTAAATTTCATAGGTTCTGTTGACGTAAAGAGGCAAAGATGAGAAAGTACCTGAAGTTGCTGATTTTAGTCAAAAAATTCTTCATGAAATCTCGTGTTAAGTTGGACGATTCTGCTTGGCAGCAAATTTTCGTTGTTCTGAGCCACCAACAAGACATCCGTATCAAAGACCCCAAAGCTTGTCGTCGTTTTCTGAATGCGGTTCTCTGGATTACTCGCACAGGTGCTCAATGGCGTGAATTACCCAAACGTTTTGGCAACTGGAACAGCCTCTACAAACGATATCGGCGTTGGTGTCAGAAGGGAGTTTGGCATCGTCTCTTGCAAGAAATGTCCCACTCTGCTGACTTAGAAAGTTTAATTCCCGATAGCACCATGATTCGTGCTCATCCCTGTGCAGCAGGAGCAAAAGGGGGTCAGAAAAACACTCTTTAGGAGGTTCTTGTGGCGGATTTAGTACCAAGTTACATG
>NZ_JBKGTY010000007.1:27138-95847 GCF_053543375.1 Myxosarcina sp. GI1(2024) | reverse complement strand
TTTGCTTCGGCTTTAATTTGGTTGCGTTAATTGTGTCAACAGAACCTAAAAGTTACCAACAAATATAGAGCTGAAGTGCTGAAGAGGAGACGATTAATAAATCTTTTACAGCGATCGCCTGAATGGTCGACTCTCCTTTTCTGATTCAAAAATTGATGTTTGATAAACCAGGCGTTTTTTGTTAACTTCATTTAATGGTTTGACTGGAAGAATATAACAAAGATGTCATCTTCAGCAGCAAGTGAAATTACTGGGCGATCTGGATTTGCAAGCAACGCAGTGCATTCGCCTCATTGGACTTCATCAGACTCGCTCCCTAAAAACGAAACGCTAACTAAGACCGACTCCAATTTAGACTGGTTGTATCGGGGAACCAGTGAAATTTTTCCAGATCGACCCAATTCTAATAATCCCGAGGAAAACCTTTTAAGTCGAATTACTCAAAGCGATCGCCCGTTACGAGTCAAGTTAGGCATCGACCCTACGGGAACCGATATTCATCTCGGACACAGCATTCCTTTTCGCAAACTAAGGGCGTTTCAAGATGCGGGACATACAGCAGTAGTAATTATCGGGGACTTTACGGCGCAAATTGGCGATCCCACTGGTAAATCGGAGGTACGTCGCCAGTTGAGTGCCGAACAGGTTAAAGCCAACGCCCAAGAATATTTAAATCAACTACGCCCAATTTTAGATTTTCAAACCCCCGAACGCTTGGAAATTCGCTATAACTCGGAATGGTTGAGTAAATTAGATTTAGCGCGAATTCAAGAGCTATTAGCTACCATGACTGTCGGACAGATGTTGGCTAAAGAAGGTTTTGCCGAACGTTACGCTCGAGAAAAACCAATTTTCCTCCATGAATTTCTCTATCCGTTGATGCAGGGTTATGACTCAGTTGCAGTAGCGGCAGATGTAGAATTAGGAGGTACGGATCAAAAGTTTAATATTGCTGTAGGTAGAGATTTACAGCGTTATTTTGGCAAAACTCCTCAATTTGGCTTGTTACTGCCAATTTTGTTGGGTACAGATGGCGTACAAAAAATGTCCAAGTCCTTAGATAACTACGTCGGGTTACGGGAAGATGCCCTGTCGATGTATTCCAAGCTAGAAAAAACTCCAGATAGACTGTTAAAGGATTATTTTAAATTATTGACTAATATAGATTTAAACGAACTACCCGAAAATCCCAGAGAATGTCAGAAGTTACTGGCAATTGCTGTAACCTCTCAGTTCCATGGAAAAGAAGCGGCTTTACAGGCACAGCAAACTGCCCAACAAATCGTCCTGCAAGGCGATACTAGCGGTGGTGAGAGCATACCAGAGTATTCTTTGTCTGAGGTGGAATTTCCCGCCAAATTATTTTTTATTTTGAATGCTAGTGGGCTGTGTAAGAGTAGTGGTGAAGGAAGAAGACAAATTCAGGGCAGTGCGGTACGTTTGGACGGCGAGCGCATTACCGATGTCAATACCACTTTTGACAGTGTTGCCGAATTAGAAAGTAAAGTTTTACAAGTAGGTAAAAAAAAGTTCGTTCGCCTGATCCGATAGGCTGTAGAGGGGAATGAATAATTTAAACTGGGGTAAGTCTTGGCATAGTTTAATTTTGGCATTGGTTATCTGGTTTAGTTCTTCGGAGCGAGTGGAATCTAGCTCAGAAATTACTAATAATTGTCCCGATGAGATCGACAGTCTAACTGGATTGCTTTTAGCAGATTTACCCGACTACGCCAATCGCGTAATTCAAAGAACTCAAGATCTAAATAAAAAAGCAGGAGTCGATAACTACATTATTTCTGCAGGAAAAGCCGATTTTGAACCGCTGAACCTACCTAAAATTCAGTACAATCCGGTTGATTTTCAATCTCCAGAACAAATATTCTTTACGGTTTTAGAACGCCAATATCGCGATCGAGAAATTAGAGAGATACAAACTTATCATTGGTTATTTTTAGCTCCCTCTGAAAGCGGTTGGCGCATGGTAATGCTGTTCTCTCGCTTTGGAGACGGGACTGAAAATAATCCACCTACACCACCATTAGAAACCAGTGACGGCATTATCGGTCAGGGAATTCGCCTCTGGTTGAGAGATTGCCGAGCCGGAAGAATCAGCGGCGGAGTGGAGAAGACAGAGTAATACCAATCGAGTATTATTTTGGAGTCGAAGCCAGAGAGCGGACTTAAGATTTTATATGAAACTTCGACCGCAATACCTTGAAAACTCTGACAATTTATCGATAATTGCTATTTGAATAATTTTGTTAAACTTGCTTATAAATTAGAAACTAATATAAATTACTCTCGTGTCAGAATCAGCCTCTCTATCCGATCGCTATTTTCAACTAATCGATCGCATTGTAGATAACACTCTTAAAGGTAAAATTGCTTCTACCGAAAGAGTCTACAGGATGTTATTACAGTCAGTGGAGGTTGGCACGGGAGAAGTATTCGAACGCTGTCTAGCTGAAAGGCTCGCTACTACTAAGGCGCAGTTAGCCACTAAACTAAAAGCGACACGAATTTTAAAAGCTTTAGAAACCATCGAAAAACAATGGCAGAGGTGGCAAGAAGAGAACCAAGCAGATCTTGAAGTATCTAATGCTGTCGAACAGATTTTAGCTGCAGAATCGAATGATTACTTTCCGGCTTTAATTGAGGCAATAGATTCCGACCGAAACGGAGGAATAAATCGGGGCAAATTAGCTAAAATAGCGCAAAATATTAAATCGAACGCAGAATTAAGCTCAAAAGCTCCAGTAGATTCTGATTTAAGCCAGTTAGCTTCTGGTATCGAGCGGGGTTTACAGAGTTTTGCCGACTTAGAACCAGATCTAGTTAGCTGGATTTATGATTCTGGTAGTCGTTTTGGTGGTTTTGGTGCAGAAAAACCCAATCCCTGGCGAACCTGGTCGCAAAAAGTCGATAGTCTGTTACCAAGACAGCTATTTCAAACTTTAGCCCAAAATCGACCGATAACCGATCTGGTCGGACTTACCAATAATTTAGAGCTAAAAGCTTGGGTGGAGTTGGCGATTTTAATGCAATACTTACTACGAGGTTTAGTGACTTGGTTTGACCGCCAGCCTTATAACTCCAAATTTGGCAAGCAACTTTCCTACAGTACTTTACTTACCTTTGCAGTAATTTGGTGCGAATTGTGGCAAATACTGGTAAATACTCGCACCAAGTTAGCTCGGGGATGCTTTTTGATGATGTTGCAAATTTTGCGGACTTTTGCCCGTCGTGATGATTTCCCTCTCTATAGTGGTGTATTCGTGTCTTTTTCTGGAGAATATTTACAAAACACTCTCGAGTATTTTGACGAACCCCTCAAGCAAGCCGCAGAAACCGCAGAGAAAGCTCGTATTCTAACTTTACTAGGTTATTCTCAAAGAACTGTAGGACAATATGCTAGGGCGACAATTTTTCATCGAGAAGCTCTAGCGGTCGCCAAAGATACTGCAGACCGTTCCTGTGAAATTGCCAATCTCAATCATCTCAGCCGCACCTATGCCAACCAGAAAAACTACAGCGAAGCGATTAACTACAGTCAAAGAGGCTTAGTCATAGCGCGTCAGGTTGGAGATAAATTAGGAGAAGCCAATGCCCTAGTTAATTTAGGCTACAGTCAGGTTTTATCAGCCCGTCAGCTAGATAGTATAAATTCTGAAGTTTATAGTGAAGCTATTCATTATTTAGAACTAGGAGTAGAACTTGCCACCAAGCAGAGCGACTTTCAGAGTCAGGCTTTTGGTCATAGCAGTTTGGGTATAGCCTACGTAATTTTAACTCGTCCTACCGAAGCGATCGCTTCTCTGACTAAGGCTGCAGAGTTAGCTCAGTATTCTAGAGATATTTATTTACAAGGATTGAGTTATTCTTATATTGCTGAGGCTTACTATAATATCGAAGATCGTGCCGCCGCAGTTGTTTTTGGCAGTGTAGGTATGTATTTTCTCAAGCAAATTAACTCAATTGAATGGCGACAAGCTGCAGGGTTACTCGCAATTTTGCAGGGACAGCTAGGAGAAGTAGAATTTAATAATTTATTGCAACAACGGCGATCTCAGATTGTAGCTTTAATTGGAGTTGACGGTTACGACTATATTTTAGAGATTTTGGCAGAGTATCAGCAGGGATAATTGTTTTCTGCTGGCAAATTGGATCGTGGATACTTTTTATAGTAAGAATCAGAAAAAAAGAATCAAAACTTTATCAAATACACTGCCTAATAGAAAATCAGTAAATCGAGCGAAAGCTAGAGAATAACCTTAGCATTTTTGTTTTTAAAAGGGGTTGGTACTTTCGTTGCTTGATTTTTCGATAATTTTACAAAAAGCTGAAGGCGCAGAGAAAATTATTGGTTTTTCAAAACTTTATCAGAAACTTATAGCTTCTTGATATAATTACTTATTTTTTAAGGCAAATTATTAGTATCAGTATGAATTACTAAGTAAATAGGCTGAGTAAAGAAATAGCAGCTAAAAGATTAGTAATCATATTCCAAACGGCGGAATTTAAAAATAAAACCTTCGTATTATTCATTTTCAATCGATAAATAACAAAATTTAGAATTTATTTTTATGATTAGTATTTTAATTGTAGACTCTCAAAAAAGCGTCCGCGCTAGACTAGAATATCTAATAAAATCGACCTCTGATTTTCAATTAATTGGTACTGCCGAAGACGGCTTGAGTGCGATCGCCAAAGTAGAAGCATTACAGCCTAATGTCGTTCTGCTCGAGGTACTGTTGCAAAAACTTAAGACAAACTTGTAGTATTTAACAAACGTAAATAACTACTAGACCAGATGAACTCAAAGCAACCATTTAAGTGGAAACATTTTCAAGGAGAAATAATTTTACTTTGTGTGAGGTGGTATCTCCGCTATGGTTTGAGTTATCGTGATTTAGCAGAAATCATGCAAGAGCGAGGACTATCTGTAGACCACACCACGATTTACCGATGGGTGATGATTTATGCACCACAAATAGAAAGAAGAGCCAGAAAGCATCTCATCTCAACTAATGACTCTTGGCGAGTAGATCAAACTTATCTCAAGGTCAAAGGAAAATGGAAATATCTATATAGAGCAGTTGACAGCAATGGTATTACCATAGAGTTTATGTTTAGTGCCAGGAGAGATAAACAAGCTGCTAAAAGATTCTTGAAGAAAGCCCTGAAATCGAGACATAATAAGCAGCCAAGAGTTATTAACGTAGACCAAAATCCTGCTTATCCCGCAGCAGTTGAAGAACTTCAAACGGAAGAAATTATCTCTAGTGAGTGTGAATTGAGACAGAACAAATATCTTAATAATATCATCGAGCAAGACCATAGATTTCCGAAAAAGCAGGCTAAGTATAAATTATACTTTCAACATTTCCACTCAGCATGGCGGACATTAAAAGGGTATGAAATCATGAATGTGATTCGCAAAGGGCAAATAAAAAATATCGCTAAAGGTGACATCTTGGGACAAAGAAATTTTGTCTATTCTCTGTTTGGGATCGCTGTCTAAAAAATTAGTTAATCACAGGTATATTCTCTCTGTTCGGATTTTTTGCAACAGAACCATCGAGAGAATTGTGCTGCCTACTTCGTCTCAGGTGCAAATATTTGAAGGACAAAAAGTTTTACACTGGCAAACCAAAACTGGCACGGAAATGATTCCCGTGCGCCAGCTTGCTAATTCGATTGAATATCCGCGTACGGTCGAAAAAATGACCCCTTCGGTATCCGATCTCGATAATCCTATTTTGTTACTTCGTCGTCAAGGAAGTTTAATTGGACTAGAAGTCGATGAAGTTTTAGGAGAACAAGAATTAGTCATTAGACCTCTAGGTAGTGCAATTATTTCTCCGAGTTACATCTATGGATGCAGCATTCTCAAAGACAGCAGTTTGACTTTAGTAATTGACGCTGTAGCTTTGCTTAAAGATCCAAGGTATCAACAAGATGTTGTCAACCATAAAGCATTTTTAGCCGATGTCAGTTTCAAAGCGTTGCCTAGTAGCTCCGAGAGGCGGCAACTTCCTCCTGAATTCTCTTTAGTAGCACGAACTCTATTAGTTGTAGACGATTCGAGCAGTCTGCGTAGAACAATTGCGATGTCTTCGGAAAAAATCAGCCAAGAGGTCATACAAGCTGAGAATGGAATCAATGCTCTTAGTAAATTGCAAAGTTCTGGGGAAGTCGAATTAATAGTTTGCGATTTAGAAATGCCTTTAATGAATGGTTTTCAGTTCTTGCAGGCTATAGGTCAAAATCCTAAGTTCAGTCATATCCCAGTAATTATTTTGACTTCTAGAGACAGCGAAAAACATCGTAAAATAGCTTTAGAGTTAGGGGCTGTAGCTTATTTGGTTAAGCCTTGTCCAGAACCAGAATTATTTGCCGTGGTCGACAAAATCCTCACTCAAAAATCTCAGTAGCCAATTTAATTAGTTTTTAATAGTTTTTAATTTTGTCAGCTCATCCTTATCACCTTGAGAGGGTGGCTTTATGTTCGCTCGAATACGATCGAATGAGTCGCTCGAGCGATCGCTTTTTAAAGGGAGATAGAGAGATATAGCAACCCAAAAGACAAAAATTCTCTGGAATCTAACCCGGTGCTTGCTGTGACTACTTGAAATAAGATCTGGATTATTTTCAGGTTGTTTTTGTGAGAGAAAAGTTAAAAACAACCCCTGCAACATCTTTAAAATAAGATATAGGCAAATACTGTAAAACAATTAAAGATTAATGCAAGATTTTTTTGAAAACGTCTCTCGCTACCCTCGCTATCTAATCAGCTTTATTTTAGGCATATTCTGGGCTTTTTTTAGTGCCTTGAAACCTTTTTTACGAAATCCCGTAACGGCGATCGCCTTAGTTGGCTTGTCTGTAGCTAGTTTTGCTTTTCTCTATTTTACTTTAAAAGCAATGTTGGGCTTGAGTTAACCTTCTTGTCGAGTTGTCGAGAAAACCGAGTCTTAGATTTGCTCTGCAATCGCCAAGCTGCGTTAACTTAGTTAATTTATCTCCAAATTTTTGAGCAATTATGATCCCTCTTAATGATGAAAATCCTACTTACACGACTCCGGTCGTAGTTTATGCCCTAATTGCGATTAATGTTGTGGTTTTTCTCAATCAATTGTCGTTAGGTTCCCAGTTAGATGGTTTCTTTCAACTTTACGCCGTAATTCCCAGAGAACTGACTGCTAGCTTTAGTGGCACGCCGCCAAATCAACCAGTACCAGAAATAGTAACCTTAATTACCTCGCAATTTCTCCATGGTGGATTGTTGCACATTGGAGGTAATATGCTGTTTCTTTGGACTTTTGGTAATAATATTGAAGACGATCTGGGTCATCTCAAGTTTTTGATATTTTATTTAGTCTGTGGCATTTTAGCCGGACTTACTCACTGGTTTTTTGGAATGCAGTCTGCCGTTCCTACTGTTGGTGCTAGTGGAGCGATCGCTGGTGTAATGGGAGCATATTTAATTAAATATCCGCAGGCAAAAATCCTTACCTTACTACCTTTAGGGTTTTTTATTACTACCATTCGCATACCTGCTATTTACTTTCTTGGGTTTTGGTTCGCCCAACAGGCAATTAGCAGCGTAGCTTCTTTGGGAGTTGAAGATGGTATGGGAGGTGTAGCTTATTGGGCGCACGCCGGCGGGTTTATCTTTGGGGCAATTTTAGGTCCGATGTTGGGCTTGATGAGCGATCGCCGCCGTTAGATTTTTTGGTTTCAAATAATAAATTATTAGCAATGACAGTAGGTATTTGGATTTTAGGCGATCGCTTGTCTCAACAGCAGTCTGCTCTAAAAAAATACGAGAGTAACAAACGAGAAATTGCATTTATTTTAATTGAATCTAGTAACTATGTAAAACAACGCCTCTATCATCAGCAAAAACTAGTATTAGTTTGGTCGGCAATGCGCCATTTTGCTGAAGAATTAAAACAGCAAGGCTGGCAGGTTACTTATGCTATTGCTGAAGATTTTATTACGCCTCTTCAGCAATGGATTGAAACTAACAACATCAGCGAACTATACTTAACCGAACCGAAAGATCGCCCTTTTACTAAATTCGTTCAATCTCTAAAATTAAATTGCCAGCTAAATTTACTTCCCGACAATCATTTTTTATGGTCTAAAGCCGAATTTCAAGCTTGGGCAGATCGAAGTAAAAGATTGTTAATGGAGGACTTTTATCGCGAAGCTAGAAAGCGATTTCAGATTTTGATGGCTGGCAAACAACCCATTGGCAGGAAGTGGAATTTTGACAAACAAAATCGTCAGCCACCAAAAAAAATTTAACTACACCTAATGCCATAACATTCAAACCCGATAAGATTACTCAAGAGGTTATAGACTGGATAAAAGCAAATAAATTTTCTAGCTATGGTAAAATCGAGCCGTTTAATTGGGGAGTTACCAGACAACAAGCCTTGCAGGTTTTAGACCATTTTGTTAACCAATGTCTGTCTAATCTTGGCACCTATCAGGATGCAATGGTAACGGGAGAGTATACCATGTGGCACAGTTTAGTTTCTCCCTATCTCAATCTCGGTTTACTCGAACCCGAAGAAGTTATCTTGGCAGTAGAAGCAGCTTACGATCGCCAAAATTTACCGCTCAACAGTGTTGAAGGCTTTATCCGTCATGTATTGGGCTGGCGAGAATATCTTAACGGCATCTATCATTACATGGATGCAAACTATGGCGATCGCAATTGGTTCGAGCACGATCGTCTCCTGCCAGATTTTTTTTGGGATGCTAATGCCACCGAGATGAACTGTCTGCACCAAACTCTCACTCAGGTTGAAGAGACTGGCTATGCCCATCACATACAAAGATTGATGGTTTTAAGCAACTTTGCCCTAATTTCTGGTATTTCACCCCAGGCAATTAAAAGCTGGTTTCACAATGCTTTTATCGATGCCTATGATTGGGTGATGCAAACTAACGTTATCGGCATGGGACAATTTGCCGACGGCGGAATTATCGCCTCAAAACCCTATGCAGCTTCAGCAAATTATATTAACAAAATGAGTGACTACTGTAGTAATTGCTGCTATAATCTCCGCGATCGCATTGGTGCTAAAGCTTGTCCGTTTAATTTTTTTTACTGGGATTTTCTCGCCCGCCATCGCGATCGTCTGTATTCTCTGGGAAGAATGAACTTGGTGTTGAGTCATCTCAAGCGAATATCGGCAACGGAGCTAAGGGAAATTCAGTCTCAGGCTGAAAACTGGTGGTGCGATCGAGAGTAGTTTTCTAATCCCACAAATTTCTCAAATCACAACAAATCATCACAATTTAAAAAATTAGCATTTCTTATTTTTAGTGAGAGTTTATCTCATTGATTCCCCACTGTTTCCACAAACTTTTTCAAAGTTTTCCACATTTTACCCAGGCTTTTCCACAGGCAATAACGAAACGATCTGCTTTTGACTGGCAAACGGGGGATTTTTTTATTTTAGTAGCGATCGCCGCTCCCACACCGAATTTTTGTGAAGACAAGTAACAAAAAACCGCCTCAACTTCTGATTATTTCGTTAGGTAGAGAAATGTTTTGGAATTTTATTAACATTTTGTATCATTGACAAACCCACCCCCCTTAAGAGGAAAATGATTCGACAGACCCAATCGCCAACCAAAAATTACTAGCTTGGTTTGTCACTTTCTCCAACGACCGTCAATCACTCGATTATCTCGGCCTGAGATTTTTCGGTTGGCACGCCAAACAAGTAAATCGATAAATAAATACCTAAAAAACCAACTAAACTAGAAGATATCCCACTATGAATCCAGCAGTCAGCATTTTGGCAGAAATTCCCGAAGAATTGCATAAATCTCTCAAGAATTATCTAGAAACCCATCCTAATTGGGATCAAGATCGAGTTTTTGCTGCAGCACTGTCTTTGTTTCTATTGCAAAATAACAGCGAACAGACTGGTGAAGCTTCTCAAAACTACCGCGCTTGTGCCAGAGTATATTTAGAAACATTGTTTCAGCAGTCGTATTAGTGCGTCGGAATTTTGAGTTTCGAGCTAGGATTAAAAGCGGTGCAATTTCGGTGACGGGGCGTATTGGGTTTCGAGCCCACCCGCTCGCGGCTAAATGTCGGAATCGCTCTTCGACACTACCGTTTTTAAAATACGCAAGCCGACCGCGACCCTTCGAGGTTTTCTCAAACATCGCATTCCCGTCAAAATGTAAGTGACGCTCCGATCGCACCGCTGGCTTTATGTTACTCTCTATTGTTAAATCACTTGTTGTAGACTTTGGCTTCCGTGACTCCTGAAAGCGCAAATAAATTAATCGTTCCCCAATTAATCGTTGGTTTGGGTAATCCAAAACCAAAATATGATAAAACCAGGCATAATATTGGCTTTGAGGTAGTAGATACCTTAGCTCGAGCTTGGCAATTGTCTTATCGAGAAAATCGACGCTTTCAGGGGTTGTACGCCGAAGGATCGACTCCAGGTGGCAATAAAATTCGATTGCTCAAACCTCTTACTTATATGAATCGTTCGGGACAATCGGTAAGAGCGATGACAGATTGGTATAAGATCGAGCCGCAATCGATATTGGTCATTTATGACGATATGGATTTACCTGTAGGCAAATTGCGAATGCGTTTATCTGGTTCGGCAGGAGGACATAACGGCATGAAATCGATTATCGCTCATCTTGGCAGTCAAAATTTTCCTCGTCTGCGAATTGGAATTGGCAAATCAGACGGTAAAAAGGCAACTATAAGTCATGTTTTGGGTAAGTTTGTTCCCCAAGAAACTGAGGCAATCGAAGAAATTCTCTATATGTCTATTAAAGTAGTAGAATCGAGCCTTAAAGAAGGTGTAGAGAAAGCTATGAGTCGTTACAATGGCTTTTCGGTCTCTTTGGAGCAATAATTAAGCCATGAAACACTCAGCACTAGATATTTTTTTGTGGTAGAAAACTTGCTCTGACTCCTTCTCAACTCTTTTCTACGAAAAAAAGTGAGGCTTTATTTTGGTTTCATTGAAACTTCGAGCAGTTTCTCTGCTAGAGTGGCAATTACTCGTTCAAAGGGTGCGGTGTCATCTAAGATTCTGACTAATACTAAAGCCCCCTGAATCTGAATAATTGTATCTTGCGATCGCAATCGTGCTAGTTCTGGCTCAATTCCCGCTTCAATTAGTACCTCAGCTAAAGTATTTATCCATGTTTGAAGTTGCTGCTTTAGTTGGTGGTGAAACAAGCTATCGGCTTCTCCAACAGACATTACCTCCAAAAAACAATTGATTTTTCCTTGGCGGTAAAATTCTCTCAAACCCTGACACATCTTCTGAATTTTCTCGGCAGGTTCACCTCTACCTGTTAATGGTTTTAATACCGTTTTGCTAAAGCCGCTGCCAATATATTCCAGGACAGCAGTACCTATACCTTCTTTACCGTTAGGAAAGTAATGATAGAGACTGGCTTTTCCCAAACCCGTAGCCTGAGAAAGCATTTTCAAGGTAGTTCCTTCATAGCCGTGTTGTCTGAAAATAGGAATGATTTTGGCGATCGCTCTTTCTCTGGACATAAATTAATATTCGAACATAACTATTGACATTATACCGAACGATCGGTACAGTAAAAATATACGATCGGATAGTAAAAGAAGATCGACAATGAAACTATATGATTTAGAGCTTTCAGGAAATTGCTACAAAGTACGTTTATTTTTATCGCTGCTAGAGATTGACTACGAACTGTTGCCAGTGGATTTTAAGGCTGGACAACACAAATCGTCTCAATTTTTACAGTTAAATCCTTTAGGACAAATTCCAGTACTAGAAGATGAAGGTCTAATCTTAAGAGACTCGCAAGCAATCTTAGTTTACCTAGCCAAGAAACATGGCGGAGAAACTTGGCTACCTAATGATGCAGCAGGAATGGCACGAGTAACTCAATGGTTATCAACAGCAGCTAACGAAATTGCTCGCGGTCCTAATGATGCTAGGTTAAATAAGAAATTCGGTTTTGCTATTGACCTCAAAACAGCGCAACAAAAAGTCGAGTCAATTTTGAATATAATCGAACGACATTTGGCGCGACACCAGTGGTTAGCATTAGAACGTCCTACCATAGCCGATCTCGCCTGCTTCCCCTACATAGCTCTAGCACCAGAAGGCGGTGTGATGTTAGATAAATAAATATCCTGCGATTAACCAATGGTGCGATCGCATCAAACAATTACCAGGTTTCATAACTATGCCTGGAATTGAAAATAAAAATAAATAATTAATTAATTAAGTAGAGAAAAGATCGTGAGACGAAAATTTACTGAAATTGCTTTTATTCCTGGGGTTAAAACCGCTCAAACTCGCTATGGCTCTCGCGAAGTCTATGAAAAATTTGTCAAACAAGAAATTAGCGAAGATATTTTGACCGAGAAAGAAATAGATTTTATTCAAGCAAGAGATAGTTTTTATCTGGGAACCGTGGGAAGTAACGGCTACCCTTACATTCAATTTCGTGGTGGTGCGACGGGTTTTTTAAAAATTATCGATGAAAAGACTCTGGGGTTTACCGATTTTAAAGGCAATCTGCAATACATTAGTGTGGGAAATTTGCTGGAAAACGATCGCGTCTTCTTATTTTTGATGGATTATGCTCATCGTCGTCGCTTGAAAATTTGGGGACGTGGCAAAGTAGTAGATAATTCTCCAGAATTATTAGCATGTTTAGCAGTTCCAGATTATCCAGCAGAAGTCGAACGAGGCATTTTAATTGAAATTGAAGCTATGAGTTGGAACTGTCCGCAACACATCCCTGTAAAATATTCAAAAGGAGAAGTTGCAGCAAAAATTGCACCTTTAAAAGCCAGGATTAAAGAATTAGAAAATAACTTAGCCGCACTCACTCAAAACTCCTAACGCTTTATCTATTTATAAGAGTTTACTAATCTGACTATAGCTGGAATTACTGATATTACGATCGCAGGTTTCTCTTCTAACTTTAACTTTAATTTTAATTTGTGAGATGAAAATAATAATCTACAAATCACAATGTCTTTATTACACTCAAACCTAAACCTTAACCCTACCAAAATCGTTAATCAAAGTGATTGACAAGCCATAGTGCAATAACTTTAAACGTAGTAGTTTATCATATGAAATCTTAAGTAGGATATAAGTTAAGCGTTTAAGCTATGCGCTATGAGCAGAGCAGCATTCGCCTAACGCTTAACTTTTTCTAATACTGTCAAATACTGTCAAAACCTAAAGGATATTTTAAAATAACAAGATTAGTTTTTTTTCAGACCAAAGAAACCGCCAAAAAAACCATTATTACTAGATTTATCGGATTTTTTTCGATTGTTAGAGTCAGAATTATTTTTGTCTTGGGTTAGCCGTTCTAATTCTTTTTTGCTTTCGACCGCTACGGGATCTTGGGGGTTAGCTTGATAAGCTTTATTAATGTGCACTTTTGCCATCGTTAGCTGCTGTTGTTGAATATATGCCTTACCTAACAAGGCATGAACTGTGGAGTGCTTGGGATCGAATTTGAGCGCATCTCGTAATTCTGTAATAGCTTCTAAAATACTACCTTTTTCGAGGTATTGCTGAGCACGCCGCAAGTAGGACTCGATCCTCGATGCAGGTGTTGGTTTGTCTTTTTGAGCTGGAGTTGGAGGTGACTGAGATTTTGCTGGTTTGGGTGAGGTGGAGACTGGTTTTTGATGCTGAACTAAATTTTCTTCTCGATTAAGTTGGCGATCGTATTTAAACACTAAATAGGCTAGATTGAGTTCGCTCAAGCTCGCAATATTCTTCGTCACTCGTTCCAATGATTCATACTGTTTTGAAGTAAGATTTTTAAGATGGCGGTCATATATTGCTTCTAATTTGTCTCCTGCTTGAGATAATTCCCGCTCGAATTCAGGATTTAGAGTTATTTTCTCTTTCTTTTCTGCTAAACGTTTGCCAATTTGAGTTAAAACTATTTGATGTTCGGCACAGGTATTTTGGCGAGATAATTGTTCGTAAGCCGGATTGACTAGCTTGGATAAAATTTCATTGGCTAGCTGTTTATCGCTTTTACAGGTATCGGGGTGTAATTTTTGAACGATTTTGATATATTTCAAACGTATCTGTTTGGCATCTGCGTTGAGAGATACTCCCAAAATCGCATGGTAGTCTGTGATTTTAAATTTGAATAACCCGTTGTCGATCGCAAAGGACATAAAATCAAAAAAAAGAGATTAATTCTACTTAGTCGTAAACTAGTAGTTACATGGTTATTGTTCCCTCAAATTACAGTTAATTAAACAGTTTAGGAAATTTAATTTGGCGATCGCCGAAAATTCGGTCATTGTCCAAAAAGCGATCGCCAGAGCGGAGATAAACGCCAAGTTTTAAGATCTAGTTTTTGGCAAAATAAACTAGGGTTGTGAATTAGTGGGTGTATTAGGTGCGTACTGAGGAACACTATTCGTGGTAGGAGCAAATAGACTATTGTAGGTTTGATAGACGGCTTCAGTCAGAGGAGTAAGAATACTTGAGATTAATCCTGGTAAAGTATCGGGTAAAGTTGCCGAAGGAGTTTGGGGGGGAATGGGTTGAGCTGCCACTGTAGGCTGTGGCAGAGGTTGAGCGGAGTTTTGAGGAGTAGTTGTAGTTACATTGGGATCGTTGGTAGTAGGCAGAGTAACGATATTTTCTACTACCTCAGGGTTGGGATTATTACTAACATAAATGTGTTGAATCGCTTTGCCTCGATACATTCGTTTGGTGAATTGCCAATCAGCCTCGAGAACGATTTTCATCGGACTTTCCCGAACACCATGGGTTCTACCTAGGATCAAGTCTGGCTGATTGGGATCGCGATGATCGGCGACTAACTGTAGTTCGCCGTTATTGTAGAGCAAATTAATTATATAGGCTACTTTATCATCTTGTCCGTTAACTCTTAAAGAATAACCGTTAGTATCGACTCCCTTACGACAAGCATGGGTATGGTCGAAATTAAGTAATAATAAGTCTACTGTGGTCGGGTTAGAACCAGACTCTTGCCAACACGGCCGTTGACCGGGAACTTGTTCGATGATTGCTAGTTTATATCTTTTGTAATTGTAGGGTACGGCAACTGCAATAAACTTACTTTGATCGACGGCAAATTCATCAAAATTAGTGGCATCGACAGGTTTGACAGAGGCAAATGCGCTTAGTGCTAATGTGGCAAGGGTGGCTATTTGTACTGGTAAAGATAATTTCATCGTGAATTTTTGCTTTAGTTAGTTCTATGGTCTTTATTACTATATGTATGACTTTATAGATTAAAGCAATTTTAGAAGATAAATTTAATTACCCAACGCACTTTAAAAAAACTACAAGGATCTATATAAAGGATCTATACAATTAATTAAATAGTAAGGATCGAACTCAAATTTCAACTCGGAGATCTGACAGCTTAACATTCATTACTTGTTGTAAAATTACTTTTGCTAGCTGTCGAACATCGTGACGAATTTGATTTGTCTGTTTATTTTCTTCGAGCGCCTCAGCTAAGATAACCTCACGACTCAAACTAGCGACTCGCTCGCGATCGAAAACTACTGGATAGGAATTTCCTTGGGCATATTTAAACAAAGACTCAGAAGAAGGCACTCCGCGATTGACTAATACGGTATCGAACAGTTGATGACCGCTAACTCGGTCAAGCGCTTGAATATGATCGGCAACACTATAGCTTTCAGTTTCTCCAGGCTGCGTCATAATATTGCATAGATAAATTCGGGGAACTGTCGCTTTGACGATCGCCTTTCGGATTTCTGGAACTAGCAGGTTGGGAATGATACTGGTGTAGAGACTGCCAGGACCGATAACAATACAGTCAGCCTCCTCAATAGCTTTGATGGCAGCAGGAAGAGCGGGGGGATTGGCAGGAAGACAGCCGATACGCTCGATTCGTCCTCTAGCTTCAGTAATTTTTGATTCACCGACAATTAGTTCTCCCGTATCTAATTCTGCCCAGAGTTTAACATCACTAAGGGTTGCCGGTAACACTCTTCCCCGTACGGCTAAAACTTCAGAACTAACAGCGATCGCTTTTTCTAAACTTCCAGTTATCTCGGTCATTGCCGTTAACAATAAATTACCAAAGCTATGTCCCTTCAAACCCTCACCAGCTTGAAAGCGATATTGAAATAGCTCTGTTAGTAAGTTTTCTTCTTCTGCTAAAGCGGCGATACAGTTGCGAAGATCTCCCGGAGGCAAGATTCCAAATTCTCGGCGCAGTCTTCCCGATGAACCGCCATCATCTGCAACGGTAACGATAGCAGTAATATTGCTACTATATTGCTTTAAGCCTTTGAGTAAGTTGGAAAGACCAGTTCCGCCGCCAATAGCGACAATTTTGGGCGAGTGATTCATACCGCGATATACCAACAGTTCCCTAGATTGTCGGTCATTTTCATGGTTGAGTATTGAGGTGTTAGAACTAGTAGCATGAGTGTGACCGCAGTAGATTGAATAAAGACCAAGTGCGATCGCACTCGAGCCAGTTACATAGCTCGGGATCTCTGCGGTAATTGCTGTCAAGCGACGAGCAATCGCCATTACTAGGTAAGAAATTGGTGTTTGCTGCCATAGCAACGACAAACCCCAACCAGCCAGCCAGACTCCTAGAGTACCTAGCAATAAGCATTGTTCGAGGAATAAACTGGCAGTTAACCATCGTAGGTACCAGTTAAATTTTTCACCAAGCCTATTTTTTTGGAGAAGCAATTCTCGTAATTGAATATTTGAGGTTTTTGGATTCGATTGTAAAGTATTAAGTAACATAATTTATAACCTAATGAATTAGCGACAGTTAGACTTTTTCTGTTTAATTACCGAGATACTGTCGAACTGTACGAACTAAATTTTTTGTCCAGTAACTAGCAAGTGCCTTATCTTCGGCTTCTACCATCACCCGCATTACTGATTCTGTACCAGAGGCGCGAACCAGAACTCTACCTTTATCTCCCATCGATGCTTCTGCCTGGGCGCTCACCCGTTGTAGTACATCGCAGTCTTGCCAGTTCAAATGTCGTTGGCGATCTGCAACTGGCACATTTTTTAGTATTTGAGGATAGGACTGAAAGCTATTGTCGACTAATTCACTTAAAGAGGTAGCATTTTGTTTGACTAATGCGGCTAAGTGTAATGCCGTTAGCAATCCATCGCCAGAAACTCCGCAATGCCGACAGAGTATATGTCCAGATTGCTCCCCTCCCAGCATAGCTCCCAAACGGATCATTTCTGCCTGAACGTAACGATCGCCTACAGCTGTTCTGATTAATTTACCTCCCAAGCGTTGCCAAGCTCGCTCGAAACCCAGATTTGCCATCACCGTAGCTATGATCACGACTTCTGGTAATTGTTGGCGTTGGCGGAGAGCTCGTCCCCAGAAATATAAAATGTAATCGCCATCGATCGCTCTACCTTTGCCATCTACAGCCATAACCCGATCGGCATCCCCATCGAAAGCAAATCCCAAATCAGCTTGGTGTTGGAGAACGGCAGTCTGTAAAGGAACTAGATGAGTAGAACCACAGTCAACATTAATGCGATCGCCATCGGCTCGGTTATGCAGACAAATTACCTCAGCTCCCATTGCCTGAAAAGCTATCGGTGCCAAATTTACAGCAGCACCCCAGGCTAAGTCTAGGACAATTCGCATTCCTCTTAAGTCCCTCGGCAGTAATGGTTGTTTGAGCGAGCTAAGATAGTCATTTAATAGTTCTGGTCGATAATATTGCCGTCCCCAACAAGCAAGGCGATTGCTTGAGATTGGTTCCCAATTTCCTCTCAGTCCAGCCTCAATTAGATCTTGAAGTTGGGAAGCTAGTTTAAAACCATTGCCATCGAAAAATTTAATGCCGTTATCTTCAGGAGGATATATGACTGGCAGAAATCATTACCCCTCCCATTGCGTCTAGAGTATTGGTGAGATGGGCAACAGCAGGAGTAGGACACAAACCTAAATTCCAGACCTCAACTCCTGCGGCAGTCAGACCTTCTGACAGTGCCATTGCTAGAATTTCTAGAATCTTGACCGAGAATAACTGGACTAGACTGAGTGTGGTTAATTGGTAAAACTCGTCCCGCCCAAAATCCGACCTGATAGGCTAAAGACGCAGTTAAAAGTTCTCCTACTTTGCCGCGAATGCCGTCAGTACCAAATAAGGAGGTCGTAGGCAAGGAAGTGTAACCCGAACCGGAATCTGGGTACTGAAGTTGTCTGGAAAAGGTACTTAAAAAATTAGATTTATTCATAGATGCGATGCTTTAATATGGTTACGGTTGCGTTGATAGTGTGAGTTCGATAAATACTTTTCATCTCGATGCTCTCAAGTTAAGAAATGCCGAGCGATCGAGTTTTTGGGCAACCAAATTTTTTTTATCGAACTCCCTTCGTAATAAAGATAAAGTGCCCGTTCCTAACTAAATTGAAAGCTAGGACTGGTAAGTTTGAGATTGTCCTCTCCTTGGACGATCGCGATCAGTTCGTTTCCATCGCTCGTATTCATAAAGAGAGCCCTACCTTCAGGCAATCCAGTTGGCGTAGCACCCAAACTGTAGTTAAATATATTTCCGCCAAGCTCAATCACATCACCCTCAGCTGATGAGAAATCAGAAATCAGTGCGTAGTCATCTATTCCTCGAATGGGTCTATTAGGTGAGTAACTTAGTTGGAATCTATTTCTATTTTTGATTAAGAATAAACTAGAAATTAGTGGTAGATTAATCAGACCATTGATGCCCATAGTGGCAAGATCTCCATCATTGTAGAAAGTGGTGCGATCGCTCCCTAAAACAAATCGGTCTGCACCTTTGCCACCAGACATTACATCTATCTCGCCCATTCCTACCAAGGTATCGTTAGGGTTAACCCCAACAATGACATCGTTACCCAAACCCCCTTGAAGAATATCATTCCCACCATTGCCAACTAAAGTATCGTTACCCTCATTACCAGAGAGAATGTCTTGTCCGGCTTGACCCACTAGGCGATCGCTTGCGGTAGTAGCGAGCGAGACACGACCACTATGTCGAGCGATACTGTCGAAAGACATCTGAGCGACGTTGCCAGTTAAACTGACGCGATCGGCACCGATAATACTTACAGAGTCGGGAGAAGCTACTTGTAGGCTTACCGAACCTTCTCCAGCGATAGTATAGTCTAATTCTTTGCCATTGCCAGTTAGAGAAACTAATTCGGCACGCATTGGCAGTTCGCTAATGCGAGTAACATCGTCTTGAGTAGTGCCCAAATTAATCGTAAATTTGCCGCCGTTTGCCGGTAAAAATACGGTATTTTCGTCGTAGGCATACCAATTATCGACGCTTTGAATGACGCGATTGCCAACATTGCTGACATCTAAACCAAAATTACCCACACCAGAGGCTACAACTTCAGCCCTAATGGTATTACCTGAAGTCTCGACAACTAGTTTTGATTGTTCGAAGGCTTTAATTCTCTGACTGGCATCCTCAAGAGTAGCAAATTCAGCCCCATTCTCATACGCCTCACGAATCAATGCCGTAAACATTTCCTGGGTGTAACCAGAATTAGACCAGTTTGTCGGACCATAATCGTGCCAATGCATGAGAACGATTGGTTTATTGGCATGACTGGTGACTTCGCGATACTGGTGGATCCACTCAGTTTGAGCTTCGGTTGCCTTTAACGGTTGGGGAACATAGGTAACTGTTCCATTAGTCTCAACCCGAATGGGAATGCCGTATTCGATCAAAGTAAAGTCAAAGTATAGATTAGGGGCGAAATAAACTGACTCTTGTCTTGGTTGCAAAAAACCAAATGCACCAGGATATCCCGCACCCACACTAGAGTAACCTCCCGTAATGTAATCGAAGTACTGAACGATCTCTAAAGCAGTAGGTAGTTGTTCGGGTGCGCCAGGTAAAGCCGCTCCGCTTAAATTAATTCCTAGTTGCTGTTCGATAATTTGCTTAGATTGAAAGAATTCAAACTCTAGCTGTGCAGGTGTAGCAACATTGGTATTGTTAGGAGGATTGTAACGGTTCTGTTGCAAAAAATCCGAACAGAGAGAATATACCTGTGATTAACTAATTTTTTAGACAGCGATCCCAAACAGAGAATAGACAAAATTTCTTTGTCCCAAGATGTCACCTTTAGCGATATTTTTTATTTGCCCTTTGCGAATCACATTCATGATTTCATACCCTTTTAATGTCCGCCATGCTGAGTGGAAATGTTGAAAGTATAATTTATACTTAGCCTGCTTTTTCGGAAATCTATGGTCTTGCTCGATGATATTATTAAGATATTTGTTCTGTCTCAATTCACACTCACTAGAGATAATTTCTTCCGTTTGAAGTTCTTCAACTGCTGCGGGATAAGCAGGATTTTGGTCTACGTTAATAACTCTTGGCTGCTTATTATGTCTCGATTTCAGGGCTTTCTTCAAGAATCTTTTAGCAGCTTGTTTATCTCTCCTGGCACTAAACATAAACTCTATGGTAATACCATTGCTGTCAACTGCTCTATATAGATATTTCCATTTTCCTTTGACCTTGAGATAAGTTTGATCTACTCGCCAAGAGTCATTAGTTGAGATGAGATGCTTTCTGGCTCTTCTTTCTATTTGTGGTGCATAAATCATCACCCATCGGTAAATCGTGGTGTGGTCTACAGATAGTCCTCGCTCTTGCATGATTTCTGCTAAATCACGATAACTCAAACCATAGCGGAGATACCACCTCACACAAAGTAAAATTATTTCTCCTTGAAAATGTTTCCACTTAAATGGTTGCTTTGAGTTCATCTGGTCTAGTAGTTATTTACGTTTGTTAAATACTACAAGTTTGTCTTAAGTTTTTGCAACAGTACCTTTTTTCAATCCTAGCAAGTTAAACTCAATTCAATTTTGAACGAGTAATGTCAAGAAGTTTGCAAGAATAGGTTTTGGCAAAAGCTGCAATAGATTGTAGTCTAAGCAATTAGAGAGTTGTATTGAGATAATGCTGAGACAAAGAACCAGAATCGGACTGTGGACAGCAGCCTTATTCACAGGGGCTGTAGGTGTAGCTAACTTACTTTCTGCTGTTACTCCCAGTCTACCCGAACGAGTAGACTGGCTAGAGCAGCTTTTTCCCTTTGAAGTTAGAACTGGAGCGCATCTATTTGCCGTTCTTAGCGGTTTTTTTCTCTTGGTACTAGCTAATAATTTACTGCGTCGCAAACGCCTGGCTTGGATGCTAGCGATCGCTTTACTGGCGGTATCGATCGTCAGTAACTTGCTCAAAGGTTGGGATTACGAAGAAAGCTTGCTGTCAGCATTTTTATTGGGGCAGCTTTTGTTGATGCGAGGGGTGTTTACTGCCCGTTCGGATCGTCCTTCCGTGATTCAAGGTATTCGCGTATTGATTTTCGCCCTGTTGTTTACTCTTGCTTACGGTACTCTGGGTTTCTTTTGGTTAGATCGTCATTACTCAACTACTTTTAGTCTGGGAGAAGCATTAAGACAAACTCTAGCAATCTTTTTTACTGCCGATAATCTGGGATTACAATCTACCTCTCGCTTCGGACATTTTTTTATCGATTCAATTTATATCATTGGTGAGGTAACGTTACTCTATGCGCCCTGGATGTTGCTACGTCCCGTCATAGTCCATGATGAGGCAACTGCTGATGAGAGAAGGAAAGCTAAAGAAATCGTCGAACGCTATGGCTGCTCGTCATTAGCGCGGTTTGCTTTGCTAGATGACAAATCTTACTATTTTAGTCCTTCGGGTCAAAGCGTGGTGGCATACGTACCGAAAGGAAGGGGAGCGATCGCCCTTGGAGATCCTATAGGTGCAAAAGCAGACCGCAGCGAAGCAGTTGCAGGATTTAAGCAATTTTGCGCCCTTAATGACTGGATACCTGCTTTTTATCAAACTTTGCCCAACGATTTGGAACTATACCAGTCGCTTAATTTTAAAATGATTAAAATTGGCGAAGAAGCAACAGTTAATCTTCGTGCTTTTACCCTCCAGGGTAAGGCGGGAAAAAATTTACGCACTGCGGTAAATAAATTTAACAAATTAGGTTATTCGGTGCGGTTTTATCCTCCACCTATTGCCGATGAGTTGCTACAGGAAATGAGAGCAATTAGTAATGAATGGTTGGAACACATGGCAGGTTCGGAGAAAAAGTTTTCTCTCGGCTGGTTTGATGATGATTACCTGCGAGACTGCGAAATTGCTGTGGTTTGTAACGAGCGGGAAAATCCCATTGCTTTTGCCAATATTATTCCCGAATATCAACGCAACGAAATCACCATCGACCTAATGCGTCACTTGGCTGAGGTAGAACGGGGAACGATGGACTTTTTGTTTATCTCGATGTTTGAACGCTTTAAACAACAGGGTTATGAGGGTTTTAATTTGGGTTTGGCTGCTCTGTCGGGGGTGGGAGAGACTGTTGAATCTTCCCGTATGGAACGGGGAATGCACTATCTCTACGAACATCTCAATCGATTTTATAACTTTCAGGGATTGCGGGCGTACAAAGATAAATTTCATCCCCATTGGGAATCGCGCTATTTAGTATATCCCCAGTTAGCAGCACTGCCCGATGTGGTCATAGGATTAGTCAGAGCCGATTCTGGCGATCGCTTGCAGGATTATTTGGGAACTCAGTTTTTAAGTACCGCCGTGACTTCTATCTCTCACAGGTTGAGTCGCATCGCACCTATATTCTTTAGCGTTTTACTGTTTGGTCTTTCGATTTGGGCGATCGCTTCTGAATTACGTAAGTATAGTTGGCAGGATGTAATTAATAGTTTGACTGCTATCCCAAACCAATATATTTTACTGGCGATCGCTTTTACCCTACTCAATTATCTTTTACTGACGGGATACGATACCCTAGCAGTGCGCCATCTGCGTCAAACTCTGTCTTACCGCAAAACTGCCTTAGTAGCAATCGTCAGTTATGCTATCAGCAATAGCGTTGGTTTCGCTTTACTTAGTGGCAGTGCGATCCGCTACAAATTTTACTCGGCGTGGGGGTTTTCTGCTGCTAAAATTGCTCAAATCATTACCTTTTGTAATCTCAGTTTTTGGCTGGGGTTACTTGCCGTTGGCGGTACGGTTTTTGCCTTTACTCCTCTGGCAATACCCCAACAGCTTAATCTACCGTTTTTATCGGTGCGTCCTTTAGGATTTATTTTTTTAATAATTATTATTGCTTACCTGCTGTGGAGTGGATTGAGTCAGAAACCGCTAAAAATTAGAAACTGGGTGTTTACTCACCTTTCCTTAAAGTTTTCTTTGGCTCAAATTGCTCTTACTTCGGCTGATTGGATACTAGCTTCGGCGGTGCTATATGTTTTGTTGTCGACTCCCAATCATTTTTCTTTCTTCAGTTTTTTTGGCATTTATTTATTAGCTCAAATTGCAGGAATTATTAGTAACGTTCCTGGAGGACTGGGAGTATTTGAAACCGTGTTGATTTTGTTGCTCTCTCCGCCAATTTCTTCTAGTCAGCTACTCGGTTCGCTGTTAGCTTATCGAGGTATTTACTATTTTCTGCCTCTAGGTAGTTCGGTATTAATGCTGGGCTGGTATGAATTAAGACAGAGAAAGACTCGTAGCAAAACTACAGCCTAAACTTAGCTCGCTCGACGGTTCTGTTGCAAAAAATCCGAACAGAGAGAATATACCTGTGATTAACTAATTTTTTAGACAGCGATCCCAAACAGAGAATAGACAAAATTTCTTTGTCCCAAGATGTCACCTTTAGCGATATTTTTTATTTGCCCTTTGCGAATCACATTCATGATTTCATACCCTTTTAATGTCCGCCATGCTGAGTGGAAATGTTGAAAGTATAATTTATACTTAGCCTGCTTTTTCGGAAATCTATGGTCTTGCTCGATGATATTATTAAGATATTTGTTCTGTCTCAATTCACACTCACTAGAGATAATTTCTTCCGTTTGAAGTTCTTCAACTGCTGCGGGATAAGCAGGATTTTGGTCTACGTTAATAACTCTTGGCTGCTTATTATGTCTCGATTTCAGGGCTTTCTTCAAGAATCTTTTAGCAGCTTGTTTATCTCTCCTGGCACTAAACATAAACTCTATGGTAATACGGTACTGTTGCAAAAACTTAAGACAAACTTGTAGTATTTAACAAACGTAAATAACTACTAGACCAGATGAACTCAAAGCAACCATTTAAGTGGAAACATTTTCAAGGAGAAATAATTTTACTTTGTGTGAGGTGGTATCTCCGCTATGGTTTGAGTTATCGTGATTTAGCAGAAATCATGCAAGAGCGAGGACTATCTGTAGACCACACCACGATTTACCGATGGGTGATGATTTATGCACCACAAATAGAAAGAAGAGCCAGAAAGCATCTCATCTCAACTAATGACTCTTGGCGAGTAGATCAAACTTATCTCAAGGTCAAAGGAAAATGGAAATATCTATATAGAGCAGTTGACAGCAATGGTATTACCATAGAGTTTATGTTTAGTGCCAGGAGAGATAAACAAGCTGCTAACGGTACTTAAACAAAAATCAAGCCCAAACAAAGCCCAAACTAGCTTTATAAGCGGGTATGTAAAATAAATTGTGTCAAAGGTCAAAACACACTCTAATAAATAGAATTAATGTGAGGAATGAGACTATGACCTTTCGACCAGAGTTAATTGATGAACTGCTCAAAGACTATGAAAAACCAGAAGACCTTATTGGAGAAGGAGGAATCCTCAAACAACTGACCAAAAAACTCGTAGAGCGTTGTTTAGAAGCTGAAATAGACGTACATCTAGAGACTCAGAAGGCAGAGCGGGGCAAAAAAGAGCGACAAAATCGACGCAACGGACACAGCCGTAAAACCATTAAGGGGGAGTTTGGCGAAGCGGAACTTGCCGTGCCTCGCGATCGCGATCGCCAATTCGAGCCTCAGATGGTCAAAAAAGGACAAACTCGTTTTACAGGCTTCGATGACAAGATTCTCGCCCTGTATGCGAGAGGAATGACCACTCGTGATATCCAAGCCCAACTACAAGACCTTTATGGAGTAGAAGTATCGCCAGCCCTGGTATCTCAAGTAACCAATGCGGTTCATGAAGAGCGACTCCAGTGGCAAAATCGCAGCCTAGAGGCAGTGTATCCAATTATCTTTTTTGATGCTTTGGTCGTCAAAGTCAGACAGGAGGGAAGAGTCATCAACAAAGCCGTCCATCTAGCTCTGGGAATCAACATCGAAGGCGATAAGGAGTTATTGGGGCTGTGGATGACCCAGACAGAAACGGCAAAATTCTGGCTGTCGGTGTTAACTGAGTTAAAGAATCGTGGAGTCAAGGATATCTTTATTGCTTGTATCGATGGTCTGACGGGCTTCGCCGAAGCGATTGAAACGGTATTTACGCAAACCCGCGTACAGTTATGTATGGTACACATGGTCAGGAACTCCCTACGCTATGTCTCCTACAAACACCGTAAAGCTGTTGCCGCTGACCTCAAACGAGTGTACACTGCCGCTACTGAAGCTGAAGCCGAACAGGCACTAATAACTTTTGCTGACAAGTGGGACTCCACTTATGCCCCAATTAGTAGGTCTTGGCTGGCTCACTGGCAGCACGTGATTCCGTTTTTCCAGTTTCCTCCAGAAATCCGTCGCATTATTTACACCACTAATGCGATCGAGTCGATGAATATGACTCTTAGAAAAGTGTTGAAGAATCATCGGATTTTTCCAACAGATGAAGCTGCGCTCAAAGTTATTTATCTTGCGATTAATAACTTATCTCAGAGATGGACTAGACCTTTACGGGATTGGAAAGCTGCTTTAAATCGATTTGCCATCGAGTTTGAAGGACGGCTTCCACTTTAACTTTCTTTGACACAAACTTATTGACAGATCCTTCTCTGTTTGGGATCGCTGTCTAAAAAATTAGTTAATCACAGGTATATTCTCTCTGTTCGGATTTTTTGCAACAGAACCGATTAAATTGTCAAATAAAAAAACAAATGTATTAATTAAATACAAGAAAAAATGCCCCATGTATACAATGAAGACATTTTAAGTGTGTGAGAATAAAACTATTAATTAAATCGGAGTTAGACAACAGTAGCGGTAATTAAGACTGAGCAATATTTTGGTTTAAGTTAGTAATTTGCTCACCTACAGTGGCAATTGCTGGACTTAGATTTCTCGACAGAGCTTCGTTGGGCGAACCCAAATTATCTCTGACTGCTTCAACTTCTGCTTGAGCCTGTTTGAGATCGGCATTGTCTTTACCCAACCAGGTGTTGGCTGCTTGAAGATGGTGGAATGCAGCGATTACTTCGTTACCTGCTATAGCTAATTCTCCTTGAGACTCTGAAGCTTTAGCTTGGCTTTGATAGAATTGACCCATTGCTAGCTGTCCTTGGGCAAAAGCTCGGTCTATCACTTTGACATTACTAACCTTACCATTTTGAATATCTTTGGCTAGCTGCTCTAAATTTTGCGCTGAGTTTGAGATATTAGTTTTGATGCCTCGATCGTTAGTGCGATTGGCTTCTAGATTGAGGAAAGCTACACCTTTGCGAATCTCTATGGCTGCTGCTCGATTGTTTTGGTTGAGAAATTCTTGTTTGGCTGTTTGCCAGTGTTGCTGTGACATCTCAACAATCGGAATCCAGTCTTGCTCGTCAGCTACGATCCATAAATGTTCGGTATCGGCTTGATAGGCTGTGGCAAATACTTTGTCTAGGTCTTTTACAGAATCAATTTTGCCACTTTCTACTAGCGCAGCATTGTTTGTCAAGTCTTCGCTGGCTCGATTTAAAGCAGCTTGACCTTGTTTATTGGCTTGGGGCAATTCCCGTTTTAAAAATGCCGAACCTTCGCGCATAGCTACCGCAGCAGCCATGTTGTCCCCTTTGAGATAAGCTTGACGGGCTTGATAAAGGTGTTCGCCTAATTGGTCAACTACGGGGATAAAAGTTTTATTATCGACTACTACCCAACCATCGGGAGCAACTTCTGCTTGACTAGTTGCTTTAACTGGAGTGGCTTGGTTTTGAGTAGTTTGGGAAACTTTTGGCTGTTCGGCTTCGGCTTGAGTTTGTTTCTGTCCTTGGCAAGCTCCCAAAGTGAGAGTGCTGGCAATAATTAAGGTTGCTAATAGACCTTTGGTAGTTAATCTTTTAGTAGTAGAACGCATAATAATCGCTCCTTAGATTAATAATTAGAGTTGATAATTTTGTGGAAAAAAACTTAACTAACAGACTTGGCACTTTGCGGAGATATCTGTTCGTTGAGAAGTGGAAATCGATGTACTCTATCTACTGTCTAGATTAGATGGATGCTATGACAGAGGTGTGTCCAATCTAGATCGATTATTTGTCAGTATGGCGCGACCGCAAATCTTAATTATTCAATTGAGTAAGGGAATGATGAGGCTCAATCTTCTTCACATTTTTGCTGTCCTACCAGTTCACCAATGCGCTCGCGAAGTAAAAAGCCGTGTTCTTCTAATTCTTGTTCAGCGTAAAGCCATTCTCTAGTAGTTAAATATTGAGACAAAGTGTAAATTGGTTGCCCAGAATTAATACGGCCTTTTTGAATCAATGCCGTTGCCTCTTCCCGAAGTCTTTCCAAAGAAAATAAACAAATAGATCGAACCATAATTTTTTAAAACCAGTCATTGCTAATTGAGTAAAATTAGTAGAGTTGCTAATTTGGCAGAGATTAAGCTGTGGAGCGATAAAAGCGTCTGACTGAAATAGCAGGTAGAGACTTAACGGTTTTTTTGTCTAAATTCAAGTAAACCTCATCTTCATCCATGCGATCGATAGTAGATAGTGGTAGAGTTAGCTCTTGTTGGTTCCACAAATGTCCTTCTCGTACCACTAAATGAGTAATATGACCGTCAGTTGGGTCGATGACGAACTCATCGACTCTTCCTACATGACCATCGGTTGCCTCAACATCTGCTCCCCGACGTACAGCCATTTCTCCTGGAGGAATACGCTCTTCTTCTACAGGAATTGAATCTAAACTGCTTTCGGCATAGACATAGGGCCATACTGAATAGAGATCGAGGTCATCATATATATGTTCGTCAGGATGATAAAAAGACCTGTATTCTGCCGAATCGCTATTGATATAGTGAGTTTCAGTAAATTTCTCCATTGCTGCCAGTTCTTCTTTGGTGCAGTTTAACTGAATCGATTCATGGGTAGTGGCAACAATTTTATCTAAAGTTACCAAACGCTTACTGGAATCAGAAAAGTCTTCATTGTGTACGACAAGATGAGTAATGCTTTGATTCAAGGGATTGATGATAACGTGACTGGATTTACCACAGTTACCATCGATACAGGTTACTTTTACATTTAAAGGAATATCTTTCATCAGTTTAAACTTCCTGTTATTAGCTATAAAATCAATCTAGGCTGCCCGTCTGAGGTTATAGATAACTTTGTCTAGATACCAACTTTCAGACTGACCTGGATGTTTGATTTTTTCTAGGTCGATTAGTCTGTTGGCTATGTCGGACTGACTGTGAAGCAGCATTAATAGTTCTTGATGTAATTTGTTAGAGCGAATAACTTCGCGATATTGCTGCCACCAGTCATTTTAAAGTATTAGTTGTCATTTCTGCGTTCATCTCAATTGGATAGTTATAAGATACACATCCCAGATGACAGGTCTATGACGCATCGGTGTCAGGTTGGTGGAGATTTTTGATTGGCAAATCTTGGCAGTAGGAGATCGGCTTCGCCAGTGGAGGTGCTGTCGACTGATTCGGGCGGTCAACAAGCTCTGGAGAGCTTCGACAACGCTCCGCGTTGGCGGCGGACTCCCAGCAATTCTCATTTTGAAACCTGAACGGAAGAAAATAGAGGGTAAAAGATAAAAATTGGGAACTTGTTCGCGAAACTTTTTCGCGAACAAAGTCGAAGAGTTAATTGATTGTGAGTCAAAGTAAGCTCCGGAGCAGCTATCATCCCTGAGCAAGTTCGTTTTGAGCCATGAAAAAGCCAAGTAATACTTGGAACAACCAGCTATTACTTTGTAGAGCTATAAGGGGCGCGAATTGGTTCAGGTTCAACAGTCGCGAAATTTAGCTAGAGTTAACCCCGTCAGGTGCTTTTCCCTCCCTCAGCATAAACTCGAACAAAGTCTGCCAACTCTCAAACCATAAATATCTGGTCAGTGCCCGAAGCTCGTTGAAGAAGGTTTGGCGAGTAACCAACATGGAGCGAACGGCACGATAAGTGATGTGGATTAAATCCAGAGTGGTGTGGAAGAGATAGGCTAATAAATTAAGGCAAAATAGAAGTTCTGCCTGGTGGTTTTGACCGTGACCAAAATTATGTTCGAGATGATAAACCTTAGTTTTGAGAATATTATTCCCTTCATTTTCTACCTTCCAGCGTGCACGAGCAGCAGTGACAATCTCGGACACATTCTGGGCATGAATTTCATGGCAAGTAGCAAAGGCATTGTAGTATAGAGTTTTCTGGTTGCTGGTATCTGTTACCGTCACCTCACACCAGTTTACGTCCAGGGCTGGTTGGGTGGCTCTGAGGGGAATTTTATTCACAAAACGATAGTGATCAGACAAACGCTTTCGTCCATGGAACTCAATCTCGGTCAGAGTTTGCACTTCACCGACTCGTTCGAGGTAATCCACCCAGTCATAAACTTCTGGATGGGAGCTTCGCTTACAGACGAAGATAAAATGATAGCCATGGTTCAAAGCCTTTTCACAGATGGGTTGGTTACAGTAGAGGTCATCCCCAAGTAAAGTTACAGGCGGGTCTTGTGGCTCACAGGCATGGGCAGCAATCCAACGCTTGGCAGCAGCGTTTTCACAATCTTGTTTGTCGTGACCATCTTGGGGAGTGATGAATTCAGGTTCTAAACTGATGACCTGTGGTCGTCCTGGAGCCACTAATACTGGTGTTACAGCAGCGTGAAAATAGGTGGTGCTGCCGTTTTTATGTGTCTGATGGCAACAGTGACAGCAGTGAATCTTCTTGGACGAGAAATATTCAGTGCCATCGAGAGTCAGTAAAAATTCTCCACCAAAGCACTGATAGGGCTTGAGATTTCCCGTTTTTGACAAACCGTCATAGACGGAGCGAAAGACCCCAAACACCGTTGAAGCTGGCACCGGGTCGAGCAGGGTACGAATCTGATTATCACAGGGGATGCGCTCGATCCCAAACAGACTAGCCGCATTATCTCTCCCTTTCTGGGTTTTCATCAAGCGTTGATGGTCTAAAAATGACCTCGATTGCATGAAAAAGACCGAAAAAGCACTTTTTATCGCTTCTTCAACCCTATATTTGGTGTTATTGCCCTGTTTTCTTTCATCGGGCAGCTCATCTAACTCGTCGGTTAGCATCGATAATAATTCAGGCATCCCTATTGCTAAACCCATGTTGCCACTCCAGCGAAGGTTAATGCCTTTTACTTTAAGCTAATTGCCCCTTCTTGTTTTAGTTCTCTATGTTGAATAGAGAACTAATTCCCAATTCTTCTGCTTGTAACGATTCTGGACTGGGTTTCAATGTCATGAAATCTTAAAATGAGAATTGCTGGCGGACTCCAGTCCGCGAGGAAACCTCACATTTACGCCCTCAGAATTTACGTGACTGTTCTTGTAAGCCCTGTTGCGGAGAGCGATCGCATAGTTGCGAAACTGCATTATTAATGACAGAAAATTATAGTTAGTTCTTGTTACTTTTCATTTCTACAGTAGTTTGTCTCAATAATTTATTTGGTATTTTGTCAGTCAGAGATAACTCCGCCGACGTTCGCTGTCACGAACGGTGAAACGCAGAGCGCGTTTGACGGAGCCTGTCTTGACGGACGTTCCCGTATCGGAGGAAACCTCCGAAGTGCTTCCGTCGCTGCTCTGACCGTTGGTAAAAACTTAGAGTTAAAGCGAAATTGTAATGATATGCCCGTAGAAATGGATCGCGATCGCCCCACTCCACCATCACGACAAGTCGGCAGTAGTCTGCTTTCGCTGCTGCTGTTTCTGCTATTCTTCAATCTTTTTATTTTGCCTTTTATTCGTTCTAGTCCCAAAGAAGTACTCTACAGTCAATTTTTACAGCAGTTACAAGACGGTAAGGTAGCTCGGGCTCTAGTCGAACCAAACGAAATTCGTTATACACTCAAAAGTACCGATGCAAAGAGCAGCAATAACCAAACTGCCTCTACTTCTAGAGATAACCAGCCCGTTTACGTTACCACACCCATTGCCAGCGATCGGGTCGATGTAGTTCAATTACTGGAAAAGAACCAAGTTGAATTTGGCGCACCGCCACCAGACCGTTTGGGATGGCTGACAACTATTCTGGGTTGGGTAGCTCCTCCCCTAATTTTCGTGGCTATTTGGGCTTGGTTTCTCAAAAAAGCGGCGGGAAATGCTCCCTCTGCCCTCACGGTAGGTAAGAGTAAAGCTCGCATCTATGCAGAAGGAAAAACGGGGGTTACTTTTCAAGATGTGGCTGGAGTTGATGAGGCTAAAGTCGAACTAGCGGAGATAGTTGAATTTCTCAAACACTCAGAAAAATACAGTAACATTGGTGCGGTAATTCCTAAAGGGGTTTTACTTGTAGGTCCGCCTGGTACGGGTAAAACTCTATTGGCTAGAGCCATTGCTGGAGAGGCGAGCGTACCTTTTTTTAGTATTTCTGGCTCGGAGTTTATCGAACTGTTTGTAGGTGTGGGTGCGGCACGGGTAAGAGATCTATTTCAGCAGGCAAAGCAGCAAGCACCCTGTATTGTTTTTATCGACGAATTGGATGCCTTGGGTAAGGCTCGACGTAGTAATATTAGTTTTGGTGGCAATGACGAACAAGAACAAACCCTCAACCAACTACTTACCGAGATGGATGGTTTTGAAGCCAATACGGGAGTGATTATCATTGCCGCAACCAATCGTCCTGAAGTTCTAGACCCCGCTTTACGCCGTCCGGGGAGATTCGACCGTCAGGTATTAGTAGATCGTCCCGACAGACAGGGAAGAGAAGCGATTTTAAAAGTTCATGCTCAAAAAGTTCAGTTAGACCATGACGTAGATTTTGGAGCGATCGCTATCCGAACTCCTGGGTTTGCAGGTGCAGACTTAGCAAACTTGGTTAACGAGGCAGCATTACTAGCTGCCCGTCGTAACAGTCCGAAAGTAACCACGGCAGACTTTAACGAAGCGATCGAACGAGTTATTGCGGGATTAGAGCGTAAATCTCGCGTTCTCAACCAGATAGAAAAAACTACGGTGGCATATCACGAAGTCGGTCATGCGATCGTCGGCTCGCTAATGCCTGGTGCGAGTCGAGTAGAGAAGATATCGATTATTCCTAGAGGCGTGGGAGCTTTGGGTTATACTCTGCAACTACCTGAAGAAGACCGCTTTTTGATGATGGAAGATGAAATTCGAGGTCGCATTGCTACTCTTTTAGGTGGGCGTACCGCAGAAGAGGTAGTGTTTGATAAAGTATCGACTGGTGCCAGTGACGACCTGCAAAAGGTAACAGATTTAGCAGAGCGCATGGTAACTCTATACGGCATGGACGAACAGTTAGGCTTAGTGGTATTTGAAAAAACACAGCAGCAATTTATCGATGGCTATGCTTCTTCCCGTCGCCCCACTAGCCCACAGATAGCAGACTTAATCGATCGCCAAGTCAAACAAATTGTCGATGAGGCTCACCAAATAGCTCGACACATTTTGGAAGTAAATAGCTCTTTACTCGAAGAAATGGCGCAATATCTCCTACAGCATGAAGTTTTAGAAGGACAAACCCTCAAGCAATACCTGCAAAAAGCACAAGCACCAGATGAACTAAATGATTGGTTGAGTAGGGGAAACCAGGACAAATTAACTATTTAACTCCAATTACCACTATGATTTATCTACCAGTTACCTTAATTTTATTTTTGATTTTACTGTTACTGTTACCTTTTATCTGGTTTTTCCTGGCGATCGATGTGGTACAGGTAGCAGCAGCCAAACTAGGTTTTTCTCGTGGTCTTGCTTTATTTTTATTTCTCTCGATTATTATTGGCAGTACGATTAATATTCCTCTTTATCGGGTTGAGTCGCAGGTGCAAGTTCCTTTAGATTTACACTATTTTTGGTTAGAAAGATTTTGGGGTCTACCTTTTCAACAAGTTCGTCAATATACCATTGTTGCCCTAAATGTGGGTGGGGGCTTAATTCCCGTATTACTGGCTTTATATCAGTTCGGCAGATCGAATGTCTTGGCAATTATTGTTTGTACGGCAATTGTTACCTTAGTTAGTTATCATTCCGCACAAATAGTTCCAGGTATTGGCATTCAAATGAATCCGTTGATTTCTCCTCTGACAGCAGTTTTGTGTGCGGTTTTACTGACTAAAGGAACTCTAGTACCTCCCGTTGCTTTTGCTAGCGGAGTGTTAGGCACTTTGATTGGTGCAGACTTACTACATTTAACCCAAATCGAAAAAATGACTTCAGGAGTTCTTAGCATCGGCGGTGCGGGAGTATTCGATGGCATTGCCCTGTGTGGTTTATTTTCCCTGCTTTTGAGTTGATGGCAATCGGCTTTATTAGGCGTTGCGACAGCAAACGGACAAGAAACAACGCTCTTTCGTAATAATTAGAATTATTTAACTCAACTTCTCGATGATTTACAAATGCAAATATAGTAGCGATGGTAAGCCAGATGATGAGTCGCCTAAAAGGAGCAGCAGCAAGCAGAAGAAGCCGAGTAGCATCAAGGATTTAATCCAGGATTGCTCGGTTAGGCACGAATGACAGCTCTAAGGATTGTTTTACCTGTCGCAGACGCTATCACCGCAGTATTGCAATGTCCTTTGCTGGAGATCTGCCGAAGTGACGAGTATATTCGCGACTGAACTGTGAAACACTCGAATACCCAACCTCTAAACTGGCATTCGTTACGTCCATCATCTTGGACATCATGAGGTTGCGTGCCTCCTCCAGTCGTAATGTTTTCTGAAATTGAAGCGGGGTCATTAAGGTTAGTTTCTTAAAATAGATGTGAAAAGGAGATAGGCTCATACCAGCGATTTTAGCGAGTGTTTCCATTTTTACAGGCTGGTTATAGTTGTTCTTGAGCCAAGAAATAGCCTTCGCTACTTTTTGGGTATTGGAGTCGGTTATACCAATCTGAGCAATTGAAGCTCCTGCTGGACTACGTAATAAGCGAATCAGAATTTCGTCAATTACTAACGGTACAAGCAGATCGGCATCTTTGCCCTCGGCAATAAGCTCCATTAATCGAATACCCGATCTAACGATTTTAGGATTGCTCTTGCCAACGTATATAGCTCGTGTATCTGCTGTTTTTGGGACACCATTGGGGAATACTTTCAGAATTAGGTCGGTCAATTTATGTGGGTCGATGGGAACAACAAGACAAAGATAAGGCTCTTCTCTGCTGCCTCTTACTATCTTTACGTTGATAGGAATTTCAGCCGCATATACAACCAGGTTTGAGTCATCATACTCAAAATGATTATTTGCCAAAGATACTGATTTTGCGCCCTGGGCAATAATACAAATACCTGGTTGAGACATGAGGTACGTTTCCTCATCTGCTATCTTGGAAGCTCTAAAAATGTGCAGTCCCTCTTCGTTTAAATCGAATCGATCGTCATGGGGTGCGTATTTTTCTAAAAGCCCTGCAAACTTAAACAAGTCCTCCCGATCTGGAGCATAATCGTCGTCACCAGCAATAGAAAAAGATGTAAAGCTCTGATTGACTTGGGGCATTATGATTACCTTATTCGCTACGCTATTAATTCCCTGAATAATATTCCTTGTCGCTCACTTTCTCCATCCAGTTTACAACGGTATCATTTTCCGCATCCGCGATCGCTAACGCCACAATATGATGTTTTTAAAGTTTGTTTGCCTGATGAAGCTGCTAGTGTGACCAGATCGATAATGAAGCGGTACTTCACATCCCCTTTTACTGTAAGGTCATAGGGGGTATTGATATAATTCCAAAAGCTCCACAAGCTGTCGCTAATCTCCCTCCCAATTAAGACCGTATTTATACGGCTTTGCGATTAACAACCTCACCACGGTCAGGTCGCTCCAACTGTTTGACCTCATCTTTCATTTTTTCTACTGCATCGTGAAGTGATTGCATATCGATCACATGGCGAAACTCACCGTCATTACCCTTCTCCAGAACTTTCATGATATCGTTGATGTCCTGAATTGCGATCGTTTTTATGGATGGCGCAATATCGTGCTTGGCGCACAGCTCCAGCACTTCCTGGGTTTCCTTAACTCCTCCTATGAGAGAACCAGAAATGCCGATGCGATTGAAAACCATCGGTCCTGGGATAATATTCTCGAAATTCACCATATTCCCGACAACCACGATTGTGGAATCGGTTTTCATCAGGCTGACATAGGGGTTGATATCGTGCGGAACTGGAATTGTATTGATTAAGAGGTCAAGACTTTCTGCTGCCTCATTCATCTCATCGTCATTGGTTGAAATTACGACCCTGTCGGCACCCATTTCAAGAATTTCGTCTTTCTTGTCTTCATTGCGTGTGAAAGCGACAACTTCAGCACCGAGAGCCTTGCCAAGCTTGATAGCCATATGACCCAAGCCACCGATACCAGCAACGCCTAGAGTTTGTCCTGCTTTTAAGTCCCAATGTTTCATCGGTGAGTAAACGGTAATCCCCGCACACATGACAGGACCGACATATTTAGGGTTGTATCCTTCTGGCACTGTCAGACCGAATTCTTCTCGCACAACTAGATGGGTGCTGTAGCCGCCATATGTATTTGTATCTCCCCCTTTGACAGGTCCATTATATGTTGCGGTAAAACCGACTGGACCTTGGCAATAATTCTCGACCCCTTTTTCACATTTCTCGCATTCGAGGCAGCTATTGACCATACAGCCTACACCAATAATATCGCCTTTTTGGAATTTGGTAACGCCTTGACCTACTTCGGTTATTTCACCCACGACTTCATGACCTGGCACGCACGGGTATCTCGTATTCTGCCAATCATTGCGTATCTGGTGTAGATCCGAATGGCACACGCCACAATAGGTGACTTTAAACGCAACCTCGCCCGCGCGCGGTTCTTTGCGTTCAAAAACGACAGGTTCTAAGTCTCGATCCTTTGATTGTGTTCCATATCCGTACACTTTCATTATTACTTTTCTCCTTTTTTTGTTCAAAAATTGTAATTGATATCTAAAAACTACGTTGATTTATCCAGCCATATAGCCTCCATCCGCAATCAGATCGATCGCCGTTATGTAATCGGATTTAGTATAACTACCTTGATGGTGGAACAAAGAGAGATTTTTGTTATGTGGTTTGCTAAAGAAATTATAGTTTCTCTGGTTAGGGCTGGAGCAGTTGTTATTGTGGATAATTTACCTACTTATAAAGTTCAAAATGTTCCAGGAGCGATCGCTTCTGTCAAAGCAACATTTATTTATCGACCAGCATTATTACACCGTTTGACCCCCATCGACCACCAGGGCTCCGACGACGAAGGAGGACGCATCAGAACACAGCCAGACGACCGCATTAGCGATTTCTTCGGGCTGTCCCACCCTGCCAATTGGCTTGAGAGATTACTTGTTCTCGTCCTTCAGCAGTACCGCCAGTAAAGCGATCCATCATCGGTGTGTCAATGTAACCAGGGGCAACAGCGTTAATACGAATGTTCTGTGAAGCATAGTCGAGAGCTGCTGCCTTGGTCAGCCCGATTACACCGTGTTTGGCAGCGGTGTATGCAGCTCCGCTCTTGATGCCTATGACCCCAGCACCCGATGAGGTGTTGACGATCGCACCACCTCCTTGTTTGAGTAGTAGTGGGATTTCGTGCTTCATGCACAGAAAAACGCCGCGCAGGTCGGTATCTACGATCCGATCCCATTCTTCCTCTTAAATTTCCGCTATTGGTGCTTTCTTCTGCTCCACACCAGCATTGTTAAAGGCAAAGTCCAACCGCCCGAAAGTTTCGATAGTTTTGTCTAAAGCTATCGTCACGTCTTCTGTTTTTGTCACATCGCGCTTGACAGCGAGTACACGACCGCCAAGATCTTCGATCGCGCGCGCCGTTTTCTGATTGCCCTGTTCCGAAACATCAGCGATCACGACATTAGCACCCTTGCGGGCAAACGCCAGTGCCGTAGCTCGACCGATGCCGTTCGCTGCTCCAGTCACAAACGCAACCTTTCCTGCGTATCCATTATCGTTCGTTGTCATTTTTTACTCCTTGCGTTGCTTATTAAGGAAGTCTTTATCGAGTCCACAATTTATTGTTGGGTAGTGAAGCTAAGAACGTGTATCTCGACTCTCAAAATTTTGGATATGGGGTCACGTTCCCCGCCGTAAAAGCGGCGAGACCCCGCGCCGACCTAAGGCGCAAGGGAATGCTCGCCAAGACACGACGGGGCTTGCGTGACCGTTGGTCAGTTGGGATACTGGTCATCGCGGTACTGTTGCAAAAACTTAAGACAAACTTGTAGTATTTAACAAACGTAAATAACTACTAGACCAGATGAACTCAAAGCAACCATTTAAGTGGAAACATTTTCAAGGAGAAATAATTTTACTTTGTGTGAGGTGGTATCTCCGCTATGGTTTGAGTTATCGTGATTTAGCAGAAATCATGCAAGAGCGAGGACTATCTGTAGACCACACCACGATTTACCGATGGGTGATGATTTATGCACCACAAATAGAAAGAAGAGCCAGAAAGCATCTCATCTCAACTAATGACTCTTGGCGAGTAGATCAAACTTATCTCAAGGTCAAAGGAAAATGGAAATATCTATATAGAGCAGTTGACAGCAATGGTATTACCATAGAGTTTATGTTTAGTGCCAGGAGAGATAAACAAGCTGCTAAAAGATTCTTGAAGAAAGCCCTGAAATCGAGACATAATAAGCAGCCAAGAGTTATTAACGTAGACCAAAATCCTGCTTATCCCGCAGCAGTTGAAGAACTTCAAACGGAAGAAATTATCTCTAGTGAGTGTGAATTGAGACAGAACAAATATCTTAATAATATCATCGAGCAAGACCATAGATTTCCGAAAAAGCAGGCTAAGTATAAATTATACTTTCAACATTTCCACTCAGCATGGCGGACATTAAAAGGGTATGAAATCATGAATGTGATTCGCAAAGGGCAAATAAAAAATATCGCTAAAGGTGACATCTTGGGACAAAGAAATTTTGTCTATTCTCTGTTTGGGATCGCTGTCTAAAAAATTAGTTAATCACAGGTATATTCTCTCTGTTCGGATTTTTTGCAACAGAACCGCTGAAACTCTTCAACAATAATCGATCTCCATCCCTTATCTTGACTGGAAATGATAAGCGATGGTTTTGGTGTGGAATTTGCCATATGTGTTCGATCTTTTGAAAAAACTCGTAGCAGGATTTTGATAGTTCAGCAGGACTGAAATAGCTATAGATCGAGTGACTGTTTATTCTGTCATTGTAACGACAAGAGATCGACCTTTAGATATTAAGAATTGGAAAGATACTAAATGCTAAAAGTTTCTCAAGCTAAAATTTCATTGGCAGCAAAGATTCTGGCTCGTGGATTTTTTGACGATCCCATGTTGTCATTCATTTTTTTAGAGAGAGTGAATAGACTGGATGCTTTAACAGCATTTTTTCAGGTCTTTCTGGCAGATACCGTTCGGCGTGGTGAAGTTCTGATTGCGCCCAATGAAGCAGGTGCGATCGCCTGGTATCCCAGCGATATTCGATTATTTGACGATTGCTTTGACGAAGTTTTGGCAGAACTTGCTGAAATCATCACAACTTTCGGCGGATTGGAAGCTTCAGAGCGATTTGAGCAAATTGGAAGCCAGGCTGCGAAGTTTGAGCCAAAACAAATTCATTGCGAGGTTATGTGGATAGCACTTGTTCCTGAAGCACGGGGAAAAGGTATTGGCAAAGATTTGCTATCTCCAGTTTTGAACTATGCTGACAAACAGCAGGTAGGTTGTTATCTTGTCTCCTCTACCTTGCGTAATATTTCATTTTACCAGCGACAAGGTTTCCAACAAATATTCTCGATTCCAACCGATTCTCAACTTGCTCTGACTGGGATGTGGCGTGATGCGGTTTAAGGTTTAGAAAAGAAAGCGATCGCTTTGAGGATTTAATTAGTAACAGGCGATCGCATTACTAAAATCAATAACGTCGTCTAAGCTTCTTCAAAAGTGCGATCGCCCTTCTGACGGGATTGTCGCCAAGCGTTAATACCTAGACTGACAAGATAAGTAACGGCAGCACAAAGCACGATCGTCGCTCCAGAAGTAAAATTGAGGAGATAAGAAAGTGCTAAACCTACGGTAGTAAAAACCATGCACAGACCAATAGCTAGCAAGATCGTTTTCTTCATGTATTTGACGTAGAGATTGGCGATCGCACCATAAGACAAATTAAACTTGACATTCAAGACAATCGCTTTCACCTTTTTCCCTTACTAAATCAAGGTTAATAATATTTATGCAACAAGTCTAATAGATATTTTTGCCATGAGTAATTTTTATTTCATACTCCTTATCTTACTTAAGGTAGCATAGCCATAAGGATATTTTACAAATTTGTACGGCTACTTCTCTTCTAAATAATACTGATATCGTTTCCAAAGCTGGTCTACATTTAAATTTTTAGTCCAATATTCTACTAAAGCATGACCGAATGCCCAAGCATTGCGATCTGGAGTTGCTTCGTTTTCTAATAGCAAAGTCCATAAAGATAAGAGATCGAAATTGCGAAGATTGGGTTGGTCGCTTAATAAACTAAATAACTCGTATGCCATCTGTAATTTACCGATAACTACTGGTAATTGTTCTATGGGAATTTGTTCGGATAGAGCATAGGCTAAAGTCGGATTTCCCGTTGTCATCGTAGAGATAAATTGCAGTACGGGACTTTTGAGTAAGGCAGTCAAACCCTGAGTAGTAGACATTTGACGAGTGTAGCGGTTAATTATTTTTGCTGCCTCCTTACTCCGAGTTTCGCGATCGCGCAAGAAGCGTGCCATTCTTAGCTGTTTGGCAGGATCGATAGCATTTAAGATCGCCGTCGAGAGTGTTTCTCTGCCCCAAGAGGCGCGATCGTTACTTTTATCTTCAGTAACCAGCGGTAAAATGGGATTACAGAGATCTCCCAGTAACTCGGCGCGATATTGGGTGGCTTCACGAATCGATTTTTCCTTGGGTAAAGTGCCTTCTTGCCAGTTGTAAGGGGGATTCCACTCACGTATCGGACGCAGGCGATCTACTTGAGTAACGATGGCGATCGCTGGTAAATCGGCTATTTCTGCTTTTAGCTCTGCGATAAAATCTACATCCATTTGCAGAGCGGGATCGAGAGCGGGAGTAACTAGTAATAACAAGTCAGCGGTAGCGGCATATTCTAGAACCTCTTGTTTTAATTCTGGACGGTTTACCTGTTCGTAACCGGGAGTATCCCACAAGTTGAGAGTTTCTCCAGTTTGACTCTGCCAATGATAATTTTGCAGGCGATCGGTACTAGGTAACACATCTACTTCTGCTTTTTCTGCTCGAAACAAAGTATTGATAACGCTGCTTTTTCCCGCTCCCGTGCGTCCTACTAAAAGAATCTTTACCGGCTTTTGCTCGACTTCTGCTACGGGTTCGGCTGTTTCGATAATTTCTTGGAGAGTTTGAGTTTGAGCTTGGGGTAAAGTGGGGCTAGAAGCAACTTCAGGCAGGGCGATCGTTTCCTTGCCGTAAAGCGCGATCGCCTGATGACAGAGATTTTTTAAGGCGGTTTCTCTAATTAATTGTCCTAAGTTAGCGATTAATTGCTGATTTGCTTGAGTATTAGAATATTTGCTAGCTCGTTTGGCGATCGCGGCGGCGGGATTTAACAGCCACTGCGACCAATTAAAAACTCGACCTAATTTACGTGCTGAAGGTTCTAGCTTGCGGTACACTTCATAAGCTTCATAGGCTTGCCCGATGGAAACCCGCTCTAAAACTGGAGTCAATTTTTGCATCAGGCGATCGGTATCGTCTACCGTACCCCGAATCAGCCCATATGCTTGAGGAATATAAATATTTAATAGGGGACGCTTGACTTCGGGATGATAAGCATGAGCTACCTTAATGACTAAATCTTGACATCTCTGCCAAAATGTCTGCCAGTCTTCCCAGATCGGAGGATCGTCTCGAGCGGCTGCCAACACTTCTTGCAAAGCAGCACGAACTTGGTTAGCGACATCCGAGCCCGAACTATCTTTGGGAAATGTTAATTGCTTGTCCGCTGCTTCGATGATGGTTTCCAGTTCGGCGAGCGGCGGTTTAGTCCATTTCGCCAACAGCCAACGCCAAGCGGCAAAGATAACAATCACCACCGCCCAAATCCAATTAATTCCCCAGCGATGAATTTGCCAACCTGCGGCGATTAACAAAAAGACGACAATCGTGGCGATCGGTAAAGCCAAGATAACTAGCTGCCAAGGCTTGAGGCGTATCATTGCTCTATCCCTTTCAAATTAAACCCTCAATCCAAGTTTAGCGTTTCAGCTCTAATCCAACTTAGACTGATACATTTGCGGCGTTGCTAAATTAGTGTAATTAAAGTTCCCAATAAAATAATCGCCAAAAATTACCAATGGCTCTAGCTTTAAAACTACGGCGTTGCCAATCTTTTAATAAAATCAGCCGACTCTTAGCAAACGCTTCTGTAAATAAATTTTCGACCCAGGTTAATAACTCTGGTTGGGCAGTAGTAATATTCATCTCGTCATTTTGAAAAAAGCTACGAGCATCGAAATTAGCACTGCCAATACTTACCCAATGGCGATCGATCAATAAAATTTTAGCGTGCATCATACTCGGCTGATATTGGTGAATTTTAATTCCACCTTGGAGCATCGTTTTATATAATTCCTGAGAGGTATAGTAGATAAACCGCTTATCGCTCTTATAGCCCATGGTCAAGATTCGCACGTCTATACCTTTCTCTTTGGCGGCAACTAAAATTTTTCTAGTATTGGGGTTGGGTAAAAAATAGGGACTGGCAATCCAAATTCTTTCTGTTGCCGACTGGATCGAAGATTGATAGAGAGCGCGAATCGAAGCGTCTCTAAAACTGGGATCTTCCCCTGTAGAAACTAAGATGGTAGGAGCCTGGGAATCCTCGCTCGCAATAGTTCTTTGAATTAAATCTATTGTGGCACCGGCATCGAGCCAGTGTTGCCAAAAAATGCCGAGCAACCTGGAAATAACGTTACCTTCAATTTTTACTTCATAGTCTAGCCAAGGGGTAGTGTCTCCGATTTCTGGTAAGCCATCCCAGTCGTCAGATACTCCCGCACCACCAACGAAAGCAACTCGGCGATCGATGAGCAAAAGCTTGCGATGATTGCGCTGAAAATAATAAAAGGGAGCGCGCCAGGAAAAAGGATTGAATATGCGAACTTCAATACCTTCTCGTTGTAAATTGCGCCAATATTTGGTAGGAATCGCTCTGGCACCAAAGTTATCGGCTAACACCCTAACTTTAATACCTCTTTGTGCCTTAGCTATCAATGCCTCGGCAAAATCATCAGCGCGTCTGCCGGGTGTCATGGTGTAGGTTTCAAAATCAATCGTCTCTTTGGCGGCGTAAATCCCTTCTAAACGAACTCGATTAATTTCATCTGCACCTATCCAAAATCCCGTTATCGTTCCGCGCTCCACAAAAGAATCGGATAGACTACCAATAGTCAACCCGAAGTCGCGATCGCTAGGTGATGGTAAATTGTCGAGTCGATAGTTAGTTCTGGTTTGAAAGAATCCTCTGACGTAGAGAGTATATAAAATTAATAATACAATCGAACCAACACCGATAGCTAGCCACAATAAGAGATCGCCCATCTAAGTAATATTGAATGTTTTATTTGCTAGACTACCGTGTCTATAATTCCGTTGGCTCGTTGGTCGATCCGCTCGGAGAATGTTCGGGATCGAGGTCTAAGCGACCGTCATCTCGCTCGTCTAATTTATCTTTCAAACCTAATTGTTCTTCTTCAGACATATTTAAGCCTGCATCTTTGCCCAATTTATCGACATTGTGAGTCTCTTCAAACGGTTCGGTGTTAGCAAATTTTTCGTTACCTGTTTCCATAGATAGTTTTGTTGCTCCAAAAGTTAGTTTACGTACAGTCTAAGGGTAACTCCGTTCATTGTAAAAGAAGAAAAGTGGGTTATCTGATTAAGTGAAGTAAATTGCTGGCGATCGCTCGTAACCTAGAAATTGAGTAAGTTTCTCGTTTTAGGTAGTTCGAACAGAGGACGAAAGTTATATTGATTCTAGTGTTGGGCTTAATGCGGATGAAGAGACTCGAACTCCAAAAAACACACTTGTAACGCTTAGTTTTACGTTCTTACTCAGTAGTTGTTTATAGCTATTTGAGTAAAAAATGAGTAAAGATTATAGCATCGGTTATGAGTCCCTATTGAGAGATTTTAAATACTTCCAAAAACAAACTCCTATCGGCATCACCATCACTAGAAAGTCTAACAGTATTTACCTACAATTTAAAACTTCTAATAAACCTAGAAGGCAGTACCCATGTAATTGTGACTTTACTTTAGATGGGATGCGAAGTGCTTTAATTAAGGCTAATAAAGTCGCTGAAGCGTTAAAAAAGTTTGATACCGAGTCTGAGTTCTGGAAATGGTACGACAGAGAAATTAAGGAAGAGAGTCAGCTAGAAAATAATCTAATCATGTTCTCTGAAGCTATAGGTGTAGTAGAGGAAGATTTTTGGGATAGACCGAGTAGGACAGGAAGAGTAAGGGACAAATCAAACCCAAGTGACTTAGCAAGCTGGCGTGACACTTACGGAAGATTTTACAAACACCTACCACCTAGCAAACTAGTTAACTTAACAGACGTAATGCGTGTGATTGAACGGTGGCAGAGAGGAACTAAGACCTATAAAGGTGTTGTATCGGCTATGAAGCGTTTAACACGCATGACGAAACATAGAAACATTACTAATCAACTAGAAAACCTTAATGTCACTCAAACCAAATTCAAGCCTCTAAGCAATGTCACTCAAACCAAATTCAAGCCTCTAAGCGCAATTAGCCTTGAAGAGTTCATGCAGTGGCGAGAACAGGTATTAACTAACAGTCACGGAAATGCTAACCGCTTAGCGCGCAAAGCATGGTTATGGGTATTTAGTATGCAGGTGGTCTATGGGCTTAGAATTCACGAGGTATTCGCCATACAGAATCTCAATAGTCCCTTCGTGACCGTTGACCGTGTGACTATAGAGTCACTAACAAGCAGTAGTAATTTTTTATTAGTAATAGGAGAATTAACGGCACTGGGGACAACTACTAAAACTAATTACCGTCTAGCGCGTCCGTTTGTTCCTCCTAGTCACCCAGACCTAATCAATGTATTAGAGATAAATAATCCACTACTGCCAACTAACCGACCGACAAGTGAAGACCCGAATCGAATAGTTAGTTTTTATGGTAATACTGCGCGTTACAGGTTAATTAGGTGGAAATGTCCCGTAACTCAAACACACGCCTTTAGACACCTAGCGAACCACAACGGGATACAAGCAGGAATACCTCTTGAGATAAGGGCTTTGAGTATGGGACATACACCAGAAATGAATGAGAGTACTTACAAGAGGCGTAGACGGACAAAAACGACTATAGATTTATTGCTGAACTATTGCAAAGAGTAGTAATTTAAGAGACAAGGTGACATTTACGGTTTACGTGCAAAACGAATACTTGAAGCATTACTTCTTACTGTTACCGATATTTCTACTAGCCAACGTCAGTTCGGGTTATGGCACTTCTGTGAATGTTTTTACGACAGAATAGTTATTTTCAGCCAAGGAAATAATAGGTGGTTCCAGCTTATCCCGAACTCAAGTTAGTTAAGATTTACTGCTCAATCGATGTTTAAGATTTTAAATGAAATATTCTAGAAATAACAGAAATAACTTAAGTATAAGGCAGAAGTTTATTTAAGATATTGACCTGGAGGTTAGTACCGTGGCAAATAATCAATCACGAACAACTTACACGGGTGGTGGAGATTATCGGGAGACCTATAGCTATGGCAATTATGCTGAGGGGAACATACACATTAACTCTCCTCGAACCCAGCAAAACTTGACTGAAGCAGCGGCTGAAATTCAGCAGTTATTGAAGCAACTAGAAAAGACCTATAACCCTGACGACCCCGTCGAACAAATACAAATGGCTGCTGAGGTCGTAAAGCAGATTGATACCAATCCCAACCAAAAGCAAAGACTTCTTAGTAGTGTTGGGGCAGGTAGTATTGCTGCTCTTGAAGCTCTATTAGACCACCCCGCTTCAAGCTTCGTCATTGCAGCAATTCAAAAGTGGAAAGAAACTCAGCCAGAAAACCAATCATGAACGATAAACCAGAACGCAAAATTGACACGGGTGGAGGGGACTATCGAGAGACCGATAACTCTGGTAATTATGCGGAAGGCAACATGAATACAGGGTAATCGCACGTAATTTTTCAAGTTCATACAACACAAGGCTTCTGGCGAACGGGTTGTAAAATCATAAAAATTGAAAACCCTTGCTGTCTAAGCATCATAGAATTTTGATGCGATTACCCTGAACATGAATATTTCCCAAACTAGTCAGAAAACATCACCTCAACCACAACAGTACAACCAGAGTAATGCATCTAACGTTTCAACTGTAGAGAAAGGAATTGCTCTTGTTATTGCAGTAGCAGTTATAGTCACTTTGATAATTCTGGTGCTTTACCCAAGAACTTTGGATTCTCAAAGCATGACGATTGTCCGATTCATCGCGGCTGTATTTGCAGGTATTGCAGGATATTTGTTCTCTGGAACTCTCGACCTGAGTGCAAATATTCCCCTAACAAAGACCCAAATCAAGGCTACAGGAGCGTTTGCGGCTTTCATCGTTGTTTTGTTGTTATTTTTTTATGGTGTCCCTACCTCAGACCAGTAATTGATGTTTGAAGATGTTTGAAGATAGCTTATTATCACATGAGGAACTCTTAGCAGAAATATTAGCAGAAATATATTGGGCAATTGGGTGGAGCACAGCTCGTGTAAGAGCAGAATTGAAATTTAAAGCTGTTCAGTTTAGTTTTTATAGACTCCTGAGCCAACCGCAACGCAATATTAGTATTAATACTGGAGGTGGGACTTATCGAAAGATTTATAACTGGGGGTATTACGCTGAACGTGATATCATCATAACTTTGCAAGTAATCGCCTCATCGAGTCGTTCCAACTCAGAGAAAACTTTACTTCGGCAAGTGGGTACGGAAATTGCTCAGCGTCTAAAATGGTCGCTCCATAATCAAATATTCATCAATCTTGACAAAACAGACCAGGCAAAACAGGTAAAACGAACCTGGGATTCCAAAGTTAAATTAGGCTCAAATGTTAGTGAAAAACTTCTCTCTAACACCACAATCCTAGAAGTCTTCGAGGGTTCGGATATTCAAGGTAGTTTACTTATCTTAGGCAAACCTGGCTCTGGCAAAACTACAACTATGCTCGACCTTGCTAGGGAATTACTGAAAAGGTCACAAAATCCAGAGGAACCAATCCCAGTACTTGTAGACCTCTCTTCCTGGGCTATCAAACAGCAATCAATTCCGGAATGGCTAGTTGAAGAACTCAAAACCAATTATGGCGGTAGTCGAGATGACTATAAACAATGGTTGCAGAAAAAGAAACTATTAGTGCTGCTAGACGGGCTAGATGAGGTCAGGAATGACTGCCAACAAGCCTGTATTGATGCTCTAAACCAATGGATTAGTGGCAATTCTGGAGACTCATCTCCTGGAAAGTTCGTAGTTTGTAGCCGCATTGAAGAGTACGAGCAACTTAATACTCAATTACTTATGCACGGAGCTATTTGTCTTAGTCAGCTCTCAGACCAGCAAATTGAAGAGTACTTTAAGTCGGTCAAAAAAGTTCATTTATGGCATTTAGTTGGTCACAATCAAACTCTCAAGGATTTAGTACGTGCTCCACTGTTCTTAAGTATGCTTGTCATTGCCGAGCAAAGAGCGCCAAGTGAATTTCAAAATCTTCAGGAGACAGATGATGCAGAATCTCTCCTAATCGATATTTATATTGGGGAAAGGTTGAAAAGAGTCAAAAACTATAGTCCTAGGCAAACGCGGCTCTGGTTGGTATGGCTGGCTAAGCAGATGAAACGGGAACAGCAAACTGAATTTTTAGTCGAGAAGTTACAACCTCGTTGGCTTAGAAGTAAAAAGCTTATGTCCCTATATAGCTTACATAAATTATACATAAGCCTTATTACCTGGGTGATTGTCGGGCTTTTTATTTGCTGGATGTTTATCATGTTTTTTACCGCGGTGATTTACGGGCTGATGTTCGGGTTCGGGCTAACTATCATAATGTTTGTTGTCTTGTTCTTCAATCACCAACGTGAAAACATTTACATTTATATGTATATTGATGATATTGAGCTATCAGACAAAATAAAAATAAACTGGCCCTGGATAAATTTATTAGATTTCAAAAATCCCCAGACCAGAAGTAACCTGAGTTACATTTTGTTTAGCGCGATGATTAGCGCAGGGATTTTCGTGGTGCTTAATGGGCCGCGTTATGGGCTTTACGGGCTGCTGTGTGGCGGGATTGGAGCGCTGATGTGGTTGATGATGTGGGAGCTGCTTTTTAACTTAAGAGTGAGACGATACGAAATTGACAAAATCTCTATCAATCAAGGTTTATGGGGTTCTTTCCGTTCTGGGTTGATTGGCTGGTTAACTGGCGGGCTTGTCGGGCTGTTTTGCTCGCTACCTAGCGGGCTGTACCTCGCGGCGGGTAATTTATTTTACATTATTACTGTGCTGGTCTTTGGGCTGGCCTTTGGGATGAGGTTCGGGCACGAGGATTGTATCAAACATTTTGTTTTACGACGGCTACTTTACAAAAATGGTTTTGCACCTTGGAATTATGCACGTTTCCTAGTTAGCTGCTCAGATTGTCTCTTACTACAGCAAGTCGGAGGTAGATTCCGCTTCATTCACAAGACAGTTCAGGAACACTTTGCTGCGATGGAGTTTGAAAGACCATAATTTTTTACTTAGAATTCGACGCTGTGAGTATGTTTATACCGGGGTTATGCTTCCATCTATCTCGTATATGCACGTAAACCGATGTTGTTCTGATGTCACTGTGACCGAGAAGGTCTTGTACTTAAATTAACGTGAGCTCGATAAAAACATCAATTTCTAGACTTTCTACGAAAGAATAATGGTTTCAGCCCACGAAAGAATAAGGTTTAAAAGCTCCGTAGAGTTCACGTTAAATTAAATCCGCTCCGTTCCTTAAAGCCAATGTAGCTGTAGTGCGTGGTTACTAATTCCTGGTTTCTTCAGCCCGTGTGCTTTAAGGTGACTATCGACTATCAATCGAATTCCGTGTCTGGATATGGGCTTATTACATCTACGGTCGAGATTGGTGAATAGTGAGCTGTCAGACGTGAGCGTCCAACGAATTTTGATTCGTTATGTCTGGAGAGGAACAATTTGTTCCCTAAGAGTTCGACGAAAATAATGAAACATCGTTTTTGGTTTGGGTAAAGGGAAACGGGGAAGGGGAAAAGGTTGATTTCTCGTTACTTTATCCTTTGACCTTTAACCTTTCCCCTGTCTTTAATCTATAATTTTTGCTCCATCGAACTGACGTTGTCAGAGGTTAACTCCTCGCCTTCATACTCTCGCTGCTTCAGATAATCGATAACGCCTCTTTTATCTCTGGGAGTAAGGGGACAATCTGTGTACTTCGCTTAGCGTGAACTTGGATGCCTACGTTTTCCTCAATTCTTTAAGTAAAAAGTTAGCTGGGTTATCTTTCCATCGGTCAGTGACGTGAGTATATATCGCTGTGGTTCTAGTATCCTGATGTCCCAGTGCTTGGCTAACAGCAGTTAAATCTGCCCCGTTTTCCAGGGAGTAAGTGGCGAAGCTATGTCTTAGCGCATGAACACTATAACCACGCCTTTTAGCCCCGATTCTGTTGAGGATATTGTCTACTACGCCCCTTAATCCACGCTTGGTTATACCGTTAGAGTTGCGAAGGTTAGTTATTAGGGGACTATCAGATGTAATTACCTCTCCACGCGCTGCGCGTAAATCCATATAGATGGCTATCAATCGTTCCGTGTTCTCAGTTAGTGCCACTGTGCGCGTACTGCGTTTACTCGTGACCGATAACCCAATGTTTCCTGAATAGTGCCTTTCTACATCTCCATACTTTGCGCTAGCTATCTCTGTTGTCCTCATGCCGTGTAAGAGTGCCATTGAGATAATTAACGCACTTCGCACAGACTTGATGCTTGATTCGTTTATATCGGATATACTCACGCATAATTCTTTTACCTCCGTCTTTCTAAGACATTTGATATTACTGGCTCTGTCTATTCGTCTACGGGGTGCGTGTACTCCGTGACAGGGGTTATTAATGACCATTTGGTACTCGATTAATCCGTCATAGAAACGCCTAACCACGCTCAGGTGAAGTGCTATAGTTGCAGGTTTGAATTGTTTTACTTCGATTAAGTAGCGGCGATAGTTCTTGATGGTGTTCTTGGTCGCTGCTCTTGGGTCAATTCCCTCTTGTCGCGTGAAACAAAGATAGGTTCTAACCTTTCCAAGGTAAGTACGGATTGTTTCGGCTGACGCTTGACCCTGTGCCACGTCCACATTAATGAAGTCACTAAATACCTCAACAAGGTTGTTATTAGAGCTACTACGAACATCAAGGTTAGGGTTACTAATAGGGTTAACTGTAATAGCTCCTGGGGCTTTTTTTTTACTGAACTTCTTATTTCAAGAATCGGGTCTTTTTTGAAATTAGAGTCAGTAGGTAGCGAGTCGTTTTCGTAAGAAGCGTCAGCTTGGGACATCGCCGCAAGCGGCTCTTCGCTGCCTTCATTATTGGTTCTAATTACTGCCCTGCCTTCTTTCCAGTGTTCGTATAGGGTATCGATAGAGAACCAATCTAGTTCGCCGTGCGTATTAGATGGATGGTTTCCTTCAGCAATACAGTAGAGGGATACATAAGAGGTTACTTGCTTCTCTTCGATTTTGACGTCAAGCGTATGCAGGGTAAGCATTATCTCACTGTCGTTAGCTGAGTACTTGATGTCCCATTTAGAATTCTTGTACTGGTCAACTAGTTTCAGGAACTCTGAGAACTCATAGCGTAGCTTCTCCACTTCGTCCATAATCTCAGCTAATTCAGCCCGTAGGACAACTGTTTTACTATTAAGCTTGACTCGGTTGAAGTTATCGAATGGGTGCTTTTTAAGCCAGGTCTGTAGTTGTCTGTAAGTAAGACCGTTGATTTGGTCAGCGTTTAGTAAGTCGTCGTTACTGGTTCTGTAATAGTCGTTGTGAAATTCTTTAGTGCTTTTCATTGTCGGTATAATCCTTAATACGGTTAATGCTTCAATTAATTAATCTGTCATCCCCAAACATCATCACTAACCTGATGCAAGGGGGCTAATGTTTTTAGGCGAACTTTTCTAGCCAATTGGCTAAGTCATCGCTTACTGTGTCGTCGTCGTTTTCCAGAGAATTTAACCAGTCTCCAATAGCTTTCATATCCTCTGTGCTTACGTCTTCCTCTTCGTCTTCTCTTACAGGAAGTGATTCAAGCCATTGTGCCATTTGGTCTAGGTCTTCGTCAGAGTCTACGACTTGGATTTTAATTGAATACGTCAAATGTGTCTTGAAAAGATACTGCTGGTGTCTTAGAGGCTATTCTTAGTGCTAACTCTTTAAACTTCTCGGTAGGCAGTGATAAAGAATTTTCTAAGTCCTCGTAGATATAATCAAACCCTTCATAGTCACGTTTGTACGATAGGGTAAATATCACTATTCCGTCGTCGTCCAGTGCCTGAATAGTTTGAAGGTGTTTATACGATGCAAAGTCTTTAACGATAGTCGTCATTGTTCTGTCTCTATAAATGTGTTGATTGTTGATTTATTTCTCACTCCATCAAGTCATCGCCTTACCGTTCTTTACGTTGGGGTTAACAATCTAGGTCGTGAAGTTTCTATTTAGTTGTCTTGGTTCTCGGTGGGGAGTGGTGTTTGTCTCTTCTTCTCTCGCCACATTTATACAGTACCACCAAGTCCCACCAAATAACAATGATTTTATAATTTGTTACAATTGAGTAAGACTGAGTTAGATTGAGTAAGACAAAACAATGCAAGTATTAACGATGACTAAACAGAACCACGAACCGCTAGATGAATTTGTGACAGTCAAGATGACTAAGAGCATGAAGGAGAAGCTAAAAGAGATAGCCGACTCTAGATATATGTCAATGAGTGGGGTGCTGAAAGCACTACTAGATGAGGAGATTAAAAAGTTTGATGAGGAAAATAAGTAGAGTAGCGAAGCTCTCGCTTCTTATGAAAATTTTACGTAGGACTTAAGCTTTAACTTTCAACAACAGGAGGAATAATAACTATGAGATACGCAAGTGAAGAAGAATTGAGAGAAGCCCGTGAGTATCACAATAAGAAGTATGGGCATTTAAAACCAGATACCGACCAAGAGAAACGCGACAGGTTAAGGGACATCATAATGAGTGGTGCTGTTACCGAAGAGAACGCCCCAAACCCTTAGATATTCAGAAAGGTTAAACACGCAATACTAAATGACTTATCACTGCCAACGGAGGTTAGATAAACATGGTCACACGGAAAGAACAAATCGACTGGTTAGAAGAATTAGGATTGTTACCTTTGCCTGTCGTCCCACTAGACGGAATTGAAGGGGCAACATTATTAGATGATGATGGCAAACCGTACAAGGTAGCTTATTATCGAGGCGATGGAAAACCAGTACCACACAAAGGAAAAGCACCCAGTTACTTTAATGAACACGGTCAATTCAGGTTTGCTAGTTGGAGAGATACTGATACGGTCGAGCCTGAATGGTTCATTAATGATTCGGTTGGCGTGGGTACTCGCTGCACCAATACCATTAGATACATTGATATCGACCAACACGCCGAGGCTGTATTCAATTTCTTTAAGGGACATTTAGGGGATAGGCTTAGCGGTGTGCGTGTCGAACGTACTCCTAGCGGTGGCTATCACATACCAATTAAACTAATGTCCCCCTTACCCAGTGAGATAGATAACTATATTGTCCCTGATGTAGCAGAAAAAGAAAAGATAGGCGAATTACGCGGAGAGCATCAGATGGTAGTTAATGCCCCTACTACTGGGTACACACTGCTAGATGATTATACGTTCGGTCTATTAGAGTTAGAAGGATATGAATTGGAGGGACTATTAGGAATGTACGACCAGAAGAACTTTAACCAAGCAACACAAGCAGCACTGAACACTAAGCAAGAAGACGGCAGTAACGCCACTGTAACAGCAGCTAAAGAGATATACGGTCACGTAAACGATAGAGGCTTAGACCCTGTCGAGGCTGATAGGTTAGTTCAGCGTGTTGCAGACGTACAAGGCACAGCACACAAGTTAGACCGTGTACTTAAGCACGTTGACCCTGTTACTTGTAACGCTAGCGGTTACAGTTACAGCACCAGTAATAGCACACACAACGTAGATGGTACTACTGAAACACCAAAGAAAAAAGAAAGACGGTTACAACTATTAGGGTTAGATGATATCTCTGTAGATGTTGATGACCGACAGTATTTAGTCAGTGAGTTGCTACCCAAAGGACAGTTAAACCTACTACACGGTGAGTCATTCACAGGGAAAACTCTATTAATGCTTGACTTGATGATGGCTATTATTACTGGTGATAACTTCTTAGGTCACAACGTAGAGAAAGGTTTAGTTCTCCACGTCGATACTGATAGACAAGGTAAAACTAGAACTTACATGACTGACCGAGGTTTTGATAAGGAAGTTCTAGGCAGTGACTCTAAGAATTACTTGACTATCGGCAACGGTCTATCTTTACCTAGAGACTTTGATGAATTTAAAGATATCATTCTTGAAGTTAAACCCCTGTTGGTTGTCGTTGACTCATTAACTACTGTGACAGCTATCGACGTTAATAAGGATGAAATTGCTACCAAGGTTCTCCAGCCACTTAAGGAAATACTGGAAGACAACAAGGTAACAGGGATAATAATTCACCACGATAATAAATCTAAGGATGTCGCTAGCCAAGGCAAGGTTAAAGGAAGTGCTTTAATCCCTGCCCGTGTAGATGCTAGATGGCACTTATCTCTTAAACCTAATGGTGTACGAGAACTTAGGTTTGAGGGACACATTAGCCATAAGTTATACGAGTTGAACCTTACCCCTAATTGTGACGATTGGATTAGTGAAGGATGCTTCACCCTTACTCTTGAATTGTCCCGTCAATTAGAGGAAGCTAGCAGCAATAGAGAGAAGATACTGTTAGTCATTAAAGACAACCCAAGTAAACAGTTTAGTAATAGTGACTTAGCTACCCATCTTGGTGTCAGCGTCAATACTGTTCGTGATAATACCAACGCACTAAGTAAGGATGGGACTATCAAGAAGACACGCGACCCTAATAAGAAACGAGGTTGGTTATACTTCATCGAGTCTCCAGTTACCTTAAGTACCGAGGATGAGGTTATGGAAAACCAAAAGCGACAACAAGCAGCAATAAATTATCTGATGGAAGACCGTGTTACACGCATGGCTGAAGTAAGTAGGACTATTCATGATGACTTTGAAAGTGTCCCCTTTTAATTTACGATTTTTTTATTGACGGTTAAATCGTGTTCCCCAACTTTTTCCGTCATTTAAGCCTCTATCTCCTACACTGTATACGTTTCCAAATTGACGGTTAATTGACGGATACTATTTTTAATTGATGGCTTTGCGTGTAAAGATGTCCCTTAATTGACGGATATTCGTTAACTCGTCAATTAGGCGTCAATTACAGAATTTATATGTAGTGAGAGTTATAGACGATATTCTCCTCTTTTCTGTGGAGAACACAAACGAAGAGATGAAAGAGTAAAACGTCAGTTTGACGAGTGAAGAACGCAGTGCAAAGCGAAGCGACCAGTAAAACGATATGCCGTCAATTAGATTAAACCCTTGCCAGCTATACAGCTATACATTACAGCTACCCGCCAATTAGACGATGACCATTTAATTCCATTTAATTAACCTATAATCATTAGTACCAAGGAGAGGTAGCAGTAACTACTATGTTTTTAAATGACGAATACAGACGACTATTACGCATCTACCAACAGACACTAGACCACGTACAAGAGTTATTCATTCACAAGAGAGAAGCACTATTCCAAGGTGAAGCATTAATAGTTAGATATCCTGAGACTCATATGCTTACTGACCCATTCACAGGCGAACAGAGATTAAGATACAAAGTCCTAACAGTCCCTAAGAATAGCGTTAGTCAGTTGATGTATGAACTAGGTGCAAGTAAGGACGAGTCTAAGAAGTTCATGACCTGCCTAACTACTTACCTAACTCCTTATCGTGCATTCAAGAAAGACGAGGTTCAGTTACCTGTTATCTTTATGTACAAATCAGCATTCATGTTTGCTGAAGTACCCGTGTTAGTTGATTGGATACCTCAAGATAAAGCAGTAACTATTACTTCAGCTACATCTTTTCAACACGCTATTTAAATGTACTCTAATACGCCTCTGTTTACTTAAATATTATATTAAAGGTACCAGTGTATATTAAAGACCTCAAAACGCCTAGAATTTGATTTAAACCTTAACTGCGTGGATATCTGCTTATCTCTTCTGTTAGTATCTATAGAACTGTGACTAAGTTGTGGTCAACTTGTTATAATAAGTCAGCGTAAGGCAACTAAACTAGACGGTTCAGTTTGACTAATTGCACTGTGCCTAACTTCTATAACTCCGTCGTAGACGTTGCACTACATCTGGCGTGAGTACGCCTGTATCTAGGTGACTATCCACTAACCGTAGTGTTTTACACATAAAGACCCTTCCCGTTAGCTTCCGATAATTCGGATTAGAGGCAGTACCCCTTAATTTTCCCCACGCTACGCAGCAGAAAAGTTTTTTCCAGTACACGTGTATTTATCGGGGCTGGGGGGATTTGTACCTTGTATAGTATTGAACCATCTCAGAATAATTTTTGCAGCAAAGATACTCTTTTAAGCGGTATAGTTATACGCTAGGCACGGAATTAATAAAAATGGTAGAATGGTTATGTACCAACGGTTTGAAAGATTCTTAGTAAGTGGTTACAGAACATCAGATGTAGCACCTCAACAGAGACTAAAGGCGACGGTAGAACAGAATAGTTTTAAAGTTGCCCGTGAGTTAGATGCTGATGCTGTACGTGCAAAACGAAACGAGATTAAAGGAAAGTCTGAATTGTCCCAAAAAGAAGCGGAAGCAGAGGGACTAAATGAAGCAGCGAAGGTAGATAAAGTTAACCGTCGCCTGACGCGGATTCTAGAGAGAACAGAGGCTATCGAGGGAATGACTAAGAAGCAACTGCTAGAGTACGCAGCTAATTATGTCCCCCAAATTTACGCTACTAACGGCATGACAGCCGAACAGATTAAAACGAATATTATTAGAAGGTCACTTTAGCGAGGAAGTATGAGTTATTTAGGGAAAGCAGAGAACTTTTTTCAACCAGTAGCACAGGGACAAATAGCTGATTTAAGTACGGCTAATGATTTAACGCCTACAGGGGCAAAAGAGGTTATCCTCTCCGCAAGCACGGCGGACGTATACTTAAGCTTTATCAGGGACGCTTCGGCGAGTAACGACTTAGTCATCAGGTCAGATGGACAACCCGTTCGCTTTGATGTCCCCCAAAATATGACTATCTCGTTGTTCAGTAGTAGCGGCTCTGTCCAGTACGTCAGTATCCGCAGCTTGAGGGGTGATTGATTAATGAAGCATCGTAGATGCGTTGACGTAGAACAGACAATTAATACTAAGGAGTACATCTACTCATGAAGTTAGCAACGTTATTGAATAAGCATCAAAAATCTATTGCAGTTAAGAACCGTTCCCCTTTCACTAAGAAGGTAGTTGAGAACTCCTCAAGAGAAGTGAGACTCAATGAAGTGTACGGAATTAACTACACTCAAACGACTATACCTGACTTATTCTTTACTACAGCTAGTGGACGTAGAGTATTAGTGTTTGTCATCGACGGCATGAACGCCAACACACGAAATAAACTTCTAGCCATTGAAAAGCAGAAGAAAGAGGTGTTGAACAACATGACCAGAGGAAGGGACGCTAAGAAGGACGTAGAGATAAGAATACTGTTTAAGAACGGCAGTAGACGAGTAAGAAGGGACACCAACACTACTTATTTAGAGTGGGCGGAAGGACATTGTTTTAGGTGTGAAGAGGGTGATTCAATACCGACAAGCTGGTTAATGGAGTAGAAAGCGTAGCACTTCGCTACTTAAATAAGAGTAATGCTAACAGTAGACATACACGAGATAACATCGTGGATTGTAAACGACGAACCAACGGGAGAACATCTAATAAGCGTATTGGTAAGATGTGGCTACGGTTATGACCAAGCAGTAATTATTAATCATCGAGGAACGCTCGCGTTGCGAGCTTGTCGCTGTGCAAGGTTAGACGGTAAGAGAATTTACCAACCTACAATCTTTAGGCGGTTATGGGACACAGTATTTAACTACTTGACGACCAAGAAAGGCTTTAAGACTGGCAAGAGGTACAATTTCACGATGGTCAATGAGGAACTGTACATTATGAACGATGAGTACACTTGGTACTGTCCCTCCTCTGAAACGCTAGAAAGTTTAAAATAAAACTAATAAGCAATACTCCCCTAGCCCTTTTGTAGCTGACGTGCAAGAGGGTTATTCTTTATGTCCCCTACTACGTATGACCTCTGTAGCTGTAATTGTAGCAACTTGTTATAATAAGTTTGTCAGCACACAATCACAGAAAAATATGCCAGGTGCAAGAAAAAGTAACAAACAGAGGGAGGCGGAACTAGAGAGAAAGCTGAGTAAGTATCGTCAGAAGCTAGAACAAGACGCGAAAGACGAGAAAGACTCACAGCGAGTAATGTTCGGTATTTATGTAACTCCAGCGTTTAAAAGGCTAGTACAAGCTGTATCAGATGAGGAAGGGACGAGTATGTCAGGTCTTGTACGCCGATTAATCACAGGTCACGCTTTAGATAAATATCACTGGAGAGAACGCGACTTTGAGGCAAAGAATCTAATAGGCATCATTGAAGAACCATCGCAGTTAATTAGTGATAAACGAAGACTAGCCCAACAGATAAACAGCCTAAAGACCAGTAACAATGCACTGAAGAAGACTCTAGCTGAGGCAAGAGTTTTATTTAAGAAAGCAACCAATCTAGACCCCAACTTCTAATTATGAACAACGACAACGTAGTAATAGGGTACAAGTTCCAACAGCAGGAGACACCAAGATTTAAGCTACTCCAGACAACCTTGAATAAGCTTGAGATAGCCAGAATGAAATGTCTAGACCCTGAGCTACAGGAGGATATCCAAGAGCTTATAAACAAGTGGAATGAGATATCGAATAAATCATGGAGGAGGTTTAACGGGTATGAGTGAAGAATTATACAAAGTCAGTAGGGCAACAATCGTAAACAGTGAGCCAGAGGTAAGTAGCTTCACAGCTCAAAAGAAACAGCCCTCAGAGGCTTATAAATCTGTTGAAGGTAATAACAGTCAAGAGGGAAACAACGGGGCAAATAACGCGAATATACGCGAGGCTTCAAGTGAAGGGTATAGAATTACTGGTCGCGATAACTCTGAGCGGATAATAGGCGATGATGACGGGACACAAATAGACAGGGCGAGGTCTACACGCGAAACGAGTTCAACACCGTTCGACGTTAGTAAAATCCTCCAGACACCTCCTAGCCAATACCCTCAACTGGGTAGCCAGATAAATGACCTGATGGAACGTGACCCTGGGTTCAACGCCTACTATCAACAGGTAGAACGCGATGGTTCATTAGAAGGGTTAGTAAACCTAGAGGGTGTACGGGGTATCGATAGCGGTTTCCTTGAGACAATGGAGAGTTACTATAATGTCCCTGCTCACAAGGTAGCTGCTGCTATGTCTTACTACGGGTTAAACCCTGATACAGCAGTAAACTCCCAGAATCAACCACAGCAAGAACCTAAGCCTAGTAAGAAGCCCGTTGAGTACATAGACGACAGCGACGGGACACTAGAAGATAACATCATGGCGTTTTACGAAGTGGATGAGGCTACAGCCGCTCGTATGGTGGATTTGACCGACGACTGGATTATGAATCAACCAGAGGACGTTTACAACCACCTAGCCAGTATTAAGGACAAGACTGAGTTATTCAAGCTGGCTTATGGTCGTATGCGTCACGACATGAAACAGGCTGAAAAGCAGACCGCTCAACGTGCCAAGCAGCGAGATAAGATGCCGAGGTTTACTGAGAAGGAACTATCAGAGATGTCCCCCGAAGCATATGCAAAAAATGCAGACGCTATCTATAAAGCCTACCAATTAGGATTAGTAAGCAAATAGGAGGAAATTAGAGAATGCAAGAGGTAATTGATTTTGACCAGTACAGAGCAGAGACGGAAGAAGTTAAACGCGGAAACCGTTCTACAGCACAAGAGAAGTATCTAGCCCGTAAAGCCAAGGAACAAGAGAAACGCTTACGTGAACGTGAGTTAACCGTTAAACAATGGGAATTAGAGGATAGAGGCGTAATAGTCCCCAATAACAAAAACCTCTTAGACCAGGAAGAACGGGACAAAATGAGGATGATTATGGCACAGCGAAGAGAACGCATGGCGAAGACTGTTCACGATGCTAAGGCTAATGCACACGCCCAGGCGGAACAGCGAAGAATCGAGGCTTTACGTAGCCGTAACCATGAAGCTGTAGAGATTCTGAATCTAGAGATAGCTGCCCTAGAGGAACGTATGGATAAAAAACTAAGTTTAATACTGGAGAGATTAGACCATGCCAAGTAAGACACAAACACCAAAAGAACTAGCACAGCCGATGCACCCGTCCGACGCTGCGAAGTTACGGGAAGACTTACAGAAAGCTAGAGAGATAGGCAGGTCTAAACGTCCCAAAAAGTCAGCGTATGAACTGGAGAAAGAAACCGAGGCTAACCGCAAACAACAAATCCTAAAACAGTATAAGGATGAACTGGTAGATATTATCTCAACGTACATCTTAAACCTGAGAAACAATGAATTAGGGCTATGTGTAGGTGTTCTGGTTGATGCCCTATACGCCATTGAAAAGAGTGGGGCTAACCTAGATTCAATCGTATCTACAGGTACACTTAAGGATAGGCTACAAAGCTTACTCCAGTTAGAAACTCATCGTCCCTTTGGTTTATGTGTACTGTCACGCGCTGGACTGTACGAGTTTAAGTAGATTATGGATACGTGGGTTAACTTACCAGGGTACGACTATGATTGTTTAGCCTCTGATGTTGAGTATGTCTATCTAATCAGCCAGGGTGGTACGGACGCATTTAAGATAGGACTAACAACGGTTGACCCTGTTAAACGTCTTCTAGCACTCCAGACAGGAAATGCAGAAAGACTATCATTAGCCCATATCATCTATCGTTTTGAGTACGCTTTGGCTGACGTGGAAACATGGCTACATTACAAATTGTCCCACCGAAGAATCAGAGGCGAATGGTTTGATTTAGGGGACTCTTATTATTATTGGTTAGCCGAGTACAAAAGCGATGTAGGGCTACTAAAGACGATAGAATAGAGAGGTATAACTTATAAGCATTACGCAGTATGCGTTACTAAGTTTTTAAAGTTATTCATTATACGCGAGGCGAAGCCTCAACGGAACGAAGTTCCTACGCGAAAAGACCCATTTACTAAAACTATTGGAGGCGGTAGTTAAGTAAGTGGGAATTTTTTTATGTGAATAAGCAGCGAAGCTGCTCTTCTTGTGAATATTTATTACTCACCCTTGACTGGTAATTCTCTAGCGTTCTATTTTGAGTAAAATCTGAGTAAGAATTCGACTAGATTTAGGTTAGTAAGAGTGAGAGTCACTCACTGTGAGGTTTGTAGCTAATGCGGATGAAGAGACTCGAACTCTTACGTCAAAGACACTAGAACCTAAATCTAGCGCGTCTACCAATTCCGCCACATCCGCAGACAGATCTCTATTGTATATGATAACAGAGAGTATAGATTAATAATCTTTGAAATCATTGTAAATCGCAAAACTTACGTTGACGGTCGATATCTGGTTCCTGCCAAGAATAAGCAAAATGACTGACGGAATTGATTTCGGGGGTAGATTGACGCAGGGCGCCCATTTGCGCTTCTAGAGGAGGATGCTTGCGATAGGTTGTTCCCCAAGCACCAGCCAAAGCAGGAGTAACTTTGGTCTCTGGGGATGCGGTTTGTAAGACAGTTTTGACTTGATTTACTATGCAGTCAGTACCTTCGCAGACGGCGTATGCCATGGGATGCCACTCTAAAAAGGCAGGAAACTTATCCCAAGCCTGGAGACGAGAATCGAATCCCGAGCGACCGACAATTTGATTGGCATCGGGAAAAAATACCGCTCCTGCCGGAAAACCGCGCTCTCGAGCGGGAGCAGTAGCAAAAGAGAGAAAATCGAGAATTCCTTGGGCGGCATGAGCTACGGAGAATAGCCAGAGGTCTGACTGCAATAGACGTTGACGTTCTTTGAGAGAGAGTTTAGATTCATCCGAAATTACTTTACGACTTTGCCAATTAGCGAATTTTTCATCGGGATATTGGCGGTCTATTTCTTGGATGTCACTAACGGTAATGGTGCCGCTAGTGATGTATTTCTCGATCGCCGCGCGTCCTTTTTGATTCTTAGCGCGATCGAACATGGTTTGCAAAGATGCCTTACCATAAATCCACAGGTTGCGAACGCTGTTGACTGCAGAGTATTGGTCGATACCTCGAGGATAGCGAATATAGTCAAATAAAATTCCGTCTGGTTGTCTTCTGAGGACAGCTTCAACCAGATTTTGGTAGTCTGCTTGCGCTTGAGGGCTATAAGGATCGATATAGGCTTGGGAGCGGTCGTGAACGAAAGTCAGGCTGTCGTTACCCTGACCGTTACGGGCGAGAGCATCTTGTCTATCCGGACGCTGAGCGTAAGTATAACCAAAATTCATGGTAAATAGCCAAGCGTAGACTTTTAATCCTCTTTGGCGTCCCTTGTCGATAGTTTGTTTTAACAGATCGAGATTCTCTGCTCCGGGAGAACGAACTACGGGAATCCAGGGAGTAGGATTGTCCGCTGGAGGAAGCAGAACTTGACCATCGTAAAATACTTCTAGATGAACTTGGTTATAGCCTAGATTGACTATGCGATCGAGAACATAGTCGATCGAACCAGGACTGACATCGCAAGGATAGAGCCGCAGCCAAATCGCTTGTTCTTCAGGCCAGTTTTGACTGCGACATTGCTGCAACATGAGACCGTGCTCTCGAACGAGCGCGCGATACTCATTGTCAGCTTGAGAATCGTTTTCTAGAGCTGCTCTCAGTAACTTCTCTTTAGTAGCAATTTCTTCTGGGTTAAATTGACAATAGGGTTCCACTGCAGCCCGGGCAGATTTAGTCGTTCCCAATGAAGCGAATAAGCTAACGGCGATCGCAACTTTAGCCATGACAGACCAAAGAATGGAATTTTTGGCTATTTTTCGCACTTAATTTTTCCCCCTGATGATTCCCGTAGCAAAACACTCACAAGCACGAGTTGTTACTACCACTCTTCTTTTTTAACCTATATTTAAACTGAAGTAATTATGCAGTTTCAGAAGCAACAATGGTGAGTAGCTCGCTGCAAGTAGATATCCTACTAAAAAGAGCTGTTTTACTACAAGTTTTAAATTTGGCATCAAGTTTGCCGAATTGTTTGTATTCGTATTTATTGATGAGAAACTGCGGCTTTAAGTCGAGTCTATTTTGAAACCAGTAGTTTTATCGCTTCGGTGAAATTGGTGTGGAGCACACCAATTTCGCACCAATTTTTGGAAAGAACCCGTTTGCAGCAATTAAAGTTACAAAAAAATCTATTATATTAATTTAAGACTTTGTTTGCTAGTTTTCTGCCTAAGAACAGTATTTTGTGTTATTCTTACTAAATACCAATAAATTGGGATTGTAGTTCAGCTGGTTAGAATGCCTGCCTGTCACGCAGGAGGTCGCGGGTTCAATCTCTTTGTATATGGTGTTTTCAAGGTGCTTGAGCTATTATCGCACCAATTTCACACCACATACATCATTTCATCAGATCTTTACAGCACTAAAAATATTAAGCTACATTTTGCTCTCTTGAGAGATGAGGAAGCTGATTCGCCTGCAAAAGAGATACATTAAGATATTTCCATCTTCTACCTGTATTGATTTCAGTAATCGTGCTTTTAGCAACACTGAACTCAGTAGCAATTTCTCTATGAGTTAAATTACCTGTTGCTAATAAGCGTTTAATCTCAACTACCTGTTCGGGCTTGAGTTTCCGCTTGTATTTCTTTTGCCCTACATCTATTAGTAATACTGGTGTTCTCAAGCCAGCATTATAAGCATGAGATAAGTTTTCTGAATAAGTAGCCCATTCTAGGTTATTTAAATTGTTATCGGTCTTGATTCCGTTAAGATGGTTGACCGTTGGCTTCTTATCGGGATTACTAAGAAACGCTTGAGCTACTAATTGATGAATAGCTAAGGTGGCTCTACCGCCATTCTTCCTCAATCCAACCTCAGAATAACCGCTACGATTTATTCTTTGCTTTAGTATTCGACCTTTGAGAGTTTGAGTTTTGCCAGTCTTTTCTACAATCACACGGTTAAGGCTTCTTACATTACCGTAGTTCGAGACTTGATAATACCCTTCATAATCTCGGATATCCACATAGACTTCGGGGGCGTATCTTAACGCCATGAATAATTCGTACATTAATATTTTTCATAATTTTAAAAGTTTCAAATAAATTACATAATACGATTATAGTTTATAAAGGTTGCTATGACAGTAATCACACTATAAAGATATAGATTGGTTTAATTTGGTTCTATAAACCTGCCTGTTACGTTGAAAAATGCTGGAAAGACCAAAATTAAAAGTAAAAAACCAAGATTTAGATAGATATGGTATTGACGCTAATGCGGATATATCTAACAAGATTGAAGAGTTAGCTAATGGATTGGAAGATGCTCTAGCAGAGCAATGCCATCGAAGTGATATGTCAGTATATAACGCTCGAATGGGTAAAGTCATCTCTAACTCTCAAAAGAAAAGAAAGCAACTTTTGATAGAACACCATAACAACAATATGCGTGAACTTGGCAAAATGGTTAAGCTAGCTCAAGACAATAGCATGAGCCAGATAAGAGCTATTGATGCCGAATCAGACCAAATAGTTATCCCCGAAGTTTTGAGTTTTGCCGATGCTTTTAACGAGCAAATGGGCGATTATTCATTAGGTGGTAGTTCCTCTTTCAAAGACGATAAATCAACTAATACTGTAAATACTGAAGTCATCAATGATGGATACGATGACGAATTATCTAAATTTTAAGTTTATTTAGTTGAACAACTAGAGAGTAGAAAGATGACTTCAGATAAAACTATCAAAATTAAGGCTTCTGAGCTTAACAAGTATAAAGAATATGCCAAGGAGCTTCTCGATTTAAAAATAAAAGACCTGAAAATCAAGCTTAAATACAAGTTTGACGAGCAAAAATCTTTAAAAAACTTTAACTACAAGGCTGATAAGGAACTCTGGTTAATTGAAAGAGAATGTGAAAAACTAAACTATAACATAGCCAAACTCGATGACAAACAAAAAATAGAAATAGGGTTTTTAATAAATTGTGATTATCTTCGCTATCTTCATAAGGAAATAAAAGAATTACAAGATTTTATAGGAGATGACACCATAATTTTAAATGGTTCTCAGGACTGTCAGTATCTGGAGTTATTTGGAAAACCTACAACAAAGGAAGAGCTAAAAACAGGTTTCAGTAATTTAAAGGTCAAACTCAGACAAGGCTTTAATCCTAACTTATCGAGAGAACGTCATCAAGAAATTAATGACGGGATTCAAATGGCTAAAGAGCTTTATGAAATATTATTGAAAGATTGGAATATTCACATCAACCCTTTTGATTTAGGTATTGATAACCGAAAGTATCTGGGTATAGAACTAAAAAGCCATATTTTAATAGAAACTTTGGGGAAGTCAGAGCCTGGCGACAAAACCAAAGTTTCTGCTTTACCTCCTGCTTGGAATATCAATCATACTCCACAAAATACATCTCAATTCTCTCAAGAAAATGGTGTTGTCAAAAGTGCTATCTCTACCATCAATCAAAAGGAGAAGACTTTAGTAAAAAAGTAGCCTCAGAAGTAAATAATACTTCTATCAATTTACAAAATACAACAGATTTACAGATAAATAAAATGAATAAAATTAATACACTGCGTAATCGTCTGGCTCAACTAGACCAAGAAAAGGCTGATATTATTAATCAACTAGAACAACTTGTTACTACTAGAGAGACTGAAGTAAATGAGCTAAGAAAGGTTTTAGAGTATAGCAAACAAGATACATCAGAAAAAGATAATATCGAGGCTACTGAAAATGACGATACTTTAGAATCGGCTAAAAAAGATTTAGAACAAACTTATCAACAATCTGAGCCTACAGATAAATCTCCCCAGTCAGTAAGAGACAAGTATATTGCCGATATTGAGAATAACCGAACATATATTAATAGTCCCTACTGTGCATTATGTAAATTAGGCAAGTATTTAGTAAATAACTATAAAGGGGAAGACGAAGAGGTATTTAAGCTTTTCAATAATGTCAACTTTATGGCTTACTACTCGCCAATCCTCGATAAAGTTAATACTCCTGAACTGATTGCCAAATTGATTGATAATTGGCTAGGGCGTTCAACAGTAGATTTAGTCTCTGAGCTAGAAACTGTAGAGCAGAATCAGAATCTAGGAAAGGAAAAGAATAAGTTACGAGCTTTAATTTGGTTCGGTCTGCTCCGAGATAAGGATGAAGAAGTAAAGGATTTGATTAGTAATGAACAATTCCTTGATTCTCTTAGCATTCACCATAAAGCAAGTCCTTACTCAGATGAAGTAATAAAAAAAGTTGAGTCTGCTATTAAAGATTTTAGTGAATCTAATACTGCTACTCCTTCTTCATAGAGCGAGTCAGTTGAAGTGGCGCAGATAAATAAACGAGTTATTAAGTATTTTTTAGGAGAAAAATATAAATGGTGCAGTCATTACCTTCTAACAACATAGTTCCCATACTTTCTAAGAAAGAACAAGTTAAACGCTTTTTATCAGAAAATGAAAGTGAAGGATTATTAGAAGTATCAGAAGAAGAAACTAGAGCATTCATTAATGAATATCTCAAGCCTCGACTAAGATACAATCTTTTAACTCAAGAAGTCGAGTTTGATGGGATAAGCTTACAAAGACATGAAAACGAAACTTTATCAGTAGAACAAAGATTATTAGTTGTTTGTGAGGAAGAGCGTGGAGTTATATTTAAAAAACAGCAGTCATTTAAAAGACATTTACTAGATGTGATTGGGTATGTAAAATAAATTGTGTCAAAGGTCAAAACACACTCTAATAAATAGAATTAATGTGAGGAATGAGACTATGACCTTTCGACCAGAGTTAATTGATGAACTGCTCAAAGACTATGAAAAACCAGAAGACCTTATTGGAGAAGGAGGAATCCTCAAACAACTGACCAAAAAACTCGTAGAGCGTTGTTTAGAAGCTGAAATAGACGTACATCTAGAGACTCAGAAGGCAGAGCGGGGCAAAAAAGAGCGACAAAATCGACGCAACGGACACAGCCGTAAAACCATTAAGGGGGAGTTTGGCGAAGCGGAACTTGCCGTGCCTCGCGATCGCGATCGCCAATTCGAGCCTCAGATGGTCAAAAAAGGACAAACTCGTTTTACAGGCTTCGATGACAAGATTCTCGCCCTGTATGCGAGAGGAATGACCACTCGTGATATCCAAGCCCAACTACAAGACCTTTATGGAGTAGAAGTATCGCCAGCCCTGGTATCTCAAGTAACCAATGCGGTTCATGAAGAGCGACTCCAGTGGCAAAATCGCAGCCTAGAGGCAGTGTATCCAATTATCTTTTTTGATGCTTTGGTCGTCAAAGTCAGACAGGAGGGAAGAGTCATCAACAAAGCCGTCCATCTAGCTCTGGGAATCAACATCGAAGGCGATAAGGAGTTATTGGGGCTGTGGATGACCCAGACAGAAACGGCAAAATTCTGGCTGTCGGTGTTAACTGAGTTAAAGAATCGTGGAGTCAAGGATATCTTTATTGCTTGTATCGATGGTCTGACGGGCTTCGCCGAAGCGATTGAAACGGTATTTACGCAAACCCGCGTACAGTTATGTATGGTACACATGGTCAGGAACTCCCTACGCTATGTCTCCTACAAACACCGTAAAGCTGTTGCCGCTGACCTCAAACGAGTGTACACTGCCGCTACTGAAGCTGAAGCCGAACAGGCACTAATAACTTTTGCTGACAAGTGGGACTCCACTTATGCCCCAATTAGTAGGTCTTGGCTGGCTCACTGGCAGCACGTGATTCCGTTTTTCCAGTTTCCTCCAGAAATCCGTCGCATTATTTACACCACTAATGCGATCGAGTCGATGAATATGACTCTTAGAAAAGTGTTGAAGAATCATCGGATTTTTCCAACAGATGAAGCTGCGCTCAAAGTTATTTATCTTGCGATTAATAACTTATCTCAGAGATGGACTAGACCTTTACGGGATTGGAAAGCTGCTTTAAATCGATTTGCCATCGAGTTTGAAGGACGGCTTCCACTTTAACTTTCTTTGACACAAACTTATTGACAGATCCTTTCTTTGTGTGCAACGAAAAGTGTCTTCCACAATGGATTGACTTAGTGAGCCATTGCAATAAAGAAACACCTATTTTGATTAGTTAAGCTGCCTGTTCATTACTTCCTCTCTCAATAAGTACAACTTCCTTAAAGGAAAACGTCTGACCCACTAGACCGCTAAACTCATCATGGTATAAACATAGACACTCAGCAAAGAATACCCCCTCTCTTACTCCAACACTTCTTACTTCGTATTTGTCCTGGGGTCGTCCCTCTCTATGTACGATATCTCCTGCCTCTAATTCTGTTATGGGAGTTGGCTTGGGATTAGGTATATACGCTGGCGGATATTCTCTTTTTCTAGTAGTGCGCCATACTTCCCTAATATCTTTGTTTTCTGAACTGTCCCAATCTTTCTTGAGATTAAACTTAGCAAGATGTTTGATATCTTCTAACGGTACTTAAACAAAAATCAAGCCCAAACAAAGCCCAAACTAGCTTTATAAGCTACGAATACGTCGCGATTTTGGTTCAACCATTGGACAAAACGATAAGATATACCTGTACGAAAAGCTTCTAATGCTTCAGGAAATGTCTCCAAAGGTTTGTTCGCCCAACGTCTTCTTAAACCTCCAGTAAGCTTATGCCAAAGGATAAAAGTATAGGCACAAAAAACTAGAATAAAATGTCTTTCCAAACTCTTCTTATCTCTAACTTGATACTCTTTTAATCCTAACCATCCCTTGGCTTCTCGATAGAAAACTTCTATCCAGTTTCTCTGAGCATAAGTTTGAACTATCCATTGCTCGGTTACTATTTCTCCCTCAACATTTGTGAGTAAGTAGTCAATATCTTCAGCATCTTCAAAGATTGGTGCACTCATGACGATAGCTATTTTTCTGATTCCTTCTAGCCTTGATATTTCTGCTTCTATTATTGCTACCCAGACGGTTCTAGGTTTTTCACCCTGGATTTGAATCTCCTTAAATTCCTCATCAGATAACCATTGAGCATATTCATCTACTCTGATTTTTTCTAATTGATTTGATGGAGTTTTAACCAAAATATTACGATTTTTAGCGATTCCTCCTATATACTTTAATTTCTTTTTTTCCAGTTCGAGTAAAACAGTTGTGTTGTTACCATAGGACGAATCTATTAATACTAGTCCTGGTCGATATCCCCTCTTCAAACTTTTATCGATTAATTCTAAGGCTAAGGTGGGTTTTTTCTTGAATTCTCTGTCTTTCTTTCCTTCGGGCAACGAATTACCATGTTGATATAGTTCTATGTCTAAAGGTAAGCTTTTTTGGCCATCATATAGATGAGTTGTTACTACAACATTGCCATTATCTGTTTTCCCAATTTCCCCAATATATTGACGACCTACTGCTGCGGTAAAGTTACCACTTTTTCTATGCCCAGAGTCATCAACAATTAGACTAAATCCCTTACTGATTCTCGTTTGATTACACTTGTTCATCACTTCTAAGCGACGTTCATTTATCTTGTTCGCTGACCAAGTTGCTTCAGTTAAGAAATGGTGTAATTTGTGGTATGTGACCTCTACTGCGTCTTTAGCCATTTGAGATACATTTTTTCGCTCACTTTCCCCTAATAATCCTCCTAAATAATGTCTGAATTCCCTTTTTTGCGCTTTAGTTCTCAGTAAATCATCAAACTTTTGACACCATCT
>NZ_JBKGTY010000007.1:0-27058 GCF_053543375.1 Myxosarcina sp. GI1(2024) | reverse complement strand
ATTTACGTTTGTTAAATACTACAAGTTTGTCTTAAGTTTTTGCAACAGTACCCTTTTTTTAATATGCGGTCGCATCTTTATAAGAAGAAAAAGCTAGCAACTGCAATACAAATCGACAGACTGTTAGGCTTGCCAAAGATAAAGCAGAGAAAACAAAATTACCCAAATTCCATCTACGAAGTGCCAAAATAAGGAAACTGCCGTAACTCCGTAGTGACCGCGATTGTAGTTACCAGGAACGAAAGAACGTATCTGCATCAACATTTGCAAACAGATGCCAACGATAATATGTAAGGCATGAAAGCCAGTTAGCAGATAAAACGTTCCACCAACCAAACCTGTAGATAGCGCGAAATCGAGACTTCTCCATTCTCTAAACGTACCTGCTAAGAAGTAAGCACCCATTACTGAAGTACCCAGCCACAGCAAGCGAAATAGCCATAAATTATGCCTTTTGAGAGCGCGTTCGGCGAAAAAAATCACTAAGCTACTGGATAAAAGAACGATAGTGTTAATAATTACCGCAGTAGATAATTCTGGTCCTGTAACCCCAGCAGGCAGCCAGTTAGCAGTGGTCAAACGTAGAATAATATAGGTTACAAAAAAGCTGACAAAGACCATGCTTTCTGATAGCAGAAATATGGTAAAACCAAATAAAATATTGCCTTTTTGCTCTTCTCGTTTGCTGCCTGGTTCGGTTGGGGGAATAGAAGCAGAGCGATCGATCGAACTTTCCATAGTTGAATTTTTTTAAACCTAACAATTATCTACCGTGTCTTCCAATTGCCGCTTCATCGCTCGTATCGACGGTAGAATATTGCGGTAGACCATAGCTATAGGGAGCAAGAGTAACTGTAGGAATTTTATCAAAGTTTTCCGTAGGAGGTGGAGAAGTAGTCGTCCATTCTAGTCCTGTAGCGTGCCAGGGATTATTAGCTGCTTTGGCACCACTGAGCCAAGAGACAATAATATTAGCAATGAAGGGTAAAGTTGCCATTCCTAACAAAAATGCACCGAGGCTAGCAATAATGTTACCTGCTGCATAGTTCGGATCGTAAGAAGAAATGCGTCTTACCATTCCCTGTAATCCCAAAGGAAACATCATCGGAAAGAAAGTTAGGTTAGCTCCCACAAAAGTCAGCCAAAAATGAATTTTACCCCAGCCTTCATGGTACATCCGTCCAGTCATTTTGGGGAACCAGAAATAAATGGCAGCAAATATTGCCATGGTGATGGTATTGAAGACGACATAATGAAAATGTCCGACGACGAAGTAAGTATTATTAACGTGGAGGTCGAATGCAAGTGAACCCAACATGATTCCCGTAATGCCACCAATCATAAACATGATGATGCCTCCGAGGGCAAAAAGCATCGGCGTGTCTAGATGTAGCTTGCTTTTCCAAACCGTAGCCGTCCAAGCAAACACTTTAACCCCCGTCGGAATGGCAACCAACATCGTAGAAAACATAAAGAGAATTCGCATCCAGCTAGGCGTACCACTGGCGAACATATGATGAACCCAGACAAAGGCACTGAAGATCGAAATACCAAAAGAAGCGATCGCTACAGACTTGTAACCAAACAAAGGATTGCGAGTAAAGGCAGGTAAAATCTCTGAAAATACTCCAAAGGAAGGCAAGACCATGACATAAACCGCAGGATGGGAATAAAACCAAAACAAGTGCTGGTAGAGAACGGGATCGCCTCCCACAGCAGGATTGAAAAAGTTCGTCCCTAAAGTCAGATCGAAAAACAGCATAATTGCCGCACCAGTGAGGGCGGGCAAGCAAAATAGCTGTAATAGCTGGGCACTGAGTACCGTCCAGACAAAAATCGGCATCCTAAACCAGTGCATTCCTGGCGCACGCATTCTAATAATAGTAGTGACAAAATTAACGCCCCCCATGATTGAAGAAACCCCTAGCAAAATAATGCTCAGTAACCAGATAGTTTCTCCATTGATTGAGTTACCTGAAGGATTTTGAATACTTACGGGGGGATACGACCACCATCCTGCCTGTGCCGTACCGCTAGGTAGCAAAAAGCTCGAAATTAATAAAATCCCCGCTACGGGAATAATCCAAAAAGCGATCGCATTTAACTTGGGAAATGCCATATCCTTCGCGCCAATCATTAGGGGAATTAAATAGTTAGCTAAGCCTACTTGGGAGGGGATAATCCACAAAAAGATCATCACCGTACCGTGCAGAGTATACAAGCCATTATAGAGAGTGCGGTCTACTAAATCGGATACGGGGGTAATTAACTCGCCGCGTACGATCATCGCCATAATGCCAGCGATGAGAAAAAAGATGAAGGTAGTTGCTAGATATTGAATGCCAATAACTTTGTGATCGGTGTTAAAGCTAAAGTAGCGTTTCCAGTTGGTTTGAGATTCTACTGCCGAACCATCAGATTCGAGAATACTAAAGCCGTGAATAGGATTGTTAGTCATAAAGTTTGTTTATAAATTTATGAAAAAAATAGTCAATGACATCACAGCAAAAAGCAAAAAACACCATCGCAATGACAAAGTGAACCACAATCAGATGAAGGGGATCGCGATAAGGCAAATTGAAATTGTTGAGGTATAAAGTTTTTTGTAGCTGTAAAGCATTCATTGTCTTGGCTTTTTGCTCGTGCGCTAAGTTAAGGTTACATATATTTTTATATTTTGTTCGACAGTCACATCATTCTTTAACAACTACTTTACTTTATTGTTTATGAGTCAAGACAATAAAATCGGATTGTTGTCAGTAGTAGCAATAGGTGTGGGGGGAATGGTAGGCGGAGGCATCTTTGCGGTATTGGGTTTGTCAGTACAGCTAGCTCGTGGTGGCGCACCAGTGGCTTTTTTTATCGCGGGCATAGTTGCGCTACTTACTGCCTATGCTCGACTTTCTGTTACTTTTCCCAGCCGAGGCGGTACGGTTACTTTTCTCAATAAAGCTTTTGGTACGGGAGCGATTACGGGAAGCTTAAATATTCTTTTGTTATTGAGCTATGTTGTCATGCTTTCTTTGTATGCTGCCGCTTTTGGCAGCTATGGTGCGAGCTTTTTACCCCCAGGCTGGCTAATTTATTGGCAAACATCTATTAATTAGTGGCGTAATTGTTGGCATTACTGCTTTAAATTTTCTTAATGCAGACATCGTCGGTAAAGCGGAAAGTTTTATTGTCGCCTTTAAGTTGTCGATCTTGATAATTTTCATCGTGCTGGGAATTTCTGGGGTGCAAATGGCTAAACTAGAACCGAATGCTTGGGCTTCTCCTCTTTCTTTAGTCGCTGGAGGAATGATTATTTTTCTGGCTTATGAGGGGTTTGAGTTGATGGCTAATACCGCTGAAGATGTAGATAATGTCGATCGCACTTTACCTAGAGCCTACTATGTTGCCGTTATTTTTGTGATTGTTTTGTATGTATTGGTTGCAGGAGTAACGGTGGGTTCTTTACCCGTAGATAAAATTGTCTCGGCTAAGGATTATGCCCTGGCAGAAGCAGCCAAACCTTTTATGGGACAGTTTGGTTTTACCCTCATTGTGATCGCTGCCATGCTATCTACAGCTTCGGCAATTAATGCTACTATCTACGGTACGGCGAGGATTAGCTATACAGTAGCTAAAGCAGGGGAACTACCTGCTACCCTAGAAAAAAAAGTCTGGAATCAACCAGAGGGGTTATTAGTCATAAGTGTTTTAACTCTGATTATTGCCAATCTGTTCGATCTGTCTAATATTTCGACCATGGGTAGTGCGGGATTTTTGATAATCTTTGCTGCGGTTAACTGGGCAAACGTACGTTTGCATCGTCAGACTAATAGCCAACAGTGGCTCTCGTTTCTGGGTGCTGTAGTTTGTATTGCTGCCTTAGTTGTCTTGCTTGCTCAAACAGCCCGACAAAATCCGCAGAATCTTCTAGTAATAGTGGTTATGGTCGGTTTGTCTTTGGTTATAGAATGGCTGTTTAGAGCTTTTAGCGATCGCCAAATCTCAATCGATTCGACTAATAATTCGTAGAGAAAAATCTTCTAAGGTTAGACATATTTCTCTATCTATGGCTTATAGCTTAGAGCTACAAATAGTAATTCTTTATAGGACATTAATTAATGAGCAACGCCTTATCTTTTAACTTCAGAAGCTACTAAAGGCGTGCTTGGTTCTACAGTTTGCCAGTGACTTTGAATCAATTGTTGCGGTTTGCGAGCGTATTCTGTTGCTGCTAAATTAGGTTTGAATATTCGATCTTCAGCCGATCGCAACCACTGGAGATAAGCGTCAGGAGAATCGATATAGACATCCGCTTCCATCAGTGCAAAGTAAGTTCCACTAAATTGAGAGTCATGCAGCTTATATTTACCTTCAGTTATGGGGGTAAAGGTAAAGTCAAGAGAATGATTGGGAAAAATATCCTGTTTAAACCGAAATTCGGGAACGTAAAAACCGTGAATTACATCTTTCGATTGCAAAACTAGGCGCACGGGTTTATTTTGTGGTAAATGTAGTTCGTCAGTGGTAATGTTTGCTTGAGGATAGTGAAAAGCCCACTCCCACTGTTGGGCAATTACTTCAATTTCTTCTACGGGTGGGCTTACAGGTTGCGCGACTAAAGTTGCATTACTACTCGAACCAGTTGCGTCGATTATCGTATTCAACCCTTCAAGATCTAACTCTTGATAAATATGAAAGTTTTGCCAGGCAATCCATAACACCAGCACGGTAGGAGTAGCAGTCCACAGAAATTCTAAAGTATTGTTGCCTCTAGCTGGATGTCCTTCGGTGTAATCATTTGGTGCTGCCCGACAGGTAATAATCGCCCAGGAGATCGTCCCGACGACTCCTAAAAAGACAAACGCACCTAGTGTAACCAAAAAGCTAAACAAGTTATCTACGTGCCGTGCCTCTACGGTGGCGGCAGTCGGCATCCAAGAGTATGCCTGCTGTCCCAACCAGTAGCTAGTTACAATAATTGCTGCTACGCCGATGGCTATGGCGATTTTTTCTAATGTTCTATTCATATGATGCTACCAAAAACCCAGAAAACTTTTTTAGTTTTCGATCGTAACTAAACAAAATACTAAACTTCAGCTTTAGCTTTTTCTAAAGCAGCTTTCAAACTTGTCTCATCCGATTTGGAAAGAGAAGTTTGTAGCAATTTACCGCCAAAAGGACGTAGTTCCTCTACAACCTTGTCTGGAGTAACTTTTCGGACTAAGAGAAATAAAGCCGATGTACCTGGTTCTATAGTTTCACCCAGATCTTCGATAAATTCATCATTAATACCGATGTCGGTCAAAGCACCGCTTAAGGCTCCAGTAGCAAGACCTGCGGCAACTCCCAATAAAGGATGCAGAAACAAAAGACCAATTAGCGAACCCCAAAAACCACCGCCGACAGCACCACTTGTGACTAAATCGTAAGCTTGTTTTACTTTTACCTTACCTTTTTGATTTTTGATGACCACTACGGCATCTTCGAGATCGACTAAATGCTCTTTTTGCATTTGTCCTAACTTATGTAACACTTCGTCGGCTTTAAGTTCGTTATCGAAGCTTACTACAATTAGCTCGCTCATAATCTGTCTCCTGTAAGTTACTGAATACTTATCAACGAGGAGTAAGAACTACGTTAGGATTTTTACCCTCTTGTAATAACCCCGCAGCCGTATTGTGAATGGCAAACTCATCTCCCATTTGCGCTCCTAAAGTACCGTGAACGAAAAGAATGACAAACATAAGCAAGCCGATTAACAAATAACTCCACTGTACCTGTCTTACTTTGTGTTTGCGCCAACGGTATCGCTGATAACCCCGCCAAAGAGTTAAAAAGGCGATCGCCGCTAGCAATAAAATCCCTCCAATTCCATGTAAAATCATCGTCGTACCCGCTCCCAAACCCCAGATACTTGTCTGGGTGAGAGACGGTTGAGCCAGCATAATCTCGAAAAAACCAGCCGCTACGGTGAAAAAAGTAATAACACTTGCAGCAACCATGTTATACCAGCCCAAATCGTAAAATCCAGCGCGACTTGCCCTCAAGCCTAAGAATTTAAGTATCGGTTTTAAGAGCGCAAATAGCGTCCCCGCCCAGTCAAAAATAACAGCGATGATAAATAAACCCAGGGTGAAATGAACCAGTATCGGATGAATGGGGAACTCGTATGGCAGACCATTTGCACCTATATTTAGTCCTAACTGCCTGATTAACTGTTCGTTCACTGTAAAATTCCCTCTTTAGCCGCCTGTACCACTGGCTCGATATGCAATCCGTAGACCCAAACCAAGCGAGTACCGAGATATACTTGAAAACCCACCAAAAATATTAAAATTGTGGCAAATCCTAGATAAGCAGGAGGAATTTTTTTGACATTACGAAGGCGAATCACAAACCGCCAAGCAGTAACCGCCACCACAATACCCGCTAGCGACCAACCAATTATGGTATGCAGATTCAATACGGGTTGTGCTGCCGCATAAGGTTGAGCCAAACCCGCTTCAAACTGACCGACAATAATCGCTAAAAAGATTGACACCGAAGCGACAAACAGATTCCAAAAGCTCACCTCAAACATCTTTGCATTACGTGTAAAATAGCCCACCACATCGCAGAAGAACGAGAAAAAAACCATGGCGATGACAAAGTGAACGATAATGGGATGAAGGGGATCGGGATAGGGTAAATTACTGCTATTTAAGGGCAAATTAAACATTATTGAGATAGCTAAAGAGCTATAAGTTTAATCTTGTTTATCTTCTCATGTATTTATCGCTCTGGTAGTTTGAGAATTACTTTTTTATGGTTTAATTTTATGGTTTAATCGCTTGTTTGGCAATAAATCATACTGACCAACGGTCAGAGCAGGCTCCGTCGTTCTACGGCGGAGTAATCTCTGACTCGTCTATTTGAGATCCAATTTGCTGTAAGATTTCATCAGTTAAGCTCGGATTGGACTGTATTTGTTCGAGAAAAGTCTTTAAACTATTTTTGCTACCTGTAATACTTACGCGAACATCTTCATAAGCGATCGCAACTTGTAACTCTCGCTCGCTCTGCGCGAAGACATCAACAGTAGGAGTATGCTCGGTTTGGCTTGCGGTAGCAACAGCTTCATCTTCTTTTAGAGCGGGATTTAAATCTTCTCTAAACTGTTGTCGATTTTTCTTATACTCATCGACCAGATCTTTGGCTTTAGAATAGGTAATCGTTTCTCCTCGATCTGCAAGCTCTAAGGCTGTTTGTCTTACCTGTTCGGGAACGGAAGGTGCCGCCAAAAGATAGAGCGCGGAAGCGGCAAAATCTAAATCGGCAAAATTTGCCGTTTTGAAAGCTTCTGCTACTCGCATAAAATTTCTAGCACTTCTTTCTTGCCATTCAAACTCGTATTTTAGCCATTTGAGAAAATTACCATGCCCCAATTGAGCTTTGACTTCTGAGAGTTTTCGCCCGATTTCTACAATATCTTGCACGGTTCGTCGCATCAAACTTTTAATCTCCGCCGTTCCGTTCGTTGTCGAACGACAATCCGAACCTCGCTATCGAGAGCAGCATAATCAAATTCATCGGAATTTGAAAGCGGTAAATCCATAGTTATTTTTCCTTTGAGTCATCGCTCTAAACTGTAGAAGCTTTATATATCGTTGAGTTATCGCTTCTATGACAGAGATGTGTCAGGGAAAAAAGCTCGATCTGTAAATAGTCTTCGGGCATTAGAACCTTAACAGCATTGACACCAATCTGACATTAAACCGACATTAGTACTGCTTATATTGTGAATATTCGAGCGGAGAAGACATTTTTACCTCGATAGGAGAAATGATGACCAAACAATATAAAGCAGTAGGTATTTTTCCTACTCGTAGAGAAACAGAGACAGCACTTAGAGATTTAATCAAACAACATGGCTTTCCTATAGACAATGTGTCTGTTATTGCCCAACATCAAGAGCGAGGCGGTATTAACGATCTCGACGCTCTTGATGACGAAATTATAGAACATAGCAACAACTCTTCTACAGGCGTAGCAACTGGTGTAGTAACTGGCGGTACGCTAGGCGGATTGACAGGATTGCTAGTTGGTTTGGGAACTATAGCTATTCCTGGTATCGGACCGATTATGTTAGCAGGTGCTACGGCTACAGCGATCGCTACTACTGTTGCTGGCGGTGCTATTGGCGCAGCTACAGGCAGTTTGGTTGGTGCTTTAATCGGTTTGGGTATTCCCAAAGATAGGGCTAAAGCCTATCGCGCTATGGTAGCCGAGGGAGGTTTTTTGGTTATCGTCGAAGGCGCAATAGAAGAAGTTCAAATGGCAGAGGAAATTTTAAGCCAGCATGGTATCGATGAATGGGAAGTTTATGATGCCCTCGAAACAGATACTCTCGAAACAGAAGCAAAAAATCATCGCCTACGTATCATGGGAGCTTTTCCCGATCTCTACCAAACCAAAACTGCACTCATCGATCTGATTAATATTGGCTACTCTTTAAGTCAAGTTACTCTATTTATCAATGACGGCGATCGCCACGATTGGTTTCCCAATCTCAAAGTTTGCGATAGTCTCGACTATAGCTTTTCTCTAATCCCAGAAGCCAAACAATTATTCTTCCAAGATTGTTTCGATCTCGGTCAATACATCGTAGTGGTAGAGGGAACCGAATCAGAAATTTGTCGTGCAGAAACTATCTTAAGACAACATCAAATTGAGGGTTTCTACACTTTAAATCCTCACGACCGAGAGTTACCTATAGACAATCCCTCGGCAACAAATTTTCGCCCTCTCGTTATCAGCGATCGCAATTAATAGTAATACACTTGGCATTCGCTTGACAAAAAACTTATCGATCTTTTATTAAAAATTACGACCATGAACAAACTAACTACTGTATTTTTTACCAGTTTATTAATATTCGGTACGGCAGCCTGTTCCCACATAGACAAAACAAGTGCAGATGCTTCCAATCGAGTTGCTAACCCTCCCACAGCATCAGAAGCCCGACAAGACACAAAAGACGCTCAAAGCCAAATTCGTCGCCGACAGCTAGATGAAGACATCCAAGCGCGAGAACAGCGCAATAACTTTTTTAATAATGGCAGCGCGAACAATCGAGCCGACAGCGACATTGCTAGTGAAGTAAGAGACAAACTAGAAGCCAATCTTCCCGATGGCGAACTTAGCATTGAGGCTGAAAACGGCATGGTAACTGTAACGGGAACTGTTCCCAACTCAGAGCAGTTAGCCAAAATTAGCTCTCTTGCCAAACAAATCAAAGGCGTTCGTGGGGTTGATGTAGAAGCGACAATTGCTGCCGCTGGTTCGGATTATCGAGGTCGATCGCTTTGAACTAATTCCGTCTTCCCGCTAACTGCTAAAGAAGACAGAATTGTTATTCATATTTTCTCAAACAATACTTGAGAAAGAAACTCAATCTAAAAATATTTCAACTTTTGTATAGTTTGTCAGACGAGATCGCTTTTTTACTTGAAAGATCGATCGTTTTTTCCTAAAAGTAAACTATAAGCCTTTTAATATCCAACCAAATGAACAACTCAACCGCTCCTACTATTATTGTCGGCGGAGGCTTTGTAGGACTTTTTACTGCTTTGCATTTGAGCCATCATCATTATGCCGATCCCATAATCCTAATCGATTCTCAAGAACGTTTTGTGTTCAAACCATTACTGTATGAATACCTCACGGGTGAAATGCAGGACGAACAGGTGCTACCTCGCTACGAAGAAATGTTAGAAGGCAGTAAGATAGCTTTTGTACGAGATAAGGTAGATAGTATCGACTTAGAAGAGCGTCGAGTAGAGTTAGCTTCGGGTTTGCATTACAACTATCGCTATTTGGTGTTGGGAGTAGGTAGCACTCAAGGCTATTTTGGTACCGAAGGAGCCAAAGAAAACGCTTTTGCGTTTCGGACTCAGGAAGATGCGATAGTGTTAGAAAGACATTTAAGAGAATGCCTACAAAAAGCTAGCCAGACGGAAGAGGCTGAAGAACGACGCGGCTTACTTACATTTGTGATAACAGGTGCTGGTCCTTCGGGTGTAGAAATGGCGGCAACTTTAGCCGACTTATTGCCCAGTTGGTATGCCAAGTTAGGGGGCAATATTCAGGATATCCGCATCCTTATTGTCAATCATGGTGAAGAAATACTTTCGGGCGATGTCAATGCCCATTTACAAGAAACTGCACTGAAAGCTTTTAAAAGCCGCACCGTACCCGTCGAACTACTGCTAGGAGTAAAAGTTACCAAAGTAGATACAAACGGTTTGCAGTTTCAAGCAAAAGATAAAGACGAAGTAGAAACAATAACCACCAATACCACAATTTGGACCGCAGGTACGGCAACTAATCCTTTAATTGAATCTCTAACGCAGATTGCAGACGAAAATAAAGACAAACACGGTTTGCCTTTAGTGAGATCTACTTTACAACTGCTCAATTTTCCCCAAGTGTTCGCAGCAGGAGATTGTGCCGTAGTCAAAGAACATCCTTTTCCTCCAGTAGCCCAAATTGCCTATCAGCAAGGGGCAGGCATTGCCAAAAATCTTATTGCCCTATCTCAAGGTAAGGAGCCATCACCCGTCAACGCAACCATGCGAGGAACGCTGATGAAATTGGGCATAAATAACGGAGTTGCCAACCTATTTGACAAAATGCAAATCAATGGGAAGACAGGAGATTTAATTCGTAACGGCACTTATTTAGAACTGCTACCCACTCCCGTTCATAACTTTAAGGCAACTACAGATTGGCTGACAGACGAAATTTTCCATCGCTATCATCCACCAGAACCAACTATCACCCCTGCTAAAAAGAATCATACTATGGCTTGGATCGGCGGAACGATCGCCGCGATCGCGCTTATAGCGGGTGCGGTCGCTATCTGGCGTACGCCTCAGCCTGATTCGCAGCCACAGCCTACACGAGAAGAAAATGCTGTCGGGCAGTAAATCATGTCTTCTTTTAATTTTAACAGCCAAAAGGCATTATCCCTATTACCAAGACAACAAGTTATAGCTCAAATCGAACAGCCACCAGAACGATCGCAACGAGATCCCCTAATTAATTATGGTGCAGAACACTTAATCGATTTTGGCGTGGTTTTGCTTGCTGTTACTATTGTTCTCATTATCGGCATGATTAGCAAGCAGATTGAGGCAGCAATTATTTTTGCTTTGGCATTGTCTGCTTTTTTAATAATTGTTTTGTGGAGTATTTAAATAGCACATAATTTTCGCGAGTGAATTAAATACGATAATCTTTATAGAAATTCTCAATTTCATGAACCATACTTCAAAGGCAGAAAAACCGACATCTAAAATTATTGACACATCAACGACACAGCTCCGACAATTACAATGTTTATTGTCGATACAGTCGAAGTTGGAAACAAATTGAATATGAAGTGGGTTATTTGGATAATCGAAACATACATTTTGGATGTTTTGCTTCTGTCTGTAGCTTTGATTGGCATTGAGCAGCTAATTCGCCATGGATAATATTTGAGTAAAAAGTAGTTTTTATCTCAAATAGTTGCCTTAAATTGCTAGAAACTATTACGTAAGCGAATCCGATAGAAATCTATCTAGCCGTTCGACGCATTCTTACTGGTAATGACTGTATTGTTGGCTATTTTCGCAACGGACAACTCACGGTGCGCCACCGTGGGCGCACCCGTGTCCTCCCCCATAAGAGCAGGATGTTTTAGTTTTGGCTAATTTTAGCAATCGCGAACAAGAGATTGTCGCCAAGCAGCTTAGATTATTGGGGATGCGAAAAATTTTGACCGATATCGTCACTGGTAAGACTATTTCCGCAGTTCGAGAACTGGTTCTCGAACCATATCAGTTTGCGATTTTATTATGATCGAGTTACGAGCTAGACGTTCGCGGTTATATATGATACATCTCGTTCTCGGTCGGCAATAGAGGTGCGAGCCTACCGGATCTTCGAGTCGCATCAATAGTTCGATCGCGATTATGATATTTTTATTTTTATTTAGAGGAAACGAGTTGGTTAAACTTAAGATCGATCTTAACGTCGAACACGGATAAAAAATTAATTAAGATCTGACTGCCAATGTCTCATAAAATATTAATCGTCGAAGATGAGGCTGAAATTGCTCGTTTAATTACTCTCAATCTGGAAAAGGAAGGCTTTATCTGTTGCCACTGTCGCGATGGCATAGCGGCTTTAGCAGCCTTTAAAGAACAGCAACCAGACGTAATCGTTCTCGATCTAATGTTGCCTGGTTTAAATGGTTTGGAGGTATGTACTCGCATTCGCCGCCAAACAGAGGGAAAAGATCCTTACATCTTAATGCTAACGGCAAAAGGAGAGGAAATAGATCGCGTAGTTGGTTTGTCTACAGGTGCCGATGACTATCTAGTCAAACCTTTTAGTGCGCCAGAATTAGTCGCCAGAATTCGCGCTTTGTTGCGACGGAGTTTGCGTCATATCGAAACTGAAGACTTACAACATCGCACCCAACATTTCTCAGTCAACGAAACTCAACGCACCGCAGTCAAAATTGATGGCAGCCAAGAGCAAGAGTTGAATTTAACGACAATTGAATTCGACTTGCTAAATACTTTTGTCAGTCATCCCCACCGCGTTTGGAATCGCACTCAGCTAATCGATCGCTTATGGGGCAATGATTTTTACGGTGACGACCGCGTTGTCGATACCCATGTCGCGAGACTGCGGAAAAAAATCGAGCCAGATTCGGCTCATCCTGAGTTTATTAAAACCGTGTTGGGGGTAGGATACAAATTTGAAGACGAGAAAACCTCATAGTTATCGTGTCTAAGTTTTTCTTTCGATCCAAACCTCTCTCCCTAGCTACCCGCCTGTTTTTTTCTCATTTGCTGGTAGCAATTGTCACCGTGAGTTTTTTGGTTATCGTGGGTAAAGCTGCTTCTCCCATTTTGTTTGCCAGACGCATCGAGGCAATTGAAGCTAGAGGCTTCGACTTTCAAGATGTTCGTTCTGAGGTAGTAGAAGGCTTTGAAAGTTCTTGGCACAGCAGCACCCTATGGTCGGTGATTGTCGGCACCACTGCGGCAGGAGTTTTGAGTCTTTGGGTAGCGCGCCGCATTACCAAACCGATGCTGAGAATCGAACGAGTTACCCAACAGTTTGCTAGGGGTAGATTGAGTCAGAGATTGCCTCCTAATGATATACCCGAACTAAATCGACTTAGTGCTAGTTTTAACAACATGGCAAGTAGTTTGGAAGGGGTAGAACAACGTCGTAAAGAATTAATTGGCGATCTTACCCACGAACTACGAACGCCTTTGACGATTATTTACGGTTATTTAGAAGGAATCACTGCCGAGAATATTGAAGCTACTCCAGATGTGTACGAGCGTCTGATGAAAGAAACCAAAAGGCTGCAAAGGTTGGTTAACGATTTACAAGAACTATCTAAAGCCGAAGCAGGATATTTACCCATTCACCTCGCACCGATAAACTTATATCCTCTATTGTCAGCTTTAGTGGAGAGGTTTGCCGCTCAGTTGCTAGATGAATTGACCATTCGTCTGGAATGTCCGCCGACATTGCCCTTAGTTTTAGCCGATTTAGACCGACTAGAACAGATTTTAGTAAATTTATTAGGTAATGCCGTCTCCTACACCGAAGCAGGCTCAATCGTCCTGAGAGTTTGGCAAGCAGGAGAGCGAGTGTGGCTAGAGGTAAGCGATACGGGGGTTGGAATCGCGCCCGAAGATTTACCCCACATCTTCGAGCGTTTTTGGCGTTCTGGCAAGGCAAGCGACCGCAACAGTCGCGGTAGCGGTTTTGGTTTGGCTATTTCCCGGCGTTTAGTAGAATTACAGGGTGGACAAATGGAGGTTGAAAGCGAGTTAGGTAAAGGAAGTGCTTTTCGTTTTTCTCTTGCTGTTGCTTAAACCTTCGTCAAGCTAAAGATCTATCTGTAGGTTAATTATCGAGTCAGGCGACCGTGATAAATTAGTGCATCGTGCGATCGCTACAGTTTAATTTACAATCTCTTTTAAATGACCTCAAAAACACAATCATCCTCTAACGGACAACTCGGTTTCGCCGCAACTTGGGCGTTGGTGGCAGGAGGAATGGTAGGCGGCGGTATTTATACGGCTTTGGGTGTAGTTATAGCGGTAGCGGCTCAGTGGGCGTGGTTGAGCTTCATTATCGCGGGAATAGTCGCTCTTACCAGTGCTTATAGCTATGCTTTTTTGGCAAATAAATTTGAAGAAAGTGGCGGCGCGTTTGAATTTTTGCGGGAAATAGACCGTCGTGGGTACTGTTGCAAAAACTTAAGACAAACTTGTAGTATTTAACAAACGTAAATAACTACTAGACCAGATGAACTCAAAGCAACCATTTAAGTGGAAACATTTTCAAGGAGAAATAATTTTACTTTGTGTGAGGTGGTATCTCCGCTATGGTTTGAGTTATCGTGATTTAGCAGAAATCATGCAAGAGCGAGGACTATCTGTAGACCACACCACGATTTACCGATGGGTGATGATTTATGCACCACAAATAGAAAGAAGAGCCAGAAAGCATCTCATCTCAACTAATGACTCTTGGCGAGTAGATCAAACTTATCTCAAGGTCAAAGGAAAATGGAAATATCTATATAGAGCAGTTGACAGCAATGGTATTACCATAGAGTTTATGTTTAGTGCCAGGAGAGATAAACAAGCTGCTAAAAGATTCTTGAAGAAAGCCCTGAAATCGAGACATAATAAGCAGCCAAGAGTTATTAACGTAGACCAAAATCCTGCTTATCCCGCAGCAGTTGAAGAACTTCAAACGGAAGAAATTATCTCTAGTGAGTGTGAATTGAGACAGAACAAATATCTTAATAATATCATCGAGCAAGACCATAGATTTCCGAAAAAGCAGGCTAAGTATAAATTATACTTTCAACATTTCCACTCAGCATGGCGGACATTAAAAGGGTATGAAATCATGAATGTGATTCGCAAAGGGCAAATAAAAAATATCGCTAAAGGTGACATCTTGGGACAAAGAAATTTTGTCTATTCTCTGTTTGGGATCGCTGTCTAAAAAATTAGTTAATCACAGGTATATTCTCTCTGTTCGGATTTTTTGCAACAGAACCGGGCTGGCGATACTTCTACTCCATAAAGGTCTTGTAGTTGGGCTTGGATATCACGAGTGGTCATTCCTCTCGCATACAGGGCGAGAATCTTGTCATCGAAGCCTGTAAAACGAGTTTGTCCTTTTTTGACCATCTGAGGCTCGAATTGGCGATCGCGATCGCGAGGCACGGCAAGTTCCGCTTCGCCAAACTCCCCCTTAATGGTTTTACGGCTGTGTCCGTTGCGTCGATTTTGTCGCTCTTTTTTGCCCCGCTCTGCCTTCTGAGTCTCTAGATGTACGTCTATTTCAGCTTCTAAACAACGCTCTACGAGTTTTTTGGTCAGTTGTTTGAGGATTCCTCCTTCTCCAATAAGGTCTTCTGGTTTTTCATAGTCTTTGAGCAGTTCATCAATTAACTCTGGTCGAAAGGTCATAGTCTCATTCCTCACATTAATTCTATTTATTAGAGTGTGTTTTGACCTTTGACACAATTTATTTTACATACCCATCTGTAGATAGAGAAGACCTACCAAATATCGAAGCAATGATAGAACACGAATGTAATTGGCTTGCAGTAAGTGGGATAGAATTAATCGGCGATATAGTTGAAGTAGAAAATTAAAACTATTCCTATGACTCAGCTAGATATATCTCAAGCCAAATCCAACTTATCCAATCTTCTGGATCTGGCTATAAAAGGCGAAGAGATTATTATCACTCTAGATAACCAACCAGTAGCTAAGATCTCACCTATCAAACGTCCATTAAAAAGAGGTAGTGCTAAAGGTAGGGTTTGGATGTCCGATGATTTCGATGAGCCTCTAGAAGACTTTCAAGAATATATGGAATGAGATTTTTATTAGATACACATACATTCCTGTGGTTCGTAAATGACGACCCCAAACTTAGTGACCGCCTTAAAGGTCTAATTGAAGATACAAGCAACGTTAGCTACATAAGTGTTGCTAGCCTTTGGGAAATGTCGATTAAGTTCAACTTGGGCAAGCTAACTTTAGATCCTAACTACGAAGAGTTTATTGAGAGAGAAGTAATCACAAGCTCCATACAGTTACTCAACATTGAGCTGGAGCATTTAAAGATTAACGCTATTTTACCCTTTCATCATAGAGATCCCTTTGACCGCCTTATTATTGCTCAATCTATAGCTGAAAACATACCCATCATTACCGTTGATTCAGCTTTTGATAAGTATTCTGTCACTCTGATTAACTAATTTACGCTCTAAATAGAATATTCAAATCCGTCTTGAGGAACGGAGAGAGAGTCCAAATCCCTGATGACTTAAAAAGCAAGGGTATTTTTATTGACAATTTATTTTGAGCCAAACAATGACTAACACTATTAATAACAAAAAAGACTTTGAGCTTTGGATGAAACGCTTGAACAAAAAGCTTAGAACAATCGCATTAGGCTTTGATACTAACGACTTTGCTGACCAACCATATTACGAATGGTGGGAAGATGGATTGTCTATAGATGATGCGATCGCTGAATTAGGAGAACAAGAAGGATTCTCAGAACTTATTTAGATAACAATACTTATCAAAACTTGAGAGGGATATCTTATCTCTCTCTTTTTATTTATTGGAGAAACATTATGTATTGGAGAAACATTATGGTTTATACAGAATTTGCCAAAGTAAAGAACGTTTTGACTGTTAACACGAAATTCGGTAAGAGAAGAGTTTGTAATGTAGTTACAGAACAAGGAGATGAAGCGATATGGGCAGAGGATCTCTCAGCATTTAAACATATTAAAGCTGGTCAGCAAATCCAAGTTATCCGAGGCACAAAAGGTAATTTAACTATTTTGGAAAGATCCGCACCAGCACCTCAAGAGCCACCACGTAATGTTAATGGTAATGGTCTACATCACATCTCAGAGTCCCTAGAACAAATAGTAGATGACCTACTTACTGACGAGGATTTACCAGTCTTTAGCGATGCTGACAAACGCAGAATTATGAAATACATTAAGAGCCAAGCAAAACTCTTAAAGTACTGCCATGATACTGTCTGCGAAATCTTTCCTGAGATTTTAATCAACGACCCTCGTGGGGCAAGGAGCTTGGCGGTGACCTTGCTAATCAGTGCCAATACCAGAATTAGTAAAAGCATCTAAAGAATATATTGTCGTATGTCTATCTCTACTTTTAAGGCACAAGAGGTTATACAAATGAATTGCCGAAATCCAAGTATTACTGGCAGTATCAAACAATCTCGATCGCGCATTACCCTGTTCATCTATACCGATCTGCGCTCTTTCGTTTCCCTATCTACTTATAGAAAGATTGCTAAATATCGGAATCATTCGTATCAAAATCAATGCTACGAATGTTCGAGTTTTTGTTTGATATCATTTGACGCTTTGACGGGCAAAGCTCGCATGGCAATTTCAACCATCTGCCTAATTCTGATGGGGTCTGGATATACTTTGGCAATCACCGCCATAGCATTTCCTACGCTAACGAAGAATCGTGCCAATGCCTGAATATCTTCTTCAATCGGAATTTGTCCTTCAATTTGAGCCTGACGCAAGCGATCGTAAAGAACAGCCTCATTTTGGGCTTTATATTCAATAATTTTACGCTCAATCGCCTTGCTGAGATGATGACATTCAATGGTGCTGTTGACCAACATACAACCTGCGGGATTATCGACATCAGACAAAATGTCGGCAACGGTATTTAAGTAAGCTTTCACCGCTTCACCAACATCAGCTTGGGCTGCTACAGCTTGTCTAACTCTGCCACCATAAACTTGGCTGTAGCGATCGAATGCCTTGAGAAACAATTGCTCTTTATCGCCAAAGGCAGCGTAAAGACTGGGCTTAGTTACATTCATAGTTTTAGCAAGATCGTCAAGAGAAGTTTTTTGATAACCCTGTTGCCAGAATAACTTCATTGCTAGGAAGAGAGCTTGTTCGGTATCAAATTCGCGAGGGCGACCTCTGGGCATAAGTTTATAATCAGAATTCTACTGTGCAGTAGCTTTATTATAGTCTACTTTATTAAGCATATTTATCCTTACTGAAGGAACTTCTGCTAATTCAAATATTTTTTTGTATACTGGTGAGTATAAAAACAAAAATCGAGTCAGAGTCAGCCAATAAAATTGGTTTGCTTCGCTCCGCATCGATCTGGCGTTGGCTCGATCGCACAAACAACCTCAAACATAATTGCTCGACACTATGAAACTATCTGAAACACCACCCCAACATTCATTGAAATTTGACGGAGAGGACAAGCCTACAACTTCAGAAGAATTTAAGCCAGAAAAACCCAAAACTACTGGTAAAAAGTTAAATAATTTACCTACATGGTTGCTAGCAATTCTGCTTTTAGCTGGTGGTGCTGTATTGGGGCGAGTATCTATTCCCGAACCAGATGCAACGGCTCAAACTAATACAGAACAAACCAGTCCTCAACCTAAAGCTGTTGAAACCATTGCTTTAACCAGAGGTACGGCGCAAAGACAGATTAAGTTGTTAGGCTCGGTAGAGGCAGGAGAAAGGGCAAGTTTGAGTTCGCAGCTAGACGGTACGGTACAGAGAGTTTTAGTCAGAGAAGGCGATCGCGTTACTGGGGGTATGACGGTAGCAGTTCTCGATGATGCCGATTCTCGGTTAGCTTCAGCCGAAGCCCAAGCAAGATTAGCTCAGGAAAGAGGAAATTTAAACAGATTACTGGTAGGTACTCGTCCAGAGATTATCGCGCAGAGAGAAGCAGAATTAAACGCAGCCAAAGCTAGAGAAAGCGAGGCACAGGATAACTTAGAACGGGTGTCGGGTTTAACTGAGGAGGGCGCACTGTCTCAAAGAGCTTTAATTGAAGCCAGGGCAGAAGCGAATGCTGCAATCAGCGAACGATATCGGGTTGAGGCTTTACTGGCAGAAGCACAGGCAGGAGCAACTAAAGAAGAAATAGACGCACAAAGAGGCTTAGTAGCTGCTGCTCAAGCTGCCGTCGAACAAGCAGAATTGGGTATGCAGCGCACGGAAATTAAAGCAGCTTTTTCGGGTATAGTTCAGTCACGAGATGTCGATCCAGGGGATTACGTAGAGATAAACGACTCCGTACTGACTTTAGTTGGCGATCGCTCTTTAGATATCTTTTTAGAAATTCCCGAAAGCCTAAGCGGACAGGTTACACCAGGAATGCAGGTTAGCCTTAACGCTAGAGCATTACACAATTGGCAAGAGTCAACAACCATTACTGCCGTTGTCCCTACAGCGAATACTTCCTCTCGCCGACAGTTAGTTAGAGTCAGCTTAGATAACCCACCCCAGGGATTGTTGCCAGGAATGGCGATTAGTGCTGACTTAGCTATGCCAGTGGCCGATGCCGATACATTCGTCGTGCCACGAGATGCTCTTACCAGAAGGGGAAATGAGTGGTCGTTATTTGCCGTCAACGATAACCAAGCACAGCAGATAAATGTAGAAATAATTGCAGACATGGGACAAGAGGTGGCGATCGCCAGTTCCGAATTACAAGAAGGACAAAATATTGTAGTGACTGGCGGAGATGGACTTACCGATAGTGCTGCGGTGCAGGTAGTAAGTAACAAGTAGCGAGTAACAAGTAGCAAGTGTTATCGAACGCTTGTATAAATCTGTAATCAATTATCTAATTGTCCATTGTCAATTATCCATTGAAAAAATGAGCTTAATCAGAACCGCCGTGCGTTGGCGACACGGTACAGGAGTTTTATTTTGTCTTCTGGCATTATTCGGTATTTTGGCACTATTCCAATTACCTTTAGAATTACAGCCAGGAGGCGATCGCCCTGAAATTAGCATCACTACCCCCTATCTTGGTGCTTCCCCTGCCGAAGTCGAAGATTTGGTCACTCGTCCCATCGAAGAAAGATTAGAAGAGGTACAGGGAGTACAAGAGATTACTAGCAGCAGTAGTGCGGGAAGTAGTACCATTAATGTCGAGTTCGATTGGGGTAGCGATATCGACCGCTCATTAGTTGATGTCCTCAATAAGTTACAGCAAGTTGAAGCCTTACCCACAGAAGCCGATGAGTCGGATGTAGAAGTGATTAATGGTAGCAGCGACCCGATGATGTGGGTAATTTTAATTCCCAAGGAAGGTTTTACTGCCGACGATAATCACTACCGAGATTTACTCGACGATGTAGTAGTACCGCGCTTTCGTCAGGTACAGGGTGTAGGACAGTTTTTAGTTTCTGGTGGTAGAGAGAGAGAAGTAGAAGTAGTTGTCGATCCTAAAGCTTTAGCAGATCGCAATCTAACCATTGGCGATGTAGCGGCTACCCTGCGTAACATAACCGAGATATACGTGGTGGTCCTTTGGTATTGGGACGCAGAGAGTATCGGGTGAGAACTGTCAGCCGTATTCAAGATGTCGAACAACTAGAAGGCTTTGTGCTGCGTCGCGATGAGTCGGGGACGGTTTATTTAGGAGATGTTGCTGAAGCGAGGATGGGTCGTGCCATCCAAGACCGTGCCTTAATTAGAGATAACGAGCCTGCGGTAGCTGTGGGGATTATTCGCCAGGTAGGGGGCAACGTACCCGAAATTTCAGCAGGAATTAGAGAGGCATTAGTAGATTTAGAAGAAAGATTCGATCGCGAGGGCGAAGGTATTACCTTCGATATTCCCTATGACGAAAACGACTATATCAATGATGCGATCGCTTTTGTCCGAGGCAATCTCATTGTCGGGGCGATTTTGGCAGCTTTAGTCTTACTGTTGTTTCTCGGTTCGTTAAGAACTGTAGGGGTAATTGCGATCGCTATTCCTACTACTTTAATCACTGTTTTTATTGTCTTCTTCTTCTTAGGTCGTACCCTCAATGTCATTAGTCTAGCGGGGTTAGCCTTTGCTGTAGGGATGGTAGTAGATAACGCCATTGTCGTGCTAGAAAACGTCTTTACCCATATGCAAAAAGGTAAAACGCCAATGAAAGCGGCGATCGATGGGACACAGGAAGTAGGTGGCGCGATGCTAGCTTCTACCTTAACGACAGTTGCCGTATTTGCTCCAATTGTCTTAGTTACGGGGGAAGCAGGACAGTTATTCTTCGATATCGGGATTGCCCTATCTGCTTCGGTGCTGTTTTCTCTGTTTGCGGCATTAACCCTGATTCCCATGCTAGCGGGACTGTTTCTCCACCGTGCAGAAGCAGACCAGATGTTATCGGGAAGGGGATACAGGGGTGGCAATTGGTTAGAACGTGCTGTCTATAAAACTTCGGCAATTTTCCGTTTATTACAAGGTAAATTAGAAAATTTTCTCTTAAAAACCGTACAGTGGTCGCTAGGGAGAGGTAGATTAAAACGTCGCCTACTCGTCCTCGCCCTCCCCATAATCTTACTTTTTACCAGTTTTCAACTTTTACCACCCGCTGACTACTTACCAGAAGGAAACCGCAACCTAATTCTCTGGCTAGCCGAACCTTTTCCAGGCACAAGCATTCCTGAAGCGATAGAACTTTCTCAAGCACCGCGAGATTTTGTCAGCCAGCAACCAGAAGTTATGCGGACTATTTACGTACATCGCCTGGGAAGAAGATTTGTTGGTGCTTTTGTCAAACCAGAATTAGCTACAGGTAATAATTTAGACGATTTAGTCAACCGTCTGCGGCAGGAGAGCGCAAATTTCCCTGGCTATCGTTTTATGGTTCCTCGACGTGCTTCTATTTTCGAGGACCCTGGTAAAGAGTTTGAGATACAGCTTATTGGTGAAGACTTAGCAGAATTAGATCGCATACAGCAACAAGTTTTTCAACAAATAGGACAACTAGAAGGAATTCAAAATGTCCGTGCTGATTTTGTCACGGGTGCGCCAGAACTACAGGTAATTCCCAACCGCGAACGTTTAGCTGAAGCAGGACTATCGGAAGCAGAAATCGGCGACATGGTACAGGCGGCTTTGGGTGGCTTACGCGCCTCAGAATTTGTCGATGGCAAACGGGAACTAGATGTTTCTGTCGAGCTGCAAAATACCTTTGTCGAAACCCCCGAACAGTTGCGCCAACTAGCTATTTATAACGGTGATGGTCAAAGAGTGCAGCTAGCCGATGTCGCCGAAGTCTCAGAAACCACTGGTGCAGATACCATCAACCACGTAGACTTAGAAAGATCGATTACTCTAACTGCCAGTGTAGCCACAGAAGCACCGTTAGGCGCATTAATCGATCGCACTGAACAACAGATCCTCGAACCCTTACGCCAAGAATTACCTCCAGGTTTCCGCGTCGAACTAGCGGGATCGGCAGATGTTTTAGCCGAAACCCTGTTTCAGTTAGGTTCTACCTTCTTACTCTCGCTGGTAATCACCTATTTACTTCTAGTTGCTTTATATCGCTCGTTTGTCTATCCCCTTCTAATTATGGCAACTGTACCGATGGGGATGACTGGGGCATTATTATCTTTAGTAATTGCCAATGCTGTTCCTGGTGTAGTCGTTCCTTTAGACATGATTACGGGTTTGGGTTTTGTCATTCTTACAGGGGTAGTCGTCAACAACGCTATTCTCTTGGTAGATAGAGCTTTACAACTCCAAGCCGAAGGAATGGAATACGATGCCTCTCTCTATTATGCGGTAGGCGATCGCTTGCGTCCGATCTTTATGTCCGCAGGAACGAGTGTACTGGGGATGTTGCCCCTAGCGGTGCTTCCAGGGAAAGGCGCAGAACTCTATCAGGGTTTGGGTATTGCTCTCACAGGTGGTTTAGCTCTCTCTACTTTCTTAACTCCTACCGTCATTCCCGCTTTGATGGGATTATTACAGGATTTTCAACCTAGAAGAAGTAAAAAAACAAAGATTCAAGAAGAAAACGTAGAGTTAGTAATCAATAAAAGTTAAAAAATACAATCGAACATTTTTGCGTAATTTTTTATGCAAACCAGCTAATTATGACTGAAGCAAGCAACCAAATGTTAAAGAACAAGACAAGCTACATAGTTTTGGCAGGACTACTTAATTGTATTTGGATAATGCCAAAGTTGGGTTTTATCTCTTCGGCGATTGCCACTGAAAAAGTAGAGTCACTTACCAAAAAATATCCAGAATCACAAATTATGAAATCTCAGGTCGCCCAAAACTCTAACCAGAAAATTTTGATAGTTCTGACCAATCACGACCAATTGGGAAGTACTGGCAAAAAAACTGGCTTTTATCTAGATGAAGTTGCTCATCCTCATGCTGTTTTTACTCAAGCGGGTTTTGAGGTAGATTTTGTCAGTCCAACTGGAGAAGAAGCTCCTATCGATCCTAAAAGCTACAACCTTGACGATCCTTTAAATCGGCAGTTTGTGGAAAATGAAGCTGTCATGGCTCAAATTAAAGATACTTTATCTCCTCAAGAAATCGAGCCGTCCGAATACAGTGCTGTCTTTTTTGCTGGCGGACATGGCGTAATGTGGGATTTGCCTAATAACCAGGAATTAGCCCAAATTACTGCTGCTATTTACGAACGCAATGGCATCGTTGGGGCAGTTTGTCACGGTCCTGCTGGTTTAGTCAATGTCCAGCTAAGTGACGGAACTTATTTGGTAGCTGGCAAAACACTTGCTGCTTTTACGAATGAAGAGGAAGAAGCTGTAGAACTAACCGAACAAATGCCGTTTTTGTTGGAAACCAAACTAATCGAACGAGGCGCACAGCATACAGAAGCTCCTAATTTCCAACCCCATGTTGTAGCCAGCGATCGCTTGGTAACTGGACAAAACCCTGCATCAGCAACGGGAGTAGCCGAACAAATGGTGGAATTGTTGCAGTAGTTTAATTTCTTGGACTCCATATTATGAAACACAAATTATTTTTTACGGTCTGTATGACTGCTTTTTTAGTAGGCATTGCTGGCTATTTAAAGACTGAGAAAGTTGCCAATTCAACTCCTAAGACAGAAATACCAGTCCAATTAGTTGCCAATGATACTGAGAATGCCCAAATCGGGCAAACAGAAATCGTTGCCGAACTCGATATAATGCCAGGCAACGTTACGGTTTCTCGTGACGGAAGGATCTTCGCTTCGGTACACGGTAGACGACGCGGGGAAGCACAGCTTATAGAAGTTACGGGTTACAACACTTGGGAGCCATTCCCCAATGAATCTTGGAATGCTACTCCAGGTAGTAATTCCGACGTACTTAACACACCTCATGGCGTAGTTATTGACTCGCGCGATCGCCTGTGGGTTATCGATCATGGTAACTGGCTGCCAGAACAACAAAGACCGAAACTGCTTGCCTTCGATATTAATAGTCGCGAACTGGTCTACCGCTACGACTTTGATGAGACAGAAGCACCAGGGGAATTTCCAGACGGGCAGTTTATGCAAGATTTGGCAGTAGATAGCGATCGCGGTTTTGTCTATATTGCCGATAGTTCTTCTCAACGTCCAGCAATTGTAGTAGTCGATCTCAATCGCAATACAGTAAGACGCTTCGAGGGTCATCCCTCATTACAGATAGAAGAGCGGGTTGTCGTCATGGTTGAGGGAAAAGTCTGGACGGTTACGACTCCCGACGGTCAAACTATCCCAGTTGGTTCGCCTCTCAATCCCATTACTCTATCGGCAGATGGAGAAACTTTATTTTTTGGTGCGGTCAGAGGATTGACTTGGTATGGCGTACCTACTCGACTGTTTCACAACGGTGCTTCTGATGAAGAAATTGGCGCAGCCATTGAAGTAGTAGGGTCTAAACCAGTTACCGATGGTGTCAGCACCGATGCCGAAGGAAATCACTTTTTTACAAATCTAGCAGCGAATTCGATAGATGTACTCTCAAGCGACGGAAATACAACTCGTTTAGCTCAAGACCCAAGATTCCTTTGGCTGGACAGCGTGCGATTCGGTTCAGATTCCTGGCTCTATGGATCGATCAATCAACTGCACCGCGCTCCTAATTTCAACAATGGACAAGAGCTGGGAGAACCACCTTATTTAATAGTCCGAATTTGGACGGGAACAGAAGGGCAAGTTGGACGATAAATTTCGGCAATTGCCAGAACAGCCAATCATTCAGTGAATAATTCTCAATCAAAATCAAATTATGACTAATATCGAAAAACTCGTTATATTCCTAATTGTAGTAACACCTTTATTCGTGACTCAAAGTTTCGCTCAAACACCAACCGAGACAGAAGAACCAACCGCAAGGGTATTACTCAACACGACACTAGATACCGAAACGGGTGCTATGGTTCTCGATGAAGTTACTATATACGAAGGTACGAGAGTCAGAAATCTCACTTACCAAGATTTACAAAAACCAGAACTGGTAGGCTATCAAAATAGCGGTTTGTCACCCGCGCTTTACGCTCATCCAATGCCCCCAGGAACAGAAATCGTAGAGGTTGAGGGCGACATCGGTAGTCCAGTTTCCGATAGTGTGCGCCAGGCAGCAAAAAATTATCTCAGCGATAATATTGTTAACTCTGTATTTTTCGATATTGGTAGTAATGATAACGGAATCACCATGCGTTTCGATCCTCCTTTGGTCAATGAACCTGGAGTAGATTTGCTCGTTGGCGAAATGGGCGCACCAGCAGGTAACGTTAGTTCTGGTTGTCCTAATACTCCCTCTCCTGGTGGCGATACGCTTCTATTACAGAGTAACAACTCTACCTTTACCATCGAACCAGAAAGCTACACTCCCCAGGGACCTTTGGGCGTTATGCGTTACTACGGAAAAGAGGAACTAAGAGAAAACATTCAAATATCCTCTATAGCTAATTTAGAAAATTATTCCGCATTAGAGCGCAACGTCATCGACCATTTGCATCTTTTCACCACCACCGTCGATTTGAGCGATTTGGGAATTCCTGAAGGAGAAACCATCAGTCAAATTACAGTCGGTGCAGTTCCACTTGAGACTACAGTTGACGGAGAAGTAGTACTCTGCTTTACTGCCGATCCCGCCTTTGTCTATGGACTTTCTGCCGCGCAGTAAATTCACAATTTACGTTTTCAGCGCAACATTCTTGCCTAGCTAGAGATATAGATTGCTACTTTTTCTAACCTTCTCCTCAGCTTTCGCTTCTGTCACTCTTTAGCGTAGCGCATGATAATTGTATCATCGTATACCTTTTCAAACTCAACTTATTAAGAATTTAGTCCAACACAGCAGAAGACTCTAAACTTGGCTGCATCAGCATTCTTCTGTGAAGCATGAACAGCATTTTTCTACACAGGAGAGGCTGTATTTTTTTGTCTATTTTGAAATATATAATACAACATTATGACTACTAATATTATCACTATTCAAGAATTCGTAGCACAGCAAATAATTTATTGTGTCTCCTCCCTGATCTATACGCTGACACAAGAACACAAACTTGAAGAAGAACTTTCAATTGAGCTATGGACTGCTCCTGTTGACTACGAATCTGCTGAGTATGAAATCGAACAAGCAGATTGTCTCCTATGTCAGTGTGAAGACTATTGGGGAGTAAGAGATAAAGATAACAACGAAATTGTAGATTGCTGCCACAACAGCAAAGAAGACGCGATATCAGATTATTTCGATGGCGATTTAGAAGAATATCGCCGAGAGATTTTTGAACACTGGATCGTTAGTTCCTATCTTGCCAAGAAGCTTCAGGAGCAAGGAGAAACAGTAGTAGAAGATTTCTACGGAATTAATTTCATATGGTGTCGCAGTACTACAGGGCAAGCCATATACGCAGATGCAGTAATACAAACTATTTATGACGAATTAGTAAATCAATAATTATTTATTATGCTCCTCATTTAAAATTCGGAGAATTAAAATGCTAAACAACGAATTAAACTCCCTACAAGAAGAACTTTTATACCATCGTCGTCAAGCAGAAGAATTAGAACAGAGGATAGCTGAAGCTAAAGGATATCAGGCATTCGCTACAGAAGCTACTGATGCTGTTAACGGTACTTAAACAAAAATCAAGCCCAAACAAAGCCCAAACTAGCTTTAT
>NZ_JBKGTY010000006.1:266681-268824 GCF_053543375.1 Myxosarcina sp. GI1(2024) | reverse complement strand
AGCAAAGGTATTCTATCTTATTTTGTCTGTTTAAATTGTTTAAGTACCGTTAAGAGTATCTAAGTATCATGAGATCGATAAGTACTCGCCTGAGCTGGTTTTGTGAAATGGTGTTTTTTTTTCGCTGGTTTCGGTGCGTTGATGAATCCAGCACTATATTTGCTAATCGGAACTTCTTTTTTATTGATGGGATTAGTATTACTACCACCAACCAGCAGATTGACCAACCAGTTGTTTAATTGGCAAATTAATGGCGGAACTAAAACGGCAGTAATTTTAATTGGTTTTATTCTAATTTATCTGTTCGTACCTCAGGTAGAAACTCAACCTTCTCCATATTCTAAGAAGCGCGCTTATCGAGAAAAATTGGCAACTGAAAGATTGTTTCCCCCCAGAATTGGGGTGCTAGGGGTGCAAAATAAAAAGATATACTATCAAAAAAAATAGCTTCTAAGATGTCCTCTGAGATCGGATCTCGATCTATTAAAGATGATGAAGATGAATGCTCAGTAGTTATACTCAAGCTATAGGAAAATAGAGAGTAAAAGTACTTCCTTTTCCTAACTGAGAGCGAACGGCGATCTTACCTCCCATTCCTTCTACCAGAGTTTTGACAATCGATAATCCCAATCCAGTACCACCAGAACGATTGCGAGCCTCATCAACTCGATAAAAACGCTCGAAAATGCGCCCTTGCTGCTGCAGAGAAATTCCAATACCGCGATCGCGAACCTGAATCATACCAACCTTACCGTGACGTTCTACGACAAGAGTTACAGCTTGTCCTGGTTCGGAATACTTGACTGCGTTATCGATCAGATTGAGCAAAACTTGCTTGAGACGGTGAAGATCGGCAATAACTATAATTTTTTCGGTAGGCAACTCAATTTCTATTGGTCTTTGAAACGGTTCTGCCATCGCCATAACTTCTCGGAGCGTGTCGTTTAAGACGACACGATCTAACTGAAAGCGCATTCTGCCACTATCGACTCTAGCCAAATCCAGTAAATCTTGTAGTAATCTAATAGTGCGATCGGCTTCCGAGGCAGCAGTAGTCAATGCTTCGAGCTGCATTTCCGAAAGATTGCTACCGCGACGTAACAGGCTTTGAATATAGCCCGAAATAATCGTTAGAGGAGTACGTAGTTCGTGAGAAACGTTGCTAAGTAATTCTCTTTGATGTTCCCAGGCTTCTGATAGTCTAATTAGCATATTATCGAAGGTTTCCGCCAATTCTTTAACTTCACTAGGAGCTTTCTCTAAGTGAATCTGAGACTCATTGAGTTTATCGGCAGAAATAGTCGAACTGAGTTGACTAATCTTTTTTAAAGGCTGAATCGCACGGTGAACGTAAATTGCGATCGCTATTGTCATTAAAGAAATGGCAACTAATGTAGCAATGCTCAAACTGCGAATCAAATTTAAAAACCTAACTCGATCGCTGGTGATATTCTGAGCGATATACAACTCACCTAAATTGATATCTTCAACTATTAAAGGTGTAGCACATAACAACCAGTAACCTCCGTTTAAATCTTCTACTTTGGGAGTCGGAGGAAAATTATTGAGAGATAAAAAGGTTTTTTTTAATGCTTCTGTTTCTACAGCCTTAGATTTAGCCGTTATTCGCTCGCCATCCTTAATCCATAAAACCCTATTTTCTGTAGAATAGTTATCGATCGCTCTTTGTACCCCTTCTCTTATGGGCATCATTTCGCTATAAATTTCTACCTCTGTGGGCAAACGTTTAGCAATAAATTTGATGTTATCTTTGTGACTGGAAACTAGAATTTGCTGCATTCTCATGCTCGTCCAAACAGCCAAACCGCCCAACCCAATTGCAGATACTATGGCAATTCCAGCGGTCAATCTGACTCTTAGAGAATTAGGATCGCCAATTTTTTTCCACTCCTGAAAATTTTGCTTCAATTGATTAATTTGCTCGGATATCATATCGTTTCTAGAAAAAGCCCGCATTCGATTGCCGATTGCTTTGAGGCGATTGACTTATTTTCTCTAGTTTGACCGAACATTATTAAAACTTTCTGATAAATTTCTGGGAATTGAGAAAATATGAATTTATACTAAACGTCTGATGTGAATTAAATATTAGCAAGGGTTAATAGCTTGGAAAGTTTGAACA
>NZ_JBKGTY010000006.1:179499-266671 GCF_053543375.1 Myxosarcina sp. GI1(2024) | reverse complement strand
ACGTCTGATGTGAATTAAATATTAGCAAGGGTTAATAGCTTGGAAAGTTTGAACATCAATTCCAAACTGACGACGGAGAAGAAGGCGCAAAGTATGTGAAGTAATTTTAGCTGTCATGTGAGTGGCAAACCCAGTTACAGTCTTGTTCAACAGACGTTCTGGATTCCGACCAGTGTTTTGAATTTCGTGAAAAACTCCCTCAATTCGCTGTCTGATTCGACTAATGAGACGCTTTAAACTAGAAGAGGCTTGTTGATATTGATTTATTGATTGCAACGAAATATTGTCCAAATGGGATTACCAGTAAGAGCGGTTATCTGTTGTTGCCAGTCTTGTCCGATAAATCCCTTGTCTCCGTAGATATCACAACCGTAAACTAATGGCAAAACTCCTTCTACAGCTTGACGCTCATCAGTATTAGCAGCAACCAAATCATAAGCAATTGGTATCCCATCAATAGTTGAGAGCATAACTAATTTGTAGCCGAAATACTTCATTTTTCTAGCAGCACAGTAACCATAGTCAGCACTGCCCTCGAAATCACTATGTCGCTTACTTCTTCTATATCCCATAACTGGTATGGGTTTAGTATCAATTACCAAACTTAGGGCATCTGTACCTCCAAGTTGCTTAACCCATTTTCTTCTCAAGCTCTCTAGCATTTGCCCTAATTTTCGTAATCTCCTGTTGAACTGGCTTTGGTCTAACAAATCAGGAAACCACTCTCCATAATTAGCTCGAATAAATCCGATAAACTGAGTTTCTCCTGGAAATGGTAGATAATCCATCATGATTGCCAAACTTATGATTTCACTGTCACTCATCTCCGCTTTTGCCCCTGGTGACTTCCCCTTTAATGCTTTTCCTTCTTGTTGATACCAATCATCTACGAGAACAAAAATTGTAACTATCAGCGTTTCAAAGTCTATGCTATTCATGAGGAGGGATATTTGATGATAAGTGTGGTAACTTTCATCTTCTGTCTTTTCCTCACTTTTTCCTAATTCACATCAGACGTACTAATTGCTCTAACTCAACTGACAGCGATCTTAGAGTTGAATTTTTTCGTAACAGAGAATTTTTTAAATTATGCTGGATTTTTATCCAAGATTTGGGTTTCCAATTGCCAGCAAGGAGTAATTTTTTTAGCTGTTCGTAGATAATTATAAAATCTGGATAGGGAAATTCTGAGGAATTAGTATCGTATACGTAGTCAACGTTGACTTGATATGAATTGGATAAATGTTTGGCGATGGGATTGATGAAGCTTAAAGGAAAATTAAAATGCCAAGTTTCGTATCGACAGCCAGATTTGGTTTGGTTTACCGTCGTCGAACGATGATAGGGAAATTCGCTATTAGGATGAACGGCAATAGCGATAGTAACCTCAGAAAGCATTGGATTTAACCTTAAAATGCGATCGGTTAAATAGCAATTCATAACTTCCCAAAAATCTTCTTCGTTGGGATAATTATAATTTAATAGTAATAAATTTAGTTGGCGATAAATTAAATCGGTGCTTAAATAATTTACAACGGTTAACTCATAGTGATAGCTGTACTCTAATCTAATATTTAGAGTTTTAGTTCCTTGATGCTTAATTTGGTAATTTTCGATAGTTAGCTGGTTTTTTCTGAGGATGATTAATGTCGGTTGCGTTCCAGTAGGACTGAGAAGAGTATTTAGGACGATTGCCAAAATCGGTAGTTAAAATTTTAGAAGATGCGGCGGGAAAAGCTTTACTTTCTCTAGGAACTGCCCGTTTAGCTGCAAAGGAATTAATCGCATATATATTTGTATTTGAAGTTAAACTTTTGAGACTATTGACCGACATTGATTTGAGTTTATATAAGAAAATTATTATATGTAAGCTAATCTAGTTGAACTTAACAAAATATAAAGCAATGTTAAGTTAAATTAATAATTAGCCTTTATGTTTTAACGTATAAATTGAGGTAAAACTTCTAACTAAAGGCTTATTTTGCCTGTTCGGGCTGTTTCCATGCTTCTAAGTCTTGCTCGACAGCATATTGCCAGTTTTTGGTTACTAAAGCTACTTCGGATTCGGATTCATCTGCTGAAGAAGAGCCAATCTGAGCATAAATTGTTTCCTCGTTAATACTGGGTTGACCTAAAATAATTTGCTGATTGCCCTTACTAGATACAAAGGTAACTGTGGCTATCGGCTCGTCAAGACCATATTGCGATCGCTCATCAGCAGGAACGATAAAAGTACGTTGCGGTTTGCCACTGGCGAGTAAATCTAGTAAAAAAGCAACCGTACCAGTATTGGCAGAGACATCTTGAGGTTGTTTTAATTGCCAAGGGTTAGTTTTATCTTCAGTTTTAACTATCTCTAATGTCTGCTGTGGTCGAGCGATAATTATCTTGTGAATATCTGTCTCTTGAAGCGCAAATAATGGCTGCTGAGATTGCGATGTCGTAGTTCGTGAGGATTTTCGCCTATCTTTAATTAGTTCGTAACCATAAACTCCACTGCCTAAAACAACTGCTAAAAGAAGCGATAGCCAAGTAGTTTTATTTAACTTCATTGTCAATAACTTCATTGTCAATGGGAAAATTTACCGAGCGAAAAGAGACGAGGAGACTTAGGGGACAAATTTAAGGGCAAAGATCTAAAGTAGATATTATTAACCTTTAACTTCTTACCTATTACTTTGTTACTTAGCGGTTCTTTTCTAGTTTTTCTAATTTGAAACTAGGAGGTAAAGGAGGTGCTTGTGGTTCTGGAGGATACAATTCAGTCTCCCAAGCCTGAATCTCATTTAAAGCGCGATCGTAAGCCGTCGTACCTACTGGGACTAATTGAGCGATCGCGATCGCTTGTTCCAAAGAGTCATTAGAAGCTTGACGCGCTCGAGCGAGAAGTTCTTCGCTCCAGCGATTGACCTCTCGAACTACCCGGTCGTAAAGAGAGGTGCTAGAAGAAGTCCATCTGGCAACCTCAATTGCTTTAGCCAGAGCCTGAGGAGTTCCTTGCCGTTCTAAGGCATAAGCTTGCTGTAGATATTCTTCAGCTTTAATTTCACTGCGCCAGAGACTAATTTTATTTTGAGCCTCTTGAGAAAGTGCTCTGCCTTCACCAATTTTTTGAGCTTCGGAGATCGCAGCGCGGTAATTTTTGAGATCGGCTAAGGAGTTAGCTCTATCGAGAAAAGGTAGGTCTTCTTGCCTTTCAATGTTATACCGCCAGGCACTAATGTGATTTCTCGCTTGTTCGTATAGAGGGCTGTCGGCAGAAATTAGATTGGCTTCAGAGATTGCTTTGCGCCAACCTTCTGGGTTGTCAGCGGAAGCTAACTCTGTAGCGCGGTTTAAAATCGGTCGATCTTCAATCGTGCGAATCTCTTTAGTCCACTGAGCGATTTCCCGTTGTGCTTCGGAGTAGCGAGGATTAGAATTGGGTATTAAGTTAGCTTCCTCGATAGCCAGATTTAAATTCTCGATCGTACCGACTCTGGCTAACTGACGCGCCTCAGTTAGATGTTTTAAATCTTCTATTTCTAATTGCCAACGCTCGATTAAATTTTCTGCCAACTCATAATAATTGCTATCTCGATCTAATTTTTGGGCCTCGGCGATCGCCTCTTCCATACCAAATACCGTATCGAGATCGGCACTAGTACCAGCACTAGCTAAAATATTCCATTCTCGCATTTCTGATTCCAATTCCAGGCTTTGAGGTATCCGATTGACGATCTTCAACAGTTGTCTCCAATCGCGCTCGGCGAGTGAGTACTCGATCTTAGCTAAGAGTTGAGCTTTGCCCTTAGCCATAATCTGGCGAGCCTGTTCGTATGCATAGCTATCGCGATCGATATCGTCTGCTTTGTCGATCGCCTGAAATAGTCCCTCGAGCTCTCCTCCTTCAAGTTGTTTTTCTGCTTTATAGAGAGTAGCGTTTTCTTCCTGAGCGATGTTGATATTATCAATACTTTCTTGGTATTTGGTAGTCGCCCAATACTGATTGGGGATTTCGGTTAGGCGTACCGCCCAAGAAAAAGCTGCTCCCCAGTCAGCATTCCTTAGACTTTCTTCGATTTCAGCATAGTTGTTTTCTCCTTTACGCCAAATTTTCTGCCAATTGGCGATTTTATCTTCTACTAGATCGCGAGCTCGAACATTTTGAGGTACTTGTTTGGCGATTCTGATTGCCTCCTTTAAATTCCCCTGTTGAAATTCTGCTTCGCCTATTTCTAGAATTGATGTCGCCCATTTTTCAATATTGCGATCGAGTTCTGCTCTTAAAGGGTGATTCTCTGGCAAAACTGCAACCAGATCGATTGCTTCGAGCAAACCTTTAACGCTACGGTTTTCTGCTGCTGTTTGAGCGCAATAGATTCGTATTGCTGCAGAAGCTAAAGGCCAAAATACTCGATCGCAACTTTGGGTTTTAGGCAGCTTTAATAACATTGAGGTAGCACCATAACCCATGGCTCCGGAGCAAATAACCAGCAGAATGCCCCAAAACTGCCAAGCTTGCCACCAGCGGTTTTTGGGGGAGGAGGTCTTGGCGCTGTCTAATTTTGCTTCGCTACTAGACATATTAGTTTTGCTAGTAAAGTTTACTTGATGAGAGGAACTTCCTTTCTCACTCTCATTTTGGTCGGCCGCTAGCTCGGGTCGCTCGGGAGACTCTGTTGAGCTCGAGATTTCTAGCTGCTGGTGGCGAGCGCGATGCCCTAATCTATTGGGCATAGGGTTCGATTGCGGCGTACTTTTTTGGCTCCGAGCCAGAGATTTATCTCTTTGAATTTCACCAGAGTTCTTGGGGTCTCGTTCGCTCGCCATAAACTAACCAAAATAGGGCAATCAAATGTCTTTACTATTTTCCACTATAAAAAATACTAGCGGTTAAATCGTTTTTTATCTTATCATTCGATCTTAATCGATAAATTTCCCAAGTTTATCATTTTGGTAAAGACTGGATTTAGTTCGAGCGAGTTTCTTGGCAAAATTTATGGTGATTTGGCTCTTAGATCCGTAATTAACTGAGCTAATTCTGCTTCGTTAGCTTGATAAACTTCACCACAAAACTGACAAATAGCTTCTGCTCCCTCATCTTTTTCAATCATATCCTGTAGTTCTGCTTCTCCTAACATTTTTAATGCACCCAGAACTCGATTGAAAGAACAACCGCAATTAAAGCGAACCATTTGTACTTCTGGTAGAATTGTCAGACCCAAATCTCCCAATAACTGAGTCATAATTTCATTAAGAGTTTTGCCTTCTCTTAACAAAGGTGTAAAACCAGATAACTTGGCAACCCGAGATTCTAACAAGGATACCAAAGACTCATCACGGGCTGCTTTAGGCAATACCTGTAATAATAATCCCCCGGCGGCAGTTACGCCACTTGCACCAACAAACACTCCTACTAACAAAGCTGAGGGAGTTTGCTCGGAATTAATTAAATAGCTAGCGACATCTTCGCCTATTTCTCCAGAAACCAATTCTACCGTACTGGAATAGGGATATCCATAACCAACGTCTCGAACTACGTATAAAAAACCCCGATCGCCCACAGCACCACCCACATCGAGTTTGCCGCGCTCGTTGGGGGGAAGTTCTACTTTGGGATGTTGTACGTAACCTCGAACGGTACCGTCTAAACCTGCATCCGCTAGAATCGTTCCTAAAGGACCATTCCCTTTGACGTGAAGGTTAACTCTCGAACCTTCTTTTTTCATGTTGGAGGCTAACAGCAGTCCAGAAGCCATTACCCTGCCTAAAGCTGCCGTAGCTACGTAAGAAAGTTGATGTCTTTGGCGAGCTTCTTCTGTTAAACGGGTCGTAATTACTCCTACGGCTCTAATACTATTGTCGGCTGCCGTTGCTCGAATTAATCGATCTATCATTAATATTCTCGGTCTGATATGTAGTTGAACTTCAATAGAGGTCGCGATCGCCAGGAATGGATAATCGAGGGATTTTTCTCGATTATCCATCGTTTAGTTTCAACTCTCGAATAATAATTTATCGAGTTAAGAAAACGTTTGTTGTTTGTCGACCTTTTCAATCTACAAATAATGATAGAGATATTTTTAGGGAAAATGGTAGTTCCAATTAGACCAGGGCAAGTGAAAGTTATTGAATAGTCTCTAGGTTTACCGATGGTCGAGCTTCGTCGTTTTCTGGCTTCACTCCTCGCAGTTACTGCTGTTAGCGTAAATATTTTACTTAGTCTGGCTTCAGAATTAAAAACAGACAATTTTCGCTCTGTATCGCTTTCGGCAGGAACCACTAGCCAAACGACAAAAAGCAACTCACCGACAAAGGTTACTTCGACCGATATAATACCAAAATGGCTACTATGGGTAATGGAATTGGCGGTAATTGTCGCTTTAGTAATGTTATTTTTTTTATTTAAACCAGAGAAAACTTCAGAACGAAGCGAGCGCAACTCTGGCTCTTCGGAAACACAACCTAATTCTTAGTTTGGTAATGCTCAAGATACTTTTTTTGTCTACCTCTGTCGGAGCTTTAGGATCGGGACGAGGTGGAGGAGTAGAATTAACCATTCAAAATCTAGCTAGTGAGCTACAGCGTCGGGGACATCGACTACAAATAGTCGCTCCTAGTGGTTCTGTAGTTAAAGATGTCGTGGTTCGAGAGATCGCGGGAAATTTACAAATTCCCGTGCAAACTCAAAGCCGTGACGCACCAGTATCTTTGCCCGATAATTCAGTCTTAGCTAATATGTGGGCTTATGCCCGTCAAGTACAGTTTGATTGGGATATCGTGGTGAATTTTGCCTTTGACTGGCTGCCATTTTACCTAACTCCCTTTTTCCAGACTCCAATCGCTCATTTTATTAGCATGGGTTCGATGACGGTGGCAACCGATCGCATTATGACCGAAATAATCCAGCAATATCCTCATACTTTTGGTGTTTATACCAAATCTCAAGCGGCTAGTTTTCCCTTTGGAGACTCCTGTGAAATTTTAGGTAGCGCGATCGATTTATCTCGTTATCAATTTAGTCGAGTTCCCCAACCCAATTTAGCCTGGTTGGGACGGATCGCTCCTGAGAAGGCTTTAGAAGACGCGGTAGCGGCGGTGAATATTACTCAAATTCCCCTGAGAATTTTTGGCAAAATGCAGGATGAAGCATATTGGCAACAGATTTGTCGGGATTTTCCGGACGCACCTATAGAATACGTTGGGTTTTTAAACACCGAAGAACTACAGCAAGAATTAGGTAAGTGCCGTGCTTTGTTGATGACTCCACGCTGGCTCGAAGCCTTTGGTAATGTAGCGATCGAGGCTCTAGCTTGTGGCGTACCTGTAATTGCCTATGCTCGCGGAGGACCCGCAGAAATTATCAAAGACGGCAAAACTGGCTTTTTAGTAGAACCCGATAGTATTTCGGAATTAGCCGCAGCTATTAATCAAATTGACACTATAGACCGTCTGCAGTGTCGCCTTCAAGCAGAAGCTGAGTATTCCCTAACTGCTTTAGGCGATCGCTTTGAAAGTTGGTTCGACAAAGTTCTCACGAGCTCTCGGAGCTAGGAAGTATAGGATGAAAGAATGTCTTAAATAATGTCGAAGATCTATTATTGTTTATCTTTTTGTTTGAGATTAATAATTGCTTGCCGAAATCCCAAAACTACTAGGACATTAGAAAGAGTTAGAAAAAATTCGGCACTGCCATGTAGCCAATCTACATTAGCTAAATTTTCACCGTAATGATTTTGAGCGTAGATGCCAGCAGGAATAGTTACCGCTACAAAAATCAATAATACATAAAAGCCAATTAATGCTAAACGAGGCGTTTTTCCCGAACGAGTGATAAACCATAAAAATCCCAAATAGGGAAAGAGAGAGATAGCAAATAGATTTTCCTTACTCATCGATCAGTCATTAGTTTCAATTTTATTTTGCCGCGACCGCCAGATCCACCAGGCAGCCAAACACAGCGTACAGTTTCCTACTAATGTCATGGTTGCTTGCATGACAACTAGCCAGTCTAAAGCTTCGGGATTATCAAACAAGTGCCAGGTACAGGCACACATCGCGCCAATTAAAGCTGGCAACATTGCCCAAGACAATGCCCACCAAGTGCGATCGCCCGTAATTGCTCCATATTGCCAAATACACCAAATAGCAGCGATCCATTCAATGACACTGGAAATATGAACCATCCAAGTAGGAATTGAGAGTGCGTGCATGATTATTTAACTAACAATAGTAATATTTAACAAAGTTTAGCTGTCGTACTAACTGCTAATTTTGTTTTCCAGCCATTTAATAACTTTCTCACCCAGTCTGACATTATTGAAGCGATCTATTTCTCTAATTCCTGTCGGACTGGTAACGTTAACTTCAGTTAAATAGCCGCCAATAACGTCAATCCCCACGAAATATAAGCCATCTGCCCGTAACTGTGGTGCGACAGTAGCACAAATTTCTAGATCGCGATCGCTAATATCTACTTTTGCGGCAATGCCTCCTACTGCCATGTTACCCCGAAACTCACTCCCAGTAGGAATCCGATTCACTGCGCCGATGGGTTCGCCGTCTAGCAAAATAATTCGTTTATCTCCTTGTTTTGCCGCAGGTAAGTATTCTTGAACCATTATGGGTTCCCGTTCTCTTTGAGTACTAAGTTCGATCAGGGAATTAAAATTGCGATCGCCTTTTTCAAGGAATAGAATACCTTCCCCTGCTTTTCCACCGAGTGGTTTTAAAACTCCACCATCTCTTGCTTCAATAAATTTTTTGATAACTGCTTTATTCTGGGTGACTATAGTTTGGGGTATGACCGAGGTAAATTGCAAGGCATACATCTTTTCATTGGCAGTCCTCAAACCTCTAGGAGAGTTGATTACCAAAGTTCGTGTGGTGTCGATTAAATCTAGAATATAGGTAGCATAAAGATAGGGAATAGTTACAGGAGGATCGCTACGCATGAACACTGCATCCATTTCCTGTAAACAAGTAAACCCACTTTCTTCAACCCGACACCAATCTCGAGGAATTTGCCAGCTTCCATCGACCAATTCTACAGGTTTGAGTTGGACTGTTTGAAGATTTGCCCATGCTTTACCCTCTAGTACTGTGAGTTGGCTTGCTTGAGTTATCCATACTTGATGTCCCAATACTTGAGCCGCTTCCATGATTGCGACGCTCGTATCGTGTCCCGGATCGAGTAGGCTAATGGGATCGATAATAAATGCGAGTTTCACTCTTTTTTCCTAATTAGTGCTGCTGTCGTTAGAGTAATTATGCCGCACTAAGCAACGCTATTTTCCAGCAAAGAGTTTAATTTACCTTCCTCTTCTAAAGCATACAGATCGTCGCAACCTCCAATATGGCGATCGCCAATAAAAATTTGAGGCAGACTCGATCTACCATTGGCTCTTTGTGCCATTTCTTCTCTAGCAGCTTCGTCACCATCGACACAGTGTTCTTGATATTCAATATTCTTGCGATCCAATAAACCCTTAGCACGAAGGCAATAAGGGCAATAACTCCAGGTATATATTTCTACGTTTGCTGCCATAATTTCGCCAATATATTAATTATTGTTACGTCAACCTCATTTTAAACTGATTTGCTTTTTTTATTCCATGACAAAAACCTTCAACAATGCTGCGATCGCATTTTAATCTCATTAATCTCAATCCTTCTCAGTCTAATTGTTAATTTTCGATTAATATTTGGGAACTCTTCAATCGAGATAAGAAATTTTGTGTTTTTAATTAACAGTTTCTTTTACCTAATACACGCTAGGTGCTCGATCGAACGTTCTTAGCACTATAGCGCACCTAATAAGTTAATTTATAATCAATTGAGTAATATGAAATCAGCCAAAGTTGTTAATAACATTCTGCTTAGCTCCCTTGCTTTCGGCGTTACGGTGGGAATTGGAATGCTGATTCCACAAGAGAAAGAAGGTGTTAAAAGCGCATTGATCGCCACTGGCGCCTTAGGTTCGATAGCGAGTGCAACCGGAGCATTAGTTATCAACAATCAAAAAAGCTCCGAAGAAAACCGTCAAGCAAATTCTTTACAAGAGCAAGTCGAACAACTTGAAGATCGGGATAATCGGTTACAACAATCTTTAACTGAAGCAACTACACAAATGCAGGAAGTAGAAGCAAATATTAATTCGCTTCAAGAAGAACACGATCGACTATTAGGTGTAATTTACGATCTTAATTCTCAAAAACAAAAGCTAGAGTCAGAGCGCGACGACTGGAGTCAAAAAGTTCAGGAGCTATCTCAGCAACACGAACAAACCAACTCGGCTTTTGGAAGCCTACAGCAACAAACACAAAATTTAGAAGCTAGTTTAGCAGCTCGTCAAACCGAGTTAGAACAAATTAACGAACAGCTTTCTCAAACAAGACAGCAAAAAGAAGAACTAGAACTCGAAAAAATTAACTTACAAGCTCAAGTAGAAGAATTATCTCAACAGAAAGAACAATTAGATCGAGCTATAGCTCCAGTATTAGAAAATGCGATCGCTCCAGAAGTAGAAGTAACTGAAGAAAACTCGGACGATCGAGAAGAAGACTTAGAAAAAGATGCAGAGTTGTCCGAATTAATTGATTCTGTCTCTGAAGAACATTTAGACGAATTAGCCAACTACAGTTCAGATTTCGAACCAACTAGTTCAGAAATTGATATCGATGAAACCTCAGAAGAAGTAGATGATTTGGTAAGCTCTTTGGATGAGTCAGAATTAGAATCACTAAATACAGAAACCTCTTCCGAGTCTTCGGAAATGATAACTGATTGGCAAAGTGAAGAAGATAATACTGCCGATGAGTCTTCCGAAATGATCCTGGATTTTGACAATGAGAGCGATGATGATTCTTCAAGCTCAGAATTAGAATCACTAAATACAGAAACCTCTTCCGAGTCTTCGGAAATGATAACTGATTGGCAAAGTGAAGAAGATAATACTGCCGATGAGTCTTCCGAAATGATCCTGGATTTTGACAATGAGAGCGATGATGATTCTTCAAGCTCAGAATTAGAATCACTAAATACAGAAACCTCTTCCGAGTCTTCGGAAATGATAACTGATTGGCAAAGTGAAGAAGATAATACTGCCGATGAGTCTTCCGAAATGATCCTGGATTTTGACAATGAGAGTGATAATAACTCTTGGATGTCAGAATTGGATTCAGAGATGACACCAGATTCTGACTCGGAGTCTTTCGAGATGATGGATTGGCAAGATGAAGAAGACAACGCCGCCGATGAGTTTTCAGAAATGTTGATGGATTTTGATAATGATCGAGACGAATCAAAACCTTCAAATTTAGAGCATTCGTCTCTTGAAACTAATGACAAATTTTCAGAAGATTTTTTAAATATTGAGGAAACATTTAATGAAGTAGAACAAAAACTTGATTCTTTAGTTTCTGAAGATTCACTAGAAGAATTAAAAAATTCCTTTGATTCGACAAAAGATAATAATCCCTCAAGGCAAGAATCAACAGAAAGTATCTTTACAAAAGACAATTAAGAAGCAAAATTACAGCAGTGTGCGAACAAGTTAAGTACAGTCAGAAGTTACGCACTTCAATTACTTGCGCTAGACTAAAAGCAAGACGGATAGCGGTACACACCCCCACGTTGCTAGCGGATCGCAAGATAAACATTGCACGCTGGGAAAGCATTTTAAACTCAACTGCGTAACTCCTGACAGTTATAAATCTCAATCCTATTGAATGCGTAAACTAAGTGTACTTAATTAACCAGAACACCGCTATATATTTAGTTTAATGCGCCGAGTAAGTATCGGCGTACTTTTTTTGATTAAAACTTTTAGGATTTTTAACAATTAATTTTTTTGTTGTTTGTATAATGCCTTAAATTTTTTTTGCTGTTCTTTGTGTTTGATAATTGGCTGAGGGTAATTACAGCTTTCTCTTTCCGAATTAGGTATTTTGCCAGTTACCAAGTATTCGGTGTCTACAGAACTTAGTTCGGGTAGCCACTGACGAATATATTCTGCTTCAGGATCGTATTTTTGCGCCTGAGAAGCAGGATTAAAAATGCGTAGAGGTTTGGGATCCATACCGCTGGAGGCACTCCACTGCCAACCCCCGTTGTTAGCTGATAGATCTCCATCGTAGAGCTTTTGTAAAAAATATTTTTCTCCCCACTGCCAGTTAATAATCAAATCTTTGGTTAAAAAACTCGCCACGATCATGCGACAGCGATTGTGCATCCAACCTATTTCGTTCAACTGTCGCATTGCGGCATCGACAATCGGATATCCAGTTCTGCCTTCACACCAAGCTTGAAAATACTTTTCATTATTGTCCCAAGGAAAATCTTGAAATTCTTCACGATACGGTCCTTTTGCCAACTCTGGAAAAAAATACATACAGTGTTGGTAGAATTCTCGCCAAGCTAATTCTTGCTGCCAGGCTTTGATATTATCTATAGCTTCGTCACTACGACAGTTTTCCATCGCTTCGATGGTAGTTTGCCATACAGTACGAATGCCGATCGCGCCAAATTTTAAGGCTGCACTTAGTTTTGAGGTAGCATCAGTAAAAGGAAAGTTACGCAGTTCGTCGTATTCATAAAGAGTACTATCGCTAAATTCTGCAAGTTTATCTCGAGCCGCGACTTCTCCTGGTGCAACCAGCAGAGGATTTTGCCACTGGTAACCTAAGTCTTCAGCTGTAGGTAATTCAATCACGCCAGCGTCGGTAGCCGTTTCAGCTTCTTTTTTGCTCAAACCAGTCAACTTTTGTGGTTGTTCTACAAGCGATTTTTTGTCTCGCTCGCTCCAGTTGCGCCAAAAAGGAGTATAAACTTTGTAGGGAGAGTCGGAAGATTTAGTTTTAATCTCTCCTGGCGCATGTAGTAGCTGATCCCAGAAATTATTAACTTCGATTCCTGCTTCTTTTAAAGCTTCGGTAACGTGGCGATCGCGCTCTTGGGAATAGGGTTCGACATCTAAATTCCAATATACAGCTTTGGCTCCTAATGCTTTTGCCAGCTTGGGAATTGCTTTAATCGGTTCGCCTTGAAGAATTAATAAATTAGAGCCGAGTTGTCGATAGCCTTGCTGTAATTCCTGCAAACAGCCAATCATGTATGTAACTCTAGCGGGGGCAATATCATCTCTTGCTAAGATGTGGCGATCGAGACAGAATAAACCTACTGTTTTGTTGCTACGCTTGGCGGCGGCGGATAAACCGACATTATCGGCAATTCTCAAATCTTTGCGATACCAAAAAAGTATTAAATCGGACATGAAGTGAATAACGAACGGTAAACAGTTAAATTTTAGTTGACAGAGAGCCTATCTGAGATCGAACCAAAGAGCAATCACGCCAGTTTGTAGTAAATCATTTAAAGTTAGCTAGGGGTAGAGTAGACCATATCCACCTGGAGACTATCGCTTGTAAAATTAACTTGTAAAACTCAATCCCGTAATTGTCCGTTTTTTATTGTGGCTCAATTCAATTCTTTAGAGGAAGCCCTAAAATATTTTTTTGGTTACGACTCTTTTCGTCCTGGACAAAAACAAATTATTGAGGATGCCTTAAATAAACGAGATTCACTGACAATTATGCCTACGGGTGGGGGCAAATCTCTTTGTTTTCAGCTACCTGCCTTATTACGTTCTGGTTTGACAATTGTGGTATCACCTCTAATTGCCCTGATGCAGGATCAGGTAGATGCTTTAAAAGATAACGGCATCGGAGCGACTTTTCTCAACAGTACCTTAAATCCTCACGAGGCGCGATCGCGCCAGATAGCAATTTTAGAGGGTAAAATCAAATTACTTTATGTAGCTCCAGAAAGGCTACTAAATCCAGGATTTGGCGAATTTCTAGAGCGAATCGCTACCTCTCTGGGAATTAGCGCGATCGCTATCGATGAAGCTCACTGTGTATCGGAATGGGGACATGATTTTCGTCCGGAGTATCGCCGTTTAAAAACCCTGCGCCAACGCTTCCCCACCATACCCATTCAGGCACTAACGGCAACTGCCACCAAAAGAGTGCAGCAAGATATCATCCAGCAGCTAAATTTGCACCAGCCACAGATTCACGTTGCCAGTTTTAACCGTACCAATATTCACTACGAAGTAAAACCTAAAGACCGCAATATCTATCGCCAACTACTCCAAAATATTCGTGCCGAGTCTGGTTCGGGAATTGTTTACTGTTTGAGTCGTCGTAGTGTAGAAGAAGTGGCGTTAAAGTTACAGCATGACGGGATTGAGGCTTTACCGTATCATGCCGGATTGAGCGATCGCCAAAGAAATGTCAATCAAAAACGTTTTTTGCGGGATGATGTCCGAGTGATGGTAGCCACTGTTGCTTTTGGCATGGGAATTAACAAGCCAGATGTAAGGTTTGTCTTTCACTACGATTTACCCCGCAGTTTGGAAAGTTTTTATCAAGAGTCGGGCAGGGCTGGTAGGGACGGCGAAACCGCGCGATCGCTACTCTTTTTCAGTCTGGGGGATCTCAAGAAAATAGATTTTTTAATCGAACAAAAATCTAGCCCAGAAGAACGACGAATTTCTCGCCAGCAACTACGTCAGGTAGTCGATTATGCCGAAGGAACTGATTGTCGTCGCACGATTATTCTGCGCTATTTTGGCGAAAGATATCGCGGCAATTGTGGCAAGTGCGATAATTGTCTCAATCCCAAACCAATTGAAGATTGGACCATTGAAGCGCAAAAATTTCTTTCCTGTGTCGTTCGCTGCCGGGAAAAGTTTGGCGCGATGCACATTGTAGATGTATTGCGGGGTTCGAGAAAACAAAAAATTCAGCAATACGGACATCATTTACTTTCCACCTACGGTATTGGTAAAGATAGATCCTCAGATGAATGGAAAATGTTAGCGCGATCGCTCCTACATCAAGGTTTGATGGCAGAAACCAGCGACGGCTATCGAATTCTGAAGCTAAATAAAGCCAGTTGGGAAATTCTCCGCAAACAGCGATCGGTGGAAATCGCCGTCAGCCAACCAGATAAATTGAGAACCCTAACCAATAATCCTAGAAAAGCCGAAGCCGAATTGCTGTTCGACAGATTGAGAAGGTTACGCAAACAAATTGCCGATCGCCAGTCCGTCCCTCCCTACGTGATTTTCGCCGATTCCAGTCTCAAGTTAATGGCGCAAGTTTGTCCCACGACTATAGAAAGCTTTGCCAATCTATCAGGCGTAAATCAACATAAGGCACAGCAGTATGGTGCGAGTTTTATCTCGGTAATTCGCGATTTTACCGAACGACATAAGTTACCAATTCCTGTACCATCTGGTAGCCAAATGATTACTTTACAACTTCATCAACAGGGTTTGAGTGCGGCAGAGATAGCTAAAGTAAGAGGCATGGCTATGGGTACGATTAATACTCATCTCAGTGAATTAATTGAGATGAATCAACCAGTCGCGCTAAATAGATTGGTCACTCCAGACAAGCAACAGGCAATAATTCAAACTATAGAAAAGCTGGGGGATAATTTACTCAAACCACTGAAAGAACATCTGGGGCAAGAATATAGTTACGAGGATATTAGACTAGTTAGAGGATGGTGGCGCAGCCAACAAAATAGCCGTTAACTATAGCAATTGCTAATGAATATCGACTGATGAATATAGCTAGTTCTTTCTCAGACTAAATAAATAAAATTATATAGATAAGGCGATCGCATGATGACTTCTTATCAAGCAAAGATGAATTTTGCTCTTAATTGTCCGAAATCACTTTTCATGCTCCAAGTTCAATCTTATAATCGAATCAATTATAAATACCGCTGGCTACCTCATATAAAAGCTGGCATATAGTAAATTCGCACCCAGACTCAATCCCCAAAAAGTCTGGGTGTTATCATTTTTTTTGAGTATTTTTTGAAGGTATTAAATTGGCAAAAAAATTATCGAACCTTTTTAGCTGTCGCTTATCGCAATCGTGATGGCAAACAAATCTGAAACTTTGTCCCTTTTCCTAGTTTACTCTCGACAATAATCGTACCACTATGAGCATGGATAATTTGTTGGGCGATCGCCAGTCCTAAGCCAAAACCACCTGTTTCTCTAGTACGGGCTTTGTCTACTCGGTAGAAGCGATCGAAGATGTGGGGTAAGTCGGAGTCGGGAATGCCAATACCAGTGTCTTTAACTGTAATGATCGGGCGACGGGGTTTAACTGCCACTTCTAAAGCGATCGCACCTTTTGCAGGAGTATATTTAATCGCGTTATCGAGTAAATTATGAATTGCCTGTCTGAGCAAATCGCGATCGCCATAAATTTCTAAAGATGTCGCTGGTAAATCCCAACTAAACTTTAAATCTTTTTCTGCGGCAAGCAGTTGATATTCGTTAATCAGAGAATTTAACAACTTTATGATGTCAATTTTAGAAATATCCTGAGAATTTAACTGTCCTTGGTGACGGGCAAGGAATAGCAAATTACCAATCAAAGCACTCATATATTTGCTTTGAGTAACTATCTTAGCTAGACGCTGGCGGGGTTGTTGGTTATCTTCTAAAGGAGCGAGCAAACCGACTTGTGCATTACTGAGAATTGATGCTACGGGGGCACGTAACTCGTGTGAAGCATCGGCAGTAAAACGTTGAAGCTGTTCGTAAGAACGTCTGACAGGCTGCATTGCCAAGTCGGCGAGAGTCCAACCTACTATACCAGTAAAAACAAGCGTAATTGGCACTCCCAAGGCTAAAAATAAACGAGATCGCGCCAGTGAATCTTCAACTGGTTCGAGAGCAACGGCAACCTGTAGATAACCAATTAAAGAGCGATCGTATTTTAAAGCGAGGGTTAAGGTGCGTAATTTTTGTTGGCGAGACGTACCATTAACATCGTCATTATACTCTAAGGTCTGCCATCCAGGTGTTATTGAAGACTTTTGCTTAGAATAATTGCCGATAAATTGTAAGAGGCGTTGTTGAGAATCATACCAGCGAACATATATTACTTTCGATTCAATCGGCAGAATTTCGCGATTGTGTAAAGCAACATTTTCTGTGTCTATCTGCCAGCTGGTTTTTTGTTGTCGATAGTCAGTTTGTAAGGCGATTTTTTTAGTCTGAGCGTAAATTTCAGCATCAAGTTCTCGCATCCGCTCTTTTATCTGACGATGATAAACCGTAAAGGCAAATAGAATTAAAATACTTCCCATTGAAAGGGTAAACCAATGTGCCAAGCGACGACGAGAGCGATCGAACATCGATAGAGTAAAAATTAATTTTTTAGTAGACAGTTATTTAATATTTAATCAAAACGGGACTATTTAATTAGAAGCTGCGATCGCGTGATTTATTGCTAACTTACATATCGTCATATCTACGTCATTTTAATGTCATATTTGAGCATCAGAATAAGAATATATGTAAAAGAAATATCATGATAAATAGTATGAGTAAAATTTCCTCTTTAAAAACAATTCTGACCACTTTGATTGGGACTGGTATCGCTGGTGGCTTAATGGCGTTACCCGTTCGCGCTAATGAAGATAATCCGCTCGAATATTCTAGCAACACCGAATTAACCTCGAGCCAAAACTATTACCTTTTCCGCGATCGCCCCGATTACAGCGAATCTACCAATAATTTTAATAAAATTGTCGGTGTAACTGGCTTGGCAGTAGGTACTGGCATTATTGGTTGGCAGTTGGCTCGCACTTATAAGCCTTCTTTAGTTAACTCGGTACCTACAGTAAATAATCATCATGCTTCGTTGCTCGATCGCGTCAGTCCCAAATTACGCCAGCAGCTACTGAGATTAGTCCATAACCAACAGACAGCTAACCGCCTCTTATCGGGTACTTTAATGAATCATCCCAACCGTTCTCCAAACTGGTTGGCTGAAAAAGTAATTTACGATTTACAGCGCGATCGCGCCTAAGATAGTAGATTTATATCTACTGGAATTCAAGTAAGCAATCTTCGATAAACTGAGACAAAGCTAGAGATTGCTGCTGTTGGTACCAAACTGCGGCAATTTTCAGCACGGGAACTGGTTCGACTAAAGGACGATAAACTACCTTAGCGTGATGTCGAGACTCTGAATTAGCCGTCATCAGTGAAATTCCCATACCCGATTCCACTAGCCGCAGCAAAACTTCTGGAGGACTAGCTTCCCGAACGATGTTAGGTTGGAATCCTGCTAGATCGCATAACTGCATAATTTGCTCGTGGACATCGGGTTTTAGCTGCTTGGGACAGATTACAAAAGATTCTGCCTGGAGCGATCGCAGTTCTACTCGTTCTTGTCGCACTAAATAATGATCTGCCGGTAAGACAACTACTAAAGGTTCGCTTAGAATAGTCAAGCTAGTCAACTCTGGCTGCGAAATCGGTGCATAACAAAAGCCAATATCGATGTGTTTGCTTAATAGTGCCCGTACTTGATTTTCCTTAGACATTTCTATCAGATCCACCAAATTCTCTGGATACTGTTGGCGAAAAATTGTAATCATTTCTGGCAAAATGCGATCGAAGGCACAAAGAGAAAAGCCGATAGTTAGCTTGCTTGGAGTTCGAACTTGCTGCACTGCATCTACAGCTCGTTGCGCTTGGGCTAGAGTTAGTCTCGCTTCATCTAAAAACGCTCGTCCTGCTGCGGTGAGAGAAACGCTGCGTTTACTGCGGTGAAATAGCTCTGTACCCAATTCTGTCTCTAGCTGCCGAATCTGGCGACTCAGAGGTGGCTGTTGTATATATAGCTTTTCTGCGGCTCGTCGAAAATTTAGCTCTTCTGCTACTACCACGAAGTACTTAAGTTGACGTAATTCCATGTTCGCAGATTGATACTTTTTTAATATCAGCTTAACTCAAAACGAGTATTGGACAGAAACACTTTACCGACCGCATCATAAAACTTGTAGTTTTAAACCAGGATAATGAAAACTATTCAACTGGTAGATGATTTAGGTATCGAAAATCTCAAAGTCGTAAAAATTCCCAAACCCCAACCAACAGTAAACCAAGTTTTGGTAAAAATCGCTGCTGTATCCCTCAACTATGTCGATTTGGTAGTCATCAAAGGGTTATTAAATCTGGATTTATCTCTGCCATATATTCCAGTTTGTGACGGAGCTGGTGTTGTCGAGTCTGTAGGAGAAGCAGTTGCCGCATTTCAATCGGGAGACAAAGTGGCTACGACTTTTATTTCTAATTGGCTCGATGGTAAACCTACTGCGCTAACGACTGCCTATGAAACCAGACAGGGGTTGGGAAACGTTTCAGGACAACTCAGTCAATACAAATGTTTTGCTGCCAACCAACTCGTTCGGATTCCGAGCAATCTTACTACTATTGAAGCCGCAACTTTACCAATAGCAGGGCTTACGGCTTGGAATGCTATAGAATATGGCAATCTAAAAGCTGACGATACAGTTTTGTTACACGGAACTGGAGGTGTATCTATCTTTGCCCTACAATTTGCCAAGGCACGAAGAGCGAAAGTAATTATTACTTCTAGTAGCGAGCAGAAATTACAGAAAGCGCGACAGTTAGGAGCAGACGTAGCTATTAATTACAAAAGCAATTCTGACTGGGAGACAACAGTACGCCAGATAAGTGATGGCAAAGGTGTAGATTTAATTATCGAGACAGTGGGCGGTCAAAATTTAGCGCGATCGCTAAGTACTCTAAGAATGGGCGGTCACATTTCTGTAGTCGGCTTTTTGGAAGGTTTTGAAACAAATATTGACGTATTGAATTTGATGCACAAACAAGCAACCATTCGCGGCTTAGAAGTAGGCGGAACCCATCAATTTGCAGCTATGAATCGCGAAATTGAAGCTTTAGATCTTCATCCCGTAATCGATCTCATCTTTCCCTTTGAGGAAACTTCAGAAGCATTTGAATATCTAGAGCGTGGCTTACACTTTGGCAAGGTGGTTATTTCTCTGTAAGCCAGCCTGAGAACTTTAACTTTCGAGTATAATTGGATTTATATAGTCGCCGATGCCGCAAAAAATAATTACTCAAGCAATCATTATCGCTTTTGCCGTGATTTTCGTTTCATTTTTATCGAACGAGTTACAGAAAGTTCTCGTGATAAACTTATTCGCACAAAGCGCAGATGTAAATAAACAGACTAAAATCGAGTTGCCCCAAGACTTTCTATATCCTAACGGGATTGCGCGAGCCACCGATGGAACGCTTTATGTCGGTTCTGTTGTTAGTGGAGAGATTTTACAAATTGCGCCTGATGGCAAAATAGAAACTTTCTTTCCAGGAAGTGAGGAAGTCTTTGCCGCTACGAGTTTACGACTAGACGAGCGACGAGGAATTCTTTGGGGAACTTCTCCAGATTTTCTGGGCGTTCCTAATGCCGAGGGAGAAATAGTTCGTCGTCCTCATCGAATTTTCGCTCTCAATGTCGCTACGGGTGAAGTGATACGTAGCAAAACTATTCCCGATAATGGTTTTGGCAACGATCTCGCTCTCGACAGTAATGGCGGAATCTATGTTACCGATAGCTTCCATCCTCGTATCTATTATCTCGCTCCCGAAGCCAACCAGTTTGAGACGTGGGTAGAAAATGAGTTATTTCGTCCAAAGCCAGGAGAAATAGGACTTGCGGGTATTGCCCGTAATTCTGATAGCACGACCATTGTCGGAATGTTTTCGGCTGGAAAACTTTTTAAAATAGTGTCCCAACCTCAAGGTTCGGTGGAAGTTGAAGTAATTTCTTTAGAAAGCCAACTAGAAAATCCCGATGGAATGCAGTTTGCTGTCGATGGCTCATTGTTACTTACCGAAGGTGCGATAGAAACTGGTGATGGTCGTCTCGTTCGCATCGATGTGTTATCGTCAAGCAGCAAACCCAAATCGCTCGAAACTCTGCGGTCGCGTTTAAATTCTCCCGTTAACTTAACCACATCTGGCAGTAACGTCTGGGTTACAGAGTCGCAGATCCGTCATCGTCTTTTGCCAGGAAAAGCAGCAGCAATACCAGACCGCTTCTTTATCCATCATTTTATTTTCTAGAGCAAATACTAATTTCCCCTTTTCCCTATCCAACACAGCATTAATATTAAATCAATGAAATAATCTTTTTAAATAGCAAAATGGCTATCATACTTCCTCAGTCAGTATCATTAGCGGAATTTCTCCAACTGCCCGAAACTAAACCTGCTATGGAATACATCAATGGAGAAATTATTCAGAAACCAATGCCCAAGGGAAGACAAAGCCGTTTGCAAGGTAAGCTTTGTACTGTAATTAATGAAATTACGGAAGCGCGTAAAATTGCCTATGCTTTTCCCGAATTAAGATGTACTTTTGGCGGTAGATCGATCGTTCCCGATGTAGCCATATTTCTTTGGGAATATCTTGCTTTATCCGAAGCTGGCGAAGTTCCAGACAATTTTATCAGAACTCCAGACTGGACGATTGAAATTCTCTCTCCCGAACAAAAACCCAACAAAGTTATCGGCAATACTCTGCACTGTTTAGCTCATGGTTGCCAATTAGGATGGTTTATCGATCCAGACGACAGCAGTATTTTAGTTTTTCTTCCAGAACGACAACCTCAATTACTACAAGGAAGCGATCGCCTTCCTGTTTTGAATTCAGTTGAATTAGAGTTGACGGTTGATGAGGTTTTTGGCTGGCTGACAATGGCAAAGTAAACATTAGTGTTAATCGCGAACATCTAAACGATAACCCATACCGTAGACGGTTTCTAACCAATCTTTTGCCCCAACTGCGGTAAGACGCTGACGCAATCTTCTAACCAAAGTAGTCACCGCATTACTTTCAGGTTCGCTACCCCAACTCCAAAGTGCCTGTTCGATTTGGTCGCGGGATAATACTTGTCGAGGATGACGCATGAGATATTCCATTAGCTGAAACTCCTTAACTGAAAGTTGAATTGTTTCGGTTCTCCGTTCTAAACTCAAACTAGTTAAATTTAGCTGTAAATCGCCGAGAGTGAGGTTATCTCCTTGCCATAAGGGCGATCGCCTGCCCAAAGCTCTTACTCTTGCCAGCAACTCTAAAACATCTACGGGTTTGACAATGTAGTCATCTGCACCCGCATCTAAGCCATCAATCTTATCTGCCGTAGTGTCTTTAGCAGTTAGCATCAATACTGGTGCTGTCTTACGTAAATTGCGATATCTACGACAGAGATCGATGCCGCTAACTTGAGGTAACATCCAGTCTAAAATCAACAGATCGTAATCTTTTTGTCTGATTAACCACAGCGCAGTTTCCCCCTCTTCTACTGCATCGACTATATGTCCCACTTGAGATAATGCTACTTGTAAAGGTTCTAATTGGGCTGGATCGTCTTCGACTAAAAGAATTAACATCTAAACTAAAGCTAAAGAATGTCTTCACAGTGATTAAATTCAATGGGTCGCAATAGTTGGTGGCAATTTTTACATTCATTGGGATTAGAGTTTTGGCTGCCTTTACCCTTGTTGGGATTGGCTTTTTGGCTAGTCAGCGGCTTGGTTACCGAACAGAGTTTAAAACAGAGTAATCGCGCTGTAGAATCAGTTCAGATTACACCCGATAAAGCGCAGCCAGCTAGTAAGATTTTGTTTATTAAAGTTACGGTAGACCGCGATCGCGATCTTTCTCAAGTAAAAGTCAAACGAGCAACTCAAGTTTATCAAAAACAGATGTTTGAATTAACAACTACAGAAATGGTTCGGGTCGAAACAGAAATTAGCCAAAAGCTCGGTTTGTCTCGCCAACGAGTCAGACAACTGTTACGCTATCAGGTCAAAGAATAACCAAAATTGACGCAAGCTCAAGCGAAATTAATTCTTAAAGCTTCTCTCTAATTACTTCCTCTAGCTGCCATAAACTCTTTGTCCATCTCCTGGTAATAAAGTTAGCATTCGGGGACTAATTTTTTCTCCAGTAGTTACTTCCACATCTCCATCCCAAACTTCAATGGATAGAACTTTATCATTAGCTCGATAATCATAATAAGTACATTTACTGGCGTTGCGGTTTAAAGTCGTACCCGCACGAGTCATAGTGGCGTTACCAGAACCAACTAAACTGTAATTTTCATCAGCAAAAGATATTTGGCTGGGAGGCGTACCGCTAATGTCTATCTGGTTATTGGGTTCGAGTAAAGCTACTTCAACGCGATCGTCTTCATCTACCGATAGCCAAGCGAGGCGATCGCCTGTTTGAAGTAAATATTCCAGCCAGACATAGCCATCATCATCGTAAGTTAGCTTTCCTTCTACTACCCAATCTGTATCTAAATACTGAACGATATCGCCAATTTCCAGATTAAAAATAGTGCGTTCTAAACCTGGTAACTGAGGACTGGTTTTACCTTGAGGCAGAACTCCTTTTTGTTGTAAAACTAGTAGAACAACTGCGCTGACAATAACTGCGATCGCCACAAACCAAACCATAAGTTTATTTTCCTTATTTTTCTAACGCTCAATATGCAAACCAACGGCGATCCGACTGATAGCGAGCAATAACTGGGTCGGAAAGACGATTGATGTTTACGTTTACTCGATTTAAATTTATGTCACCGGGTAAGTCAAATAAATGATGTAAATTTGTTGCAGTGAGATAACGAGTACTAACTGGCAATTGTAGTTGGGCATCATCGATATTTTGATCGATATTTTGCCTGGAAGCGAGCACGAATCCCCAAGGACCAAAGCTAGGTACGTTAACTACATAGGGATGGGGTATTAAACCTACTTCGGCTAAAGTGGCAGCGATACAGTTCATTACTTTTGGCGCAAAAAAGGGACTAGAAGCTTGAGTAACTAATACCCCTTTGTCCCTAAGACGACTTAATAAACGCCGATAAAAACCTGCGGCATAGAGTTTGGCAATAATTTGGCGATCGGGATCGGGAAAATCAGCAATAATTACATCAAACTGAGTAGATAACTTGGGGGCAATTTGAAAGGCATCGCCATAAATTACTTCAACGCGAGGATCGTTAAAAGAATTTTGATTGACTTTGACTAACTGGGGATAACTGCTAGCTAGTTGGACTACTGTTGGATCTAGTTCGATTAAAACTACTCGTTCTACTTCTGGCCATTTTAAAATTTCTCGCAGTGCCATCCCATCTCCCGCACCCATAATTAACACTTTTTGGCGATCGCCAGCAGCACTCATGGCAGGATGTACCAAGGCTTCATGATAGCGATACTCATCAAAAGTAGATAACTGCAAGTCACCATCGAGAAAGAGCCGTAAGTCCTGTTGTTGACGGGTTAAGACGATGCGTTGTACGGCTGATTGAATTCGTTGTACTACGGGAGCTTGATAGAGGTCGTTTTCTAATCTATTACTGAAGGTAGTAGCGAGAGGAGATAATAAAATTAAAGCGATCGCCAAGATTAAACCTAGATAACCCCAGCGTCGCAGACGGGAAAACTCTCTTCCGATAAAAAACGCCATGAGCGCGGCGAATGCACCGAGAACGAAAGCGGTAGGAAACATTCCCAACCAGGGTAGTAATAATACCGGAAAAGCCAGCGAGCCGAGCAAAGCACCCAAATAATCTAAAGCCAATACTCCTGCCAAAGCTTCTCTAACTCCCGCTTCTAGTTCCAATACTCTGGTTAACAGGGGAACTTCTAAACCTGCCAAAATTCCCAGTAAAATCGTCGCCAAAAATAACCCCAACCACAGATAGCCACCGACAATAAACAGAACAAACAAACCCAAAGGTAATAGCGCAGTTAAAGGAGCGATCGCTAGTTCGACCATGACAAAAGCTTTAAGTAACTGTTGCCGAACCTCAGGTTTATTTTGGGGCTCCCTAGCGATAAATTGACTGAAGTAGGAACCGATACCCATCGCCGCTAAAAATCCCCCGACAGCTACACCGTAAGCTAAAGCTTGGTTGCCTACCAAATAGCTGGCTAGAGTACCTAATAGTAGTTCTACTGCTAATCCACAACTAGAAGAAACAGCCGCCGTAATTAACAATAATCGACTCTGAGTTTTACTTAGTTGGCGATCGCCGATAGTGAATAATTTATCTTGCATTAGGTTGGAAAAATTTTACCGTTCTCATTGCTGGTTAGACAGCTCCTAATTTATAACCGACTGAGGAAATTTACGCTCTAATGCAGGTAAAATGGGACAGGGTTGTTTTTGTTGCAGGTTAGCCGGTCGGTCGGGACGGAAGACGCTCCAGCGAAACGGTCCTAATTGAGCGGCAGACATCCACAGCAAGCGTTTAGCTCTGGTCATGGCAACATAGAGTAGGCGGAATTCTTCGGCTTGTTTGAGTTGGTTAGCTTCTTTCCAAGCTGTGGTTGGTTGGGGAATATTAACTGGGTCGTCGATATACTGTCCGTGAACTGCGGCGCGAATTTGAGCGCGGGCGACTTCTGAAAGGGTAAAATTGCCTAAAAACTTGGCTCCAGTAGGAACCCAAGGTTGACCGGGGAGTACGTCGAGATGTAGAAAAGGTAGAAACACGTAGTCCCAGTCTAATCCTTTGGCTTTGTGCATGGTAATAATCGTCAGTTGACCGCTACGGGTATAGCGATCGTCATTGTCTTCCTCTACCCCTTCAAATTTTTCCGAGGCAACGATCTCTTCTAAGGCTTGAATGGTAGTTTGCAGGGAACTTCGTCCGACTATTTGCTGGTTTACTTTTTCCGATAGCTTTTGTACCGTTGCTAATTCCGAACCCGTATAGTTTAATCTCATTCCCAGATAGGGAATTAGTTGATAGTGGGGTAGTTCTAAACGAGCGTGGAGTAAATCGCAGCAAAACTGACGGATTTCAGCGACTTCTCTTTTGGGCTGAGGGTCGAGGGGAGTAGGATAGAGAAACTTTTCGGGATAGGTAGCTAGAGCATTGAGGTCTTGAGTGGGTATTAAACCCCGTTCGGTTAATACTTCTAAGGCAGCTTTGAGATTGTCTGGAGAGTGGGGGCGATCGATAAACTGTAGCAACTGGAGAATTTCGGCAGGTATTTGGGAATGTCTTTCGGTTTCTCCCACTTCATAAATTTTTAATTGATGCTCCCGTTGCAAATAAGCCAATTCCGTTGCTAAAAAACGCCCCTGACGATTCTCTCGAACTAGAATAGCCATGTTTCTCTCTGGATGTTGCTCAAACAAAGCGATCGCCCGTTTGCCGATTAATTCTACTGTTTGATAAATATCATCGGGATGATAAATTTCTAAACCTTTTCCCGTCGGTTGGGGATTGGCTTCCGGTTGGGGATCGTCAATGGCAACTGGCTTAATATCCTGGGAACGAAACGGTAGTTGCAGGTCAGTTGGTTGCTTGGCAGTAGGATCTTGGAGCGAAACTTTTTTGAGTTGCTGTTGATTGACGAAGTGCAAGACGAAGTTAGCCGCATCGATAATAATTGGACTGCTGCGTCCGGCTCGATCCATAGTCGCCAAACTTCCCTGTCCCTCGCAGGTTTGACAAAACCAGTTAAAGTAAAGGGGATCGGCAGGAGTAAAGGTAGAGTTGATCGCCTGGTTGGGATCGCCAACTCTAACTAAATTTGGCGCCCCATTGGAATTGGTGGGATCTCCTGCCAAAATCGAGATTAACTTTTCCTGTAAGGGGCTAGAATCTTGGGCTTCGTCTTCAAATACCGCAAAGACACGCTCCTGCCACAGCGATCGCATTGGCTCGTAAGCTAGAACTCTCAGTGCTGCCAGGATCATATCGTCATAGTCGATTAGATCCTGAGACTGCATCGCCTGTTGATACTCGGCATAGATACCTGCGGCGATCGCCAAAATTTGATAGTCATCCCTGGCAGTTTGGCTCAACTGCCGTACATCTTCTGGTAACAACCCCGAACTTTTTGCTTCTCTAACTACGGTGTAAGTCAAACTAGGTAATACTTCGGTCCGCAATACCGACTGACGGCGCAACCGCTCGGTTTCTTCGCCATCAAACTGCACTCCTTCAAGCAACACCCGATACTGTTGGGGATATCTCGCCAGCCATCTTTCTACCGAACTTCTAATTAGACGATGTCCCATCGTGGGAGCGACCAAATTAACTTTATCTAAATCTAGATTGGCAAGCTCTTTGTGAGAATTAGCAATGTTTAATGCCAAACCATGCAGGGTATAGACGACAAAACCACTAGGGGGTAACAATAATTCTTTGAGACGTTCTCGAATCTTAGTTTTAATACTCGCTGCTGCCGAACGAGTATAGGTTACGATGACCAACTGCTTGCGGCTGTGTAACTGATGTTTGGCAATAGCAATTGCCGCAGCCACTGCCAGACTGTGAGACTTCCCCGCACCAGGTACGGCAGAAACAGCCATGAATCCTCCCTGCCAATCTGCTAGACTTTGCTGTCCGCTCCGCAAACTGTTGCGCAGACTTAGCAGCTGATTTGCTCGCCACTGAAGTAATTCGGAGGAATCTAGAGAACTACTAGCACGCTCGCTAACGGTCTGGTCTAAATTAAACGACATCTCGGGAAAAAACAAATTAACTACTGGCTATAGGCGGCAAACCAAGTCAGTACACGACCTAATTTATCTCAATATAACGTGCGATCGCCCTATCTAACATCGTTTGTTTAATGGTTTTAAAACTGTGCTGCGAGTTTTGTAAAAGATGCTAGTATTATTAGCGAGAATTAAGATCGGCGATCGAGTTTGATTAGTATTGATAGGTTTTTCCATATAGTATTGATAGGCTTTTCTTCGCAATCTTGTCTCTCCACACGTTAATTCAATTGAGGAGACAATAGATGTCAATTTATGTAGGCAATCTCAACTACGAGATTACCCAGGATGACCTTAATGAGGTCTTTGCCGAATATGGTACGGTTAAGCGGGTTCATCTTCCTACAGACCGCGAAACGGGTCGCAAACGCGGTTTTGGCTTCGTCGAAATGGGAACGGAGGACGAAGAAACTGCTGCAATTGCCGCTCTCGATGGTGCTGAATGGATGGGGCGTTCCTTAAAGGTTAATAAAGCTAGACCCCGCGAACCCAGGAGTTCTGGAGGAGGCGGACGTAGAAACTTCCGTTTTTAAACTAGCAAAGGTAAACCTTTACCTGAGACCTAATAGTCATTAACGTTCTCGTTCTAAGAAAGACAAAGCCCCTCGAGCATATACTAGCTTACTTAGCAAAAAATCTTTTTCTCGTTTCTCGTCCTCTGGAAATTTGAAATTTTTCCTATGAGAAGCTAACAAAAATCTAGTAAAGTAGCTAAGCTTGCTTAGCCGATCGTCTAACTGGTTCAAGCCTATCGTCAACAGACTCAAAATAAAGCCCAGTCTTCAATACGAAGATTGGGCTTTATTGACGTTAAAATCGAATTGCCGAGCGCAATTAACTTGAGAGATCGATGAAATCAACCACCTCCGTTTCTATCAGTGGCATCGCTATTCAGCGTCACATCGGAACTATGATGGTTGCATTGGCAGCGATCGTGGTAGGGGTGGGATTTATTTTCAGGCTACAGGTAGATCTCTTGCCTAGCATTACCTATCCTCGTATTGGTGTGCGGGTCGATGTTCCTGGAGTTGTTGCCGAGGTGGCACTCGAGGAAGTGACCAAACCTCTAGAGGAAGCTTTGAGTGCTACTGAGGGGATAGAACAAATGTTTTCTCGCACTCGAGAAGGTAGCGTCCGCATCGATCTTTATTTTCAACCAGGAAAAGATATCGATCGCGCCCTAGCAGATGCTACGGCAATTTTTAACCGCAATCGCGATCGCATCTTACCCGATTTGGTGGAAAATGCCAGTGTATCTAAGTCTTCTCCTTCCGAACAACCAATTTATGAATTTGCCGTAGAATCAACCTCATTAGATGATTTAGCACTGAGAATATTTGCCGAAGAAGAATTAGCTCGGGAGTTAAATTTGATTCCAGGGGTTGCCTCGGTAGAAGTAGCGGGGGGGCTGACAGAGGAAATTGGCATCGATGTAGATTTAGCAAGATTGCAAGCATTGGGGATTGGTTTTAATACTGTAGAAGAGGCTTTAAGCACTGGCGATCGCGATATTGCCGGAGGGAGGCTACAAGGAGAAACTGGCGAACCTCTAATTAGGACTGCAGGAAGGTGGCAAAGCATTGAAGATCTGCGCAACCTGACCCTGAATTTACCTAATGAAGACCAAGCAGGTGCTAGTCGAGTGGTTTATCTAAGAGATGTAGCGCGAGTTACCGATGGCACTGCCGAACGGCGAGTATTTGTTACTTTAAATGGTGAGCCTGCGGTGAAAGTTAGCATTCAAAAACAACCCGAAGCTAATACGATCGGCGTTACCGAAGCGATCGAAGCTAAACTCGCTAGTATGGCATCCCTAGGCGCGATTCCTGCAAATATGCAGTTAATAACTACCAAAGATGAATCGAGATTTATTCGTAGTTCGATCGCCAATCTCATCGGTGCGGGATTAACCGGAACGGTATTAGCAGCGATCGCCGTATTGCTATTTTTAGGTTCGCTGCGCCAGACATTTATCGTTGCGGTGGCTATTCCCCTAGCGACTTTTACCGCCATTATCCTGATGAAGCTCTTTGGCTTGTCGATTAATATTTTTAGTTTGGGCGGATTGGCATTAGGAGTTGGTATTGTGGTCGATAACTCGATTGTCATGTTAGAAAACATTGCGTTGAGATTTAAAGACCGCAGAGCACAATTTAGTTCTCTAGAAAACAGCAACTACCTCTCTGAGGCGATCGAAGCAAGTCAGGAAGTGGAATCGGCATTAGTAGCATCTACTGCCACCAATTTGGTTGCAGTTTTGCCTTTTTTGTTAATTGGTGGCTTGTTTTCTTTGTTATTTCAAGAATTAATTTTAACCATCAGTTTTGCGATCGCTGCTTCTTTGCTGTTGGCTTTGACTGTGGTTCCCATGTTAGCCTCCCGCTTATTAGGGATTAAACGCACCAGCAAAATTAACAAATTTCCCTTTTTAGTCTGGTTCGATCGCGCCTTTAAGGGGGTAACTAACAATTATCATCGCCTGCTCAAAAAAGTAATTCACCATCGCTTAATAGTTATATCGTTAGCTGTTGTAATTCTTGGAAGTGGCAGCTACGGAATGCTACAACAACTTCCTCAGGAAATTTTACCTTCAATCGATACGGGACAGGCACAGATCTACGCTAGTTTTCCTCCAGGAACTAATTTAGCAACCAATCAACGCGTGATGAAAGCGGTAGACGAGATTTTAATGGGTCAGCCAGAAACAGAATACGTATTTACTGCCACTGGAGGTTTTTTATTTGGCGGCAGCACCATTGATAATCCTTTGCGTAGTTCTGGTACCATTACTCTCCAACCCAATAGCGATGTTGAAGCCTATTTAGAAAGAGTCGAAGCTGAATTTCAACAGCTAAATCTAGTAGATACTCGCTTGGTTGTTTTTCCCGAATCCGTCAGGGGATTAACTCTAAGTAACTCGCCAATAGATGAAGATATCGATTTAATTTTACAGGGAGCCAACCTCGATTTGCTCGAACGAACGGGCAATGAGATTTTATCAGTTTTAGATAATCGTGCTACTATGGCTCGCTATCGTACCCGTAACGATCCCCGACAACCGGAAGTACAGGTGATTCCGGACGTAACCCGTTTAGCCGACTTGGGGTTAACCGTACCCGACTTAGGTGCGACGGTGCAAACGGCAATTGGCGGTACCGTTGCTACTCGACTGCAAAGGGATGACCGCTTAGTGGATGTCCGAGTTCGCCTGAATGAGAATTCCCAAAAGTCAATTGCTGAGTTAAAGCAATTACCCGTGCTTACCGAGCGAGGCGGTACGATTAGATTACAGGACGTAGCTACCTTGGTTCTAGCCAAAGCACCAGGAGAAATTCAGCGAATCAATCAGCGCAATGTTTTTATTATTACCGGTGAGTTTACCGAAGGAGCTATCTTAAGTGAAGCGATGGCTGAATTACAGTCAATCATTGCCGAGATCGAACTACCAACTGGCATTAGTATTTTACCCAGCTACGCGGCTAACTCCAGTCAACAAGTGCAAAGCTCACTTGGTATCTTGGGAGGTTTGGCAGTTTTCCTCGTGTTTGTGGTGATGGCAGTACAGTATAATTCCCTAATCGATCCTGTGGTGATTTTGTTTACCGTACCTTTAGCTTTAGCCGGTGGAATCTTTGGGCTTTATCTGACTGGTACCGCTGTCGGTGCCACCGTCTTGGTAGGTGCGGTTCTGTTAGTGGGAATTGTGGTCAACAATGCGATCGTGATGGTGGAACTTGCCAACCAACTACGAAAAGAACGATACTGCGATCGCGCTACGGCAATTTTGCAGGCAGCAACCGCCAGACTACGACCGATTTTGATGACTACGCTCACTACAGTTTTAGGCATGTTCCCTCTAGCTTTAGGGATTGGAGAAGGAGCAGAATTCTTACAGCCATTGGGAATTGTCGTCTTTTCAGGTTTAGCATTAGCGACTTTTTTGACCCTGTTTATCATTCCCTGTTTTTATGTGTTGCTCCACGGGAAACTATCTTACAAATGATTCTGGGGATAATCTCAGCTACCAAGTAATCTTGATTGCCGCAATCGCCAATAAATCCGTTCACTTCAATCAAGCAGTGCAAAGTAGCTCTCCTGAAGCAAAGAGACTATTGTTCCAAAATTGCCTGACTTAGAGGCTGAGTGCAGAGGCAAGCTCCACACTTTAAATGCTTCGTGGATTTCTTTGGTGCTGTTTGGCTAATTTGACTCTTATAGCTAACGAATATAATCCTGCAAAGCTTTTACTTCCAATGGTTCCGACTGTAGAGAACGAATAGCAGCAACTGTAGCTTTTGCTCCGGCGATGGTAGTAACAATTGGTAGCTTGTAGTCCAAAGCCATACGTCGAATCAACCTGGCATCAGTTTGAGATTCTTCCCCAGTAGGAGTATTGATAATTAATTGAATTTGTTTATTTTTGATCCAATCAACTACGTGAGGACGACCTTCATGTAGCTTGAGGATCGTTTCTACATTTTCAATGCCGTTTTCTTTGAGCACTTTTTGCGTACCGGAAGTAGCCACGATTTTAAATCCCAGATTGATGAAATCTTTCACTACGGGAACTATCGCCTCTTTGTCGCGATCGTTCATCGAAATAAATACCGTTCCCGACAATGCTAAATCGACTCCGGCAGCAATTTCGGCTTTGGCAAAAGCTTTACCAAAATCGGTATCGATTCCCATAACTTCCCCTGTAGAACGCATTTCAGGACCTAATAGGGTATCGCTATTGGGAAATTTATTAAAAGGTAAGACAGCTTCTTTGACGGCGATGTGCTGGGGAATGGTTTCCCGTGTAACTCCTAAATCCGCCAGAGTTTTGCCCGACATCACCAAAGAGGCTAGTTTAGCTAGCTGTACTCCCGTAGCTTTAGAGACATAGGGAACGGTACGGGAAGCGCGGGGATTAGCCTCGAGAATATAGACCTGTTCTCCTTGAACGGCATATTGGATATTCATCAAGCCCATTACATTTAAGGCGTCTGCTAGTTTCTGCGTCCAGTCTCGAATGGTTGCAACAGCTGTTTCAGAAAGGGATTCATAGGGAATCGAACAAGCCGAGTCTCCCGAGTGAATGCCAGCCTGTTCGATATGTTCCATAATGCCGCCGATTACTACTTTGCCTTCTTTATCGCACAGAGCATCGACATCAACTTCGATCGCATTTTCTAAAAACTTGTCGATCAAAATGGGATGGTCTGGTTCCACCTCAACTGCATAGTCCATATAGCGTTTGAGTTCGTTGTCGGAATAAACAATTTCCATCGCTCTTCCCCCTAGCACATAAGAGGGACGAACTACTACGGGATAGCTAATGCGATTGGCAATATCTAGAGATTCAGCATAACTTCTAGCAATGCCGTTGGGTGGTTGTTCGATTTCCAAGCGCCGCAGAATTTGCTCGAATTTTTCTCGATCTTCGGCAGTGTCGATCGCATCTGGAGATGTTCCCCAAATTTTAGTTGGGGTTTCTGGAGTCTCTGCCAAATATTTCTGAAGGGGAACTGCCAGTTTAAGGGGTGTTTGTCCCCCAAACTGAATAATGACACCTTCTGGGTTTTCGTTCTCGATGATGTTGAGTACGTCTTCTTTAGTTAGGGGTTCAAAATAGAGGTGATCGCTGGTATCGTAATCGGTAGAAACTGTTTCGGGGTTGGAGTTGACCATGATCGTCTCGTATCCCGCTTTTGAAAGGGCAAAGGCAGCATGGCAACAACAGTAGTCAAATTCAATTCCCTGTCCGATCCGGTTGGGACCACCTCCTAAAATCATTACTTTAGGTTTATCCGAAGGGGTGATTTCCGACTCTCCCTCTTCATAAGTAGAATAATAATAGGGAGTATAGGCTTCAAATTCAGCAGCGCAAGTATCCACTAGTTTATAAACGGGAAAAATGCCTAACTTTTTACGATAGTTGCGTACTTCATCTTCGGTAGTTTTGGTAGCAAAAGCAATTTGGCGATCGCTAAATCCCTGCTGTTTGACATAGCGCATTTCCTCGGCTGAAATCTTGTTAAGAGCAGTACGTTTGAGAAACTTTTCGCTCTCTACCAACTCCTGCATCTTATCGAGAAACCACATATCGATCGCCGTTAGTTCGTGAATTTCTTCGGGGGACATTCCCATTTTCAAACCATGATAGATACTGTAAACCCGTTCGGGGTTGGGAGTACGCAGGCGCGATCTAATCTGAGGAATTGAGGGTAGAGTTTCCTTTTTATCGCAACCAAAACCATAACGTCCCGTTTCTAGCGATCGCAAAGCTTTTTGAAAGGATTCATTAAACGTTCTGCCAATTGCCATTGCTTCCCCCACCGATTTCATTTGCGTGGTGAGAATTGGTTTGGTACCCGGGAATTTTTCAAAGGCAAAGCGGGGAATTTTAGTGACGACGTAATCGATCGTCGGTTCAAAAGAGGCTGGAGTTTTCTGGGTAATATCGTTAGAAATTTCATCGAGAGTGTAGCCTACTGCTAGTTTGGCAGCAAATTTGGCGATGGGAAACCCCGTAGCTTTAGAAGCCAATGCCGAAGAACGAGAAACCCGGGGATTCATTTCAATCACGATTACCTCGCCATTAAGAGGGTTGACGGAAAATTGAATATTCGAGCCCCCCGTTTCTACCCCAATCTCGCGAATAATTTTTTTCGAATAATCCCGCAATCTTTGATACTCTTTATCAGTCAGTGTCTGTGCGGGAGCGACGGTAATCGAATCTCCCGTATGTACCCCCATTGGGTCGATATTTTCAATCGAACAGATAATTACTACGTTATCTGCCAAATCTCGCATTACTTCCAGTTCGTACTCTTTCCAACCCAGAAGGGATTTCTCCACCACAATTTGGGATACGGGAGAAGCATCGAGTCCAAATTGAGCCATCGTTTCATATTCTTCCTGGTTGTAGGCAATCCCGCCACCAGTACCTCCAAGGGTATAAGCAGGACGAATAATTAAGGGATAGCTGCCAATTTCTGCGGCGATCTCTCTTGCTTCGGCAATATTGCTTACAATACCGGAAGAACAAACGGGAACGCCAATTTTCGCCATGGCTTCTTTAAACAACTGACGATCTTCGGCTTTCTCGATTGCAGGTAATTTCGCCCCGATTAAATCGACATTGTACTTATCTAGAGTGCCATTCTGTGCCAGAGTCACCGCTATGTTTAATGCCGTCTGTCCCCCCATCGTCGGCAATAGGGCATCGGGTTTTTCCCTGACAATGACTTTCTCCACTATTTCTGGGGTCAATGGCTCGATGTAGGTACGGTCTGCCATATCGGGATCGGTCATAATCGAAGCGGGGTTGGAATTAACCAAAATTACTTCATATCCTTCTTCTCGCAGAGCTTTACAAGCTTGCGTCCCAGAATAATCGAATTCGCAGGCTTGTCCGATGATAATAGGACCGCTACCGAGAAGTAAGATTTTGTGGAGATCGTCGCGTCTGGGCATAAAACTTAAATCTTTCGTTTTACTAACTACTAGCGAGATTAATTGTATAATCTCATGACCCCCATATCTGTAGTTGTTTTATCTTGGTTTGATAACTTTACTCTAGCTGCGACACATTATAAATTTTTATCTTTTTATCTTGGTCTCGATACAGGTTTGAGAGATTGCATATAGTAGACTTACTAGCGATCGACGAGTAACAATCTTAAGTATTAGCAGTAGACTAACTACTTTCATACAGCAGCATTAATCTCGCTCTCGTTTCTGCTCCCAATTAAACAGCAAAAACATCAAAGTCACTAATCCAACCTGCAGCACAAAATTTGGAAAGCTAGATGCCACCTCTTTACCTGCGGCTAACTTGGCTAAAAAAACCAAAGCACCAATAAAGCCAGAGGCGGCAAAAGCCAAATAGAAGAATTTTCTCAAGCCTCTATAGGGAGCTTTAGCTTCAGCTTGAAGCATAGCGTATTTTTCGGGAGAAAGATTGCTTTTTCTTGCTCTTTCTCGGTCTTGTGGTGATAAATTTGTCATTTTTCCCTTAATTGTAACAATCTTACCTCAAGATAAATTTATTCCTCAGAAAAAACATTGCTGCTGTGAGCGATCGCCAGATAAAAATATACACAGATATACACAGTAGGATTTATTTAAGATAGTAATTAAATTTTCTCTTTCTACATCATACTCAGACTGGCTTATCTAATAAATAAGTAAGTGCATAACCATGAAAATGTGAGATATACTATATAACGCTTCTGGATGCCGATGTAGCTCAGTGGTAGAGCAACTCACTCGTAATGAGTAGGTCGCAGGTTCAAATCCCGTCATCGGCTTATTTATTTTTCCAAGTACCGTGAAAGCTGTGGGGAATGACGCTGGGTAAAGCCAGACGACAACTCGTATCCTCGGTCAAGCGCTCGCTTGGATAAATTCTCACTTCGCTACTGTCTTCATTGCCGTCGTAAACTACCGTTAATAGCCAACCTGCCTGAGAGTTATCCGACCCTGAAACCAATATAGGTTCGGAAGCATAACAGTTTTCTCCCATGTCTGCAACAGACAAATTACCAGTTTCACGGTCAAAACGAGCGATCGCGCCAAATAATTCTTTACCGACTAAATTGGGATCGCGCTGAATGGTTAGATAGGTATAACGCCAGAATTTACCGACGCAGTCGGGGTTTAAAACAGGAAATTCGCAGTGATCCGCTAGTAACTGTTGATTTTGAGTAACTCCTCCGGTTTGAGGGTTAATTTTTACCTGCCACAATGTTGCAGGTGCGGGGGTTTTCGTGGTACCCGTCGCTACTTCTTGCAAATATTGATTGGTTTTAAAATCTTCATAACGCACTAGTTCGGTGACGACTGCCCCTTCATCATCGACATAACCATTGGTAAAATGCCATTGATACCAGGGTTCAGCTTCTCCCCTACTGATTAAACTTAGAGTGTGGCGATCGAAGACTAAAATTTCCGTGCCGAGTTGAGGTTGCCATTTCACAGCATCGCTAAAGCTACTTTGACCTAAAGTTACTGGCATCAGATTAACTCGCACTGGCGAGACAAAAAAGACCAAATATTGTCCTGCTAATACAAAATCATGAACTATGGGCAAACCAGTCAAAGAGAATGAATTTTGTTGCTGAATTTTACCCGTGCGATCGCTACGATAGAGGTTTATCGTTCCATTAACTCCCATACTCATGCCAAAGTTAAATATTTCTCCAGTCTGGGGATCTACTTTGGGATGAGCAGAAAAAGCTTGCTTGTCTGATAAACCAGATAAATTATCCTTGCCTAGAGTTGCTAAGTTCTCTAAATCTAAAGCATGAGGTAATCCTCCCTCCCACAAAGCCAAAACTTTGTCGGGCAATGCCAAGACCGAAGTATTGGCTGCATTTTTTAACGGTTTGAGCCAATTATTCCAAAACGCACCTGGTGCGGTCATGCCATAGTTGGGATAGACAAAGCTATCTTGGCCTTCTTCGTGCAAATATCCTTCTGTTTTTACGTAGCGATAAACAGCACTAGCTTGTCCAGCATCAAAATGAACTGCCAAAACTGCGCCATCTCCATCAAACCAATGTCCGACCCGATCGCCTCCCCTAGACAGACGTGCGGGACCATTGCGATATAACGTTCCTTTTAATTCGACGGGGATCGCACCTGAGATAACATTTAAAGGAGTAAGAGCAAATTCTGTTGCGGGTTGAGCGATCGCTTTAGACCAGGCTTGAGGATGAGATATTGTAACCATAGGATTTTAAATCTAATTTTAACAAGTTAGTCAGAAGCGAGATCGGTTTTCGACGTTGCTACGATCGTGAGAACTTTTACCTATCTAGAAAAACACTATGAAAAAAGAGATCCTTAACGGACAGAAAAAAAAGAATAAGCAAAAAAATCAAAAAATCGACAAGAAAGTTTATCGAAAAGAACTTGCAAAACTACAAGTAGAGCTAGTCAAACTTCAAGAATGGGTCAAACAAAAAGGTTTAAAAGTAGTTGTTATCTTTGAAGGGAGAGACGCTGCTGGGAAAGGAGGCGCGATTAAGCGCATTAGTGAATGTCTCAATCCCCGTATCTGTAAAATAGTTGCTTTGGGAATGCCGAGCGATCGCGAAAAAACTCAATGGTATTTTCAAAGATATGTCGCCCATTTACCAGCCGCAGGTGAAATTATGCTGTTCGATCGCAGTTGGTATAATCGTGCGGGAGTGGAGAGAGTAATGGGTTTTTGCACCTATGAAGAATATAACGAGTTTCTGCGCTCCTGTCCTCAGTTCGAGTTAATGATTCAGCGCTCGGGTATTATCCTGATTAAATATTGGTTTTCTGTCAGCGATCGAGAACAAGAAAAACGTTTCCAAGAGAGAATTAACAATCCACTCAAACGCTGGAAATTTAGCCCAATGGATTTGAAATCGCGGGAAAAATGGCTAGAATATTCTAAAGCCAAAGATGATATGTTTGCCGCTACTGATATCCCCGAATCACCTTGGTATGTGGTGGAAGCAGATGATAAAAAACGAGCGCGGCTTAACTGTATCAGTCATCTTCTCAGCCTAATTCCCTACCAAGACATCTTGCCCGACCCATTTGAATTGCCACCCCAAGAGCACGAATTCGAATATCATCGCCCTCCAATAGAAGCACAAAAATTCATACCAGCAAAATATTAAATAGTTTAAACGGCTTGAAATAGTGCAATCGAACTAACCAGCATCTTTCAGGCGATCACTATGGCTAATCCTAAATTTTTGGTTTAAATAGTAACAAGAAACTACTCACCAAAAAACCAATAATCAAACCAAATAAATGACTTTGAAAACTAATTTGAGGAATTAGACTGTCGAAAATAAACTGAATAATAATAATAAGAATAACTCGTCTGAGTCTTCTGTTATTTAGAGGGTTCCTGTTTTGGAGCCAAAGCTGTAAAGAAATAGCCAGTACCGCGCCAATTAATCCCATAATCGCAGCAGAAGCACCGACTAAAAATACATTGGTCATCCCGGTTTCGATCGCCAGCCAAGAAAAAGTCAGCATCGAGCCAATACCGCTAGCCAAATAAATTATCAGGTAAGACCGCGCTCCCAAATTAAATTCAACTAAACGTCCGATAAAGTAAAGCGCCAGCATATTGGTGGCTAAGTGCAACGAACCATAGTGAAGAAAGTTAGCCCCAATCAATCGCCACCATTCTCCAGCTTCGACTCGTTCGGGAATTAAGGCTCCCAAACGTTCTAATGTAGAAATGTCAGTACTGCCTCCCAGTCGGATTTCTATGACATATAAAATCAAGTTTAGTCCGATGATTATGTAGGTAGTATAAGCAATTCTTTTGCTGTTATATTTCATTAAGTCTGAAAAAATAATTTTAAATTTTTAGCGATCGCAGTTTGGTTCGGCACTCAAAGGGCGAGCTCTTCAAATGTTGAGTAGATCTAGTAGCGAGACAGTCTCGACAGCAAAAAAGCTTTAACTCTTGTATTGGTTACCACTCATCATCCAACAATAATTTAAGTCTGTCATTAAATGGTAAATTAGATCCCGTTGTCTTTTCTACCGATGGAAAACTCCCATAACTATTATGTCCAAGCAATACCGCATTACCCTACTTCCTGGCGATGGCATCGGTCCGGAGATTATGGGGGTGGCGGTAGAGATCCTAAAGGTTGTCGGCAAACAGCACGAACTTGAGTTTGTTTTTGAATCTGCCCTAATTGGCGGGGCGGCGATCGATGAAACTGGAGAACCATTACCAGCAGAAACTTTAACTATCTGTCGTCGTAGTGACGCGGTGTTGTTGGCAGCAATTGGAGGTTATAAGTGGGATAATTTACCCCGCCACCAGCGACCCGAAACAGGTTTGTTAGGATTGCGATCGGGATTGGGTTTATTTGCTAACCTCCGACCCGCAACTATTTTACCTCAGCTCATCGATGCTTCTAGTCTCAAACAAGAGGTAGTTGAAGGAGTAGATATTATGGTGGTGCGGGAACTTACAGGGGGTGTTTATTTCGGAAAACCCAAAGGGATTTTTGAAACCGAGACGGGAGAACAGCGCGGTGTAAATACAATGGCTTATACTGCTAGCGAAATCGATCGCATTGCCCAAGTTGGTTTTGAAACTGCTCGAAAACGACGGAGTAAACTGTGTTCGGTAGATAAAGCCAACGTTCTTGATGTCTCTCAACTGTGGCGCGATCGGCTCGAAGCAATGGGTAGAAATTATCCCGATGTCGAACTCAGTCATTTATATGTAGATAATGCAGCGATGCAGCTAGTCCGCGCTCCCAAACAGTTCGATACTATCGTTACGGGTAACTTATTTGGCGATATTCTCTCGGATGCCGCAGCAATGTTAACTGGAAGTATTGGAATGTTACCCTCCGCTAGTTTGGGTGTTGAAGATAGTCCTGGAGTTTTCGAACCCGTACATGGTTCTGCACCAGATATTGCCGGACAAGATAAAGCTAATCCTTTGGCACAGGTTTTGAGTGCGGCAATGATGTTGCGCTATGGATTGAATGAACCTCAAGCCGCCAATAGAATAGAAACTGCCGTTACGCGAGTCTTGGATTTAGGCTATCGCACCGGAGATATCATGTCATTGGGGATGACTGCCGTTGGTTGTAAAGGTATGGCAGAAGCCTTAATTAAAGAGTTAGAAGCATCCTATATGAAGTAGGTGCAAAGCGCTGTTCGCCCTCGGTTATTAGTAAAAAAAGGAAGGACTGTAATCCTTCCTGTTTTTTATTGAGAATTTATAATCTGGTTTTGAATCGCTCGATAGCTAAACTAAGGCAGGCTCTTTCTCCATATCTTGAGAGTAATTACCTTCACTTGCCTCACTATTCAGTTTGGCTCTTTCTACCAGAAGTTTTTGAGCTTCTTCGACATTAGCCTCATTGCCTTTCCAGTGATTTAGTGCGGGTTGCTGAATCGCACGAGCATAGGAAAAGGTAACGCGCCAAGGGAACTGAGATCTATATTTAGCATTCATCTCGTTAAGATGTGCCGTAGCTCTCTGTTCGCTTTGTCCGCCAGATAAGAAAGCAACTCCGGGTACGGCTGCAGGCACGCAGTTTAACAAACAGCGAACGGTTTCGGAAGCGACTTCTTCTACTCCCGCCTGTTGGGGACAGTCCGAACCCGAAATAACCATGCTAGGCTTTAAAATCATTTGGTCGTAAGCAGCATTCTGTACGTATAGCTGACGAAATACCTCATGTAAGGTTTTTTCAGTTACTTCATAGCAACGCTCGATAGTATGATCCCCATTAATTAGTACTTCTGGTTCGACAATGGGTACTAAGCCACCTTCTTGACACAAAACTGCATAACGAGCTAGACCATGAGCGTTAGCTTCAATGCAGCCATCGGTGGGAATATCATCGCCAATGGTAATTACGGATCTCCATTTAGCAAAACGCGCTCCAATTTGATAGTACTCGGCAATGCGATCTCGCAGTCCGTCTAATCCTTCTGTTACCTTTTCATTGGGGCGAGCGGCTAGATCTTTAGCTCCCGTATCGACTTTAATGCCAGGGATCGTGCCGGCATTTTGCATTACCTTAACAAAAGATTCGCCATCTTTGGTCGACTGGCGAATCGTTTCATCATACAAAATTGCACCGCTGATATAATTACTCAAATTCGGTGCAGTCAACAGTAACTCTCGATAAGCACGGCGATTTTCTTCTGTAGCTTCGATGCCTAATTTTTGAAATCGCTTGTTGCAAGTGCCATTACTTTCATCCATTGCCAGAATACCCTTGCCTTCAGCCATCATTGCTTGGGCAGTGTTTCTTAGCTCTTGAGCATAATTGCTCATAACTCGATTGCTCCTGTTTTCAAAACTACTCAAAACTTCCGCAATTATTAAGAATCTTGTTCAATAAATCGACAAAATAATATCTTAAACTTAGCTTTTGTAAATACGGAAGTCTATTTCTATAATGCTTCTATATTAGCTAACTTTGGCAAAATAAAAATCTTTCCTACGAAGGTTAATTAATTATCGAAATTTAAAATCGAATGTTGGAAAGCGTTTAATTTCAACTTCTGTAAGAAAGACAAAAAACTAATATCTAAAAATACTTAGTAGCAAATACTTAACTGCTAATACCCAAACAACTGAGTATTGCCCAGGCTTTGTAATATAAATTTACAATATTCCCCCTTTTTTGCTCCTAAAATTAGGTTAGATTTAGTAAGTCTCATTCAGAAAGGTTTCAGTGAGCTACACCACCACTAGCCCAAGTCGTTCCGCGAAAATTGAAGTAAATGCTACTATGTTTTTCGATCCCACATTAATTAAAGCAGCTAGAAAAATTTATCAAACTTATTGCAATTTTCATTATCAATTGCAAACCAAACCACTGGGAGTTATTATCGACTGCGAGACTTACAAAGGCCAGTTAACATTTCGGCAAAGACCGATCTTATTGCCTGGAGAACGTTTTATTCGTATGGACTTAATCGAAACCGAAACACTATAGCAGTCCTATCGGAGTTTGGTGATGATTTGTCGATCGCATATTAAGTAAGCTAAATTTCACCGATCGATTGTGAATTTTAAGCCGTGAGTCGGGAAACCTGAATTTGTTCCCGAGCGCAAATTTACTTAACGGCATACTATGGAAACTTTAGCGATCGCTTTGTCCGTTTCGACCGTGTTTGTCTTTGGTGCTTGTATCGGTAGCTTTATCAACGTAGTCGTTTACCGCTTACCCGCTGGACTATCTATAGTTTATCCTCCTTCTCGCTGTCCTCAATGTCGCCATCGGTTGGGGAAGACGGAAAATGTACCAATACTTGGCTGGTTATGGCTGCAAGGGCGCTGTTGGCACTGCAAAAGCCCTATTTCCATTCGCTACCCTCTGATAGAACTGGCAACGGGAATTCTTTTTTTAGTAATTTTTTGGCGATTTGGCTTGAGTGTTCGAACTTTAGGACACTGGACTTTCGTATCTTGGTTGTTATCTCTATCTTTAATCGATCTAGACACGATGACTTTGCCGGGAGTTCTTACTAAGTCCGGTTTGGTATTGGGTTTAATTTTTCAACTTGTAACTGGTTGGTTAGATGCAGATAGCACAACGGCGATCGCCAATTTAATCTTTGGTGTTGCTGGTGCGGTAACGGGAATTTGGTTATTAGAATCGATTCGTGTTCTGGGCACAATTATTTTACAGCAAGAAGCAATGGGAGATGCCGACGGTAAACTAATGGCGACTATTGGTGCTTGGATCGGCTGGAAATATGTTTTAGTTTCTAGCTTTATTGCCTGTGGATTCGGAGCAATACTAGGCAGTGGTGCGATTATTTTAGGATTACTCGATAAAAAACAGCCGATGCCATTCGGTCCTTATTTAGCACTAGGAGGGGTATTATCGTTATTTTTGGGAGAAGCAATTGTTAATGCATACGTAAACGAGTTTTTGGTATTTTAATTGGGGCTTAACTTTGAAGCATAAATAACATCAATAAAATATATTTCTTCCCACTTGCTACTTTTCTTCTTCGCTCCCAGCCTGTTGAGTTCTAGTTTCAATTTCTGTTAGAGTCTGAAGAACGAGCCGTTTGGCCTGCAGTTGCCAGCCCCATCTTTGAATGGTAATAGCCAGTGGAAAGGCGATCGCGGGCGCGAGAAAGTCAACTGATTGTCTAAAGGAAATTCCCAACAGCAAACCCAAACCGGCAATTCCCCAAAACGGTAGAGCCACAGTTTGTCGTTGTTCTTCAATGAGTTTGCCGAGAAAACCATCAGGCATTTGAGCGTCTAACTCTTGTTTAATTGATTTTTGTTGGGTAAGAGACACTGATAGTCCAATTTTGCGGCGTAGTCTTTCTATTTTGCGATCGTCGGAACTAAAAATTGCCAGTTCGTCTTCTGCCATCCTAATCAGTTTTTCTAGTTGGGTAGGTTGAGCTTCCATGTTAGTTATCTTTATTTGGTTCTCAATCTACCATATAGACATATAGAAGAAGCGGAGGATTGTTTTAGCGAATCTTTTTCTAGAACTGTTAATGGTAATTATCTGCATCTGCAAAGTAGCTATTATTCTCAATATCGTATTTTATTCTGGTACTCCGCTAATCTCAGGGGATGGGCGACCGCGTTGAGCTTCGGGAACGAATACCGTCAAGCTTTGGGGAAAACACTTTACCTCTACCATTCTTTCTGTACCTACAATTTCGCCGTCCAAAACCAATTTCTGTGGGGGATCGGTAGTTATTCTAATCCACTTAGTTCTTAAATAAGTTACGTCATCTCTTTCTACAGACTCCTGATTAACGGCAGTTTGCAGCAAATTATAAGAAGCCGCAATCGCCCCAGTCAAGTTTTCAGGATAGACAATAGTGATGTCTAAAAGCCCATCATTAGCAATAATTCCCGCAGGTCCTTGTGCCAAAATCGAAGTCTTAGGGGCAGCATTAGCAATGGTAATCGCAGTTGCCTGCAGAGTAATTGTCCTCTCTTCAGTTTCGATTTGAGCGTTAAACTGAGGAAAATCTTGTAGCTGTCTAAGTCCCGAAACTATATAAGCTAACTTTCCCAAACGATTTTTGATCTGGCGGTCGGCATTGTCAACAGTTTCTGCTTCCAAACCAATTCCTGCTAGTAATACTATCCGTTTTTCGTTACAAATAGCAGTGTCTACAGTACGAGTCGCTCCTGCTAAAATTGTTTCACAAGCCTCGGTTAAATCGACTGGTATTTCCAAGGCATTGGCAAAAGCATTAGCGGTACCACGAGAAATTATACCTAAAGGAACCCCACTACCGACGACCGCTTCAGCTACTTGAGAAATAGTACCATCTCCTCCAGAAGCAATAATCATTTGAGCGTTTTGTTCCAAGGCACCGCGCGCAAGTAAACTGGCACCGATGACTTCGCTAGTAAATTGAATGCTTAAATCGATCTCAGAAGATAATAACTCTTCAATCTGGTTAAGCTCTGCTTCAGAGTCCCCTTGTCCTGCTACTGGGTTAAAAATTAGATAAGCCGAACGATTCATAGTCGAACCTTTAAGGATATATAGTCAAATATAGAATGGATCGCTATCAAATAGTAAAAGTATCGAGCTGATATGTACGCCAACGATGGTGCGATCGCTCTGCTACTAGAGGCTGTACGCTAAATTTGGGTGGAGTGCCGCGCTCGACTTTGATTCGCAAGCAACTGTAGGGTTTTTTCTTATTAGAACCCCGTCCATTACGACCGACGAATAATAGGGATTGGGCTACTTGAATTTCTGTATTTTCTCTGGTTTCTGGCAAAATCCCTCCTTGAGGACGCTGACGACGCAAACTATGACCGCTTCCTCCGCAGACAATCCAATTGATGTAAGAATCAGCATATCCGGTATCTTCGGTGTAGAGATGTTCTAAACAGTGAGCGTGTCCGGATATCACTAAATCTACTAAGGGACGGTCTGAGGTTTTATCTAGCTTGTGTGCCACTTCTTCTAAAACTTGCCGCAGATGATAGCGAACCTCTAAAGTCTGTGCCTGATTCCATTTAGTCGCTTCGGTAACGTAGGGTGGATGATGGAGATAGATTACTCTTCCCCGCGCTGTTTCATCTTGCCAAGAAGCAATTAATTTATGACGCAACCAGCTTAACTGTTCGTTGTCGATGGCGATTTTTTCTTTGTTGAGTCTTTTCTCAATGTCGCGCTTCATTTCGCCAATTTGATTTAGTTTACCTTGATAGTCATCTAAACGTTCGGCATCTTCTGAGGAATCTCGATCTAATTGCATGGTAGACTCCCAAATTTGCATTTCTTGACGTTCTAATTTTTCTTTACGGGCTACTAGTTGACGACGAACTTGTTTTCCCTCTTCGGTGTCTGGAATCGGCGGTGGTTCGACAAAAGTGTTAGAATCTAGTGCGATAAAATCGATACCACCGTAGCGAAAGCTATAGTACCGATTGGGCAAGCGAGTAAACTTACCAGGCTGATAACGCAGACAGCGACTACCCTGAAATTCAGCGGTATAGTGACGGTCGAGGTGATGGCCTAATTTTTTTGAATCTAAGTCTAATAAGTAGTCTAGAAAGGCTTTGGCATAAGCCTGTCCTTCAAACGAGCCATGCCAACCTACATCGATCTCCAGATAAGAACCAAATAGACGGCGTAACGGTCGAGTTGTTTTAGCTAAAATTCCATAAACTAATGGCAAGTCATAATAATCGTGGTTTCCAGGTACGGTTAAAAAAGGTCGCTCGAATACCATGCGATCGTAAGATACTTGCCGTGGCAATTCTCCTCCTACGATAAATTCTCGATAGGGAGCGATAAAGTTTTGATGGTAAAATTCTCTAGAGCCTACTTGATAAACTATATCCCCGGTGTGCAAAACAAAATTAGCTTCATGCTGATGTTTGAGCATCATTTTTGCCACTTGTCTTTGAGGAGTATGGGCGTAATGTTCACCGCAACCGCTATCGCCGATGACTAAAAAAGAAAATTCTGGACTATCGCTTCGGGGATCGTCTATAACTAGCTGAGTTTGATCGATCGCCCGCTTTTTTAAAGCTGATTGTTGCCACCGCACTCTCTGCTTCATTTTGGCAATTTTTATTGCTGTCGAAGGTTCGGTAACAAATTTCATCTTTATATTTAGACAGAGTTATCCCATCATAATTAAATTAACGCTCGTTATTTTAGTCAATCGAGCTTGGGAAGGGATCTGTCTTAAGCTATGGCTATAATTACCCATCAGCTTTTAGGAGTATCCAACTGCCAGCGATCGAGAATATCTTCGATTAGCACTTTTTTGAACCAAACTTGTCCTACAGCAACGATTGGTAAGGCTAAAAACAAACCTAAAATGCCGAAAAAAACCGCAAACGCTACCTGTGACAATAAAGTTATGGCAGGTAATAACGAAATTTGTTTCTTCATCACCATCGGGGTCAGAATGTTACTTTCGATTTGCTGAATCGCGATATAAAGTATGATTACCGCGATCGCTTTCCAGGGGGCATCCAATAAAGCTAGAGCCGTAGGAGGAATGACGCTCAAAGTAGGACCCAGGTTAGGAATAAAGGTCAGTATCCCTGCTAAAAGTGCATTAGCTAAAGGCAACTGTACTCCTAAAACTAATAATCCAATACCACTCATAATCGTAATTACGGTCATGTTAAACAGAGTTCCTACAGCCCAGCCACCTAGTTTGATTTCGCACTCGTATAAAATTTCTTTGACTCGGCGACGATAAAAAGCGGGAAAAAGTAAGATGAAAACTTGTCGATATGCAACGGGGTTAATTAGCAACATAATCGTGACTACTATTACTAGTATAGTATAAAGTACCACGGTCATCGTACTAGAGAATAAGCTGAGAAAATTGTCCAGCAAACCGCTCGTCCAGGCTCGAAAATTGCTGCTCAGAGACTCGAGGGGCGCAAAATCGCCGACTAAATCTTCTGGAACGAGATTTTGTAGCAAATCAGTCCAAGTGCGCAACTGTTCTATACCCAGGGGTACCAACTGGATCAATTGTCTTATTTGTTGGATAAAAGGCGGTACGACTAAAATCAAAAATCCGGCTAGTAATAACAACACGGAAATAACCGAGATGGCGACCGCCGCTCCTCGTTTGATTTTATATCGTTGCAACAGTCTGACTAGCCGGTTGATTATCGTCGCAAACACTACTGCCGCAAAAGCAAGCAGAATAACTTGTTTGATACGCCAAATAATATAGATGGCAATAATTAAGGCAAAAGTTCCAATTATCAATCCCGACGAGCGCACGATTTTGTCCTCTATTTTAAGTAAGTTCTAATGAAGGGATGATGATGAATCTAATTGCTTTTTGAGTGTTTTTCATCTTTCTTAAGAATGTTTTATCCACTGCACTTCTCTGGCTAGTGTAACTATGATGATAATCTCAATCGAACCAAACAGTTTAGTTAGCTTGCTTTCAACTATAAAAGTGCTATGATATTCAACGAAAATAAAATGAAGAGCTAACGGAATTTGGTTGAGTATCAATGTACTGGTCTCCAAAGTCTTCACTCTCTACAAAATTATGATTGAGGAGGCGATCGCTTCGTGCAAGTTTATGTAGATAATATAGGTTAAATACCGAATTACCCAAATTCATTTCGTTAGTTGTTACAAGCGAGTGGAAAAAACTGGCGCTCGGTTTAACTTAGAACCGAGAAAAATACCGCTCTGGTAAGAAGCTAGGCTGTTTTAGAAATGGGTACTTAAAGCGGAAAAGCTACTTTAGCTTCTGCTTTTGATTGTATTAAATAAGTGAAACCCAAGTTGAAGTTGAAAGTTCAACTAAACTAAACTGTGTGAAAATCGTAATTAGGACAATAGAGATTGTCAAAACAATCTTTTTAAGCGACCGAGTTACGTAAAATAACGCTTCTAGAGAGCAAATAGATTAATTCAAAAAATCTTTTAGAAGCGTTTTGTTGTATTAATGAGGAATTAACATGGCTAAACGTCGTAATGCCAAAAAAGAGAAAGCAGAACGAAACAAGGTCAATGCTCGCAAGTATCGTAAGACAACTTCTTCTCGTTACTCTGGCAGGAGTAAGAGAAGTTATGATAAAAATGAGGGAAATTCAGAAACTGAAGAGAATAAATCTTCCTCTGAAAAAACCTAATTTGTATTTGCCCCGACCTCTGCTGGTTAGTTAGAAAGCCTTAGTGTTGTTGTCTATGTTGCTCAATCGACTAGGTGACCCGAGCATTCCTCGAAGCAAGGTCGGGAATCTCGTCCGAGCGACATGAGGTGTGCTCAATTTAACTCAGTTTTGCTGAGTGAAGCGCTTAAAAAAATTTTCCCAACTCACTGTTGTAGTTAGAAGCGATCGATTTTGTCTGGCTGAAAGGTAAAAGCTTAAGAGTAGATTTGACAAAATAGCACCCTTTTAAGCTTAAAATTAAATTACGATCACTGAGATATATCTCAAACATATCTTTAGTCGGCAAACAGAAAACATTATCGCCCTCCGGCATGGTCTTTTGGAAAAGGTTGTTTAGTAATTTGGATACCCTAGCTACATCAGAGTCTACCGAACTTAGCGGTGAGCTAGGTTCGAATGGCAAATATGCTTTAGAGTCTAAAATTTTGTTTAGTATCGAGCGGGATGATATAGACCTATATGAATTAGAAGAGTTATGCGATCGCGTTGGATGGGCTCGCCGTCCATTACGCAAAGTTAAAAAAGCTATTCAACACAGCTTTTTGGTAGTTTCGATGTGGGAAACTAGAGGTCAAAAACGTCGTCTGATTGGTTTTGCCCGCGCTACCTCCGATGGAGCTTTTAATGCCACTATCTGGGATGTAGTGGTCGATCCCAAATTTCAAAATCGCGGTTTGGGAAAAGCAATGATGAAATTCGCGATCGACAAATTAAGAAAAGCCGATATTAGCAACATCACTTTATTTGCAGATCCTCACGTAGTTGATTTTTATCGCCGATTGGGATTTATTCTCGATCCAGAAGGAATTAAAGGAATGTTTTGGTATCCCGATTAAAACCAAAGTTAGTTTTATACTTTAGTTGATTTGTCGAAATGTGGTTTCGAATTTTCCTCGAACTAGTTGCTCAAATCTTCTCTGATAACCCGCTCATCAAATATTTTTGAGATTTTTTGAGAAATAAAGCGTAATTTAGTTGATTAGACGCTATTGTTAGGTTCTAAGAACATAAACAAAGTCATTCTGACGAGTAGTTTATGTGCATTCATCACTAGTCATAGGCTAGGACGATTTTTTAAATTAGATTAATAATTATTTAATGTCCATAAAATTAACATTAACACATCATTTATGCTTTTCTCTTATAAATCTAACTTTGATTTAAATGCGATCTATCAAACTCAAACTTCAAGTAACGTTGAAGCTATTTTAGATAAGGCAGAAGCAGGTGCAGACATTTCTGAGGCTGAAGCTCTTATTTTAATCCAAGCTAAAAATTGCGAAACTATCGCTACAATCGGCAAAACGGCGGATCGTTTGCGAAAACAACAGGCAGGAGATGTAGTTACTTATGTAATTAACCGCAATATTAATTTTACCAATATTTGCGAGCAGCACTGTAGCTTCTGTGCTTTTCGTCGCGATCCTGAAGACAAAGGTGCATTCTGGTTGGATACAGAACAGATTATCGCTAAAGCTTCCGAAGCCGTAGATTTGGGAGCAACTGAAATTTGTATGCAAGGAGGATTAAATCCTCAAGCCAAACGTAACGGCAAGTCTTTGGACTATTATTTACAACTAATTAAGGCAATTAAAGATAGATTTCCCCAACTTCATCTTCATGCTTTTTCGCCACAGGAAATCCAGTTTATTGCCCGAGAAGATCGAATTAGTTACGAAACAGTATTAAAAGCCCTCAAAGAGACAGGTTTGGGTTCGATGCCAGGTACGGCTGCTGAAATATTAAACGATCGCGTCAGAAAAACGATCTGTCCCGAAAAAATTAATACTGCTACCTGGTTAGAAATTATCAGTACTGCCCATCGTTTGGGAGTACCTACTACCAGTACCATACTATCAGGTCATATCGAAACCCCACAACAGCAAATCGAACATCTAGCTAAACTGCGAGCGCTCCAACAAATCGCAGTAAGGGAAAATTATCCAGCTAAAATTACCGAGTTTATTATTTTACCCTTTGTCGGACAAGAAGCACCCAAGCCAATCCGCCATCGAGTCGGCAGAGATCAGCCCATCCTAGCCGATGCCCTCCATCTTACCGCAGTGGCTCGTATTTACCTCGGTAACTGGATTGTCAATCATCAACCCAGTTGGGTAAAACTGGGCTTGGCAGGGGCAAAACAGGCTCTCGAATGGGGCTGTAACGATCTGGGAGGAACTTTAATGGAAGAGCATATTACCACCATGGCAGGAGCCCAGGGAGGTACTTGTATGGATGTAGCTACTTTACAAAAAGCGATCGTCGATTTAAATCGTCCCTATCGTCAAAGAAACACCCTTTATGAGTACTTATACTAACAGTAAAAACAAATTATAGCGGGCGATCGAGTATAGTTACTACTAGACATCCCTGAAATACAAAGTTAGTTTATTATTGACTTTGAAATAGTCAGAAGTCAAATTAAATATATTAGGTAGTAACTAACTGGTAAATGAGAATATTAGTAACTGGTGGTGCTGGTTTTATTGGTTCCCATCTGATCGACCGGTTGATGAACCAAGGACACGAAGTTATTTGTTTGGATAATTTCTATACGGGTCACAAACGAAACATTATCAAATGGTTTGACAATCCTTACTTCGAACTAATTCGCCACGATATTACCGAGCCGATTCGATTAGAAGCCGACCAAATTTATCATCTTGCTTGTCCCGCTTCTCCAGTACATTATCAATATAATCCCGTAAAAACAATTAAAACTAATGTTATGGGAACATTAAATATGTTGGGATTAGCCAAACGAGTTAAAGCCAGATTTTTACTCGCCTCCACTTCCGAGGTTTATGGCGATCCCGACGTGCATCCCCAACCAGAAGAATATCGAGGTAATGTCAACTGCATTGGAATTCGTAGCTGCTACGACGAAGGAAAAAGAGTTGCAGAAACTCTGGCATTTGATTACCATCGTCAAAATCAAGTCGATATTCGAGTAATGAGGATTTTTAATACTTACGGACCACGAATGTTTGAAAATGACGGTCGTGTAGTTAGTAACTTCATCATTCAAGCACTACGAGGAATACCTTTAACCGTTTACGGGGATGGCTGTCAAACCCGAAGTTTTTGCTACGTTTCCGACTTGGTAGAGGGAATGATACGCCTGATGAACAATGACTATGTCGGACCGATCAATGTCGGCAATCCTGAAGAATATACAATTCTCGAACTTGCCAAAACTATTCAACAGATGGTCAATCCCGATGCCGAATTAATTTTCAAACCATTACCCAAAGACGATCCCAAACAGAGACAGCCAGATATTACTAAAGCCAAGAAGTTACTGGGTTGGGAGCCTAAAATTCCCTTAGAAGAGGGTTTAAAACTGACTATAGAAGATTTTCGCTCGCGTATTGAAAATGAAAAATTGAAAATACACGCAAAGTAAATTTTTTGTCCTGTTTCAGGAATTTTTAACTACGACAATACTTAACTAATCTCATTTGATAAGGGGTGAATATTATGCGCGTTTGTGTTATCGGTACTGGATATGTTGGTTTGGTTACTGGTGTTTGTTTATCTCATATTGGACATGAAGTAATTTGCGTTGACAACAATGAAGAAAAAGTCAAGTTGATGCAGTCGGGACAGTCGCCAATTTACGAACCGGGCTTATCGGAACTGATGAAAACTTCGGCAGAAGCCGGACGGTTAATGTTTACTTCCGATCTAGCTAAAGGGGTAGCCCACGGAGAAGTCTTGTTTATTGCTGTAGGAACTCCAGCTCTACCCACAGGAGAAAGCGATACCCGTTACGTAGAAGCGGTGGCTCGGGGTATTGGAGCACATCTCAATGGCGATTATAAAGTAATTGTCAATAAATCAACCGTACCAATTGGTTCTGGTGACTGGGTAAGAATGATTGCTCTAGAAGGAGTTACCGAACGAGAAAAAACCCCGGTAACTACAGTTAGTGGTAGAGAACTGGAAAAAAATCTTGAAGCCAACTTTGATGTAGTGAGTAATCCTGAGTTTTTGCGTGAAGGTTCGGCGGTTTACGATACTTTTAATCCAGACCGCATCGTTTTGGGGAGCAACAGTGAAAAAGCCATTGCCATGATGCAGGAACTATACAAGCCTTTGGTAAATCGGGATTTTGCTGAGGACAAATCTTTACCCCCCGTGCCTGTAGTAGTTACCGATTTAAGTTCGGCAGAAATGATCAAATATGCGGCAAACTCTTTTCTCGCCACTAAAATTAGTTTTATCAACGAAGTTGCTAATATTTGCGATCGCGTCGGTGCAGACGTGACTCAGGTTGCTAAAGGTATCGGTTTAGATTCTCGGATCGGCAGTAAGTTTCTTCAGGCTGGTATTGGATGGGGAGGCTCTTGTTTTCCCAAAGACGTTTCGGCTTTAATTCATACGGCGGATGATTACGGCTACGAATCGGAACTACTCAAAGCGGCAGTTCGAGTTAACCAGCGTCAGCGTTTGATGGCTTTAGAAAAGCTGCAGCAAGAACTAAAAATCCTTAAAGGAAAAACAGTTGGATTGCTCGGTCTGACTTTCAAACCAGATACTGACGATATGAGAGATGCTCCTGCACTAGATTTAATCGAACAACTAAACAGATTGGGAGCTAGGGTAAAAGCTTACGACCCAATTGTTTCTCAGTCTGGTTTGAGTCACGGCTTGACGGGAGTAATTATTGAAACTAATGCTGATATGCTAGCTGACGGATGTGATGCTTTGGTACTAGTTACTGATTGGCAAGAGTTTTTAAAGCTCGACTATGTCAAAATGGGCAAACAAATGACCAATGCTTTAATGATTGACGGTCGTAATTTCCTCGAGCGCGAAAAGTTGATGACGGCTGGTTTCCGTTATGTCGGTATGGGTCGTTAGTCTCAATTTTAAAAACTGACGAGATTTACATAAACCGCGTCCATATAGAGAACTGGAGTTTTAGCCAAATCCCTTTAACCGCGGAATGCGGTCATCGCAGACACCGCCTGTACCGATGACCTAAAAGTAAAAAAATCAAAAACTACTAGTTTTAAAGTAGACGCGGTTTAGTCGAATAATTTTCACCTTCCAACCCTTCAAACTTGTGGGATATGGGGGCAAGTACCTAACTCTTAACAGCCAGAAGAAAATAGTATGATTGCGCGAGATTAGTCAAAGTGGCTGGCGGTCTGGAATACCGATCGCCCGAGGGAATTGTTTTGCAGTAGGAAAATGTTTGCGTAAATAAACACAGTGACGAATACTCTTAGTAATTGGAGTTTCGTGCGCATAGACTGCTTCGAGTTTACTCCCTAGTTTAATAGCCACCGACTCTATTGCCGATGTGTCTGCCTCGTTCCAACTTCCTCGATAGAGGATAGCTAAACCGCCAACTTTAACCAAAGGTAAAGCATATTCAGCGCAGACAGAAGCTTGACTGACAGCTCTAATGACAGCAAAGTCGTAAGTTTCGCGTTGGTTCGATTGCCGTCCCAGGGCTTCGGCTCTTGCTACTATGGTTTTGACGTTCTGGAGATTTAATTTAACGATCGCGGTGTCGATAAAAGCAATTTTTTTGCGAGTAGAGTCAAGCAAAGTAATTTTCCAATTGGGATAGGCGATCGCCAGAGGAATTCCGGGAAATCCGGCACCCGTACCAATATCAATCGCAGTTAAAGAACTATTGCCAGACTCTATTCTGATGGTTCCCGAAATCGAATCCCAAAGATGTTTCTCCCAAAAAGCTTCTGGTGCAGTAATGCGAGTTAGGTTTTGGAGGCGATTGCCGGATAAAATCTCTGCATAGATACTTTGAAATTGTCGTTGCTGCCATTCACTAGGTTGCCAATTGAGTGTTGCTTGCCAAACTCGAGACATTTCTGGCAACTGGGGGATTTCTTGTGGCTCTAGATGGTTACTGTGATTCATTTACTTAAGGATACTGCTGGGGTAGCCTTTAATTCTCCCTTATCTATCGTCCAACAGCGATCGGCTATTTCAATTAGTTCCCCTGGCTCGTGAGTCACTACCAAGAGCATCCAATGTTCTTTGAGTTTTGCCAGTAGTTTTGTTAGTTGCGATCGCATCGACCAATCTAATCCTGCTGTTGGCTCGTCTAACATTAAAATATTTGGCTGACGAATTAGCTGTACGGCTAGAGCCAAACGTCGTTGTTGACCGCCACTAAGAGCATTAGGAGATATACTCAAAGAGATCTGGTCTAATCCTACTTCGCTTAAAGCTTGTTTAACTCTCTCAGAACCCAGTTCGGGATGTCCCAAGCGGAGTTCTTCTAATACCGTACCACCACAGAAATGACGTTCGGGGAACTGAAACACTAGTCCTGCTAACTGCTGTAGTTGTATATCCGTTAGTTCACGATCGCGCCAGAAAATTTTCCCCCCCGTTTTTTCTGCCAGTCCAGCTAAAATTTCTAGTAGAGTAGTTTTTCCCGAACCACTAGCACCAACGATTACTCCCAATTCTCGTGGTGCGAGTTCTAGACTGATATCTTTTAAAATAGGCATAACTGTAGCAGGAGGATGATAGCTTAAATTTTTGAGATAAAGCATTATTAAATAAATACCTCAGTTTAGAATTTAAATTCTACTTTTTCTGGATTTGCGATCGACTCATATGAATTGCTAGAGCACCACTTTGAATTGCTGAACCACCAGATTTTATTCCAGATGGCGACCAAATTGCGTCTAATACTTAGATGATGCTTAGTTGAGGCAGAAAGATTGAGACACTATTTAGCCCGATTATATCGGAAAGCGGCAAGACCCCACCTCGGCGTAAGACGTAAGGGAATGCTTGCCAAGACACTCTCTGTTACTCTAAATCAGAAATAATGCTCAAATATTCAATTCAATCGCTCATTCATTATCTCAAATTCTGGGATTTTACAGTTCCTTATGCTTATTAATAAATATTCCGCTCGTAAGCGATCGCATTTCTTTTGAATCATACTTGGGGTTGAGTTAAACTAAGTCGAAGAGTCACCCCTCCGACTCGTCTGCAAAACTGGACGTGAACCTTTAGATTCATCCAGCTTCTCAACAATCCGGTGCTTGTCATTCACACCAGCTATGAACTTGGTCATGGCAATGTTGGTGAAGTAGAATCAAGTTATTTTTTCTGTGATTTTGGCGATCGCCGTCCAAATGGTGGACTTCCAAAAGATTACTTGACTCAAAATAAAGTCCGCAATAAGGGCATTTGCCCCTTTGTTGCTTCAACAGTCGGGCGATGTGATTTGGCTAGTTCAGGATGTTTACCTGTTCCAATAACTCCAATCACCATCAAACGCACTGCGATCGCTTTGAACTTTGATATGTCGCACGATGGGAGTTTGTGAGTGAGTGGCTAATTTCAGCAGTTGGTTGCCCAAGAGAGCTGCGAAAACCCAACCCCCACCACTGTTAACCAGCCAGTATCGGCTTGCTATCCATCTACCGCTTTTATTCGGATGACGACGTTTTGCCCAAGCACGCAGCTTTTGGTACAGTAAAAAGTCCAAATGATTATATGTCTTTTTACTACACTCCGATGAGTAATAAGCAGACCACCCCCGTATAATCAGGTTGAGATGGTCGATTAAAGCAGCTTGTGGTGCAGCTTTATGCCTTTGTATTACCTCTTGCAGTTTACGAGACTGCCGTTTGATAGCTGTAGCACTTGGTTGAATAATGGTTTTAAAACCTTTCATTGATTTGCCTGAGCGATATTTACTCATCTCATAAGAACGAATATTAAAGCCGAGGAAATCAAAACCTACTTGTCCATCAACCCGTTTAAGGGTATGACAGATGCGAGTTTTACTAAGTTTTAATTCCAAATCCACTTTCTGCAACCATTTCTGAAGATAGGGTTGGATTTGCTGGATAATTTCCAGTTTTTCATGAATTATTACTAGGTCTAGGGTAAAGAAATGGTTTTGGTAACGGTAGAAAGAGCCTAATCCGTTGACTGCGGGTTTCCCCATCGGCAGTGTCTCACTATCTCTTTCCTGGCTCCTAGACCATTCCCTTCCCATCCCACCGTACGTTCAGTTTTTCCGAATACGGCGGTCCGACAGTCTTCATTGACGGGCATGCACAGTTGCTCTCTCGTACCTGATGAAACCGCTGCCAATGTAGATTATTCCCATGGCATACAGTTTCTGATTAGGAAATTGTTTCCACCCGAAACCTCGGCGTTTGCTTCGGTAATTTAGGTAACGACGAAAGCGGATATTGATGAATCTTTGTAGGCTGCGGAACGCTTGGCTAGCATTGGTGTGACGATAGTAATTCGCCCATCCCAATACCGCCTGGTTGATTTGCCTGACAAATTCCTGAGGCTTAATTGGTGCCCTTCTTTTCATAAAAGACCTAATCTTATGACGTATGTTACCCTGGGAACGCTTACTGGGAAAGATATAAATTCTCTGTTTGCCACTGCTAGGACTGCGTCGTTTGACAAACTCAAAACCGATAAAATTAAATCCCTCCCTTAAAGGAGTAATTCTGGTCTTATCTTGGTTCAGAGTCAAATCCATGTGCCTGGCGATCGCTTCGAGTGCCGCCAATGCCCGCTCGGCATTACGGCGACACACCAGAATTACGTCATCAGCATAGCGATGGAACCTAGCCCCCAGTTTCTCTGGGTAGCCTTGGGTATGCCAAACTCGATCGATTAGATTCAGGTAGATGTTGCTGTACAGCGGTGAGATGGGAGAGCCTTGTGGTACTCCAATTCTCCTTAGCTCTACCTTTCCTGCGTAGGCTACTGCCACTTTGAGACTCTGTTTGACGATCCTTAGCATACTGCCATCCCTCACTCGCTCTCGAATTAAAATCAAGAGCTTATGGTGCGGTATGGAGTCGAAGCACTTCGAGATATCTGTTTCTAAAATCCATTTGGGCTTATGACAGATATTTTGATAGATTGCTATGATCGCGTCATGACAACTTCTCCCAGGGCGAAAACCGAAGCTGTTGGCTTCAAATTTCGCTTCCCATTCAGATTCTAATGCCATTTTGTATAGAGTTTGTTTGGCTCTATCAAAAATGGTAGGGATATTAAGAGGTCTTTTTTCCTCAGAATTACCTGGTTTGGGAATCCACACACGACGGGTAAGAGATGCTTTCTCCGTATTTAGCTTGAGATTTTGGACGAGAATCAGCCTTTGTTTGGGTGTAAGTGACTTCAAGCCGTCAATGCCTGCTGTTTTCTTGCCCTGATTATCTTGGCTGACCTTTCGCGTTGCTAGAGTTCTGGCTGCCCAGGATTTGATTAGGAGTCGCTGAAGTCTGCGAACTTTGCTTCTTTTGCCATTTTTCGAGGCTTGATAAATTTGTTTTTGCAACTTGAAAACTTTCCTCTCTAGCTTTTGCCAGGGGATGTCTTTCCATTCATACGTAGTCGTTAACTCGCTCATGACTTGTTCATTGCTACTGACAACTTTATCTTCCAGATTGCTGTGTCTCCGTCAGCGTATATTTGAGCTTTCCTCAAATCATTAGCTTCTGAGAAAATCCTTCCCTCACAAGACATTTAGCTGACTGCCTACTCTGATATCAGGTGAATCAGAGAGAACTTATGAGGGTTACTTCGTTCCCAATTTCCGTTTTGCGTTGAACTTAGGCTCTCACTTTCCACCAGGTTTATTGAGGGTACTTGTCAAGTTGGCTCGGCAACCGCTTGCCTCTTTTATCCTTTCCCTTTTGGGCAAGCCCATTAACGGTACTTAAACAATTTAAACAGACAAAATAAGATAGAATACCTTTGCTGATTAACTTTAACATTATTCTAAAGCCCGATCGCACTTACTTTATGAAAGAAACTACTCCCGCAGCCATGCCTCCCTGTTTCGATAGATGAGATGGTGTCAAAAGTTTGATGATTTACTGAGAACTAAAGCGCAAAAAAGGGAATTCAGACATTATTTAGGAGGATTATTAGGGGAAAGTGAGCGAAAAAATGTATCTCAAATGGCTAAAGACGCAGTAGAGGTCACATACCACAAATTACACCATTTCTTAACTGAAGCAACTTGGTCAGCGAACAAGATAAATGAACGTCGCTTAGAAGTGATGAACAAGTGTAATCAAACGAGAATCAGTAAGGGATTTAGTCTAATTGTTGATGACTCTGGGCATAGAAAAAGTGGTAACTTTACCGCAGCAGTAGGTCGTCAATATATTGGGGAAATTGGGAAAACAGATAATGGCAATGTTGTAGTAACAACTCATCTATATGATGGCCAAAAAAGCTTACCTTTAGACATAGAACTATATCAACATGGTAATTCGTTGCCCGAAGGAAAGAAAGACAGAGAATTCAAGAAAAAACCCACCTTAGCCTTAGAATTAATCGATAAAAGTTTGAAGAGGGGATATCGACCAGGACTAGTATTAATAGATTCGTCCTATGGTAACAACACAACTGTTTTACTCGAACTGGAAAAAAAGAAATTAAAGTATATAGGAGGAATCGCTAAAAATCGTAATATTTTGGTTAAAACTCCATCAAATCAATTAGAAAAAATCAGAGTAGATGAATATGCTCAATGGTTATCTGATGAGGAATTTAAGGAGATTCAAATCCAGGGTGAAAAACCTAGAACCGTCTGGGTAGCAATAATAGAAGCAGAAATATCAAGGCTAGAAGGAATCAGAAAAATAGCTATCGTCATGAGTGCACCAATCTTTGAAGATGCTGAAGATATTGACTACTTACTCACAAATGTTGAGGGAGAAATAGTAACCGAGCAATGGATAGTTCAAACTTATGCTCAGAGAAACTGGATAGAAGTTTTCTATCGAGAAGCCAAGGGATGGTTAGGATTAAAAGAGTATCAAGTTAGAGATAAGAAGAGTTTGGAAAGACATTTTATTCTAGTTTTTTGTGCCTATACTTTTATCCTTTGGCATAAGCTTACTGGAGGTTTAAGAAGACGTTGGGCGAACAAACCTTTGGAGACATTTCCTGAAGCATTAGAAGCTTTTCGTACAGGTATATCTTATCGTTTTGTCCAATGGTTGAACCAAAATCGCGACGTATTCGTAGCTTATAAAGCTAGTTTGGGCTTTGTTTGGGCTTGATTTTTGTTTAAGTACCGTTAACCCGTTTGAGCTTGTTCGTGTTGATGATGGTTCACCCATGAGTTTACTTTCGTTAGCCGTATTCAACTTTGCTTGACGAAGTTCCCTATACGGGTTTAGAGTTACCGCACCTGATATTACAAGGACGATGGCGAGAATCGAGTTGGTCTTTGATAATACTCCATCCAGTTTGACAAGCACCGCTAGAACCAGATAGACAAAAGATATAAGTACCGTTAGTCACCCCAGCCAAAGTCCGAGATTGAATGATGGAGGTTTTAATTTCTCGATAGGAAATCATCCGAAATATTTCGCCAAAACCTTTTAAGCTTTAAGGGAAATATTTTTCTACTTCTAAAACACTTTTACCAAAACAATTATTCACGATCTTTGTTACACGATCGCTGTTTAACTTAGGCAAAGAATTGCTTGTAGTTAATTCTAAATATCCTGAATCCCGATAAACAAAGAATCTAATTTTGTTGTCTTCCCACAGCCAAACTTCGGCAATCTTTAAGTATTGATATTTAGTTAAATCGTCGATACTCCCTGATGTTAGATTTATTTCTACTGCCAGATCTGGCTTGTCTTTATCTATCTCAAAACAGTAAGCTACGTCAGGTTCTTTCCCTTCTTTTCCTTCTTCCTTGAGGGTAGTTTGATTGTAAGGAAACAGTGCAAAGTTATTTTTACGGCAGTAAGTCCAAATAATTGCTCTAATATAATCACCAATCAATTCATGGTTACGTCCTGGGGACACGATCGTAATTACTCCGTTGCGAAATGAGACTCGTTTACTCGGCAAATCTAAACTAATATATTCAGCCCAAGTCGTATTAGTAATTGTGGTAATGCGATCGCTTTTTTCTGTTCCAATACTTAACATTTTTACTTAGGGGATATAGTTACTTCGATTCTTTATTTATCGTATATTTTAGCCAGGATAGTAGCTAACAAGCGATCGCGATGCTTGGTTAAATTATCCCACAGTTTAATGTTGCGCCAAAAACCGCTACAACAGTAATAAATAATAATTAAAATCAGTAAGATATCTACCAATTAATGTTTGGGGATCGATCGGGGCGCGACCGCAAAGGAACTCGATCGGCAGTGTAGGTTAACTAAAATTTTTTGGTGGTTGTTCAGCTAAACCTAAATCTGGAGGAATCGCAGCGTAGATAATATGATCGACCCATTTTTCGTTTTCGTAATAAAAGCCACGACGGATACACTCTTGTTTCATCCCAATGCTTTTTGCTAAAGCAATTGAGGCATAATTGTCAAGGTTAATGGCTGCTTCGATGCGATGATAATCTAATTGTTGAAAACCCGCTATTAATGAAGCTCTGACTGCTTCTTTAGCAAAACCTTGTCGCCGATAAGGATTGTGAGTACTATAGCCCAAGTTTGCCCAATAATTTTCCTCACGTCGAATTGTAGACAAATCGATATTACCTAGATGTCGATCGCGACTCTGACAAAAAACACCAAAAATGTAGCATCTGTCTTCCAGTGCCAGTTTTTGATGCTTGTGACACAATTCAATAAACCACTCTCGATCGCAGCCAGTCATGTCAAGTTGTCTGCTAGCATATCCTTCATACCATAGTTGATAATCTTCAGGCTTTTGCGGACGAAGAATGAGTCTTTCGGTCGTAATTGTTAAGTTCCAAGTTGTTCGCTCGCTCGACAATTCTATTTTGCTTGAGTGCGTCTCAATTATTGTATAAATTTTTCATGACTGATTGAATTAAAGTTAGGGTAAGTCAAAAATGCGATCGCAAGTTAATTACTATTTCTATTAAAAATTAGGATGTTAGACTAAAAAATCTAAATATTAGCCTTAGGTTCTGTTGACACAATTAACGCAACCAAATTAAAGCCGAAGCAAATTCGGCAAATCCCAAATAACATTCGTCAGTTTTGTCAAAACGGCTGAAAACGCGACGATAGTATTTAAGTTTGTTAAAAAAGCACTCAACTAGATGTCGCTCCTTGTACAGATGTGAATCGTAATCTCTAGGGTTGAGGCGACCAGAACGAGGCGGAATCACGCCTTGAGCACCAGTTTCCTCAATCAAGACCACAAAAGCATCACAATCATAGCCTTTATCGGCAATTACCTGTTGAGCTCGATAACCAGCCACCAATGCCTCTCCTTGACTGATATCGGCGGTTTGCCCTGGAGTCAGAAGCAACCGCAGCGGATTGCCCAACGCATCTACCACAGCATGTAACTTGGTACTAAATCCGCCACAAGAACCTCCTAAAGAGTGTTTTTCTGACCCCCTTTTGCTCCTGCTGCACAGGGATGAGCACGAATCATGGTGCTATCGGGAATTAAACTTTCTAAGTCAGCAGAGTGGGACATTTCTTGCAAGAGACGATGCCAAACTCCCTTCTGACACCAACGCCGATATCGTTTGTAGAGGCTGTTCCAGTTGCCAAAACGTTTGGGTAATTCACGCCATTGAGCACCTGTGCGAGTAATCCAGAGAACCGCATTCAGAAAACGACGACAAGCTTTGGGGTCTTTGATACGGATGTCTTGTTGGTGGCTCAGAACAACGAAAATTTGCTGCCAAGCAGAATCGTCCAACTTATCGGTACTTAAACAATTTAAACAGACAAAATAAGATAGAATACCTTTGCTGATTAACTTTAACATTATTCTAAAGCCCGATCGCACTTACTTTATGAAAGAAACTACTCCCGCAGCCATGCCTCCCTGTTTCGATAGATGGTGTCAAAAGTTTGATGATTTACTGAGAACTAAAGCGCAAAAAAGGGAATTCAGACATTATTTAGGAGGATTATTAGGGGAAAGTGAGCGAAAAAATGTATCTCAAATGGCTAAAGACGCAGTAGAGGTCACATACCACAAATTACACCATTTCTTAACTGAAGCAACTTGGTCAGCGAACAAGATAAATGAACGTCGCTTAGAAGTGATGAACAAGTGTAATCAAACGAGAATCAGTAAGGGATTTAGTCTAATTGTTGATGACTCTGGGCATAGAAAAAGTGGTAACTTTACCGCAGCAGTAGGTCGTCAATATATTGGGGAAATTGGGAAAACAGATAATGGCAATGTTGTAGTAACAACTCATCTATATGATGGCCAAAAAAGCTTACCTTTAGACATAGAACTATATCAACATGGTAATTCGTTGCCCGAAGGAAAGAAAGACAGAGAATTCAAGAAAAAACCCACCTTAGCCTTAGAATTAATCGATAAAAGTTTGAAGAGGGGATATCGACCAGGACTAGTATTAATAGATTCGTCCTATGGTAACAACACAACTGTTTTACTCGAACTGGAAAAAAAGAAATTAAAGTATATAGGAGGAATCGCTAAAAATCGTAATATTTTGGTTAAAACTCCATCAAATCAATTAGAAAAAATCAGAGTAGATGAATATGCTCAATGGTTATCTGATGAGGAATTTAAGGAGATTCAAATCCAGGGTGAAAAACCTAGAACCGTCTGGGTAGCAATAATAGAAGCAGAAATATCAAGGCTAGAAGGAATCAGAAAAATAGCTATCGTCATGAGTGCACCAATCTTTGAAGATGCTGAAGATATTGACTACTTACTCACAAATGTTGAGGGAGAAATAGTAACCGAGCAATGGATAGTTCAAACTTATGCTCAGAGAAACTGGATAGAAGTTTTCTATCGAGAAGCCAAGGGATGGTTAGGATTAAAAGAGTATCAAGTTAGAGATAAGAAGAGTTTGGAAAGACATTTTATTCTAGTTTTTTGTGCCTATACTTTTATCCTTTGGCATAAGCTTACTGGAGGTTTAAGAAGACGTTGGGCGAACAAACCTTTGGAGACATTTCCTGAAGCATTAGAAGCTTTTCGTACAGGTATATCTTATCGTTTTGTCCAATGGTTGAACCAAAATCGCGACGTATTCGTAGCTTATAAAGCTAGTTTGGGCTTTGTTTGGGCTTGATTTTTGTTTAAGTACCGTTAACACGAGATTTCATGAAGAATTTTTTGACTAAAATCAGCAACTTCAGGTACTTTCTCATCTTTGCCTCTTTACGTCAACAGAACCTAAGAGCGATCGCCTTATCTAAATTTTCTTTCAACTCAGTTATATTCATCGTTCCAATATCTCCTTGCTGGCGAGTGCGAATGCTTAAAGTTTGAGTTTCAACTTCCCGTTTGCCAACTACTGCCACTACGAGTAAAACCCCGCACTCGCATCAAACCATGTAGGACACCAGAACGTTTGTAGCGATATACCGTACCCAATTCTGCCCATCGCAACTCATCGTTCGCTTAAATCAAAAATTGCTAAGGAAATAAAATAGCTCAAGTGTATGCTGAGAAAGAAGTTGAGAGAATAGAGAGACCAATATTCTTGAAAGGAACCAACTCAGAAAGAGCAGAGGATCTACCTCTAATTATCCATTGGCTAAAGCAAATGGAAATAGCATCAATCATCGACCAAGAGCTAGCTCCTCCTCATGGGAATCGACAGGGGCTAAGTTATGGTCAACTAGCGGTGTTATTGTTAGCTTATGTAGCAAGTCAATCAGATCCCCGATTATGTGCAGTAGAACCATGGGTAGAAAAACATCGGCAAACCTTAGAAATGGCTACAGGATGGAACATTGGGGTCAAAGATGCTACCGATGACCGACTAGCGAACTTGTTAAGTGTAATCGGGTCATCGGAACAAGAGAGACGAGACAGAATAGCTCTTAGATTAGGACAAAGTACAATCAGAGCTTATGAATTGCCAACGGACAAAGCGAGAAGCGATACTACAAGTTTTAGTGTTTATCATCAGCCCACAAAAGAAACAGAAGCAAATAACTTGCTGAATTTTGGTTATAGCAAAGAGCGTCGCCCCGATCGTGTTCAATACCGTCAGCTGCTCGCTACATTAGACCCCATGGGAATGCCGCGATTGGGGGCTACATTATCAGGAAATGGGACAGATGAGTCTCATTATCTACCGACATGGCAGAAATTGGTAGAGATTATTGGTCACAAAGATTTCTTGTTTCTAGCCGATTCTAAAGGTTCAACATGGAATAATCGGGCTAAAATTAACCAAGAAGGAAGAATTTACTGCTTTCCTTTAGCGATGCATCAACCTCGTCCCAAATTGTTATCGCAATGGGTAGCTAATCCCCCAACTGCCCTAGAAGACATTTGCCTTGACTCGAAAGAAGCTGACTCCAAATCTCCTATTGGTAAGGGGTTTGAAGTTCCTTTGGCTAGTCTCTGCTATGACAAAGAAGATCGACAGTGGTATTGTTGGTCAGAACGGATGAAGAGCGGATTCTAGGGTTGATGTTTTTGCTCACGATCGCTTTAACGCTTTTCACCTTAATGGAATTTGTGGTACGTCGCCAATTAGCGGTGACACAGCAATCTCTTTCGGGACTTTATCCTGGATTACCTAAACGTAGTACTTCTCGTCCTACCGCAGAAAAGTTGTGAGCTGCTTTTTCAGGGCTGACTTTGTATCTTTATCCTGATGGCTCAAGAGAAATTACCTCTCTCAACTCTCTTCAAAGACAAATTTTACAGCTGATGAAAATCCCCGAATCTATTTACATAGTTCCTCAGCTAGTTCCTGACTGACCTTAATCGCTCAACCCCCTATCTTCACTTGATTCTAGCTTCTTTATTTCTCTAGTGATTTTCTAAATGAGCGAACCGTGAGTCGTTAATTAACGATCGCTTTCTTTGGTACTTAATTTCGTGCCGCACTGCCTGCAAAATATAGCATCGGGTTCGTGACGAGATAAACCACAATTGGGGCATTTTTCTTCCACTGAAGTAGCGGTTTTAACTACCAGTCCAATTAATTCGCTAAGCTGCCAGGGAATAAACAATACTCCTGTAAAAATCATCAGAACTGTCATTGCCCTACCTGCTTGAGATAGGGGAGTAACGTCACCATACCCCACAGTAGTCATAGTAACTACTACAAAATAAAAAGCATCAAAAAAATTTTTTAATCCCGCATCATTTACCTGATGTTCCACTTGATAAATCAAACCAGCATAAACAAAAATTAGCGAAAATAAAGTCAAAAAAATTCTAGCAAAAACTATACTATCTTGAGCTTTAATCCCAAATAGTTTAACTTCAAATCGCCAAAAACGAACTATTCTTAAAATTCGAAACCACCGAAAAATACGAATAAAGCGAATATCGAGAAAACCAAATAGCAAAGGCAAAATTGCGATTAAGTCGATAAAAGAAAAGAAGCTAAAGAAAAATTTGCGTTTATTGGAAGCAGACCAAAACCGCAAACCATATTCAATCGCAAAGATTACTAAAATTATCAGATCGAGAATTTCTAAATTATTTCTAATTTGCTCTGGAATTTCATAAGTCTCTGCCACAAAAATAGCCGAAGAAACCAAAATCAACCCCAGAATAATTAAATTAAACCATAAACCAATAACCGTTCGCGTATCTTGCAAATAAAAAGCAACTTTCTTCCGCAAGGAAAATTGCTCGGTAAATGATGGAGAATTACTAGACACGTTTAAATATTTCGGGTTACTTAATCCTGAATGATTGAGACAAAGTGCAGAGTGAAGAAGATAAATTTTTATTCAAGCAACATAATACCTACTTAATTTAAAAAACTCGGTCTGGCTCGTTGATTGGTTGCTAGTATTTGTTCTAAACCCTGCCAGTCTTCGGCTTCAATAAGTGTAATAATTTTATCTAAATTTCCACGATATCGAACGAGCGATCGCAACAATTCCGTGCGATTGTATTTTGCCATCATTACTCCTAATTCGGGATTACCGCCTCCTACTCGACTGGTATCGCGAAATCCAGAACTGGCAAGCTGCTGCGCTAACTGCAATACCTCTGGTTCCTCAGACAGGCAAGAAGTAATTAAGCTAGTGCTGACCATGACGGGCAAGTGAGATATCCAACTGACAGCGCGATCGTGTACTCTAGCATTACAAATATAGGGTATGGCGTTGATAGATAAGGCGATCGCCTTGACTTTCTCGACAGCTTCTGGAGGCGTATTTTCCCCCGGAGTCAAAACATAAGAGGCACCCTCAAACAAATTAGGTTGCGCCGCCTCGATACCGCTTTCTGCCGTACCCGCCATCGGATGTCCGCCGACAAAATTAGTCCACAACTTAGAACAGGTTTCGACTACAGGCTGCTTTACCGAACCCACATCGGTGATTATAGTACGACGGTCGAGTATAGTAATTAAGTGTTTGACAGTAGGCGCGATCGCTTCAATTGGGGTACAGACGATCGCAATTTCTGTCTCGTCAACAATATTTAAATTCGTACTGGCTAGATCTACTATTTGTCTTTCTAAGACAAGTTGACAAGTTCTTTCTTTTCGAGATACACCAACTACCCGATGTCCGTGCGATCGCAAGTCGAGCGCCAGAGAACCACCGATTAACCCCAAGCCAACAATACCAATTTTCATAAAAATCACTAAGTCAATCCCTACCTAGTTTTTAGCTAGAGAACTGCCGACAACAACTACTGTTAAACATCAAATACTAATAATAAGAGAAATTAAACAATTACTAAGACAAGTTAAAGTTTTTTCTAGGGTTATGGGGATCGTTCTAAGATCGACGGACAGTAGAAGCAGAAAAATATTTATATTTGCCATTACTGTCACTGCTCAGTCAATTGGGGAAGAAATTTATTATTTGAGCTAAGCTGCTAAAAATAGGAATATAGTAGACGTATGATCGATCGTATAACCATCTAAGCCTGAAAATTTAACTAATACTATATAGTTTTTAAACTAACGTTGCGTCCTCAAATACTGCTAACAGCTAATTTTAATTAGCATTTAGATTATTTATGTAGGACGATTTTAATGTCTCGATATCGTTTGCACATATTTTAAGTTTAAGGAGAATACATGACCGCAACCGTCGATCGTCAAATCGAACAACAACGGCCAGAGGAAAAAAAATCTAGCCCTCGCAAAATTGGCGTACCAAAAGAAGTATCTGAAAATGAACGTCGTGTAGCTGCAACTCCCAATACCGTCAAGAAGTTGCAAAAACTCGGTTTTGAAGTCTTAGTCGAGTCCGGGGCGGGGGACAGAGCGAACTTTAGCGATCGTGCCTTCCAAGAAGCTGATTGTCAGATCGTTCCCGACGCTCAAACCTTGTGGGCAGAAGCCGATATTATTCTCAAAGTACGCGCCCCCGAAACTTCAGAAATTGAAATGATGCCAGAGGGCAAAACTATTATTAGTTTTATTTGGCCCGCACAGAATGAAGAATTATTAAATAAGCTGGCATCTCGTAATGCTACCGTGTTGGCGATGGATTCTATCCCCAGAATTAGTCGCGCTCAAAAAATGGACGCTCTCAGTTCGATGGCAAACATCGCCGGATATCGAGCGGTAATCGAGGCTGCTAATAACTTTGGACGCTTTTTTACAGGGCAAATTACTGCTGCAGGTAAAGTTCCCCCCGCAAAAGTTCTCGTTATCGGTGCAGGGGTAGCGGGTTTGGCTGCCATTGGCGCGGCGAGAAGCTTGGGTGCGGTAGTACGTGCATTCGATACTCGTCCGGTAGTCAAAGAACAGGTAGAAAGCCTGGGTGCAGAATTTCTCGAACTGGAGTTTGAAGAAGATGGCACTGGTGCTGGTGGTTATGCCAAAATCATGAGTAAAGAATTTATTGAAGCGGAAATGGCTTTGTTTAGAGAACAAGCCAAAGAAGTCGATATCATTATCACTACAGCTTTGATTCCGGGCAAACCGGCACCTAAGTTAATTCTTACCGACATGGTGGAATCGATGAAGGAAGGTTCGGTAGTAGTAGATTTAGCAGCCGAACAGGGTGGAAACTGCGAAGTAACCAAGCCTAACGAAATCTATCAATACGACGGCGTAACTATTATCGGTTTGACCGACTTGCCCAGTCGCATGGCGGCACAATCGAGTCAGCTGTACGGTACTAATCTCTGGCATCTGCTCAAAGATATGGGAGGTGCGGAAGATTATAAAGTAGACTACGAAGACCAAGTAGTAAGAGGCGCATTGGTACTCCATGAAGGTAAAATAACTTGGCCGCCGCCAAAAGTTGCCAATCCTTCCCCCACACCTCCCCCTAAAGGGAAAGCTACAGTAGCAACAGCCAATCAGACAGAAAAGCAAAAAACTTCAGGAAGTTTCTTGTGGTTGATTGTGGCTGGTTTGGCTTTACTGGGAATAGGCATCAGTGCCCCTTCTTCTTTCTTATCTCACTTCACCGTGTTTGTTCTAGCTTGCTTTGTCGGTTGGCAGGTAATTTGGAACGTTACTCCTGCCCTGCATACACCTCTGATGAGCGTTACTAATGCGATCAGCGGCATCATCATCTTGGGGGGAATGTTGCAGATATCTGGTGAAATAACTTCTCCTGCGGTAATTCTTGGGGCGATCGCCATTTTAGTAGGAACGATCAACATCTCTGGTGGTTTTCTCGTCACCCAACGGATGCTAAAAATGTTTCAGAAATAAACACTTATCCACCATTTATTCTCAGGGCGAATACCGGTTCGCCCCTACTGACAATACATCTCGATCGTCATTTTTAATCTCTATGTCTAATAATCTCATCACCGTCGCTTACATTGCGGCAAGTGCCTTGTTTATTCTCAGCCTGGGAGGTCTATCCAACCAGGAAACTGCTCGAAAAGGTAATCTATTCGGTATTATCGGTATGGCGATCGCGCTGGTCGCTACCGCTCTAAGTTCTCAAGTTCACAACTACACCATTCTAATTGGGGCGGTCGTTCCTGGAGCAATTATCGGTTCGATTTTAGCCGCTAGAGTCGCCATGACAGCTATGCCCGAATTGGTAGCTATTCTTCACAGCTTTGTTGGTTTGGCTGCCGTATTGGTCGGTATTTCCAACTATTTAAAGCCGAATGCTAATTTAGTAGGGGTCGAAGCTACGATCCACGAAATTGAAATCTTTGTCGGTGTCTTTATTGGTGCCGTCACCTTTACTGGTTCGGTTGTCGCTTTTGGCAAACTCAACGGTATATTAGGCAGTAAGCCTTTAAAATTACCTGCTCGTCATCTCATTAACATCGCTTTAATAGTAGGTTCGGTCTTCTTGGGGGTACAGTTTATGGGCACGGAAAACGGACTGCAACCTTTGCTGATTATGACTGGTTTGGCTGGCGTTCTCGGTTTCCTACTGGTTATGGGTATCGGCGGTGCAGATATGCCCGTAGTTATTTCCATGCTCAACAGCTATTCTGGTTGGGCTGCGGCTGCGGCTGGATTTATGCTGAACAATGACGTGCTAATTGTTACTGGTGCTTTAGTTGGCAGTAGCGGCGCGATCCTCAGCTACATTATGTGCGAAGCTATGAACCGTTCCTTTATCAGCGTCATCTTGGGTGGTTTTGGTGAAAGTTCCGATAATGCTGGTAAAGGCGAAGCCAAACCGATGGGTAAAGCCACCGCAACCAATGTCGAAGAAGTCGCCGAACTCCTCAACGATGCTAAAAGCGTAGTCATCGTTCCCGGTTACGGTATGGCTGTAGCGCAAGCCCAACACGCCGTTTCCGATATTACTAAGATCCTCCGCAAACGAGGTAAACAAGTCCGTTTTGGTATTCACCCCGTAGCAGGCAGAATGCCAGGACACATGAACGTTCTGTTAGCTGAAGCTAATGTTCCTTATGACATCGTATTAGAAATGGACGAAATCAATGATGACTTCTCCGATACTGATGTTGTTTTAGTCATCGGTGCTAACGATACCGTCAATCCTAGTGCATTAGACGATCCCGATAGCCCCATCGCAGGTATGCCCGTGATGGAAGTTTGGAAAGCAGATAACGTCGTGGTTATGAAGCGCAGCTTGGGTATCGGTTATGCAGGTGTAGATAATCCTCTATTCTATATGGATAATAATCAAATGCTCTTTGGCGATGCGAAACAAAATGTCAGCGCGTTGTTGAGTCAATTATCGGCGAGTGAAACGAAGCAAAAAGAATTAGTTACTGCTTAATATGAGTTCGATCCCTCCTGCTTTGTTGGGAGGGATAATCTAAATCACTAATGTCTAAACCTCAACGACGACTGGAGCATGATCGCTAGGCTTGTCTAACTTTCTCGGTTCGATATCAATCCAACAATTAATAGCGCGAGTATATAGCTCTGAAGTTAAATAATGATGGTCGATACGCCAACCTCGATTACGAGCAAAACCTGCGCCACGATAATCCCACCAGCTATAATGCCCTGGTTCGGTAGTAAATTTACGAAAGGCATCTCGCAAGCCGAGTTCGAGAATTGTTCCTAGTGCTTCTCGTTCTGCAGGAGAAGACATGATATGGGTTTCTCTACCTTCGGAGGTGTAAATATCTTTATTTTCTGGAGCAATATTAAAATCACCACAAACCCACATTTCGCTCGACTCAGTTTTTAGTACGACTAGATATTCCCGTAAGATTTTAAACCAGTCTAATTTATACTGATATTTCCCGCTACCGATCGCAGCACCATTGGGAACGTAGAGATTGACGAGGCGAATGTTATCAATCCTACCGCTAATAACTCGCTTTTGTAGATCGAAATCTGCGGCTTTATTGCCGACAATCGGAGTAAAACCGAATTTAACATCTGTTAGAGGAGTTTTACTAAAAATAGCTACGCCATTATAGGATTTTTGTCCCGAAATATAGAGATTGTAGCCTAGTTCTGCAAAAGGCGATCGCGGAAAATCTTCGTCTCGCACTTTGGTTTCTTGCAAACAAAGAACATCTATCTGATGTTGTTGCAGCCAATCAATGATAATCTTTTGTCGGGTACGGATTGAGTTAACATTCCAAGTAGCTATTTTCATCGACTGCTGGTAAATAATCGGCGCGAATCATACATTAACCTAGAAGCAGGCAAAAGTAAAATTGGGGCATGAACGAGGAACTAGCAACATCGACTCTAAATGTTTTCGTATACGGAACTCTCAAGCCAGGGGAAAGAAATTATCAATATTATTGTGGAAGCAAAGTGCGATCGCAAACTAGAGCATATGTCAGGGGCAAGTTATATAGTTTACCAGTTGGTTATCCAGCGATTGCCCGAGGAAATAGTAAAGTCGAAGGTTTTTTACTGACTTTTGCCGACTTCGATGTTTTACCAAGCTTAGACAGACTGGAAGGATATCGAGTTAACCGAGCCTTAGAGTTAAATGAATATTACCGTTTATTAGTTCCTACGTACGATTTCAACGATCGTTTTTTGGCTGATGCCTGGTGTTATTTTATGAGCGAATCGAAAATTGCTCGAATTAAAAGTATTGCCCTGACTTCTGGCTGGTGGAGTAGTAAGTAAGCATCAACAACGGTTTAACTCCAACGAGAGTTATTCTTCGCTATCCAAGCGATCGCTATGTTGTAAAGCCGTCGTAATTTCATCGACAACCAAATCTTTATTTTCATAGAGCATTATTAGATGATCTCTAGCTCTAGTCATTGCGGTATACAGTCCTGCTTTGGCTTCAAAGTCAATTTCAGCATCTGGTGCGTACTGAGTCAGACTGTCAACGCCTGCAATGATAACCGCGTCGAATTCTACACCTTTTAGTGCATTCCAAGAATCGACGATGACATAAGGGCGATCGACTACGTTGCCTTCTCTTTCTTGAGAGGTTTTCGGAGCGCGATGGTTGATGTTTAATGCCCCTAATTCTCGACTAATTTCCTGCTTTAAATCTTTACTTTGAGGATGAACCAAGATACCGATAGAAGATTCGGGATCGGTACTGAGAGCATCTCGTACCTCATAGGCGATTTTACCTGGCATATCTTCATAGTATGCTTCTATTAGCAGAGGTTCGATCTCAGAACTACGAGCGAGTTTTTTCTTTGGTTCGATAATACTGCCGATACTGGGTGTTTTAATTAGTTTGCCCGTCTCGTCTCTTTCGCGTTTTTCTACTTTCATATCTGCAGCAAATAGAGCGGGTTCGATAAACTGCCAAGCCAATTCTAGGATCTCTGGCGAGTTACGGTAATTTACATCAAATACTTGCGATCGCCCTCCAGGAATATCGATCCCCAAACTTTTCCAAGTCCAATTGGATTTGCGGCGATGGGGCTGTCCGTAAACTGACTGAGTGTTATCATAAACGATGAATAAAGCTTCGGTTTTGGGATCTAGTACCTCTCGTACGGCTAAAAACCATTCATCGTAGAAATCTTGAGCTTCATCGATTAAAATTGCCTGATACTGGCGATCGCATTTCTTCGCCAATCGCACCACTTCGTCTAGATCGTATTCATAGCTATACTTTAACTTCTGATGTGCCCACTGATGAAAAGTTTTGCATTCAACACTGACATTTGCTTTCTGGAAGTTCGCTTTCAACCACTCCTTCATGAAGCGGTTGTAGCTCAACACCAAAATATCGTCGAAGTCTTCAGCTAGTTTTTCAACTCTATTGCGTAATACCAGAGATTTACCAGAACCAGCAACGCCACGAACTATCGCCGCACCTTTAGAACGCAAATTCTTCGCTTTATTTTGTTCGCTATCTAATTCGGTTAGTTTTAAACGGCGATCGCGACTTTGTTCGAAATTAATCCACATTTTATGATCGTATTTATTTTATTTAAAATCCTATGCTGAATTGCTCTGTCCGTCACTAGCTGAAACTACTGAGACTGCCTATAAATATAAACTCATATTTATGAAAAACTCGATCTGTCACTTCCAGAATAAAATATTTTTTTTGGACACTATAAGATATGTTTCAAACAAAGAAGTCAAGTTCCGACACAACCAAAAAAGTCTGCATTTCGCAAGCTAGCCATTTTCAATCACAGCTCGTCGAATAATATAAAGAGAGTGAGCCTTTCGGTCAAATTGCTTTGGTGGTGTTTGGCGAATAATTTCAAATCCCATTCTTTTCCACAAACGTAGTGCTTTAATATTAATTTCAACTACAGAACCCATGATGTAGGATATGCCGCGCTTCGCTACCCAGTGTTCAAAAGATTGCACAAGCGGATCAAGCAACCCTTTCCCACGATACTCTGGTGCTAACATAATAAGTCCAACCCACCACGTTTGCTCATCGGGGTAGCCACGAATAGACTCAATCAAACCAAATAAGTTCGTGCTGTGGATCGAAAATACCAAACATGAATTTATCAGACAATGATTTACCTTCTGGTACTGCAAAGAACTCTTCGCGTGCAGCCGTAGGCGATGGTGGTTGTCCATCTACAAGATCAGCAAAATCAGCGCACTTTTCGTAAAGTTTCTGGAGGCGTTCTACATCCCTCAGTTCTAAACTTTCTACTGAGTATCCAGGTACTCCTAATGTAAACAAATTTCTACTTGTCATTATCCTATTTTTTGATTTGAAACGTAAGAAGCTATTTATAAAGTAATCATTAAGCGATCACATCATCGTAGGGTGGGCAAACGTTAGTACTGTCCAATAGCAGCTTCACTGTACTTCGTTGCCCACCACAAAGACGAGGAACCATAAAATGTAGAGTGCGGTGGGCATGATAAAAATTATTCGTTACTTTCAACATAAATTGCCATGCCCACTCTACATTATTTTTGTCTTTACTTTATAAATGTTCTCTAATTTTATTAAGGCTTTTATCTCTAAGATTAAGTAGTAAAAAAACTAAAATCGGCTATTTTTAAACAATCATAGCAACTATCCTTGTTTACTCGATATTCTAATAAGCAGTAGCCAATCGCAATCTTGCAAATATTATGTCGCAGAATTATTTTTATTTTGATGTCGAAGAGAAGCAACGTCCATCTTTTGAACTACCAGGGGCAAAACCTCACTATAATCCAGACCGTCCAGGTCAGGTAAATCATATTAAACTCGATTTAGCATTAGTTATTCCCCAAAAAAGCTTTACGGGGACTTGCACCATTACTCTAACTCCAGTGCGATCGGGTATCCAACAGCTAACTCTCGATGCTGTCGATTTAAATATTGAGTCGGTATTGATGAATGAAGTAAGTCAGAAATTTGACTATGACGGCGAACGGTTAATAATCTACCTCTCCCAACCGACTACTACAGAAAAAATCTATCTAGCGATCGCCTACAAGGTAGAACAGCCCCAACGGGGAATATATTTTATCAGCCCGACTGAAGATTATCCCGACAAACCCACTCAGGTGTGGACTCAGGGTGAAGATGAAGATTCACGGTTTTGGTTTCCCTGCTTCGATTATCCCGGACAGTTGGCTACCTCAGAAATTCGCGTCCGCGTTCCCCAAAAATACATGGCAATTTCTAATGGGGAATTAGTGAAAACTGAAATAGTAGGAAAAGACAAGATTTATCATTGGCAGCAGCAACAGGTTCATCCTACTTATTTAATGACTTTGGCGGTGGGAGATTTTGCTGAAATAGGAGATAAATGGCGCGACATTCCCGTTAACTATTACGTAGAAAAAGGACGGGAAGCAGACGGCAAGCGCAGCATGGACAAAACGCCGCGTATGGTTGAGTTTCTCTCGCAAAAATATGGTTATGATTATCCCTATCCTAAATACGCTCAAGTCTGCGTTGATGATTTTATCTTTGGGGGAATGGAAAATACTTCTACCACTCTGTTGACAGACCGCTGTTTGTTGGACGAACGGGCGCAGATCGATAATCGGCGTACGGAAAGTTTAGTGTTGCACGAACTGGCACATCAGTGGTTTGGCGACTTGGTGGTAATCAAGCACTGGTCTCATGCCTGGATTAAAGAAGGTATGGCTTCCTATGCGGAAGTTTTTTGGACTGAAGCCGAATACGGCAAAGACGACGCGGCTTATTATTTGTTAAATGAAGCCCGTACCTACATCGAAGAAGACAGTTCTCGCTATCGTCGTCCTATCGTAACTAATGTCTATCGCGAAGCGATCGAACTCTACGATCGCCATCTCTATGAAAAAGGTGCTTGTGTCTATCATATGATTCGGGCAGTTTTAGGAGATGAATTGTTCGATAAAGCCATTCAAACCTTCGTCAACGATAACGCCCATCAGACAGTAGAAACTGTAGACTTGTTGCGGGCGATCGATAAAGCTACCGGTTACAACTTATCGCCTCTATTCGATCGCTATGTCTTTCGCGGCGGTCATCCCGATTTTAAAGTAGCCTACGCTTGGGATGGCGACAGCAATCTAGCCAGCCTAACCGTAACCCAGGAACAGGCAAAAGAGCTTACAGGTAGCAATAGCGAACTATTCGATCTCAAAATTTCCGTCGCTTTTGGCTATATTGAAGACAATGCCAAACCGAGATTGCAAACTTTCAGCCTACGCATCCATCAAAAAGAACAAAGCTTCTATTTTCCGTTAGAGAAAAAACCCGACTTTATTAGCTTTGATGTCAATAACAACTGGCTTAAAACTGTTAGCTTACAGTATCCAGTTACCGAACTAAAAAATCAACTGCAACAAGACCCCGATCCCATCTCTCGTATCTATGCCGCCGAAGCTTTGACTAAAAAAGGCGGTTTGGAGATAATTAAAGCCTTAGAAAAAGCTCTAACGAGCGATCGCTTTTGGGGCGTACGGGTAGAAGTTGCCAAACAACTAGGCAAAATCAAACTCAACCAAGCTGCCGCAGCCTTGATGCCTGGGCTAAAAGATGAAGATGCTAGGGTACGCCGCGCTGTAATTGAAGCTTTAAGTAATTTTAAAGAGCCCTCTAGCTATAACACTATCGCCGAATGCCTCGATCGAGGGGATGCAAGTTACTATACCGAAGCTGCTTGCGCCCGAAGCTTGGGGGGAATGGTAGCAGGAACTCTCAAAGATAAACAGTCAGAAGCAATTTCCCTTCTACGAGAAGTCTTGGAACGGCGTTCGGGTTGGAACGAAGTAGTGCGCTCTGGAGCGATCGCTGGCTTGAGTAAAATGAAAACTTCTCCCGAAGCGGTAGATATTATTAGCGAATACACCAAGTCAGGAGTTCCTCAACCGCTAAGACTCGCCGCAATTCGTTCTTTAGGATCGGTTTCTACAGGACAAACACCAGACAAAGTAGGGGTAATTTTAGAACAACTCGAAGCGATCGCTGGAGAAACTTTCTTTTTAACTCAGGTGGCAGTTGTTTCGGCTTTGAGTCAAATGGAAACCGCAGGTGCGATCGCCATTCTGAATGCTTTAGCAGCTCAAACTCCCGATGGGAGAGTGCGTCGCAGGGCTGAAGAAGCAGTAACTAAGGTACAGAAAAACCTGGGTGCTGACAAGGCAGTTAAAGAGTTACGTCAAGAACTCGATCTACTCAAGCAAGATAACCAAAAATTAATGAGTCGTTTAGAAAAGTTAGAAGCCAAAGGCTAGCCTCCTAACTCCCCGCTCTTACACGACTTGGCAAAATTCAGTGACCTATTCAAAATTTGGGGAAAAGGGGAAAGGGTAAGGGGAAAAGGAAAGAATAATTAGGCTTATCCCTTTCCCTTTTTACCATTTCCCGATAATTTTTCATACTCCTACGCAACTCGTCGAACTCACGTTACTGTATCATCTACGAAAACCATATTTGAGAGTAAAAAACTCAGGTTTTAGATCGGATAGAGATTCTCGCAGCTTTACCAATTCTGTTTCGGGATTATGAACTTCCAAACGAGTTATCTCGGCAATTTTTAAAGCTTCCTCCAGCAGAGAAGCAACATTTTCAAGATCTGCCAGTAATCCCTCGGCATCTTCATATCCTTCACGGCAATGAACTCGATTTCCGTTAAAACTAAATCCGTAGTAAAGACATTTTGGTTCACTATGAGTTTTCTCAACAAACCTTTGGCATTAATTCTTGAAAAGCCTCAATTTGCCCACTTGAAACCTCAAAATAAGGCACGAGCGTACAGCATTTGTCTTGGGTAGCCATGTAAGTTCTCCTTTTTAAGCACTTACGTATAGTAGGATTCGATCCCCTTTAGACTGTCTCTAACTTCGTAAAAAGTAACTTTTTTGACAATTTCTCTAACTCGTTACTCTATCAAATGAGCGATGAATAGGTTTATTAATTAATGTTAACTATAAATTGTAAAGCAGATAAACAATAGCGCTTTGAAAAGCAACTCTGTATCGCCTAAATTAGAGCGTTACTTGCTTAATTACTATTTTTAATTAGAACTAGTTTTCTCCAAAGATATATTGCTGATGCCCCAAGATAAATACGAAAAAAAATATTCTAAACCAGAACTGCGTCGCCAACTTAAAGAAGAAATAAAGAACTCTGATAAGGGTGCTAAACCCGGGCAATGGTCGGCACGAAAAAGTCAGCTACTCGTCCAAGAATACGAAAAGCAAGGCGGCGGTTACAAACAAGACGCAAAAGATGATGCCGCCCAATCTTTAGAACAATGGAGCGAACAAGACTGGCAAACTCAAGAAGGGGTAAAAGCCCGTCAGGATGAGAAAACCAAACGTTATTTGCCTAAAAAAGTTTGGCAACTATTGAGCGAGTCGGAAAAAACAGAAGCCGAACGCATCAAACAAAAAGCTTCACGGGAAGGCAAACAATATGTCGAATGGACTCCTGCGATTAAAAGGGCTATGGCAGAAGCTGGCTACTCGGAGTCTGATAACCAGCCGACCAAAAAGGAACTATACGAAGAGGCACAAGAATTAGACATCGACGGACGCAGTCAGATGAATAAAAATGAGTTACGCCAAGCAGTTGCTAAGGCGAAAACTAATATCAAATCCTAAATCGATCTTCTTGGCAAGGGAATTTAAAACAGTTGCCAATCTTTGGTACTCAATCTTTTAAGGTGTTCGAGACGTTTGGTGCAATAATAATCATCCAATCTCGACCAGTTATGAATCGCTGACCAGCTAATATTAATTGCCCAACTCCAAATATGTGCGGTCTTAGTCAATGCTTGTAACGAATTTAATTCAGTTTTGCTTACTTGTTGTACGTCTTGATATCCAGCAAAAAAAGCATCTCTAATTTTGCGATGAATCCCCGCCCTTAGGGAAGTTTCCAGAAACTTTGCTAAATCGAATGCACGCCAACCATAGCCACACTGATCGAAATCAAATAAAGTTAAGCGGTTATCTTCCCTAAAATGAACGTTACCGCTATGGGGATCTCCCCAACAAACACTCCAAAAGGGAGCTTGTTGAGGCAGGCTGTTTAGCTGTCGTGCAATTTCGGCGATCTCTTCTTCCAAATATTTCAGATCTGCCGGTCTCTGCCGTAAGTAGGGAGCGATAACTGCCAGAGAATCATCTAGCAAATACTTAGTATCGAGAGGATGACGGAGAGTTGGAGTATTAAATTTTAAACAGGTTTTATGTAGTTTACCTAAAGTTTCTCCCAGGATTCGGCTTTGAGTTAGGTTCAAATCTCCTAAAGGAACTCGCCCAGGGGCAAAATGAAACAACGCGCCATACCGTTCCCCTTCTAAGGCTTTAATCTCTACTAGTAGACGTTCTTCTGTAGTTTTCAACGGATGAGCTACGGGTAAGTGATGGTGATGCAAAAAATCGAGTAATTCTAATTCAAACTGAATATCCGACCTCGAACGCCAATGATGATGAGAGATTCTTAATATATAAGCTTTTTTAGGGGTAGTTACTAGATAAATGTCGCTTAAGCCCCGAGTCCAAAACTGACACTGCTCTACTACTCCTAAGTCATACTTAGTTAATACTCGTTCGATTAAGCTCTGGGAACAGAGAGTGGTATAGATAGCTGGAAATACATTCACAATTGCGAGCGCCAGAAAACCTTAAGTTGCAAAGATCTTACTGGTTATCTAGTTGAATTTTGGTATGTTTTAATACTAAATAGCCTAACTCCAAGTAGCAAAGCTAACTTGGTTTTTATCCTATGAAAATGGCGGGAGGCGGATTTGAACCACCGACCTTCGGGTTATGAGCCCGACGAGCTACCAGACTGCTCTATCCCGCGGCACTCTCATCAGTATAACATAGCTTTCCGATTAATCGCAGCTTTTTTTAATATGTTTTTGTCCTGCTTGCTGAGAATTTTTATTTGTTGATATATTTTGACATTCCTGTCTCCCATGTAGAACAATAAATACTTATCCTCTGCCAAAGATATAGCGATCACCATGACTAAATTACTAGACTTTAAGGCATTAGCAGCAAAATCTCTAGCAGGTGAATTGCTCGACCGCGTCACTGCTAAAGCATGTTTACAAGCACCCGATACGGTATTATTAGAACAGTTGGCTGCTGCCTATCAGGTGCGGCATCATCATTGGGGCGATCGCGTCAGACTGCATTTTCTACTCAATGCCCAAAGTGGTTTGTGTCAAGAAGACTGCAACTATTGTTCTCAGTCAAAAATTTCTACTGCCGAAATTGACAAGTATCCTTTACTAGCCCAGGAAAAAATTGTTAAAGCCGCAGATCGCGCTGCCGAATTAAAAGCAGGAACATTTTGCATGGCAATTTCTGGGCGCTCGCCTTCCGAGTCGGTGTTTGCCAAGGTATTAGAAGCATTTAAAGCCGTTAAAGCCAAACACGATTTAAAAATCTGCGCCTGTCTGGGACTATTGAGCGAGTCGCAAACTAGGCGTTTGGCAGCAGTGGGAGTAGATCGTGTCAATCACAACCTCAACACTTCTGAAAATCATCACGATAATATTTGCAGTACCCATACCTATCGGGATCGCGTTACGACCATTAAAAACGTTCAGGCTGCGGGCATTATCACCTGTTCGGGCGGTATCGTCGGCATGAACGAAGAAGACGACGATATTATCGATCTCGCCTACGCGCTGCGGGAACTAAATGTTACTAGCGTTCCAATTAATTTCTTAATTCCCATTGCCGGAACTCCCCTATCCAATCTTAACCAGTTAAATCCCCGTCGCTGTTTGCGGATTTTATCTCTGTTCCGCTTTCTTCTTCCTTCTCAAGAAATTAGAATTGCCGGAGGTAGAGAAGTTCACTTGAGATCGCTGCAACCTTTAGGACTCTATCCTGCTAACTCAATTTTCGTTGGCGACTATCTTACTACCGCAGGACAAGCCGCCCGTGCCGATTTAGAAATGATTCGTGATGCGGGTTTTGTTCTAGAAGCCCCCGATGGTTCGATTTTAGAAGAATATGCTTCGGTTGCTGGTTAGAACATTAACAAAAAGAATACTCGTTTCAAAAAAATGTCGGAAAATAAGTATGTTTTTACCGATACGCAACTTAACTCCGAACTAGAACGACTACGGATGCTCGAACGAGTTTGCGATCCTCTCAGTCAATGTCACATTCTAGCTACGGGGTTGACTACAGGTTGGCAATGCTTGGAAGTAGGAGCAGGAGCGGGATCGATAGTAAAATGGATCTCGGAGATTGTGGGGACTTCTGGCAGAGTTATCGCTGTAGATATTGACACTCGCTTTATCGAAGATATATCCCTACCCAACGTAGAAATTATCAGAGATGATATTCGTAACTCCAATATCTCTCTAGTAAAAAATTCATTCGATCTAGTTCATGTTCGCAATGTCTTAATTCATCTGGCAGATTTTCAAGTAGCTATATCGAGAATATTAGATTTGTTAAAACCTGGAGGTTGGTTAGTAGTTGAAGAACCCGATTTTTCGGCGACAAGAGCCATTTTTGGTGATGAGCGAGGCTGTCAGGCTGTAGATAGAGTAAACCAAGCTATTCGTCAGATGTTTGGCGATCGCGGTTTAAACTATTCTCTAGGCTTTATATTACCCTCCATCTTCCAGCAACTCGGCTTGCAGATATACGCAGTAGAAAATGACGTTCCTCTTGCTAACGGAGGTTCGACTGTAGCAACGACGATGAAGATGTCGGCAATGCAGCTAAAAGAAAAATATCTTGCTACTGGCAAAGCCAGCGAAGAAGATATAGAAAGGTATTGTCAATTTGCAGAAAATCCAAACTTTTGGGCTGTGTATGTTGCTACTGTGGGTGTTGTCGGACAGAAAGACAATACTTAATTCGATCGGTTGTCAATCTAAAAAGCCTACTTGATGCTTTACAAGTTTTTTCAATTACTTCCTAAGCATATCCATATTTAAGGGCGATCGCTTAAATTTACTCTATAGGTCGTTCCCGCTACCGTAACGCGATCGCCCGTCCGTAATTTTTTACCCCGTCTAGTTTCAATTTCGCCGTTAACTTCAACTTCTCCTTGCCGAATCAAGATTTTAGCTTCGCCGCCAGTCATGACAACGGCTTGCCATTTTAAAAACTGGTCGAGTTTGATGTGTGGTTGGGGGAGGTTATCTTTGCTAGTCAATCTTTCATTACTCATACAACTACAATCCTAAATCAACGGCGATACGATGGCCACAACTCATACCAGAAAAAGCTACGGCGTTTAACCCCTGTCCTGGAAAAGTACTATCGCCAACACAATATAGTCCGGGTATGGCAGTGCGATTAAATGGCATACCGAGTAAACCTGCTAGTTTTTTACTGGGAATAGGTCCATAGGTACCGTCTTGTCTGTTGAGAAAACGGCGATGGGTGCGGGGGGTTCCTACTTCGTGGTAGTCTAAACCTGCTTCTAATCCAGGAAAAATAGCTTCGAGGCGATGAATTAACTTAGCTGCTGCCGCTTCTTTTTTGTTGCGATATGCTTGTGGCGTTAGTCCTTGCCAGTCGTCAATCCAGCTGGGGGTAAAAGTGTGAATAATATGGTGTCCTGCAGGAGCTAAACTAGGATCGAGCAAGGTGGGTATAGAGACAAAAATAGTTCCTTCTGCGGTTTCCATCTCGTTCCAGTCTTCAAGCAGTATATGATGGCATTCCGTTCCTTGGGGTAACACTTCGGTTTTTACGCCTAAATGTAAGTTTAAAAAACTCGGCGACTTTTTATACCTCTGCTGCCATTTCTTTTCTGCCTGAGGAACGTGTTCTGGAGGTACGAGTTTGCCAAAGGTATCCCAACGGGTAGCATTAGAGACAATTCTTTTCGCGTGATATTCTTTGCCATCTGTCAGTTTTACTCCTACTGCTTTGCCATTCTCGATTAAAATCTCTTTAGCTCGCGCTTTATAACGAATGTGTCCTCCCGCTTTTTCTAACCCTTCAACCAATTTTTGGGCAATTTGTCCCACGCCACCTTTGGGATAATTAATGCCACCATAATGGCGATCGCTGAAAACCATCCCTGCATTGATCGTTGGGGTGTGAGATGCTGGAACTACCGACCAACAGTAACACTCCATATCGATAAATTTCAGTAATTGAGGATCTTTAATGTAGCGCCGAGCTAGATCGCCGACATTTTGAGGCAGGTATTTTACCAATCCCAAACAGGCAAAAGGATGCTGAAAAAATACTCTCATTAAATAGCGCGGTTCTTCTAAAGAAAGTAACTCCATTGCATTGAGACAGTTAAATACTTTCCAGCATTCATCGTAAAAGCGACGAATTCCTGTTGCTTCGTGAGGAAAAATAGCAATCAATTCCCCTAAAAATTTTTCGTAATCTCGATGGACTTTAAGTTCTATGTTGTTGGGTAGATGATAGTGAATCTGTACGGGATCGGGAATGGTTTCGATTTCCATATTTACTGCTTGTAAAGCGCGAGTCAGTAAATTGGTCGTGCCGCGATCGCCAAAACCAAAAATCATCGACGCGCCAACGTCAAAACGATATCCTTCTCGCTCGAAATAACCCGCACTTCCACCTGGAATTACATAACTTTCTAAAACTAATACTTTTGCTCCTTTGGCTGCTAGTTGGGTTGCCGTTACCAAACCCCCAATCCCCGAACCGATAATTACTACATCCAAGTCAGTAGCGGAAGAAGCCGTCGCGATCGCACTCATAAATATAAATAGTCAGTTATTAAAATTATTCAAGTTAAATTCAGATATATAGTTTATCGTCTAAATCGACAGGTGTATTTTTTAAAACTGTATGTTTTACATTATTATGGGCGTATCTGGTTCTGGGAAAACTACTGTGGGCAGGCTACTGAGCGAGCGCCTCGGTATTCCTTTTTACGACGCTGATGATTTTCATCCCCAAGCCAATATCGACAAAATGAGCAAAGGAATTCCTCTCGACGATCGAGATCGTCAACCTTGGCTGCTAAAACTCAGAGATTTAATTGAAGATACCCTAAGTTCTGGTAAACAGGGTGTTCTCGCTTGTTCGGCATTAAAATCAAAGTATCGTCAAACTCTTCAGGGCGATCGCATCAAAGAAATTACCTGGATTTATTTAAAGGGCGATTACAATCTCATCAAACAAAGAATGCGTCAGCGTCAGGAGCATTTTCTCGATGAAGATATGCTACGCAGTCAATTTGAAGCTTTAGAAGAACCTAAAGCGGCTTTGACTATCGATATTACTTACTCTCCAGAGGAGATTGTGGCACAAATATTAGGCAAGAGCGATCGCTAGATTTATAGTACGGCAAAAACTATCTTTAGCCATAAGAACCCTAGGAATAAATTTGTTATATTAACAAACGTAACAAAGTACTCCTTATTGCTTGACATAAATGCCAAAAAGGAGTGTATTAAAATGATAAAAAAAGTTGAAAGTTCTATGAAATCTGGGCAAACGGCTAATGTTGCATCTGAGTCTTTAGCGGTGGAGTTTTTCCGTAAGTCTGAAGGCAATTGGAAATCTCAGCGACGCTATTATACTCTGAATAAAGAAACAGAACCTCAAGAAGTTGAAAGTTTTTTGACCGTCTCTTTTATTGAAGCTGGTGCGCCAGAATTAGTCGAATTAGCTCGACTCCACGAACTAGAAAATCTAGAAGCTTTAGTTTGCGGAACTAAGGTAACCTGGGAAAGCAACTATACCAACCAAAACCGTAAGTCTAACAAGGGTTCGACCATTTTTGGAGTTTTAGGAAACCTACTCTATCGCGATCGCGGCTTTGCAACTTCTAAACCAATAACTGCTGTTTGTTCTTTTACCAATCCCGAAACCATGTGTTTGCGTACCGAGTATAATGGTTCGGTATTTGAAGAAGAAATTAAACTAATCGGTACTAACTACCGTACCAGACAGACGATTATCTCTCGCGCCGGACAAGAAATAATCATCGGTCAGTATTTAGAAAAACGTTACTAGAAAACGCACTCGACTAGTGAACTAGAAGATTATCGCAAAAGACACATTTTACACTGACAGAAACTTATGCATTTGAATATGTTCATCAACCTGTTCCCTAAATAGCTAATGTGCGATTCGTGCAAGAGGTCTAATTTACAGAAGGTGTTTCAATACACGCTGTTTTGCACTTGCTAGCCAGTTTTTTATTTACAGTTGGGTCAGTTCTCTTTGTCATTCATGATACTCGCCAAGTGTAATGTAATGCTTTATTACAGCCATTCTAAAAGTTGAGAGATGAAAGGTACTTCCATTTGAACCTAGAATTTGGATATGTGTAGGTAGTTATTGGTTACGCCGTCTAACCTGCGGAACGTGGGATTAATGAGATGATTGTGATCGTCAAGCAGATTATCTGCAATTTGATAAGTACGATTAACTGCGGTGCCGTATCAGTAATGTCTCGACTAGAGATTGTGCTATTTTCAACCGCTCAGGATCATTAGATTGTGCAACCCAAGCAGCTAACTCATTCAGCGAACCATTGACTAAGTGAGCAAAACCTTCTGCGTCGATCGTGTCTAGCTGAGCCTCAGCGACAGCGATCTGAATGGACTCATGGAGCAAATCAAAGCCATATCGATCAATTTCAACCAGATCGTCTGCTGCTAAAACGGCTGGAGCCTCAACGAAAACCAAATGCCGCAGCTCCTCCTGTTGAGCAACTTCTAGAAATGCCTGACAGCCGACGATTAACTGCTGCCAATTATTGTCTAGCGGTTGAATTTTAGTTTGGATGTAGTCTGTTATCTCGCCATAGGCTTCAACGATGACAGCCTTAAACACTCCTAGCTTATCGTTGAATTGGTGATATAAAGCTCCCCGTGTAATTCCTAATTCGCTGATGATTTCCTCGGTTCCTGTAGCGGCATACCCTTTTGTTGCAAATAAGTGACGCGCTCGCTCAAGAATGACGCGGCGAGTTCGGCGAGTTTGTTCAGCTTTGGTCAACTTGGCAGGCATGATGAATCACTCGAATTTAACATTCAGACAGTATGTATCTTGACAACAAGGGGGATCTTCCTCTAGTTTAAGATACATACAGATTGTATCTTTTATAGGAAATTTCCTCAAAGGAGCTGCGATGTCAACCACGCTAACCACCCGTAAAGCAACAACGGCTGATATTCCATTCCTTGCCAGAATAGAGTATGAGGCTTCTTTGCCGCCGTTGAATCACTGCTTTTGGGAAGATCTGTTGGATGGTACTGGAACCACTGCCTTGCAGTTTATTGAGGCAGAACTGAGGACAGATGCTTCTAATTGGGGCAACGTAGCGGATTTTCTGATTTTGGAGACTCAGGGCAAACCCGTTGCAGCCGCAGCAGGCTATGTACCTGGTACAGAGGACTACTGCCCATTGCGTCTATCTCGTCTAGAGGAGATCGCCCACGAGTTGAAGTGGTCTAGGGAAAATCTAACCGCCTTTCGCGATCGCTATATGGCGCTTTGGGGAGAGGATTTGCGACCCGTTTTCCTCACGCCCCAGGCAACTTGGATCATTGAAAATGTTGCCGTGTTGCCAGAGGCGCGAGGACAAGGCTTTGGCAAAGCATTACTCAGAGCTTTGCTGGAGAAGGGGCGATCGCAGCAGCATGACTTTGCCGGAATTATGGTAATCAACGGCAATGATGTAGCCCGTCATACTTACGAGTCCATTGGGTTTAAGCCCTATCAAACCTTTTATGCGGATTACTTCTCGGAACAATTCAATATTAAGTTTCCGGGTGTTACGAAGTTTGGTCTGCGCCTCAATTAGAAGGAGAACAACAATGTCTTTTAAGACCGTTTTAGTCGCAGGTGCAAGTCGTGGCATTGGACTTGCGGTTGCAGAACATTTCATTAACCAGTGCGATCGTCTATTAGCGGTGTCTCGTACAGCGGCTCCAGTTGGTGAATGGGTGCAGGCAGATTTGTCTGACTTAGCAGGGATAGAAACGGTTGTCACAGCAATTGGGGATGATTGCTTAGATGCTTTGCTATACATGGGTGGAACCTAGGAAACCCATGCGTTTACCCCTCAGTACCGCTTTGAAGCATGTTCTGACGAGGATATTGTCCGAGTGATTGCAGTTAATTTGGTTGCTCCAATTCGGTTAGTGAAAGCGTTGCTGTCTGCCCTGCGACGATCGAACAATCCGAAAATCATTTTCATGGGAGCGCTCTCAGGTCGAGATAATTTCCCAGGAAAGGAAGTTGCTAATAGTGCATCTAAGTTTGGACTGCGGGGAGTGGTGCACTCCTTGCGTGAAGAATTACGATCGCAGCAAATTGGCGTAACAGTAATTAACCCTGGCAATGTTGGCACCCCCGAAGTGATGGCGGATCTTGCGGCAGAGAATCTAACGGGTGGTGCAGCGATTCCTCTCAGCGATCTTCTTCGCATTCTTGACTGTATTCTCTCCTTATCACGAGCCACTTGTATTAAAGAGATTGATGTACCTGCAATGTTAGGTAAAGAAGCTTGATTGCAATGCTTAGGTTCTGTTGACGTAAAGAGGCAAAGATGAGAAAGTACCTGAAGTTGCTGATTTTAGTCAAAAAATTCTTCATGAAATCTCGTGTTAAGTTGGACGATTCTGCTTGGCAGCAAATTTTCGTTGTTCTGAGCCACCAACAAGACATCCGTATCAAAGACCCCAAAGCTTGTCGTCGTTTTCTGAATGCGGTTCTCTGGATTACTCGCACAGGTGCTCAATGGCGTGAATTACCCAAACGTTTTGGCAACTGGAACAGCCTCTACAAACGATATCGGCGTTGGTGTCAGAAGGGAGTTTGGCATCGTCTCTTGCAAGAAATGTCCCACTCTGCTGACTTAGAAAGTTTAATTCCCGATAGCACCATGATTCGTGCTCATCCCTGTGCAGCAGGAGCAAAAGGGGGTCAGAAAAACACTCTTTAGGAGGTTCTTGTGGCGGATTTAGTACCAAGTTACATG
>NZ_JBKGTY010000006.1:172742-177874 GCF_053543375.1 Myxosarcina sp. GI1(2024) | reverse complement strand
CCCTTTTCCTATCTCTTTTTGCAACCCCTCCTTCAATTTTTTGTCCCGTACTAAGAAAAAACCTACCCTTGTGAGGCGGGGACTTTCGGTTGTTCTCCCCCCCAGATTTGAGGAACCGAGAACTCGAACGTTAAGTCAAACAAATAACTTTTCAGATGTCCTCTAAAGCCATTGATGAAAGATTGTCTGGTCAAATTAAAAGTTTAGATACCAAGGTAGAACAAATAGATAAGCGAATCGGTAATCAAGAATTTACCAATCGAGGAGTACTTATTGGGTTGGTAGTGATTATTTTAGGTGGTGCTGCTAAGTTTTTCGGTATCGTAGGTAATCCTTAATCAATAAATACGCGATCGCCCGAGGCGACGAAATAAAAATTGCGATCGATTTTCTTACCAAACAAAAGTTAATAAGTTCGATGCAGTAATGTTGCGATCGCTCTATGTAGCTTCGGCGATAAAAATTTGCTTTGGCAACAATTTGAGTTCGGTAAAAGTTGGGGAAACTATTATTTGTTCATTAATGAATTGAGTTTCTTCATACAAACCCTCATCCAATACCAAAATCGTAACCTGTTGAGATCGAGGATCGACAATCCAGTATTCGTTAATCCCCAAAGCAGCATATTCCGATCTTTTGTAGCGATAGTCTCTTTTAATTGAATCGGGACTGACTACTTCCACTACTAGTAAAGGAGGAATTTCACAGACTCCAGATTTATCTAATGAATTCATCACCCGTTCTTTCTCCACCACATACACGTCGGCGATACGAGATTTACGCCAACCCGTTCTAATGCCTCCTTCTCTAATAGATAACCAGGGCAGTTGCAGGCGATTTATTTCCTTATCTAGTTCGCGTTCGATAAATTTGGCAATTAAAATGTGGCGAAAACTCGGAGGATTCATTAATACAAGTTTGCCGTCTACCAATTCGTAACGATGGTCTGGATCGTCCTCGTACCTAAGATATTCTTCAAAAGAATACCGGCTGTGTGTAGTTAGAGTAGTCATCTATGTTATGTATGAAAAAGAGACTAGAAACTGTATTGTTATTATACTTAAACCTGCTTTAGGCGATACGCTCGAGGTAAAGAGATAACAATGGCGATCGATCTAGCCCCCTTAACTCCCAATTCTGGAGGAGGCGATTCGGAGGTTGCCTCCGACATTTCAGCCGTCCGTAAGAGGAAATACGGAAACCCCCTTGTCAAGGCGCAAGGGAACGCGCGAGGTAGTATTTAGAGAGCAGATAGATGCTGACAAACAGATTATTAGAGAGATTTCAAACAGCAATACAATTAGTATGGAAAATATACTAGTCAGAGTCTTAGTATGACTACGCAATTCTCATCAATCAAAGATACCGCAGATCTTTACAACCACGATTACTACTTATGGTTGACACACACTGCCCAATTAATTAAAGAAGGTCGATTTTCTGAGATAGATGTCAGCAACTTAATTGAAGAAATTGAGGATATGGGCAGAAGCGAAAAAAGAGCGGTAAAAAGCAACTTAATTGTATTGCTGCTGCATTTGCTTAAATATAAATATCAGCCAGCCAAAAGCTCTAATAGTTGGAGAGCTACTATTAGAGAGCATAGACGTAGATTGAGGGATATGTTTCAAGAAAGTCCTAGTTTGAAACCTTACTTTACTCAAATTTTTGAGAAATGCTACCAAGATAGTAGAGAACAGGCTGCCGATGAGACGGGATTACCTCTCGATATTTTGCCAACTTCTTCTCCTTTTACTCCATCTGAAGTTCTCGATCCAGAGTATTTACCCGATCGAGTTTCATGAGTGCGGTAATTCTCCAGAAACGGAATTCAGACCATTTTCATACTCAAATCTAACCAGCTAGAGCGAGTGATGGGTGCGCTGCTAGAAATGTAATCTACTCCAGTTTCGGCGACAGCGCGAATGTTTTCTAGGGTAATATTGCCCGAAGCTTCTACTCTAACGCGATCGCTTCGTTCTCTAATTAAGGCTACCGCTCCTTCCATCGTCGCCACTGACATATTATCGAGCATGATTAAGTCCGCACCGTGTTCTAGAGCTTCTCGTACCTGTGCTAAGGTTTCTGTTTCCACTTCGATTTTTAAAGAATAAGGAACGCGGGGGCGAATTTGGGCGATCGCTCGAGCAATTCCTCCTGCGGCGACGATATGATTGTCTTTAATCATTATGCCGTCATCTAAACCCATTCGCTGATTGATTGCCCCGCCAACTTGGGTGGCATATTTTTCTAAGATTCTCAATCCCGGAGTGGTTTTGCGCGTATCGGCTAGCTGTGCAGGTAAATCTTCGATTTCCGTAACGAATTTATTAGTTAAAGTAGCGATACCGCTGAGAGACATCGCCAGGTTAATTGCCACTCTTTCCCCCATCAATAAAGCAGCTAACGAGCCTTCGATAGTAGCTAACTTTTGCTGGCGATCGCAAAACTGCCCTTCTTCTACTAAAGGTTCGAACTTAATATTTTTGTCGAGTAAATGAAAAACTCGCGCGGCGATGGGTAATCCAGCTATAATTCCTGCTTCTTTGGCAATCCAGTAAGCTTGCCTATTTCTATTAGAATTTAGCAAACTCTGAGTAGTGCGATCGCCCCGCCCGAGGTCTTCTCGCAGCCAATCTTCCAACAGGCGATCGAGCAATAAAAATGATGGCAATACCGCAGTAGCATTTTTCATGATTTACTTAACAGCTTATTTATCATCCAAGCAACATCTTCCTGACTGGCATTGTTGCTGTTGCTGGCGTCGGGCAATTATCGTTGATAAATCTGGTCTGCCAGTCAATTGCAACCGCCAATTAGCCCAAATACCGTAGAGCCAATAAGCTATTGTGCCAATTATAGGTAATTTAGTAGCTGCGTAAACCCAACCCATTCCCAACTCTTCATAAACACGCCTAAAAACTTCTACGTCTCTAATAACAGTACCGTCTGGAAAGACAGCATGAATTCTACCCATCGCCGTAGCAAAATCGACACCGCCATTGGCTTCTAGATCGTATTCTGGAGCGGCAATATCGACAAATTTAACAATTCCTCTACCAGCATCGCGCTGGCGTAAAAAGCTAACCTCTCGCATACATAAGGGACATTCACCGTCATATAAAAGTTTAATATTCCACTCTGGAGTAGAAGTAGTTTTTTGTTCCGATTGAGTTTGAGAAGCTGTCATTAAAAATTCAAGAAAATTTATAATACTGTTTTTTTAATCGTAGCGTTTGTAAAGATTCTTTACATAGAAATCCGGAGGAACAACAAAATTTCTTCCTTCTTACTTTCTGCTTAATTAACTCCGCATCCATTGCAAATGCTGGGGCAGTAGCCGATCGATATCATAGCGGTCGACAATGTTTTGTCGGGCGGCAGCACGAATTTTTGCCATTTTAGCGGGATTATCCAAAGCCTCGATGACGCGATCGCAAATTTGTTGGGGAGAAAAGAAATCGACCAATAGACCATTAACGCCATCTTCAATGACTTCGGTTACTGGTGCGGTATCCGAAGCTACGACTAAACAACCAGTAGATAGGGCTTCTAACATCGACCAGGACAGAACGAAAGGGCGAGTTAAATATACGTGAACCGAAGAAGCCTGTAAGACCTGTAAATACTCACCGTAAGGCAGTAATCCCGTAAAATGTACCCGACTGAGATCGAGAGGAAATTTAGCTAACATTGCCTCTTTGTAAGTTTTACCATTGGGAAGCGACTTACCATAAGCAACTCTATCTTGTCCGACGATAACAAAATGACACTGGGGTCGTCGAGATTGCAAAATCGCGATCGCCTCAATTAATTGAGGAAAACCTCGATAGGGTTCCATCCCCCTGGCTACATAAGTAACGATTTCTTCGACATCAGACAAGTTTAAGTTGATTCGTGGTAAAATTAATTTTGCTCCCGATCGCGGTTGAAAATATTCGGTATCGATCCCATCGTGATGTACCTTAATTTTGCTGTGATATTCGACGGGAAACTGCAATCGCTGCCAATTAGTTGGCGATAAGCCGCGATCGCAACTGTAGAGATCGATTAAGATCGGAGCATTCTTAATCCGAATTCGTGCCTCATCGTCAGCACTAATCGGATCGCTGGGGTCGAAATTGGCATCAGAACCGTGGGCGCGATAAAACCACTCAAAATAGCAGAGTAAAGTAGATTGAGGAAAAATATCCTTGATAAATAACGTCGGTCCCCAACCCGAATGACCGTAAACGATATCGGGAATAAACCCAGAATTTTTTAGTTTTTGGGCGATCCGATATACTCCCTGAGCTTCTAAAATGGCATTTTCTAAAGGACGTACGTAATGATGAGTTTCAGCTCTAGCACTACGAGATTTTTCATAAACTATTTTAGTAATTCCCGCCATTTGTCCTTCACGGCGATTGGTACCAAAAACAATTTGATGTTTGTCTTCTTTAACTAATGCTGCTGCTAAATGGCGAAACTGTGCGGGAAAATTGGGATGGAGAAATAAAATACGCATCGTTAGAGAATTTAAAACTTATTTAGGGTAGTCCTGTAGAAGTAACGATCTAAAATAAACGTCGAGCTTAAATAACTTGAGAGCAAAGCCTACTTGTCCAAGCTGCCATTCTGAGAAAATTGTCAAAAATGGTCGGATTCACAACGGAAAACAAAGGTTTAGATGTAATCAATGTCATCGTCAATTTGTAGAGAAACCGCAAAAAATCGTCGTTAATCAAGAGAAACGGGAGTTGATTGACAGGCTCTGATTAGAAAGAATTTCTTTGGCAGGTATTGCACGAGCAGTTGAAGTGTCAGAAAAGTGGCTTCAAACCTATGTTAACCATAAATAAATATGCTCTAGTTCCCAGAGAAATAAAAGTCACACCCAAAAAAAGGGGAAATTGACGAAGCAGTGTGATGCAATGTGGAGGGGCTGTGTGCGGACACAGGTTCCGCACCTTGAAAGCCCCGTGTCATTTGTAGACCATCAAGGAAATAAACAATGGGTCTGGTTAGCTTTGGATTCCAAAACTCGTGAAATCGTTGGGGTAACAATTGGCGATTGGCTTTGCCACTGCGCGGAGCGCAATCGCAGCGAACAAGCAGCGCCAGAACTGTGGAATTCGCTACCTCCTGTCTAT
>NZ_JBKGTY010000006.1:167987-171379 GCF_053543375.1 Myxosarcina sp. GI1(2024) | reverse complement strand
GAAGTTTGAAGATGTACCTATTTCTTATCGATTCCTCCCTTGATTCAGCAACGCCATATTATTATGTCTGCAACTCTTAACTTTGGTTCTGTAGGTATCGGTTAAAATTCTGTTAATGTTTTGACCTAACTATACTATGCTCGACCCTGTTCTCGACGTTCGCCAGCTCCAAGTACAATTTCTTACCGAACATCGACCCGTTGTTGCCGTAGATAATCTTAGTTTTCAGCTGCGACATGGAGAAAAATTAGGCTTGGTTGGGGAGTCTGGTTCTGGTAAATCCGTTACTTCTCTGGCAATTATGGGTTTGATTGCCAGCCCCGGAATTATTACTCAAGGAGAAATCTGGTTTCAAAGAGAAGATAATCGTCGGGTAAATTTATTACAAGTGAAGGAAGCTCAGAGAAGAAGTTATCGTGGTGGTCAAATTGCGATGATTTTCCAGGAACCGATGAGTGCCCTAAATCCAGTTTATGACATCGGTTTTCAGCTGACAGAGGCAATTTTACTACATCAAAAAGTTAGTCCTGCCGAAGCGAGAAGAAAAGCGCTCGCCTTACTCCAGGAAGTACAGCTACTTCCCAATGATGAAATACTAGAACAACAGTATCTCTCCGAACATCCGGACGGTAGGAGTAGCGACAAAGAGATTGCCAACTACGTCAACGAGCAGAAGCATCGGATGCTCAAACGCTATCCCCACGAACTTTCGGGTGGACAACTGCAACGAGTAACTATTGCGATCGCCATTTCCTGCAATCCTCGAGTGCTAATTGCCGACGAACCAACAACTGCTCTAGATGTTACCGTTCAAGCCAAGATTTTGGATTTGCTGCGAAATTTATGTCGTAAGCGGGGAATGTCGCTGATTTTTATCACTCACGATCTCGGAGTAATTGCAGAACTCGTAGACTCGGTGGCAGTAATGTACCGCGGCAAAGTAGTCGAGTCAGGCAAAATTGCCGAAGTTTTTACCAATCCCCAGCATCCTTACACCAAAGGTTTACTAGCTTGTCGTCCCCGTCTAGATCGCAAGTTGCAAATCTTACCTACCGTAGCTGATTTTATGCAACTAGAGACTGAGGCAAACGGGGAAATAGTCATTAAAGAAAAACAGACAAAAATTAGCGAACAACTCCAGCAAACAGTTACTGCTGAAGAACAAGAGACTAGATTGGCTGAATTACTCGCCCGACAACCTTTAGTAACTGTCGAGCGCCTGCGGGTAGGTTTTCCCATCAAAGGAATGTTAGGGCGCACCCAACGTTATTTGATGGCTGTCAAAGACGTGTCTTTTGAAGTTTATCCAGGAGAAACTTTGGGTTTGGTGGGAGAATCGGGGTGTGGCAAATCCACTCTAGCAAGAGCGATTTTACGTTTAATCGCTCCTTTAGAGGGCAAAATCCTGTTTGATGGTGACGATCTGACTAACTTATCCCTAAAAAGCCGTAAGCTGCGTTACCTCAGGCGGCAAATGCAAATTGTCTTTCAAAATCCTTACAACTCTCTCAATCCCCGCATAACTATTGGTGAAGCGATCGCAGAACCCCTCAAGGTTCACAGAATTAAAGGTAATCGCCGCAAGCGAGTTGCCGAACTCCTAGAAAGAGTTGGTTTAAATCCCAACTCGAGCGCTCGCTATCCTCATGAATTTTCTGGGGGTCAGAGACAGAGAGTCTGCATCGCTCGTGCCCTCGCTTTAAATCCCCAATTTATTATCTGCGATGAGTCAGTTTCTGCTTTGGATGTGTCGGTACAGGCACAAGTACTAAATTTACTTAAAGAACTACAGAGCGAACTCGGCTTGACCTATATTTTTATCTCTCACGATCTCAGCGTAGTAAAATTCATGAGCGATCGTATAATTGTCATGAATCGAGGCAAAATTGAAGAAATTGACACCGCAGAAGCAATTTATCGTTATCCTAAAAGCCATTACACTCGTCAGTTAATCGATTCCATTCCCACGGGAAAATTTGGCTGAGTTTGATCGATTAGGCTGACAAGTAAACTCAGAACGACAATTATGGTTTAGTAACAAACATAACATAGTGACACATTTAAATTATTTAAATTATTTAGTTGCAATTGAGTAAAGTCTCTCTCGTGATTAATTACCATTAATATTTTTGGCCGCCAAGCTTAATTGCGATTAAATTTAACCTGAAGGGGTGACAAGGGAGCTAGAAAGATTGCTGGATAATAAACATAGCTCGTAGACCCCTCTGGTAAAAAGGCAGCTTATTGAGATTGAGCCACATCAATTTGTTTATCCATTCCTTCATCAAGGTAAATGAAACCAGCCAGCTACTACCATATAAACCAAGCCAAAAGTAGCTGTTGCGAGTCAAAGATTGTTTAATTTTTCGATGGCGACCGATGTATTTAGACTGACCTCGAAGGCTAAGAGTATGTCCTTTGAACACCGAGTGAGTGTAAGCAATGGCGATGAGCAAAACTAGACGAGTAAGGCGTTCAATCTGAGCTTGCGACCCCTCGAGATTGTAGCCACCTGACTTGCAATCTTTAAACATCGCCTCAATCCCTACGCGCTTTTTATAGGCTTTGACAGCTTCAGGTAAATTGGGTAAATTTGTCAGCAGATACCAGGGTTCCTTTGCCCCCATGCCTCGGTAAATACGTCGCCAATAGACCCCTAAATAAATCCCCGAAACTTGATGCAGTTGAGTGACTTTAGTTTCTTGATAAAACCGTTGGTCTCCTGGATTAACGTCTAGGTCTTTTAAGGGAGTAAAACCTAATTGAGTTACCATTATCTTCGTACTCTTTCTCTGTCGAAGCACAAAGTAGACCTGCTGCTGGGTCAGCCACTTAGCTAGTTCAACACTCTGGAATTCTCTGTCTCCTAAAATAACGATTTGGTGTTGTTTAAACAGCTTCAATACTGGACGTAATATGGCTTTTTGTTGAGCGAAGTTACTGGCTCCTTTCTTCTCTAGAAACTGCCAGTATATAGGCAAAGCTCTTTTCGCCATCACTACTCCAACCATGAACAGATTTTTATCTTGCCATTGAGTTCTATCTAAGACTAGATAAATTGTCTGGTCTGGCAAGAATTTCTTTTGAACTACTTCTTTGACTATGGGAAACCAGACTAACGAAACTGATAAAGCTGAGGACTTCAAAAACCTTTGGATTCGGCGACGACGGCTCTCATATTTAATTGGTAAAGGGAAGTATGCAGCTAGTCTTTCTATCTTTACTTGTTTGTAGGTCTGGATAAGGTATACCAGCACTTCCAAAGTAATTAGTTGGTCATCACTCAGATAACGTGAAAGATGATTGCGGTACAATTGGTTTAACATTTTTTAGGGTTCGGTCGGATTCTCAATAACTGACCGAATCTTTTTTACCATAGGTTGTCTCTGTTC
>NZ_JBKGTY010000006.1:161103-167977 GCF_053543375.1 Myxosarcina sp. GI1(2024) | reverse complement strand
TTGTCTCTGTTCCCTACACTGTCTGACTTCTCACAGGGTTGTCACCCCGTCAGAAATTTAACTCAACTAAACGAAGATCGAGATATTTAACTGTGTCGATTATGTATACCGAGAAAACTATATTTTACTATTGACAATAGTCAAAAATTACTTGCCGTCGCTCAACAACGACTTAGACAGTGTAGTCTCTGTGGTCAAAACTATTTGGTTATGTTCTAGATTTATCTACAAGATCGCAACCGCTAAATTTTTAAAGTTTTAGTAAAACCTGTCATTCTAACTTATCTATGCCCAAAAAAAGTAACAAACTATACGGAAAAAGGGAGTAGAAAGCCAGAAACTATTGTGAATCAAGTTTGTTATTTGAAACAAACTAACTCTTATGTTATCTGCTGAGATTAATTTGAAAACTAAATGAATTTTCAACTCTCAAAACAAAAAAAATTACTGAAGAATAAGAATAGAAGTTACGCAACTTCATTTAATAATTCTTTACCGAAACCAATAAGAACTATATTTAGTAGCTTTTCTCCCTACTGGCTAGCCTGTATTCCCCTATCAGCGGCGATCGTTTTAATTTGGAATACTGCCGCCAAAGCTCAAGGATTCGATCCCCCAGCCGATGTCGAACAGTTAAGAGTAGTACTCGATTCAATCTTCTTACTATTCGCCTCCGTTCTGGTTATTTTTATGAATGCCGGATTCGGAATGTTGGAAACTGGCTTTTGCCGTCAGAAAAACGCCGTCAACATTCTCGCCAAAAACCTGATCGTTTTTGGTATTGCCACCATCGCTTATTGGGCGATCGGCTATGCTTTTATGTATGGAGAAGGCAACGGCTTTATCGGCTTACAAGGCTTTTTCTTTAACGGCGATCCCGTTCCTTATGGTAACGAACCCTACCCTGCGGCAGTACCCGAAGCCATTTCGTTTCTGTTTCAGGTAGCTTTTGCGGCGACTGCGGCAACGATCGTTTCTGGTGCGGTAGCAGAACGGATTCACTTTAGTTCATTCATAATTTTTAGCTTTCTGTTAGTGGCTATCTCCTACCCGATTACCGGTCACTGGGTATGGGATGGCGGTTGGTTGAGCGAACTAGGCTTTTACGATTTTGCTGGTTCTACCGTAGTTCACTCCGTTGGAGGTTGGGCGGCTTTAGTCGGTGCGGCGATGTTAGGACCGAGATTGGGTAAATATCAAGCTGGTAGAATTAGTGCCCTACCAGGACACAATATGGGTTTTGCCACTCTAGGCTGTTTGATTCTCTGGATCGGTTGGTTTGGTTTTAACCCTGGTTCGGAATTGGCAGCAACTGCCAACGTTCCTTACATTGCCGTCACTACAAATCTAGCAGCAGCAGCAGGTGGCGTACTCGCTACGTTTACTTCTTGGATTAAAGACGGCAAACCCGATCTCTCGATGATTATTAACGGAGTTTTAGCCGGATTAGTGGGAATTACCGCAGGTTGTGCCGCTGTCAGCTACTTTGAAGCGATTATTATCGGTGCGATCGCCGGTATTATCGTCGTCTTCTCCGTTGCCTTTTTTGACAGTATTAGAATTGACGATCCCGTAGGTGCGACTTCAGTTCACTTGGTTTGTGGTATTTGGGGGACCTTGGCTGTCGCCATTTTTAGTGAAGATGCTAATATCATCCCTCAAATTATCGGCATTTTGGCTATAGGTGCGTTCACCGTCATCTTTAGTGCCCTCGTCTGGGGCATCTTAAATGCTGTATTCGGAATCCGAGTTGGGGAAGAAGAAGAACTTCGCGGTTTGGATATTGGCGAACACGGCATGGAAGCTTACAGTGGTTTTGTCAAAGAAGCTGATGTTTTATCTACAGGTAGTTCTAGCGTAGCTGTAGGTTCTTCTGATGTAGGCAAAAGCACAGAATTCTAAAAGTTTTACAGACAAAAATATAGACAAATTTATCTTGTATATGGGGTTTAGCAATGCTGAACCCCTATTTTTTGTGGTCAAGGTATGGTTAATCCTCGAAGAGATCGCTCTTTGGCACCCAATCCCTTACCCTGAATTAACACTCTAAATCTTCCCAATCCTGTGGGGGAAATTAGTTGATGCAGAGCATCTCTTCGGTTTAAAATTTCCTTCAAATTGTATTTACCGCTAGATAGTTGTTTCAGGCGATCGCCCAGACCCAGAGCCATTAGAAACATTCCCTGTTTGGTAAAGCCAATGTTATCTAAGCCCAGTAAACTTGCCTGACGTTCTAAGGCGGTAAAATTAACGTGAGTGGTGATGTCTTGATAGCCTAAATTTACATAGGGATTATCGTGATGGCGATGTCGATAGTAACATTGCAAAGTTCCCTGACTGCGCTGTGGGTAATAGTATTTCTCTGCCTGATAGCCGTAGTCGATGACGAGCAGATATCCTTTCTGTAATTTGCGCTCGACAGTTTCTAGCCAATCTAAAGCTTTAAGGTTAACTTCCGTACGATACCCTTCCGTATAGCGATCGCTAAGTAAGTCCAGGTCAATTAAATTAAAATAATCTTTTATTCTGGAAGTAGATAACTCTCCGATTACTTTGGTTAATTTATTTTCTTCAATAGTTAAATATATTTCTTGTAATTTTCCCGATTTAACCACAACTAAATGTACGGGAAATGCATCAATTAGTTCATTAGCAAAGCAGCAGCCAACCACATAATTATCTGGAATTTCTTGCCAAGTTTTCCAATTAATCTCAATTGCAGTAACAGGCTTTAATTTTTGTTGCTGCTGAGCAACTAAAGCCGGCGATTCTTCAATAATTATATATTCAAGCGCTTGAGTAAGATCGAGATAATTTTCCTGTAAATAGGCGAGAATATCTGCTGCCAAGCTGCCATTACCCGCTCCCATTTCCACAACCGTAAAGCGATCAGGACTACCCAAGTTTTGCCACATTTCTGCGAGCTGAATTGCTAGAAGTTCGCCAAAATCTTTACCTAAAGAAGAGGAAGTAAAAAAATCACCCGCAGCACCAATATTGACAGTACCCGAACTATAGTAACCGAACTGATGATGATATAAAACCAAGTTCATAAATTCAGCAAAGGTAATTCGCTGTGGGCGAGATGTATTAATTCGTTCGGAAATAATTTGGTACAGTTGCTGAGAATTGGGAAAATCTATTTGATTCATATTGCTCAAAGTTGGGTTAAATAGGCAGAGACACTAATATTAATCGCCATTAATCGCTCGCCTTTTTCGGGTTAACTAGGACTACTCATAGCTATTGGTAGCGATAATCTAGATCGAGCAAACCGATCTAAACCCAGTCCTCATCATCTTCAAAATCATCATTATCTGAAATATTAGCCGTTTCCGAACTGGATAAAGCCCGATCGCCTTCTGAAGAACTACTGAGGCGATCTAAGTTATCATTATCTTCTTCGCCCTCGTCGCTCACCGATGAAACGATAATTTCAGGTAAAATTTCCGAGGGTTTTTTGCCGTCTATCTCACTAACGATCAAATCGTCGATGTAGCTTAAGAAAATATTACCTCTGGCATCGCAAATAGTTACCAGTCCATAATTTTCAGTTTCATTCTGAGAAAATAAATCGTTGAGGAAGCGCGAAGGCAAATTAATTTTGCCACCACCGTTTAGAGCATTAACGGCTAATAATATATATTCATTCCCAGTCGTTCTATGCTTGACCAAAATCGTCATATAGCAGTCCTGTTTAATTTGAGATCGTGATAAATTTTCATGCTACTGGCTTATGTTCCGCCATGACTGCGGGGATCGCTATTTTTTTCCGTTGCCACAGGAGTCTTAAACTGAGAAACCGAACCTTGATTATAGGTGTAGGGTATGGGATTACTGGCGATTAAGGCTTCTAAATCCGCTTCAATAATCGAACGAGGCTGTTCGCCAATCGCTTCGGCAATTGCTTCACCTTCGCGGTTCATAAATACAAAATGGGGAATGCCATCGACGCGATAACGCAAAATTTCAGGCAGCCATTTGTCATTATCTACATTGAGCATTACAAAGTTAACTCGATCTTCATACTCGTCTTCAATTGCCGCTAAATCTCCTGCCATAGCCTGACAGGTAGTACACCAGTCGGCATAAAATTCTGTTAGGGTAGGTTTCCCATTACTCATGGCATCCTCAAGAGACATAGAACGTTTTACTAGGGATTCGAGAGAACCAGAATTGGTTTCGGTTTGTAAACCGATAAATAAAGCTACTCCCAGCACTACTGCTGCGATGGCAACTATTACGTTTCTAACCACACTAATGTTTTTCGATTGAGAGTCAACCATAGGCTCCTTGATTAGCTAGTTTATATGTATTCGCACCTTTGTTTTATTGTACTTTTTTGACTCTAACCGACCATGAAAAAACGGGTAACTCTAACTTTTCCGAGAAATACCGTACAAATGCCGATTACCTATCGCTTGGCAAAGGATTTTAACGTTGCCGCCAATATCATTCGCGCTCAAGTAGCACCCGATCGCATGGGCAAGCTAGTAGTAGAATTACAAGGCGATATCGATGAAATCGATGCGGCGATCGAGTGGATGCGTCTGCGAGATATTGATATTTCTTCTGCTAGCAGTGAAATCGTTATCGATGAAGCTAGTTGTGTCGACTGCGGCTTATGTACCGGGGTCTGTCCTACCGAAGCTCTAATTCTCGAACCACAAACTTTTAAACTCAAGTTCCGGCGATCGCTATGTATCGTCTGCGAACAATGCGTTCCTACCTGTCCTGTCGGCGCAATTTCCACTAATCTCTAACTAGACAATAGCCTGTTTGAGACTCTGGCAAAATTTGGCGATCGCTTCTAACCCCGCTTCTGGAGTTCCATCTGCCAAACGCTTGACAAAAGCACTGCCGACAATAATTGCATCTGCTCCCCAATCCTTAATTTGTCTGGCTTGTTCCGGACTAGAAATACCAAATCCTACTCCGATGGGTTTATCGGTAATCCCCCGCATCTCTGTAAGTAAATCTTTAACCTTAGAAGCAACTCGAGCGCGAACTCCAGTAACCCCCGTCACCGAAACTAAATAAATAAAACCTTGGGAAGAAGTGGCAATCGTGTTGATTCTCTCTTGAGAACTGGTAGGAGCAACCAATAAGGTTACTTCTATACCCATTTGGCTTGCCGAAGTAAGTAAAGCCGAGGCTTCTTCTAGAGGTAAATCGGGAATTACCAAACCCTTTACTCCTGCAGCCTGAATCTGCTGTAAAAATGAGTCTACACCTCGATAATAGATGGGATTGTAGTAGGTAAATAGAATAATTGGAATCTCGATTTTTACTTCCACCGTTTTAACTACATCCAAAACCGCATCTAAATGTACCCCACGTCCCAAAGCCCTAGTTGCTGCCGCCTGAATTGTGGGACCGTCAGCCAGGGGATCGGAATAGGGAACGCCCAATTCAATTAAATCTGCTCCATTTTGAGCCAAAACCTCTAAAGCTTTAGCTGTAGTCGCTAAGTCGGGGTCGCCTGCAGTAATAAACGGAATTAAAGCACATTCAGATTTTTGTCGCAGATATTTAAAGCGATCGCTAACAGAGTTCATCTCGAAATTATTTATTTTTATTAATTATCTTGAAACTATTAAATTTATTCGGAAGTTGAATTAGATGAGGCAGAATTTGGCTGTTGTTCTCGTTCCACATCTGCTTGAAGCTGGGCGATTTCCTCTGGACTCATTTCCTCAAGTCGTTTCTGTAAAATGGCATCTTCATAGTCTTGTCGCTGCTTGTTGTAAGTCATGTTTTTAGTTCCCACTCGGAATAAGTAGGTCAAACACCAACCTAATAAACCAATTACCAATAAGGTTTGAGTCCAGATTCCCGCATTAATACTATCGACCCCTGATAGTTGCAGCACTAAATAAACAATTCCACCTGTCAGAAAAATACCAACAGCGATCGCAATTGCATCTATTCTCCGCATAACTTCCCTTAAGCTTTTAGGTCGCGACGTTTGGGGCGGAAGTTGAGAAAAGGACTGAGTAGCAACATTCCAGGAAAGCAGAGAAACACAAACAAATACATGATTAATCGCTCGACCGAACTAGCTGTATACCAACGATTATTCAAATAAAAATAAATCAAAGCTGGTAACATCAATAAATACGTTCCGCTCAATGCCAAATAAATTAGGGCAACTAAATTAGTTTCTGTTAATAGCGTCATCTACCTTTACTCGTAAAATTTTCTCTAACTTAATTTTAGATGTTAAAGCGCGACCGGCTTACTGTATGATATATTAGTTTCTACTGAAAAAGTGTAAGACTGCAATTTTTAACTTGGGGGTATGGCGGAATTGGTAGACGCTGCGGACTTAAAATCCGTTGACCGTAAAAGGTCGTGGGAGTTCAAGTCTCCCTACCCCCACTACTTTGCAGCGACTTTTAGGGCTTTAGTCGTGACAGAAAGCATAACTTTGCCGTTATGGAAGCTTTATGCGGTTCTGTTGCAAAAAATCCGAACAGAGAGAATATACCTGTGATTAACTAATTTTTTAGACAGCGATCCCAAACAGAGAATAGACAAAATTTCTTTGTCCCAAGATGTCACCTTTAGCGATATTTTTTATTTGCCCTTTGCGAATCACATTCATGATTTCATACCCTTTTAATGTCCGCCATGCTGAGTGGAAATGTTGAAAGTATAATTTATACTTAGCCTGCTTTTTCGGAAATCTATGGTCTTGCTCGATGATATTATTAAGATATTTGTTCTGTCTCAATTCACACTCACTAGAGATAATTTCTTCCGTTTGAAGTTCTTCAACTGCTGCGGGATAAGCAGGATTTTGGTCTACGTTAATAACTCTTGGCTGCTTATTATGTCTCGATTTCAGGGCTTTCTTCAAGAATCTTTTAGC
>NZ_JBKGTY010000006.1:153480-160738 GCF_053543375.1 Myxosarcina sp. GI1(2024) | reverse complement strand
GTTTGTTAAATACTACAAATTTGTCTTAAGTTTTTGCAACATTACCAGTTTGTGCATTGAATGCGGGGTTTGCCATTCCGATCTAATCGAAGATTTAAAGGCTATTTTAGGAAATCTAATTGCAGCGCGAGATGAATACTTAAGAAGCTAGGTGAGATAGAGCTTTGACCGCAGCTAAAAAACACCATTATGTCCGTAGAGACGATAAAGGAAAATCGAAAGAGAGACAAACTCTCGAAAAAAAAGACAAAAAGGCTATTTGAGAAATTCGCATCCAATAGGATAGCCGCTTCTCAATCCCTATAATTGAGGTATTTTATTTAGTTTGGGCTTTTCAGATATCTGCCTCGATATAAGATGCCGAACACGGGCGACGCGATTTTTACGCTCAAACCATGTTTTTGTAAACAAATACTACAAAAGCGGAATTTTGGGGTCAGAATTGGGTCTAATCTAGAATTAATCGTCCAGCCAAATTCGCTTTAATTTAATTGTTAAGAAAGCTAAAACCCTTGTTCTATATATCTTCTATGGGCAAAGTCGGACTCGAACCGACACGTATTGCTACGCCACATTTTGAGTGTGGTGCATTCCCCGTTAGTGGCAGACAAAGAATGAATGCGAGAATATTTATCCGCGAAATTCTACCAGCTTATTTCCATAAGCATGAGCATTAGTTACACCATTAATTAGATTTAAGCTTATCGCCCGTATCTTTTTTCTACTTAGCATTCTTTAAAAGATTTTGCGAGTGTATTTGCATCCGAGGTTCGCTAGCTCGTATATGGGGATCTTTATAGATTTCCTTAAGCTCAGATCGCAAACCATTATTACCATTGAAGCAGTACTAATATTTCAATGTGATAACAATAGTTCAATTGATTCGCATTTACTAATATACGCAATGTAACAAAATCTTAAAGAGTCTTCTAATTTGGGTCTATTTTGGGACTACAATCCTAAATATCGTGCAAAACCTAATATTTTAGAAACGCTCAAACCTTGATTCTGTATGTTACGGGACTGACGGGACTCGAACCCGCGACCTCCTGCGTGACAGGCAGGCATTCTAACCAGCTGAACTACAATCCCAGTTTATTGGTACTTAGTAAGAATAACACAAAACCTAGTTTTGCGGTAGGAAAAATAACAAGTAAAGTCTCAAATTGCTTGACTTTTGCGTAATTTCCTCTTGCTACAAGCGGGCTTCTCTCTAAAAAGTGGTGCGGAATTGGTGCGGTTTTTATTAATCGCTCAAAGCTATGTATATCAACAACGAAGAGAGAAAAGCCAAGATTGGAAAAATTAGTGTATCTGTATCTAGAGATAATTCAATCAAACTCCGCTTCACTTACCCCAAAGGAAAAAGACACGATATTAATGTAGCGACTGATACAGAAGAAGGTTGGGTAAATGCCTTGAGAATTGCACAAGCTATTAATGCTGATATCGAACTAGGACAGTTTGATAATACCCTGGCAAAATATAGTCCAAAACGCTCGCAAGCCTTAGAGATAAATCTGAAAGAACCTAACATAAAAAAAATATGGGAACGCTACAAAGAATTAAACAAATCGAGAATCGCTGCTACAACTCAAAATTATCTATGGAAAGATTGCGATCGCTACCTCTCAAAAACAGATATGAATCTTCTAGAACTCAACAACGCTCAAGAGTTTATTTCTTATCTACAAGGCAAATATGCAATCTCAACTATTGCTACATTATTTCGGTCATGCTTAAATCCTGCGGTTAATACTGCTGTCAATGCGGGAATTATTTCTACTAATCCGTTTAAAAGCATTAGCATTCCCAAACCACAGAGGAAACCAATAGAATGCTTTGAACCTAGCGAAGTTAAAGCAATCATCGCGGCTTTTTACTCAGATGAATACAACCATAAGTTTTCCAGCTATCAACACTCTTACTACGCTCAGTATATTGAAGTATTAGCTCTTACTGGTGCTAGACCAGAAGAAATAATAGCTTTGACTTTTGACGATATTAAGCGTAAAGGTGAAAAAACTTACATTAAGTTCTCTAAGGCTTATAGCAAAGGAGTATTGCTGCCTCATACTAAAACTAAAGAGATTCGGCTTTTTCCTTGCAACAGACAATTATTATCAGTGCTTGGTTCTATAGAGATAAAAAGCAATCTAATATTTCCTGGCGTAGAAGGTGGATATCTCAATCATGGCAATTTCAGGAAGAGAGATTGGCGTGTTGTCCTTGAGGCTCTAGTTAAGGATGAAAAGATGGAGAAATATCTCAAACCTTATGCTCTCAGGCATTCTTTTATTACTCGCTTAGTGCGGGAAGGAGTAGATATCAAAACTGTTGCCATCCTATCAGGTAATTCCGTAGCTACCATCATCAAACACTACTTAGCAGCCAAACAAGACTTTAATCTACCAGAACTTTAGTCTCCAAAATGAAATAATATTCTGAATCAGTGTGGAAGATTTGCCAATGACCATGACAAATCTTCTATAGCCAACTTAAAATGAAGAAGCTAATCTAACTATTTATTTTTAGCTTAAAAATAGTTAGCTGTATGGATGGAGTAGATTTGTAGGTGACAGTCAGCGTTTTTCTTAGCCACAATACAAAAGATAAATCATTTGTCAAAAGACTGGCTAGAGATTTGGATAATCATGGAATTAAGTACTGGCTTGATGAAGCTGAAATTAAAGTTGGAGATTCGTTAATAGAGAAGATTAGAAGTGGTATAGATGAAGTTGACTACGTAGTAGCTATATTATCTCCAAATTCCATAGCATCATCTTGGGTTCAGCGAGAAATAGATGTAGCAATGAACCAAGAGATCAATGGCAAAAAAGTCAAAGTGCTTCCGATAATGTATCAAAAGTGCGAACCACCAGGGTTTCTATTTGGCAAACTATACGTTGATTTTACGGATGAGACAAACTAACTATAAAGATGCTTTTAAAAAACTTGTAAACAGCATTGGTGTGGTCTTTAACCAAAGAGCTTTAGAAAGCAGTATCAGTGCTTCTAGTTTGAATGAAGCTTTAGATAAAACGCACATCATAAATCTTCCTATGTTTTGTAAACCATTCCATAGACCATTTCAATATATAGGGATGATAATTGATAACGCAGCTAAAGAAGTCGATCGAGAACCAAATGAAGTAGGCAATATTATTGTTGACAGTGATGACTGCGAAATGGTGCTATGGGCTGAAGGAAATTTTGGGTAATGTTGCAAAAACTTAAGACAAATTTGTAGTATTTAACAAACGTAAATAACTACTAGACCAGATGAACTCAAAGCAACCATTTAAGTGGAAACATTTTCAAGGAGAAATAATTTTACTTTGTGTGAGGTGGTATCTCCGCTATGGTTTGAGTTATCGTGATTTAGCAGAAATCATGCAAGAGCGAGGACTATCTGTAGACCACACCACGATTTACCGATGGGTGATGATTTATGCACCACAAATAGAAAGAAGAGCCAGAAAGCATCTCATCTCAACTAATGACTCTTGGCGAGTAGATCAAACTTATCTCAAGGTCAAAGGAAAATGGAAATATCTATATAGAGCAGTTGACAGCAATGGTATTACCATAGAGTTTATGTTTAGTGCCAGGAGAGATAAACAAGCTGCTAAAAGATTCTTGAAGAAAGCCCTGAAATCGAGACATAATAAGCAGCCAAGAGTTATTAACGTAGACCAAAATCCTGCTTATCCCGCAGCAGTTGAAGAACTTCAAACGGAAGAAATTATCTCTAGTGAGTGTGAATTGAGACAGAACAAATATCTTAATAATATCATCGAGCAAGACCATAGATTTCCGAAAAAGCAGGCTAAGTATAAATTATACTTTCAACATTTCCACTCAGCATGGCGGACATTAAAAGGGTATGAAATCATGAATGTGATTCGCAAAGGGCAAATAAAAAATATCGCTAAAGGTGACATCTTGGGACAAAGAAATTTTGTCTATTCTCTGTTTGGGATCGCTGTCTAAAAAATTAGTTAATCACAGGTATATTCTCTCTGTTCGGATTTTTTGCAACAGAACCCTTTAGTTGCCACCAATGAACGAACGAGTACAACAAGCGAGTATCAACAGTGTTGAAGGGTTGAAAAAGTCGATTAATTCAGAGCATCCTCCTCTACATTGTGACGAAACCCCCTGCTCAGTTAAAGGAGTCAAAGAATGGCTCTGGGTTTTAGCTGGGTCAGAGTTCTGCCTGTTTCATGCCGGCGATACTAGAAAACGCAGAGAATTGGAAGCTGTATTAGGAGTATTCTATGATGGAGTTTTGATTAGCGACGATTTTAGTGTCTACAACGGCTATTCAGTAGCAGGACAACAAAAGTGTTTGGCTCATCTACGTCGTCATTTTCAAAAACTGTTAAAGACTAAAGGGGTAGATAACCAAGAAATTGCTACCACCTTTCTGTCTCTAATTGATGAGGCATTTAAGCAACATCGGGTTTGGCGACAGACCCATCAGGAAAGCCACTATCGAGATTGGGCAGAGGATTTCCGAAGGCGAGTGACTAGCGCAATTAAGACTTGGCTCAAGAATGCTGGTCATGAAGCTGGAAAACTGCTACGTTCGCTGCGTGATAAGGCGGAGCAATGGTGGTATTTTCTGACACATCCTCAGATACCCCCCGACAATAATCTAGCTGAACGATGTTTGAGAACTGCTGTAACCAAGCGGAAAGTTTGTGGTGGCTCTCGTTCCATCGAACGGTTTCAACATACAGCCAACCTGCTGAGTGCAATTCAATCTTGTCGTTTGCAAGGACGTTCGGTGATTACTTTTTTTCAACAGACTTTACAAGCTACAGTTGGACATTGTTCTTATCCTTCTCTTATTCCTCATGCTTGCACCTGAATCCTTACGTCAAAAGTCTATTTTATTCCTCGCTTCTAAATAATCAATCTTTATCGGCAGCATCGCGATCGGGAAACAAAAAAGTCAGAAAAAGCAAAGCTAATAAAATAGGCAGGCTTAAAAATCCAAAGAATAAAAAAGGTAACAGCATAGTGATTATCGCTCATAATTAATTATGTCTACTCAGACGGCACTTTGAACAAAAGCTGGCCAGAGAAACACGGCTAGACTCGACCCTAAAATAGCTAAAGAAATACCCAAGATGCTGAGGTGATGTGTCGTTAATATCAGATGTCCCGTAAGATAAAAGATGGCAAAGCTACCGCCTATAAAAGCACCAATATTCCAAATAGGAAACTCCCTATAGTGCCACTAATGTTAGTATTAGGAGCGATAAATTTAGCAATTACGCCAGCGATTAATCCCAAACAAAGCCAAGATAAAAGATTCATTTTTAAACTATTATGTAAATCGATTTTGCTAACGATCGCAGTATAAAAACCCCCTGTGTCAGAATTGTGTCAAAGCTATAAAACTTCTGTTTCGGTTGCTGGTATTAGATAATTATGGTTATCGATAGCTAAGGCAAAAATCGAACTATGACCCAAAAGCGATCGCCTGGATATGCTTCATCGCGTTCTTTAAAAGACAAGCTGACTGAAGGTGCGCCCCTAGCAGTTTTATTGGTGCTGTCTCTTTTGATTCTCTATCGATTGCGAGCGGCTTTAGAATTGATTGCGATCGCCATTTTGTTGTCGCTTATTCTACAAACGCTGTTAAGTCAGCTAGAAAAATCGATTAAACAGCGTTGGTTGGCGGTTTTGGTGCTGGCGTTCTGCATTCTTGGCTTAAGCATACTTTTACCAATTGTCATTGTCCCCGATCTTCTAGCAGAGTTACAGAAGCTCTCTGCCGATTTACCAGAGTATTTAGGCAGTTTGACCGAGCAATCGCAAAATCTTCACGCTCGGTTTAATTTTGTTCCCGATATTTCACAAGAAATTGCCCGACTCAATGACTTTGTTTACGGACTATTAAAAGAATTGCCACGATTATTAGAACGAGCCTTTGGCATTACGATTGAAGCTTTTGCCACGGTCATTTTAGCTCTCTACATTACTTCCGACCCCGATTTTCTGGTTGGAGGATTGTTGCGACTTATACCACGCCAACATCATCAGCAAGTACGACACTTATTTAAAAGCATCAGATTGCGACTTCAAGGCTGGATGAGCGGCACTCTTCTAGCAATGCTGTTTCTCGGTATTGGCGTGGCAATAGGACTTGGGATTTTGGGCATTCCCTTACCCTTACCTTTTGGTGTGATTGCTGGTTTATTTGAGGTTATTCCTTATCTTGGTAGTTTTGCTGGAGGGTTTTTGCCAGCTTTGGTAGCTCTGACGATCTCACCGCTGAAATTAGTTCTGGTGTTAGTTTTATTTTTAGTGCTGAATCAAGTTGACGCGCATATTTTTCAACCAATTGTGGTCGGGCACCAAGTAAATTTGCATCCAATTGCCGTAATTATTGCAGTTTTGGTTATGGGTCAATTACTGGGTTTGATTGGTGTAGTCTTTGCCATACCCGCTGCGGTGGTAGTTATGACGCTTTTTGATGAACTTACCTCTAAGCCAAATCCAGAATCGCTTCCAACTCAACCGCCATCGTCTTAAATAGATAATCGAACGCGATCGCTTTTTGCTTCAATAACAACTCTAGCGAATAGTTTTAAAAATTCGAGGCTTCAGTTGGAGCATCGCGGCGATCGCTTTGAGTTAAAAAGAGGTTTTGAGCGGCTTCATTTTGATAGATACAGTCGATTTGCGGTGAATTTTCTAACTTACCCGTATAGCCAAAAGTATTCATGCGATTTTTGCACTCGCGAATTTGGGGCGAACTTACTAAATTTTCCCGTTCCAAAATTGCCCAATCGCTACTGCGTACCACACAACCAGGCTGCATTTTTGGTAATGTTGCAAAAACTTAAGACAAACTTGTAGTATTTAACAAACGTAAATAACTACTAGACCAGATGAACTCAAAGCAACCATTTAAGTGGAAACATTTTCAAGGAGAAATAATTTTACTTTGTGTGAGGTGGTATCTCCGCTATGGTTTGAGTTATCGTGATTTAGCAGAAATCATGCAAGAGCGAGGACTATCTGTAGACCACACCACGATTTACCGATGGGTGATGATTTATGCACCACAAATAGAAAGAAGAGCCAGAAAGCATCTCATCTCAACTAATGACTCTTGGCGAGTAGATCAAACTTATCTCAAGGTCAAAGGAAAATGGAAATATCTATATAGAGCAGTTGACAGCAATGGTATTACCATAGAGTTTATGTTTAGTGCCAGGAGAGATAAACAAGCTGCTAA
>NZ_JBKGTY010000006.1:124748-153117 GCF_053543375.1 Myxosarcina sp. GI1(2024) | reverse complement strand
AATTAGTTAATCACAGGTATATTCTCTCTGTTCGGATTTTTTGCAACAGAACCATAATACTGCTGTTGGCGATATTACCCCTAACTACTGGATGGCAGGAATAGCTTTCCCCGATTTATTTGTATCTGGTGCAATTAGTGGTATTGCTATAGCTCAACCTTTTGTTGTTGATGAGATTGGCAATGCTACTCAAACTAACATCGAGGCATTTTACAATTTTCCCCTCAATGACAACATTCGTATCACACCTTTAGTTCAAGTAATTACTAATGCTGCAAATCAAAATACCAACGGTACAATTGTCTCTGGAGCTCTACGAACGTTTTTTTCTTTTTAAACAATTTTCAGCCCATTAAAATTACGTTATCAATCACATGGATAATGCCATTGTCAGCTTCAATATCTGCTGTAATTACAGTGGCATTTTTTACTTCAAAATTATCGGCACAATTAATTGAAATTAGCGAACCTTCTACGGAATTTACTGAATCTACCTTACATAGATCTGCTTTAGTTAATTTTCCTACAACTACGTGATAAGTAAGTATTCTGGCTAGTTGGGGCGGATTTTGGACTAAAGTTTGAACTGTGCCTGAAGGAAGTTTGGCGAAGGCAGCATCGTTGGGAGCAAATACAGTAAATGGTCCTGGAGTTTTTAAAGTTTCTACTAAATCGGCTGCTTTGACCGCAGCTACTAATGTACTAAAACCCTCTGTGTTAACTGCAATATCGACAATATCTGCCATATCTTTTAAAAATTTACGATCGAATTCAGCTCGATTATACTACTTATTTATTTAGTATAAACTGCTTAACCCTGCCCATTTTCAGGATATTTAAAGCCTAGATTACTGCCTTTAATTTCAAGATTAACTTCTAGGACAAATTTCTAAATCCTCTAAAGTCTTCTGTGGTAGCAAACCAATCCAAGCATCGATTTTATCGCGATCAAATCCCGTTTGGCAGATATCTCCTACCTGGATTAGGGGACGGCGAATCAATAGAGGAAATTGAATCATTAACTCTAGTGCCGTCTCTTCGTCTAAGTTTTCGGGAACGACTTCACCCGACTTAACTTGAGGTGCAGTTCGATTAAACCACTCGGTTATCGGGCGATCGCCAAAAAAGGGACGCAGAGTGGTAACCGTCCAAGTTGCGGTCAGTAAATTGTAGGCGATTACTTCATGTCCCGCAGACTGTAGTAGAGCTTTCTGTTTTGTATTGTTGATACAGCCTGGTTTTTCATAAAAAATAATTCGTGACATTGTCTTGGTTAGTGTTTGGTATGGGGGAACCGCCGTTCGCTCGTACAGTAGTTGGCAGGATATGGGAGTATAGAAGCGTAAGGTTTTGGTAAATTAGGGCGAAAGCTAAATAAAAACAACAAATCACAGTTAACCATAATGAGCTTTTAGCAGCGAAGCAAGGTTATTGAAGTTGACACGAGCGTGTTTGACTCTACCAGGCATCAAAATTAGGCTAGGGGCTTGTTTGCACTGCTTCTGACAGTCTATAAGTTCGATAGTTACTCGTTCTTGCAAGCCTAACTGTTTGAGAGTTTCTACCAAAGCGCGATAGAGTTGTTTTCCGCCACGCTTGGCACAACTGGATTTACTACACACCAGAATTTTACCCGTTTGAATTTGTTTTGGGGAGGGAAACTCAGTGACCGAAGATTTAAGCTCGCTGTCGAGTTTTTCCACGCGGTCGCTTTTCAGCTTCAGTTTACCCAGACCCGAACCTTTTTGTTCCAAAAACACCGCCAGGCGATCGCCTTCTACTAGTTCTCTAGCTAGAGGTTCTCGCAACTCTTTGGCTAATTTTATGGGAATAATTCTCTCTCCCACTCGAACTTGAATGTGTTTAAGGGCAATAAAACCCAAAAATTCTCCTTCTATTCGATAGGTTACTGGTTGTGTTATTTTAGTACTCATGATTTTGCCTTTGTTGAGTTAAGTGAGAAGGTGTAGGGATATAGGGATATAGGAAAATAGACCCTTACAACCCTATTCATTTAAATCCTGAAAGCCCGAGCGACTACTAACTACTAACCACCAACGTTTTTTCTTCTTCCATATCTTGGAACAGAGGGGTACTGAGATAGCGTTCGCCAAAACTCGGCTGAATCATCACGATTAACTTGCCTGCATTTTCCGGTCTTTTGCCGACTTTGATGGCTGCTGCTAAAGCTGCACCTGAAGAAATCCCTGACAGTATCCCTTCTTCTTTTGCCAAACGACGACCATAATTAAAGGCTTCATCATTAGTAACGGTAACTATTTCGTCGATCGCCTCGACATTTAAGACTTTGGGCACGAAACCCGCACCGATGCCTTGAATTTTATGACTTCCGGGGCTTCCACCAGAAAGCACGGCACTATCGGTTGGTTCGACAGCGATCGCTTTAAATTCTGGTTGGCGTTGTTTGATAACTTCGGCAACACCCGTAATTGTTCCCCCAGTGCCGACACCAGCGATTAAAATGTCTACCTCTCCGTCCGTGTCCGACCAAATTTCTTCTGCTGTAGTGAGGCGATGGATCTCTGGGTTAGCAGGATTGTCAAACTGTTGGGGCATAAACGCATTAGGTAAACTGGCTGCCAATTCTTCTGCACGGGCGATCGCTCCTTTCATACCACCACTGGCGGGAGTTAATTCTAACTGTGCGCCATAGGCTTTTAACATCGTCCTGCGTTCTTGACTCATACTTTCAGGCATGGTTAAAACGATTTTATAACCCTTAGCAGCAGCAGCCATAGCTAAGGCGATCCCCGTATTGCCAGAAGTAGGTTCGATTAATATCGTTTTACCAGGAGTAATTAAACCAGCTCGTTCGGCAGCCTCAATCATGTTCACTCCAATGCGGTCTTTAACCGAAGCAGCAGGATTCATGCTTTCCAGTTTGACTACAATTTGAGCCAGACAACCTTCAGCAAAGGGAATTGAATTTAAGCGTACTAAAGGAGTTTTTCCTACAAGTTCCGTGATATTATTAGCTATTTTCATGATGATTTCGTTTGTGGTTTGTGGTTAGTAGTCGAACATCGACGAGCGACTAATACTTTTATGCCCTGTTACCTATTTACCTACCGATCGCCGGAGTATAGAGGATATCTTTATCAATTTCTAAGAATTTCTAAGTTTCTTCATCGTAATAAGCTCCGATGCCACTAGAACCAGTGCCTAAATAATTATTGACTAACACAGCCTGTGACCGAGCCAGCCATTCCATAACTGTTCGATCGTTATGATAGGATGCGGTTAAAAATAAGGTGAAGGCACTATTTTTGGCTAATATTTGATTGATAGATTAATATTTGGCGCGATCGCGAAGAGCGCTGCTTTATTATTATTAAAACTCGAATCAATTTTCAATTTGGTTAATTCCGAACTTTTAAGAATTAAATAATATTTTTGATTTTTGACCGAAACTTGAGTTTTCGAACCAGAAGGCATTTAATTTTGCCAAACCTCATTAAGCAAGTTTCCTACCACATCAAATAACTGAACGTGTAGCGGCATTTGTCCGACGGCATGAGTCGAACAGCTCAAACAAGGATCGAAAGCGCGAATACCCGCTTCAACTCGGTTGACCATTCCTTGGGGAATATTAGTAGTTTCGCGAATAAAATGTTTGGCAATTTGAGCGACAGTACGATTCATTGCCAGGTTATTTTGTCCCGTAGCAATAATTAGATTTATCTTGGCGATCGAACCATGTTCATCTACGTGATAGTGATGAAACAAAGTACCCCGTGGTGCTTCACTGACTCCAATTCCTTCAAGTTGATTGATACCCGCTATAGCACGTAAATGATGAGAATAAATGACTGAATCTTCCAGCAGATTTTCAATTCGTTCGATACAAGCTAAAATTTCAATCAATCGTGCATAGTGATAGAAAAAGGATGAATTTACCGTACCTTTTCCTCGATCTCTAAATTCTCTTAATTCACGATCGCTTAAAGAGGTTCCAATGTGACTACAGATGTTTAGTCTCGCCAAAGGTCCTACACGATAAATACCATTTTGCAAACTGCAAAAATCTTTCTCAGTAGGATAACCCAAAGGGCGATAGTAAGGAAATTTTAAATAAGACCAAGGTTCGACGGCTTCAGCGATAAACTCTTGGTAATCAGTGGGATCGAGTTTATCGGCAATGATATTTCCACTACTGTCAACGAAGCGAATTTTACCCCCATAGTGTTCCCATTGCCCGTCTTGCCCTACCAGTCCCATAAATAAACTGGGAAAATTACCAAAAGTCTGGGCTTCTGCTTGGTAGTCCGCCAGTAAGCTTTTAAATTTATCGATAGCTTTAAGTGCGGTAGCTTTGACCTCCGGAAGGCGATCGCCAATTTTGGTTTTTCCTGCTTCAGATAAGGCGTTTCTCACTCCTCCCGGTACAGCCCAAGCAGGATGAATTTTCTTACCACCCAATATTTCAATAATTTCCTGTCCGAATTGTCGCAAACGAATGCCACTGCGGGCTAGTTCTGGTTCGGCAGCAATTAAGCCAAAAATATTACGGGAAGCAGAATCGCTATCCATACCCAATAGTAAATCTGGCGCACTGAGATGAAAAAAACTTAGAGCGTGGGACTGAATTATCTGTCCCAGATTCATCAGACGACGTAGTTTCTCCGCTGCGGGAGGAATTTCCACTGCCAAAATGCGATCGCCGGCTTTAGCAGAAGCCAGTAAGTGACTGACGGGACAAATACCACAAATACGACTGCTAATCCCTGGCATTTCCCATAAAGGACGACCTTCGCAGAATTTTTCAAACCCTCTAAACTCGGTCACGTGAAAGCGGGCATCTTCTACTTGTCCCGTCGGATCGAGATGGATGGTAATTTTTGCATGACCTTCAATTCGAGTTACGGGATCGATGACGATTGTTGAAGACATTTTATTTGGTTAGTGGAAGGGTAGTTAATCGGTTAGTAGTTATTGGTTAGCGATCGCTATTTTAGATTTATTGCCTCTGTCTCATACGGGGAGTTCTTCTTCCCAATGACAAAACCAAGGATCGTATCGCCAAATATCTTTAGCTTCTGGATGTTCTTGACAATACTCGTCAAAAGCTGTTTGTTTGAGTTCTTCTGCTTGTTGATGTGCCTGTTCTGCCTGTAACTCTTCTACTGAATCCCAAGCGGCAGCACATTCTTTTGAGTCGAAGCCGCGTTCGGCACAAATTCTGCGAGCATCGTCAATTTTTTGTTCGATTTGTTGTTTGAGCCAAACTCCGCTAGGTTGTTCGACGAAGTTACTTCTCAACAATAAATCACTAGTGGAGATTATACCTAAAAGTTTGTCTCTAATTATTGGGGCACGGCGAATCCCAGTATTGGCAAAAAGCTGGGCAACAGATTTGACACTTAAATCGGGATTAACCACAATACACGGCTTAGTCATAATTTCGCAGACTCGCACTTGTTCGGGATCGAGCCCTTTAGCTGCTACTTTATAAATAATGTCGGTTTCGCTAACTATGCCATAGCTATCCGATTCATCCAAACGTTCGACAATTAGCGAACTCAAACCATTTTCTCGCATCAGCTTGACTGCATGGGCTACTGTTGCAAAGCTGCGAATGGTGATAACTTTTTGGCTCATGATATCTGCGACTTTCATCTTTAGTTACTCCAATTTTGTCAGTGGTCGATTTTTAACCAGTTCAGAAATGTTGTCTATCCACTGCACCAGTTTTCATAAATGGAATCTGATTCAATTTGCCATTCTCGATCCATCAATTCATCTAGAGGGAGTTCGGTTAATTTTGCTGGTTGGAGAGAGTTTCCCCTAGCTTCCATCGGCGACAAACAATTGGTTTTGGTCAGAATGTCGGTAATAGAAACAATACCGAGTAGTTTGTCTTTAATAACTGGTGCGATGCGAATTTTAGTTCTAGCGAATAATTTGGCAATATGTTCTACTGATAGATCGGGATTGACTACGATACAAGGCTTGGTCATTACTTCGCAGACCGAGGTGACTTCTGGATTTTTTGCGTTGGCGATCGCTTGCGAGAGATCGGTAGCGGTGATAATGCCATAAGCATCTTCCTCAGAAGCGCGTTCGACAATTAAAGCTCGTACGTGATGTTGCTTCATCAGCTTAGCTGCTGTGGCAATGGTCGCCGAGCTATCGATGCTGACTATATTTGTAGTCATAATGTCTGATGCTTTCATTACTATCGTTCCTCTTGGAATTACTAGGCAAGGGTCAAATAAGAGGAAATTTATAAGTATAGCTTGGATTTAAGTTGAAAATTTTGGTTTTGGTTTATCTAGTCGCGCCAATCTGTTTTCTATAAGCCAATAGTTCCTCCCAGTATTCATCAAAGAGATTGTTTTCCAACTGTCGAACTCTTTGACAACATGCTGCTTCTCTTAACTCATCTTCTGCGATCGCCCTTTCAATCGGCTGGCGATCTACACAGCCACTCCATAAAAACCGATCACCCGTTCTTCTCCGCTCCGATTTAGCAATCTGCTTATGAGTTAACATAAAATACGCCTCCATTGGTCATCCCGATTTCAAATTTAAAGTTCTTTTAACCCAATCCGACCGAAATCTTACTATTTGGTATAGTGAACGCCTCGATAAACTAGATCGGGGTAATGGGTAGGAAGTCGATGTTGCTGTTTCATCAGGTGCGTTTTCCAAGAAACACCGCGATACTTACCACCTACTTGACCTTCTGTTACTTGCCATTCAATATACGGATCTTCATAATCCTGACCGTGAAAATGCAGCTTCATAATATTCCCCCTTTTTACCAGACCAGAAAAATTTCAATACGATAATCGATCTAGACTGGTAAACAACTTGCTATCTATTGGTTCTTTTTATTTTTAAGATAGATAAATAACTTGAAGAACTTGTGAGGAAATAGTCAAAGCTGACCTTATGTTTGCTTTTACGATCGAAAGGAAAGTTATCAACTTTTATCAACTTTATCTGCTCTTAAACTCGAGCGATCGCTAAAGATCTCAACTAATAAATTTAAAATTTATCGCTCCTTTGCTACTTCCTTTACAGACTGTCATATTTTGGCTCGAGCGATCGCGTTAGAATTAAGGAAATAGCAGGGTTAATTAACCAGGAAGGCATTATGTTTCTCAAATCTAAAACTAATGGGGATCTAGTGGAACTACTGGAAGAAAAAAACCTCTACGATCCATTTAAAAAAGAAATTCTGGGTAGATATCACGCTGGAGAAGAAATGCAAGATCCAGAAATTTTTCTCAAGTCAGAACTTATTTTTCCTTCGGGTGAATCTTTACCACGCTGTTGGCTAGACTCAGACTACAATCAAGCCATCCATAATTAATCACCATGACATTTTTGCAACAGAACCATTTCTGATGAGCCAAGACTTTTCATTAACTTCTTTTCCCAACCTCGAAACAAGACGGCTTTTACTTCGACAGGCAACTCAAGAAAACATTGAGGCTGTATTTGCAGTGTTTTCCGACCCGCAAGTAACTAAATTTAACGATCTCGAAATGTTTAACCGTCTTGATGAAGCAAGTAGAATAATTGAACGACGAGCAAAAGGATTTGAAAATGGACGGGGAATACGTTGGGCAATTACTTGTAAAGAAAATAACTATCTAATTGGCTCTTGTGGATTTACTTGGCTAAAAGAAATAAATGCTGCTGAAATAGGTTATGAACTGAAGAGTCAGTTTTGGAAACAAGGCATTATGAGTGAAGCTTTGAGTGATATTTTGCAATATGGGTTTAGTAGCAGAGAAATTGAATTTGTTATTGCAGAAGTCATGTTAGAAAATTTAGCTTCTAAAAAACTCTTAGAAAAAGTGGGTTTTCAGAGTCAAGGCATACTAGAAAAGCGTGGTTTTTGGAAAGGCAAGCATCACGATTTAGAACAATTTAAGTTAACGGAAACCGAATTTATGGCTACTTAACTTATCAATAATCTTTGATGAATTGTTTTTGAGTTTTTCTGTAATGAATTAATGCCTCGATCTAGTGAGAAAGGAAGAGAAAGCGATAATCGACAGTAATAGTCCGACTGCACAAACTCCGCTCCATTGCCAGACTCTCCAGCCATAAGCACCGAGGAACGATCCAACCGCACCGCCTACAAAATAAAACGTGATAAACAGTGCATTTAAACGGCTGTGTTTCTCTTCGGGCAACTTATAGAGCAATAGCTTGATTGGACACTGTTGTTACCTGAACTCCCAAACTTAGTAAGATTAATCCCACAATCAGCCCCCATAGGTGATATCCAAACAACCAAAACAGAAAAAAAGACACACTCGTTGTAATTAAGCCTAATACTGAAGCAAGTCTCGGATTTCGGCGATCTGCAAGTTTGCCAGCTAGCGGTGCTGCTGCTGCTCCTACTACTCCGATCGAACCCAATAGCCCTGCTACCTCACTGCCATAATTCATAAGGGGGCTGTTCCAAGAGAAATATTACGGTACTCCAAAAAACGCTAAATGCTCCAAAAACCATCGCTCCTGCAATTGAGGCTTCTTGCAATACAGGCTCTCGTACCAATTTCAACATTGAGCGAATTAATTGCTGGTAGGTCAATCTTACGGCTGGCTGGCTCTTGGGAAGAATTTTCCATACGGAGATCGCCAAAAGCAACATAAGTCCACTGGCAATCCAATACATTGCCCTCCAGCCTAGTTCTATACCCACAAAACCTACTGACGGTACGAGATAAAACAATGCCGATGAGCAGTCCACTCATTACAATACCTACTACCTTGCCTCGCACGGATGGAGGAGCTAGCACAGCGGCAAAAGGAACTGCAATTTGAGGTACTATCGTCGTTATTCCAACGATAAAGCTGGCAATTATTAACCAGGCAATTGTAGGTGAAACGGCTGCGGTAGCTAAGGCAAGCGAAGTTCCAATTAACATGGTGACAATCAACCGCCTTCTTTCTAGAAGATCGCTGAGAGGAACAATCAAAAAGTTTCCCAATGCATAACCAATTTGTCCCAACGTAGGAATTAATCCCGTGTCTTGAGTTGAGGCATCAAGGCTCTTAGCAATAATTGCCAGAAGAGGTTGATTGTAATATAAGTTGGCAGCAGTAGCCCCGCTAGTAATTGCCATCAACCAAACAATCTTACGATCTATGACAGTGTTGTGTTTCATAGTGGTTAGAAGAATATCAGTAACACCAATAAGCTCAAAAACAGCCCGCAAATATGGTTCTTGAAAATCAAGAGGGCTATCTTTGTAACTACCACCTCTAGTTGTTACAACCAAGATTTTCTTCGGTTCTTTAACTAAACCTTCATACCCACTAGATGTTACGGCAAAAGTGCGTCCGACTCTAACAATCTGGTCGATGTAGGCTTTAAAGTTAGCAGGTACACCGTAGTTGTACATAGGAATACCAAATACACAGACTTTGGCTGCCAAAAACTCATCAATCAATTCATCAGAAATCTCTATTGCAGACTTTAATTCTGGCGTTAGCTATCCCGCTTGACTAAATGCTGCTGCAATCCAGGGTTCATCAACAAAAGGAACGGGATTGTGTCCTAAATCGCGATAGATGATTTTGTCTTCTGGATAGGTTTGTTGCCAAGTACGATTAAATTCATTGGTCAAACTGCGAGATAAAGAACGTTCGCCTCTCGGACTAGAATCAATATGAAGTACGCAAGTCATTAATTACAATATCCGATCTACTTTATAAAAATTTGTCTCAACAAAGTAATCGTATGAGTTTGAATTGATGCTGTCTTGCATAATCTCCTAATTTTCAGCACATTCTTCTAGGTTCTGTTGACGTAAAGAGGCAAAGATGAGAAAGTACCTGAAGTTGCTGATTTTAGTCAAAAAATTCTTCATGAAATCTCGTGTTAAGTTGGACGATTCTGCTTGGCAGCAAATTTTCGTTGTTCTGAGCCACCAACAAGACATCCGTATCAAAGACCCCAAAGCTTGTCGTCGTTTTCTGAATGCGGTTCTCTGGATTACTCGCACAGGTGCTCAATGGCGTGAATTACCCAAACGTTTTGGCAACTGGAACAGCCTCTACAAACGATATCGGCGTTGGTGTCAGAAGGGAGTTTGGCATCGTCTCTTGCAAGAAATGTCCCACTCTGCTGACTTAGAAAGTTTAATTCCCGATAGCACCATGATTCGTGCTCATCCCTGTGCAGCAGGAGCAAAAGGGGGTCAGAAAAACACTCTTTAGGAGGTTCTTGTGGCGGATTTAGTACCAAGTTACATGCTGTGGTAGATGCGTTGGGCAATCCGCTGCGGTTGCTTCTGACTCCAGGGCAAACCGCCGATATCAGTCAAGGAGAGGCATTGGTGGCTGGTTATCGAGCTCAACAGGTAATTGCCGATAAAGGCTATGATTGTGATGCTTTTGTGGTCTTGATTGAGGAAACTGGTGCTCAAGGCGTGATTCCGCCTCGTTCTGGTCGCCTCAACCCTAGAGATTACGATTCACATCTGTACAAGGAGCGACATCTAGTTGAGTGCTTTTTTAACAAACTTAAATACTATCGTCGCGTTTTCAGCCATTTTGACAAAACTGACGAATGTTATTTGGGATTTGCCGAATTTGCTTCGGCTTTAATTTGGTTGCGTTAATTGTGTCAACAGAACCTAAAAGCTTTCTAAATTGTTTGAGCTTTAAAAATCAAGCGATTACCATAAAATAGTTAATACGTTTACTATTTGCTTCAGAAATCATTTTTTAATGTCTAGCTCATCTTCAAATGCCGATTTTTTCCAACAATGGCGATACGTTTTAGCACCTTACAATTTGGGATACAAAGTTAAACTGCTGTCTCAGTTGATGTATCGAGATTTTTTAGAGCGGTTAGAACCTTATGGGCTGACTCCATTTCACTATCTAGTTTTGTGTTGTCTTTGGGAAGAAGATGGTCTTTCCACATCAGGTATTGCCCAAAAGCTCAAACAATTGGGTGCAACTCTCACTGGAGTAGTAGATCGAATGGAGGATCGTAACCTTGTATATCGAAAACGCGATCTTAACGATCGCCGTATAGTAAGGATTTGGCTGACTGAGGAAGGTAAAAAATTAATGAAGGTCTTGCCTCCTCTTGGCGAACAGACAATCATCTCTGCTACTAAAGGTTTCTCTTCAGCCGAACACGAGCAAGTGTTACAGTTTCTCGATCGCCTGATTGCTAATTTTGCTTAACTTATAAAAACTTTTCTCTTTTCATATCCCCAGTTCGGTTGACTTTCGGCAAAATAGTTAATACGCTAACTATTAATATATAAAGTATTTTCGATACTAAGATGAAAAAACTAACTCTCAAGCAAAAACATTGGTTGTTATCGGCACATATTATCTTTGCTGCATTATGGACAGGAACAGTATTGTGTATGTTTTTACTCTCGTGGAGTAATAGAAAAACGAGTAATTCAGATATCTTATATGCTTTGCATTCGGCGGTTAATCTTTTGGATGATTATGTAGTTATACCTGCTGCAATTGGTTCGGTTCTAACTGCTACTTTCCTTTGTTGGCTCACCAATTATGGATTTACCAAATTTTGGTGGGTAATTTCTAAATGGATTCTGAGCATTTCATTAATTATATTTGGTACTTTTTGGCTATACCCCTGGTCAAATGAAGCAGAAGCGATTGCACGTTCTCAAGGAACATCAGCTTTGACCGATCGTCTTTATGAATGGGATGTTAGAGGGGTTTTGATTGGAACTATAGCTCAGGTTTTAATATTATTAACAATTATTGGTATTTCTGTAATTAAGCCTTGGGGGAGACGAAAAACGATTAGCGATCGCCTTTAACAACGTAATTTACTGAATAATTATTCTAAATCTTTAACGAGGGAAAAGCGATGTCTTCAACTAGCTTCGCAATCGCGTTCTTGTAGAAATAGTAACTAAACTTATAGATTGGGAAAAATTGTTATAAAAGTTGTCTAAACTGTTTAGGCGTAACCCCCACTAAACGTTTGAAATGACGACTGAGGTGACTCTGATGAGAAAACCCAAGTCCTAAGGCTATATCTGCGATCGCCAGATTGTTTTGCTGAAGTAATTCCTTGGCACTCTCGATACGACACTGAATTACATACTGATGAGGTGTAATTCCAGTTGTCTGCTTGAACAAAATAGCGAAATAACTCGGACTGATCTGTATCAGCATGGCTAGTTCAGCTAGAGTCAAATCGCGATCGAGATGCCCATAAATGTAGTCAATCACTTGCTGCAACTTCTGTTTAGACAAAGGATTTGATAAAGATTCAGAACGCTGCTCTTTATTTGAATAATGTCGTATCAAGTGGGTTATTAAAGCAGAAATTAGCGAATCAATATAGAGACGGCTACCAAAGGTATGAGATTCTAATTCTGACTTGAGTGCTAACCCCAGACTGTGAATCAATGGATCGGACTGGCTAAAACAAGGAATGAATTCAATGTTGGCTGTATTAGCCAAATCGAAAGTATGACGAGTCAATATACTTGACTCAAAACTCAAGGTGATAAATTGATATTCCTTATCCCAATACGCGGAGTTTAATACATTATTTGGTACGAATGTAATACTAGTATTGCCAAGCTGACTATTGTGTAAACGATGCTCGATTGTTTCTTCAATTATTAAAGATGAGGGACTGCGATCGTGAAGAATAAGGCGATGCTGCCGAGAATAATTTTCCGAAAGTTTATGAGGAGGATGACAGTGATAATGTAGCTGAATTTCATTCCATCCAATTGGCTGGCTAGAAAACAGAGGTGGCTGTGGATAAAGCTGAAGAACATCTTCGTCTTTAGCAAAATCAACCATCAAAGTATTTTTTTCTAGCATCACTACACAATTTCTCAACAAATAATTCTTAGAAAGTACATTAAGCAAGTATTTTTGATTGTATAAATATTATCCATCAAATCAAAATCAATGCTTATCGAACTTCGATCACAGTATAAGTAAAATATTGCTAATGGTTAGAATTGCCCCAAAACCAAACAAGGTATCAATAACGCCTGACGGGGTGACAACCCTGTGAGAAGTCAGACAGTGTAGGGAACAGAGACAACCTATGGTAAAAAAGATTCGGTCAGTTATTGAGAATCCGACCGAACCCTAAAAAATGTTAAACCAATTGTACCGCAATCATCTTTCACGTTATCTGAGTGATGACCAACTAATTACTTTGGAAGTGCTGGTATACCTTATCCAGACCTACAAACAAGTAAAGATAGAAAGACTAGCTGCATACTTCCCTTTACCAATTAAATATGAGAGCCGTCGTCGCCGAATCCAAAGGTTTTTGAAGTCCTCAGCTTTATCAGTTTCGTTAGTCTGGTTTCCCATAGTCAAAGAAGTAGTTCAAAAGAAATTCTTGCCAGACCAGACAATTTATCTAGTCTTAGATAGAACTCAATGGCAAGATAAAAATCTGTTCATGGTTGGAGTAGTGATGGCGAAAAGAGCTTTGCCTATATACTGGCAGTTTCTAGAGAAGAAAGGAGCCAGTAACTTCGCTCAACAAAAAGCCATATTACGTCCAGTATTGAAGCTGTTTAAACAACACCAAATCGTTATTTTAGGAGACAGAGAATTCCAGAGTGTTGAACTAGCTAAGTGGCTGACCCAGCAGCAGGTCTACTTTGTGCTTCGACAGAGAAAGAGTACGAAGATAATGGTAACTCAATTAGGTTTTACTCCCTTAAAAGACCTAGACGTTAATCCAGGAGACCAACGGTTTTATCAAGAAACTAAAGTCACTCAACTGCATCAAGTTTCGGGGATTTATTTAGGGGTCTATTGGCGACGTATTTACCGAGGCATGGGGGCAAAGGAACCCTGGTATCTGCTGACAAATTTACCCAATTTACCTGAAGCTGTCAAAGCCTATAAAAAGCGCGTAGGGATTGAGGCGATGTTTAAAGATTGCAAGTCAGGTGGCTACAATCTCGAGGGGTCGCAAGCTCAGATTGAACGCCTTACTCGTCTAGTTTTGCTCATCGCCATTGCTTACACTCACTCGGTGTTCAAAGGACATACTCTTAGCCTTCGAGGTCAGTCTAAATACATCGGTCGCCATCGAAAAATTAAACAATCTTTGACTCGCAACAGCTACTTTTGGCTTGGTTTATATGGTAGTAGCTGGCTGGTTTCATTTACCTTGATGAAGGAATGGATAAACAAATTGATGTGGCTCAATCTCAATAAGCTGCCTTTTTACCAGAGGGGTCTACGAGCTATGTTTATTATCCAGCAATCTTTCTAGCTCCCTTGTCACCCCTTCAGCAATAACGCCCAGGTTTTCAGACAAGAAACCGATCGCAATTACGGGTAAACCATAGCCGAGATAAGCATAGACAAAATAACCCGATGTCACCCTCGCCGACTGCGAACCTGCAATCTTAACTACTTGAGCTAATCCACCTAAATAAGTAAAGCCATAACAAGCCATTCCCGCGATCGCCACACCTACCAGAACCAAAGTCAAAATATTCAACCAAGCCCCACAGGTAAAGGTAAGATAGCCAATAATCAGTAAAATAGAGCCTAGCTGTAGCGATCGCCTCCCTTCTAACTTACGAGCCAAAGATTACAGCAAAACCCCAGAAATCACAAAAATCAACAACATGACACCCCACCAATTGGGCAAACCGTATTGTTGTAACTGTTCGGGCAAAATAGTGCCGACAATTCCCGCTAAAGACCAAGCCAGAGCGATCGCTTTATAGGTTAATTATATAACCGGATTTCATATTAAAAAAATCGCTGCACCAACGATTAATACGGATCTTTTCATTTGCTTTGATTGAGGCAATATGCAGCTATCGTAAAAGGAGAATTGGTTTTACTCAATAGCCACTTTTCGATCTTTTCTTAAGTCCACTTTGTAGAGAAGTTAGTTAACTAAAATAGAACTTAAACTTCAATTAAAATCATTCTTCTAAATCTGTAGCCCAGAAAAACCGATCGCTCGGTAATTAAAGTTCGCTTACTTCTCGATTATTTACAAATGTAGCTTGAAACCAAATCACTGCATTAATGGATTTTGTTATTATTCTCGATCGCGATTCTGCTATTCCTTATATACGCTCAAGTTGCCGAAGAAATCCGTCAAGCTATTCTGCAAGGAAGACTCAAACCAGAGCAAAAACTATCTTCTTCTCATATTTGAGCTGAGTCACTAGGAATTTCTCGCATCGCCATTACTCAATATGCAAGTAGCTATTTTTAACGATACTCAGAACTTTGGATATCTTGCAAACGAGCCTCAGGACGTTTAAAACGATCCATTTGGGTGGTAAAAAATGCTCGATTTTTTTGCAGATGTTCGGGATTGGGATCGTCTAGAGGGTAGAGCAATGCCTGACGCAAGGCTTGAATTACTGCCGAAGTAACATTATACATCGATCGCTGAAAAGTAATTCCTAACTGTACCAGCATATCGTCTTCACCACGACAGTGTTGTTTGTAGTAATCTACTAAATAATCTGGTAGAAAATGCCACATATCGTCCATTAGGAGTGTGGGTGGAATCCCTGCCATGCCTACAGGTAAGACATCGGCATAGAGGATACCATAGTGAAAATCTGGCTGTGAGTCTGGTACTTGTTTGGCTTGGGCGTTATAAGATTTAGTGCCACGAAATGGAGAAGTACGATAGAAAACAGCTTCCACATAGGGTAAAGCAGCCTCATATAACCAGGTAAATCCTTTGGATTTAGGAATAATTTCATAGCATTTACCCTTAATATATACGTGATGATAGATTGGTCTGCCTGCAACGGCAAAAATACCGTTGACTAGAAACTCCATTGCCTCTTTAACTGTAGTCAGTTTACCTTCATCGTAGAGGTCGGACATTTCTAAAAACACGGGACACATTACTTCCCAAAATAGCCCCAGATTGGAATAATAAGATAGCTGTCGGACTTTCTCTAAGAACATATCGGGAAATAGCTCGTGTAGTCCGAGCATTAAAGGATTATTTTTAAAGTAAGCTTTTATAGCCCGATCCGCATTGGCTTTATACTCATCAGTATCTAAGTACTCGTTGAACTTAGGATTAATATCTTGGTGCCAAAACATTGCCTGCATACAAGCTTCGGCAAATTCCATATTAATTCTGTCGTGGTTGAGGTGATGGAGTAGCTTGGGCATTTTACCCGTCTCACCCTTGGCGATAAACTCTAAAAGTTCGGGATGTGCCGAGGCTTTGCCGCGCCAAATCTGAAGATCGGCGTTTTCACCTGCATAGTGATTGGGCAAGTTTAAATATTCTTGGGGTAAAAAGTATTTAAAGAAAGGCACGGGATTTAAAAAAACCCGTTCGGCAATGTAGAGTAAATCCCGCCAGTAAAAGTCCATGGGTATGGCGTAAGCTTTATAGATGCCGATTATCTGCATCAAGTTTTCCGGGGTATCGGGTAGCATCGAACCACCCGCCTCTAAACGATGGATGACCTCGGCAAATTGATGGTTTGAAGGTGGTAGTTTAGTTGTAGCTTGGATCATTTTAGTCATTGGTCCCTAGAAGAGAGCATTGGTAAGCGCAATATTATTAGTTATCAGTATCAAGGGATTAAACATTTTTTTGAGCCAAAATTGTGGTGGTTGCTGGCTCGCTGGCAACGATACTAAATTCGCTAAGGTTAGCTAACCAAGCTGGTCGTACTCCCAAGATAACGATTAACAATGCTAAAACGAAAGCAGGTAGGCGTTCGGCTAATCTTACTTTGGGATAAACCGTTGGGGTTATACGACAATCGATTTTGCCAAAGAAGGTTTTGTTAAGCAAAATCACAAAGTAAACAGAAGTCAAACCGGTTGCAACCAAGCAAAGTGCGGTAAAAGTTGGGAATACGGTAAAGCTACCCTGAAAAGAAATATATTCACCGACAAAGCCTACCATTCCAGGTATACCTGCACTAGCCATTACCGCCAGAATAGTCAAACCGCCAATCAAAGGCAAACCCCGCTGGGGATTCATCAAACCGTTGAGAACGTTAAGATCGCGTCTGCCAGTTTTGCTTTCTACGATGCCTACTAAATAGAATAAGAGTGACACGATTAAGCCGTGGGCAAACATTTGACAAATTGCTCCAGAAATCGCGATCGAAGTTCCCGCAGCCGTTGCTAAAACGACAAAAGCAATATGTGCGATGGAACTATAAGCAACCATTTTTTTGAGGTCGTTTTGGGAGATCGCTACAAAAGAGCCATACAGGGCACTGACGGCAGCGATCGCTCCTAACCAAAAGGCAAGATCGTTCCATAACTGGGGAAATAATTCCAATCCAAAACGAATTAAGCCATAAGTTCCCACTTTAGAGAGTATGCCGCCTAAAATTATCGATACTGGAGTAGGAGATTCCGTATAGGCATCGGGCAACCAAGTATGTAGCGGAACTAAAGGAATTTTGATCGCAAAACCAATAATTAGAGCGATCGCCAGAATCAACTGTTTGCTATAGGGTAATATTTGGGTTTGAACCGTTTCGTAGTCAAAACTGCTAGTAGTCAAGAAGACAATTCCCAAGAAAGCGGCAAGGACAAAAACTCCTGAAAAGGCAGTATAAAGCAAATACTTAGTGGCTGCATAACCGCGATTTTCTCCTCCCCAAATATTGATTAACAGGTAGACGGGGATCAGTTGGATTTCGTAAAAAATAAAGAACAATAGTAAATTTTGCGCCAGTAAAGCTCCGTTTATACAGCTGGCTAAAATTAAAATTAGACCGTAAAAAAGCTTGGGTCGGATTAGGATGTTATCTTCTTTAGCTAGATTGCCACTATAAATCGCCACACAAACCAACAAATTATTGAGGACAACTAAAGGTAAAGATAAACCATCGATTCCCAGGTTGTAATTTAGTCCGATAACCTCAAGCCAAGGTAAAAATTCCCTTAGCTGTAGACCTTGAAGTTGATAATCATAGCGCGCGATCGCCGCTAAAGCAATTAATATATTCAAAATACTAAATGCTAAAGCAACTAATCTTATTTTGGTACTATCGATTTTAACGGGTATTAAAAATATAATTGCTGCTGCTAATACAGGTAGCCAAATAAGTATACTTAACATGATTTTTAAAAAGTCAAACCTAACATCAAACCCAATAAAATGGTTCCTAACAAAATAGAGAGAAGATAAAATTGCGATTGACCTGAATTACTGTATCTCAAAGCCTGTCCGCTAATCAAAGCCCCAAAGCCCAGCGAGTTAATCACACCATCGACAATATAGCGATCGCACCAAGTAACAATCTCAGAAACAGTTTTGACTAGCCCAACAATCGTCAGACGATAAATATCTTGAATGTATAGATCGTTAGCCAAGAGTTTTTGTAGCCAAGAAGGTACTAAATCTACGGGTTGAGTTTTTCTTTCTTGGAGATATAAAACTGCGGCTAAACTAAGACCAAAAAGACTCGAACCGAGTAAAAGCAAAGCAACGCTTTTATCTAATTTTGCCCAGGTTGGTAATAGAGCGAACTGCTGTAGAATCAGGGGAAGATGCAAGGCAACGCCAACTAAAATTGTCATCGGTAGAACCATTGCCCAGAGAACTTCAGCCGAGCGTTTAGTCATTTCTTGAGGTCGACCAGCAAAGACCAAACTAAAGACTCGCATTAGGTTAAATGCAGTTAGCCCGTCTACAACTAGCATTATTCCTAGTAATATGGGGTGCACTGTCAGCAAATAATTTCCCAGTTCTAGTAATGCCCAGAAACCACCCAAAGGTGGAACGGCAATCAAACTAGCCCCACCGACGAGAAAAGCGAACCCACTTAGAGGACGACGAGCGAAAACACCGCCTAATAAAGTAATATCTTGAGTAATATTACTAATTACTATTGTTCCAGTACTCATATACAACAGCGTCATCGCAATTGCATGAGTCAAAATTAACAGTAGGGCTGAATGGTTTGCTCCCACTGCAACCGCAATAAAGACAAAACCCATGTAAGCACTGACAGAATAAGATAGGGTGCGTTTGATATCAACTTGAGCGATAGCGATTAAAGAAGCAGCAATGGCTGTAAATGAGCCAATTCCCAGCATGAAAATATTAGAGATCGCTGACTGAGCTAAAACCGGCTGTAGCTGAATTAAGACATAAGCACCTGTTGCTACAACAATCGAGTTACGCAACATCGAAGCGGGAATCGGACCTTCCATTGCTTCGTCCAGCCATAGCTGTAGGGGGAATTGAGCGCATTTAGCGAGAGGACCTGCAATCAAAGCCAAACAAAGTAAATTTGCAGTTATTGGCTGTAAATTAGCTACTTCTGCCCACTGCGCTAGATCGTCGTAATTTAAAGTACCCGTAAAAGACCATAAGGAAATTACCCCAATTAGTAACAATAAATCACCTACCCGTTTAGTCCAAAAGGCATCTCTTGCCCCCGTAACCACCAGGGGTTGGGCGAACCAAAACCCGACAATTAAATAAGTCGCTAAGGTGAGTATTTCTAAAAAAACATAGCTAAAAAAGAGAGAATTACACAGGGCTAAACCGCATAAACCCGCTTCAAAAAAACCCATCAAAGCATAAAAACGCGCCCAACCCCAGTCCATTTCCATATAGCCAACGGCATATAGCTGGGCGAGAATGTTCAAGCCGGTAATTAATACTAATGCTCCAACAGTAACGGCAGAGATTTTCAGATCGAAAGAAATATATAAACCAGCTGCCGTCAACCAGGGAAATCTGATTTCTTGAACTGGCTGCTGCCAAACTTCTTGCAGAGCCAAGACGCTGTGAACGAATGCCAAGCAAGTCATCACGATATTGAGATATCCTGCTGGTCTAGAACCAGTTTTTTTGATTATTCCAGGCGACCACAGTAATGCTAATGTCGCTCCGATTAATGCATAGCAGGGAACTAGCCAGATACTTTCGCTAAATATCCGCTCCATAATTTCGATTTAATTAAGGTGAACTTTTAATTGTAAACCCAATATCTAGATTGAATCTAAGAATACTATAGACTAAAATCAATCTATAATAAAATTTTATTTGTTTATTTCTATAATAAGTAAATCCTAAGCCAAAGCAAAATACTACCAAGCGCGATCTAACTATGGCAGGATGACAGTATTAGATAAGCCCGAACACACAAAATTTGCCATTGATGAATAAATGGCAAATAACGATCGATTACTCAGAACTGACGCAGTCAAATATGCGATCGCGCCAGACACTGTAGCTACGGCAGACTTACGATCCAAATAGTTAGAATCTGCGGCAGGCTAATAACTAACGAGCAAACTACAAAATCGTCAGTCTGGTTCGATCGCGATAACAATTAAGTGTCTCAGTTCTATTTCTATTACTCCTCTAACTCTAAAATCTTCCGCAGCTTATGGCGATCGCTCGGCTTAGCAGAAAAACGACTATTTTCTATATCTCGAATCCAGCTTTGACTTTTTCCAAGTTGTTGTGCCAACTTTCTCTGACTAATTCCCAGATTTTTTCGGGCAAGAGAAATTTGTTCGCCACTCAGATTAGATACAGTTTTAGTTGAATTTTGACGACGAGTTTTAGTTTTGCGTTGTTTTTTATTCTCCCAACGTGACAGTTGTTTATCCCATTCTGGAGGCAATTCAAACTGAAGAATTCGAGCCTTCATTAACAAATTCCATTTTCCAGCAGGAGCCGAATCGGTGATGCTGGTCTCATTGCAACCGTCATTAATCCAAAACTCCATTGCTTCTTCTGCATCATCGGGAATTGCTGCTAATCTCGCCCATAAAGGCTGAATTTCGGTTGGATAGGTTACCGGATCGAAAACGGGTTTGATTTGATAGTGATTGAGAACTTCTAAGTCACTCTCAAACCTGCGTAACAGTCGCTTTCGTTTTTCTCGGTCGAACGCCGCTTTTCTGACCTGTTCTTGTCCATAAGCTACATACATCAATCTCGGAACGGTAACGCGCTGTTCTCTACCCATTTTGGTTTTAAACAACAGCCACAGCATCATCCTCACGGTACCTTCGTGTTGGTGCCAAATAGTCATGACGGTAGTTAACAAAAATTTGGGCAAAGTGCCGTATTGATAATAGGCAACGTATTTTTTGTAACCTTGCTTATTTAAAAAATACTCCGCCCACTTTCCGGCTCTAATCCTAAAAGTCATGCCTACAAGATGTTTGTAGCCCTGCTCATCTTCTTGAAAGTGGTTGTCGATCGCCACTAAATGCCAAATGCGGTCTTCTGGTACGGCAAAAGCCGCAATTTTACCTTGACGGGGCCAATCAATGGTAGCAAGCAGTTTGCACGGTTGCTGGACTAAAGTTTTTATTAAACTCAGTTTAGTTGCTTTACTCAAATCTTTACGTTTATCTAAGCCTAAATAAGTTTCAATTTGCTTATTATCGAGAGCAAATTCTTCTTCCCAAGGTCGCTCTAAGAAGGTAGCATAAGCCGCAAAAACTAAATGCATAGATGCAGCGCGGATATCCATGGCTTCAATAGTAGCAGCAGCTTCTTCATGACTCAAAGCTTGGGTTAGATCTGTAATAACACTATCAGTCAGGCGAAACTCAACCTTTCCTTTGCCTTGTTTGACTTGACGCATAAAACAGACCTTCTCATTAGTGTCTGTTTGCCAGGGAACGACCGAACCTTTTGCCAGGATGTTACAGGCTTCCCAAATAACCATCGATGAAGCGATTGGATTATTGTGTCCGTTCGCAAAAAGGTAATGGGTAGACAAAACTCTTGGTTCGGCTTTATATCTACCTTTTTTTGCAGGTAAGGGAACGGGTAGGTCAGTAGGACAGCTTTTAACACACAGGGGATTAGAATCTTCATCTTCACAATTATTGCATAGACCTGGTTCTACCCAATGCTCGTTATTGTTATCGATTTGAATCGCATTTGTCGGACATTCGGGTAAGCAGATACCACAATGAATACAGGTGTTAGGAATCGTGTAAGCCATAGCAAGTATTTTTTATTTGACTATTTTTTATTCAAAAACTCGTGCAAAAATTGCATATTTATTATTCTCAAATAGCAAAATCGTCTGAGATAACCTCCAATTGCCGTAGCACAAAAGTGACATTAAAATGCCATTGAATATATAAAAAAATCGAGCAGTATTAAAAATTATTCCTTTAGAGTCTGAAATAGATAGAAGATTTAGTTTGTCTATATGATTTATTTAATGTTGCCAAACCTCAATTTATCAAACTGTTAAATTTGATAGCTTTCATGTTAGCTTAATTATTTGTTTATATTTTAGACTTTCGCTTTATAACAGTCAGACGTTCCTTGTAAGAAATATATTAGTAGTTAAATACAATATAGCTTCGATATATAAAGTATATATACCGAAGCAAACACAGAATTTCATTATTTTATTTGGTTTCTAGATCGAAATTTTCCGATGTAGGCTATTGTTTAATACAAGCTGCCATATTAATAATAGCGCTAGTATAGTCTTTTTGTATGACTTTGGCATAAATTCTTATTATCTGGACTCCAATTTCTAATCAACTGTCTAATTACATCATTCATGGATACGTTTAACTCTTCACAATAAATTTTAAGCTTAAGATATTCTGCTTCTGTTAGTCTCAGACTAAATCTTTTCATGGCATTAAAATAACATCAGCTTGATGTTACCGAATAGTTACAAAGTTTGCTTAGTTTAATTAATAGCATCATTTTGACACCACTTAGATTGCAATAGTTTTTCTAATATTGCAATTAATATTGTTTATATCATTGAATTTTTAATAAACTCAAAGCTATCGATCCCATTGATATTCATTAGACTTGATTAAAAATGTACTCAACTACTGTAAATATTGATGGATAAATCTTAGAGATCTAATTCAGAGTATGTAGGTGAGTATTTCCGGGTCAAAACGCGAGTATTTTAAGTTGGGAAGGTGAGTATTATCAGTTATCGATCTATATCTTGGATTTGAGACTGGCGATTCCCTGATGAAAAACTAACTTTTTGGCGTTGCTCTCTTAAGGAAAATTGGTAGCGAGTGCATGTCCTAATTTTCCCTTGCTTTTTTGCAGGGGGGAATAACGGTTACTCTTGAAGCGTGTAAGTCCTGATTATAATAAAGTTATTGAAAAATAAGCAGTTTTATGGCTTATTTCCATACGCAGCAAGCATTTGAACGAATAAGTCCAAAATGAAATGCCTGAATGAGAGATTTCTGACATTATTTTCGGACAAGTCTAATATGTTCTTTGGGCAGTGGTGGGCTTAACCCACTAACCTAATTGCGATCGCTCTAGTTATTTTCTGTAACTTCTAGCTTAATCTCAACCTGGACTGGGAGGTTTCTGAAATAAAGTAGCTCTGTAAATATACTGTTAAAAACACTATTTGGGATTTTATCGTCAGCAGATATGTTCGAGAAATTTAAATATATTGTTATAAGTTTAATTATTCCTAGCTGTAGTTTACTCAATGGTTACGAGCGCCAAAACATGCATGAAAATGTTTCTCCCACTAGTAACTCAGGAGTTTTAGAAACTACCAACTATTTAGAACGAGGCAATCCTGATGGAGCATTAATTCAAGCATCTCCTTACATTAAGGTAGATCAGTTTGGCTATAGACCTCAAGATAGCAAAGTTGCGGTCATTGTCGATCCACAAAAGGGATACAATGCAGCAGATTCTTACATCCCAGGAAATGTCATCGAAGTTAGAAAATGGATTGATAACAGTGTAGTTTATGTTGGTGCCCCAAAGAAATGGAACGATGGAGAAATTCAAGTCTCTTCTGGCGATCGCGGATTTTGGTTTGATTTTTCGATGGTTTCCGAGCCTGGGCATTATTATCTTTACGATGCCGCTACGGGTAAGCGCTCTCATCCTTTTTTAATTCATCAAAATGTTTATTACCCGATTCTCAAGGCGGCAGTGCGCATGTTTTACTACAATCGTAGTAATTTTGCCAAACAACCTCCTTATGCCGATCTCAGGTGGACAGATCGAGCGAGTTTTATTGGACCCAATCAAGATACAGAAGCCCATTTTGTCGATGATAAACAAAATAAAGCATTAGTGCGGGATGTTTCTGGAGGATGGTGGGATGCAGGAGATAGCAACAAATATGTTACTTTCACCTCTCCAGTAATCAATCAATTATTAGATGCTTATCTTAGAAATCCCGATGCCTTTACTGATGATTTCGATCTTCCTGAATCTGGTAATGGCATTCCTGACATTATAGATGAGGTGAAATACGGAATTGACTGGATTAAAAAAATGCAACGGAAAGATGGAGGAGTACTAATCAAGGTAGGGACAATCGATTATCAAACCTTCACTCCCAAAAGCCGCGACCCTCGTCCTCGTTATTATGCTGGTGCTTGTTCCTCTTCGACAATTATCGCGGCAGGACATTTTGCTAGAGTAGCCTCAATTTATCGTCGGTTTGAACTATTACAAACAGAAATTCCTGAATTAACCGAAAGAGCTGAAAAAGCCTGGGATTGGTATCACAATAATCCGAAAAGAGATGATTGCGACAGTCAAGAAATCAAAGCAGGAGATGCAGATAGATCCTTAGAAGAGCAAGCAGGAGATGCGGTAGTTGCTGCAATTTATTTATTTGCTCTTACGGGAGAAGCAGTTTATAACGACTATGTACGAGAACATTACTTAAGGACAAGACCTTTTATTGGCGATCGCTTCTCAGCCTATGTACCTCATCACGGAGATGCACTAATGTTTTATACTACTCTGCCTAATAGTCATCCAGAGGTGAAAGCTGCTGTAATCGAGAAAAAAACTGTCGAAGCGCAACAAGGCCGAGAATTTTATGGCTTTCATCCAGAGCAAGATCTTTATCGCTCTTATTTGCCAGATCGAGCTTATCATTGGGGAAGTAATAGTATTAGAGCTAATCGAGGCTCATCTAATTATGATGTAGTTGTTTATAATCTGCTTCCCGGTCGAGAACAAACCTATACCGAAGTAGCTTTAAATACTCTGCACTATTTCCATGGAGTTAACCCTTTAGGAATCACCTACTTATCTAATATGTATGATTACGGTGCAGAGAAGTCTGTCAATGAGCTCTATCATGAATGGTTTACCGATAATTCTCGTTGGGATAATGCTTTAACTTCTCTTAACGGACCACCGCCGGGCTATCTTGTAGGAGGACCCAATAAAAACTACACGGGGAATTATCCTAGTTTGAAAAATCAGCCTATTCAAAAAATGTATGCAGACTGGAATGATAGTACTATACAGGACAAACCTTGGGAAATTAGTGAACCGGCTATTTATTATCAGTCTAGTTATATCAAGTTACTGGCACATTTTGTCGTAGCCCCTGAAAAATAGTGGAGGTCGAGACATTGATGAGCGTTTTCAGCTTCACTCTCTAGAATTCCGAAGTCTGGTCGGTGTGGACAGGTCGGGAGCTGAAGTGTACTCAATTGACTCCTGCCTCAGATCGAGATATGGTCTACCCAAACGAAAACTGCTGTGAGAGAGCGCCACAAATGTTCGATGAAAATATTATCAAAGCCCCGATCTCTCCCATCTGGGCTGAATAAGTTACTGTTTCTTCTTCAGGAAGGGACTTTCACCCTTATCCTAAAATCAGTTATGAGTTTTTCAAGGTTCTTTCTTGACGTTCTCACGCCGGTTATTTATTCACCTGGGAACAAGTCGCACCGCTCCGCGCACAGGCATACGCCAATTGCTTGAATCATTATCATTCTGCAACGCCAAAAAAAGTATAATGATACATCGCTATAATTAGGTTTGAGCTCAAATAAGACTTAAAATTCTTATCTTGCTGACCTTTAATTTTTTATTCAGCACTCCATTTTTATTATGATCCTTATCAATGCTATCCTCTATTTGGTTGCCTTCATAATCTTAATTTTGTCTCTAGTACTATTGATAGAATGTATAAGTGCTGTTTTTGGGAAAAATAATTCCATAACAATTAGAAAACCCGATTATTATGAAACTGGTATACTAATTCCTGCTCATAATGAGGAAATAGAAATTAAAGCAACTGTAGAGAGGATTGTAGAACAATTAAACACAGGCGAGCGCATCGTCGTAGTTGCTGACAATTGTACCGATAGTACTGCGGAGATTGCCCATAAAGCAGGTGCAACAGTTATTGAACGACAGGATTTAGAATATATAGGTAAAGGCTATGCTTTAGATTATGGTTTGCAGTTTTTCGCTGAAAATCCTCCTGATGTTGTGATTTTTGTTGATGCAGATTGTAAGGTACATCCTGAAGCCATTTCCTATCTTTCTCAAAAAGCGATCGCAACTCATAAACCAGTACAAGCGATATATTTAATGGAAAAATCTGCAACGCTAACACCTCAAAACTCAATTTCCGCTTTTGCGTTTAAGGTCAAAAATTTAGTACGTCCGCAAGGTTTAGCTAATTTAGGACAACCTTGCTTACTTACAGGAACAGGAATGGCTTTTTCTTGGTCAGTAATCCAGAATGTCGATCTAGCTAGTGGTAATCTTGTCGAAGATATGAAATTAGCATTAGATTTAGCTTTAGCAGGTTATCCGCCAGTTTTTTGTCCTCAGTCCTACGTTACTGGAAGTTTACCTCAACAGAAAAAAGCTGTAACTAGTCAAAGAACTCGTTGGGAACATGGACATCTAAAAACTATACTTACCTATGTTCCCCGTTTATTAAGTGGGGCAATTTGGCAAAAACGCTTTGACTTATTAGTGATGGCATTAGATTTATCTATTCCGCCATTATCTTTATTTGTAGTTCTTTGGTTGGGCACTACAGTTATATCTATAATCGCTATAATTATTGGTGCAAGTTGGATTCCTTCTTTGATATTGGTTACGGCAGGAGTGGCAATTTCAACCGCAATCCTAACAGCTTGGTCAAAATTTGGATATCATGAGTTACCTTTAATTACTTTAATTTCAATTCCTTTTTATATCCTTGGAAAAATACCTTTATATATCAAATTTATTATTCAACCTCAAAGTCAATGGATTCGGACAGAAAGAAAAATAAGAGCTGATTCCTAAAGATATGATAAAAAACAACCGAAAAGCAAGAGAAAGAAAATAATCTCAGTGTAGTAACTACGTAAATTTTAAAGGTTAGAAACTAAATGAGCCGTATCTCAAAAGTTGCCAATCCGCATCGCCGCCTTTACCCTAGTGACCTGAGCGATCGCGAATGGGAGATAATCAAACCGTTGCTTCCAGAGGCTAAAGGATTTGGAATACCTCGAACTGTAGACCTTAGAGAGTATTTATAAAGTGGAAATTAAGAAGCGAGGCGACGCAACATAGCAACATAAGTCTAACCATAACAGTGTAAATTAAAGCCTCACTAACTTCAGGAAGTAATTCATAATCAACTACTAAACAGCGACTCGTTTACAACCTGACTAAAAAAGCTCACTTTCTTGGCTTTGAGTTACTCTCCCAATATGTCTCGCCCTCTATGACTAATTTTGTTTCTTAGGAGCAGCCCAACTGGCGTGATCGCACCCGTTATGTAGGGAAGAAATACTATGAGGGGCTCGGGTGCCTTAAACCAAGCTCTGGGGAGAGAGAATGCTACTAATTCTTGTATATTATTCCTGTATCCTGACAGTTAAAACCGTAACTTCAATGGTGCGCTCGTGCCAGTGGGGGGGGGGGGGGTAGGGGCTAGGGTGTAGAGAAGAAATAACCCCAACCCCCGACACCCAAAACCCAACACTCTCCCTCAACCTTGATTTCATGGCTTATCCGAACAGTATTGAGGTGTATCCTGTTCTTCGATATACCCTCTCAATCGTTCGATTCTAGATGTCGCGATAGGAATGCTTAAAAGTGCTATTACCTATAAAGCCAAAGAAGCTAACGGGCTGTATCTCGACGCACCTACTCGCAGTCTTAAACCCACACAGAGATGTGCTTTGTGTTAGAAGATAACCGAAAAAGACTTGTCCGATAGGCTGCACATTTGCTCTAACGGTACTTAAACAAAAATCAAGCCCAAACAAAGCCCAAACTAGCTTTATAAGCTACGAATACGTCGCGATTTTGGTTCAACCATTGGACAAAACGATAAGATATACCTGTACGAAAAGCTTCTAATGCTTCAGGAAATGTCTCCAAAGGTTTGTTCGCCCAACGTCTTCTTAAACCTCCAGTAAGCTTATGCCAAAGGATAAAAGTATAGGCACAAAAAACTAGAATAAAATGTCTTTCCAAACTCTTCTTATCTCTAACTTGATACTCTTTTAATCCTAACCATCCCTTGGCTTCTCGATAGAAAACTTCTATCCAGTTTCTCTGAGCATAAGTTTGAACTATCCATTGCTCGGTTACTATTTCTCCCTCAACATTTGTGAGTAAGTAGTCAATATCTTCAGCATCTTCAAA
>NZ_JBKGTY010000006.1:101449-123830 GCF_053543375.1 Myxosarcina sp. GI1(2024) | reverse complement strand
AGCAAAGGTATTCTATCTTATTTTGTCTGTTTAAATTGTTTAAGTACCGCTAATACCACTTGCAACCACGTCGAAAATAGAGACCTAAATTCCGCTCAAGTCTGTCTCGCTTGGGCAAGGGAATTGGAACGATCCTCTCAGACTGCTGATGAGTCTAGCTCTACTGCTAACCCCAAGGTGAAATACTGCGGAGGTTTTCAGCGACTAGCTCAGATGAAGCGTCAGAAACTAGCTACTCAAAGGAGTAGCAGCTAGTAGTTCATTAACGTTTACCAATAACTACTAATTACCTCTTGGTGTAATTCACGATTAGCACGAATGAAAACGCTTAAGTCCACTATAAATGCTAGGGTGGCGATGGGAATTCTTAATAAAGCTTCCAAAGGGGAATGATATTGTAAAGAACGATAACGACGAAAGAGTAAAAAATTTGGTATCAACCACCAGCTTTTAGAGGCTACTGTTTCTTTAATAAAGTTGTCTAACCAAAAATGGTTTTTTTCGTTCAACTCAGTAATTAATTCTCCTGCTGTTAAATCGGGACCGCATTTTCCTTGAAGATAGTTTCCCAGGAAAATATTAATTATGATTCCCACGACAACTCTTACTTCATGATCGAGTAACTTTTTTGGATTAATATAAGCTTCAAAGACATGGGATGCTTCTTTGACCCGCACAATTCTTTTTTCAAAAGTAGGATTTTTAACAGTATAGTTTTCGGTAATAATCATTCCTGTCAAAAAACCATCTTCTATATGCAAACCTGGTGGCATCCAAATATCACGTAATACTAAAGCGCGAGCACAGTAAAGTTGACCACATATGTATAGCTGTCCCTGGTTAGAAGTCTTCGAAACTGCTACTGATAGCTTTTCTAAAAAGCTCTTGTTTTTTTTCAGTTCAACATCTTTAATTAATCGATCCAAAGATATCCAATATTCTGGATTTTGAACTAATGCATCTAGCATTTTATCCAGAGAATCTCTAGTACATAGCGTGATATCAGCATCCATGATGAAAAAAAAGTCAGTATCAGGAGCAGAAAATTGATGAACGAACAAATTCCAAGCATTACTTTTTCCTGATTCTTCTACTTCGCAGACTTGCCATTGAATTACAGCGGCATCGAAATCTTGGGATAAATTTTCTAGGACTTTTTGTGCTATTTCTGCTGTATTATCAGTACAGCCATTAGTAACTACAATAACTTCGATAATGTTGTCATTGTTATATTGTATCAAACTTTGCTCCCATAACGAGTATAAAACATTAGAAATTGTTTCTGCTTCATTATATGCGAGAATACCAATACTGATTTTCACGATAATACCTCTAGTTTACAACTGAGCTAGTCACTCGAGTTATCTAAATCACTACTTATTTAGCAACACCTAATAATTAGTATTAGCTAGTTAATACATTTATTTTAACTATTTTAATCTGTTATTAAAACGGTATAAGAAAAGCAAAATTATACCAAGACAAATCGTTCTAATCCCGTCGGAAGTTAATGTTGCCCAAATTGCTCCATACAAGCCAAAAATCGGAATTAACCAAATGTTTAATAATATGTTCATCCCGGCTGTAGCTACCTGAACTATACTGCGAATTCTTTGATATCCCAAACCTGTTAAAGTATTAGCAGCTAATAATTGTAAACCATTAATTAATGGAAGAGGAGCTAGCCAACGTAAAGCAACAATAGCATTATGGTATTCACTACCCAAAATTTCAGGTACCCAAGGCGCAGAAGCTTGAAATGTAGCCAAACAAATGACACCATATATCAAGATTATGGGCAGCAATTTTTTAGCAAAACTAAGACTGTTTGTCAGTCCAAGAGAACCCTGCTTGAAGAATCGAGGGTAGCTAGCATTGAACAACGCTATCGTGGGAACATCGCCGATATTAATAAAGCGGTAAGCCGAACCATATATACCCGCAGACTCTAAGGTTGCCATACTTGCTAGCATAGTTTTATCAATATTATTATTAATATTATTGGCTGACATCCCAATCGCAAAATAAATTCCTCGTGCGAGATCTGACTTTACTCTGGATAGTTTAAAGCTCGGTTTTTCGACTATTTTGTTGATAGTTAAAACAGCGATTGAACTTACTACAAACGATGTAACAAAGTATAGTATAGACCAATAATTAAAACCTATATTGTTAGAAGAATCTAGCTGATTGGTAAAGGTAACTAAACACAATACAGCTAAAAGTTTACTTACGGTATTCAGAACTACTAGTTGAGCAGCCTTATGTACTAAGCCTACGGCTCTTAATGCTTTATTACTAGCTTCTTGCAATCCCAAACCAAGTAAATCGGCAATTAGTAGTAGTGCGATTGCCAATTGCGAAATATTATTAGGTAAAATCACTTTAGTGAATAACAATAAGCACCCGGTTATACCAATGCTACTAATCAGTATAATCAGCAAGGTATTTCCCCAGTAACTTGAAAAAACTTGTCGATTCACCGACACTTCTTTGACTAAAATATCATCGCTTCCGAGAGAAACAAAAGGAAATAGTAAAGAAGCTAAAGCAGAAACACTAACAAAAGCTCCATAATTTTCAGTACCTAACGAACGAGTCAAAATTACGAAATAAGCTAGTTGAAATAATATATTGATTAACCTGGCTATTAACATCCAGGAAGTGTCTTTGAATAATGATTTATTGGCAATCTGGATGATTTTGGCTTTGATATGATTCAAATTCCTTGATTTTTAAGACTTAAAAAAATTTGTTTTAACTGAGGCTTTATTTTACAAGAATTACAGCGAGTTAACAAAATGGATAACTATCGCTGGATAATTTAAACTGGGATGAGCTCCAATACTGCTCGAGGGTTTGAAGTTCTACCTTGTCGTTGGCTAGTGACGAGAACCTTGGTTGGTTTAATTGGTGAGTCAGCACGGTCTTGGGGGTTTCCCCATAAGCCACTGACGAACCCTTTTGGAAGTCGTAGATTGACTAAAGTTTACGCAGTTTTACCCAAAACTGCTTAAGCTATGATACAAATTGCCATGATTCCTTCGACGTATAGCAGCATACATAACTTCTCAGACATCCTTTAATATTAATGCTATCCTTACTGGCATCCACATCATCTACTAGATCTAGATAAAATAGGATGAGTTTAATTTAACTTTTTAAAAAATAATTTCAGGAACAATAATATGTTGATTTCAATATGTGTCATAACTTACAAACGACCAGAAGGATTGCGACTTTTGCTCAAAGGAATAAATGAACAAGTATTTAGGAAAATTGAGTGTCCCGAAATTGAAGTTATTGTGGTTGACAATGATACCTCTGGATTAGCCGAGCGAATTTGTGAAGAAATAGAATTAGAATTTCAATGGAAACTTAAGACGGGTGTAGAAGCTCAACGAGGTATCACATATGCTCGAAACCACTCTATATCCATGGTTTCTCCCGATACAGAGTTTATTGCTATTCTAGATGATGACGAAATCCCTGAGGGATCGTGGCTAGAAAACTTGCTATTAGTACAGCAAGAATATGGTTCAGATATTGTTACGGGACCTGTGGTACCTCTTTTTGAGGATAGTCAGATTCCAGACTGGATTATGAAGGGGAAATTTTTTCAGTTACCTCGTTATCAAACAGGAGAACGAAGACCGGTAGCCTTTACCAATAATGTCTTAGTTAAAGCAGAGATATTGCGTAAATTTAATCCAGTTTTTGATAATCGTTTTGCTACTTCTGGAGGCTCGGATTCTTATTTATTTCTAACACTCAATAAAGCTGGATATAAAATTACCTGGGCAGACAAAGCAATTGTATACGATATTATTAGTGAATCACGTACTAATTTAAAATGGATTTTGTTTCGAGGTTATCGTACTTGGAGCAATCATAGTTCACATGAGAAAGAACTACATCCTTCTTTTTCAGTCCAGTCACTGCGGGTCTTAAAGGGATTTGGTTTAATAATTACTGGTACTTTTGGCTTAGTTCCTTCTTTGTTTATGGGGAAAGCTGCCGTGGCAACTTCCCTACTATATATTTTTAGAGGAATGGGAACTTTAGGTGGTCTACTAGGACTTTATTATCAAGAATATAAAAAGGTCAGCACCCTTAGAGAATGTCTGTAAAGCAAGATTAAGAAGCGGGTCAAGAGTATAAGAGACAAAACAAGAAACTCAAAACTTAGCAAATAAGACGAAAGCCTTACCCAACAGACCTCAATGGTAACTTCTCAATAAGCGCTGGTAAATAGCATAGTGGAGAATTTCTCAATGGAACGAGTGCAAAAAATTTTATCCCAATGGGGAATTGCTTCGCGGCGACAAGCAGAGAGAATGATAATAGCAGGAAAAGTGCAGCTCAATGGTAGAACCGCACAGCTTGGAGACAAAATTGACTTGTCAGTAGATGTATTAGAGGTAAATGGCAAACAGATTAGTTTTGCCGATCGCCCTCGATCGGTCTATTTGTTACTTAATAAGCCTGCTGGTGTCGTTTGTACCTGTAGCGATCCCCAAAGTCGTCCCACCGTTTTAGATTTGTTACCGGATACCCTCAAACGAGGTAAGGGAATTCATCCCGTAGGCAGGCTCGATTTTGCTTCTAGTGGGGCACTAATTCTTACCAATGACGGCGAGCTTACTCTTAATTTAACCCATCCCCGCTACCATCTGCCCAAAACTTATTTGGTTTGGTTGGATAAATATCCTAGTTCACAAGATTTGATACGTTGGCGCGATGGTATAAATCTCAATGGAAAAAAGACTTTACCGGCAAAAGTGGAAATAGTTGGTCATTCAGGTAAACAAATTCTCTTAAAAATCGTTCTGATTGAAGGGAGAAATCGTCAGATACGGCGCACGGCAGAGAAATTAGGATTTAAAGTCATGCAACTACACCGTACGGCGATCAGCTCGATTTCTTTGAATTCTCATGATACAACAGAATTAGCAAGTGGTAGTTACAGACATTTAACGAAATCTGAGGTCGAGCTAATTAAAAATTTCCATCCTTATCAAGAAGTTAACTGCAGCTAGAAGGAGCGCAGTCTAATGAAAAATCAAGAAAAAAGTTTACGGATAGAATTGCAAAAACTCCAGGAAATAGGCGCCTTTCTCCATCAAATTCGGACAGAAAAACAAATCTCACTAGATACAGTTGCGGCAAAAACCCTAATTCCCAAACGTCTTTTAGTCGCCATCGAAAATGGGGATGTAGATGAACTGCCAGAACCATTTTATATTAGAGCTTTAATTATCAAATTTGCCCGCACTATCGACGCAGAACTACCCGAATTTACTTTGGTATCTACAGCCAAAAATACTAAATTGACTTCGCCTTCATCAAAGAAAAATTTCTTTAAAAAGTGTTTAGTTAATTTTCGGTTGCGATCGCTCCATCTCTACTTGTTTTATATCTTACTGGTAGGACTTTCCGTTAGAGGTATTGCAGGTTTAGTCGAACGCCCTGTGGTTATCGAGCAAGCTTCCGAACTAAATTCTGAGAAGGCCTCATCAGTAGATGCCAATTCGACAAAAGAAGAACGAATAACGAGAGTGTCACCAGATTTCCAAGGAAATGAGAAGAGTGCAAGTCGAAATTCGCCAACAGGGGATTCTCTTCCTGCCTTAGTAGTCGATCGCTCTAGCCAATCCCAAGGGGTAATGGTAGGGATCGATCTAGAAGACAGATGTTGGCTCAAGGTAGTGGTTGACGGTCAAAAAGTTTTTGAAGGGACTTTACCTAAAGGCACTAAAAGAACTTGGACTGGCGAAGAACGAGTAACTATTCGTGCGGGCAATGCAGGGGGTGTTGCTGTAACTTTTAATAATGAAAAGCAGCAAATACTAGGAGAACCAGGACAGGTTCAAGAAGTAACCTATACGGTTAATTAGGGTTTTCCCAAACTATAGACGATCGCATTGCCTCGCTTCAAGAAAGCTGGAAAATTTTTAAAATTGGCTCAATCCATGTCTGGTTCTAAGCCAACTCCCACTGGTGCAGTGGAGTTGAGTTTGAGTTCTGGTTTGTCTTGTTGGATCTGTCGTAAATTCCATTCGTTTTTAAACAATAATACCGGTCTGCCCCAGTTATCTTTAACGGCGATGGCATTAAAAATTCTCCCTGCTTTTTCTAAAGCCAACCAGCCTCCTTCTACCCAACGTGCCACGCTGTAGGGTAGAAGTTCTAGTGTAGTCTCAACGCCGTATTCGTTACTCATACGAAATTGCACTACTTCAAACTGAAGCTGTCCCACAGCTGCCAAAATCGGCTCGCGTTTGAATTCATCAGTGGAGTACATAATTTGAACCGCCCCCTCTTCTCGCAGTTCTTTAATGCCTTTTTGAAACTGTTTGAATTTAGAAGGATTGGGATTTTTCAGATAGGCAAACATTTCGGGAGAAAAACAGGGTATACCTTCGTATTCGAGTTTTTTACCTTGATAGATCGTATCGCCGATCGCAAATACGCCGGGATTATTCAAACCGATAACATCTCCTGGATATGCCTCATCGAGAGATTCCCTTCCTTGAGCGAATAGCTTTTGAGGACGAGATAAACGCACTGTCTTACCCGTTCTCGCGTGTTGGACGTTCATGTCCTTTTCAAATTTGCCCGTACAAACCCGCACGAAAGCCACGCGATCGCGATGTTTGGGATCCATATTTGCCTGAAGTTTAAAGACAAATCCCGTAAATTCCGGGTAGGTAGGCTCGATTTCTCCGATAGAAGACTTGTGGGGTTCTGGTGGAAGCGCGTATTCTAAAAAGGCTTCTAAAAACAGTTCCACGCCAAAATTGGTCATGGCACTACCAAAGAATACTGGGGTCATTTTCCCTGCCTGTACCTGCTCCAAGTCAAAGTCGGAGCCAATTTCGTCGAGAATCTCTAGTTCTTCTTTTAGTTGATAGTAAAGGTCTGGTTCTAAACATTCTTCAATACGCGGATTGCCGAGGTCGATAACCAGATCCTGTGCAGCTTTACTTCCGTGAGCGCGACGCTCGAATAGGTGAATTTGCTGCTTGCGGCGATCGAATACACCTTTGAAGCGATCGCCCATACCGATCGGCCAATTCACCGCATAGGTTTGCAGTCCTAGTTCTTGTTCGATTTCATCGATTAGCTCGAATGCTTCACGTCCTGGGCGGTCTAATTTATTGACAAAAGTAAAGATTGGCAGTGATCGCATCTGACAGACTTCAAACAATTTTCGGGTCTGAGGTTCTAAACCTTTTGCCACGTCAATCAACATTACTGAATTATCTGCTGCCGCCAAGGTTCGATAGGTATCTTCGCTAAAGTCTTGGTGACCTGGAGTATCCAAAAGGTTGATTTGATAGCTGTTATAAATAAATTGTAGTACTGTTGAGGTAATGGAAATGCCCCGTTGTTGTTCCATTTCCATCCAGTCTGAAGTCGCCTTACGTTGGGCTCTTCTGGCTTTCACCGCTCCTGCTTCGTGAATCGCGCCTCCGTAAAGCAATAGTTTTTCGGTTAAGGTAGTTTTCCCGGCATCGGGATGGGAAATAATCGCAAAATTACGGCGACTGGCTACGGCTTGTTCGATTTCAGTTTGAAGTTCTGCGGGCATGAAGTACTTTTTCAAGCAATGATTACTAATAATTATTATAAGCTTAGACTAAATTAGGAAAAAAGCCGGAAAATATAGAAGATAAAAGTTACCAACCTTTCCTTCTAAAAATTTTTTCTTGTGAATAGCATAGATAATTTTTGTTCTAGTAGAACCGAAAGGTAAAACCCTGAGAAAAATTACCAGGAGTCAAGCCAGAGATGAGTGACAGTGAAATATTCACCTGGGTAATTATGGTGGATTATCTTCCATTTCATAGTTAAGTGTTAGTCTACAAGCTGCCAAAAAATCCTATGATTTAAACACAGAAGTCACCTACTTACACTTTAATCTCGTTAATTACTCATGGACTACAAAGACGCTGGTGTTGATGTTGAAGCAGGACGTTCTTTTGTTACTCGAATTCGTCAAGACGTAGAAAGCACCCATCGACCAGAAGTTTTAGGTACTTTAGGCGGGTTTGGCGGCTGTTTTCAACTGCCATCGGGATATCGAGAACCCGTTTTAGTATCGGGTACGGATGGAGTAGGAACCAAGCTAAAACTCGCTCGAGCTCTAAATCGCCACGATACGATTGGTATTGATTTAGTTGCCATGTGTGTCAATGATATTTTGACTAGTGGCGCAGAACCACTGTTTTTTTTGGATTATCTAGCTACGGGTAAACTCAACTCACAACAATTGGCAGAAGTAGTTAGAGGAATTGCCGCAGGTTGTCGGCAGAGTGGCTGTAGTTTGCTTGGGGGAGAAACTGCTGAGATGCCAGGTTTTTACCAACTTGGCGAATACGATCTCGCTGGTTTTTGCGTGGGAGTAGTCGAGAAAAGCAAACTGATCGACGGAACGCAGATTGAAGTTGGTGATGTAGCGATTGCCCTAGCTAGTGCGGGGGTTCATAGTAACGGATTTAGTTTGGTACGCAAAATTGTAGAGTCTCAACAACTAAGTTGGGATTACGCACCAGAAATCTTAGGCGGTAAAACTATCGGAGAAGAGTTGATTAAACCAACCCGCATCTATGTCCGACCGGTTTTAGAATTACTTAGTGAAGGAGTAGAAGTTCGAGGTATGGCGCATATTACTGGGGGAGGTTTACCAGAAAATCTGCCTCGTTGTTTACCCCAAGGGCGATCGCTAAAAATAAATCTCAATAGTTGGCAAGTTCCGCCAATTTTCCGCTGGCTGGCTGAAGCTGGCAACGTAACCCAAGCAGCAATGCTCGATACTTTTAATCTGGGTGTGGGTTTCGTCCTGATCGTACCAGCAGCAAGAGCAGAATTTACGATTAATTGGTTTGAATCGAAAAATATTTCAGCTTATCAAATTGGAGAAATTCTCAAAGGGGAAGGTAATTTGGCGATCGAGAAGTAATACTGACAGATAAAATCACCTGGCATTGGCAATCTCGTTAAATCGAATGGGTACTCTAAGTTCGTGTAATCGAGTTTTAGCCAAATCTAAGAGATAAAAAGGTCAAGCAAAAAATACAGCTTTTAGAAAAATTAGGTGGAGGCAAAAAACAATCTCAAGAACAATCTGAAAAAGATAATAATAATACCAATCGCGAGCGTGAAGATTTATCCGAGGAAGAATTGATTGAAGAACTAGGAGATAGCAAAAAAAGAATTAAGCGGCAAATCGACACTTTAAAAAAAGCTTTTGACAAAGATGAAGCAGATTCACAAAGTTCAGAGTCTTTAAATTCTACAAAAGAAACTGATAATTCTTTCCCTACCTACGTATTAATTAGTATTGGAGCAATTTTAAGTGTTTGTGCCTTTCCTATTATTAAATATGCTGGACATTCTTTGGTTTGGGGAGAGCAAAGTCTTGCGAGAAGTTCGATCGAGAAGTGGCGTTCTAAACACGGTAAACCTCAAGTCCCTACGGGAGTAACGTATAGACATAATAAAGCTTTTGAAGAACTATCAGCAATTGGTGAAAGATTAGCGAAATTTGATGACGAAAAATTTGACAACAAAGAATTTCTATTATTCGTTCGGATTAAAATTGCTTTGAGCAAAAACGATCCAGAATGTCAACTTTTAAATCATAGCGCACAGCTACTAAAAGCGGGAATTGTAACCCAAAAGTCTTTTTTAAGAATTGAACAAACTGAGTTACGCTTTCGTAGTTCTCAGCAGCAAAAACTTTATAATTTCGTAGTAGATAATCTAACTAAAGATCTTGACAAACAACAATTTCGAGATGGAATAGAACAAAAATTAGCAGAAGTTTTGCCTTTATTAAATACTGAGGAGGGAAAAACCGCTTTACTAGGTTATGTAAAAGAAATAAATTTAATTGCAGAACAGCAGCTGGGATTAAAACTACTGCGTCTATTCAAACAATATAATCTTGCTGATTACTCTATTTTAAAAACAGTATCAGATATTATCGATCGCCTTAAAGGTAGAGATTTGCGTGATTCCCAAGAATTAGTTGGTATAGTTATTGAAAACTTTGAAATATTCGATAAAATTGCACCAATTATTGAAATTCCACAAGGCAAAAGCGAACCCAAAACTCATGCTAATTTAATTCAATACATTGGATTAATAAATCGGCATGAAAAATCTTATTATGACTTCAGTAAATTATTAGAATTTTTAGAAAAATGGCAAAAGCCCTATCGGTTGCTGACGACGATTAGAACTGAATATACAGCAAACAATTATCGGCTTCCCAAATAATTCAAACAAGATATTTCTGGAGAGTATGTATATAACAAATATGAAGAACATCTCGATGAAAAGTTAGCCAAAAAAGAAAGTAGCTAAGTTATTTAAGTAAATTTAACTAAAGTTAACCAACGGCAAGGAAGCAACAGCAAGTAGCCAATAGCAACTAGTATCTTGAAGTAATTTGTCAACGATATATTACTTATAGCTTCTTATCTCCCGTGCTTCCTTCCCAGTCACTTTATTGATTTTCTCGATCTATTTCGGCGATAGTTGCAGTAATTTTCTCACAGAGAGTTTGATGACACTTACCGTTAGTAGCGACGATACATCCCCATTTTTTGACATCTCCTTGGTTGTAATAAACCGGTTTGCCGTCGGCATAGGAAAATTGTCCGCCGGCTTCGGTGAGGATTAATTCTGGTGCGGCAAAATCCCAGTCTTTAGCAGCAGATTTACCCGAGAGTGAAATGTAAACGTCGGACTCGCGTTCGAGAAGAGTAGAAATTTTACCGCCAACGCCGCCCATGTGTTTCGTACCTTTAAAAGGTAAACGATCGATCAGCTTTTGAAAACGCTCGTCACGATGAGTACGACTAACAATTAAATATAGTTCTTGAATATTGGCGCGATCGCTTACAGTTATGGATTGGACTTCTCCAGCTTTGGTTTCGACAAATGTCCCGTTATCTTTGGAAGCAGAATAAATTTTACCAGCCTCGGGAATCGCTACAATCCCAATTACAGGGCGACCTTCATAAGCTAAGGCGAGGTGCATACCGTATTCACCAGTTTTATCGATAAAATCTCTGGTACCGTCGAGAGGGTCGATAATCCATACCCAAGATTTGTCTATTGGTTCGGCTTTTTTGACATCGAAAGTTTCTTCCGAGAGATAGCCAAATTCCTCTTTGCCCAGTTCATTTTGCAATCGCTCTAAAATATAGTGATTCGCTGCCAGATCGGCTTGAGTAACGGGACCATCTTTTTTGTTTTTAATCTCTAAGTCTCTTTCCTCGTCGGTTTGCTGGTAGTAGGAACTTAATATATCCGCCGCGCCCCAGGCTACAGAGCGAGCTATGTCGAGGATTTCAGCTAATTCGGATTGAATGTCGTTCAAAATTCTCTTCTCTTCTAGATCTACTTTCCCCACTAAATATATCTCAATCTTCAAAAAACGAAGCCAATTAACTTTTAGTATTTTTCAATTCATAGATCTAGATAATCTAGCGGACAAATAGCCCAAAAACTTGTGAAAATGATTGGTAGAAAGTAGAACAATGTATCAATCGACACTCGAAAAAAAATCGGGGTCTTGAAATTTGCTCGATGAATTTATTATTTCGCTCGACTCGTTTACGCTTGGCTTTATGGTATGCCGCAGTTACTGCTATTTTGCTCTTGTTGTTTGCCACCGGAGTATATTTTTATGTCCGCAATACTCTCATCGATCGCATTGATGACACTCTCAAGCACGTGATCGAGGTAGTAGATCGTTCTTTAGTAATTCAACCTCTTGCCGCGACAAGGGGTAGCTATGCCATTAATGTCGATGCTAGTTTTAGTCATAACGTCGATGTAGTTGAAGACGATCGCATCGAGTTAGAGTGGTTTAATACCAAAAAAGAATTACTTTGGTCTACCTTTGAAGAACCGATAGATTATCCCTTACATCCCAATCGTAAAGCAGAAACGGTTCATCTTTCAGGCGATCGCATTTTACGCCAAATCGTACAGCAAGTGGAATTGGAACATCGGGTACTGGGTTATCTGCGGGTTAGTCATCCCTGGTTTGAAGTAACCAAACCGATCCGTCAGCTAACTCAAGATTTAATTATCGGGATTTGTTTGATGGTTTTGTCGGCAGCAGCAATTGGCTGGTGGCTGTCGGGAATTGCTATCGAGCCAATTATCAATTCTTATTCTAGTCTCAAACAGTTTACTGCCGATGCTTCTCACGAATTACGCAATCCCATTGCGACGATTCAAACCAACGTTCAGATGGCACTAGCTTATCCAGAAGCAGAACCTCAATTACAGCAGCGTCAGCTACAGATAATCGAACGCTTAACGCAAAAGTTGGGTAGATTGGTTAACGACTTATTGTTTTTAGCTCGTTCTGATAGCGGCATGGTCGAACTAGAGTGGCAGCCAGTACCTATAGATGCATTGCTAATTGAGGTTATTGAGGAACAAAAAATCGCTGCCGAACAAAAAGAACTATTTTTAGGTTTGCATATCGTCGAACCGGAAGATAAAGAGGAAAATGAAGATGTTTTTACCGTGATGGGGGATTGGGATCGATTATCACGTCTGTTTACTAACTTAGTTGCCAATGCGATCGAACATACCGAAAATCGCCCGCACGATCGCGATTTAAAGACAGAAAATTGTCAATCGGATGCTCGTCAGTCAGCTTCGGTAGAAGTAGAATTAAAACTAGTCGAAAGAGCACCGAAAGGAATCTTAGTTAGAGAAAAAGGTCAAAATTATTTACAGGTAAAAGTAAAAGATACTGGTAGCGGTATTCCCGAAGCTGCTTTACCCCACATCTTCGATCGCTTTTATCGGGTTGATTCCTCTCGCAGCAATCAGAGAAACATTTCTACCCCTACGGGTGCGGGATTGGGACTAGCGATCGCCTATGCAATTGTCGACAACCATCGAGGACAGATTACAGTGGAAAGCAAGCTCGATCGCGGTACGACTTTTACGGTGACTTTGCCTCAAGTTTCCTGACAGTTCTGCTATTGCAGGTTTTAGCAATTTTACTAGCAAACTTTGAAGATTTGTCGTTACATTAACCATGGGACTCAGTGATAATCTGAGTCAACCAACAATCGAACTAGATCCTTGTCGCTAACGTTCGATATTTCCTATAGCTGCTTAACTTACAAATTATTTTTAACTCACATCTTGCACGCCTTACAAATAAACTTAATAATCTAGGATCGATCGTCCATTTACGCTCCTTTTCCCTTTTTCCTAATACCACAAGTCAGTTACGGATTAGGTGCAAGATCTCAGTTTAACCCGCATTTGCTGCGGCTACCGTAAATAAACTAAGCTAAATCGGTGACAGAATTATGGCATCTTTGCGGGATATAGTTGGCTACTTTAGCAAATATAGGGCGATCGCCCTGTTTAGTATTGCCGCCTCTAGTTTATTCGAAATAATCGACCTCATCGTTCCCTATGCGATCGGACAAATTCTCAATGTTCTTTCCGCACAGCCTGTAGATCGACCAATTGAATTTTTAATCGCTCGCGCTGCTGCGATCGCTAATCTAGAACACAAAACACTATCTTTAGTAGTGTTGTTAGCGATAATTTTTATCGTCACTGTAGTGCGATCGCCCATCCAACCTTGGATTGGATCTTGGTATCATTGGCTAATCGCTCTAAAAGCCAGAAGGGATCATTTTCGCCAGGTAGTTGCCAAAATTTTGACTTTACCTTTAGGATTTTACGACGAGAATAACCCGGGGCGGATTGCCAGTAGAATTGCTAGGGGTATAGAAAATCATACTTGGACTTATCCGGAAATTGCTGGACAGCTAATTCCCAAGTTAGCTAGGATTTTAGGAATTTTTGTGATGATTTTGTTTATCGATCGCCCCATTGCGGTCGCTTTTTTAATTTCTTTTGTTTTGATTCTCGGTTATAGTCTCAAACGCTTAAAAATACTGATCGACAAAGAAGAACTACTAGAAAGACATCAAGAAAGTACTGAAAGTCGTACTTCGGAAATTATTACCAATATCAAAACTGTCAAAGCCTTTGCTAGCGAGGCGCGAGAATTAAAACGACAACAACTACGAGTCGAACGTGAGTATCAATACGTTACCTATCGCATTCATAAAGGATATGTGGTTTTGGCAACGCAATTGCGAACTACAATTCAAAGCTGCGTCTTTCTAATTCTCTTGTTTACCCTAATTGCCACCGTTAGAGGAAATATTACTCTGGGACATTTTATCACTACCCTAACAGTCTCTAGTATGGCTTATGCCGAACTCGACCCGATTACTTCATTGTCAGAAACCTTTGCCCGTCGTTATGCGGCGATGAAGCGGTTTCACGATTTTATGCAGCTTCCTACTGGTACTGATGCAGCTAGTCTCGAACCGGAAGCTGCCAGCTATCGCCAGTATAAATTTACGGGTAAGCTAAAATTCTCTCATCTCACCTTTGGCTACGATCCCCAACGTCCGATCCTTCAAAATATCGATTTGCTCGTAGAACCCTATCAAACTGTCGCTTTAGTCGGACGTTCTGGTTCGGGAAAATCGACGCTGATTAAATTACTATTCCGCTATTTTGAACCAGATAGTGGACGCATTCTAATCGATGGAGAAGATATTCGTACTCTGGATATCGCTAGTTACCGTCGTAGACTGGCAATCGTCCATCAAGACGTAGATGTGTTTAACGGTACCCTACTTAGTAACCTAACTTATGGCAATCCTACTGTGAGTTGGCAAGAAGTCGAACGAGCCTGTCAGATCGCTAGAGTCAGTGAATTTATTTACCAGTTACCACAAAATTACTTTACCGTAGTGGGAGAAAGAGGGGTAAGACTTTCTGGAGGACAAAAACAGCGTTTGGGTATTGCTAGAGCCTTATTAGTAGATCCCGATATTTTAGTATTTGATGAAGCTACCTCTAGTTTAGATTACGAATCGGAACGTTCGATTCAGCTAGCGATGCGATCGATTTTGGGTACTCGTACTACTTTAATTATTGCCCATCGTCTCAGTACGGTTCGGGAAGCCGACAAAATCGTCGTTTTAGATGCAGGAAGAATTATAGAAATTGGCAGCCATCAAGAACTATTAGATCGCGGTGGTATTTATCATCGACTTCATTCCTTACAGGAAACGGGAGAACTACACTAAAATACACTCAAAACTAAAATACACTCAAAGTTCGCTCGTTGATGGTTAGTTGTTAATCGCCGTTCCGCCATTTTTGACCAAGAGAGTCAGATAAATTTTTCTATTGCATCAAGTGAAACTTATTATTTGTCCTGGCATACATCCCACTCATCTAACCGATAGCTTTGTCGAGCGGTTACAGCTAACGAGCGATTGGCGGGAAGGACTCAGCCAATGTCCAGAACGCCCTCGCAGCTTATCAGAGCGTCTATTAATTTTTCCTACCGAGAAATATCCAGCATATTCGGCTATAGATATCTATCGATGGTTAGGAAAAAAATATGAATTATCGCCACAGAATGCCCCCCCTCTATTTTTCATTACTTTTAGTGCTGGAGTAGTCGGGGGAATTGGCGCGGCAGTAGCTTGGCAATTACAAGGAGGTAAGATTGAGGCTTTAGTAGCAATTGATGGTTGGGGAGTACCCTTGCTAGCTAACTTTCCTATATATCGCTTCAGTCACGACTATTTTACTCACTGGAGTTCGGCTTGTTTGGGTAAGGGTGATGAAAGTTTTTATGCAGATCCCAGCAGAGAACATCTAGCTATGTGGCAAGCGCCAGATCTCTGTTGGGGATGGCGAACGATTGGTTCTGAATTGAAAACTCGCTGTACTGCTGCTGAATGCTTGCAAGCTTTACTAAGACGACATCAAAGGCTTTAAAGTTTACCGTTTGAATGTCATCAAAACTTGAAAATTTTCCGATTGGTAGGTTTCGGAAAATGGGTCTTCCGAGCGAGCAGTCTTGTAGTGATACTGCGATTTAGCTTCTAGACAAAAGGAGGGAATTAATTTAAACTGAAAAATTCAAGTATAGCGATCGATGTTTCATTGTATTGCATCACAGACAACAAATTCTAGAATAATAATAAATAACAAATATTTAAATTAAATAATACGGTTAGCAAGAGTGGTTTCTACAAGCATTCCTCAAAGCCCACAATCGATCGAGTTACCTCAACGACGCACGGGAGCATATGCTCTCATGGATAGTCTACGTCGACACGGGGTAAAACATATTTTTGGATATCCCGGCGGTGCCATACTGCCAATTTATGACGAGTTATATCGTGCCGAAGCCAGAGGAGAGGTCGAGCATATTTTGGTCAGACACGAACAGGCTGCCGCTCATGCTGCTGACGGTTATGCTCGCGCTACGGGTAAAGTCGGTGTTTGCTTCGCTACCTCTGGTCCTGGAGCCACCAATCTAGTAACGGGTATTGCTACGGCTCATATGGATTCAATCCCAATGGTAGCAATTACAGGACAGGTTGGCAGGGCGGCGATCGGTACTGATGCCTTTCAGGAAACAGATATTTTTGGCATTACTTTACCGATAGTTAAAAATTCTTATGTAGTACGCCATGCCGAAGATATGGCGCAAACCGTTGCCGAAGCATTTCATATTGCAAGCACGGGTCGTCCAGGTCCAGTGCTAATTGACATTCCCAAAGACGTTGGCTTTGAAGAATTCGATTACATACCAGTATCTCCAGGAAAAGTTAAATTATCTGGCTATCGTCCTACAGTAAAAGGCAATCCCCGCCAAATAAACGCGGCTCTTTCGTTGATTTCGGCAGCAGAAAAGCCTCTGTTATACGTTGGCGGTGGTGCGGTCGCTTCAGATGCCCATCGACAAATTCGCGAATTGGCAGAATGCTTCCAAATTCCCGTAACTACTACTTTGATGGGACTAGGAGCTTTTAACGAACATCATCCCTTATCCGTAGGAATGTTGGGCATGCACGGAACTGCCTACGCCAACTTTGCCGTAAGTGAATGCGATCTTTTAATTGCGGTAGGAGCCAGATTTGACGATCGCGTTACCGGTAAACTGGACGAATTTGCCTCTCGTGCCAAAGTCATTCACATCGATATCGACCCCGCTGAAGTAGGTAAGAATCGCACTCCAGAAGTGCCAATTGTTGGAGACGTACGGCAGGTATTAGAACAAATGCTCGAACGGGTTAGAGAATCAAACTATCTGTCAGACAGCGAGCGCACTCAGCCTTGGTTACAGCGCATTGCCAACTGGCGCCGAGATTATCCTCTAACTGCACCCCAACCAGAAAGCGGCATTTCACCCCAAGAAGTAATTGTAGAAATTGGTCGTCAAGCTCCTCATGCCTATTACACCACAGACGTAGGACAACACCAAATGTGGGCGGCACAGTTTTTGAAAAACGGTCCTCGCCGCTGGATCTCCAGTGCGGGTTTGGGAACTATGGGCTATGGTTTACCTGCAGCTATGGGAGCTAAAGTTGCACTACCAAAAGAAGAAATAATCTGTATTAGTGGTGATGCCAGTTTTCAAATGAATTTGCAAGAGTTGGCAACTCTAACTCAGTTTGGCATCAAAGTTAAAACCGTAATCATCAACAACGGTTGGCAGGGAATGGTACGCCAGTGGCAACAAGCCTTTTTTGGCGAACGATATTCTTCTTCTAATATGGAAATTGGGATGCCAGACTTCGAGCTATTGGCACGAGCTTATGGTATTAAAGGTATGGCAATTAGCGATCGCAGCGAATTACAAACCAAAATTGCCGAAATGTTAGCTCATGATGGTTCGGTTTTGGTCGATGCCAGAGTAACCAAACATGAAAATTGCTATCCGATGATCGCTCCCGGAAAAAATAATGCTCAAATGATCGGACTGCCGCAAGCAAACAAATTTCATCGATCTGAGGTAATTAATAACTGTACCAACTGCGGTGCAAAAAATCCTGCTAGCCATAATTTCTGTCCCGAATGCGGCACTAAAATATAATCGCCATTGTCTATACCAAAGGTGAGATCGGTTCATGGGAGCAATTACCTACTCGGGTAATTGCTTTTTCTTTATGAAAAAAAAACTTGCCCAACTCTTAAGTTGTTAAGTTTCTTTCCTTTTGCCTCCCTTGGAGATCGCCATTAGCAGTAATCTAGAATCAGAAAAAAATTTAAAAATTAAGTTAGAGCAATGCTGGATAAAATTTTATATGCTGACTCTGGCGCAACTAATGCCAGAGATATGCTAAAAACACTTTTAGGGCTTCCCGCACTTAAAAAATCAGAAATAACTATTTTGCGCGTTACTTCTTCTACCAGCAAAGAAGCAGAAACTGCTGCAAATTTAGAAAGCCAAGAACAGTTCGCCAGTCTCAAAGCCAAATTGAGCCCAGATAGCAAAGTTACTACCATGATTCGCGAAGGCGAACCCAAAACCACAGTTTTAAATGTGGCTAAAGAAATCGATGCGGATTTAATTATTATGGGATCGCGTGGCTTGGGCAAATTGCAATCGATCCTCAGTAATTCTATCAGTCAATACGTTTTCCAGTTGACCGAGCGCTCGATGTTGCTCGTTAAAGACGATATTTATGTAAAACGAATCAAACGGGTAGCGATCGCCTTAGATAAATCACCTGCCGCTCAATACGCTCTCGATCTGGGATTATTTTTGTTAAACGGTTATCACGATGCAGAGATCGTCTTAATGCGGGTCAATCCCGATCTAGAACCCAATCTAGCTCTCTCAAAAGAAGAAATGGAGCATAACCCGATTCTCGCTCCTGCTGTAGCTAAAGTAAAAGCAAAAGGATTTGACTATCGATGTATCGTCGCTGGGGGTAGACCCGCTATCAAAATCTGCAATTTAGTCGCCGAAAATAATATCGATCTGTTAATCCTAGGTTCTCCCGAACGCCGACCCTCTGTAGCCAAAAGTTTACCCGATCTCGAGCGTTTGCTAGGCAGCTCTTTATCTGACTACATTAGAATTAAAGCCGATTGTCCCGTACTTTTAGCTAGAAGAGAAGAATGAGCGGTATATTGAGAGCGAATACAGGCGATCGCAGAGCTAAAAATTGACGGAGTCAGAGAAAGCCTCGCATCGAAGACAGCCCTTGGAGAGGACAGCAACTTATGCGAGGGTGCGGAGCTTCGCTCGCGTTTCCTTGGCGGATTGAAAATCCCCAGGGTGCGTTCCTCCTTTTCAACGCGAGGTCTCTTTGACCTTATTTTTTTGCGCTCTAGTTAAACTTGAAATTAGCTTTTTTATAAAATATTTTTGCAACTTTTTGTATTTCATCGTTCCTCTCGCGGAGTATACGAGTCTGTGGCTAGAATGGCATTTTCTAGCACGAACCAGCGCTCACATACTAGATTGCGCCTCTAAGATACAAAAAAAACCTTGCCTCGATTCATACTGCTAGAGCCAAGTAATTCATTACTTGACCGTCAACAGTAACAAATTTTCTTCGATAAGATAGACGAGATCAAATCTTTAAATGCTGCCAACTGCTAGTTATGAAAATCATCGATTCTAAAGGTAGATTATTTAGTAAAGTAAGTATTCTCGATCTAGGCGCTGCTTCGGTCATCTTGCTAGTTATTATTGGTATTTTTTTCTTTCCTGGCACCCCTTTAACTCAAACTATAGTCGCTCAAACTAAATTAAAACCAATAGAGGTACAAGTTTTGGTGAAAGGATTGAGCGTAGGCAATTTCGATCGTTTATTAGAAGAATTTGAAACCAACAAAAAATCTGATATTGTAATTCGCAATCAACCTGCAGGAGAAGTTGAAATTGTTGCAGTTTCCCCCCTGCCAAGGACTACGCCAGTTCCACAACCCAACGGGACGGTAAAAGCTTTACCCGATCCACGTCCCGAAGTTAGTTTGATTCAAGATATGGTCATGACTTTGCGTGGACGAGCCGAAATTACCAACAGTGGAGTTGTTTTAGATAACACTAAAAAAGTAAAAATAGGTACGCCCATTCAATTACAAGGCAAAATGTACGATTTTAACGGTACTATTATTTCTGTAGATACTGAGGTTAAGTGATTGATAGTAATTTTTCAATAACTTTTTTGCTTTAACGACAGTGGTATCTCTGAAGGTAACATTAGTATCTACAGGAGACTTTTCGCACCAATAAACAATCAAACCTTTTTCCTTTGACCTCTATCCTTAGCTTAAGTAGTTAGCGCTCGTTTGATATGTAAGAAGTCTAATGAATCAGGGTAATCGCATCTAATTTTTAAGTCTATACAAGATAAGGTTTTTAGCGATCGGTTCATAAAAGCATAAAAATTAAAAACCCTTGCTATTCAAGCATTCTCAGATTTTGATGCGATTACCCTGTCTAATGAATATATTTTGTCTGTTTTGAAGTGCATGATATTACTGGAGAACTTAAATTGTCCAAAGTTCGTATTCGCCAACATGTCAATCCCCTAAGTAGTAAGTTTCAGCAGCCATTATTATTACCGGACTGGAATAAAATTTATTACGATCTAAATCGTCCTCTTCATTTTGATATTGGCTGTGCTAAGGGTCGATTTCTACTGCAAATGGCGCAGCTTAAGCCAGAAACGAATTTTTTAGGAATAGAAATTCGCCAATCTCTAGTCACCGATGCCAATCAAAAGAAGACCCAGCTAAACTCAAAGAATCTACATTATCTGTTTGGAAATATTAATAATTCAGCATCAGCAATACTTGATTCTTTGGGTAAGAATACCTTACACACGGTTTCTATCCAATTTCCCGATCCCTGGTTTAAAAACAAACACCATAAACGGCGAGTCGTGCAGCCCGAATTAGTCGCAATCTTATCGAATTACTTAGTCGAAGGCGGAACCGTTTTTTTGCAATCTGATATCAGAGAAGTAGCAGAAGAAATGAGCGATCGCTTTGCAGCAAATTTTTTATTGGTTAGACAACATCAAAACTGGTTGAGTACTAATCCCTTTCCAGTGCTAACAGAAAGGGAACTTTATGTTCTCTCTCAAGATCGACCCGTGTATCGAACTCTGTTCAAAAAAAATCGAGTTAATTATTGAGCCTGAATATTTCCTGAATATTTATAGTACACGGTAGATTTAGCTCGTTTCGAGCCGTAGTTTTCTCAAAAACCGAAAAAAGAAGTTGACAAAAAAAAATAGAGTGGGTATATTGGTAAATGCGCGGTTGAGAGAGGAAGTTCTCAACGTCGCCCCGAACCAAGACAAACCAATAGTTTGACGATAAAACACCAAGTCAAAAGTTGCTTGAAATCAACATATAAAACCAAAAAAAACAAGAGCTAAACGATGAACTGAGTTCATGGTGAAGTTTACCATGGAGAGTTTGATCCTGGCTCAGGATGAACGCTGGCGGTATGCCTAACACATGCAAGTCGAACGAACTCGCAAGAGAGAGTGGCGGACGGGTGAGTAACGCGTGAGAATCTGCCTTCAGGATGGGGATAACAGTTGGAAACGACTGCTAATACCCAATATGCCCTAAGGGGTGAAAGAAATTCGCCTGAAGAGGAGCTCGCGTCCGATTAGTTAGTTGGTGGGGTAAGAGCCTACCAAGGCGGCGATCGGTAGCTGGTCTGAGAGGATGAGCAGCCACACTGGGACTGAGACACGGCCCAGACTCCTACGGGAGGCAGCAGTGGGGAATTTTCCGCAATGGGCGCAAGCCTGACGGAGCAATACCGCGTGAGGGAGGAAGGCTTTTGGGTTGTAAACCTCTTTTCTCAAGGAAGAAGACAGTGACGGTACTTGAGGAATCAGCATCGGCTAACTCCGTGCCAGCAGCCGCGGTAATACGGAGGATGCAAGCGTTATCCGGAATCATTGGGCGTAAAGCGTCCGCAGGTGGCCTGTCAAGTCTGCTGTCAAAGACTAGAGCTCAACTCTGGAAAGGCAGTGGAAACTGGGAGGCTAGAGTACGGTAGGGGTAGAGGGAATTCCCAGTGTAGCGGTGAAATGCGTAGATATTGGGAAGAACACCAGTGGCGAAGGCGCTCTACTGGGCCGTAACTGACACTCAGGGACGAAAGCTAGGGTAGCGAAAGGGATTAGATACCCCTGTAGTCTTAGCTGTAAACGATGGATACTAGGCGTTGCTTGTATCGACCCGAGCAGTGCCGTAGCCAACGCGTTAAGTATCCCGCCTGGGGAGTACGCACGCAAGTGTGAAACTCAAAGGAATTGACGGGGGCCCGCACAAGCGGTGGAGTATGTGGTTTAATTCGATGCAACGCGAAGAACCTTACCAGGGCTTGACATGTCCGGAACTGGGGTGAAAACCCCAGGTGCCTTCGGGAGCCGGAACACAGGTGGTGCATGGCTGTCGTCAGCTCGTGTCGTGAGATGTTGGGTTAAGTCCCGCAACGAGCGCAACCCTC
>NZ_JBKGTY010000006.1:40959-97448 GCF_053543375.1 Myxosarcina sp. GI1(2024) | reverse complement strand
CACCCCAGTTACCTCGAATCGGAACTGGGGTTTTGCTTTACGTTACAATTTAGTTGATGTCCGCTCTGATGCGATCGCAGTCCTTCAACTTCCTATAGAACCCATTTATTCCTCAACCCTCAGCAAATCTGGTTTCTTATAAGAGGGTTAGTTTGGGAATCGGAGCTAGTACCCTTGCTCGGTGCTAATCCCGAACTCAAACCAACAACTCTGCTTTTATATTTGCAAGAGAAATATCCAGAAGAATATCAACAATCTCATTTACGAACCTTACAAAGACGGGTCAAACAGTGGAAAGCGAATTGTGGTCCGCCTAAAGAAGTATACTCCGAGCGGTTGAATACTGGATTTTTTGAGATTAGCCAAAGTGGGATAATGCAGCAGTATTCAACTGAAGCAGAATGCCGAGATATGATCCAGATTGAGTTCAGCGAAGAAGAAATTCAACGGTTAAATAGCGGTCTTCTTTGTTGATGGGCTCACTTTGTCGCTCGGGCTTATTTAGGATTCATCTGGTGTTTTACACGCATCTTTATCCCATCGCCTTCAGGTCGCAAGCGCTTTAATGTCTTGGGTGCGATTAATGCCGTCACTAAAGAAGTGGTCAGCCTCACCAATGAGACTTATATTAATGCCGATATTAGTCCAGTTGTCCAAGCTAGATTTGGACATTCCGCTCATCCTGGTACTGGATAATGCCCGCTATCAGAAGTGTCGGTTTGTCAAGGATGTAGCAGGCTTTTTTGGTATTGAGCTATGGTTTCTATAAATCTTCTCCAAGATTAAAAAATTGAGTTCTTAAAAATTCCATATCCGTTTTTCGATCGCATTTTAATTCTAAAATTCTGATCCCCACGCTAGATAAATCACTTAATAGTTCCGATAGCTGCTTCCAATGGGCAACAACTTTACAATCTATGCCATAAGTAGCTGCCAAATTAGCAAAATCAGCTGCTTGAGGAGTAGCAAAATAATCTTCAAAAACATATTGGAATTCAGAAATAGGAAGCATTTCAAAAATTCCTCCGCCGTTGTTATTGATTAAAATAATTGTTAAATGCCCTTGAAATTTATTACTAATTAAAAACCCATTCGTGTCATGTAGAAGAGCTAAATCTCCTGTTAATAAAACTGTAGGACGACTCCAATGGGCAATACCTAAAGCAGTCGATAATGTGCCGTCAATTCCGTTAGCACCACGATTAAAATAAGGAACTATTTGGCGGTTATTGGGCGGTAAAAAAAATTCTGCATTTCTTATCGTCATACTATTGGCAAAAAAAGTTGGTGTTTTAGTCGGTAAATTCTGAGCTAGTAACCAGACAATTTTACCTTCATAGATGCGCTCGATTGCCGACATCTTGAGATTTATTTTCTCCTTAATTTTAGCTTCTAATTGGCACCATCGCTGACAGTATACCGATATCTTTTTATAAGATAAACTTTTAGATAAATTATTAGTAAGCTGCTCGATAGAAGTCGATAAATGAATCGTTTTTCCATGAAGCGGATCGAAATTCTCAGGATTTGGATCGATAATTACACGTTGACAAAAAGTATTGTTTAACCAACTACGCAACTCTTTACTAGTGGGAAGTTCGCCGATTTGAATTACAATATCAGGCTGCAGTTCTCTAGCTATTGTTTTCTGACGTAAAATAAAGTCGTAAGTAGAGATTAAATAAGGATTGAACTCAGCATAATTTCTTACTGGTGAGAGAGCTTCTGCGAGCACTGGAAAAGATAATAGTTGAGACAAAAATGAGATAGCACGACAATAAGCTTCAGGTTTGCTAGGTCTTGCCAAACCTGCAATAATAATTCCTTTGTTGTACAATCGCCACTCTTCGATAGGAACTGAGAGAACTAAGAGAGTCGTACGAGCAAAAGCAGCGGGTGTAACAGATTCAAAAAAGTTAGCCGAATCAAACGCAGTTTGTAAAGCTTCTACTTCTGGTCGAATAATCGGGGCAAGTGGCTCTCGAAATGGTACATTAAGATGAACTACACCTGGAAAGGGATATAGCGCTCGCCTAACAGCCTGGATAATATTTTGCCTCAGATAGGACAGCATATCTAAATTAGCTTCTGGTAAAGCTAGTTCAGTATGCCAGTTAGTATAGCTACCGTACAATTTGAGCTGATCGATCGTCTGTCCTGCATGAGAATTGCGCACCTCTGGAGGACGGTCGGCAGTGAAAATAATTATAGGAATGCTACTTTGCTGTGCCTCAATTACTGCAGGATAAAAGTTAGCTCCAGCAGTTCCCGACGTGCACACTATAACCGTAGGCAAACCGCTTCTTTTAGCCAATCCCAAAGCAAAAAAAGCCGCAGAACGTTCGTCCAAAATTGGGATGGTTCTTATGACCTGGTGTTGCACCAAAGCAATTGTTAAGGGGGCAGAACGGGAACCAGGACAAATCACTGCCTCAGTTATACCCAAATGCTGCAAAGTAGCAGCTATGACCGAAGCCCACAAAGTGTTGATATTGCGAAAGTCAATCATTTTAAGATTGCACCAAAGCGTTAATTAAAGACTGTAACTTTAACTGAACTTCGGCGAACTCTTTATCTGGATCCGAACCAGAAACAATTCCCGCTCCAGCATACAGTCTGGCGTAATTTCCATCAATTAATGCCGAACGAATGCCGACAATGAATTCACAATTATCCTCTGTATCAACCCATCCTAATGGGGCCGCATAAAGCGAGCGATCGCGCTCTTCATACTGACGAATTTGTTCGCAAGCTATTGGTGTAGGTACACCAGCTACCGCAGGAGTAGGATGTAAGTGCGCTACGATTGTCAAGGGGTCGATTTGTGAGGGTAAATGAGCGTAAATTGGAGTCCATAAATGTTGAATATTGGATAACTTTAAAATTTGTAACGGTAGCTGCTGTGGTTTCAAGTTTAGTTGGCGTAGACGTTGAACGATATAGTTACTTACGGCTTGATGTTCGCGTTTTTCTTTGCGATTTTTGAGTAATAAGTTTGCTAAATATGAATCTTCTGTACTGGACTTTCCTCTTGAAGTAGACCCGGCTAAAGCATCAGTTACTAATAGTTTGTTTTGAATACTGACTAACCGTTCGGGACTAGCTCCAATAAAGTTTTGTCCTCGACCATTACTAGTAGAAAAAATATAGCAATCTGGATGTTTTTCTCTCAGACTATTAAGAGATTTAATTACATGAAAGGGTATAGACGATCTCAGCTCAGCAGTATGAGCAATGACAATTTTACTGAATTCAGATGTAGCTATTGACTTTAAAGCAGAATTTACTACAGATTTGAATTGCTTTGAGTTTTCGTCTTCAGAATAATTAATTGGATTTTGAATATAATTTTCCCTAATTTGCAAACTAAGATCTTGCCAGTCAATATTACTTATTTTTTGCTCAATTAGTTTAATAATTACTGATTCTAGTTCTATTTTTTGTAGAGGATAATTAACAATCAGACAATAGTTTTTATTTTTTTTTACTATTTGAAATTGCGGTAAAAAGAGCGTACTAACTGGAAAAGCTTCTTGGCTAATTTCTGAAAAAAAAGTGAAATTACAGAAGACGCATGGTTTGCCTTCTGCTAACTTATTTTCTCCTTTTCTGATAATTTGTTGAAAACAATTGCGAACGAAATTCTGAGCTAGAGTAAATCGATTTGAAGTCGTTATTCTCATGGTTTTGATTGTACCACAAGCAGCTATTGCCTCTTGTTTACGAGGATTTTCCCAGTAAAAATGCTTGGTATGGGAGCAAGCAAATTTTTGAATAAAGCTCAAGGGATCTACAGGAGGGATTTTTTGAGCATAGCTAATAATTTTTATTTTATTTGTGGCAGATGATTGTAAATTTTTGTTATTCCAAAAATCATCGAGTTCTAGGATATCGGAAATATTCTGACGATTTTGGTAGATTAGAGACATTGAACTTCTAGATTTTGTCATTCTTACAAGTTAGTAGGCAAAAATATTAAAACTAGAAAAATTGTTTAAAATATTAACAACGATTATTTAGTCAAAAAAAATTGTTTTTGTTAAATTAATTATATTATTATAGGTCATTGTTGACAAGATTCATGACTACACTCAGAATTAAATTTAACTATTTATTGATAATTCCCTTACTTTTTGACTTAAGTTTAGTTAGATCGTATTAAAAATCGATTGCTGTAAATTACTTCCTCTGCTTTTTTTACTCTACTCTGTCGTTTAGCTAGAGCACACTTAAATGAAACTAGATTAGCTCTCGAGTGAAAGCTGCTTTAAAAAGTTGGGCCATTAGATAAATCAATTATGAGATAGAATGTTCGCCGTTAGTTAATCATTAAACAAAATCTACTTTGACATCGAGATAGAGAGACGCCGGGTAAAGAATTTCTGCAGTGATAGCACCAGGGGAAGTTATCTCACCAGCAATTTAGGTCGATATCAAACCGAGTTTCTCCCGACTTCGTGAACTTTCTTGAAACCATGTAAACTATAGAACACATAATTGATAGGCTACTAAAATAGCAGAGCGCGGTAAACTACAGGCAACTAGTGGAGCCGAGTCGCGCTAACGCAAATGTTTTAAGTCGTTAGAACCTTATGGCAGTAGAGCAAACAATTCTTAAAAATTCCAAACTATGGTTAGCCGCCATTAAACCTCCTATTTATAGCGTAGCGGTGGTTCCAATTGCCATAGGAACAGCAATAGCATACGTTAATACCTATTTGTTTGACTCCCAAGTATTCTTTACTTTTACAGGTGCGGCAATCTTGATTGTTGCTTGGTTGAATCTAACTAATGATGTTTTTGATTCGGAAACAGGTATCGATCTAAATAAAGCTCATTCTGTAGTTAACTTGACAGGCAATAAGTTTTTAGTTCTGGCGATCGCCAATCTTTGTTTGAGTTGCGGATTTATCGGTATTTTTGCTCTCTCCTGGTGGCAACAGGATTTAACGGTGTTGGGCTTGGTTATATGTTGCTGTTTGTTGGGTTATGCTTACCAAGGTCCTCCTTTTCGCTGGGGTTATTTGGGGTGGGGAGAAATAATTTGTTTTTTTACTTTTGGACCAGGTGCGGTTACTGCCGCCTATTATTCTCAAACCCAAACTGTTTCCCTATCTACCATAGCTATTTCTAGTATTGTAGGTATCAGCACTGCAATTATTTTGTTTTGCTCTCATTTTCATCAGGTAAAAGATGATTTAGCTGCGGGAAAGCGATCGCCGATTGTCCGTTTGGGCACCAAAACAGGAGCACAAATTCTAGCTTGTTTAACTGTTAATATCTACGTATTAACCCTAATTTGGAGTATTCTAGGATATCTACCCTGGTCGACACTATTGGTTTTAGCCAGCTTACCTTGGGCAGTTCAGTTAGTAAATCATGTCAACCAATATCATGATTGCCCTTCTCAAGTCAGCAATAGCAAATTTCTTGCTGTCAATCTTTATTTGACCAGTTCTTTACTACTAATTGCGGGATTGATAGTTAGCACCTATATCTGATTTTGGTTGGAGAAACTCGACATTTATACCAACTATGAATATATGAATAAACAGATTATTCGCACAAATCGAGCACCCGCCCCAGTAGGTCCCTACAATCAGGCAATCGCCGCCTCTGGAAAAATGTTATTTGTAGCAGGTCAAATTCCCCTCGATTCTCAAACTGGAGAAATAGTTGGAGGAGATATTGCCGAGCAAACTAAGCAAATAATGAAAAATATAGAAGCTATTTTAAATGAGGCAGGTTCTGACTGGACAAATGTGGTTAAAACCAGCATTTTTCTTACCGATCTGGCTAATTTTGCCGAGATAAATCGAATTTACAGTCAGTATTTTTCTGAAGGAGCTGCTCCAGCCAGATCCTGTTTCGAAGTATCCCGCTTGCCAAAAGATGTGCCGCTCGAGATTGAATGTATTGCCATGCTTTAAAACCACTGTGCACTTCTTTGAAGAGCCTGACCATTAGCTTGTTGATTCACTTTTGAGGGAGTAGTTAAACCATAGAGTTTAGAGCTTTTACCAAACTCAAGCTCGCTGCTAAACTGTTCTAGTGTTAGCGAACGTAAATAGCCAGAACTCCTAGCAAAATATTAACCAAATAAAATACACCTACGACTTGGGTTTCCGACCAGCCACTAAGTTCTAAATGGTGGTGAATTGGTGCCATTTTAAACAAACGCTTGCCTTTACCAGTTTCATCTTTAGTAGCTTTGTAGTAAGCAACCTGAGCAATTACCGACAAAGACTCAACAAAAAAAACACCGCTAACTAAGAATAAAGCCCACCAATTGCCACTGATAATTCCTACGGCAGCTAAGGCACCACCTAAAGCCAGAGAACCAGTATCGCCCATAAATACTGTTGCAGGATTACGGTTGTGAACTAAAAATCCCAAACAGCTACCACTCAAACAAGCGCAACAAATCATTAAGTCTGGAGAATTAGAAGCTACAACTGCCCCTAAGGCTAATAAAGCGATCGCACTAGTTCCTGCTGCCAAACCATCCACCCCATCTGTAAGATTGGTAGCATTACTTTCTGCTGCCAAGACAAACACGGTCAGAGGTAAAATTAGCCAGCCTAAAGATAAATCGATTCCCGGCAAACTTACGATGGCAATGGTGGGAAACCGCTGCCACAATAACCACAAAGCAAATAAAGTTCCGACTCCAATTTGCAGAGATAATTTCATTTTGGGAGAAATACCTCGATTGGACTGACGGCGCAATACCTGCCAATCATCGAGCCAGCCAATTGCACTATAGCATAAAGTCACTAAAGCTACGGTCGCAGTGTCCCAGCTAAATTTAGTCCAAATCAGAGCAACGATTGTCGCTACAGGCACAAAAAAAATTCCCCCCATAGTCGGAGTACCAGCTTTTTGTAAATGAGCCTGTGGTCCATCCTCACGAATAATTTGCCCTGTTTTAAGTCGGTTTAGTAGGGGAATAATTCCCCATCCCAAAAGACTACTGATTATTCCACAAATTAGTAAGGGTAGAACAATGGAATTTATTTTTCCAGTAAAACTACCAGAAAGACCATCTAAAGCTGCTGCTCCTACTACGAGGATCGAGATTAAACTAACCAGTAAACCAAACCCAGAAGGATCGATCGATTTTATCGTCGAAAGCGATTTAGCACCCACAATTAAACCTAGTTAATTTGTTTTCGATAAAAATTTAACAGAAAAAAAACGTATTTAACAATGGCTCGCTAAGGATTACCAACGTTAGGACGCACTGAGTGCGCAGGCTCCGTAGTTTGACGGTGGAGTAATCTGTGATTAATAAATACCGATAGTCAAGTTGAAAAATCGCTCCTTATGCCTCGGGCAATACTAAGCAATCGCCTCGCTATTGACCAATGGTCAGAGGAAGACGTAATTTTGGTTTGCCGAGCGAGTCCGGAGGACTTGGCTTCCTGCGAAAGCAGCTCGCGAAACGGGCACGCGCTGCTAGAATAACCATCGACTCGAAGAGGGCAACGCCTTTTTCAAAGGCGTGGGAGGGAAGCTCCCGTACTTCGTTCGAGCTTTGCTCGTGCAACCGTCTGTCAGGCTTCGTCCTCGAGGCCGCGGAATAATCTCTGACTAAATTTCTTCGCTTTCGTCAAAATCATCTTCGTTATCGATTAATGCTTCTAGATCGTCTTCTGCAGAAAGATTTTCTTTTTCTACAGGTTCACGAGGAATTAAACGACCACTAGCTTGTAGCCAATCTAATAAAGAGGCTTCTTGTTTGAGCGGGATCACGATCGCTGGTTCGTAACGAGGTTCTTGTAATAAAGCGGGATTTTTCATGATTATTGAGGTTTCTCCGATAAACTAACTATTGCTTGGAGTTACAGCTCGTTCTTCAATTGAGATTTGTTGACCAAAGGTCAGAACAGCAACGGAAGCCCGATGGTTGCTAAGCAAGTCCGAAGGACTCGGTTTCCTCCGATACGGGAATGTCCGTCAAGACAGACTCCGTCAATCGCTGGAGCAGGCTCTGGAGAGCCTCGCCGTTTCGGAGAAACGTCGGACGAACGGAGTTCGTCGCCCAGCGTACGCCTTCGCGAAGCTAAGTCGGCAGGCGACTACCGTCGCGAGTCGTTTTATCCAAAACAAATAAACGACTCGGCGCAGTTGCGCCCTTCCACCGCACGGCGGAGTAATCTCTGACTTAGATCTCAAACTTTGAGGCAATAAAAATCTATTCTATAATTATCTATTTTAGAAATTTATTTATATTCTGTGGCTATGTAGTGCCAGATTTTTCTAAAAACTTGCCTTTAAGAAATTTTAATAGCTTCCGGTTCGATTCGATGTTAACGAGATCGCCGGCTTGTAATGAGATTGCCGATTTCTTTTCAGTAAATCTGAATTTACCGTGACTGAGGTTAAATAATTGATAGACTTGATGAAGCTGTAGTTGAAAAACTAAACTAAGCTGCTCGCGACTTAGTAGCTTGATTTTTTTCAAGTAGACTCCTAGAGGAACTTGCGGAGGGCATAAGCTTCGCAGTCGTTTCATAACTGTAGTACTCAACCAGCCGCGAGCGCCAAACTGTTGAAGCCGTTGGACAATCCGCGCTCGATCTTCGGCGTGAACGGCAATCAAACGTTTGCCCGTAGCAAATATCGGCTCGATTTCAGCCTCTGTACTAACTAATAAATCTCCGTGAGACGAACCCATGAAAATTTTGATGCCGCAGGTGGAATGGCATTCCGTAAATCTGATAAATTTGCTGCAGTCGCCCCAATAAAAAAGCCATAATTAACAAGAGACTTGTTTGCAGCTCGCTGTAATTTATCATCTAATGCCGCCCCGCCTGAGTCGTGGTTAGAGGTCGAGTATTGGGCATCTCCACAAAAGAGGTGACTCCGCCTTTAGTACAAGCGCGATTGGCAGTAGTTAAATCCTCTTTGTGTTCTAATCCGGGTTCGCGCAAATCTACTTGGAGATCGATAACTCCAGGTAATAAAGTCAATCCAGATGCGTCGATCGCTTTCTCTGTAGCTTTAGGCTTAATTTCGGGAGCAATTTGTACGATTTTTCCGTCATTAATCCGTAGATCTCCCAAAAATAGTTGCCATCTGGCAAAAGAATTCGAGCTTGGCAAATTAACATAAAATTTAGTGGTTAAGGTAGATGTGCTTATGACAAGAAAAGAAGAAAATCCTGTTGCCGAAATTTTTAAAACTTTGGTATCTGCCGGCATTTTAGCGTTCGGGATTCGTACTTTTGTCGCCGAAGCCCGCTACATTCCTTCTTCTTCTATGGAGCCTACATTAGAAATTAACGACCGTCTGATTATCGAAAAAGTCAGCTATCGTTTAAATCCTCCTGAGAGAGGAGATGTAGTAGTTTTTTCTCCTACAGACAAACTTAAGGAGCAAAACTTCAAAGATGCTTTTATCAAGAGAGTTATTGGTCTTCCTGGAGAAACTGTAGAAGTTAAAGATGGCGAAGTCTATATTGATGGAGAAATCTTAACTGAAAAATATATTGATGATGCTCCTGACTATCAATACGGACCCATTAAAGTACCAAGCAACCAATACCTCGTCTTAGGTGATAATCGCAATAATAGTTATGATTCTCATTACTGGGGTTTTGTTCCCCGTCAAAATCTCATTGGTCGAGCTATAGTTCGCTTTTGGCCTCTAAATCGCCTTGGGTCTCTCAACGAAAGACCACTATATCCTGAAGACAGCTAAAATATTAACCTAATAATTTTACTCTGAACGAAAGAAGCGTTCCGAGCACTGGCGAACGCTTCTGGTTCGGTTATTTTACGATTAGCGAAACATACTACTAACCGAGCTTTCTTCGTGAATTCGCCAAATTGCTTCTCCAAGTAGATTGGCTACAGACAAGACGGTTAACTGTTTGAACTGTTTCGATTCTGGAATTGGAATCGTATTGGTAACGATCACTTCTTCGAATATTCCGCTCTGTAAACGGGAGACAGCAGAACCAGAAAAAACTGCATGGGTAGCACAGGCATAAATCTGTCTGGCTCCTTCTTGACGTAGCAATCTAGCTCCCTCGGATAAGGTGCCGGCAGTATCGATCATGTCATCGACTAATACTGCTGTCTTTCCTTTAACGTTACCAATCAGGTTCATCACCTCGGCTATGTTGTGCTCTTGACGGCGTTTATCGATAATTGCCAAAGGCGCATCATTGAGTTTTTTGGCAAAAGCCCTGGCTCTAGCTACACCGCCTACATCAGGAGAAACCACAACTAAATCGCGGAGTTTTTTTCTGGCTAAGTAATCTAATATAACGGGCGAACCATAAACATGATCGAAGGGAATATCAAAATAACCTTGAATTTGTGCCGAATGTAAATCCATTGCTAACACTCGATTAGCTCCTGCCTCAACGATTAAATTAGCAACTAATTTAGCTGTAATTGATTCTCTACCCGCAGTCTTCCGGTCTGCTCTAGCATAACCGTAATAGGGGATTACGGCAGTGATTTGTCTTGCTGAAGCTCGACGACAAGCATCGATGACAATCATCAATTCCATCAAATGATCGTTTACTGGATTACAACAAGTTTGAAGTAAATATACGTCTGCTCCTCGAATCGATTCTTGAATTTGAATATAGAGTTCTCCATCAGCAAACCGCTTGCGAATCATCGGTCCTAAGTCCATTCCCAAATAGCGGGATACCTCCTTAGCAAGAAGAATATTGGCAGAACCAGAGAACAATCTAAGGCGATTGGAGTCCGAGAGTAACTGGTGTTTCTCCATCGACTGAGGCATTAAAGTGGTATAGCTCACGGTAAAACAGATTCAACTTAATTCATGGTAATATTATCACTCTTAGGTTATCGACAGACAACGATATTAAAACCTAAAAAATAGGTAATAAATCTTAAATTGCAAGAACTATTAGCTTGAATTTTGCTTTAAGCTACTTTCTGCACTCGCGCTTTTTACTTACTTTTTACTCGATCGAGCTTACTATATAAATTATATCTAATGTTGTAGATTTTAAATAAAAGCAAATAATTCAACCGAGTATAAACTACTAGAGTTTATCTTGGTCGAGGGATCGGATTTAATTAGTTTTAGATAATTTAAGCCTAAATAAACTATTTATCTACAGTTTCTACTGATGGTATGGTTTAATTGTTTGAATGATTCGATCAATCGGCTTACTGAAGTATTTATTTAAGTAAATATGCGAGATTAAAATTAAAAAAAGTCAACTAATAATATACACTTAATATTTAGTAGTATTAGATAACTTTTTTAGATAGTTTTGAGTAAAAATGCCTTATTGATTGCGGGCACTGATACAGATGTCGGCAAAACTTTTGTTACCGTATCTCTGGCTGCTTATTGGCAGAGGTTTTTTCTCGAGAAACCTACCAATAAAGCCAATTCTTTGGGAATATTGAAGTTAGCTCAGACAGGAGTTGGAGATATCGAACTATATCAACGACTTTTTTCAGCGGTAAACTCGATTCACACTGAAGTGGGGCTCCGTTTTACTGAGCCTCTAGCACCGCCAATTGCGGCTGCCAAAGAAGGAAAAATCATCGCTCTTCAAGAAATCTGGGAAACCTCGATCTCCTTACAGAAACAGCAGTCTCTAGTCTTAGTTGAAGCTGTAGGAGGTTTGGGATCTCCCATAACTGAAGAATTGACCATTGGCAATTTAGCTGCAGATTGGTGTTTACCTACAGTTTTGGTGGTGCCAGTCAAACTCGGTGCGATCGCCCAAGCAGTTGCCAATGTAGCTTTAGCCCGTAGCTTAAATGTCAATCTCAGAGGAATTATTCTTAACTGTAGCTGTCCCTTAGAATCAGAGGCACGACTAGCGGATTTGACCCCAATAGATTTAATTCAAACTTTAACCCAAGTGCCGGTGATTGGGGTTTTGCCCCACCTAGAACTCGACGATCGCCAGAAAATCGCTTCTGTAGTTGCTGACTGGGATTTGGAGTTAATTTTACCCGTGTAGGGCGAGATTGTTGTGTTAACTAACCTAGACTTCGCCCAATCTTGGCTTGAAAGCTGCTTTACCAGCTAGATTTAACTACCCCAGGCAATAAACCTTCGTGTGCCCATTCACGAAAAACATTGCGAGATAAACCAAAATCTCTATAATAGCCTCTGGGTCTGCCGGTTACCCAACAGCGATTGCGCTTGCGGCTAGGAGCACTATTGCGTGGTAATCTTTGAAGTTGACGGTGAAGTTCTAACTTTTCAGCCGCTGAGGTAGATGTCCGAAATCTTTCTTTTAGTTCTGCTCTCTTATCGGCGTATTTTTCAACTAGGCGAGCGCGCTTTTTTTCTCGCTCGATCATACTTTTTTTAGCCATAAACTTTAACTTGCTTGAAGATAAACACAGTCTCTTATTATAACTCTATTCTGGAAAGTCCTGAAATTCAGTATTATTTGAAAGCTGTCTATTTGCCACCGACATTGGTGAGATATTTAGACGCAGCAGGACAAAAAGCAACTAACTCACAGATATCGCATTTGGGTTTACGGGCTTTACAAATCGCCCTACCGTGATAGATGGTGCGGATTGAAAAATTTTCCCAATCTGCTCGGGGTAACAAGGGCATTAAATCCCGTTCGATTTTTAAAGGATTGTCTGACTGAGACAATTCCCAGCGATTACTCAAACGCTTGACATGGGTATCAACAGTTATTCCCTGAATGTTACCGAAGCCGTGAGCGAGGACGACATTAGCCGTTTTACGCGCTACCCCTGGTAAGTTTAATAACTCCTCCATAGTTTGGGGTACTCGACCCTGATAATCGCTGACAATTTTTTGACAAGCACCCTGAATATTTTTGGCTTTGTTACGAAAAAAGCCGGTAGGGCGAATTAAACTCTCTAGCTCTTGGCGATCGGCTCGGGCCAATGAAGTAGCATCAGGAAAATTAGCGAATAAAGCTGCAGTTACCCGATTAACTCTTTCATCAGTGCATTGAGCCGAGAGAATTGTTGCCACTAACAACTGCACTGGAGTTTCATAATCGAGGCTACAGGTAGCATCGGGATAGAGAATATCTAATGTAGCTAAAATTTTTCTCGCTCGCTGTTCGATCGTTTGAGAAACTTTCACTTATTGAAATAGCTCTTGGAAAAATGCCAAATTGACGGTGTCACGCACAATCAAGAAAACACCTAGGCTGAGCAGTAAGACCAAACCAGTTTGCATAATGCTGTCTTGTATTTTACTAGGGATTGGTTTACCTCTAATTCCTTCAACGGCTAAAAAAGCTAGCTGACCGCCATCGAGAGCTGGTAGAGGCAAAATATTAATAATTGCCAGATTGATACTGATTAGAGCTCCAAACTGAAACAAATTACTCACGTCATTGCTAGCTAACTCCGCACCGACAGCCACGATCGCCACCGGACCCGCTACTTGTTCGGCATTTTCGCCAAAATTACTAATTAGTTGCCAAAAACCCCTTGCAGTTAATTGAGCGATTCTTTGATACTCGTTGGCGCTGGTAGTAAAAGCTGCGACAATACTATCCGCACGGCGACGGACTACTTCGCCGTTGGGAGCGAGCATTACGCCAATTTTTCCCTTACCGTCGCGACCTGGTTGTGGCGTAACCCTCAGCGACATGACTTTGCCATCTCTGGCGATCGCTAGGGTTAAAGGTCTCTCTGGAGAGTTTTGGATGGTGGTTCTCAATTTTTCCAAAGCTTCGGAAGACTCTCCCAAGTCGCGATCTCCTACTTTTAAAATTACGTCTCCTGCTTGAATTCCTGCCTGTACCGCCGCTGAATCTGTCTGTTCTAGTACCTGTGGCACTAAGACACCAGGCTGGGGATCGATCTCTTGAAAGCCAACAGTTGCAGCTTGACCGACCAGCAGAAAGTAAGCAAAAATCAGGTTGGCAATTACTCCGGCACTAATTACAATTGCTCGATCTAATACGGGACGATTGCGGAGTAGATTGGGGTCTTCTGGTGAAATCGAGCTATCGGGGTCGTCATCGGGAAAGCCGACATAACCTCCTAAAGGAAAGGCTCTTACCGCATATTCGGTTTCCGAGCCTTGGTATCTTAATAAAACTGGACCAAAACCAATTGAGAAACGATTGACGTAGATTTTTTGCAGTCGTGCTGCTGCAAAGTGACCTAATTCGTGAACTACGATTAATAGACCTAAAACTGCGATCGCTGCCAAGACAGACATAAGTTTGTGATAAAGATTAAATTTAAGTTATGTTTTTGTTGATTTATTTATTTATTATTTTAGGACATTCTTTATATTCCTCGATCTAAATCCCTTGGAGACTCGCTCATGGTTACTAAAATCTGGCAACAAGGCAGTAGCAGTCCCGATAATGCCAACAACTTACAGGCGATCGCCGATTGGTGGCAGAGTTTGAGTGGCAAAGAAATATTTTGGCAGCAAAGATTGCTTCCAGATAGTGGCAACTTTGAAGAGCTGGAGTGGAGAGAGCAAAAATTTGACGAAAAGTTTCTCATCCAGACTCCTCAATTAAAAGGAATTACTGTTTTTTGGCAACGCCATAACGACAAAACTGAGAGAAACATTACCGCTCGCAAGTTGGAATTAGATAATTTCCGACAAAAACTGTATATCTACCCTCAATCTCAATCCCAGGTGATTATCTGCGTATCTCTCCCAGAAGTTATCTATCAAAAGTTAGATTTAAATAATCCCAAAATTGCTGCTAGTGGTAAAGAGAATAACTTTTTATTGTTGCTGCGAGATAGCGAACAAAAACTAGAAGTAACAGTACATCTCAATCGCCAGAAATTACAGCAGATACTCCACAGTCTCGATCTAGACGAAACATCAAGCTCTTAAATCTCAAAAAGTTAATTAAGGAACAAATTGTAATTAGAAAACTGCGCTAGCCTTTGGATGTCGGGATTTGTACAGTTAAGCAGATGCTGGCGGGGGAAGGCAAAATCGAGAAGCAATTCAGATTGTTTCTCTTCCTCCCTCAGACGACAAAACAAAGCATAAACTTTTAGGAGCAGGCTTAAAGGATATGACAAAAAGAACTTTCGGCGTAATTGGTTTGGCTGTAATGGGAGAAAATCTCGCTCTCAATGTAGAAAGTCGCGGTTTTCCTATTGCCGTATATAATCGCACCGCTTCTAAAACCGAAACTTTTATGGAGGAAAGAGCTCAAGGCAAAGACGTTAAAGCTGCTTACTCCCTAGAAGAATTCGTGGGAGCTTTAGAACGTCCCCGCAATATTCTAGTCATGGTTAAAGCAGGAAAACCAGTAGATGCAGTAATCGGTCAGCTCAAACCCCTATTAGAAGAAGGAGATACGATTATTGACGGCGGTAACTCTCTGTATGAAGATACCGAACGCCGCACTAAAGAACTAGAAGCCTTAGGATTGGGCTTTGTCGGTATGGGAGTTAGCGGTGGTGAAGAAGGGGCATTAAATGGACCATCGCTGATGCCTGGAGGTACCGAGCAAGGATATAAAGATTTAGAGCCAATTTTAACCAAAATTGCCGCTCAAGTAGATGATGGTCCGTGCGTTACCTATATCGGTCCTGGCGGTGCGGGGCACTATGTGAAAATGGTGCACAACGGCATCGAGTATGGCGATATGCAGCTAATTGCCGAGGCTTACGATTTGTTAAAAAATACTTTGGGACTGAATGCAGAAGAGCTTCACCAAGTCTTCAGCCAATGGAACGAGACTGAAAAGCTAAATTCCTTTTTGATTGAAATTACCGCCGATATTTTTAAATATATCGACTCGGAGACTAATTCACCCTTAGTAGAATCAATTCTCGATGCAGCAGGACAAAAGGGTACGGGACGATGGACTGTAGTTAGCTCTCTAGAACTTGGGGTACCGATTCCAACCATATATGCTGCCGTTAATGCTCGCGTCGTGTCTGCTTATAAAGAAGAACGAGTTGCTGCTGCCAAACAGTTGCAAGGTCCTGAGAGTAGTAAATATGAAGGGGATAAGCAGGCATTTATTGATAAAATCCGAGACGCTCTCTACTGCTCGAAAATGTGTTCTTATGCCCAAGGCATGGCGCTTTTAAGTAAAGCCTCGCAAGAGTTTGGTTTTAATCTCAATCTCAGCGAATGTGCTCGCATTTGGAAAGGAGGCTGTATTATTAGAGCGGGATTTTTGGGTAAAATTCAATCGGCATTTATCGATAATCCCCATCTGCCCAATTTACTTCTCGCTCCCGAATTCAAACAAACTATTCTCGATCGCCAGAACGCTTGGCGAGATGTTTTAGTTGCTGCCAATAAATTAGGTATTGCCGTTCCTGCTTTTAGTGCTTCGCTCGATTATTTTGACAACTACCGACGCGATCGCCTGCCACAAAACTTAACTCAGGCACAGAGAGATTACTTTGGCGCACACACCTACGAACGCACGGATAAACCTAGAGGTGAATTTTTCCACACTGAATGGACTAAAGTCGACGAAAAATCTTTGCAGACTGGCAATACTGACTAAATTATAGTAACTAGCCAGAAAAAAATCGGGGTGAGCAATGTGCTCACCCTCAAACTTTTCAGAGTTTGATTGCTGCCGAACATAGCGACTGCTAGTTAAATAAGTAAAACTGACTTACCAAGCTATCTCCATTGCTCATTTAATTAACGTAGGTTTTTTCAGGCTTATCTGGATTGATAACTACCTCTTGAGTGTTTTTTTGTCGTGCCTCTCGCTCCATTAAACTCACAATCGAAGCTTTTTCTAATAAACCGACTACAGTACCATCTTCTCTAACTACAGTTAATTCGCCAATTTGTTGGGTTTCAATTAATTTAGCTACTTCTAGTAATGAGGTTTCTGCCATAATAATTTTATTATCTGCTACCGGTTTGACTAACTCTGCCACTAAAACTTGATTCCAATCTGAAGTAGGAATTTGTTTTAAATCTTCAGAGGCGATAGCACCAGCGAGTTTGCCCGTGGTATCGGTAACTAAAAACTTTTTCCAGCGAGTTTGACCGATTATATAATCATTAACGAATTGCCTAATAGTTAGATCGCTTGCTACTACGGGACTATTGGGAATTACAGCATCCTCCGCCGTGTATCGGTCTAATTTTTCTTGTACCGTAGCCGACTGTGCTGCAAAACCAGCATTTCTAAGCAAAAACCAACCAATTAACAGCGTCCAAAAACTACCACCAATCGGACTAATACCTAAAATAGATAACCCACCAATTACAATCGCAATCCAACCGATAACCTGACCGACTCTACCGGCAAAGATTACTCCTTTGTTGGGATTGCCCGTAATCTTCCAAACAATAGATTTGAGTACGTTACCGCCATCTAGGGGAAGTCCGGGAATGAGATTGAATAATGCCAGAATTAAATTGATCGAGGCTAATAGTTGTAAAATTGCATCTATGGGTGCGCTGAAGTTGAATCTGACAGCGACAAATGCGAACACGCCAAATAACATTATGCTAACCAGAGGACCGGCGATCGCCACTAGAAAAGACTGTAGGGGAGTATCTGATTCTTTTCCTAAGGTGGCTAAACCACCAAAAATAAATAGCGTAATCGACTTGACGGGAATTCCTTGTGCAATTGCAACCAAACTATGACCCAGTTCGTGAGCCAAAACTGAAGCAAATAAAAGTATTGCTGCAATGAAACCCAAGATCCAAGGTAAAAACCCCGTTAATTCTGGAAAGCGCGTCAAATTCGAGCCGTAGCTCAGAGTGACTAATCCCAGCACAAAAAACCATGAGGGATTAATAAAAAAGGGAATGCCAAATAAACTTCCTATACGGATATTGCCGTTCATAGGATATCCTCCTATATTTTCTGTAGCGAAAATTCGAATAAACTTGCTTTTATTTTCGCTTTTAACTTTCTATAGTTACAGTTAGCTCCAAATTTTTAAAGAATTTAAAAGATAAATCTAGTAGCACAGTAACTCGTGTCTGTAATCTAAATTGTAACGAAAGATTAACCTCTATTGATTTTAGTGGAATACAGTAAAAACCGTTCCTTAGATTACGGTCTTGGTTGAAGCGACTTTAGGCATAATAGTAGTATGTAGTGGAGAGCTACCTAGTTATTGTCGCATTATATCCGAGACAGCCGTGCATTATCCAGAATCTTATAGCTCAGAAGATATTCAACAAATTTTGCAAGTTGCGATCGCTCGTCGTGAAGATAGAGAAGAATTTACCAGGGAACAGCTTTGGGAAATTGCCTCAGAACTAGACATCGATTGCACCACAATTCAAACTGCTGAAAGAGAATGGTTGGAACGGAAAGAAACCGATCGAAAACGAGAGGTTTTTAGTTTATATCGTCGCCAGAAATTTCAGCAAAACTTCACCAAATATCTAATTGTCAATACTTTTTTAGTTTCTTTTAACTTTTTAATGGCTGGAGTACTTTCCTGGTCGCTTTATGTATTGTTATTTTGGGGTCTAGGATTAGCTCTAAATGGCTGGAAAGCCTATCAAACTAAGGGAGAAGATTACGAAAGAGCTTTTCAGCGTTGGACTTTTCAAAATGAAGTCAAACAGACTTTTATAACTTTTTGGAACAGGCTACAAAAAGCATGGCAAGTTTGAAGCTAGTTTCAACACGACAAGATATCGTGTCATACGCTTTGATTTTGGTGGATGGTTGAGAGTTAATCGTGCAACCGTTCGATTTTAATAAGTCTGGCAGCGATTGTAGTGGCAAAACAGGTATAGGGGTAGAAAATCCCATTTTTCCTTGGCTGTGAGCTTTGGTCGAGATTGACTATGGTTGAGTGTGGTCAAAACCAAAAAAGGTTTTTAACCACTCAAAGAAAGTGGCAACATCTCTAGCAGAAACTTTGAGTAAAGAAAGAATTCCGGTAGCAATTAGAATCGTACCGAACAAAAAGTTATTTTCATACAAAGTCAATCCGACAATAACGATAAAATAGGGTGAAACGATACGGCTAATTTTTTCGACAGTATTAACTAGCTCTGATTCGGGAACTAGTGAGGGTTCTGTTTGAAATAGAGTATCAGATTGGGAAACTGGTGGGGTTACAGTCTCAGGTGGTGAAAGTTGAATATCCTGCAAGTTTTTGGGTTTTTCCGATCTCGGCGATTTTGGAGACTGCTTTCCAAACATGGCTAATTCCTAAGTCGATCTATCTATACTGTTGTTTAGGATACCTCGATTTTTTTTTAATAGCTCGTTACTCAAATAGGTTTTCTTCTCACGTCGCACCGTCATGAGTTTTAAACTTATTGCCAGTATCCAGCAAATATCGATCCAGAATCTATCTTTAGAGTAATATTTTTATTTAATGAACAGAAAAAAAAATAGAGAAAAATTCTCTCTATTGTTATAGGTTAAATACTATTAAGTATTGTCTATTGCCTTAATGAAATGAATTTTGCAATTTCAATTTCAAACCGTTAATTTTCTTCTACATAAACTTCTGGCTCTACAGGCAAGTTATCGAGACGTCCAGCTTCATCAATAGTATAACCCTCGGTAGTTTTCATTCCCGTACCTGCTTCTTGTTCTTCTACAGCTTTTACCTGTTCGACGTTTTCTTGGACATCTTCAGCAGCAGGAATTTTAGCATCGGGGGGATTTACGGCTGTAGTCTGAGCAGTTTGTACGCCAGTTTGTTTCCCAGGTGCACCTTATACCAGGTTGGGCATTCTCGGGATCGGTTTTAGGTACGACTTTTTTAGCTTCTTCACTCATATTTATTTTATCTAAAATCATTTTTTTCTTCATTATTGCTAGTCTAAAAATATAAATAGTTTTTTAAATCTATCTCAAGCCTTAAAAATACTGAGTTCGTCACTGCCGCTCGGAATTTTTATTTAGAATACAAATAAATTCATCTCAATTCATCTAGAGTTAGCCTAATGAAAACTGCGATCGCCAAAAATAGTCTGACTTCGATCGCTACAAGAGAGCAACAAATTAATCGATTACTCGTTCCTAAGAAAGTTAGTTGGTATCGTGGTCATCTGATTTTTTGGCAAAAAACTAACCTCAGAGATTTTCCCTGGCGACAGACAAATCAACCCTATAAGATTCTGGTAGCGGAATTTTTATTGCAAAGAACCGATGCTATGACGGTTTTGCCACTTTATCAGACTTTTATCGATCGCTATCCTAGCGTAAGGGCTTTGAGTGCCGCGACGGTAAGCGAATTGGAGGATTTATTACGACCTTTAGGATTTTTCTTCCGCGCTGCTCGATTACATCAAACTGCCCAAATAATTGCTAAGGAATATGGCGGAAAAGTACCTGATTCCGAATTGAAGTTATTAGAATTGCCAGGAGTAGGCAGATACACTGCTCGCGCCATTTGTGCTTCTGTTTTTAACCAACCCTTAGCAATACTCGATACTAATGTAGCTCGTATCTTAGAACGGTTTTTTGGTTTGCGAGGAGAACGAGTCAAATCTCGTTGTAAACTTCTGTGGCAGGCAGCGGAACTAACCGCACCTCCAAGCAAAGTAGGACAGTGGAATCTAACTTTACTCGATTTAGGAGCTTTAGTATGTACTGCGAGAAAACCCAATTGCACTAGCTGTCCCCTTGCCAAAAAATGCAGTTGGTACGCTATGAATAGAGAATAGATGAATTTGAAGTTCGAAGTCTGGAATTAATAACTACTAACTCAGTTTCTTTTGGCTTACCGTTTAACTATCGATCCGAATCAAATAAGCGATCGCGCTATTACCCTAACTCCAGTGCAACAGCACTATTTATTGAGAGTTTTAAGATTGAAGTCTGGCGATCGCTTCATCGCCATGGATGGACTGGGTAAAGCTTGGAACGCAGAAATTTCCGGCATCTGCGCCAAGTTCCTCGAACCGATTGAAATCAATAATGAATTACCAAAATCGATTACGCTAATTACCGCTTTACCTAAAGGTAGCGGTTACGAACAAATAGTACGCTGCTGTACGGAGTTGGGAGTAAGTAATTTTATCCCAGTCATCAGCGATCGCACCATTCTCAAACCAAGTCTCAATAAGGTACAACGCTGGCGTAAAATTGCCGTCGAAGCTGCCGAACAGTCAGAAAGACAAATAGTTCCTCATATTTTTACACCCGTTTCTTGGCAAGAAGCATTAGACAATACGGCAGATTACCAGCGGAAATTCCTTGGGGTAGCCAGAGGCAATCTAGCTACTTTATGGGAAAGTTTCCAGCAAGTGCCAGAACCAGAAATAGCTATAGCTACTGGGTGTGAAGGTGGTTGGACGCCGAGAGAAATCGAGCTAGCGATCGCCGGAGGCTATCGACCAGTTACTCTAGGCAACCGCATCTTACGTGCTGTTACTGCACCGATAACCGCGCTTTCAATAGCAGTTGCAGTATTAGAGCAAAATGAGAGGGGAACATTCAAACTAAATAATTAGTCATCGATCTGGTTGCAATTGCCAGCGCGATCGCTTTTTTCCTAGTGCGGTCGCAGCAAACAAGTATTCGTAAACATATTTCGATTGAAGAGGACGAAATCCAAGTTTTGAGCTTTAATCGTATTCGTTACAACAAGCAGTAAATATCATGAAACTTTCTAGCAACCTAACCATAGCAACCGTCGCTACAGCCATTCTCAGCAGCATAGTCCCTCTCCTTAGTACTCATGCAGTAGATGTCAGCGAAACCGATGTACCCGACGACCAAATCGCAGTTATTGCCGTCCCCGCAGGCAGTATTGGCTATAACCTAGCTGTAATCGAACAGATTCCCGGACAACAACAGTGTTGGAGCGAAAGTGGTTCTCAGCCTACGATTATCGAACCTTTGTGGACTACTTTTGATTTTACAGGTAGTTGTAATCGGGCGACTGATAGTAACGGTTATTCCGTGCGCGTCGATGGTCAGGACACCAGTTTAGATTATTTACTCAGTGTGGTTTCTAAAGGCGATACTTTAGAGTTAGTCGCTCAAAACCGAAACGATCGCTCTCGCACTACGATTGGCACTACCTTTGGCGAACAGGAAGGAGAATACCATAAAATATATTTAAATCCAGGCTGGGAAATCACTAAAAAGACTATTGACGACAAAGTTCTCGGTCACTATTATTTGAGTGGGGATACCGCTGCGATCGCCGCGGCAGGGGATGCTGCTCCAACGTCACCGACTACGGTAGCTACCAGTTTTAGAGATACTGGCGGTGATATTTATGCCAATGAAATCGAACAAGCGGTAGCACTTGGGTTTATTGCCGGCTTTGAAGATAATACTTTTCGACCCGAAGAACCATTAACCAGGGAACAACTGGTTTCTATGGTGTTTGGTGCATTAGATACTATTGATAATCTCGAGGTACGAGCACCAAACCAAGTTACTGCTCGACCATATCCAGATGTGGATACTTCCCGTTGGAGTGCGGCAAAAATCGAGTGGGCAAAAGACAATGAAATCGTCACTGGTTATCCCGACGGTTCGTTTAGACCAGAACAACCGGTTACCAGAGCAGAATTGATGGCGATTTTACAAAACGCCGCTAAATTTGCCAAACTCCAGGAAGGTTTAGATTCAGAGTTAGTAGCTAACCAAGAAGTTGCTAATTTTACCGATATTGCAGGTCACTGGGGTCAAGATCTCATTCAGCAAATGTCGGCATATTGTAATGTTGCCTCAGCATACAACGAAACTGGCAATAGCTTCAATCCCGACACGCCTTCCGGACGTAACTATGCAGCTGCAGCAACTTTGAGAATGCATGAATGCGCGATCGACGAGTTTGACAAAGCTAAGCTCGATCCCGAATTATAGCTATCGAGTGAGGTTCAAACCACGCTTCTTCGGCTCTTGGTGGATTTTCTCTTGCTGAGAACCAGCTGTAGTTGGAGTCGCATCGCTTTTTTTAACAGGGGCTGTGGGCGGAATTTGTCTCCGCCCGATAAGAATGTTCTCTAGTGAAGTAATTTGCTAGCGCGATCGCTTTAGTAACATTTCTGACTTTCTTGTTTTTTTCTTGAATTTATCTACAGCAAAAGTCAAGCGGAAAAATTTTAATTAATTTTTTTTTCTTCTTAGGTTGACCGTACTTTTCATTGCCTAATATAGAAGAAACATCTTAGTTTAAAGATCGATGATTTCATGTTGCCTTTGATCAAAAAAATCTGCCAGGTTTTAAGTGTTTTTAGCCTTAGTTTGATAGCTACTCAACCTGCATTGGCAGAATTATCTCTTGAAGAAATTAATTCTATTGCCAGGCAAACTACTGTTTTGATTGCTCCGGGTTTGACACCAGAATTAATTGAAGAATTAGAAGAAAATCGCAATAATCCTCTAGCTAGTAAAAACGATCCAGATGGTGTTTGGAATCCAGGTTCTGGCGTAATTATTGGCAGACAAAGAAATAAATATTATGTATTGACAGTCACCCATAATTTCAAACAAAGACATTTAAAGCAGAATCTACCCTATGGAATTCGGACTAGTGATGGTCTAGTTCATCCCATTACACAAGTGGATGATGGTCGTAACTGTCCTCTTGAAGGCGAAATTACCAGCCAAACTTTAGTAAGATTTGGATGTTATGCTTTGACCGTGCCTGGAAGAGTAGCGGGAACAGATCTGGCAGTAGTTGCTTTTGATAGCGATAAAGAATATCCTATTGCTTCTTTAGGAGACGTAGAAAAAGTTAATCTCGGTGAAACGGTATATATATCTGGTTGGCCCGATCCGGAAAAAGAAAAAGATCCCCATACTGGAAAATGCCGTGGTAAGGTTGCTCGCCGACAAAGACGTTTAGCGTGGGCTCCGATCACTAGAAAAATACAGACCAGTATTAGCGAGAACGGTTACAGTGTTTTTTATATCGACCTCACTCGTCCTGGCATGAGTGGTGGTCCGGTGTTCGACCAAAATGGTTTTGTCATTGGCGTTCATGGTCGTGGTTCGGCGGATAAAGGAATGTTAGTTAGAAAATACTGTTCCGTAAATCAAGCAGAGGAAGATCGCCTGGGTTTGGAAACAGAAGACTTAGCAGAAGTCATGGCAACAGCAGTTGACTACGAGCCACCAGTGCTTCACTCCCAATTTAGTAGCGGTCAGAATGCCAATAATTTTTTCTCGCTGTGGAACCAGCTAAATAACCAGCTCGATATTAAACTGCTGTTTAACCGTCAACCTCCGAACCAAAGTTTTATTGAAGCAGCACGAACACCTATTTTTGAATCAAATAGCGATAGTGGCATTTTAGATATTGCTGCCAACAACGACCTTACTGGAAGAATAGATCTAGGCGAACGAGAAGACGTGGTTGAAGATCTATATGAAAGTTTTTCTTTAAAGAACTTGTTACGAGATGAACCTTCTCCTGGTTGTCGTTTTTTACTCTTGGGAGAACCATGTAATTGATGTACGCGATGACTATTTCTTATTAAATCGTTATATTAGTTAACAAAACATAACAAAAAAATTAGCGATTTAGACTTTATTAATTAATTTTTATTAAATAAAATTTTTGTTAAATAGAAAGTCTTTTTTAATCCCGTAAAGACGACCTAAAGAGAAAATTGAGAAATCATCGGTTGCGTTTAAATTATTAACCAGCTCGATGTAATTAATATTTTCTCTTGGTGTGAGGTGTAAAAATTGAATAGCAAATATTTAGTATCGGGATTATTCTTTTTCCTCTTGTGGACTTCCGTAGCTAGAGCGGAAACGAACCAAGAATTAACTGCTTCCAATTCTCAGTTGAACTCCAAACCAATCGAACAAAGTAAATTAACTTCCCAAAATACTAATTCAACTTCAACCGTAGTTACCCCGAGTATTTTATCCAAATCAGAAATTCTTGATTATCAAACTACGGCAGAATCATTACAAGATAATTCCTTATTTACTGTAGATGGCTCTATATCTCAACTGACTAATGTATCCCAACTGAGGGATGTAGAACCAGGAGACTGGGCTTATGAAGCCTTACGGAGTCTAGTAGAACGCTATGGCTGTATTGCAGGTTTTCCCAATCGAACCTATCGTGGAAATCAGGCTTTAACTCGTTACGAATTTGCCGCAGGTTTAAATAGCTGTCTACAACAAATAGAGAGGTTAATTGCAGCTTCCGAAACTGTAGCACGAGAAGACCTCGAAACCATAGAACGACTCAGTCAGGAATTTGAAGCCGAACTAGCTACCATTGCCGGACGAGTCGACAATTTGGAAGGACGAATAGCTTTTTTAGAAGACAATCAATTTTCCACGACAACCATCTTTAATGCAGAAGTTATCTTTGCCATAGCTGATGCTTTTGGCGGCGATCCTCCTGGGGGGTGTATTGTTGTAGGTTCCTCTGATGATATTGGTCGAGGAACTGATTGTTCCAATCGCGACGAGCCCGATACGGAAACTGTTTTTACCTATACAGCACGTTTGGGATTGCAAAGTTCTTTTACAGGTCAAGACCGCCTGCGGATATTTTTGACTACAGGTAACTTTAGTGATGGTGGTTTTATAAATATCGGCTCTTTGAATACTTATATGGCTCGTTTTGGATATCAAGCTGGTTTAGAAAACGAGGTTTTTGTTGACATTTTAGAATATCGGTTTCCAGCTTTTGACGATCGAGTAGTTTTTTACGGTGCAGCTTATGGTTTTGCCCTCAGCAATGTTTTGACTGCTAATGCTCCTTTCTTCGATCTTGGACGAGGCGCAATTTCACGCTTCGGACAGCTAAATCCTATTTTGCGAATTGGAGGAGCGATGGATGCAGGTTTGGGGTTTGATTGGCAAATCTTCGACCCTTTGAGATTGCAAGTTGCTTATGGTACTAGAGATAGTGGTAACCCAGAGAGCGGTTTTTTTGGTGCCGACCATAGTGCTTTAGGAGTACAGCTTTTAGCTCAGCCAACGGATGATATAGTTACCGGTATTAACTACGTTAATGCTTACTCTAGCGATGGCACATTAGGTACTTATACCGGTAGTATCAATGCAGAAACAGGAGGATTGGTTTCTGATTCCTTTATTCCACCACCAAATCCAGAAGTCCCTCCATTTGGTCCTTGTTGTAGTATTCCTCTAGATGAACAACCTGCACAAATCAATGCGGTGGGTGGTAGTTTTCAGTGGAATGCAACAGAGAAGATAAATTTAGCAGCTTGGGGAGGGTATACAGTTACCAACTTTCTCAACGAACTTCCTGAAGATAACGAAGCAATTGGGGCTTCAGCAGGAAAAGAGCCTTTTGCTAATTCAGCAACTTTTAGTCTTTCTCTAGGTTTGAGGGATCCATTTGGCAGAGAAGGGGATTTATTTGGATTTGTTTTTGGTATGCCTCCCAAATTAGTTGATGCAGGACCAGAAACTCCAGGAACACCAGTACCATTTTTCGAGCAGGTGATTAATAATGAAGAAAATTTAGCGGTAACCGACAATAATCCTAATCTGAATACCGTAGGAACAATCCTACAAGAGGTAGATGAAAGAGGTTTGCCCCGAACTGACGAAAATATTGTGCAAGTGGCTGAAGATTTAGTTGAGGCGGGTGATTTACCAGAAAGAATCAGTCAAGAAGACGAAGCTACTTCGCTGCACTTTGAATTCTTTTATCGTTTCAGAGTCAACGACTATATCTGGATTACCCCCGGGTTCTTTTTCGTGACTAATCCAGGTCATATCGAAGCCAACGATACTATTTATGTCGGAACAATTCGTACTACTTTCCGTTTTTAGACGTTAGTAATTCAGTAATTCAAATCATAGAAAGTCATTAGTTAATCCCACTGATGACTTTTTTTATCCAAACGCGAGTTACAGTTATAGACTCTAAATTTTAAGACTAACGACAACCAATTCTGGCAATTGCCTGATTGGCTGCCGCAAAACTAGGGTTAATATTTCTCACCTGTTGATAGGCATCGCATGCCTCAGTATATCGTTGGGCTCTTTCTAAAGCAAAACCACGATTAATCCACACAAAGGGGTCTTGGGGTTGAATTGTAGCAGCGCGATCAAATGCAGAGATCGCCTCATCAACTCTACCGAGAGAAGAAAGGGCAATACCTTTACCAACCCAAGTTTTATAATCGTTATTATTAATACTTACAGCACGCTCGAAAGATTCGATCGCTCGATCGTGTTGCTGATTTTGACTATAGGCAAATCCCAGATCTCGCCAGGCATGGTAAAAGCTAGGATTAATTTGAACTGCTTTCTCGTAAGAGGCGATCGCTTCGGGCAAGTCTTTCAGACCATCACGCAGCAGAGAACCACGATTGTGCCAGATTAAATAAGATTCTGGCTGCAATTTTAGGGCACGGTCGAATGTTTCTAAGGCTTTATCGTATTCACGCAGAGCAAAAAAAGTATTACCTTTACCTATAGAAGCTAAGGTCGAATCAGGATTAATTTCCAGAGCTCGTTCGTAAGTAGCCAGAGCTTGTTGGTATTGTCGCAGTTGATTTAAAACGTTTGCCTTATCAATGATTGCAAAGATGTTGTTGGGATTTTCTTCGATCTGGCGATCGTAAGCTAGCAAAGCTTCTTGATAGAGACGAGATGCTTCTTGGGGTCTATTGAGTAATTGTAAAGCTAAAGCTTTATTCTGCAAGAGTTGGGGATTTTCAGGTTCTACTGCCTGAGCTCGACTAAATGAAATTAGAGCTTCTTGATATTGACCCAATCCAATGAGAGCCAGTCCGCGATCGCTTAAAGCAGTAGCATTATTGGGTTGAAGTTTTAAGGCAGCTTCTTGTGTCGCAAGAGCCTCTTGATAGCGTTCTAGTTTATATAATGCTCTGCCTTTACGATTTAAAATCTCAGCATTATTTGGTTCCAGTTCTAAAGCTTTATCGAAAGCTGTTTTCGCTGCTTCAAACCGCTGTAAACGATACAAAACTTCTCCACGCCCTTGCCATGCTTCAGGAGAGTCTGGTTTTAATCTAGTGGCTTTATCATAGGATACCAAAGCTGCTTGGGAGCGTTCGATCGCAAATAAAGCATCTCCTCTTCCTATCCAGGCATTAGTCATTTGGGGCTTGAGATAAAGTGCTTCCTGAAAATACTTCAGGGCAATCTGGGGTTGTTCTGGAAGAGAATTATTACCGCGATCGAGATAATATAGTGGTCTAAAAGTAGGAATCACCAGCTCCCACCCCGCCAGAGTTAAGACAATGCCAGCTAAAGGTAATAAAAGATAGGAGAGTTTCCACTGGAATTGTCGATGTTGTTTTGTTTTCACAGCTCGATCCATTGGTGGTGGAATTTTAGTCTCTTGGGGTTCACGAAGATTATTTTCCAAAGCCGTGGTTTTCGAAGCGATCGCAAATAAGGGAAGTTGCTGCAAATCTTCAATCATCTCTGCTGTTGAAATATAGCCATTTTCAGGATTGAGACTGACAGTTTTATCGAGAATTTTCGCTAATTTAGGATTGACTTCTACTTCTGCTTGCCAAAGCAGTTTTTCGTTAGTCCGTTCTCTAAGAAACCGCTCTGGTTGATTTCCTGTCAACGCCTGGATCGCAATCGCCCCTACAGCATGAATATCGCTTTTAGCAGTAGGCTCACCTACAATCTGAGTAGGGTAATAAATATTGTCTGTAGTAAAAGCATTCGATGTCATTTCGTTGACAAAGCGGGCATCGATCGCTTTAAAAATGCCAAAATCAACTAAAAAGGCTTTTTCATCAGAATCGCGAATTACGATATGAGAAGGCTTAATATCGCCATGAATGATGCCATTGCGATGAATGATTTGCAGGCTACTCAAAAGATCGTGAAGCCAATAAATTACTTGCCCTTCAGCTATTTTATTTCCCGGTTGTAGCTTGTGAGCGAGACTTGTCCCTTCTATATATTCTTGAACTAAATATATACAGTCTGATTCTTCAAAATAAGCCAAAAGTTGAGGTATTTGGCTATAAGATGCTAACTTTAACCATAAAGAAGCTTTTTTAGCACACATCAATCTAATATCTTGCCACAATCTTTCCGCAGCTACTTCCAACCTAAATTGTTGGACAATGCAGTTAGGGCGCTCTGGCAAAGCTAAATCTCGAGCCAAATAGATGGTACTCGACTGAGTTTTACCCAACTCCCGAACGAGCCGATATCTTTTTCCAACTATCATTTGCTGGCGATTCATGGTGACTAACAGCTTTTGTATATTCATTTAGGCAAGTTAACTAAATATAATAGAGGGTTATTAATACTTACTTGACAAATCCGCTTTTAAAGAGAAAAATATCGTAGTTACGATTAAAAAAATTTAACTAAAATTGCATATTTAATCTAGCAATATACATAGTTAATAGCTGTAATAATTATTATAAGTGAATCTAAGGTTTCCTTAGTTAGAATTGTGATATGAATGTTAGCCGCCTAACGATAGTTAGATAAATTTGTATCTATCGAAGATACAATTTCAACCGGTTATTTCTATGGTTATGAAAATTGATTAACAATTTTGTACTTAGATTAAGCATTCATCGGTTTAAACATAATTATTTATCTTCTTGTCTTAAGATCATGAGCGCCAAACAATTACTGGATAAATTACTACTTAATAAATTAATAATTGCGACAATTATACTTGGGGGGTCTTCTGCTCTAACAACTGCCGCAATTGCTCAATCTTTTTTATATCCCTCTGCTAGTTTTTTTACTCCCTTTGCTGCTCCTTACGAGTCTGAAGATGGAGATCTGGCAACGATTTTGGAGCAGTACCCGACCTTCAATCAGAAGTTGGAGGAGGCGGGATTATGGGAAACCATACAACAGCAAGAATCACTGACGGTTCTCGTACCCAGTGAAGCTGCTTTTGAGGCTTTAATCCCAGAAGCTAAAGAAAAGCTAGCTAATCCAAAAACTTTAAAACAAGTTTTGCAATACCACCTAGTTAGAGGCACAATTAACGAGGCAGATATTAAGAGGAGAGCAGTAGCAACACAACTAGAGAAAAGTTCGGTGACAATTACAGGGGTGCCAGAGGGAGATAAAATCAATGTTAAGTTAAACGAAGCTGCGGCAAGTGAGCCGATAGCCGCTACCGATGGTGGGGTAATTATTCCTATCGATCGCGTTTTAATTCCTCCTGGATTATAGACTGATAAACCGAGAGGAACTTGACTAGAGATTCTTGGAGAATTAAGCTGACATGCATTTAAATTGGGATTTTTAACGGCTAGCTCTTTTGCAGTAAAGTCGTTGGGCGATCGAAATAAATGAATAACACCTTAGGTTCTGTTGACGTAAAGAGGCAAAGATGAGAAAGTACCTGAAGTTGCTGATTTTAGTCAAAAAATTCTTCATGAAATCTCGTGTTAAGTTGGACGATTCTGCTTGGCAGCAAATTTTCGTTGTTCTGAGCCACCAACAAGACATCCGTATCAAAGACCCCAAAGCTTGTCGTCGTTTTCTGAATGCGGTTCTCTGGATTACTCGCACAGGTGCTCAATGGCGTGAATTACCCAAACGTTTTGGCAACTGGAACAGCCTCTACAAACGATATCGGCGTTGGTGTCAGAAGGGAGTTTGGCATCGTCTCTTGCAAGAAATGTCCCACTCTGCTGACTTAGAAAGTTTAATTCCCGATAGCACCATGATTCGTGCTCATCCCTGTGCAGCAGGAGCAAAAGGGGGTCAGAAAAACACTCTTTAGGAGGTTCTTGTGGCGGATTTAGTACCAAGTTACATGCTGTGGTAGATGCGTTGGGCAATCCGCTGCGGTTGCTTCTGACTCCAGGGCAAACCGCCGATATCAGTCAAGGAGAGGCATTGGTGGCTGGTTATCGAGCTCAACAGGTAATTGCCGATAAAGGCTATGATTGTGATGCTTTTGTGGTCTTGATTGAGGAAACTGGTGCTCAAGGCGTGATTCCGCCTCGTTCTGGTCGCCTCAACCCTAGAGATTACGATTCACATCTGTACAAGGAGCGACATCTAGTTGAGTGCTTTTTTAACAAACTTAAATACTATCGTCGCGTTTTCAGCCGTTTTGACAAAACTGACGAATGTTATTTGGGATTTGCCGAATTTGCTTCGGCTTTAATTTGGTTGCGTTAATTGTGTCAACAGAACCTAGCCAATTATAAAAATTAGAAGTTGCGTATTTCCCCCTATATTAACGTCAGTTCGACATACTCAATATTACTTGAGACGAGCGCACCGTTATCTTTTCTGACTTTTGTTCAAAACAGTAGTTTTGGTTGAGTCATAGTTTTAGTTTTCGACGGCAATTGGCGAGCGCTGCTCTAGGAGAGACAAGTTAGAAGCAGGTTGAGAATTGTATAATACCATCGTAGTAGTATCGTTAGGCACGAAGCCAATACGCTCGTAGAAACTTTGTTGATAGGTAGTGGTTAGATACACTCGCTCTACTTTACAAACTAGAGGATGAGACAAAACTGTTTCGACTAACTTGCGCCCCAAACCCATACCCTGATATTCAGGATGAATGACGACATCCCAAATGCCAGCGCGATAGATACCATCGGAAGTAGCCCTGGCAAAGCCAATCAAACGGAGATTATCCCAAACGGTTACTACAGGATTGCTATTGGCGATCGCGATTTGCAAATCTTCTAGATTGCGTTCTCTCGCCCAAAAAGCTGTGGCTTTAAATAAGTTTTGAAGCTGAGAAAAATCGACCTTAGATTTGTCCGTACAAAACTGAATGTGGCGGCAATCCATTCCAGTAAAACCTCTGTTATGTAATGATAGATGTTAGCTTGATTGCCCTAAAATGCGAGCTCGAAAATAATCAAAACTTATTACTTTCGTCTTGACGCATTGAGCGTGTCATTTTCCAAATAAATTTTTGTGTACTAGTTAACCATATTGACAAAATTTTTGATAGTTTCGAAGGTTTATTGTCTGTATTTCCTGACATCAACAAATCGAACCAATATGGCTGAAAACCCTAAATATAGTTAGTTTTAGCAAGTTATACAGCTGCAAAGTAAGCAAAATATAAGATCGAAATGGTTCTGACAAAGTGTTTCTATGATTACTATTGCCTTACCCAAGGGTGCATTATTACCAGACAGCATTAAAATCTTGCAAAATATCGGTTGGGATTTTGGGATTTTTCTCGATAAAAGCAATCGACAACTTCAGAGTGTGGAGTCAACTAAAACTGCTCGTGCTTTACTCGTTAGGGCGCAAGATGTTCCCGTATACGTCGAGTACGGACAGGCACAGTTGGGAATTGTCGGTTATGATGTCTTGCGGGAAAAACGACCTCAGGTAGCTAATCTAAGCGATCTTCAGTTTGGATATTGTCGTATGTCCGTTGCCGTACCTGCCACCAGCAGCTACAGGCGATCGCGAGAATTGCCTCCTCATGGTAGAGTAGCCTCTAAGTTTGTCAACTGTGCTAAAGAGTATTTTGACAGCATCGATCTACCAATAGAAATAGTGCCTTTGTCCGGATCTGTAGAACTCGGACCGATTACAGGAATGTCTGAGGCGATCGTCGATTTAGTTTCTACTGGACGCACTCTGAAAGAAAATGGCTTAATCGAAATAGAAGTTCTTTATCAGAGTACTGCTAGGTTAATCGCTCATCCTCTAAGCTACCGACTCAACCGCGACAATTTAAATGACTGGGTAGCTAAACTCGATTGCGATCTCGATGGTTAATATTAGTTAAACAGCGAAATGGCGCTCGAACTAAATTTTATTAATACTAGTCGTAATGTTAGGACGGGAAGAAAGACAGCACAATCCTTTTAACGAACGAGGTAACAAACCAGGAGATAGTCGTAAATCTTTTCAAGTCGATCGCGATCGCATTCTCTATTCTTCAGCTTTCCGCCGTTTGGCACAGGTGACTCAGGTAGTTACCGCCCAAGAAGGTCATGTATTTCATAACCGTCTGACTCATTCTCTCAAAGTGGCTCAGGTTGCCAGAAGACTGTCAGAAAAATTACTGGCTCAACAGCCAGATGTCGCCGTTATGGTTGGGGGAGTAGACGCCGATGTCGTAGAAGCTGCGGCATTAGGACACGACCTCGGACACCCTCCCTTCGGTCATACTGCCGAAGAAGAATTAGATCGCTGTGCTACCAAAGCAGGTTTACCAGATGGTTTTGAAGGCAATGCTCAATCATTTCGCATCTTAACGCGGCTAGCAATTCATCGAATCGATTACTATGGTTTGAATCTAACTAGGGCAACTCTCAACGCCGTTTGTAAATATCCCTGGATGCGATCGCTAGTTCCCCAGTCCAAACAACAGCACAAGTATTCAATTTACGATCTCGATAAAGAGGCATTTTTATTTATCAGACCCGATAAAAATCATCGCCAAACCATCGAAGCCAGCATTATGGACTTTGCTGACGACATTACCTACAGCGTTCACGATTTAGAAGATTTTTATTTAGCAGGTCTAATTCCCCTAGAACTATTAGCCACCGACCGCGATGAATTAGACAGATTTATTACCGAATGGCTGCGAGAATTTCCCCAACACCATGTCGCCCGAGTAGTTAAACAAAATCCCTATCGCTTTCAAAACTTTCTCAATGCCACATACAATCTCAAAGGACAGTATCGACCGGGTTCTTTCGAGCAAAAAGCCCAAATCAAGCGAATCAGTTCCCAACTCATTCAAACTTATATCCACTCAGTAAGCCTGAGTACGGAATATGGCGCTCGCGGTTATTTGCAGTACGACCGGGCAAAAGAAGAAGAATTAAAGTTCTTGCAACGAATTGTCTGGTCTTATGTAATTTCTAATCCTCGTTTGGCTACTCAAAGATACGGACAAAAAAGGATTATTCGCACTCTGTTTGAAATCTATCACGAAGCCATTAGCGACAACGAGCTGAGTTTTATACCCGCCCGATTTGTCCGAGAGTATTTAGAACTGTGCGAACGCGCTACTCGAGGCGAAGATGTCAGTCGAGAAAAGACTCGCATGGCGGTAGATATTGTTGCGGGATTGAGCGAGGCGGAGGCGGTATTGCAATATCGTCGCCTTACGGGAATCAATCAGGGTTCTTTTCTTGACTATTGGGAGTGATCGTTATCATAATAGCTAAACTCGAAGCTAGTAATTCTTACTTTACATTAACTAACTTATTTTGCTTTCTTACTATTACGATTAGATTATAGCCATATTTGCAGCAAGCGAATTATAAGGCGCTCGCATCAATGAATGAATCAAATTAATCCAACAAGTCATAAACAGCAAATCAAAACAGATTTCAATCGCAGAAACAGTTATGATGAGCGAACTTTTTACCATTATTATGGCAATCGTTTAGTAAAATTAGCTCCTTTAAAAAGAGGCGATCGAGTTTTATATCTTGCTACGGGAACGGGGATAGTAGCTGTTTCTGTTGCTGAAATTGTCGATCGAGAAGGATATGTACTCGGAGTAGATATTTCACAGGGAATGTTATCAAAAGCCCAGGAAAAAATTGAGGCTCGGCAATTGAAGAATATTGAATTTAAAGAAGGGGATGTAGAAGAATTTGAATTTACCGAAAAAAGTTTCGATGGAATTTTTTGTTCTCTGGCACTGATTTATCTAACAAATATTTCTGCTGTTTTACAAAAATGCCATCGATGGCTAAAATCGGGCGGTTTTATGGCTTTTAATGCCTGGTCGGAAAAAGCTTTTTATCCTGCTATCTTATATCGTTCTATACTTCGCAAACATGGTGTCAATGTGTCCGAACCAAATCATCCTCTAGGAACTCAGGAAAAATGTGTTCGAGCTTTGGCAGCAGCAGGATTCAAAGAAATTAAAATACACGAGGATGTTTCGGGTTGGTATTATTATCCTAGCCGTGAAACTGCATTATCTATTTGGCAGAGCAATTCAAAGAATGCTTTTGGTTATCAGGTATGGGACTTACCACCAGAACAATTAGAATCTTGCAAAGCAGAATTTATCGCTGAATTTGAGAAAATAGAAAGTAGCCAAAAGGGTAGCTGGTGCGATGCTACTGCTTATTTTGCTATTGGACTAAAGTAATTATTTTAGGGCGTGCATTTAACCAAATGCGATCGCCAGATTAGCAATTACCAAACAAACCAATTACTTTATTTCCCTTTATCATTACTGCATGATTCCTAAATCTGCAACTTCAGCTCGGTAACGTTTTAATTCGCGGCTGTTTCGTCCGTAGACACCAGAAATTTGTTGATGACAGCAAGCAATGGCAAATTCGTCGAACTCTCTAGATTTCATCTGATACATCTCTTCAAAGATCTCTGGTTTAACTCGGCAAAAACGGGGACGATGTTCGTAAATCTGACATTTTCTAGTCTGGCGATCGAAATTAATGCACCAACCATCTTTACCCACCATGCTGAGATAGAGTTCTAATTCTTCAGGGGTCAGATATTTGTCTAAATCTGGTCTTTCGGTAGGATCGAGATGACAACAGGCACCGCAATTACTAACGCAACGCCACTTCTTACATTCATTCATCTTATGTCAATCGCTCGTACTAAATTTCGATTACTAAAGTGCATTTCTCTCTCAAGAGTTTGAATTGGACTTAAACCCTTTTGCCTCCTGCCTCCTGCTTCTGTTCTACTGTTCGGTTAACACCTCGCCAAAAGCAAAATCGCTGGCAGCCAAGACAAAAATCGTCGAGGGTAATTTTGCTACTCGAACCTGGAGACTTTCATAGTATTCCATAAAGTTTTCTTGAGGTTCTGCCATACCCAAAAATACCAGATCGGAATTGCGAGAAGAGCGAGCCAGAATTTCATCAAAGGAACGTTGTTGAGCGATGATTATTTTGGGAATAACATCAATACGTAGCCTGTCGCTCAAATCTTTCATGTTATCTCTCGCTGCAACGGCCCCAACTTCATCTGCTACTACCAGTTTGAGATAAATTCTGGCATTACGCCAGTTGATATCGGTACGTAACAAATATGCCAGGATTAACATCAGGCTACCGTTATTTTGCAGTCCTCCCCACCAAACATCGATGGTACGACGGAAACCAAAACCCTGTTTTTGATTTTCATGAAAGATGACTAAATTACGCTGACTGGCATGGATTTCGGCGATCGCCTGACAGAAAGCTTGGCGACGAGTTGGTTCTTCACTATCTCCCATAACGATAGTATTGGGTACTAAAGGTCCCAAACCGTAAGTTTCCACCAAACGCACCGCCCCTTCAAAGGGATCGCTAGCAGTAATAACTCTAACCAAAGCCCGAATGCCTCTTTTCTGCAAATAATCGCGGATCGTACGTTCGAGTTGATTTTGTTGGGCGAGATCGCGAGAACCACTAGGCAAGACGCTAGAAACTGTCATCAAGCTGCTATTGTGACTCAAACCATCCGCCAGTTCGATTAAAGACCAGCGTTTTTGGGGTGCACCCGATAAAACTAGAATATGAGGTCGCCAGTTTTTGGTATCGTCCTGTTCCCCAATTTGAAAAATACCCGTGCCAATTAACGCCATCCACATTCCGCGACGCACATCACCCCAGGTAGTTTTTAGTTCTCGTCGCTGTAGCCAAAAATAAATAGCAATAACGATTAAGGCAGCAACTACTGTCGCTCTAGCATCGATTAGAAACATTACCCCCAGACAGCCCAAGGCACCCAGAAGCGACAAAGACCAATGAACTTTAAATGAAGGACGAAAAGAAGGACTCTGTAAAAAACCTTCTATTGCTGCTGCCACATTTAACACGAGATAAGTGGTGAGGAAAAACATCGTCAGTATAGGGGCAATAATGTTTAAGTCTCCAATGCAAACTGCAGCGATCGCCACGGCCAAACTAACTAAAGTTCCGTTACGGGGTTGGTCCTCTCTGCCGTGTCCGCTACCGAGAAAGCTTAAATATTTAGGTAAGACTCCATCCCTGGCGATCGCCTGTAACACTCTAGGCGCGCCTAAAATACTACCGATGGCACTGCTAAGAGTTGCCCCCCATACTCCTAACAACAAGGCAAAACCCAAGCCATCAATCGCTATTTCCTGCATCAAAAAGCGTTTTTCATCGATCAGGCTAGCTGCATCGCCGCGCATTGCCAAAAATATCGGTAAGACCATATAAATTAGATAGCCCGTACCCACCGCAGCCAAAGTTCCTCGGGGTAAAGATTTTACGGGATCTTTGAGATCTCCCGACAGGTTGACTCCTGCCATAATCCCCGTAACGGCTGGAAAAAATACGGCAAACACCGTCCAGAAGGGTTCTGCCGTTGCTGGTGGTGGAGCTAGTCCCTGGGGTTGTACTCCTGGTAGAGGATGTCCGAAGAAAAAAGCCAGCAGCGAAAAGGCGATCGCCGCCATAATAAAATACTGAGCTTTGATGGCAATACTAGCCGAAGTAAGTGCCAAGATACCGACTAAAATTGTAATGACCAGGGCGACATAAGTTTGGTTGAGACCGTACTGCTGAAGATCGAGGCTCAAACCCAAAATATCGATTTGAGCATTGACCAAACTTTCAGCAAAACCGATAGTATATAAAGCTACGGATACTGCTTGGGCAAAATACAACGAAATGCCTACTGCTCCTCCCGTTTCAATTCCCAGAGACCGACTAATCATATAGTATGCCCCGCCCACGCGGACGACTTTATCTGTGGCGATCGCGCAAACCGATAATGCCGTCAAAAAAGTAATCGAGGTGGCAATAGTCACTATAATTAAAGTGCCAATTAGACCTGCGTTGCCGACTACCCAGCCAAAACGCAAGTACATAATTACCCCTAAAATAGTCAAAATTGAAGGAGTATAGACACCGCCAAAAGTACCCAAGCTAGCGGCTTGAGTGTTGGTTGACGACTCAGAATTGGGTGAATTATTAATCTCGGTAGGTAATTTCACTTGAGCTAAAAATAAATTTCAGTTTTTTGGCGATCGCAGTTTGAGCCAAGCGAGCGCCATTAGCTAGCTTGCTTGTGAGCAAACTCAAATCAATTATTGACGATGGATTTAGTCGCGAGCAAAAAACTCACAATTTTTAGTTTTTCGTCTTACTTCATCATTAGCAGGGCAAAATCGATGATACTATAATAGATTGCAGTTTACATCAGTATTTAGCAAAATCAATAACCACATGAGTCTAACCCAAAAACGCAAACAGGAAATAATGGCAGAATATCAAATTCATGAAACCGATACCGGTTCTGCCGATTTACAAGTAGCAGTCCTTACCGAGAGAATCAATCAGCTAACCAATCATCTCCGCATTAATAAAAAAGACCACTCCTCCAGACGGGGACTGCTGAAAATGATCGGTCGTCGCAAGCGACTACTGGCGTATATTCAAAATAAAAACACCGAACGCTATCAACAGCTAATTGCTCGTCTCGGCATTCGTCGTTAATCGTCTGAGAAATCTATGTCTTCAGAATCAAAACGGGGTCGTTTACCATTCGAACCTCGTCAAAATAAAAAAAAGCAGCCTCAAAAAATTTCCACTAGTGAAAACACCGCTAAAACTACTTCCAAATCTCGAAAGAGCGTCAAAAGCGAAGCCAGTCTTTCGGCAATTCCCGATGTAGTAAGCAAACGCATGGCAAGGCGTATGGCTTTATTTTGTGGCATTCCTTCAGTATTGGGAATGTCTTCTTTGTTCGTTTTTTATTGGCTTTCTAGTAGCAAGTTGGTAGATTTACCGCCGTTTGTTGCCCTAGGAGTTTCTTTTGCTTTTCTCGCTCTAGGAGTGGGAGGATTGAGTTATGGAATCTTTTCTGCTTCTTGGGATGAAGAGCGAGTCGGTAGTTTAGTCGGCGGTGCAGAATTTAAAACAAATATACAAAGAACTTTTCAAGCTTGGCGAGAAAATCGCCAGCAGACAAAAAACGACTAATTTTTTTTAGAATTAAGCTTGTAGCACGTCGTTTAAAATTTAACATTGTCATGATTATAGTAATGAAAATCGGTTCTCCCGAAATGGAGATCGAGCGCATCGCAACAGAAATGAAAGATTGGGGACTGATACCCGAAAAAATTATCGGCAAGCACAAGGTTGTTATGGGACTCGTGGGAGATACGGCTTCTCTCGATCCCCTGCAAATACAGGAAATCAGCCCTTGGATTGAAAACGTTTTAAGAGTCGAAAAACCCTATAAAAGAGCTAGTTTGGAATTTCGTAACGGCGAATTTAGTGAAGTTACCGTTTCAACTCTAGATGGTAAAGTTACCTTTGGGCGCGATCGCCCTATAGTCATTATTGCAGGACCTTGTTCGGTAGAAAACGAAACGATGATTATCGAAACTGCCAAACGGGTTAAAGCGGCTGGAGCGAGTTTTTTAAGGGGTGGTGCATATAAACCGCGCACTTCTCCCTACTCTTTCCAAGGACACGGAGAGAGTGCCTTGGAATTACTCGCAGCAGCAAGAGAAGCTAGCGGTTTGGGAATCATTACCGAAGTCATGGATACTGCCGATGTAGAAAAAGTGGCTGAGGTGGCAGATATTCTCCAGGTAGGTGCGAGAAATATGCAAAATTTCCCCCTATTGAAAAAAGTCGGTGCTCAGGATAAACCAGTATTTTTAAAACGGGGGATGTCAGCAACAATTGATGAATGGTTGATGGCTGCCGAATATATATTAGCCGCAGGCAATCCTAACCTCATCCTCTGCGAGCGAGGTATTCGCGGTTTCGATCGCAAATATGCCCGCAATACCCTAGATTTAGCAGTATTACCCGTCTTACGCTCCCTAACTCATTTGCCGATCGCGATCGATCCCAGTCACGGTACTGGTAGAGCCGAATACGTTCCTCTAATGGCAAAAGCGGCGATCGCTGCTGGTGCTGATTCTCTGATGATTGAAGTCCACCCCAACCCGGCTAAAGCTCTTTCCGATGGACCTCAATCTCTAACTCCAGAAAGGTTTGACAGCCTGATGGGAGAACTAAAGGTTATCGGTAAAGCAGTTGGGCGTTGGTCTGAAACTAAAGTGGCTGCCGTCTAAAAAAAAGCTCTGAGCTTTAGGGTTTGTCAATAACGACCGCATTTTCTGAGTTCTCAGTGCCTATTTTGAGCAACGCTTAATCGCAGCGCTGGATGTAAAATCCAGCGATCGATTGAGTTAATAGCTAAATTTAGCAACATCTAAACAAATCTAGTTCGGCTAAATCAGCGTGGCGATCGCCGCGTTTTTTGTTTGTCCAGTCAACTATACCTACAGGTGTAAACTAAAAATATCAATCAAAAACCTAATATTTATAGCTCATGTCTCCCAATAAAGCCAAAGACGTTCAGGTCTTACCTATTGCCGCTGATACTCGCGTGTTGCGATCGCGCACTTGGGAGCGGCTTAAATTTGAAATCGAATACGCTCTGCAAAAAGGCACTACTGCCAACTCATATATTATTGAAGGCGAGAAAATAGCGTTAATCGATATTCCTGGAGAATCTTTTACTGAAATTTTTCTCGCTGCTCTCCAAGCCAGGCTAGATCTCCAACAGATAGACTTTTTAATTTTGGGTCATATTAACCCCAATCGCGCTACAACCTTAAAAGCTTTACTCGAAATCGCGCCGCAAATAAAAATTGTCTGTTCCAATCCTGCTGCCCTTTCTCTGCGTAAAATTTTGGCAGAAACGCAATTAAAATTAGACATCAAAGTAATTAAAGGTGAAGAAACTCTAGATTTAGGACGAGGACACAACTTAGAATTTATCTTAACTCCCAATCCCCGTTATCCCGACCATCTTTGCACCTACGATCCCAAAACCGAAGTACTTTACACCGACAAACTCTTTGGCTGTCACGTCTGCGGCGATCGCGTCTTTGATGAAGGCTGGTCGGTAGAAAGCGAAGATAGACGCTACTATTTTGACTGTTTGATGGCACCCTATGTCCGTCAAATAGCCGTTAGCTTAGATAAGTTGGCGACTAAACCTGCCAGAGTCTATGCTACGGGACACGGTTCTCTGGTACGTTACAGTCTCATCCCCTTAACCGCCAATTATCGCAAGTGGACGCAACAGCAAAGCGAGCGCGAAATCAAATTAGCTCTAATTTATGCCTCAGCTTACGGTAATACTGCCACTATCGCTCAGGCACTCGCTAGCGGCGTTACTAAAGCAGGGGTAGCAGTAGAGTCGATTAATGCCGAATATGCCGAACCAGAAGAAATTAAAGCTGTAGTCGAGCAAGCCGCAGGTTTTCTCGTCGGTTCGCCGACTTTAGGCGGGCACGCTCCTACCCAAATTCAGACTGCCTTGGGTATCGTTCTTGCTAATGCCGATAAGACGAAACTAGCCGGAGTATTTGGCTCTTTTGGCTGGAGTGGCGAGGCGATCGACCTGTTGGAGAGCAAATTTCGTAACGCTGGCTATAAACTAGGTTTTGAACCGATACGAGTTAAGTTCAAACCTACCGATGAAACGCTCAAATTCTGTGAAGAAACGGGAACGGATTTTGCCCAAGCACTGAAAAAAGCCAGACGCGATCGCACTAAAACTCGTAAAACCACATCTTCTACTGATACCGATCGTACCGCTCAAGCTTTAGGCAGACTGATTGGTTCTCTGTGTATAGTTACTACCAAACAGCAAGAATTATCGGGGGCAATGCTTGCTTCTTGGGTATCCCAAGCTACCTTTAATCCACCAGGACTTACGGTGGCGGTGGCTAAAGAACGGGCGATCGAATCTTTATTACATACGGGTAATAGTTTCGTGTTAAATATTCTGCAACAAGGCAATCATCTGGGATTGATGAAGCATTTTCTCAAACCTTTTGCCCCAGGAGAAGCTCGTTTTGAAGGCGTAGAAACTAAAGAGACGGCAAACGGCAGTCCCATTCTTAAAGATGCTTTAGCCTACATCGAATGCCGTATTACTAACCGTATGGAGTGTGGCGATCATTGGTTAATCTATGGAGTTGCCGAGAGTGGCGAACTATTACAGTCTGAGGGTGTTACTGTAGTCCACCATCGCAAATCCGGCACGCATTATTAAATTAGGCTTTAGGCACAGCTGTCGAAGACGGAGTTTTACTAGTTTTGTTTGGCTCATTTTTGACCAGTGCCGCTGTTTTCCCTATTCCTTCATCAATCTTTCAAGATTTTACCTTCCAGTCGATGCAGTTGCGGTAGTCTATAGCCAACTACACCAATCGAAAACATAGCGATCGCACAAACAACATACAGTAATGCCATACCCGCACCCGCACTGTTACCAAAAATGGGCGCAAACAGAGAACTTAAAATGGTCTGCGACTGCATCGCGGGTTCGAGAAAGCGTAGCAAAGCCATGCTGTCAAGCTTATCGCTCAATGGTCCTGCGATTAAAGTGGCGATCGCGCTTACTAACTGCAAAACTAAAGAATTAGCAGCAAAAACTCGTCCCTGAAGTTCTGGGAGAGTCGCTTCCATCCATAATGCCGTTTCCGAACTACCTAATAAGGGAAAGTTAAGGGAAGAACAAAACTGAGCGGGTAGCCAAACAGTCAAACTTCGACCCAAGCCGAATATCATTTTGGCAACGCCAGCCCCCATAAATCCAGCCAACATACCATTAACTCGCCGTTTTGTTCCGCCCCAAGCACTTAACACTACCGCACCCGTAACACCGCCAACACCTGCTGCGGAGAAGATTGCCCCCAAAACCTGAGAATTGTTATCCGAACGGGCTAGTATCATCGGATCGCCGATAGCTTCAGCCAAATCGTGGGCAAACCAAAATAAAGCTGTAACTAGCAGTAAAATACGCAAACTATCCCGTCGCCAAATATAACGAATCCCAAACGTAACTTCTCCCCACAAATTGCCCAATCCTCTTCTACCCCTCTGCCCTCTCCGCTTCCTCCGCTCCCGAACGGGTTGAGGAATCCGAATCCAAACTAAAGTGGCGATCGCCACTCCAAAAGTCACCAAGTCAATCGGCAAAATACCTCCCAAACCAATAATTGGATAAAGCACACCAGCTATAGCAGGGGCAAAGATACTGGAGCCATAGTGAACCGCAGAATTCATACTGTTAGCACGAGTGTAGTTTTGGGGACAAACGAGTAAGGTAATTGAAGTAGAGTAAGCTAATTGTTGAATTTGACCAAAACCGCCATTAATGGATGCAGCTAAATATAAATGCCAGATAGCTAAGTTTCCCGACAGATGAAGAATTAAAATTGCTAGAGTCGAACCAGTAGCGATCGCATCGCCTAAGATCATTAAATGTTTGCGGTTGGCGCGATCTACTATGATGCCAGCGAAGATAGAGATAAAAATTCGAGGTAGCAAAGAGAAAAAACCGACTAAAGCTAAAGCCGTTGCCGAAGCCGTTAGTTGCCAAGCCCAAAGAGTCAGCGCAAACTCGCTCATGTAGCTACCGATAGTGGAGATAAGTTGACCAAACCAGATAAGGATAAATTTACGCACTGTTTTTCTCTTCCACGCTGTCGAGTAATAAATCTGGCAAAGCTTCCAAGATCAGGCGATCCGTCAAAGGACCTCTAATATTACTACCCCACAGTTGATAATCGACAAAAAATACTCGACCTTGTTGAAAAACTGGCATTGAGTTTAGTAAAAGATTATTTGCCCATTTTTCTCGCAAGATAGCTTCAGGATTGGAAAAACTATCATCACTCCAAGACAAAACTAGAATGATATCGGTTTCAACTCGGGGTACTATTTCCCAGGAAATTTCCGCATAGCCTCGAACTCCTGGTGGCTGAACTATTTCAAAGCCAATTTCTTGCAACAATCTGGCAGTGGTACTTTCGGAGTCAGAGGCAACATAAGTAGTTAAATTAGAACTAAGTAACAATACACGGCGATAAGTTTGCAACACGGGTTGCAATGCGACACGGGCTTGAGCGATTTGTCGGTCGAATGCTGCTAATAATTCTTCGGCTTGGGTTTGTTTGCCTAAAGCTTTGGCAATATCTTTGATGTCCTGCTGCCAGACTCTTTGTCCATCTTCTCGTTCATCGCTAAATAATAGAGTCGGTGCAATTTGAGACAACAAGGGATATTCATCTTGATGCAACCATTTTTCTCCCAAAATTAAATCGGGTTGAACGAGAGTTAGTCGTTCTAAAGAGGGTGATTTGCGATCGCCCAATCCCTTTGGTTCTGTCGTTACCCATTTACCGATATAGGGAATTTGCTCTTGTGGTTTGTCGTAGGTTTGAATTTTTGAATCCTCTGTTTCTGCATAAGCTACAGGCTGTACTTCCAGTGCTAGCATACTGTCCAAAATATGGGGACTTAGGGCGGCAACTTTTTGGGGTCTACCGCATACTTCTGTTTCTCCCATCTCATGCTTAACCAGACGACAGGATTCTGAATTAACCGCCGTAGCGCGATTACTCGGAGAAGGATCGGGAGAGCGATCGCAAGCTACAATTAGGACGACAGCGCAGATTCCTAAGATGAAGCAGGATAAGTAACGACGTAGTTTACGCATATTAGAAGGAGCAGAGGGAGCGTGATGTGAGCGGAGGAGGCAGGGGGAGCTAAAAACTTGCAAATGACTAACCACTAACTACTAAAACTCATAAGAGGCAGAAAATAGCACGGTAAAAGGATCGGCAGGATAAACTCTTAGGTCATCGTCAGCAAATTCAATGTAGTCTACATCAAAGAGATTTTGAAAATTGAGTGCTAAGTTTAAATTGTTGCGACGATAGTAAATAGCTGCATCGGTGCGGAGATAATCGTCAAGCTCAAAAGAGTTATCTAAATCTCCCTGTCTTTCCCCAACATAGAATAGACCCAATCCAAATCCCAAACCTGCTAAATCCCCTTGAGAAATTGTATATGTACTCCACAAATTCACAGCATTTTCAGGAACATTAGCCAGGGAGTTGCCCACTTCAAAAACATTGTCTTCGATAACTTCGGCATCCGTATAGGCATAAGAGGCAACAATATTCCAACCAGGCATAATTTCTCCTACTGTTCTCAATTCAATGCCTTGGCTGTTTTGTTCCCCTGTTTGAATTTCAAATTGAGGATTTTCAGGATCGGTCGTCGTTAAATTGGAAAAGGTTAAATCGTAAAAAGCTAAAGTGGTAAACAAACGCTCGTCTAGCCAGTTGGCTTTAACTCCAACTTCGTACTGAGTACCGCGAGAGGGTTCAAAGGTTTCAGCCTCGGCAGTTGTCCCTGTTACCTGTTCGAAAGAGCGGCTAAAGCTGCCGTAGAGAGACAGGTTATCGGCAAGCTTATATACAATTCCCACTCTAGGGCTAAAAGCCGTGTCGTCCTGAGATTCTTCTTCGGCGGTTTCATCGAGTAAATCTTCTGAGGTATTACCGACAAAATCAACTCGTCCACCCAGAACCACAATCAAGCGATCGCCAAACATTTTTATTTGGTCTTGGAGATAAATTCCCAAACCATCATTGGTATCTAAAATGCTACCAACATCTACAGATTCTCCTAACCCACCTGCGAATTCTGGCTCAAAGATATCGATATTTTCCGCTTCGAATTGTTCAAAATCATAAAAATCTTCTTCAAAAACATAATCTATTCCTACTAATAGCTCGTGGTCGATACTACCTGTCTTAAATTCACCAGTCACATAGGCAGTAGCTTGGTAATTGTCGATGTCGTCTATGTCTAGAAATCCAAAACGTTCTAAAGTTCTTAGATCGTCCTGTAGAGTACTAGCAAATGCTCCTATTTGCTCATTTTGAAAATTAGTGTAACGAAAGGCATGACGCAACGACCAACTTTCATCGAAATTATGCTCTAAATCGTACCCAATCTGGGCAATCTGGCGGTCGTTACCATCATCATTAGGTTCTCCTAGAAACCGATCTCGGGGAACTTCACCATTGGGATTATCTAATACTGTTCCCCGTGCTGGTAATCCCACTATCAGAGGATATCGAGCATCGAGATATAGTCCTTCAAAACTTAGTTTAGTTTGCTCGCCGATTTGCCAGCTAAGGACTGGGGCAACGGAAAAGCGATCGATATCGACATCATCTACATCAATAAATGTATCGGAGTGATAAATAGAAGTATTAAGGCGATAACCGAGGGTATTGCTATCGTTTAAGGGACTCGAAAAATCTAATGTACCTTCAACCGTGTTAAAGCTGCCATAGCTAGCCGACAATTCGTAGAAAGGAGACGATAGAGGTTGTTTGGTAACAATATTAACAATACCCCCTGGTGAAATTTGACCGCCGATGACAGAAGCAGGTCCCGAAAAAACTTCTAGTCGCTCGACATTACTCAAATCTCTGGGTGGTGTGAGGGTGAAAAAAGTCTCTGGAATTCCGTTTCTTAAAAAGTTAGAAGAAACATCAAAACCGCGAATCAAGACATTATTGAAGAGAGACCTAGGCGCACTATTGGTAACCACACCGACAGCATTTTTCGATAAGGCATTATTCAACTCAGTCACCCCTTGGTCTTCAAAGACCTCACTAGGTATTACTTGAACTGTGCCAGGAATATTGATAATTGGCGCATCAGTACGGGTAATACTGGCATCGGGAACGAAGTAATCATCGTCTTCTGCTTCACCAGTGGCAATAACTTCGAGCTCTTCATCTGGTTCTGCTTCTGCAGTATCTTGGGAAATAACGCTTAAAACTAGATCTTCTCTGCCTGGAACTACTTCTGCACTTGGTGCTCGATCTTCTCCCGTAATCCTAACTCTAATGCTGTTTTCATCGCCTTTATTGACTGTAATTCTTCTAATCCCTGGTGCGGGGTTGAGTTCGGTTACGCCATTTCTAATCGAGAATGCCAAAGTTGCATCTAAAATATCGATTACGAGATCGTTATCTTGAGGCACAATTAACGGAACTAATCTTTCACTTCCCGCTACCGTTTCTAGAACTAACTCTAACCCTGACTCAGTTTGGATAACCTCTACTCCCGTAACCCTGGTAACTCCCTGAGCAACCAAATCCGCAGCCGTATTTCTTGGGGCGAGATGTATTTCCTCTTTATTCTTGCTACCTAGTTCTTTAGTTTCCTTTGCTTCTGCAGAACCAATTAAAACTATTCCCAATACACTAGAAATCGCTAATAAACGAAATATCGATACAGATAAAACTTTCATTTGCACTCCTCAGATCAAGCGAACAAACGCCTTATTTAAAATAATTCTTAATAGCTAATGAGAAGTAGTGTATGGAAGTTGACTAGAGCTTGTCTATCGCAAAAACTATACCGCAGTCACAAAACATATATTGGGCAAAGAAATTCTAAGTATTAAGCTTTCAAGTCATCCCGTTTTGCTTACTTTTCCTGCCAAGCATTCGCTGGGGGTAATACCAAATTGACGTTTAAATACTTTGGCAAAATATCCTAGATGAGAATAACCCACTAAATTAGAGACTTCTGCTACAGAAAGTTTTTTCTCCCGCAATAATAATTTTGCTTGCATCATCCGTAATGAAGTTAAGTAACCAATAACAGTCGTGCCAAATAGTTCGCGGAAGCCACGACGTAGAGTAAGTTCAGAAATGCTTACTTGCTCGGTCAATTCGGCGATCGAGGGTGGATTTTCTAATTGATTCGCCAAAATATCTCTGGCTTGGTAGATGCGAGCGATACTTTGGGATTTTAGCGTCGATTTAACGGTATCTAGTTCTGATTCTGTCAGTCGAGCAAGCTGTATAGCAATTAGTTCCAAAGCTTTACCCTCTAAATACATCCTGGCGATTGCGCCTTGATAGGGATGATGCCAAATTTGCTCGATTGTCGTCTGCATCTGGGATGTTAGCCCCCCCAAAGTAAAATGAAATCGCTGGGGTTTGTCGTCTTCAATTAACCCTTGCAATTGTTTGGGAACGGTATTTAGTTTGGTGACAAATCTTATAATAGTCTCCAAATCTATTTCTATTCTTAGCATTTTCAGGCGATCGCCAGCCCAAGATTGTTCGATTTCTTCAATGTCGGGTAAATAAAACAGATAATTCTGACCGCTTCGTTCTCTATATTTTGCGGCAACGCCTTTGATACCGGGAGAAATGACGTTATGATATCCACTCAGATAAAATTTAGCGACGAGGGTCTGGCGATCGCCATGTTCTACTAAATCATTGCGGTCGAGGAACATCTGTTCGTCAACAATGTCTAGTTCTATTCCCGATGACAATTGAACAAAACGATACTGTTCTTCACTCCATTGGCTTTTAGCTACTTTTACAACATCAAAACCACTAAAATTAGATTCTATTTGCTCGTAGGACAAAGTTTCTCGGTAGAGGCGATTGTATTCTGCTTCGGTATATACTTTCATCTAGTTAAACTAAATCAAAACTTAATTATAAATTTTCTCATTAAACAGGTAAAATTTGACCGAACCAGATGAGGATAAATTTACGCATGAAGCAACTAATATATGAGTAGGAAGTAGGGAGTATAGAGTAGGGAATAGAAAGTTATGAATAAAACAATTAACCCGATCCGATGGACTATCCAGGACTTAGATGCACTTCCTGAAAACGAAGGTGTCCGCCGTGAAATTATTGATGGAGAATTGTTTGTGACTCGTGCGCCCCATTGGAAACATCAACAAATAATTGCGAGGCTAACTAAAGCGTTGGAAAATTGGTCGGAACGTTATAGAGATGGAAATACTCTTCCTACTCCTGGCATTGTCCCATCTCAAGAAGACAGCGTTATTCCCGATCTAGTTTGGGTGAGCAACGAGCGATTAGCAGCAATTGAAGATGAAGCAGGGCATTTCACAGGTTTTCCCGAATTGGTAGTAGAAGTGCTTTCTGCTGGAGAACGCAATATCTATCGCGACAAGCAGGCTAAGTTAAAACTCTATTCCCAAGGGGGAGTTCGAGAGTATTGGATTGTCGATCGCTTTAACAAACAATTAGAAGTTTATCGCCAAGAAAAGGGACAATTGGTGTTAGTAGAAACTCTAACTAAAACCGACCGTTTAACCTCCCCTTTATTTGCTAATTTTTCTTTGTCTATTTCCCAAATTTTTGCCTGATTTAAAAAGTCAACTCAGAATCATTAAATGTTTGCGGTTGGTGCGATCGATAGCTCGATTCCCCAATCTCCCCGTCTCCCAGTCACCTAGTCCTTCTCCACGCTACCCAATAGCAAATCTGGCAATGCTTCCAAAATAAGCTTATCGCTCAATGGTCCGCGTGTAACACCGCTCCAAAGATAATAGTCAACAAAAAATACTCGACCTTGCTGAAAAACTGGCATAGAGTTTAGTATTGGCTTTTGCGCCCATTTTTCCTGCATCGTATTTTCAGGCATAGGATCTTCAGGATTTAGAGCCAGATCGTCGCTCCAGGTCATGACTACGATTCAGATCGGTTTCGATCTGGGGTACGATTTCCCAGGAAATTGTTGCCCTAGCGTCTAGAAAGCCTTCTGGTCGAACGAGTTCAAAGCCAATTTCTTCTAACAACCTACCTACGGTACTTTCAGGTTGTGATTCTAGATCGGTCGCCCTTAAATTAGAAGCAATCACAAGTACACGGGGGTAGGCTTGCAATACTGGTTGTAAGGCTTCTCTTGCTTGTGCAATTTGCTTTTCGTGCGCTGCCAAGAGTTGTTCTACTCGATCTTGTTTTCCCAGAGCTAGAGCAATTCCTTCAATGTCTTGCTGCCAAGATTGCACTTGATTCGGATTTTTGATTTCACTGAATATCAAAGCGGGAGCAATTTGAGTAAGCAGGGGGTATTCATCCTCATGTGCTATATTTTCTCCCAAGATTAAATCTGGTTGGAGTTGGGTAAGACGTTCGAGAGAAGGAGATCCGATACTACCCAATCCTATTGGATTGGTCGTTATCCATTTACCAAGATAGGGAATTTGTACGGTGGGATTGTCGTGGATTTGAATTTTGAAATTGACGGATTGAGCCAAGCCTGCTGGCTGAACACCCAGAGCCAATATACTATCTAAAATATGGGGACTGAGAGCTACAACTTTCTGGGGCTGACCGCAAACTTTAGTTTCTCCCATAGAGTGTTCTACAATACGGCAGTCATTGGCAGCAGACGTTGAACCCGACGAAGCTGAGGATTGTTCTACCGAGGAAGTTTGACAAGCTACAATCAACAGCACCAAAGACAGCGCCAATAAGAGAAAGCGAATCGAGCGGCGAATTGGGCGAAAAATCATTTCTAGAACTCCACTGAGATAGATCCGATAACAGTAAACCCTTGACCAGGATAAATTTCGCTGGTTCTGCTATTCTCAGTCCCTTGAATATAATCCACATCGAACAAGTTACGGAAGTTGACAGCAGCTCACCATTTATTGCGTTCGTAGGAGATTGCAGCATTTGTTAAAAAATAGCTATCGACAGTAAAACTATTATCAAGATCGCCAAACCGCTCGCCAACGAAGTTGAAGCCTAAACCCAAGCCAAGATCCTGCAAAGAGCCAGTTTGGAACTCATATTTCGTCCACAAATTGAAGTTGTTCTCTGGGACATTGAACAGACGATTGCCCACTGGGAGATCGTTATCTTCGGTAATTTCAGCATCAATGTAGGCATAGTTAGCGATTACGTTCCAACCAGGCAAAATCTCTCCGGCAATATCTAGCTCTACACCGCGGCTGCGTTGCTCACCTGTAGAAACCGAAAAGTTTGGATTGTTCGGGTCGGTGGTGGCAACATTCTGACGAGTTAGATTAAACAGTGCCAGACTGCTGGTGAGGCGATCGTTGAGGAACTCTCCTCTGACCCCGATCTCGAACTGATCTCCTCTTTCTACAGGCAGTATTTCCCCTTCGACGTTAGTGGCAGAATTAGGAAAGAAAGAGCGACTATAACTGCTATAAAGAGACAGTTCTTCAATGGGTTGATAGACAATGCCCAACCGAGGGCTAAAGGCATCCGTGAACTGAGAGGTCTCTGTGGTGTCTTGCAAAAACGTGGTGGTACTATCTTGCCAGACAGCATCGTAGCGAATTCCACCCAAGAGTTTCAGGTTATCCGACAGCGCAATTAGATCTTGCAGGAACACCCCAAGACGATCGTTCTTCCAATCTCCAGTAAAATAGATCGGATTGTCTTCTAGAGCAGGGCGAGCAGCCGCACCATATACTGGGTTAAAGATATTGAGCTCAGTGGTATCGTCAAAATCTCCTCTAAATACTTGATCGGGACGACCGTCATCACGACGTTGGAGATCGACGCCAACTAAGAGTTGATGGTTAATGGATCCAGTTTGGAACTCACCTGTGAGATTGGTTTGGAGTTCATATTGGGTAGTGGGTTGATCTGAAACTTCAAAGAAACGAGTTACGATCCCAGTGGTTTCATCAAAGTCGAGAGGTGTTGCAGTCTCAGATATCGTGTCGTAGGTTAAGAAATTAAAGGCATTTTTGAAAGTCCAGTTCTCATCAAAGCGATGTTCGAGCCGATAGCTTGCCCGAATCGACTCAGCATTTTGTTCGTCATCGAGTTCCCCCAAATTGCGATCGAAGGGAATATCAGCCACGCGATCGCCAATGGCTACCAAACCAAAATCGGCAGGGCGTTGGTCGTCGAGGTACTCAAAGTTAAGGAATAAGTCGGTGCAATCGCTAATTTTCCATTGCAAAACGGGCGCAATAAAAAAGCGTTCGACCGCAACATCAAAGTCTCGGAAATAGTCTTCCCGTCGATAAAGAGCATTGAGCCGATAAAGCAGTTTGCCATCTTTCGTTAAAGGACCAGATATATCGATACTGGGTTCGATTAAATTTCGGTTGCCCGCGCTGAATTCAAAATTATAATAGGGTTCGCTTAGAGGTTTTTCGGTCACTAAGTTAATGATACCCCCAGGCTGGCTGGTACCATTTCGGTCACTAAGTTAATGATACCCCCAGGCTGGCTGGTACCATATAGAATTGCTGCTGGACCTTTGAGTACTTCTACTCTTTCGATATTGGAAAGCTCTTGAAATCCGGAGCTACCGAAATCCCCGCCGAAGGTCAGTTGAAAACCATCTCGCAATACGTTGGAACTGTCAAAACCCCGCACTTGAAATCTTTGACCCCTGGGGTCGGCACTATTTTGAGAAACACCACTAACGTTACGTAAAGCATCATCAAGGCGAATGACTTACTGGTCTTCCAACACCTGTTGGGGTACGACCTGAATCGATTGTGGAATATCTCGTAGTGGTGTATCGGTGCGCGTGGCAGTGGTAGCCTCATCAACTACGTAATCATCATCTTCAGCTTGCCCCGTTGCAATAACTTCTATTTCCTCATCTGGTTCTTGTTCTGCGGTGGCACTTTCAGGAGTGATGCTTAAAACTAGATCGTCTCTACCAGTAACTACTTCCGCGCTTGGTGTTTGATTTTCTCCCGTAATCCTAACTCGAATACTATTTTCATCGGCTTTATTGACCGCAATCCTTCTAATCCCTGGAGCGGGATTAAGTTCGGTTACGCCATTTCTAATCGAGAATGCTAAAGTCGCATCGAGAATATCGATTACCAGATCGTTCCCTTCAGGTAGAATCAACGGGACTAATCTTTCACTTCCCGCTACGGTTTCTAAGACTAATTCCAAACCCTCATCAGTTTGAATAATCTCGACTCCCGTAACCCGTGTCACTCCCTGAGCCAATAAATCGGCAGCCGACGTTTCATGAAACGTCTTCACTTTCCCCGATTCCTCTACCCTAACTACCTCCGCAGCAACGGGACATACCCAAACCAGACCCGAAACACCTGCAATGGATAACAATATCGATAATAATTTCATTCTTGCTCCTCAAACACGACGGACTAACCGCCTTATTTAAAAATATTCTTAATAACTTGATGAGGAGTAGTTTATAGAAGTCGATCGCAACCCGTCTACCAAAAAAACGGCATTTTATATTGTCAAACAGGCATTATTAGAGATTGTAACAATCATTAATTTAAGTTCAGAGTAGCTTTTCACAACACTACGTATCAAAATTGGGAATAAGAAGTTTCCTGGAAACAAAACCAATGAAAGCACCTATTCAAAAGACTTCAGCACTTACTTTAGAAGAATTTTTAGAATTACCAGAAACCAAACCAGCGAGTGAATATATTGACGGAAAAATCCAACAAAAGCCAATGCCACAGGGAAAACACAGCACTTTGCAAATTGAACTGGCGTCTGCTATCAATCAAGCGGGAAAAGCTAAAAAACTAGCTTATGCTTTTACAGAACTGCGCTGTACTTTTGTAGGACGTTCTATAGTTCCAGACATAGCAGTATTCGAGTGGCAAAATATTCCCTTAGATAATAACGGTCAAATCGCCAATAGATTTGAAATCGCTCCAGATTGGACAATTGAAATTCTCTCTCCAGAACAATCAGCAAATAGAGTTATTCGCAAGATTTTATTTTGTCTGCAAAATGGTACAAAATTAGGCTATTTGGTAGATACTGTCGATGAATCAGTTACAGTATTTCAACCGAATCAATTACCAGAAATAAAAGAAAAACAAGACATATTACCTGTATTAAACGTTTTACAGAACTGGCAACTGATAGTAGAAGATATATTCAATTGGCTAGACTTCTCCTAAATTCCTTTACTTGCTATTTGCTACTTGCTACTGCGATGCGGTTGCGAAGCGAGTCCTTTAGGGCTATTTATTTAAAAGCTTTCCTGCCATACATTGACTGGGAGTAATACCAAATTTACTTTTGAAAGCAGCACTAAAATGACTTAGATTTGAATAACCTACTAAATTGGCAACTTCACAAATAGAAAGTTTTCTTTCTCTCAAATAACGCTCTGCTTGTTCCATTCGCAATGAAGTTAAATAGCCAATAACAGTCGTGTTAAATAATTCGCGGAAGCCACGGCGTAAAGTACGTTCGCCAACTCCTACTTGTTGGGTTAATTCTGAGATTGAAGGGGGCTTTTCTAAGCGAGTTGCTAAAATATCTCTAGCTTGATAAATGCGATCGATACTTTTGGGTCTTAATCTTGTCTCGATCGCACCCGATCTTACCTCTGTCAATTGAGTTAGCTGCATCGCCAACAGCTCCAGGGCTTTAGCCTCCAGATAAATTCGAGCGATCGCACCTTGATAGGGATGCTGCCAAATCTGCCCAATGATAGTTTGCATCTGGGGAGTTATGTCGCCCAAAGTAAAGTAAAATCGTTGGGGATTCTTGTCTTCAATTAATCCTTGTAGCTGTTTGGGAGCGGTATTTAATTCGGTAACAAATCTTCTAATAGTATTTATATCTATTTCAATTCTCAACATTTGCCAGCGATCGCCAGCCCAAAACTGTTCTATTTCTTCAATATCGGGTAAATAAAATAAATAGTTCTGTCCCTTTGTTTCTGCGTATTCTGTCGCAATGCTATCGATACCAGGAGAAATGACACTATGATAGCCACTCAAATAAAACTTAGCGGTAAGAAAATTGCAATCGTAGTGTTCTGTAAAGTGGTTGCGATCGAGTAATATCTCTCTGTCAATAACCTCTAATTTAATTCCCGATGATAAATTTGCATAAGAACGCCGTCCTTCATCCCACAGGCTTTTAAATGCCTCAACTTCATCAAATCCACGAAGATTAGCTTCTATCTGTTCGTAGCATAAAGTTTCTTCATAAAAGCGATCGTATTCTACGTCGGTATATACTTTCATCTAGCTAAACTAAATCTAAACTTAATTATAAAATTCTCATTAAACAAGTAAAATATGAAGGCAGAGGGAGTTCAGGGGTATTCTCAGATGTATGATTTTTATAATTGAGAGCTTGAAACAATAAATCGTCTTCTTGAAAATCTCTCTTCAGCCCCATATCACACAGAGACTATCGTCCTAGAGCCGTCTTGCCGCAGCAATGAGCTCGTTTCGAGTTCCGCCTTTGCTAAAAATCTTTCTCTGTCTCCCCTGCTCCCCCTGCTGCTCTACTCACTTGCTATTCCTTCTGTCCTACAAACGTTCTCCTGCCTGATTTAGTAAATACGTCGATGCCCCCAACCCTAAAATATTGGGCAGCCAGGCGGCTACTACCGGGGAAACCACTCCCGACACTCCTAAAGAACTAGAAATAAATGATAATAAATAATAGGTAAAAATCAGTCCGATACAAATGCCAAAGCTAGTAGCTCTACCAGAACTTTGAGGTCTAATGCCGATCGCTACTCCAATTAAAGCAAATACCAAACAGACAAAAGGTAGCGAAATTTTTTCTTGAATGCGCACTTTAAGTTTGCGAATTTTCTGTTCTTTACCGCTCAGTTTGATTATTTTTAAATAGTCCCAAGCTTGAACTAGATTCATCTCATTGTAGTCTCGATCTTGTTGAGTGATATCGAATGCAGTTTTGGGGAGAGCTAATTGCTGGTGTTCGAAGCGAACTACATCACTATATTCCCCATCATCGCCAATGATATATATAGTTCCATTGTAAAAATCCCAGATATTCTCGCCAAAATTCCACGTGGCAGAACTAGCAGTAATAACTTGACTCACTGAAGCTTGAGAGCGATCGAGAATTGTCAAATTTTTCATCTGCTTGCCATCAAATTCTTCGGCATAAAATAAGCGAGTTAAAACCGTTTTTTTATTACCATTTGGTAGCAAAATTTTAGTATATTCTGGATACAGTATATTGCTATCTTTAAAAGCAGGAGTGGCTCGATCGAGAGCTTTTTCTAAGGTAATAGTTGCCTGATAATTTGCCGCAGGAGCGAGAAAATTATTGAATACAAAAGTAACAAATACAATGAATAAGCTAAAAATAATTGCAGGTAAAATTAGGCGATAAGTATTGACACCAATGCTCCGTAGGGCAATTATTTCGCTGTCGCTAGCCAGACTACTATATGCCATCAGACAAGCGAGTAACATCGCCATAGGAAATGCCAAAACGATAAATCCAGGCATTTTTAAAACTAAAATCTTAACCGCAATTCCCAAAAACAATCCCGATTCCGTAACTTTGCGGATCAGATCGAATACCGCTCCAATTGATAGTAATAAAGAAGTAAATATACCCATGCCAAATAAAAAAGGTAGGATAAGTTCTTTGGTGATGTAAAAATTCATCACGGATAAACCCCACTTAGCTCTGTCGATCTTAAATGTGTCGATTTTCATCACGGTTAGAAAATTGGAAGAGTAATTTCTGGTTGCTTGGTTAAAGGTATAATTGTTGTCTTAAGTAGATTGAATTCGCTCAAAGCAGCAGCCGAAACTTTCTTTGGTTGAACTTTAAGTTTGTTGTTAATTCTTTTGCCATACTTACCAACAAATAAATTCACAATAAAGCATACTCTGTTTCTAAAAGCAATTAGCGGTACTTAAACAAAAATCAAGCCCAAACAAAGCCCAAACTAGCTTTATAAGCTACGAATACGTCGCGATTTTGGTTCAACCATTGGACAAAACGATAAGATATACCTGTACGAAAAGCTTCTAATGCTTCAGGAAATGTCTCCAAAGGTTTGTTCGCCCAACGTCTTCTTAAACCTCCAGTAAGCTTATGCCAAAGGATAAAAGTATAGGCACAAAAAACTAGAATAAAATGTCTTTCCAAACTCTTCTTATCTCTAACTTGATACTCTTTTAATCCTAACCATCCCTTGGCTTCTCGATAGAAAACTTCTATCCAGTTTCTCTGAGCATAAGTTTGAACTATCCATTGCTCGGTTACTATTTCTCCCTCAACATTTGTGAGTAAGTAGTCAATATCTTCAGCATCTTCAAA
>NZ_JBKGTY010000006.1:0-40046 GCF_053543375.1 Myxosarcina sp. GI1(2024) | reverse complement strand
AGCAAAGGTATTCTATCTTATTTTGTCTGTTTAAATTGTTTAAGTACCGTTAGTTCGTATTCCAAAATTTTAGTGTCATAGTTTACAAAATTTAAGGTCTATCTCCAAGTCGAGAAAAAACATTTAAAAAATTGTTACATTAGATAAATTACATAGGAAAATTTAATCACTGCAGATCTAGTCAAATATATGCTAAACAAAAGTACTCCGCTTTTAGAGCGTAAACTGACGGGAGCGATTATAGCTATTTCGATCTTAGTAGGTGGTTGTGGCAGTAAAGGAGAAACTACTAATGATGCCCCACCGCAACAATCCCAGGCAGTAACAGTCGAAATCCAGAATATAACTGCCGAACGAGTTAGAGATAGTACTCAGTTTGTCGGTAGTTTAGAAGCCCAACAGAGAGTAAGTCTCGCACCGCGAGTTGATGGACGTATAGTCGATCTCGCAGTTAACGAAGGTGATTTTGTCGAACGAGGACAGCTCGTAGTTCAACTACAGCTAGATCGAGAACAGGCAGAAGTCGATTCCGCTGTTTCTAACGTTAATATTCGACAAGCCAATGTTAGTAACGCCGAAGCAGAAGCCAGTGCTGCAGAAGCAGAAGAAGCAAGTCAAATCGCTGCCATAGAAGAAGCACAAGCAGATTTGCGCGATCTAGAAGCAGAAGTAGAATTAGCCCAGGTTAATATAGAGCGTGCCAAATTTTTGGTCCAACAAGGAGCCCAAGCTCAACAAAATCTAGATGAGAGAGAGCGAGATCTCGCCTCGGCGATCGCCCGAAGAGATGCCGGTCGAGAAGCACTAAATGCAGCACAAAAAGCTCTAACTGCGGCTAAAGCACGCACCAAGGCGGCTCGCTCTAGGGTAGAAAGTGAAAAAGCCGCCTTAGCTCAAGCACGGGCACAGGTAAACGTTGCCAATCAAAATCTTGATTACAATCGCATCCTCGCTCCGATCTCTGGCACGGTAGGAGATATCTTTCCTAAAGAGGGAGATTACGTCGAAGCAGGAGAGGAGCTTACCACGATCAATCAAAACGAAACTCTCGACCTCAATATCAGTGTACCTGTAGAGCGGGCAACAGATTTAGAACTGGGTTTACCAGTAGAAATTGTTAATGAAAATGGCGAAGTTAGAGCTAACGGGAGAATTAGCTTTGTCTCTCCTAGAGTTAATCGTACCGAACAGAGCGTTCTGGCTAAAGCCAGTTTTCCTAACAACGGCAGCCTGCGAGACGACCAGTTTGTCAGAGCTAGAGTAATCTGGTCAGAGCGACCGGGAGTTTTAGTTCCGACAGCAGCCGTATCTCGTATTGGCGGACAAAACTTTGTCTTTTTGGCGACAGAAGAAACAAGGGAAAATGGAGAGTCTATCATGGTAGCCCAACAAATACCAGTTAAATTAGCTGAGGTGCAAGACCAATCCTATCAAGTTATTTCAGGAGTAGAATCGGGAGATAAAATAATCGTGTCTGGAATTCTCAATCTTTCGGATGGGACTCCAATTCAAACTGAAGCTGCGGCTAGCGAAAGTGAAAAACCTAAAGAAACGGCCAGTAATCATGAAAGCAGCAATTAAATTCTAGAAAACTCGTGTCTTGATTTTCAAGCTAGAAGCTGAGGTTGCGAGCGATAAGAAATTACTTGGCTGTCTTAGGACAAATAAGGGACGTAGCCGTCGTTGATAAACAAGTTCGTAGATTAGTTATTGTCATTTCTGTCCTGTAGCAAGCTCTATATTCATTAATTTCCATCATGTTATTAAGTATTTCCGATACTTTTATTAAGCGACCTGTTTTAACAATAGTGTGCGCTTTAATTGTCCTATTGGTAGGGGGCATCGCCATTCCTCAACTACCAATTTCTCAGCTACCACAACTCGCGCCGATTCAAGTTGAAGTTACCTCTACCTACATCGGTGCTGATGCGCTGACCACTGAAAATAACGTTACGACAATTATCGAGCGCGATATTAACGGAGCGGAGGACATCCGCTATATGTCTTCTAATACTAGTAATGATGGAGTCAGCAACATTACCGTTTCCTTTCCCGTCGATATAGACCGCAATATCGCTCAGGTCAACGTGCAAAACCGCGTCGCTCAATCAGAGCCGCAGTTACCGAGTTCTGTACAGCAAACGGGGGTGACGGTCAGAAAATCATCTCCAGACTTATTAATGGGGATTGCCTTTTTTGCCGAAGACGGGCAGTATGACGACTTGTTTTTGAGTAATTACCTCGATCTGTATGTGGTCGATCGCATGCAGCGAATTCCGGGGGTAGGGAGAGCGCAAATTTTCGGGGAAAGAAGATACGCAATGCGTCTCTGGCTAGACCCCGATGCCTTAGCTGCCAGAAATCTCACCGCTCAAGATGTAGTGAACGCCATCGAAGAGCAGAATATTCAAGTCGGTGCCGGTAAAATCGGTCAGCAGCCAGCCCCAGAAAATCAGCAGTATGAATTTACCCTCCGCGCTCGCGGCAGATTCGAAAGCGATCGCGAATTTGCCGAATTGGTAATCGCCGTGGGAGAAAACGGCAACCCAATTAAGCTGAGGGATATTGGGCGGACCGAACTGGGAGCAGAAAACTACGATACTTCTGCCAAATATCAAGGCTCTCCCGCAATTGGGATGGGGATCTTTCAACTTCCTGGCAGTAATGCCCTTGAGGTTGCTACAGCTGTCAAGCAAGAAGTAGCCGAATTGGCTAAAGATTTTCCCCCCGGAATGACTTATGAAATCGCCCTCGATACGACGGAGTTCGTTGAGGTTTCCCTCAGAGAGGTAGTTTGGACTCTGGGACAAGCAATTGTCTTGGTAGTTCTAATTATCTTTATCTTTTTACAGGACTGGCGTACTACGCTGATTCCCGCGATCGCGATTCCCGTATCTTTGATTGGGGCTTTTGCCTTTATTTTGGTCTTTGGGTTTCAAATTAATACTCTGACTCTATTTGCTATGGTCTTATCTACTGGTCTAGTAGTGGATGACGGCATCGTAGTAACCGAAGCGATCGCTGCCAAAGTAGAGCAGGGGATGAAACCAGCTATTGCCGCTCGGGATACGATGAACGAATTGAGCAGTGCGGTAATTGCCACTTCCCTAGTCTTAGCTGCGGTTTTTATTCCCGTTTCTTTCTTCCCTGGAACTACGGGAGTAATTTTTAAACAGTTTGCCCTGACAATTGTTTTTGCGATCGCTCTCTCAACTTTTAATGCTCTGACTTTCTCTCCAGCAATGGCAGGATTGTTATTGCGTCAACGTCAGGAAGCAACTGGCCCGTTGAGTTGGTTTTTCGATAAATTCAATCGTGCTTTCAACTGGATTATTGAACGCTACACTCAAATAATCAGTTTCTTAGCCAAAAAGTTTGTCAGACCTTTTGTCTTGGCTGGGTTTACTGCCTTATTAGTTTTTACTTATTTCCTCTACAATCTCGTTCCTTCTGGCTTTATCCCTGAAGAAGACCAAGGTTACTTCTTTACCATCGTTCAAGCACCAGACGGTGTTTCTCTCAATTACACCAACCAGATTATGGAGCAGGTAGGCAATGAAATGAGCCAAGTAGAAGAAATCGATGGTTATTTTACTCTGAGCGGTTTTGGTTTTGAGGGTAACGGTAGCAATCGCGGCTTTGTCTTTTCTAAACTCAAACCCTGGTCGGAAAGAAAGGGAGCAGACCATTCGGTTTATTCGATTTTGGGTCGTCTCAATGGCACCTTTCAGCAAAATATTAACGAAGGTCTAGCTTTTGCGGTTAATGCTCCAGCAGTGAGGGGTTTGAGTACCTTTGGCGGTTTTGAGTTTCAACTTCAAGACCGACGGGGACTGCCAATTTCGGCGTTAGTAGAAAACTCCAACAAAACGATTGCCGCTGCCAATCAAAGACCAGAAATTGCTCAGGCGTTTACTCAGTTCACCGCTAATACTCCACAACTCGAAGTGGAAGTCAATCGAGAGCGCGCTAAAGCTCTCGACATCGATATCGACGAAATTTTTAATACTTTACAAACCTATTTGGGTTCTACCTACGTTAATGACTTCGTCCTCGGACAGAGACAATACCGAGTTTATGCCCAAGCTGACAGTAACTATCGTTCTAGCCCCGACGATATCGGTAGACTATACGTGCGATCGCAAAATGACCGTCTAGTACCTCTGAGTAATTTAGTCACTCTAACCGAATTTGTCGGACCGCAAACTATTACTCACTATAATCTTTTCCGTTCGATTAAAATCCAAGGTTCTCCCGCTCCCGGCTACAGTACGGGACAGGCGATCGCCGCAATGGAAGAGGTTGCCGCCCAAACTCTCTCTCCTGGATTCGACTATGAGTGGACGGGAACGGCTTTAGAAGAGATCGAATCTGGCGGTCAGTCGCTGATTATCTTTAGTTTGGGTTTGATTATGGCTTTTCTGGTACTGGCAGCACAGTACGAAAGCTTTATCGACCCCCTCATTATCATTCTTACCGTGCCTCTAGCACTGTTTGGGGCGATCGCTGGGATTTGGCTGCGTGCCAATATTCTCCAAGCCGGTAGTGTTTGGCCCTTAGTTAACAATAACGTTTACTGTCAGGTTGCCTTAGTAATGCTAATTGGTTTGGCAAGTAAAAACGCTATTTTAATCGTCGAATACGCCAACCAGCTCAAAGACCAGGGTTTAAATATCGTTCGCGCTGCAATTAAAGCGGGGCAAACTCGCTTTCGTCCGATTTTAATGACGGCAATTTCCAGTTTGTGTGGTTTTTGGCCTTTAGTAGTCGCCAGTGGTGCGGGTGCTTCTAGCCGCTGGTCTTTGGGAACGGCAGTATTTAGTGGCTTGCTGTTCGCCACCATTTTAAGTCTCTTTTTAGTGCCTTCTTTGTATATCATCATTAAAAGTATCGAATCGCGATTCCGCAATAAAAAAGACGGAGATGATTCTGGTGACGACGACAAATACCCCAATTTTCAATACGGCGATCGCAGCGGTCAACCAGAGATTACCAGTTATCACCTGAGTACTGATGAGAAATGAGGGATAGCTAATAGTTGGTTAAAAGATGCAATGGCAGCAACCAACTGCTTAGAGTTTAGGAAAGATCTTGGCGGGGAAGAGCGATTTACCCGTTATCTCTCGGTAAATTCAGTTTGATGAAACGTTTGTCGAGTTGCTTGAGATAAGTTTCGCCAGTTGCCGTAACTGACTCTTTACTCACTGTTAGATGGCGATCGGTTAAAATTCATTACGAGGAGTAAATTAGGTAGTTATCCCTTGACTGCCACTTTTTACTCGATTTAATAATTTTATGTCAATAAACTTTTAATGCTCTGGCCTTTTAAAAAAAGAACTAAAAAACAAATAGCACGAATTGAAATTACAGGAGCGATCATTTCTGAAACTCGCCAAAAAGTCCTCAAAGCTTTTAAAACTGTTGTCGAAAAGAAATTACCGGCCCTGCTGTTGAGGATTGATTCGCCAGGAGGAACCGTAGGAGATTCTCAAGAAATCTTTACTGCCCTCCAGCGTTTGCAAGATGAAAAAGATGTTAAGGTAGTCGCTAGCTTTGGTAATATTTCCGCTTCTGGTGGTGTTTATGTAGGTGTCGGTGCCAAACACATCGTCGCCAATCCAGGCACCATAACTGGTAGTATTGGCGTAATTTTACGAGGCAATAATCTCGAACGCCTACTCGATAAAGTTGGCGTTTCCTTTCAGGTAGTTAAATCTGGACCTTATAAAGATATTTTGTCCTTCGATCGCCAGTTGACTGCTGAAGAAAAACGCATTTTGCAAGAGCTAATTGACACGAGCTACCACCAATTCGTGCAAACCATAGCCCGAGGTCGCAACTTAGACGAAGAGACGGTGAGAAGTTTTGCCGACGGACGCATTTTTACAGGGCAACAAGCTCTAGAACTGGGAATAGTCGATCGCCTGGGAACCGAAGAAGATGCTCGACGTTGGGCATCAGAACTAGCAGGACTCGACCCCGACAAAACAGAATATTTTAATATTGAAGAACCCAAACCTTTGATTAATCGCTTAATACCTGGTAGAAGTAAGATCAAATCGCCTGTAGACAAGGCTATAGATTGGTTAGAATTCGACTTGAAAACCAACGGCTTACCATTGTGGCTGTATCGTCCTTAACAAGCGCAGGGGAGATTGAAAGACAAAAATAAGAGTTAGGAGGTAAGAGGTAATAATATGTGATAAAAATTACCTTGACTTTTCTACTTACTACTTTTTTACAACATGCCTTCAGGTATCGTTCACGATCGCATTACTTTCTGGGTTCTTCCTTGGATTGGTGGAGGAACTTATTTACTGACTGAGAATGGGGAATTGACGTTAATCTTAGCTGCTGGCTTTTTGTTTAGCAGCTTAATGTTTGGACCCGATCTCGATATCTACTCTTTGCAATACAGGCGTTGGGGAGTAATACGCTTTATTTGGCTGCCCTATCGCCAGCTATTTCGCCATCGTTCCCTATTTTCTCACGGTTTAGTTTTGGGTACGTTTATTAGAATAGTTTATTTACTATTAATAGTTGGATTTGCAGCTATTTTTATCGTGGCGATCTCTCAATTAATTTGGGGGTTTGAATGGAATTGGCAACAGTTTGTTTTAAACATTTTTACGATAATTAAAACTAAATATTTCTCAGAAACTGCTGCCATATTTGCCGGACTGGAGTTAGGGGCAATTAATCATTCTCTGAGCGATTGGCTCGGTTCTAGCTACAAACGACACCACAAAAATAAGCAAAAGCTCGATAAAAACAAAAAACTAAAAAATTAAGTATGCACTTAGCAGGCAAAAATAGAAAATAGCACGTTAAGATATACTACCTTTTAGCTTCTAAACTCAATCGGTCGCTGGATTTTACATCCAGCGCTGCGATTGAGCGTTGCTCAAACCGCAAAATTCGGGATTTTTGTATCGATCGCGCCTCATGTTACTGAATTGGTTCTGCTTTCTCTACCGAACCGTTATTGATTCCCAAGGTAAATTTTAAAGGTGTTTCATTAGGATAGGCTCTAGCTACTTGGCGATATACTGCATAATTTGTCGGTAGATTAACCGTCTGTCCATCTTGTTGGAAAGTTACGCGATAGTCTACGGTACGTAATAATTCTGGTTTGCCAGGTTTTTCATAGGGTCGTTGTTGATGGGCTTCAATTTCGTCGATACCGGGCTTGGGAGGAACTTTCGGCCACCACAATCCTTTATCGTCTTGCACCACTCCTGCTTCTGGTTTTTTACCATTGCGGTTAACTAAGGAAACAGAATTGAATTCTTCGTACCGTCCTCGTTTATCTTCCGTTGGATCGTTACTATAGTTAACTCGCCAAGTGATATTAGTCGTCGCAGTCGCCTCATACTGTTGGGCATTTTGCGTGTCGCAGCTACTAATGGTAACTGCCATTAAACTGAGTAATCCCAAGCAGACTTTACTAAATTGACGACGAGAATAAAACTTAAATACTTTTGCCATTGGTATTGTTGTTGCTAAATTTGTTTAATTTATGCTGCCGGTGTTAATTCTGGTAATTGTCAAACGCGATCGACAGTTAGCAAAATCGAGCAATAAATTTTTCAGTAATTAATATTGATTATTTTTGATGTATATTTCGCTTGATAATCCAAACTATAAAAATGATTGCCAACAAAACTAATATTAAGGTACTAGCTGGGGCGAGATACTGTTTGACGCGGTTGTAATTTTCGCCCAAAAGATATCCAGCATAAGTTAAAAAGCTGACCCAAATTGCCGTTCCAACCGTAGAGTAAATCAGAAAAGACAATAGGGGCATTTTGCTAATGCCAGCAGGAACGGAAATGTAGGTGCGTACTCCTGGAACCACGCGGCTAAAACAGGCTGCTTCTCTACCTCTTTTCTCAAACCATTGTTTGGCTTTTTCGATATCTTGACTAGAAACACTCAGCCACTTTCCATAGCGGTCTACTACGCGTTTGATTCGTTTTAAACCCCAAGCCTTACCTAAATAATACCAAGGTAGCGCACCCAGAACCGAACCTATTACTCCTGCTACGATTACATAGACAAATTTAAGCTTTCCTTGGATTACGGCAAAACCAGCTAGAGGCATAATTAACTCCGAAGGAATGGGAGGAAAGATATTTTCTAGTAACATCAATAAACCGATACCGACATATCCCAAAGAGTTAACCGTATTCGTAATCCATTCGAGCATTGTTTTTTTTATTTATTATTGACCAAAAGCAGCAGATGTCTGGGAAGTATTAAGAAGAACTAAAAGCGATTTGAGTTCCTCGAGTGAATAAGACACAATTAATCAATCTTAATTATCCGGCATGGTATGAGGGTTTTCATCTTTCTAGAGCCAGAAATATTGTTGATTCTGGAAAATGTAGCTATTAGTTCGGAAAACTGTTGGCAAACCGAGCGATCGCGCCATATATAACACTTTATAAATACTCAAAAACACTAAGACCGACAGTTCTGTACCATAGAACCATAGAACTTTAAAGACATTTTTTAAAATAAGCAAATTTAACAGCGATATGGAAAGATCCTCTACGGTAATAATCACGGGTGCGTCTTCAGGAGTTGGTTTATACGCCGCTAAAGCTTTGAGCGATCGCGGTTGGCACGTAGTCATGGCTTGCCGCAACCTCCCTAAAGCTGAAAAGGTAGCAGCAGAAGTGGGCATGAAACCAGATAGCTATACTATTCTTCATTTAGATTTGGCTTCTCTTGACAGCGTACGACAGTTTGTTAACGATTTTCGCGCCACTGGTAGATCTTTAACTGCTTTAGTCTGTAATGCGGCAGTATATTTGCCTTTAGAAAAAGAGCCATTACGCAGTAAAGATGGTTACGAGTTGAGTGTCGCTACCAATCACCTAGGACATTTTCTGCTGTGTAACCTGATGTTGGAAGACTTGAAAAATTCACCAACCTCAGACAAGAAAGTAGTATTTATCGGTACGGTAACTGCTAACCCCAAAGAACTAGGGGGCAAAATTCCCATTCCCGCACCGCCAGACTTAGGAGACTTACAGGGTATGGAAGCTGGTTTTAAGGCACCAGTTGCCACCATCGACGGTAAAAAATTCAAGTCGGGTAAGGCATATAAAGATAGTAAGCTGTGCAATATGATAACTATGAAAGAGCTAGATCGTCGCTATCACGACTCTACAGGCATCATTTTTAACGCTCTCTATCCCGGTTGCGTCGCCGAAACTGGCTTATTTCGCCACCATTTTTCTCTGTTTCAAACTATTTTTCCCTGGTTTCAGAAAAATATCACCGGTGGTTATGTCTCTCAGGAATTAGCTGGAGAACGAGTAGCAAAAGTAGTTGCCGAACCGCGATACAACGAATCCGGGGTTTATTATAGTTGGGGCAATCGCCAGCAACAAGACCGCGCCGCCTTCAAACAAGAGATTTCCGACGAGGCTCTTAACGAGCAAAAAGCAGAACGCGTTTGGAATTTAAGCGAGAAGTTGGTCGGATTGACTTAATAGTTATTAAAGTAGAGGAAGCAGGGCAATATTACTTTAGTTCCCAAGTTTCCTCTAGTGATTCGATTATTATTACTATCTATCGGTTTTTTAATTACAGGCTGCAATCTCATCGCCAACAGTAGAGACTCTACGACACCACCAGTCTCAAGTCAACAGCAGCTTACCAATGTCGATGTGGCTACTGCGAGCTTGAGTTCAGCTACTGCCAGAAAATATGTCGGTACTACTCAACCGGCTAGCGAAGTTACTTTGCGATCGCAAGTGGAAGGCAGATTGTTAGAGCTATCAGTAGCAATTGGCGCTCGGGTTACTCAGGGTCAGGAAATTGGCAGGCTAGATGATAATTTGCTCGCCGCAGTTGTCAGTCAAGAACGAAGTGAATTAGCTAGCTTGCGCTCAGAAGTAGCCAGAGCCGAAATACAGGTTAGAGATGCTCGAATTCAGCTCCAACAGGCTCTAATTCAGCTCGAACAGGCAAAAAACGATGCCGCTAGATACGAGCAATTAGCCAAAACTGGGTTAATTGCCGAACAGCAGGCAGAATCCTATAGAACTGCGGCTCAAACTGCCCAACAAACTGTATACTCTGCTAGAGAAGCAGTTAAATTACAAGAACAAGCAGTAGATGTGGCAAGATCGAGAGTTGCCGCACAACAAGCTGCGATCGCTGAAGCCGAACAGCGTCGAGTTTATACTAAATTATTGGCACCCATAAACGGCACTGTAATCGCTAAAGCTGCAGAACCAGGAGATTTGATTCAAACTGGAGAAGAAATTATTACTATCGGTAATTTTCAACAGGTAGAAGTGGTAGTTCCCGTCTCGGAATTAGATTTGAGTGAAGTTGCCCTCGGACAAAAGGTTAACGTCAAACTGGATGCTTTTGGCGATCGCTCCTTCGACGGTACGGTTACTCAAATTGCTCCTACTACTTCCGACTCTGTAGCGCGTCAAATTAATGTAGAAGTTACCCTAGCCAATTCCGAGAATCTAATTAAAGGTGGTTTACTTGCTAGGGTCGATTTTAATACTGCAACTACAACTCAAGTAACAGTTCCTACATCCGCTGTTATTGAAGAAGCAGGAGAAAATTATCTGTTTGTGGTATCTGAGACTACTGGCGAGCGTAGAGCTACCGTTACTAAAAGACAAGTAGAGTTGGGCGAGCGCAACAATGCTCAAGTGGAAATTCTTTCGGGTCTCAAACCAGGTGAAAGATACGTAGTTCGGAGCGATCGTCCTTTAGAAGATAGCCAAACAGTTGCCTTGAGTATTATTTCTGAATAGTATTTTTATATGATTTTGTTGTGATTTCGATCTGAAGCAAACCCAACAAGCTATCGTATACGAACAACAAGAGCGCAGCTTGCATACCGAGTTCTTAATTAGTTTTATTAACCGCAGTTTAACTGAAAGTCCTCTAATTATAGAAAGAGAATTAATCGAGCTTTGGACGTGATCGCGCCAAAAATATAATATTAAATACCATTAAATACCGACGAAGAGTAACAAGGTATCTCATAAAATATTATCCCTTATCCCTGCAAATAATTAACCAAAGCCTGTAAACCCAAACGATAACTATTTACGCCAAAAATACTAATTTCCCCGATCTCAACTCTGGCAATATACGAGAAAGTTGGCGAAATTCTACGATGGAAATCTTTGACTGCGGCGATCGCCTTCCGAATCGCTATACTGTTATGGTTATAACCAGCGGCGTTACTCTAAATCCCTCGATGCTTTTTGGTAGCTGAATCTATCAATTTTCTTTCATGACGGGACTGCAAGCTGTAGATACTTGCTTGCAGCCTTGAAGATTTTCCAGCACTAACCGCTATCTAGAATCGAGTATTGACTAATGCAGACTTTTGACTCGCGATCTTCTGAGAAATTGAAGTCAGGTATTTTTATAATTATTTTTTATTTTTTTTTAGCTAGGACAAAACTATTGACTCAGCTTAAAAAATCAATGATAGCGGCATCTTTGGCGATCGTCAACTGGAATAGGAATCGCTTCTGTTTCTGGTTCTGCTTCTGGTCCGAATAAAACTTCAATCAACTTCTGACCTAATTCTCTTAATTTTTCTAGCAACTGTTCGATATATTTCATTTAAAAATTTGCTCCAGTGTGAGATATCTTATGCTTTGCTATCTTTTAATTTTTATGCCTTTGAGGATTTTAAGCTTAATATCCTGTATTATACATAAGTCTCGAGCTTCTCATGTAAAGCTTTATATTCGAGTTTATTACGAGCTAGCAGCCCTATCTTGAGATCTTAATCTTTTCCTTATTGTTCAAGCTAACACAAATTAAGCTAGATAAGTATTAATTCTTAGTTAAATTAACAAGTTCACGCTAGGGATATAGACATTAAGTTTTATTGTTTTTCTTGTGAATTGGGTTTTTCGAAGCCCCCAAGAGAACTATATTCAGAGTAGAAGTTGGGTAAGATGGGAATTTTAATTTTCATTAGATGTCGTGTTCGCGCTATGGTAACTAGTCTCAAAAACCAGAGTGTAACTGCATTGACAATTGAAGCTATTATTTTTAAGCCAAATCCGAATCAAAAGAAAAGAATTAATCGAAGGAGAAATTTATGAAACTCGCTTACTGGATGTATGCAGGACCGGCTCATATTGGAACTTTACGCATCGCTAGTTCCTTTAAAAACGTCCATGCAATCATGCACGCTCCCTTAGGAGATGATTACTTTAACGTAATGCGATCGATGTTGGAAAGAGAGCGGGATTTTACCCCAGTAACTGCTAGTGTGGTCGATCGCAAAGTTTTGGCACGGGGTTCTCAAGAGAAGGTAGTCGATAACATTACGCGCAAAGATCGCGAAGAACGACCCGATCTGATTATCCTTACTCCTACCTGCACCTCCAGCATCCTACAAGAAGATTTAAACAACTTCGTCAGCCGCGCTCAACTCGATGCCCAAGGGGATGTAATGTTAGCCGATGTCAATCACTATCGTTACAACGAACTGCAAGCAGGCGATCGCACTTTAGGACAGGTAGTTAAATTTTATCTGGAAAAAGCCCGTAAAAATGGAGAACTACCCGCAGAGAAAACCGCCAATCCCTCAGTTAATATCATCGGTATTTCCACATTAGGATTTCACAACCAGCACGACTGCACCGAACTAAAACGTTTGATGGCTGACTTGGGTATAGAAGTCAATCTCGTAATTCCCCATAAGGCTTCGGTTCACGAGCTGAAAAACCTCCCTCGTGCTTGGTTTAACCTCGTACCGTATCGTGAATTGGGCTTAATGGCGGCGGAATATCTTCAAAGGGAATTCGAGATGCCCTATGTCGATATTACGCCGATGGGAGTTGTGGAAACCGCTCGCTGTATCCGTCAAATCCAACAGATAATCAATCATCAAGGTGCGGCTGTAGATTACGAAGAGTATATCGACAATCAAACACTGCACGTATCGCAAGCTGCTTGGTTTTCCCGTTCGATCGACTGTCAAAACCTAACCGGCAAAAAAGCAGTAGTCTTTGGCGATAATACCCATGCTGTAGCAATGACCAAAATTTTAGCCAGAGAAATGGGGATCCGCGTCGTGTTGGCAGGAACCTATTGCAAATATGATGCCGACTGGTTTAAAGCTCAGGTAAGCGAATATTGTGATGAAATTTTAATTAGTGAAGATAATGGCGAAATTGGCGATGCGATCGCCCGTCACGAACCTGCGGCAATTTTTGGTACGCAAATGGAGCGTCACGTCGGCAAACGTTTGAATATTCCATGTGGGGTAATTGCTGCTCCCATTCACATTCAAAATTTCCCCATCGGCTACAAACCTTTTGTCGGCTATGAGGGCACCAATCAAATTGCAGATTTGGTATATAATTCGTTTACTTTGGGAATGGAAGATCATCTGTTAGAGATTTTTGGCGGACACGATACCAAAGAAGTTATCACCAAAGGAATCTCGGCTGACTCTGACTTGAACTGGAACCGAGAAGCCACCGCAGAATTAAATAAAGTTCCTGGTTTCGTGAGAGGCAAAGTCAAGCGTAACACCGAAAAATTTGCCCGCGAACGAGGCTTTTCTGAAATTACTTTAGAAGTTATGTATGCTGCTAAAGAAGCCGTTGGTGCCTAGTAAATTAAACGTAGTTTGAGAGATTGCGATGACGAAAAATATTAAATAATTAAGATTTCAATTTTAGCGAGGGTTTGGCAATGCCAAACCTTTGTTTTTTATTGCCGTAAAAATTTTTATTTCTTTTGGAAGTCATACCATATTAATACCTCAATGGTAAGCTAGCTTTTGTTACGCCATTTATTTCTTTGGCTAAACGAGATTCTCTAGTAATTTTTATCATGGGTAGCGAAACTAGTAACTCGCCTCAGCTCGATATTTCTTCCATAGTTGCCAAGATGCGGCAACGCGAAACATATGCTCATTCTGTAGCCGATTCCATTGAATTAGTGCAAACTCATATTTCTTATATTTTCTTAACGGGAGAGTACGCTTATAAAATCAAAAAAAGAGTCAATTTAGGATTTTTAGATTTTTCCACTTTAGATAAAAGACAGCATTTTTTGCAAGAAGAAATTCGTTTAAATCGAGAAATTGCTCCCGATTTGTATTTAGAAGTATTACCCATATCACAGCAGGAAGATAAATTATTTTTGGGCGAAGATAGAGCAGTTGTTGAATATACCCTAAAAATGCATCAATTTCCCCAAGAAAACCTGTTTATCAACCTATTTAATCAAGATAGGCTATCTATTAATAAAATGAGAGAGCTAGGCAAAATAGTCGCTCAATTTCATCAAAAAGCCCCCAGCAACGAATATATTCGCAGTTTTGGCAAGCCGGCAAATATCAAGCTCGCATTTGACCAAAACTATCAGCAAACCGAAAAATATATCGGTACGGTTCAAACCCAAACTCAATTTGACGAGACTAAAGCCTTTACCGACAAATTTTTTAGCGATCGCCAGGAGTTATTTCAAGCGAGAATCGATGCCCATAAAATTAAAGAATGTCACGGCGACTTACATCTCAAAAATATCTGCTGGTGGCACAATAAAATTCAATTATTCGATCGCATTGAATTTAACGAAGCCTTTCGTTTTGTAGATGTGATGTATGATGTTGCCTTTACGGTAATGGATTTAGAGATTAGACAGAGACGAGATTTTGCTAATGCTTTTCTCAATAATTACTTAGAATATACCGGTGATTGGTCTGGATTACCAATCTTACCCCTATATCTCAGTCGTCAAGCTTATGTCAGAGCTAAAACTAACTCATTTCTATTAGATGATGCTGAGATTTCCGAACCCGAAAAACAACAGGCACGAGCAACCGCCGCCGATTATTATCATCAGGCTTGGAAGTACACTCAAGAGCGATCGTCGGGAAAATTAATTTTAATGTCGGGGGTGTCTGGTTCGGGTAAATCTACCGCAGCTAGAACTATAACTCAAAATACAGGTGCGATTCAGATTCGTTCCGATGCAGTTCGCAAGCATCTTGCAGGCATATCTCTCGATGAAAGGGGAGGAGATGAAATCTATACTGCCAAAATGAGTCAAAAAACTTACGATCGTCTGCTCGAATTGGGTATGATGCTGGCAAAAGAAGGATTTACGATAATTTTAGATGCCAAATACGATCGCGTTGCCTTACGCCAACCCGTCATAAAACAAGCTCAAGCTGCCCATATTCCCATACAGATAATTTACTGTACTGCAACGACCGAGATATTGCGCGTTCGTCTGAGCAATCGTAGCAGCGATGTTTCCGATGCCACTCCCGATTTACTGACCAAACAACTAGCAGAATTTGAAGAATTTAGTTCCGTAGAACAGTCTTACGTTACTGAGATTGACACCAGTGATGACAACTGGAGACAAAAGTTAATAGAAGTTCTGAATTAATTAAATTAATTGGATGTCAAACAAAACTCATTCTCGATTCAGCTTACTATTTTGGGACATTTAGGGCTTTGCCAAAGATAATTTTATCATCGCCTGCTTTATAAAATTCGCGAATTCTTGCTTCCTCGTCGTATCCGTTGGTGCGGTAGAATGCCCGCGTACGCTCAAAATTTGGTAGTCCAGAAGTTTCTATTAACAGCAAACGTTCACCGCGTTCGGCTAAAGTTTGCTCTACGTAGAACAGTATTTTCTTACCAATTCCTTCTCCCTGGCGACTGGGATGAACAGCAATAAAATATAAGTTCCAGGTGCCGTCAGCATACTGTTCTGGAGCATAGTACGCAACTCCCACAAGACCCTTGTCATCGTAAACAATCCAAAAGAGATAGATCGCTATTAGAGTCGTCATCTAAGCATTCTACTAACATACCGTCTAATTCCTCTAGCTCTGGGGGTGTAAAGAGGTTGATAGCATTAGCTATAGGCATTATTCCTTGGCGATCGTCGAGCGTAGCGGAGCGAATCATTATTAACTTGTTTGTGGTAAGTAACTTAAAGATACTGAAAGATAAAACTTATCGAACTAGGTAAGAACTTTCAAGCTATCTCGCAGTGATTTTACACTTATCTCCACTCATTAATAAATTAGTTTGAATAGTACTATCTAGATAACTAATGCCTAGAAGCTTTGATAGCAAACACTAGTCGATTAGTAATTATTATATTATTTAGTGTCACAATAGCAAGTACGACTGAGCTTAGATACAAGTAGCTGTAATGGCAATTAAAAGAGCGTCTGATTCGCAAAATCCAGCACCTAAATCACCCCGTCACAAACAAAGGCGAGAACCAATTTCTCAAGGTAGAGAAGAAACTAACCTAATGTCGGCACCGGCAACGATAGAAGAAACCGAAACCAACGAAGATAATATTCGTCCCCAGCAACTGGCTGACTATATCGGACAAAAGGATTTAAAAGAAATCCTTCAGATTGCGATCGCAGCGGCTAAAGGTAGAGAAGAACCCCTAGACCATTTGTTACTCTACGGACCTCCTGGTTTGGGGAAAACTACCATGTCCCTGATTTTGGCAGCCGAAATGGGGGTCAACTGTAAAATAACTTCTGCACCTGCTTTAGAGCGTCCTAGGGACATTACCGGGTTGCTCGTCAATCTCAAACCAGGAGATATTTTATTTATCGATGAAATCCATCGTCTCAATCGCATGAGCGAAGAGTTACTCTATCCAGCTATGGAAGATTATCGCCTGGATATTACCATCGGTAAGGGTCAAAGTGCTAAAACCCGTAGCATCTCCTTGCCCCCTTTTACTTTAGTAGGAGCAACTACCAAAGCCGGTTCTCTGTCTTCCCCCTTACGTGCCCGCTTTGGTATGGTGCAGAGACTGCGATTTTACGAACCAGACGAACTAACTATAATTGTCAAACGCACTGCCGAAATTTTAAACACCAAAATTACCGAGACGGGGGCAGTAGAAATTGCGCGGCGATCGCGAGGAACGCCCCGTATTGCCAATCGTTTGTTGAGAAGGGTCAGGGACTATGTAGAGGTGCAACAAGCTCCCGAAATTACTCGGGAATTAGCTGCTAAAGCAATGGATATTTTTGATGTGGATGCTTGCGGTTTGGATTGGACGGATCGTTTAGTACTCAATACTATTATCGAGCAGTTTAAGGGAGGACCAGTTGGACTAGAGGCGATCGCCGCAGCTACGGGTGAAGACCGCAAAACCATTGAAGAAGTTTACGAACCTTACCTACTCCAGAGTGGTTATCTCAATCGTACTCACAGGGGCAGAATAGTTACGGATAAAGCTTACGAACATTTAGCCGTAGGAGAGTCAAATCCCACTCAAACGCAATTGAGATTTTAAATGTTTGTTTGTAGAATTAGGCTCATCCCCTGTCATTGGTGCAGAGGATTTCATATCGCTCGAAGTGCTGTGAAATTATTGGGCGGTTAATCTTTGGAAATTCCTGCCAAACTACGCCCATGCGATCGACAGCGAACCGAATAATTGTCACTGCTAACCGCCTAATACTGAGCGAGCGAAATTTACGATCGACTTTAACTAACGAATATATTCTTTAAGTATACTATTGCGGTTGGGATGTCGCAGTTTACGCAAAGCCTTAGCTTCAATTTGACGGATGCGTTCGCGAGTGACGTTAAAGATTTGTCCGATTTCTTCTAAAGTTTTCATGCGACCATCATCCAAACCATAACGCAAGCGAAGTACGTCTCGTTCGCGGGGGCTGAGAGTATCGAGTACGTTTTCTAGGTCTTCTCTTAACAAACTTTTAGATACTTCGTCTTCTGGAGTTTCGCCGTCAGCTTCGATAAAATCGCCCAAGCGAGAGTCTTCTTCTTTACCAATAGGAGTTTCTAAAGAAATTGGTAACTGAGCTGATTTGGCAATAAATCTCAGCTTCTCGATGGTCATTTCCATGCTGGTGGCAATTTCTTCTTCTGTGGGTTTGCGTCCCATTTCCTGAGAGAGGAGCTTGGTAGTTTTTTTAATTCTGGAAATAGTTTCGTAGAGGTGAACGGGAAGACGGATAGTACGGGATTGGTCGGCGATCGCTCTAGTAATTGCCTGTCGAATCCACCAGGTAGCGTAGGTAGAAAATTTATAGCCTTTTTCATGGTCGAATTTTTCGGCAGCACGGATCAAGCCTAACGAACCTTCTTGAATCAAATCCTGGAAAGATAAGCCCCGATTCATGTATTTTTTAGCGATCGATACAACTAAGCGTAGGTTAGACTGTACCATTTTGTCTTTGGCTCTTCTACCGAGGAATAAACGGCGCCTAAATTGCCGAATATTCATATCTACTTCTTGCGCCCATTCGTTGTCGCTAATTTCCCTTTCTAAATTCGCTTCTATATCTTCTCTGATTCTTTCTAATTCTAATAAATCGGCAATTTGACGGGCTAGTTCGATTTCTTCTTCAGCTCTTAACAGTCTAATACGACCAATTTCTTGTAAATAAATTCTAATAGAATCTTCCGTATATGGTTTTTTTCTACCTCGCTCTGCACGACGGGTAGCGGTTTTTTTCTTTTTACCCTTAACTGATTTGATATCTATCTCTTCTTTAATTTTACTGGTATCTTGTTCGATTAGACTTTCCCAATCGTTTCCAGGAAGTGCGATTGTTGCTAGGACTTGATTAGCCTGAGTCATACCGTTTTCCTCTTGCTCCTTCAGTGAAAAATTAACTATATCTATTCGAGCGAATGAACTAGGTTGTATCTAGTTATACCTTTTCTAAATCGTTTTGTCGCTAGTTATATTTGTATGTACGTGTATGTACGGGCATTCACGCCAATCATACTTTAGCTAGCTTCTGGTAAATCAAGTAAATTTACCAACGGTCAGAGGAGGGCGCGTCATCTAAGGTTTCCTCAGATGTTTATGCCGCCCGTCAGGCTGCGGAGCTTGTCTCCGTAGTAATCTCTGACTACTCAGTAATATTTACTAGAAACTGGGGATTATCTTCCGATTTTAGCCTCGATTGTGGGCATTTTGGTAAAGATTTAACCGAGAAGCTCCGGTTTTACCGAGCAAATTGTGAAGAAACTTTAAAGTTTCTTCAATTTGCTTCCCTTTGGCATTGTAAGCAATTTAATCAAAAATAACACGCCGCTATTTTTTACATCTTCCGTTGGGTAGAATTACAAAGCTCGAAAAGCTTAAATAAAAGCAAAAAAGCCTGAAAATGCCCTATAGGGGTATTGAAAATCACACTTAAAATTCATTACTAATAAAAAGGTAGTAATCAATTGAATCCTTGCCCTAATTTATATGAACAAAGTAATTTATGAAGTTATGGCTGCGGCTGTAACTTTAGGAGCGATCGGCAGTCATAGCCAACTTAGCGTTGCCCAGACGGAAGCAGAAGTAGCTTCAGAACAAGAAACTCTTAGCTTAGTCGCTAATGGAGAAGATTTTGTTCGTCAGGGTTTTGTTACTAAGGATGGTTGGCAAATAGATTTCGATCGCGTTTATGTCAGTATGACAGAAGCGGTTGCCTATCAAACCGAACCACCTTACGAACCAAACAAAGGAGACACTTCTAATGATATTAACTATCAAGAAACAGTTTCCTTATTAGACTCCCCTCAAATTATAGACCTAGCAGCAGGAGATGCCGATGCCGAACCTGTTTTAGTCAAAAAAGTTAACGCCGAGCCTGGTTTTTATAATGCAGTGGCTTGGACTATAGCTCCTGCAGGGGACAACACTCCCATACCAGGACAAACCATCGTCTTACAAGGTACGGCAACTAAAGACGACCGAACCGTTGACTTCAATCTGGGCTTGGATACTCCTCTAAAATACGTCTGTGGCGAATTTGTGGGTGACGAACGTAAAGGCATTCTCGAGGCGGGAAATACAGCTGAGGTAGAAGCTACTTTTCACTTCGATCATATTTTTGGCGACAGCGAAACGCCAGCGGACGATCCTCTCAATCAAGATGCTTTAGGTTTTCAGCCTCTAGCAGATTTGGCGGAGGGAAATACTCTGGATATCGAGCAAGACGCTTTAGAAACCCAACTATCTTCAGAAAATTATCAAAAATTAACAGAAGCGATCGCTGGATTGGGTCACGTAGGTGAAGGTCACTGCGCACTAAGCAGTAATTAATCTAACTAAATAAAATTTCGATTTAGCACTGGCAAAATGTCCTATGAATAGGTGGTATTTTTTAATTTCTTTATTTTTACTCCCCATATTACCCAAACCGGTTTTAGCCCACGGCGCACAGATTGAATACCAAGAAACTTCCGCCATAACTGTTCGGGCTACTTATGATGACGGTACGCCGATGGCAAACGCTCAAGTAGTGATTTATTCTCCTGAAGATCGCGCTACTCCCTGGCTAAAAGGAACCACCGACTCGCAAGGAAACTTTACATTCGTTCCCGATAGAGAGACTCCTGGTGATTGGGATGTCAAAGTGCGACAATCGGGACACGGTGATATTACCAGCATTCCCATTACAGATGCAAAATCGGCAGCCGAGGTTTCCCAGACTCAAATGACAGTCAACGATGCTAGTAACGCTGGTTATACTTCGGCACAGAAACTAGTAATGGCAGCAGTAGGTGTTTGGGGATTTGTCGGTACGGCTTTGTTCTTTTCCCGGAAAAAAAATCAAAATTAGCAAGCAAAGGGGTTAAAGCTCACGCCCTTTGCTTCCCATTTCCTACTTTCTTTCCTGATGCACATTCCTGACGGTTTTGTTCCTCCCACTATTTGTCTGGCTGGTTACGGGATTTCTGGCGGTATTACTTGGTACTGCTTGCGACAGATTAAGCGCGATCGCCACACTCAAGCTAACATTCCCAAAGCCTCTTTGCTAACGGCAGCTTTCTTTGTGGCTTCTTTAATTCACATTCCCGTACCCCCGAGCAGCATCCATCTAGTTCTCAATGGTACAGTCGGCGCGATCTTGGGTTACTATGCCTTTCCCGCCATTTTAATTAGTTTATTTTTCCAGGCAGTAATGTTCCAGCACGGCGGCTTATCGACTTTAGGCTTGAACGCGATAATTATGGGTCTGCCGGCAATTCTTGCCTATTATTTATTCCGTTTGCGCCATCACTTGCGAGGTAATAAACGATTGTTGACGGCAGTTTTGTCTTTCGGTGCGGGTGCGGGAGCCGTGTTATTGTCTGCCAGTATGTTTGCGATTTTATTAATTACTACTATTTCTCCAGATATAGATGCGGATACCGAAAAAAAGGCAATTCTTTTGTCTCTAACTGGCTATGGGATTCAAGCAGCGATCGAAGGCACATTTACTCTCATGTTAATTTCTTTTCTCGAACGAGTTAAACCCGAATTAATCGAAACCCAGGAGTATGATAATAGTCACTCGATACATAAATAAATGACTTAAATATAAATAATCAATGAAATTAGTTCTCGATCGCTATGCCTATTTAAAATCTCCTTTGCATCGCTGGAAGCAAAGTTATAAACTGGTGGGTTTGTTTGGGTTGATCTTTGCTTTTGCGTTTATCCAGCAGCCGATCTTGTTACCGGCAGCACTAATCGTAACCTGGATTATTTTTCAGCTTTCCAACTTACCATTATCTTTTTTACTATCTCGCTTGCGCTATCCTGGCTTGTTTATTTTAGCGGTAATCATTTTACTGCCTTTCCTGGCTGGCGATACGGTGCTTTTTCGTTGGGGATACTTAGTAATTAGAGAAGAAGGAACTCGGGATGCCTTAATAATTTCGGTACGCTTTTTTTGTATTCTAACTATTAGCATCGTACTGTTTGGTACCGCACCATTTTTAGATACGATAAAAGCAGCACGATCGCTAGGTTTATCGAAAACTATAGTTGATATGACATTACTCGCCTACCGTTATTTAGAAGAACTGGGAGAGATGTTAACTACTATGCAGCGCGCGATGAAATTAAGAGGTTTTCAGCCGCGACAGTTTAGTAGCCGCAACCTGAGAATTTTTGCCCAACTAACTGGGAGTATTTTAATTAGAAGTTACGAACGTTCTCAACGAGTTTATCAAGCAATGATTCTCAGGGGTTATGGTAATTCTAAAACAGCGGTCGTCCCACAAAAATCGAGCAATATTATCGACGATTACTATAGCTTTTGGGCGACGATAATCGCTCTGGCTACTGCTATATTTTTTATAGCAATGTCTGTATTTCTAAGTAGCTAATAGATAAAGATAATCACCGTAAAAATTAGCCTTAAGTAACTAAATGAAAGACTTAATTAAAACTGCTCCCGTACCATCTCTTAAGTCTATGGCTATTTCCATAGATAATTTAGGTTTTAGCTACAGTAAAGAACGGAAAATTTTAACCGAGATAAATTTACAAATAACTAAGGGAGAAACTGTAGGGGCAATCGGTGCTAATGGTGCGGGAAAAACTAGTTTATTTTTGGCAATTTGCGGTATTCTCAATCCTACTCACGGAACGATCGAACTATTCGATCGCCAAGTACAGCCAGGACAGTTCAACCCAGAAATCGGTTTGGTATTTCAAAATCCCGACGATCAGTTATTTTGTCCCACAGTAAGAGATGATATTGCTTTTGGATTAGAAAATCTTGGCTTGTCTGCTGCCGAAATCGACAGACGTATTGATGAGGTACTGAGATTAACCGGGGTATCTCACTTAATCGATCGCATTCCCCATCATCTTTCTGGTGGTGAAAAATGTATGGTAGCGATCGCTGCAGTAATTGCTATGTTACCCCAAATTATTCTCTACGACGAACCCAGTGCCAACTTAGATCTTAGAGCCAGAAGGAGATTGATCGAATTTTTACAGAATTCTCGGGAAACGGTTATCGTAGCTTCTCACGACCTAGAATTAATTTTGGAAGTATGCGATCGCGTAATTTTACTCAATCAAGGACGGATTATCGCCGATGGAATTCCCAGGGAAATTATGAGAAACAAATCGCTAATGGAAGCAAATGGTTTGGAAGTTCCCCATTCTCTGACACATTATCATCGAGAATAAAAGAGTAGAGAACCGAAAGTAACAAGAGAATGACTAATTTACCGCCAAACGAACGGGTAGAGCTTAATGAAGCAGCAGCCCGAGAATTAATGCGCTCGCTATTGGAGAAAGAAGGTAATTGGATAAACTGGGGCAAAAACTGTCAAACCCTTCAAAAATCGGGATATAGCCCTCAAAAAATTTTTGAAGCAACAGGATTTCAAGCCAGCCAGCAAAACTTGGTTATAGTTGCGGCTCAGGTTTACGATACTCTGGTTAAGTCGGAAGTGGAAGAACCAGTCTTAGCTTATTTTCGAGGTCCGAGAAGTGACATTCTATATGAGTTCCGCGTCCTCAACCAAGAACAGAGAGTCGCAGCAAGTCGACTTGCCCACGACAAACAGCTAGATGTAGATGAAGCCCATCAGGTAGCCAAAACTATTCAAGATGTATCTCGTCTATCCCAGATTCCTGAGGCGTTTACCAATCATCCCGGAGATTTGGTAGCTTACTTGAGTTGGAAGCGAACGCGTCAGAAAAAAGATTTGCAGGAGCGATCGCGTTTAATTGCTAAAGGTTTAAAATTTGCCCATTCTCCCAGTGCTAGGACAGCAATAGAAAAGTTATTGAGCGATTTTACCGTAGTTTCCACTGCCACTGCTCCTTTACTACCTCTCTATCGCCTGGAACTAGAAGAAGAATTACCACGCATCGTCCCTTTAGTGGGCACTTATCCTCTTACTCGTCAAGCAATTGAGACAGCAGATTCGGTAAAAATTCAAGAGCCATTTGCCAAAATTCAGGTGACTGGAGGTACTTACGTTCCCGTTCCCGGTTGGCAAGCAGTCTTAAAAGCCCATGACCCTGTAAGTTATTTATGTTCTAGCGATCATCTACCCAAGTCTATCGCGGGCAAAGTCGAGCAGGTACTAGTGATTGTCGATCGCGCTAGCCGTGAATGGGATATTAACAGTTACTTTCTCGTCGAGGTTGACGGCAAACTAGAATTGCAGTGGTTAGAATCTACTCCCAATAATCCTGACTCGATAATCGCTCAGCTAGTTTTGGTGCTGCGACCGAAAAAAATTCTCGATGAGAATAATATTATCGAACCCTGGCAAATGGATGACTAGAAAAGCAGGATCGGGAGTAGCGCTAGGAAAGAGGCACAGGAAAAATTAAGTAGATTAATTATTTTCCTGCCTATACTTACAACAACTTAGTCCTAATAGCTTCAACTCGCTGGCGATTTACTCCTAAATCCGACTGACCCAAACGGGAAGCCGAACGGACGTGGACGACATTAGTAGTTTCATCGCGATAGAATTCGACATCATCGACGAACCCCATTAATTTGCTTTTAAATTCGGCATATAGATAGTTGGGAGTTTCCTCGATGATGGTCGTCCTTTCCATACCTTCGACAACTCGTTTAATTTCAGCTATGGACACTGCTGGTAGAGGCTCGATTTTTGCCTGAGGATCGTCGCTTTGACTGTTGACGCAATTGGGAGTGCCAGGACAAGGCGCTAATTTGCCGTTGTTTACTCCTAAGTTATTGGGTTTTTTTCCTGTAAAGTTAAACATTAATTTAGTCTTTCCTCCTTATGCTGCATTGGCGATCGCAGTTTGGTCGGTTAATAACTCAATTGCTTTTTGATATTGTAAATCTGCTTCCGTACCAATTTGGGTAAAACTAATCGGGTCTTGAGCCACAACCCAATCTGGCATAATTCCCTGTTTGTTAATGTCTTTATGATTGGGGGTTTCGTATTTTGCCACCGTTACCGCTAATCCTGCGCCGTCTGGTAGTTCGAACAAAGACTGAATCAAACCTTTGCCAAAAGTTTTTTCCCCCACTAACATGGCTCGGTCATTATCTTGCAGCGCCCCTGCTAAAATTTCGCTGGCACTAGCACTACCTTGGTTAACTAAAACAACTAAAGGATCTCTAGTCAAAATTGCTCCATCTGCTTCAAAGCTGCCTAGAGTTCCCTGACGATTGACTGTATAAACAATGGTGCTATTTTCTAACCACATTCTGGCAATTTCTACTCCTGCCTGTAGTAAACCGCCAGGATTATTGCGCAGATCGAGTACGTAGGCTTCTGCACCCTGTCGTTCTAGCTGGCTGACTCCGTGAGCGATTTCTTTGGCAGCATTGGCACTAAATTGATTGAGGCGCACGTAACCGATTGCCATGTCGTTATGGTTGTCTAGAGTGATATAAACTGGATTGAGTGAAATGCGATCGCGAATTATTTTTACCGTCCGCACTCGATCTTCCCGTTCTGGATTTGACTTTACCCTCAGTGAAACTTCAGTTCCTATTTGCCCGCGCATTTTAGCTGCGGCTTCGTCTAAAGTAAGGGTTTTGGTACTAACGCCGTCAATTTCTAGGATGCGGTCTTTGGGCTTAATTCCCGCGCCTTCGGCAGGAGAACCTGCTAGAGGAGTTACTACCTCAATTAGTTTGGTTTCTGGGTCGAGATTGATTTGCAGTCCTACTCCCGATAGTTCGCCAGAAGTATTTACCTGTAAACTGCGATACTGTTCGGGTCTGAGTAGTCTAGTAAAGGGATCGTCGAGACTGGACAGCATTTCTTCGATCGCTGCATAAGTTTCGGTGCGATCGTGCAGTGGTTTTTTGACGAATTCTTGACGCATTAACCACCAGTTTTGCTGATTGAAGGTGACATCTAAATAAGCTTGGTTGACAATTCTCCACGATTGCAATAGTAGCTTTTGTTCTTCAGTGAAGGCCCGCGCTTCCGGAACGAACCAAATGAAAGAAGATGATAGATAAACACATACCAGCAATGCGATCCAGAAAGCTTTTTTTACCATGAGATAATAAAATTTTGTTTATTTTATTAGTTTAAGTTTAATTTAACGATTCTGGCTCGATTGTTACCAGTTAGCGAATCGAGATGAGAGCTAAGATATATATAGTTTTGGTGAAAGAGGGAGCGACAAAACCGTGAAAATCTTACTAATACCTTCTGAGAAAAAGACATCACAGCGTAAAGCTATGTTAAATTTTTAATATAAAACATTTGCCTTGATGGCTCTAGTTCCTCTGCGGACTCAAGCAACAAACCTATACTGTTAGTACTTTAGTACGAATCTGCTAACGCCTCTGAGGCACAAAGCCTTGACGTACTAATGAATCTATAATTTAGCCTCAAGTCGCAGCTTAGTTTGCTCTCAAACGATAAATGCTGCGATCGCTCAAAGTCTAGATGACTTTGATAAGCTAATTCGATAAACGATCCATAACTATTTTTTGATAGCTAATTAGACAACCTTCATGTTTTCTAAACAAGTAACTGACTCAAAGCCTTTTAAGTGGTTTGAAGAACGCCTAGAAATTCAGGCGATTTCTGATGACGTAACCAGTAAATACGTACCACCCCATGTTAATATTTTCTATTGCCTCGGTGGGATTACTCTCGTTTGCTTCCTCGTCCAGTTTGCTACTGGATTTTGCATGACTTTTTACTATAAACCCACTGTAACCGAGGCTTTTGCTTCAGTACAGTACCTGATGAATGAAGTAAACTTTGGCTGGTTGATTCGTTCCATTCATCGCTGGTCTGCTAGTATGATGGTTCTAATGATGATCCTCCATACTTTTCGAGTTTATCTGACTGGTGGTTTTAAAAAACCACGGGAATTAACCTGGATCACTGGAGTGATCTTGGCAGTAATCACCGTTACCTTTGGCGTTACTGGTTATTCTCTTCCTTGGGATCAAATTGGTTACTGGGCAGTAAAAATCGTTTCTGGCGTACCCGCAGCAATTCCCGTTGTTGGCGATCAGATGGTAGAACTCTTAAGAGGTGGTGCTAGTGTCGGTCAAGCGACCCTAACTCGCTTCTACAGCCTCCACACCTTCGTTTTACCTTGGTTGATTGCAGTATTCATGTTGCTGCACTTTTTGATGATTCGCAAACAAGGTATTTCTGGACCTTTGTAAATTACATTTAACTTGGCGATAAGTTAATCGCTTGTCGTCTTTTTGCACCTTGGGAGAAAATTACACCAGAGAATTAGTATAATTCTCCCTCAACTTACGATCTCGACCGAATCAGACAGCATGACTCAACTAAGTTAAATTGCTGCTGATTCTCAGTATATAAAGGAGAAAACAATGTCTACTTTAAAAAAGCCTGACCTAACAGACCCTGCATTACGCGCCAAATTGGCAAAGGGCATGGGTCATAACTATTATGGCGAACCTGCATGGCCTAATGACTTACTCTATACTTTCCCGATTGTTATCTTGGGAACTATTGGTTTGCTAGTCACTCTAGCCGTACTAGATCCGGCAATAATTGGCGAACCTGCCAATCCTTTTGCTACTCCCTTAGAAATTCTACCTGAATGGTATTTATACCCCGTATTCCAAATTTTAAGGGTGTTACCTAACAAACTTTTAGGAATTGCCGCACAAGGTGCTATTCCTCTAGGTTTAATGTTGGTTCCTTTTATTGAAAACGTTAATAAGTTTCAAAATCCATTTCGCCGTCCCGTTGCTACTACCGTATTTTTATTCGGTACTTTAGTAACTATCTGGTTGGGAATTGGTGCTACTTATCCCATCGACGAGTCTTTAACTCTTGGTTTATTCTAAGCTTATCGAAATCGTGAGTTTTTAAAGACGCAACGCTTGCGCTTTACTTTAGTTCGATCTCATGGAATTGAATTAAAGCGATCGCAAGCGTTAGTTTTTGTGAAGATTTAGATCGATTGGTTTTATGTTTAACTCTAAAAATCATCCGTTCTGCTTAAAAGCAAGCAACGAAAGGTAATTTCATTTAGTACTTAAGACTGCAATTTTTTTGCCAAAATGAGGACAAATGATTGCGTATGTTTAACTGCTGTCTATAAAGAATGAAGACCAAACAAATTAAAAAAATTATCGGCTGGCTGACTTTATTCGCGATCGCCAGTTTAGTAGTTTTTGGGCTGCGTCAAACGGCGATCGCCCAATTACAGCCAAAAGACTATACAGAATTAGAATTTCCTCCACTTCCCCAAGTCGAACTCCCAGAATACGAACGTTATGAGTTGGATAACGGGACGATTGTCTATCTGCTTGAAGATCGCGATTTACCTCTAGTTCGGGGGATGGCAACCATCGATACGGGTTCGCGTTACGAACCCGCAGATAAGGTAGGGTTGGCATCAATAACTGGTACCTTGATGCGTAGCGGTGGTACGGAAAATCATCCGGCAGAAAAATTAAACTCGCTTTTGGAACAGAACGCAGCAAGCATCGAAACGGGAATTGGTAAGGCTTCGGGTAGTGCCAGCTTTAACAGCTTAACTGAAGATTTAGATACGGTATTTCAACTATTCGCCGAAGTAATTCGTCAACCTGCATTTGCTCCCGCTAAGTTTGATTTGGCAATCGCTCAAGCCAAAGGTGAGATCGCTCGGCGCAATGACAATCCTGGAGATATTGCCGAACGAGAATTTGATAAATTAATTTATGGCGCGAACAGTCCTTATGCTCGTACCGTTGAATATGAAACGCTAAATAATATTACTCGTGAGGACGTAGTTAATTTTTATCGGCAATATATTCGTCCCGAGGACATTATTTTAGGTATTGTCGGTGATTTTGACTCTGAAGCAATGAAAGCCCGAATTGCAGAGGCTTTTGGAGATTGGAACCCGAACTCTACGTCGGCACCGCTAAACATTCCCACTGCAACTCAGGCATACAGTGACGGTTTATTTTTGGTCGATCGCCCTCAACTGACCCAAAGCAACGTCCTAATCGGTCACTTAGGCGGTAAATTTAACAATCCCGATTATCCCACTCTCAGCGTTTTAAATGGAGTATTAAATGGTTTTAGCGGACGCTTATTTAATGAAGTGCGATCGCGTCAGGGACTAGCTTACAGTGTCTATGCTTATTGGAGTCCCAACTATGACTATGACGGTACCTTTATCGCGGGAGGACAAACTCAATCCAACACGACCGTACCTTTTATTCAGTCAATTTTAGGCGAAATCGAACAGCTACGTACGACTCCCATCACCGAAGCGGATTTGGCTAATGCTAAAGAATCAATCCTCAATTCTTTCGTGTTTAATTTTCAAACTCCCGATGCAACTCTATCCCGTCTGATGCGTTACGAATATTTCGGTTATCCAGAAGACTTTATTTTTCAGTATCAAAATGGGGTTAAAAATACCACAGTTGCCGATATTCAACGAGTCGCCCGAAAACATTTGCAACCAGAGAAAATAGTTACTTTAGTTGTCGGTAACTCTCAAGCGATCGAGCCACCACTTACCAGTTTAAATAAAGATATAGAAACTCTAGATATTTCTATACCCCAACAATCTTAATAGTAGTTCGTTCTCGTGGGGGAGTTTCGCAAAACGCCCTTGCGATATTTTTGTGTTGGGTTTTATGCTGATATCTGACTATTACTCTGTATTTACTCCAAACTTTAAGCTCTATAATACTTACTATAAATCCACTTACTATAAATCCTACTGAGAACGGTGCTCCCTCATATGGACAAGTTATACCAATCTTTAACTTTCTCTTGCGATCGTAGTAGGTGTGAAAGTGCATCTGTTTGCGGACTAGTTCTAATTCGGATGGATTAATGCTAAACTCTCAGAAAAAAATAAAAGCTGCAAGCCAGACAACTATGCAGCGTTCGAAGAAATAACAAACTTACTTAGATTGATTAACTTTGAGCTACAGTTTCGCTTTCTTTCGCCAAAAACTTCTCTAATTCAGTTAGAGCATCCGCATCAACTTTGGTCTGCATCGGACAGAATTTAGGTCCACACATCGAGCAAAATTCAGCAGTTTTATAGATATCTGCGGGGAGAGTTTCGTCGTGATATTCTCTAGCGCGTTCTGGATCTAGAGATAGTTCGAACTGGCGTTCCCAGTCAAAGTTGTAACGTGCTTTAGAAAGTTCGTCATCTCTATCTCTAGCACCGCGACGGTGACGGGCAATATCAGCCGCATGAGCCGCAATTTTATAAGCAATTAAGCCACTGCGGACATCTTCAGCGTTGGGTAATCCCAAGTGTTCTTTAGGAGTTACATAGCACAGCATTGCCGTACCGTACCAGCCAGCCATTGCCGCCCCGATCGCTGAAGTGATATGATCGTAACCTGGTGCAATATCGGTTACTAAAGGACCGAGTACATAAAAAGGTGCTTCGCTGCACTCTTCCATTTGTTTTTTGACGTTAAACTCGATCCGATCCATCGGTACGTGTCCGGGACCTTCTACCATTACCTGTACGTCATGTTTCCACGCGCGACGGGTTAGTTCTCCTAAAGTTTTTAGTTCGGCTAATTGCGCCTCGTCAGAAGCATCGTGAGTACAGCCCGGACGTAGTGAATCGCCTAAACTAAAAGAAACATCGTATTTTTTAAAGATTTCAATAATATCGTCGAAATGGGTGTAAAGAGGATTTTGCTTGTGGTGGTGCAACATCCATTTGGCAATAATACCGCCGCCGCGAGAGACAATTCCAGTTAGGCGATTTCTTACCAAAGGTAAGTACTCAATCAGGATACCTGCATGAATTGTCATGTAGTCTACACCCTGCCGAGCGTGCTTTTCAATAATATGGAGAAAATCCTCAGCAGTAAGATTTTCAATGCTACCGTGTACGCTTTCTAAAGCTTGATAAATTGGTACCGTACCGATAGGTACAGGAGAAGCATTGATAATTGCTTGGCGAATTTCGTCGAGATTACCTCCACCAGTAGAAAGATCCATCACGGTATCGGCACCATATTTAACTGCCAGATTTAACTTGGCTACTTCTTCATTGATGTCGGAAGAATTAGGAGAAGCACCAATGTTAGCGTTTACTTTGCAAGAAGAAGCGATACCAATACACATCGGCTCTAAGTTAACGTGATTGATATTTGCCGGGATAATCATTCTACCCCGTGCCACTTCATCGCGAATCAAGTCTACAGCTAAATTTTCACGTTTGGCAACATAATGCATCTCTTCGGTGATCTTTCCCTGACGAGCGTAGTGCATCTGGGATACGTTACCTTGTCCCCGTCGCTTGGCGACCCATTCTTGTCTCATATTATATTTTTCCTCAATAAACAGCTTCCCTTACGCTGGTTCTAACCAGATCAGGTTCTGAGGGTATATCTCAGCCACTATCAGCATCGGGCACCCCTAGCTTATTAAAGGATTCTAGCACTATTTAGGAGAGGGGATTGTTATGAGGATCTTAAGATATTCAAGCAACAACAAAAACTCCTAGAAAAAGTTCGGTAGAGTTAATATGCTCGATTTCTAGAAGCGTTGCAAAATTTAGCTTGATTTTAAAGAATAACTTTAGCGGGGTCTAGCTTTATTGACTTTTAATTCCCGTCCCATCCATTCTGCACCGTTTAGGGTAGCAATTGCTTTGTCTTCTGCAGCTTCGCTGTCTAATTCTACAAAGCCAAAACCTCTGACGCGACCAGTCTCTCGGTCTGTCGGTAGATGAACCCTTTTAACAGCTCCGTATTCAGCGAATACTTCGCTAAGATCTTCTTTGTTAATCTCATAGTTGAGATTGCCTACGTAAATTGACATAAATTTCTAATTGCCTTCTCACTGATTGTTGTGTTTCGAGAGACAAGATTACTCGGAAAAAGAACTAGCTCAATACTTCGCGGAAAAACTCAATACTGAAATGCAAACTTAATCGTTAATCTTTTAATTCTCACTGATTTATCATAGCCTTTGGAAAAGGCAAATGTGACTCGCTTAACAAAACTTAAATTAACTAAAAGTAAGAAAGCCAACCGTAACTTTAGTCTAAAAGCGTAATAGTTCTGGTTGATAGTTGTCGGGAGTTGGTTCTACTTGCCAAATCAAACCTTCCCCAGCATCCAAGCCTACTTCTAAGTAAAGTTGTTCTACGGCTGCGATCGCGACATCTTCGTTATCGGCAAAATCCTGCATATCTTCAGTTAGCAGTCTGAGTTTAAAACCTGCAGGAATCGTACCGCCTAAGAGGAGACTGCGTAATTCGAAGCGCCACATTCCTAGTTCTTCAACTACGGGAAAAATTTTCAGTTCGTAAGGACGTTCTTCAACGGTAATTTGTTTGGCTAGAGCAAATGCGGTGTTATTTTCGGTGGCGGCATCTCTAGCACCAACCATACTGGGTTGAAACTGAATTTGTCGCCAACCCAAGTTTTCAGCTACCCTGGTTACTTCTTCAGACAAACTAGCTACCTCGTTTTGCAACCACTGCATTACCGAAATAGTTCGAACTGCGCCGCGTCTGCGAGCGACTAAACTTCCACACCAATTAGAATTTTGAATTAAAGCAGCCCAGGTTTCAAAAGGAATTGCCAGTCTGGGTAATAATTGATTGGGATCGCCCAAACGTTGAATTAAGTTATTTGCTCGTGCGGTGGAAATTTCTGGTAAAGCTGCAATTGCTGCTTGAGTCGATTCATCGGGACATAGTTCTCGGGCTACCCAGAGTACATCCAAATCAACAATCATTTCTTCTTCGGTTAGAGTATAGCTGCGATCGCTGCTACTATAAACTCCAGAATCTTTGAGTTTTTCGTGGGTAGTATATCCCCAAACTCTCAAATAGCCTTCATCTACGTTTACCTGTACGGCTAAATAATAGTCTGCCGCCCAGTTAGGAATATCGAGCCATTCTCGGGCAACTCTAAATTCGCTGACGTCTTCTGTTTCAGAAGGAATCAATACTAGTTTGGCATCTCCATAGGTAATGGAAGTACCGTTGACTAGTTCCCAAATATTTTCTCGAACAGTTTGACTCATCGAAGCTTTGACCGTAACCCCTTCTGACTCTGACTGTAACCAAGGTAAAAAAGTCGCCAAAATAACTCGATTGAAATAAGATTGCCAACGGCTACTGGGAGTAGCTGCGGTTTGTGTTTGATTCCAACTAGATTCTCGAGTAGAATCTGGCAGTTCGAGAACCAAATGAGCGGGATTAAAAAGATTAGTTGCAGTCATGAGAGGATACCTGATTAATTGTTTTAATTGTTGTCGTTTATCGGTCGTTGCTGTAGTAAGTAGCTAACCATTCTTCTAGTAATGAGCTAATGTTTTTCAGTACGTCCGAGGTCAGGGTTATATGCATGGTATCCTTACTCCAGCAAGCCAACGATTTTAGTAAGCTTTTTCTGGTTCGAGATAGTTGTCGCGAGATATTGTATTGCTGGGTATCGAGTCTTTTAGCTATCTGAGATTGTTTTAATTTCTGAGCATAATAAAGTTCTAATAATTCCCGTTCCTCCGAATTCAAGGCTTCTATACTCGCCGTTAAAACTCGATCGAGCTCTTTTTGCTGCTGGCTGCGATGAGCGACTTCTTCATTGACAATCGCCTCGGTTAAAAGAGAATCATCTACCTCCCCCACCAAACTATCGGCCATGGTTCCAGAGTCATATCCCGGTTTGGGTTTATCGATTGAGGTGACGTTGGGAAATAAATAGGAACGAGCTGCTCTAACACAGGCTAGCATTGCTTTCTCCATGCTTTCAGGAGTGGCGGGGTTACTAAGAGAAGATAATTGGGTGTGTCGCTCGCTATTGTAAAGTTTGGCGATCGCCTCCCAGGTTTCTGGCTGCGGCTTAGGTAGTTTCCGTGTCGAGTTAGACTGTTGTGGTACGTAAATAGTTTTTAAACAGTTCCAGGCTAAGATGTAGCTGTCAATAGTTTTATCATTTAGTCCTGCATTAGCCAAAGCTTCGCTCAGCTTTTTTTGACTGAGTTTGCGCAATAAAGACCAGTCAGAACAAATATCGATTTCTCGTTGTTGACGCAGAAGCTCGCGAATTATATTACTAAAAGTAATACTAGCATAGCTTTTAAGATTGAATCCGCGCTCGCGATCGAATCCCTTGAGAACTCGTTCGATTTCTAGAATTGCTAGCTGAAAACAGTCGGCAATCCCATATTGAGCACTAGTAAAACCAGTTATAGTTTTGTGTGCTGACCAATAGCAAACCTCTTGCAAACCGGCAGTTAAATGCTGTTTTGCCAAACTTTGGGGACTTTCTTGCCAAATTTTATGCCAATATAACGCCCAAAAATTTTCTGAACCTCGAGCTACTTGGCTCGTGTGCTGTTTCATACTACGACGCAAACGAGGATCGGTTGCCCAACTGTTAAAGCGATCGCAGTCAAACTGAACGAAAGTAGAAAAAATAGTAACTATATCTTGGCGAGGAAGCATCGAGCGATAGACCAATAAAATAAAATATAAGTATTACAGTTCTTTTATCCTAACTCCAAAGTAAGCCCGAAAATTTCCCACCTACTCAATTCTCAGTTTTCCCGAACACCCAACAGTGGCGATCTCCAAAATGAACCAACAACTTCGAACCAACAACTTCGACATATTCGACATATTTAAACATTTTATTTTATTGGTTTGAGTAACCTTAAAGCGATCGCGCTCCAAGCAATGGGAGCTTGAAATCTTATTCGAATAGTTTAAAAGTAAAAGATCGATAGTATATTATATTCGGATTGTGATTGGTAATTTTTCGTGTCCAAAGCATTAACTTGGTGGGAATTATTTCAGCTCTCTTGTCAGGGAGTCGCCAGAAATAAAAGCCGCATCTGGAAAATTTCTCTTCAGCAAGGGCAAAAAACTGGCGGTTGGGTAGGTAGTCTGCTGGCGATCGCGCTGATGTGGTGGTGGAACTGGAAATTGCTTCTGGCTACAGGGGTAGGGATTGGAATGATGCTGCTAGCATTTTTGGTACAAGCTCGAAGTTGGCAGCAACATTGGGCACGATGGCAGCGTGTTTTGAGTGGCTTGAATCGCAAGTTGATTGTAGCTGTAAGTAGCGGAAGTTTTGCAGCTTTTGGTATTTATTTAGCAGCTTGCATCTGGGCTAATTCAGAGAATCGCTGGTTAGCGGTGGGTTGTATTTTAGAGGGTTTTGCTAGCTTAATTACTTTATTGTTACTCGTTTGGTCTGTGGCTGGGAATCAGGAACGCTACCGAGAGGATAAATGGGAAAAACTAGAGGCAGATTTAACTCATAGCCAGCCATTAAAGCGTTTGATTGCTATCCGTCAGTTAACACGTTTACTGCGGACTAAGGGTTTGCCTCCAGAATGTTCTCGGCACTGCAGCGAATATTACCGTTTGATGTTGAGTCAAAACCAAGTGCCTATAGTACGCCAAGCTTTAATCGATAGTTTAGAACAACTGGAAATTAACACCACTACCTGGCAAGAATCTACATCTCTCAAACTATCCCTGCGTTTACCAACAAATTTTTTAAAAGAACTCGACAGTTATTAATAATCAACCCTAGTAGGCGCGATCGCTTTGAGGAAAAAAATCTCCTGGAAAATGAAACTGCAATAAATTTTATCTCCCTCGAATTGTATGAAAAAAGGTAAGTTTAAGCAATTGTCAAACGTTTTTACCGAATAAAGTACGTTTCTGAACTAAAATTTTAAGGAAAATATTTTAAAAGTAAAGATTTTTCAAGAGATAAAATATGTACGTCGTACAGATTGCTTCTGAATGTGCTCCCGTAATTAAAGCTGGCGGTTTGGGAGATGTAGTATTCGGATTGAGTAGAGAATTAGAAAATAAAGGACATTGTGTCGAGCTAATTTTACCCATGTATGACTGCATGAGATACGACCATATCTGGGGTCTTCACGATGCCTATCGCGATCTCTTCGTTCCTTGGTATGGTGGCGAAATTCACTGTTCGGTATTTTGCGGTTGGGTACATGGTAGACTTTGTTTCTTTATTCAACCTCATAGTGACGATCGCTTTTTCGATCGCGGTTACTACTATGGTGGATATGAAGATCCAATGCGCTTTGCTTTCTTCAGTAAAGCGGCTTTAGAATTCTTGCTTAAAAGTAACAAACGACCAGACATTATTCACTGTCACGATTGGCAAACTGGTTTGATTCCCGTGATGCTTTACGAAATGTATCAATATTACGGTATGGAATGCCAGCGAGTTTGTTATACCATTCATAACTTCAAACATCAGGGAGTTGCAGGAGTTGAAGTTTTACACGGCACTGGACTAAATCGAGAGTCCTATTATTTCCACTACGATCGCCTGCAAGATAACTTCAATCCTTTTGCGATTAACTTTATGAAAGGCGGTGTGGTCTACTCCAACTTTGTAAATACCGTTTCTCCCCATCACGCCTGGGAAGCTCGCTTTACTGACGTAGGCTATGGTTTGGGTCATACTTTAGAGATTCATCAGGACAAATTTTCTGGCTTTCTTAACGGTATAGATTACAATACCTGGAACCCCGAAGCCGACCATCTGATTCCCTATGCCTATAGTCCAGATAACCTGGCAGGAAAAGCCAAAAATAAACAAGCTTTGCGGGATAAATTACTGCTACAAGATTCTTCTAAACCAATAGTTGCTTATATCGGACGTTTGGACGATCAAAAAGGCGTACATCTGGTACATCATGCCATTTACTATGCCCTCGCTCGCGATGCCCAATTCGTTCTTTTGGGTTCGGGAACTTCAGTAGACATTAATAATTGGTTTCTACACGAAAAGCGTTTTCTCAACGACCATCCCGACGCTCATTTAGAAATTGGCTTTAACGAAGAATTAGCACATTTAATCTACGCGGGTGCAGATTTGATGGTGGTTCCTAGCAATTTCGAACCATGTGGACTAACTCAGTTAATTAGCTTGAAGTACGGCACTGTTCCTATCGTTCGTGGAGTCGGCGGTTTGCTGAGTACGGTGTTCGATCGCGACTACGAGCTCGATCGTGCCCCAGAAAAACGCAACGGCTATGTTTTCTACCAAACCGACCATCATGCTTTAGAATCGGCTATGGAAAGAGCAATTGGTTTGTATTATGAATATCCCAAAGAATTTGAAAAGCTAATTCAACAGGGTATGGAATACGACTACTCTTGGCAACATTCTGTGATGCAATACGAAAATGCTTATGAATTTATTCGTTATAAATAATTTGAGTGGCTATTTCATTTTCGCGCATCTAGAGAATAAATTCTCTGTCTAAATATATTTAGTTAGTTATTTAGTTAGTCTCCTCTAAACGTCGGAGATCGAGTTCGAATTTCACCGCGATCGCGTCAATAATTGCTTGTTGTTTGGAGGTAATTTCACCGTCGTTGGCTCTAGCGATGGCGTAGCATCTACTCAACGCTAGCGGTGCAAAATCAGGAGAGAGTTTGGCAAGTAAAGATTCAAAAGGCTCGAGATTTTCTAAATTAGTTGAAATTTCTTTAACCGAATCAGGAGAAATGTCAATTTTGGGCAGAATTTCCGACCAAGAATTCTCCGGATAGGTGGCTCGAATCATATGGGCGAGAATGCGATTGATGATTTGCGATTGAGCGAGGGCAGAATTCCAATCTGCTGCTGTCTGAGTTTCCCAAGCTTGAGTGGTTCCCTCATCACCAAATGGCTGATATTTGCCTTCATAGAAACGACAAGCAGTCCTACCCAAGACATAGAGTAAAGCAGCATCGCTAGAAGCACCTATGACTGCACCGATTCCTGGAATAATTTCTACCAAACTCAAGCCAGTTTTCAAAAAATTACCACCCAGAGATAAGCCAAAAATTGCCAGAACCTCACCTCTTCTTGCTGGTTCATCTAGTTCCAAACCATAGGCGGCAGCAATTTCGTAGACCATCTTCGACTGTAATTTGGTAGTAGCAATTAATTCTACTCCAAGTAAGATAGCGGCTACAGGAGGAATGATATTAGTTATCAATCCCAATCTTCCTGCTTGCCAAGTTTTGCGAACGATTAAACGATGGGCAATTTGACTAGCTGTTTCTTGAGGATATTGGATTCTCAGACTATCGACTGTAGCTCTTACTTCTTCAGTATTAACCTGACCGAGTAGAGTCATCAGCCAGTCTAAACCAAAAATGCGATCGATTCCTTGAAGTAAAGGATTGCCAGCAATAGCTTTTAAAGTCTGTCCCGTTTGCGCGGTGGCGAGCTCGAGTAACTTGTGAGACTCTATTGCTGCTTGTTCGGTAACGTTTCCTAAAGAACTAGCTGTTTCTATCGTCGTTTCGACCAAACTCCAGGTATTTTCAAATACTTGTTCTAAAGGATGTTTCTGAGAAGGTTTTTCTGTTTTATTGTCTATCGGCGATGATTCTATGTCTATCATTACACTCCATAATCAAAACTTCATAAAAAATAATTAGGTGAGTATTGCTCACCTAAGTCTACGATACATACAGATTTTCTTGATTGCGTTAATGCGCTCTTTGACGATTGTATCGGCGTATGATTTTCTTTTTTAACCAGTTAAAGCAAGCTTCGCCTTGATGAACGGGAACTAATACTATGGATACTTATGTATTTCTCATTAAATTTCTTTAATTGGTTAAATTTTGGAAAAATTTATTTGCTTTTTCTTCTATGCTAGGGGCATTAGTTTCTTCGGGAGTAACCATTTTTTCCTTATCTGCTTCACCTTGTACCGCATTGGGACTGTTTTTGGCTTTTTCGGTAACTTCTTCAATTCCACGAGGATTAGATTTAGCTACGTCATCTGATTCTTTTTGAATTTTATTTAAATTAGCTTCTCCTTCCCTAGGATTGCTATTATCGATTGCCTGAGCTGGCAAAACGCTAGAAAACACGAGTAGAGTGCAAACAAATGCCGCGATTAGAAAACGTAATGATGTTTGAAAAAAACTCTTAAATCTAGTCAATATCATGTTTTTGACCTCAATTATATTTTGATTATAAATTCGATCTTAACTATCCTAAAATACTATGACATCTTTCGTATGAAGTAAATTTGTTAACTCCTATTTTCTAAATTTACAGCATATCGAGCTGGTTTTCCGTTTATATTATCGATCTTAGTTAATTAATTTCTGTTGTTAAATAACATAAACTTATCTGTTGCCAAAACTACTAGTTTAATTAAAGCTATCCAGATTTTTGGAGAAGTTATCCCTAGCCGCTAGTACCCAGACGATGATTGGGTGCATTTTTTCAAGTTTTCGTAAAATAAATTTACAACTATCTTTCTTATGGCAGAAGTCTCCACCCGAACTTGGTAGATATCTTAAATATATGTTTTGTATTAGTTAATAAGTTGCCGTAGCACGAGAGCTAGGCGATTGGGCAAGGAGAAAGACCAATGGATCGTGATTTTTTTAACCTTACAGATAGTACTCAATTGACTATAGAGCAAGAGTTTCAAATGAAGCTATTCGAGCAGTCTGCAGAAAGAATGTCTCACGAACAGGCTCTATCTTTATTGATGGAAGCTTCTAAGTTGCTCATGGTCAAGGATAATATTATTAAAGAATTGATGAGGCAAAATCTGTCTAATTACTAAGTTAAGCTTGACCTTGGTAGTTAAAAACTTGAAGTTTTAGTTTTTATTTATATCTAAAGAGATATAAATGCAAGACTTTAATTACAACTAATTGACGATGAAAAAATATGTCTGTGTTTTTTACGATGGTAGTAGTTTCGTCTAAAAGTTAAGGATAAAAACTTTGAATTATGAATATGGATAATCACTACGATGAAAAAACTACTAGAGATACCGCTAATGAAGGGGATATCATCGATGAATCTAAAAGCAAAGAAGAAAAAGCCGAGCAAGTAGCAGTAGAAAGCTGGGATATTGCCGGTAAAGTCGAAACTCCCGCATATTTTGAAGTTGAAACCGAAGATGGAGAAAAAGAAGAACTCCATCACGTCAAAGATGCACAGGAAATTTCTGATGTGGTTCGGCAAGCTAGAACTGATGAGAAAGGCGATCGCCAGTGGTGGTAAAATAGAAAGCTTAGAATAATTTAAATTTAATCTACCATCACCTCTAAGACTGTTCGATACCAGTCTCGGGGGATTTTTTTTGTTAAAGATACGGCACAATATAATGTTAAATCTAATCTAGTATAGCGGTTCTCAAATCAGTGAGATACACTTATTAAAATTTTAATAGGGAAACTGGAATGAAAGCCTATTCACTCGATTTCAGACAGAAAATTATTGATGTCTACAACAAAGAGAAAATTTCTCAGCGTCAATTAGCTAAAAGGTTTGATGTCGCTTTAAGTTTTATTTT
>NZ_JBKGTY010000005.1:277896-278925 GCF_053543375.1 Myxosarcina sp. GI1(2024) | reverse complement strand
TCAGCAAAGGTATTCTATCTTATTTTGTCTGTTTAAATTGTTTAAGTACCGCTATGAAAACGTCAAGCAGGCGGCGACGGCGAATGACTATATCGGCAACTGCTGTTTGCCCTGGTTTAAATTTGATTTCTTTACCATGAGCCTGAATATAGTTCCGCTGAAGCGCGATTTTGATTCGATAGACTTCATCCTTCTGTTCGTTGGATTCAGAATCGGCAGAAATCGAGAGTACTTTACCAGGAACGGCTCCGAAATCTTGATAGGAATAGGCATCAAATTTAACCTGTACCGGCCATTCCTATTTCTACAAAACCTGCGTCTTTATTTGATATAACCGCAGAGAGAACTAGTGGTTCGCCGTAAGGTGCAATTTCAGCAACGGTTTGTCCTGCTTGAACTACTTTGCCAGTATTCTCGACATCGAGGGAGAGGACTGTGCCATCAACGGGAGCTTTGAGATCGTTTTGCTCTAATTTGGCTTTAATAATAGATAGCTGATTTTTAGTTTCCGCAATTTTAGTCTCCATTTGAGTAATTTCTACTTCAAATTGCTCGATTTTTTGTTTGGCTTCTAGTTGAATTTTTTGCCTTTCAGCTTGCTTTTGGCTTAATTCTGCCTGAAGTCGCTCGACTTCTTTAACGGCTGAAGTAAGCTCTCCTCGATTCTGGGTAATTCCAGCTTCGAGATCTCGCAGCGACTGTTCGGCTTGAAACAGCTGTTCTCTAGCATTAGTTACTTCTTGTAATTCACTTTGAATCAGCTGTTGTTCGGTTTGTCGCTGCGCCTGTTCGGCTTGAAAAATAAACTCTTGCGAAATTGCTCCCTGACGTTCGAGAGGTTTGAGTCGTTCGAGTCGTTTTTGATGAGCTGCTACCTCCGCTCGCAGTTGATTCAAACGTTCTTGCATCAAGCCAGAAAGTGGTTTCAACTGAGTTTGTTTGGTTTGATAGGCCGCCATTTCACCCTGCTGTTGAGCTAGGTTCTGTTGACGTAAAGAGGCAAAGATGAGAAAGTACCTGAAGTTGCTG
>NZ_JBKGTY010000005.1:275673-277861 GCF_053543375.1 Myxosarcina sp. GI1(2024) | reverse complement strand
TAAGTTGGACGATTCTGCTTGGCAGCAAATTTTCGTTGTTCTGAGCCACCAACAAGACATCCGTATCAAAGACCCCAAAGCTTGTCGTCGTTTTCTGAATGCGGTTCTCTGGATTACTCGCACAGGTGCTCAATGGCGTGAATTACCCAAACGTTTTGGCAACTGGAACAGCCTCTACAAACGATATCGGCGTTGGTGTCAGAAGGGAGTTTGGCATCGTCTCTTGCAAGAAATGTCCCACTCTGCTGACTTAGAAAGTTTAATTCCCGATAGCACCATGATTCGTGCTCATCCCTGTGCAGCAGGAGCAAAAGGGGGTCAGAAAAACACTCTTTAGGAGGTTCTTGTGGCGGATTTAGTACCAAGTTACATGCTGTGGTAGATGCGTTGGGCAATCCGCTGCGGTTGCTTCTGACTCCAGGGCAAACCGCCGATATCAGTCAAGGAGAGGCATTGGTGGCTGGTTATCGAGCTCAACAGGTAATTGCCGATAAAGGCTATGATTGTGATGCTTTTGTGGTCTTGATTGAGGAAACTGGTGCTCAAGGCGTGATTCCGCCTCGTTCTGGTCGCCTCAACCCTAGAGATTACGATTCACATCTGTACAAGGAGCGACATCTAGTTGAGTGCTTTTTTAACAAACTTAAATACTATCGTCGCGTTTTCAGCCGTTTTGACAAAACTGACGAATGTTATTTGGGATTTGCCGAATTTGCTTCGGCTTTAATTTGGTTGCGTTAATTGTGTCAACAGAACCTAACAACTGGCGGGAAATTGCCACTTTTTCTTTAGCAAGAGCCAGGCTAGAGCGATAACCGAGAGCTTCAGCCTCAGCAATTTTTGCATCGGTTTGAGCTTGCGAACATACCCTTTCTAGTAATGCTCGCTTTTGGCTCAACTCTATTTGGTATGCAGCAAGCATTTGTTCGAGACGTTGGAATTCTTTGGCTACTAGCTCATCATTTAATTCGACTAAAATTTGTCCTGCTTGGACTCGCTCTCCTTCATCTACCTCGATCCGGCTTATTTTACCCATCTCAACTGGCTCGACTTTATAGGTTTCACCATTAGGTACTAACTTTCCTCGTGCCTTGCCTATTTCTTCGACTTGTCCGAACCAAGCCCAAATAATAATAGCTAAGGAAAATATCATTCCTCCAAAAACAAGTTGCTGAGGGAGGTTAGATGGAGGTTCGTCTAGGAGAGATTGCAAAGAAGGAGACCAATGAACTAATTCTCCATTGCCGTCAATCGAGGTGGAATTTTCGTTAACCAAACTAGATTCGCTATCTGTGTTATCTTTAACTTCAGATTTTTCTATAACTGATAACTCACAATTCTCTCGATTGGAATTGACTCTTTTGTAGTTGAGTAGCTTTGACAGTAATTCCATTTTTTTGTGTGTATTGATGGTAATATCAAATCCTTTTAATTGACCATAGATTGCAATGCTTGAAAAACAAAGCTTGCGGGGGTTTCGCACGAAGGCATTCGAGCCGATTTGATATAACTACTCGCTCTTTTTTCTCTTTTTTGAAATGTGAAATATTTTTGGTTTTTAAGTAAAAAATCTCAATAAAGCCGAATTTATTAGCAATTTAGCTCAAATAAAGCGATAAAAACAACTATTTACTCTAAATTACTTTCCTTTTCGACCTACTTATTTTTATAAAAGCATTATGTAGGGTTTTTTCAAATACTCCTGTAACATTCCTTAATTAGATTATGTAATTGCTAAATTTATTAAATCTATATTTAGTTATGCCTTTAATTAAACTAGTCATTTCAAGCGATAACGTTTATAAACTACTGATTAATTTTGAAGAACCTGTGAGGATTCAGTAGTATGCCAAAAATAATTATCAGCTAAAGAGAACAGACAAGCAATTTCTTTACAGTTTCTTTAAATATATGCAGTGGTAGACGATCGAGTTGTTGATGAGTTTGAAGCGATCGCCAGTCTTGAATTGTTAAAGAATAGTAAATAGTGCCAAATTGGCATGACATTTTAAGAGAGAGATAGTTTTATGTATTATTGTTTATGTATTATTGTTGGGATATGAGGCAGGGAAATGTTGTTAGCAAAAATCATCGATTTTTACAAGAGGATAGTGCGCGATCGAGACTTTCGCAGATACTCCTCTGAAAATAAACTTGATCTTGAGGTAGGGTTATCAGTCAGGAGCGA
>NZ_JBKGTY010000005.1:0-275663 GCF_053543375.1 Myxosarcina sp. GI1(2024) | reverse complement strand
CTCCTCTGAAAATAAACTTGATCTTGAGGTAGGGTTATCAGTCAGGAGCGATCGCAGCTTAACCAGCTCCTTTGAGTTTAGGCTCCAGAGAGACTTGGTAGCCAAGTTTTTCAATGCGATGGCGTAAGCGATTGAGCATTTTGTCAGTACGATGCTGGTCTAGATAATTTTCCCCTAATTCTCTGTAAGGCTCCTGTTTCGATAAAATATGGTAAGCCGCCGTTAAAATCTTATGGGCAACAGCAATAATGGCTTTTTTTTGACCTCGGCGTCGAACCAAACGTTGATACACTGCTTTGAGATAGGTACCTTTATACCTCACGGCAGCGTGAGCTGCTTGAATTAAACCACTGCGTAACCAACGGTTGCCCTGACCAGTTCGACCAGAGTAACGCAGAAGGCGCACTTTCGTGATTACCAGGACAGAGTTTAGCCCACGAGCGCTAAGTGAGCTTCGCTTTTGAATCGACTCATGTCCATACCAATTTCCGCCAGCAACAACTCTGCGGTTTGACGTCCCACCCCAGGAATGGTATCCAATAAAACAACAGCCTGTTCCCAGCTCTGGGATAAATTTTCTAGTTGAGATAAGTTTTGTTCGGTTGACTCAGTTGAGAGCAGTGCATTTGTTACTTCCAGTTGTCCCGAGGTGGTCTGTGCGCGGATCTGTTCGCTAATTTGAGCATCAAAAACAGCCATTTGCTCTTCCAGGAAATCGAGATGAGTTAAGTGATTGGAAATTAAAAAGCGATGGTGTGAGCGCAGTTGACCGAAAAGAGCTTGTTTCAATTCCTGGAGTTTCCGACGCAAACGTCCCTTAGCTAATTCAGCCAAAGTCTGGGTATCTGTCTCCCCTTGAGCGATCGCCTTGAGCATTTTCCGAGCAGAGACACCCGTTACATCGGTGACTACGGAAGCAAGTTTCAGGTTGGCCCACTCCAGCACCTTCTGAAGACGGTTAATTACCGTTGCTCTCTCTCGGACCAGGTTAGTACGTTGGCGAGTTAAATCTCTTAAGTCTCGTTGAGGTAGGGGCGGGATCAAGCTGCCTCTTAATAAGCCGTGACGTAATAAATCGGCAATCCATTCAGCATCTTTAACATCAGTTTTACGCCCAGGCACATTTTTAATGTGTTGGGCATTGACCACCAAAACGGTGAAGTTGGCTATCTTTGAGATTGTATACTGGCTTCCAATATTCTCCAGTGCTTTCCATCGCCACATGAGTAATTCCATGAGCCAAAAGCCAGTCGGAAAGTGACAACAACTCTTGGGTCATGGTACCAAAGCTACTTGTTTGACGCACTGGTTCACTTCCTGGGTCGGCGGTGAGATAGCAAGCGACTACAGACTTCTTGTGAACATCTAAACCCGCACCATGATTGTAGTTAACTTCCATTTTGGAGTTCCTCATATCTAAAATGGCAGCTAATCAGATGCCCTTAATTAGAGATTCTCCTCTACGTGTTTCCTAAACTGAAGCTAGGTATCGGCATCCCGATCCGTCTGACTTTCAGGCTCCTAGCACTAATATCGATTCGACCTCTAGATCAACTAGATCAACTGCCTGGAAGGAAGTGTACCAGATTTTCATTTCTTTGTTGTGCGCGATCGCGCATGGTGTCTGTCTTGTAAATCCCCCCAGTCAATCAGTAGGAGCAAGAGAAACTGGGGAAGGAAGAGAAACTTCGTAACCCAGATTTTGTAGACGTTTGACTAAGCGTTTAGCGTTTTTCTCGGGACGTTGTTTATCAAAATAATCAGCTCCCAAATCTTGATAAGATTCTCGACGCTGAATAATGTGATAGGCAATAATCAAAATCGAATGAGCCACGGCAACTAATGCACGCTTTAGTAATTGATAGACTATGCCTTACCCATAAGTCTAAAAATTCTGGTTCTCAGACGAATGCAGCAACTTCCAACTAGAGGCAATATCATGTAATCGTTGTAGCCCTCTCCAAAGGGTTTTAACTCCAGGAAAACCATCGTGTCGGCGAGCCAAAAATCCTCCAAGCCGAGCAATCCAGGTCACAGCTTGTTCCATTGAAGGAGGTTCTTGAGCCACAGGAAATCCGTGACAGTGACAATAAAGAGATTGCCATTCGTACTTCTCCAGAACTGTGTCATAAGGAAGAAGAGGATTTTCTCTAGCTTGATAAGTCAACCACAGCAATCGCCAAGCAACAATGCTATAAGTAGCTAGAGCCTTTTTAATTCGATTGCTTCTTTGACAAATTTCCGCTCATGATTAACTCTGCGATTGTGTTTGGCTCTAATGAGCAACTCTGAATTATTGGTGATCGGTAAAATTAAAATCACTCGTATCTTGTATTGCTAAAATGATTTATTGCTTTAAAGCTCTTTCTGCTGTTTGTTTCTGATGTGCTTCGATTATCTCTTCGGCCTCTATGCGCTCGGATTTCCAGAAGTTATAGGTGGCTTTTGTATTCGACCAATCTCCACTTGCTTGGGGAATACTAGCATGAGGTTGTTGAGCTAAATTTTCTACGATTTTAATTAATCTTTGATTTAATCTTTTGTCTGGTAACGCAGCATATTTCAGTTATTCGGTTGCCCACGACCGCATTTGTTCTCCTCTCGTACATCATGCAAGCTAGAATACCTCTTTCTGCTTACGTTTCAGCATTTATGGGTAAAGCATAGAATTAGAAGTCCTATATATTATTTATATTAGACGGTTATATATATTAGTGGGGAAAAGGAAGATAAGTCCGACCTTTTCCCAAGATGTTACGTTAGATAGGAGATAAATATTTTATAGAACGGGCAATTTTTCATTTTTGATAAATGAATGGTTGGCAATCGCTCGTTGGTGCGGATTTACCATCCAGAGATAGTAAAGTGTGTTGTCTCAGTTTTGTCTGCAGAAACCTCCGTTGGTAATGCTTCGTTGACGCGAAATTCAGCACAGAAGGTTGCGGTATTGAATCCACCAAATCTTTTTACCGTACTGCTACGCAAACGTAAATCAGGATTGACAAACCAAAAACGCTCGGTGATGCTCATAGTTTCATATTCGGTAGTTAAAACTAGTGCATCTTCTGAGTCCATTTCGTATTCTCCAGCTACAGGAACGATTTCGGCATAACCTCTTTCCCTTAACAGCTTGCCTTTCCTAGAATTATCTCCCTCGGGAATTAGAGCAAACACTGTAGTTCCTTCATGATTTTCGTTTTCTTTGTCCCACGCCATCGAACCATCCCAGCTTACAAATGCACCACCGATCGCGGTTCTAGGATCGAAGTCATGCATTTGACAAATTTCGATAATTTTAGGATTTTCGGCGTTTAAAAATTCTACCTGAATGTCCGAGTCTCCACTTTCAGCTCTTCTAAAAGGTAAATGATGAGTGGTTCTCTGCGATCGCCATTTTCCAGCACTTTGCTGAAAAAATTCTTTAGCATCTTTGATTGGTTTCATTTACTTATAAGTTGGTGTTATTGGTTCTATTATTAATATATCGATAATTTTGACTATATCTAGAGATGTAGGCTGTCTGTTACTCTATTTTACTAATTTTTCCGCATCAAACTACACCGAAGCCAGCCTTTTTTAGTAAAAATTTTGTAAATTTTTACTACTTAGATTAATTATTGCTTGACAACATAGACAGAATATTATCTCAGTGCTAAATTAATTAAAAATAGAATCGAGGTAATCTCAGTTTGAAATTTAAAAGGAGTAAACCAAATGGATGAATCGGGAAAACTAAGTCTAGAACAACAGTTCAAATTGAAAGTTCTTCAAGAACAGGTACAGGAATTAACCAAAGAACAAGCGCAGGAATATCTACTGGAAATGTTTCGTCAAATGATGGTCAAAGATAACCTAGTCAAAAATCTAATTAGAAATGCCTAAACTGGCGGTCGCCGTTACCATAGTTAATGAACAATATGTATGTGATGTAAATTAGACGGTCGCATTGCTTGAGATCGGACCACTTGTCTAAACGATCGAGCAGCTTTTTTCTTGGGAACGCCAGCCAATTGCCTAGCTATCTAAGTCGCGCACATACATATATATTATTTTCGTCAGTAGCAAATAATTTAAGTATGTGCTGTTTTGTTAAAGATTAGTTGAGTTTCTCCTAGGCATGTATTTAGATAAGATTTTTACCTTTTACAATAAATGGAGTAATAAGTACATGTACTAGGGAAAAAATGCTCATGGAAACTGGCAAGTATAGTCAGGCAGCGTTGTTATCAACGCGCGAATTAGAAATTGTAGAATTGGTCGTCGCTGGTTTGAGCAATCAGAAAATCGCTGCCCAGCTAGACATTAGCAAAAGAACTGTTGACAATCACATCAGCAATATTTTAAAAAAAACCAACACCGACAACCGTGTGGCATTAGTTCGTTGGGCTTTGCAGTGGGGTAAAGTATGTATCGACGATGTTAACTGTTGTTCTTTGCCAGAAGTCAGCGATCCCCAGGATTACAATGAAATGTTGTTGTAAACTTGCCGATCGGCTGTTGAAATTCGCTCTGGTGGGAATGGCGATCGCCCTAACTAACTGTAACGAATCTGGTTATATTACACCACCTACTCAAATCTTAGGTACCAGCCTAAATACCAACGCCTCAGAGAATCATCCTCATTTCTCTTATAATGGTCGTTATTTGGTGTTTACCAGCGATCGCGATCGTCAACGTCGAGTATTATTATACGATCTTCAGCGTCGTCGCTTACTGTCTCTAGCGGGATTAAATCAGCCAGAAAGTATGCAGTCTCAAGCCGACATTAGTGCAGATGGTCGCTATATCGTTTACGTATCAGAACAGTTAGGAAAACCAGATGTGTTTGTTTACGACCGCCTCGCTCTAAATACCAAAAATATTACTAAAAATTTTGTCGGTGAAGTTCGCAACCCTACTATTAGCGGCAACGGTCGCTTTGTGGCTTTTGAAGGAGAGCGTTCGGGACAGTGGGACATTCAGATTTACGATCGTGGTTTGAGTCAAGATTTATCTTTACCTTCCGAGGTTCCTACTTCCAATGGCAATTCTTCAGAACCATAGAAGTCAAACTTGGGATTGAAAACTTTAGCGATCGCCTTTTTCTCACGGCTAGATTGAAAATCGCTCTATGTAATCGGCGAATCTACAATTGGTATCTTTTCCAAAACTTTAGGGTTTGCCAGCAGACAAACCCTAAGTTAATAGTAATAAAAGTAAATATATAATTTTTATAGTTTTAGTAATATAAGCCGGTAAGTTTGCTCGACCCAAATAATTTAGGAGACCGTAGATTACAAATAAAAGTTGAGCAGGTTCTAGAAATTATTAATAGATTAGACAGCCTGAAAAAACTTGGGTTCGATTGTTGCAATTAATCTTACCTTGCTCGATTATTAATCTAACAGTTAATTATCAAGTTAATTTGTGATTCAAGTATCTATTGGGTAAAATATTTATGAAGTTTGCTAGCTATAATTCGTAGAGGTAGGTATAAATAAACCAATTGGCTGAAAAGGCAAACTGGACAAGTAATCCAGGAATTTGGTGCGCCTGTTTTAGACTCTGGTGTGCCTAAATTATTCGTCGGAATTAATCTAATGAATGATAAGAAAAGATAATTTTACCTTCGATCGTGCAAACATCTCTAATCGAGCGAATAAATTTCCGATCGAGAATGAGATGGCGAACTAGGCTAAATCCTGCTTTCGAAATGGTTATCCCAAATGCCAACCATCGTTCTGAAAGGTATTGAAGAAACTCATAACTTGGGCTATTTACTCGGTAAGTTATTACCAGCAGGTAGCACAATTTTACTATCGGGAGAATTGGGCACTGGTAAAACTTCTTTAGTACAGGGAATTGGTAAAGGTCTGGGCATTCAAGAAGCAATCGTGAGTCCGACTTTTACTTTAATCAATGAATACCAAGATGGTCGCCTACCCCTCTATCATCTAGACTTATACAGATTAACCCCCAGTCAAGTTGCAGCACTTTATCCGGAAATGTATTGGGAGGGTGTCGAGGTTATTCCTGGAATTACGGCTATTGAATGGAGAGAGCGTTTGACATACGAACCAGCTAACTACCTAGATTTTAAATTGAGTTTGACTACTGCTTCGACTCGGCAAATAAACATGCAATTTATCGGAAAACAAAATTTTGACTGGGATTTTTTAGAAAATTTTACCAAAGCCGATGGAGCTTAAGAGGCGGGTCATTTTATGTTCTTAAGAGGGTAACTCGGGTTACCCTGCTACGAGACAAGAACTAAGAATTAAATTTATCTTCTGAGTTAATTCCTATTCTCATCTTTTTATGTTGCTGTGTTAATGTTGCTGTGTCTGACGACCTTTCTACAATAGCGAGAGGGGTCTAGTCGATGCCTAGTTGTTTGCCACGTTTGAACTGCATATATGCAGCAAAGAATAATCCAGCTAGAGTAATAAAAATTAAACCTAATACAATACCTAATAGTAAAGGTTCTATCACGGTTCAGTTTCTCCTTAGTAAATTGTCTTTTTATTATTTTTTAAATATATCCTACGTTGCTCACTCTCCGATCGGCAAAATAACCAGTTACTAATTTTTATCATACAGTTACACTGCACTCCGCCCACAAGAGATCGCCTAAAGTATTTATCGACGGTGACAACAGAAACGTAAGTATTACGATTTAATTAATTAAGTCTGTAAAAATTTAACTTTTTTGTAAAATAAAGTAAATATACGCATACTTTTTTTAATATAGTTGCTCTGTGGATAACCAGTTAGTCCAATCTTCCAGTTGGCTCTATCGTCTATTTGCCATATTAATAGTGTCAGTAATAGTTCTAGGTATTAGTGTTTTGGGTGTCTACTGGCAAAAAATTTCCGATCCTTACATTCAAGAAGTATTGTCCCTGCAAGGAAACGTCGAACGAGGTTACGAAATCTTTCAAATTAACTGTGCGGGATGCCACGCCATACAAACAGCCAATAGCGTCGGTCCTAGTTTAAAAAATATTTCTAAACGCAGATCGAAAATAGGTACGATCGAACAGGTAATTAGCGGTCAAACTCCTCCAATGCCTAAATTTCAACCTACTAGTCAAGAAATGGCTGACTTACTCAAGTTTTTACAGCAGCTTTAATATAAGAATTTAAAATTTGGTGTTGAAAGTTCCAATTATCGACTACGAGCGATAATTGGAACTTTCAAGCGAAGCCACTCGAGCGTTGCAGGTTCGATCGTAGCTCGAGCGATAATTTTCTAACTTTTTTCTAGATTTATATAGAATAAGCTTCAGGCAAGGTGATGCTTTAATCAGGTTATGAAAAAAAATATTCAACTACCGCAAAAAATTATGTTACTTGGTTCGGGGGAACTTGGTAAAGAATTTGTCATTGCCGCCCAGCGTTTGGGTAATTACACCATAGCAGTAGATCGCTATGAGAATGCCCCTGCAATGCAGGTAGCAGACGCAGCAAAAGTAATTTCAATGCTCGACGGTGAAGATCTCGAAAGAGTTGTCAAACAGTATCAGCCTGACTTTATCGTCCCAGAAATCGAAGCAATTAGAACCGAAAAATTAATCGAGTTCGAACGTCGGGGAATTACGGTTATTCCCACAGCTGCAGCGACTAATTACACCATGAATCGCGATCGCATCAGGGAACTAGCAGCAAAGAAGCTAGGAATTCGCACCGCTAACTATGCTTATGCTACCAGTTTAAAAGAACTGCAAGCGGTAAGTAGTCAAATTGGATTTCCCAACGTGGTCAAACCAGTAATGTCTTCTTCGGGGAAAGGACAATCCATTGTCAGTGGTGTCGATGACATAGAAACAGCTTGGAATTTTGCCATCTCTGGGGCTAGAGGAAATACGCCAAAAATAATCATCGAAGAATTTATCGATTTTGAGCTTGAAATTACCTTATTAACTATTAGACAGTGGGAGCGAGCGACTATTTTTTGTTCTCCCATCGGTCATCGTCAAGAACGGGGCGACTATCAAGAATCTTGGCAGCCGGCAAGCTTATCGCTAGAACGACTAAAGCAAGCAGAACAAATTGCAGAAAAAATTACGGATGCTTTAGGAGGCGCGGGTATTTTTGGAGTCGAGTTTTTTATTACTAAAGATGAAGTTATTTTTTCCGAACTTTCTCCCCGTCCCCACGATACTGGAATGGTAACTCTAATTTCACAAAACCTTAATGAATTCGAACTACATTTACGAGCTATCTTAGGTTTGCCAATTCCCCAGATAGAAGTTTTTTCACCTTCAGCTAGTGCGGTAATTTTGGCAAAAGAATCTGCCGATAAAGTTGTCTTTAGCAATGTTGCAGAAGCATTAACTATACCAGATACAAAAATCAGACTGTTTGGTAAGCCCAATTCTCGTCCCAATCGCCGCCTGGGAGTAGCTTTAGCTAGGGCGAATACAATCGAAGAAGCTCGCCAAAAAGCCACGGCTGTAGCTAGTAGAGTAAGTATGAACTAAAGACGAACAATTTTCGATCGGTGACAGTTTCACTTTAAAATAACTTTTACTATCTTACAATACGATCTCAAGTCCGCGCTTTACTGTTTACTGCTCCCCAGTTATCGATAGATGCCCACATTCGTCAAAATAGAAACGGGAATTGTTAATAAAGAAATTTTCGATCTCCACGTCCCCGCTCACAAAGATTATGTCCGTAAATTAATTGCTAAAGGTCACAAAGCTAAAACTGGTTATTGGAAAGAGTTTGGTGGCGGAATGTTAATTTTTGAGGCTTCATGTTTGACCGAGGCTAAAACTATTGTGGCTCGAGATCCATTAATAACCAATGGCTGTGTCGAATATGAACTGCACGAATGGTGTATTGTTGTCGAATAAGATCGCTACCGCTTTGAGGCTACAAGGACTGCTTCCCCTGGAGTCGCTAATTTTTCTTGGCAAAAACTGTAAAAAAAGTTATCATGATAAATCGTGAGTTTTTGAAATAGTCATGAATGCTGAAGCGATAATTCGCTCGATCGAATCGGAACACTTGAAGCCCAAACTGCCCACAGTTCACGTTGGCGACAGCGTAGAAGTAGGAGTTAGAATTACCGAAGGAAACAAAGAGCGAGTTCAACCCTATCGAGGTACCGTAATTGCCATGCGTAATGGTGGTATCAACGAAACGATTACAGTGCGCCGCATTTTTCAGGGAGTAGGAGTAGAAAGAGTATTTCTAGTTCACTCGCCAATAGTAGCTTACATTAAAGTAGAGCGTCGAGGTAAAGTACGCCGCGCTAAGCTATATTATTTACGCGATCGCGTCGGTAAAGCAACTCGAATTAAACAGCGTTTCGATCGCCCAATCGATAAAGATCCTACAGCTAAAACTAAAACCAGATCTAAAAAATCTCGAAAAAGCAAAGAGAAAGTTTAGTCAACTACGAAAAATTACTTTGGTACAGTATAATAATTAGGTCTAGCTGAACGAATAGTCAGTTTAGATCGCAAATAACTAGTGCGTCCTTAGTTCAGTTGGTAGAACGTCGGTCTCCAAAACCGGATGTCGAGGGTTCAAGTCCTTCAGGGCGCGTCTTAGCAAAAATTATTATACCAGGATGAACGACAAGGCTTTAATAGCAATTTTAGCTTTTAAAGAATAGAGATATATATTGAGTTTACTCAAAACTGTATTAATAACTGAGATATTTTAAAATGAAATAGTTAGTAGCTTAAATTTTTAAACACAACGTCAAGTCAAAATTTTAATTATTGTTTATCCAGTAATAGATAAGTAATAGCAGACAAATACTCGCTTTTCTAGCTCGAGCTTCCTTGTACTCTAAATCGTGAGGTAACAACTTTGGCAAAAAAAAATACCGCAAGCTCAAAAACAACAGAAACGAAAGAAGCTAGCAGTGGCACTAATATCGCTCAGTTTGCAGTTGAAACCAAGCAAGAGCTTGATAAAGTAGTTTGGCCTTCTCGCCAACAGCTCGTTGGTGAATCTGCGGCTGTGATTTTAATGGTGATTTTAGTATCTACTTTAATTTACTTAATCAATAACTTTTTCGCTTGGGGGGCAGGAAAAATATTCTGATGAGTATGGCTACAGATAGACCAGAAGACGACGAACAGCAAGTAAACAAGACACAAGCTGCTAGGTGGTATGCGGTACAGGTTGCTTCTGGCTGTGAAAAAAAAGTTAAAACTGACTTAGAACAGCGTATAGAGACTTTAGAAGTAGCAGACAGAATAATTCAGGTTCAGATACCTCAAACGCCTACCGTTAAAATTCGCAAAGATGGTAGCCGTTATAGTAGCGAGGAAAAAGTCTTCCCTGGATACGTTTTGATTCGCATGATCCTAGACGATGAAGCTTGGCAGACAGTTAAAAATACTCCCAATGTCATTAACTTCGTCGGTGCAGAACAAAAACGCCGCTACGGAAGAGGTAGAGGTCATGTCAAGCCTTTACCCCTATCTCGTGCCGAAGTAGAGCGAATCTTCAAACAAGCCGAAGAACGAGAAGAAGTAGTCAAGATCGATATGGCAATTGGTGATAAAATTGCCGTTCTTTCTGGTCCATTTAAAGATTTTGAAGGGGAAGTAATTGAAGTAAGTCCCGAACGAAACAAACTTAAAGCCTTGTTATCTATTTTTGGGCGCGATACCCCTGTAGAATTGGAGTTCAATCAAATCGAAAAACAAAATTAGTTGAATTATGCCAAAAAAAGTCGTAGCGTTAATTAAATTGGCTTTACCTGCTGGTAAAGCTAACCCGGCACCACCGGTAGGACCTGCATTAGGTCAGCACGGGGTTAATATCATGGCGTTTTGCAAAGAATACAACGCCAAAACCTCCGAAAAAGCAGGATTGGTAATTCCCGTCGAAATTTCGGTATTTGAAGACCGTAGTTTCACCTTTATTCTCAAAACTCCTCCTGCCTCTGTCTTAATCAAGAAAGCAGCGGGAATTGACAAGGGTGCTAGCGAACCCAACAGACAAAAACTTGCTACCATAACCCAAGATCAGCTTAAAGAAATTGCCGAAACCAAGCTACCCGATCTCAACGCCAACGACATCGAAGCGGCGATGAAAATCGTTGCAGGTACCGCCAAAAATATGGGAGTAGCGATCGCCGATTAAATTGGTACAGTATAAACTTTATTTAATTTAAAAGATTTTATTTGGGGAGAGATACTAGCCTCGTTATACACCCAAGGAGAGCAAATATCATGGCAAAAAAAATGTCCCGTCGGATGCGAGAAGCATGGGAAAAAGTAGATGCAGATCGAGCATACCCGCCTTTAGAAGCTTTAAATCTACTCAAAGAAACTGCAACGGCAAAATTTGACGAAACTGCCGAAGTCCACATTAGATTGGGGATCGACCCCAAGTATACCGATCAACAACTTAGAACTACAGTCGCCCTTCCTAAAGGTACGGGTCAAACCGTGCGAGTTGCAGTAGTGGCTCGTGGGGAACAAGTTAGGGAAGCCGAGGAAGCAGGAGCCGAAATTTTTGGTTCCGAAGAACTGATCGAAGAAATTCAAAAGGGCATGATGGATTTCGATATTTTAATTGCCACTCCCGACATGATGCCCAAAGTAGCTAAATTGGGTCGTATTTTAGGACCTAAAGGTCTGATGCCATCTCCCAAAGGTGGCACGGTTTCTAGCGATCTGACTACCGCTGTTTCAGATTTCAAAAGCGGTAAACAAGAATTTAGAGCTGACCGGACGGGCATCGTTCATGTTATGTTTGGAAAGGCATCTTTTTCTGCCAAAGACTTGCTGGTCAATCTCAAAGCCTTGCAAGAAACTATCGATCGCAATCGTCCCTCGGGAGCCAAAGGTCGTTACTGGCGGAGCGTCTACGTTTCGGCTTCAATGGGTCCTTCTATTCAGGTAGACATTAGTGCTTTGCGTGACTATAGTTTTGTAGAAGAAGCAGCATAATTGGCGCCTACAGTAAGCTCGATCCGAGCATTATTTAAACTAAATCGATAAAAAATCCCATAACTTAAAAACTCAAATTTAAGAAGACCGATACCGAAGACAGCAGGCGCGATAAAAGCTTAATATCCTGCCGAGGTAAATGTCTATCAGTTTAGCTCAGTTGCCGTGTCACTCTGGCAACAATGGCAAAACTATAGATATGACCCTTGGCTAACTCAGCCAAGGGTCTTGTTATGGTCGGCAATTTTACATAAAAGGAGGTGAAAATTGGGAAGAACCAGGGAAAATAAAGCAGAAATTGTCTCCGAGCTCAAAGAAGCTCTAAGCGAGGCGCAATTAGCTTTAGTAATTGACTATCAGGGATTATCAGTTGCCGATATTACCAATCTACGCTCGCGCTTGCGAGAAGCAGATGGAGTATGTAAGGTAACTAAAAACACTCTGATGCGGCTAGCAGTGGAAGACGATCAAAACTGGCAGCCCATGACCCAGTTTCTTCAGGGTTCTTCTGCTTTCTTGCTAGTCAAAGACGATATTGGTGGTGTAGTTAGAGCCTATCAGGGCTTTAAAAAAGACACCAAAAAGACCGAGTTTCGCGGCGGCGTGATGCAAGGTCAGGCACTCAACGAAGATCAAGTAAAGGCGATCGCCGACTTGCCTTCTAAAGAAGAACTGATAGCCCAAGTCGCAGGCGCGATTAATTCTATTGCTAGTAAACTGGCAATAGGAGTCAACGAAGTGCCATCATCCGTCGCTCGCGGTATCAACGAAGTACCTAATTCTCTGGGTCGCGTCGTTGCGGCGATCGCCGCAAAAGAGGAAGGGAGTGAGTCCTAACTGCTTTCCGCTCGAATTTAATCGTACACTAACTTAAATTAAACATAACCAGGAGTAAAATCTATGTCTGCTGCAACCGATGAAATTCTTGAAAAGCTAAAATCTTTGACTCTACTCGAAGCCTCTGAGTTAGTCAAACAAATTGAAGATACCTTTGGCGTAAGTGCTGCTGCTTCTGCCGCACCCATGATGATGCCCGGCATGATGCCTGGTGCTCCTGGTGGTGCTGAAGCCGAACCAGAAGAAGAGAAAACCGAATTTGACGTAGTTCTCGAAGAAGTACCTAAAGACAAGAAAATTGCCATTCTTAAAGTGGTGCGTTCGATCACTGGTTTGGGTCTAAAAGAAGCTAAAGAAATGGTAGAGTCAACACCCAAACCGATTAAAGAAGGCGTTCCCAAAGAGGATGCTGAAAACACTCAAAAACAATTAGAAGAAGCTGGTGCCAAAGCTAGCGTGAAGTAGTAGTTAAGTTGCCGAGCGCAATTTAATTCAAAAAAAACAGACTTAAGAATAGTCTGTTTTTTTTATATAAACTTGAAACTTGACTAATAAAAGTCAGAGTAGTTTCACTTATTAGGTCGACAAAAACTAAGAACGAAATTTAGTAATTCACGCCACTGTTTTTGTCCGGCTGCAACCGATCGCCGGTGGAGTGCGAGCAGATTTTCACGCTCGCTACATTGGAAAATTCCTCGATCGTAGCGATTGACAATCTCTCCATCTAATTGGATTAATGTCTGGGCGTAAACTCGATCGACAATTTCTGTAGGAGATGAATCGCGCTGTAAGCAGCGCTCGCGTCGCTCTAAGTTAAGTCTAGCTCGGTTTAACCGATGTAAAGTATCTAGAAAACGGCGATCGCGTAAGAGACGATTGGTTTGAGCGACAGATGTCGGCGATGGCAGTCTAGTAGGGATGTTTTCCCAATCTCGAGTATTTTTGTCTGCTAGTGCGGTCAAGTTATGGGTGAGATCGTGGACTGTAGCACGATTGTAGAGTTGTAAACTAGGATCGATTAGTAACAATGCGTGAGTTAACTCTAACTGACGACGAAGTTGTAAAAAGCGATCGCGCAATGATAGATGAACTGCCGAATTTTCTAAAGCAGAGCGAGAAATTCTGTATATTGCTTGGTAGGCTTCCCAAGGTATAAATACCTCATCGGTAATCTCTTCAACGATCTCAGTACTAATTTCTATTGCTGCCAGATTAGCCAGGAAGCCTGAGTTCTCAATCATTTTTTGGAGTAGTTGAGGTTGATTATTGCCATTCTTCAGAACTTTCTTCAGGGCGATCGCGATTGGCTTCTGAAGTAGAGTCGTCGTCTAGCCAATCTCCCCAGTCTTCATCCTCTGATGACAATGGTTCTGTTACTTCATTTAGATCGTCTGTATCTAGATCGGTTAGAGACATTAAGTCATCTACCACCGATTCGTCTGGGTCAAACTCAGACTCAGAAGGGATCGATTGTGCTGCTGTATCTATTGAAGCGTTATCGCTTGAGGTGATAGTTGATTCTTCTGGTTCTGATGGATAACTATTTTTATTTGGAGAAATAGATTTAATTGGGAGCTGTTTTCTAACCAATTGAAACGATTGGGGTTGAAAAGCTGCCAGAGAACGGAGCATTTTCTGCACTGTTTCTAAATTCTCGCCAATGGTGTCTGTGGCGCGTTTTACTTCTCGAAAATGAACTCGCTCGATTTCTGGATGGCGATTGCTTAACATCCGTTCTCCAACCACATTATTAATTTCACCTGCTACCAAATTTATCTCAGTTCGCAAACTATTATCTATTGGAACTGTCTGGTCATTAGTATCGGGAGAGGCAATCCAGGTAGTTATAGTCAGTTCGGGAGCTTTGCTCATTGCCAGTAATAATGCTTCTGAAAGTTTACCAGCTCTTACGGCACCTTTGAAATCTTCGCTTGACATATCTTGGGATAAACAATTATCGGTGAACGGATATCGTCTTATTCTGCGGACTGAGACTGGGATTGAGAGTCTTGCCACGATCACAGTTGGGATGTTTCAGAGGAAATTGGGTTGAAAGTATCGTTAAAGATAGCAAACATTGCCTGTAAAGTTTCGAGATTGCTGATTAAAATCTCTCTTCCTCGACCTACCTGTTCTAAATGTAGTTTTTGTAGTTCGCTGTAGGCAGGATTATTTATAAACTCAGTTCCCACTTCGTTTTCTACTTCTCCATTGACGATATCGATCCGCGTGCGCCAACGATAACCAGGCTGAGATTCAGACAGGGAACTTTGGCGATCGCTGCTTGCCACCCAGGTAGTTACTTTTAATTCTATAGCTTCGCTCATTGCCCAAGTAAGAGCTTCAGCGATTTCGCCAGCCTTAACTTTAGCGCGAAACTGTTCGATTGCCGTCATGAAATTACCTCGTTTGCTGGTAGTTACCAGAAGTTGGTGACATTGTAGCCTAACTCTTCGAGCATTTGATGCAGTAGTGGCAAGCTCATGCCAATTACGTTACTGTGACAGCCTTCAATCTTACTAATAAACAAACCTCCTTTGCCTTCTAAAGCGAAGCTACCGGCACATTTTAAAGGTTCCCCAGTAGCTACGTAAGCGGCAATAGTGCGATCGCTAATATTGGCAAAATAAACTTTAGTAACGCCACAGCGAATTAGCTGCTTATCTTGTCGGAGATCTAAGAGAGCATGTCCCGTATATAATAAGCCTATCTTACCCCGCATCTGCTGCCAACGAGCGATCGCTATTTGTGGGGATTCTGGCTTGCCATAAATCTGACCGTCTAGGGTTAAAACTGAATCGCACCCGAGAATTAAACCGTCTTCAAATTCGGTTTTGACCGACTCTGCTTTAGATTTTGCCAGCGTTCGTACCAATTCATTAGCATCTGGTGACTTAACTTGGGATTCATCAAAGTTACTCGGACGAATAATCGGTTCGATTCCCACCATTTGCAAGAGTTTGCACCGAGCGGGAGAAGCTGAAGCTAAGATAAAATCTGGTAATTTAGTCACAGCGATCGCTTATAAATTGAGGGCAAGAGGAAAATAAAGAGAGCCAATTGTATAGCTTATCCCTGGTTCTTCCGGGATGAACGAAAAAAACAGTGGAAGAACTTTCAACAAATCGATTGACAGAAGCTACAACGTTTCTGAACTTCAATCCACTCATCACTCACTACTTATTACTCATTACTTAAAAACTATCTCATCCCGTTTTTACCACAGAAAATTTCGCTCATCCGTTCTTCCGGCTCAACTCTTGGTGATTACCGTACGGTAAATGATTTAGCAGCTACTTCAAAAGAATCTTTGACTTTATTCCAACGCTCTTGGGGAGTAGAAAGATTAAAAGTAAATAGTTTACCGCGACTGACGGCTACGCTAGCCAAATTATGTCTGGGAGAGCGATCGGGTAAATCTACTTCGTATTCTAAAATATAATAGGTTTTATCTTTACCTTGACGAGATTCGGCTCGAATAAATTCTGCCTGTCGCTCTGAGTCGGGATTGTTATTTACCAATTTGAGAAAACGGTAGCCTACATCCGTTGGACTCCCCAAATCTTCAAGACTTTTATCTTCGGGAACACTGCTGACGATAACGCTGAGGTTTTCAGTTCTTTCTACCAAGTCGCGGAATACGACATCGACTCCCTCACCTTTAGAAGAGCCTGGGATATTGACCTCGATCCAACCATTAGGATAGAGAAATTCATATCCTTTTGCCGTATTGACATAGCTTTGAAGTCCGCTAACTCCTGCCCCGCAGCTTGACAATATCAGACTGATAATGACTAATAGACTAGCAGTTAATGACCTTAACATTTGGAAAATTGTCTGTAAAATTATTTTTTGCTGTCCTATTGTCTCACGAGTAAACAAGAGATAACAAAGTTTTACTTTACATTTTCAACCACTAATCCATAAAATTGCCCCGTGCTAACCTACAGTCCAACACGGGGGAAAGCGCGTTATATGACCTTTCTCTCGCTATAGTTTAGCTGGCACTAGATGCGTACACGGCAACCGCCATAACACCACTTACAAGTAGAAACGCAAGGATGCCAAAAATTACGTAGTTGCGTTTTTCATTTTTGGTTGGTTCTTCTGCTTGGTACATTTTGGGTTCGCTGGCGAAGTTATTAAGTCTTCCCCCGTCTTCGGTTGTATATGGCATAGAATTCGATCCTTTTTTGTAAACCTTAATTAATCTTAGTCTTATTTAGTTTTTTGCACAAGAAACTTTACAAAGAGGAATGGCAATTAGAGAGTGCGGAGTGCGAAGTTATAGGAAGTTATTAGTTAGTGGTTAGTGATTCGCAGATCAAACTCAGGAGTGAGTATATACTTTCGACTTTTTTGAACTCCCCATCTCCCGATCATCTTTGCCTGACGGTTTCGGCTCTACCCAAGGGAGAGAAGCGAATTTCAATTCGTCTACGGCTGGCATCGGGCTGACGGTCTGTATTGGCGAATTCACCCGATGGTAATAACAATTGGGCGGCAGAATAGGCACGAAACTCTACTCCTGCCAAACGTCCCGTTTTTCGTTGAACTTCCCGCAATTGTTTGACTACCTCTAAAGCTCGCATCAATCCCAAATCGGCATTAGAACCAGGATTTAAACCATTTACTCCAAGTTCGCCGTTGGCAACGGCTTCTAATTGTTTATCTAAATTACTAGAACCGCTAGCATTGATTTGCCCGTCGGTATGCCCGATGATTTCTACTACATACAGATTTCTCTGTTGGCTAATTTGTTCGATGCGCTCAACTAAATCGGTAGTGATATAGTTGCTTAATTCTGGCGGTAGTCCGGCGCTACCAGAATCAAATTGATATTCTCCAGAATCTTGAATTACTACTACCGGTGGTGCCGAGGTTAATTTAGCTATTTCTGATTCTAAACTTTCTATAGTTGCTTCGCGGTTTTCAATTATCGCTTCTCGCTCTTCAATCCGGCTGTTGCTTCTATTTAATAAAACTCTCAGCCGCGATGACCCTTGTTGTAATTGCCTAATCTTGTCGGTACTTTCCCCTAATTCATTTTCTAAAGCGGCAATTTCTCTCTGCAATAATCTTACTCTTCTTTCAGTGTCGCTGAGGTTGAGTTCGGTTTCATCTGCCGTATATTTGAGAAATAAAGACTTGAATAGGGCAAGTAATAAAAATAGGCTAATAATCAAAAAGGCATTAGCCATTAAGTCCGTAAAAGATTGCCAAACATTAAGATTTTCTAGTGAATCGTAATTACGTAGCGATCGCTTTTTCATAATCGATAAATGGTAAGGTTGATTCTAATTCTGAGGTGAGTTATTCCCAAAGGATCGACTCGATTTACTCTGCCGATTTCCTTATTTAGAAGTTTGTATTTGACTATATATCCTGCTCCTTCAAATGCAGCCATAATGTTATCCAAGACGCGAGCGTGTTTTTTATGCAGCATTCCCGAAACATTTTCTGCCAGAAAAAACCAAGGTTGTTTATCCTGCAAAATACGAATATATTCGAGAAATAATTAACCCCGTTCGTCTTTTAATCCCTTCTGACTTCCTGCTTCACTATATTTAATGAAGTCAAGGCAGTTTCCGTCGTTTCACGGCAGCATAAGGTTAACTCGTCTTTTCTAGCAGGTAATGATGAATCCATCTATTCAACTCAACTGCTGCATTTTTTGAATCAATCGCGCTAGTTCATGTTTGATTTCTTTTAAACCAGAGGCATCGATCGCATTTTGTTGTTGGTTGAGATTGACTAAATCATTATATTTTTGGTTTATTTGACTTACTTGTTCGTTGAGAGCGATAAATCTCCGAGTTAGCTTTTCCATCGTATCGAAACTATGCTCGAAGGATTGAGTAGAACGCTGTAAAACTAGAGAAGATTGGGAAAATTGGTTTTGAGCGATCGCCAGGTCATTAGTTGCTACGGCTAGTTTCTCGGGGAAGCGGCTACTATCTAAAACATTAGCCGCTCGTTCGAAGCTAGCAGCACTATCTTCAATTCTCAAAAATGCTTTAGTAATTGATTCTTCAATAGTATTACCGAGTTTTGCCAGCATGAGCTCGAAATTATCGCTAAAGCGATCGATCGCTTGCTCCATGGCATTGCGAGGCTGAATTTGGGGCAAATAGATGTTATCTATATAGTCTTCAATGGTACTCAAGAGATTGGCTTTAGCTATTCTGGTGTTCCAGAGAAGATTTATTACCGCTAGCAAAGAACTACAGGCAATAGCGATTAAACTACTGACGAAAGCAACACCCATTCCTTGTAAGGGTTTATCTAATTCTTCCACTAGGCTTCTGACATTAGTAACGTCAACTTGAGTAATGGTTTGACTGAGATTGGCTAAATTGATCGTGATGCCTAAAAATGTTCCTAGCAAACCAAATGAAAGTAATAAATTGGGCAAAATACGACCAAAATTATCTACCGCTTCGTAGTTTAAGGGCAAACCCAAAAATTTAAATTTCTCTTGACTGTATGCTCCCTCAATAATTGCTACTGTATTAATTTCTCGGCGATCGCCACCAAGCTCGGCAAATCTTCGTTCCAATCTCGTAATAATTCGCGGTACTGATTCTAATTTTGTATCTCCTAGCAATCTATTAGCGGCAATTTCCGAACGATGCAGATTACTATAAAGACTAAAGCGTAAAAAAATCGCAACGATAGTCGGTATGATTACTAGTAAAAACGTCAGAAAAATTAAATAGCCAGGAAGCAATGCCAAGATGTTAAACATAGCAGACATATTTACCAGGGTGAAAGATAAATATTTTAGCAATTACTCTCGATTGTAAAAAAATCCTGCTTGCTTAAAACGGCGTAACACTTCACCCAGGCGATCGCGATCGACAATTAAACTAATTCGAACATAGCCTTCACCCGCTTCACCAAAGGCACTACCGGGAGTAACTACTACAGCAGTAGTTTTAAAGATCTCCAGAGCAAAATCAGTAGAACTCATCGCTGCGGGAACTTTAACCCAGAGATACATAGTGGCTTCGGATGGTTCTATTTCCCAACCCAATTCTCTCAAGCCTCGGACTAGAAAATCTCGGCGTTGACTATAACGCTGCTGTACTTCTTTGATATACGTATCGGGTAACTGCAAGGCTGTTTCTGCGGCTTTTTGGATTGCCGAAAAAATTCCGTAGTCGAGATTGGTTTTTAACGTTCGTAAACCCTGAATGATATCGGAATTGCCCACTACAAAACCTACGCGCCAACCTGCCATACTATAAGTTTTAGAAAGGGTATGAAACTCGACACCAATATCTTTAGCACCTGGTATTTCCAATAGAGAAGTAGGCTGATAGCCATCAAAAGCCAGTTCGGCATAGCAGAGATCGTGAACTAACAAAATGTTGTAGTAATGGGCAAAAGCGACAATCTCTTCAAAAAACTCTGGGGGTGCAGTAGCAGTAGTAGGGTTGTTGGGGTAATTAAAATAGAGCATCTTGGCTTTTTCGGCAATCTCATCGGGGATAGCGTCCAAGTCAATCAGCCAATCTGTTTCTGAGCGGAGATGGAGCGAATAAATTTCGCCTCCTGCGATCGAAGGTCCTCGAAAATGAGCGGGATAGGCAGGAGTAGGAACTAGAACCAGATCCCCGGGATCGATGTATGCTAAGGCAAGATGAGTTAAACCTTCTTTCGAACCAATTAACGGCAAAGCCTCACATTCTGGATCGAGTTCGACTCCATAACTATGCTGATACCAATTAGTAATAGCCGCACGAAAACTAGCCGTACCTTCAAAGGGAGGATAGCCATGATTCTGAGGATTTTGTAAGGCGGCAACTGCTGCTTCAATTACGGGTTGGGGAGCGGCACCATCGGGATTTCCCATACCCAGATCGATCGGGTCGATTCCTCGTTGTCTGGCATTGGCTTTTAACTCATCTAAACGAGCAAATACATAAGGAGGTAACTTGTGAAGACGTTTGGCGCGGCTAATCCGATCTAAATTCATTATCTAGCGCAGAGCAGTTTGTATAGCATCCTATTGTTGCATCTAGAGCGGGAATTTTGTCAAGCGAGTTTACTGGAGATATTTTAAATGTATGTAATCTGGTATCGTCGAGCGCCTCTCAGGTCATTGTTTAATTAGAGCTTACTTAACATTATTAATTAGTTTCCGGCCAATTATCTTGCTTTAACCCCTAATAATTGATGGCTAAAGTCTCGTAACCTGTCTTAAGCCAGATGACATGAATAAAGGCATTGCTTATGCTTACTCTTAATTGGACGTTTAGACTTTAAATTGGATATTCGAGTTTAATATCTTAAAGTCTAAGGTTATCGTCTACTTCGATTAGAAGGGAAAAAATATTATGACGCAAAATATAGATATTTTAAGTGCGGTTGGGTGGCTGGCACAAGCTCCCGGTATAGAAATCGAACCGTCTGGAGAACTTTTAGAAGATGCAGCTTTAGTTAATAGCGGACCCAATTTTTTCGCTGCTTTAGTTGCAGGAGTTATGTTAGCTTTTGCCTTTCAATTGCTATTTACTAATTTAGGTGTTGCTACGGTAATTTCTTCTTTGGGAGGAAAATCAGATCGTAGCAACCATTCAGATTCTGAGAGTCTTGGTGGTACTGTTAAAAAAATTAGTGTAACTTTAGGAATAGCAACTTTAATTAGCGTAACTCTAGCATTATTTATCGCCTCTATCTTGGCAGTTAAATTAAGTTTGTTCGAGTCTTCACTTTCAGGGGTAATCGTGGGCTTGGCCATTTGGGCGACTTTCTTTTCATTAATGGTCTGGTTGAGTTCTACTGCTGTCGGTTCATTTTTGGGTTCGATAGTTCATACGGCTACTTCTGGATTGCAGTCAATTATTGGTACTGCTACTGCAGCTATTGGTGCTGCTGCTACGGGAAATCAGGTAGTCAATACGGCAGAAGCTGCGGCAGCGGCAGTGCGTAAAGAATTGGGCAAAGCAATAGATCCCAATGAAATGCGAGAAAATGTCGAAGATTTTTTGCATTCAGTAAGAGGTCCAGAATTGGATTTACAACAAATTGCTACGGACTTCGAGCAACTACTCGACGACGAAAATTTACAAGAAATCGTCAATAGTGAAAGCCTAAGCAATATAGACCTTAATACTTTTGTCGAGCTAATTAGCGCTCGCAGCGATATTTCTGCTAGAGATGCTCGTCGTATCGCCACCAAATTAGAATCAGTATGGCAGAAGACCCTGAACAAGCTACCTAGTAAGTCTAGTAATCCCCTGACTGAATTGGCTAATTATTTAAAAGTTGCTACTAGAGAACAGCTTACCGGTAGCGATCTCGACGATAAATTAGACCAGTTAATTGGAGAACTGCGGCGCAATCGACAAGCTCAATCTAGTGGTCCCATAGCCCAAGGAATGAGCATGGGTTTCCATAGCCTAGTCGGTTTGGTAATGGGCAGAGCCGATCTTTCTGATGTAGATGTAGATACCATCGTCGACCGCCTGCAATCGCTCAAAGACGAGCTAGGGGTGCAAACTGAGAAAGTAGCAATGCAAACAGGAATCAAAAAACCTTCTCAAAGCACCATTAAAGCCGATATCGAGAATTATCTAAATAACGCCTATCCCTGGCAATTAAAACCATCTAATCTCAATCTCGAATTTCGCGATTTAATTTACGATCCAGAAGCCGATCCCGAAGTCATAGCCAATGAATTGAGAAAATTGCATCGCTCTGATTTTGTCGAACTCCTAGAAGCCAAGGGAATGCTGACTAAAGAGCAGATTAAAGAAAAAGCTAACTTGCTCGATGCAATTCGCTTAGAAGTTTTGGCTACTGCTGAAGCCGCTGCCGAACGAGAAAAAACTATCGCTCTGATGGCTGAAGTCGAAAGGTATCTCACTACCGTTTCTAAAGAAGAACTATCTTTAGAAAAACTAGAAATTAACTTCAAGCCAATTTTAGAAGACAATAATGCCACTCGAGAACAAATTGAAAATCGCTTGAGACAGCTAGATCGTCCTACCTTCGAACGGATGTTAGAAATACGCGGCGATCTGGATGCCGTAGAAATTTCTACGGTTTCGGGAGAATTAGAAATAATTCGCGATCGCGTCTTGCAAGAATTTCATGAAACTCTCGGCAAAACCCAAGCTAAAGCCGAACGACAGTGGCTGAAGATTCAATCATATTTGCGGGAAACGGGCAGAGAGGAACTAAATCCCCAAGCGATCGAACGGGAACTCAACTTATTGTTAAAAGATCCCCAAGCTGGTGCTTCAGCACTTAGAGCGAGATTGGCCCAGTTCGATCGCGCCACTTTAGTGGAGTTACTATCCCGACGTGAAGACCTAAGTGAAGAAAAAATTGAAGAGATAATTGATTCGGTAGAAAACGTCTGGTTTCAGATCCGTCATACACCTCAAATGCTGGCAGGTAAAGCTCAAGAACAGTACGCTCGAGCCGAATCTGCAATTGCCGACTATCTCCGCAGCACCGGTAAAGCCGAACTCAATCCCAGAGGTATTAAGCGCGATTTAGCTCTACTGTTGGAAGATCCTCAGTTGGGAACCAAAGCAATTCGCCAGCGCCTCGCCGCCATGGATCGCGATACTTTAGTTAAATTATTAACTCAACGTAACGATCTGACTGAGGAAGAGGTCAACCAGGTAATCGACGAGGTTCAAGAAAATTTGCGTTCTCTAGCCAAATTACCCCGTCGTCTAGCGGTTCGCACCCAGAAACAAGTTACAGATTTCCAAACAGCGCTCGCCGACTACTTGCGTTCTACTGACAAAGAGGAACTCAACCCCGAAGGTATTCAGCACGATGTAGAACTACTGCTCAACGACCCTCGTGCGGGGATGGAAAGTCTCAAAGAAAGACTAGCTCACTTCGACCGTTCTACTTTAGTAGCTCTACTTTCGCAACGGGAAGATATCTCCGAAGAAGATGTCAACCGAATTGTCGACCAAATCTTAGCAGTGCGCGATCGCGCTTTAGCTCAACTGCAGACAATTCAGTCACGAATTCAGTCGATTATCGACCGCGTTTTGGCAAAAATTCGCACCTATCTCAATAGCTTAGACCGCCCCGAACTCAACTATGAGGGAGTCGAACGGGATATTCGCATTTTATTTGACGATCCTCAAGCTGGTTTTGAGGCACTTAAAGACCGCTTTAGTCAGATAGACCGCGATACGCTGGTTGCCGTGATGAGTTCTCGCGATGATATTTCTCGCACCGATGCTGAAAGAATTGTCGGTCGAATCGAAAGAACTCGCGATCGCGCTTTGCAAAGAGCAGAACGCATTCAATATGAAGCTCAAAGACGCTTGGAGTTAGCTAAAATACAAGCTCAACAACAAGTAGAACACAGTCGCAAAGCCGCAGCCGCAGCTTCGTGGTGGTTATTCTTCACTGCTTTAGTATCTGGCATTGCCGCAGCCGTAGGTGGAGGATTGGGGGTAGTTGGTTAAAGCCGTTACTGTAAAAACCCAAATAACAAAGCGATCGAATATAGGAGACAGTTAAGTTAGTTGTCTCCTATATTTTTCGAGAGAGATCGCTGTTTAACGGGGATTTCGCAGGTTGAGGAATAAAGGTAGGGTATTAAAATGAAGAGTTTAAATAACCTTTGAATGGATATCCAGGTAAAAAACTTAGATCACTTAGGTATAGTAGCAGGAATCGTTGACCAGATAGGATTAGTTGAAGAAATAGATAAGCAAATAGAGCCACATCCCCAACAAATAATCAGCACAGGACAAGTGGTGAAAGCTATGATTGTTAATGGATTAGGGTTCGTCAGCGCACCTTTGTAGTTGTTTGGAGAATTCTTTATTGGAAAAGCAACCGAACATCTTTTAGGAGAAGGAATTAAGCCAGAACACCTAAACGACGATCGTATAGGCAGAGCCTTGGATAGTTTATCGAATCAAGGATTGACATCATTGTTTACCAGCATTGCCCTGTTAGCACATCAAAGATTTAATCTGGCGACTAAGAGTCTGCATCTAGACTCCAGTAGCTTTAGCGTGGAAGGAAGTTATAAGATAGGAGACTCAGATGAATCGAGTAAATCTATCGAATCCCTCAAGATTACTTATGGTTACTCGAAAGACCATCGACCAGATTTAAAGCAATTTATGATGGATGTCATCTGTAAGGGAGATGGAGATGTACCTTTATTTGTGAGAATAAGAGATGGAAACGAATCCGACCGTGCCATTTTTGCTCAGTTGATTCAGCAATTTAAACAGGAATGGAATTTAGAGAGTATTTACGTTGCCGAAAGTGCGCTTTACAGCGCGGACAATATTCAACAACTAGAAAAACTGAACTGGATTACTCTTGTTCCTCGAAGTATCAAAACAGCTAAGATTTTAGCCGAATCAATCAAAGACGATGTTTTTGTCGAGAGTGAAATTTCTGGTTATCGCATTGCCTCCTGTTGTTGTGATTATGGTGGAGTGCCTCAAGGTTGGTTAGTTGTTGAAAGTGAAAAACGTCGCGATAGTCATTTGAAGCAGCTAGACAAGCAACTGACAAAACAACTCAAAATAGCCACCAGTGAACTAAAGTCACTCATGAGACAGGATTTTGCTTGTGCTGTCGATGCCAAACAAGCTGCGGAGATGCTAAGTCGTAATTGGAAATATCATTCTTTAGAATTAGTGGCAATTGAAACTCATCCTCACTACATCAAAGCAGGAAGACCGACTAAACAATCAGTCTCCCGAACACATTACCTATCGTGTCACTGCTCAAGTTGTTCCTTTAGAGTCGATAATTGAGATTGCCCAAAGGCGAGCTGGGAGATTTGTTTTAGCAACTAATGTCACAGATGAAGACGTTCTTTCCAATGATGAGGTGCTAGTTGAATACAAAGGACAGCAAAGTTCTGAGCGAGGCTTGCGTTTTCTTAAAGACCCTTTATTTTTTACTTCCAGTGTTTTTTTGAACACCCCTCGAAGAGTAGCAGCATTGTCAATGGTTATGGGTTTGTGTTTGCTAGTTTATACTCTCGGTCAACCTCAGTTACGACAAGCTTTAGCTCAGAACCAAGAAACTATTCCCAATCAACTCAAGAAACCCACTTCTACTCCCACACTAAGATGGATATTTCGATGTTTTCAAGCGATTCATCTTGTTCATTTGAATCATCAACTACAAGTTTCTAATCTTAATGAGGCTCGACTGAAGATTTTAAGTTTTCTTGGAAGCCCTTGCCAAAAATATTATTTAATTTGTTAGCCTACCTGCGAAATGTCTGGTTTAACCAAAATCACCGCTGACATACATTTTAGTTGCTTCTTCTTGGGGATTTTGAAATAATTCCTCAGTTGGTCTGTATTCGACCAAATAGCCAAAGCGATTGCCCGACTCTCCTTCTTCAGCATTAAAAAAGGCAGTCATATCTGCTACTCTGCTTGCTTGCTGCATATTATGGGTAACGATGATAATCGTGTAATCTTCTTTTAATCGATGAATTAAGTCTTCTACCTTTTTGGTCGAGACTGGATCGAGAGAAGAACAAGGTTCGTCCATTAATACTATATCGGGCTTAAGAGCTACGGCTCTGGCGATGCACAAACGTTGTTGCTGTCCTCCAGAAAGGGAAAGACCATTTTGCTTGAGTTTGTCTTTTACTTCTCCCCAAAGAGCGGCTTGTCGGAGAGATTTTTCGACTAACTCGTCCATATCTCCTTTGTAACCGTTGATTCGAGCCCCATAAGCGATGTTTTCATAAATTGATTTGGGGAAGGGATTGGGATGTTGAAATACCATGCCAATGCGTCGCCGTACCTCGATCGGGTCGATGTTATTGGAGTAAAGATTTTTGTCGCGATAAATAACTTTACCTTCTACCCGACAGTCATCGATTAAATCGTTGAGACGGTTAAAACAGCGAATTAGAGTGCTTTTGCCACATCCGGAAGGACCGATTAATGCCGTAACCTGATGTTGGGGAATTTCCATGTATACTCCCCGCAGAGCGGCAAAGTCGCCATAAAAGACGGTAACATCTTCTGTTTGTAAAATCGTCTCCCTCGATTGGGATTGCTGATGTTGAGACTGTTGGTGTTCTTTATTAGTCATGACTAGATTTTTTTGCTTAACAGAGCGATTGTCATTTAATAAATGCTTTTACTAGTTGCCCAGCGCGAGAGAATACTGCTAATTAAAATCATTAGTACCAAAATTAGCGAGGCGGCCCAGGCTAACTCTACTTGGTTTTCGTAAGGAACGGTAGCGTAGTTATATACCAATACAGACAGAGAAGGAATTGGCTCGAATAAACCATTGGGCCAAAACTGGGTAAACAAAGCTGTAAAAATTAGCGGTGCGGTTTCTCCTGCCGCACGAGCGATCGCCAGAGTGGTTCCCGTCACAATCGCTGGTATAGCCGCAGGCAGAACAATTTTGAGAACGGTATGGAAGTTTGAAGCCCCTACTCCCACAGATGCCCAGCGCACCTGTTTCGGGACGATTTGTAGGGCTTCATCAGTGGTACGAACGATAATCGGCAGCATTAAAACCGCCAAGGCAATTCCTCCGGCAAAAGCCGAAAATCCCCCCGTCCGCAGAACGATCGCACCATAAGCAAAAATTCCTACGATAATTGAGGGAACGCCACTGAGAACGTTGGTGAGAAAGCGAATCCAGCGAGCAACTCTAGCGGGGCTAAATTCCGATAGATACACTGCAGCAAAAACGCCGATAGGTATGCTGATTACTGCTGCGATTCCGACTAAGATTAAAGTTCCCACGATGGCGTTGGCGATACCGCCACCCTCTTCAAAGGCAGCAGGAGGTAGTTCGGTAAACAAATTCCAGTTAACGCGGCTGCCCCCTTTATACAAAACGTAGGCAATTACCAATCCCAAAGGAAGTATGGATAAGCCCAACAGAAAAAAGGCAATGACGTTGAGTACGGTACCGATTATGGTACGCGGTTTGGATGACTTTTCCAATCCGCTAGTATCTTTATGTTGATTAGTTGTTGATGCCATAATTTATGATGAGTATCGTTGAACTCTTTGGATAATTAACTGCGCCAAAATATTGACAATTAAAGTAATTAAAAACAGAACCAGCCCGGCATACATCAAAGAATCTCTCTGTAAACCGCTGGCTTCAGAAAATTGATTTGCCATCAGAGAGGCAATAGTATTGGCTGGAGCGAGAATGGAAAATTGCAAATCGTTATTGTTGCCAATTAGCAGAGTTACTGCCATTGTCTCTCCTAAAGCCCTTCCCAAACCTAGCATCGTACCGCCGACGATACCGGAAAAAGCTGCCGGAATTAAAACGCTGAAAATTGTTTGCCACCGGGTAGAGCCAACGGCATAAGAACCGGAACGCAAGTCTGGCGGTAGAGAAGCCAGAGAGTCGCGAGAGATGGCAGTGATTATCGGCAAAATCATAATTGATAAAATTATTCCGGCAGGGAACATGCCAGGACCGGGATAAGTTGTGGCAAATAAGGGAATCCAACCCAAATTCTGGTGTAGCCAAGTGCCAATTGGCTTGAGAAAGGGAATTAAAACGTAAATTCCCCATAACCCATAAACGACGCTAGGTATTGCTGCTAACAGCTCCACCATAAATACTAAGGTGCGTCGGATTCCTGACGGCAAAAAGTTCTCGCTAAGAACGATCGCATTTGCTACTGCTATCGGAAAAGCGATCAGTAAGGCAATTAGAGAACTAACTATCGTACCGTAGATCATCGGTAAAATACCAAATTCGCCATCTACAGGATTCCAGGCACTACTAGTGATAAAAGATAAGCCAAACTCTCGGATGGCAGGAATTGCCTGTATTCCCACTCTAATTGCAATCCAGAGTAGTACCGCAGCTATGGCAAAGGCTAGGATGCGAGTTATCCAAATAAAACTACCATCGATAGTTTTTTCAGAAGAAGTTCGGTGTTTATTCTCAGAACCTTTTGTGGCAAAATTTGCTGAAGGAGAAGTCATAATTAGTTCGGCGTCAATGTAATTATTAACTTATACTTAGATCTAAGATCTAATCAATAAGCTTTTTTCTTGCTAATTTGCTTATTATGCCAATTAATTTCTACCTTAGTTTAGTACGATAAAAAACTCTATTTTTACAACCAAAGATGTATATAGATAAAAAGTTATAAATAAAAGTAATTTAACTAGTTAATGTTTGGTTAAGAAAAAATTAATTGAGATTTAAATAAGCTTGAAAAGTTTCAATTTATTCTCAGTTAAATATTAATAAAAAGTGATTGATTTTATTCTTTTTTAAAGAGAGCTTTATAGTATTAACATTATAATTAATTTCGTTTTCCTACCAAGGATATATTTATAAATTCAAAAAAATCTTATCAGTCGCTTTTATAATACATTTTTAACTACATTGCTGTTAATAAATCAAATTGAGCTATAAATTTGTTTCTCGAGACAGTAATTCAATACTCTACTCTTGTCAAAATATACTAATTATTAATATTTACTTTTTCTAAAATTGAAATTTATCATGACAACGATACAAAATCTTAATTTTATCTTTACCTTGATGGAATATTATCTTAGATTGAAAAATAATTATGCAAATTTACTTTAGGTAAATCTAAATGTTTTCCAACAAATCAAAACAGAAATTTATCTGGACGGCAGCTTCAGTAGCAATCTTAGGGTTTGTCGCTCATAATATTGATATTTCTAATGTTGCTAATGCTCAAGATTCTTCTGTAAGCCTTACAGGTGCGGGTGCCTCCTTCCCAGCGCCTTTATATCAACGCTGGTTTTCTGAATACAACCAAATCAATCCTAACGTTCAAATTAGCTATCAGTCTGTTGGTAGTGGTGCGGGTGTCAATCAGTATTTAGAAGGAACCGTAGACTTTGGTGCTACCGACGCTCCTTTGACCGATGAAGAGCGTCAGACTTTTAGAGACACTTACGGTGCAGAACCCATTCAGGTGCCGATGACTGCTGGTAGTGTGGTATTTGCTTACAATTTACCAGGAATTGACAACTTACAATTACCCCGCAACGTCTATTGTGGCATCGTCACTGGCGACATCACTAACTGGAGCGATCCCGTCATTGCTGAAGCCAATCCCGAGCTCGATTTACCCGACCAGCCAATTAACTGGATTCACCGCTCTGACGGTAGTGGTACTACTTTCCTATTCACCAATCACATCGATACAGCCTGTCCTGACTGGCAGGGTGGCGCTGCTAAAACCGTCTCCTGGCCCACGGGGATCGGTGCAAAAGGTAACGAAGGTATTGCAGCACAGGTGCAGCAAACTGAAGGAGCCATCGGCTATGTGGAGTACGCTTATGCGACCGAAAACAATATTCCTGCCGCTGCAATTGAAAATGCCTCTGGTAACATCATCGAACCTTCTCCTGAAGCCGCTTCTTTGGTGTTCCAAGGAGAAACCATTCCCGAAGACTTCGCCCTGACAGTTCCCGACCCCACTAACCCCGAAGCCTATCCTATTGCAGGGTTGACTTGGTTGCTACTATATCCTGAGTACGAAGATCCCGCTAAAGCTCAGGCATTGGAAGGAGTAATCGACTGGGCGTTAACCGAGGGGGACCCATACGCTCAAGAGTTGGGTTATATTCCCCTTCCTCAAGATGTAGAACAGCGGGTGCAGACCACTGTTGAAGAAGCAATAGTTGCAGAGCAGTAAAAGCATCTGCCATTTAAAAGTTTAAGACCGATTAGGCGATCGCCCATAATAGAGCGATCGCTTTTTATTGAATAAAAATAATCCAATCTCCTAACACTTCAGCTATTGTCTCTCTCGGTAAAGTAGAGGTACGACTTTTGTTGGGTGCGCTAATTAAATTGCATACAGCTTCAATTTGCTCGAAATTGGGTTGCTGTCCGATAATTGGCGGCAAAAACTGACGAATAGCTCGACGTTGTATGGCAAGCGGTGCCTGACGTAGATAGGAACGATTTAATTGCTGGTTTCCTTTTCGGGCTTGCTCTAGTAGCTCCCGAGCAGTAGTTTCTAGATATTCCGTATCGGCACGTAATAATTCTGCAGTTTGAGCGAGAGAATTTTCTACTTGAGGATTAAAATTGTCTTGCAAATAAGGAATCAGATCTTGACGAATGCGATTGCGAGCATACTGGCGATCGCGATTTATGAGATCGAACCAGACTGGTAGTTGAAACTGTTGGCAAAATTCGAGAGTTTCATGGCGATAAAAGTTGAGAATGGGACGAATCAAGCTGATTTTGGCAGTTAGAGGACGTTCCCAGGTCAAAGCACTCAAACCGTCACTACCCGCACCGCGAACTAAATTATAAAGCAAAGTTTCGGCGCGATCGCTTTTAGTATGTCCCGTGACGATATAGTTAAAGTTATGTTCTTCAGCAATAGCAATTAGAGCCCGATAACGCCAAGTTCGCGCCGCAGCTTCAGTTTCTTTAAGCACTCCTGCTACCTGCAAATAAAAAGGCATCTGCCACAGTCGGGCTACTTCCCTTACTCTTTCGGCAATACCAGCATCGGTAGACCAACGATGATCGCAATGAGCGATCGCCAAATTCCAGTGCCATTTAGAGCGTAAATCTAGCAATAATTTCGCCAAACATAGAGAATCTTGTCCTCCCGATACCGCAATCAAAATGTTTTTGCCTTTCGGTAACAGCTTTCGCTGGCGCAAAGTTTGGTGTAATCTGGCATGATAGTCAGTCCAGGTAAAGCGATCGTTCATTAGATCTTTTTTCCTTATGTTCGAGCTTCTCGATGTTTTTTATGCCTATGTCGTTTTAGGAATCTTATTTTTGATTGGTACATTTATCAAACAAAAGGTCAAACTGTTTCAAAAATTGTACTTACCAGAATCGATTATTACCGGTGCGGTCGCCCTAATCGTGGGTCGAGAAATCTTAGGAGCGATCGCTACTGCCTGGGATGCTAATTATTTCAGCGAGGGTTTATTTTCTGCAACCATACTCAATGTCTGGCTGCAGTCTCCAGGAGTATTTATTAATATCGTCTTCGCCGCTTTATTTTTAGGAGAAGATATTCCCAACCCCAAAGATATTTGGCAAAAAACTGCTCCTCAAGTCGCCTTCGGTCAAAGTTTGGCATGGGGACAATATACCATCGCCATCGCACTAGTAACTTTCGTTCTCGTACCGATTTTCCAAATTAATCCGCTGGCAGGAACCTTAATTGAGATTGCTTTTGAAGGAGGTCACGGTACGGCGGCAGGTATGGCAGCAACCTTAGATAAGCTGGGTTTTCCTCAAGGAGGAGATTTGGCTTTGGGGTTGGCTACTGTAGGAATTATTACCGGTATTGCTGGCGGTACGCTGTTGATTCAGTGGGGAGAAAAACGGGGGCATTTACAGGCAAATCTACCTGAGAATTTAGCAAGTTTAGAGAGCGGCGCAACTGACTCTAAAGATACAAGATTAGACAATACCGCAATAGATTCTCTGTCGATTAACTTTAGCTTTACCGCCCTGGCGATCGCGATTGGTTGGCTAATTTTGCAAGGGTTAGCCGTTCTCGAATCTCTTTCTTGGGGAAGAAGTGGTTTATCTTTAATCGATGCCGTACCGCTGTTTCCTATGGCATTAATTGGCGGTATTATCATCCAGGTTATGCTCGAATATCTTGGTTGGGAATATCTCATCGACCGCCAACTGCAGGGGAGGATTGCTGGTTTGGCGATCGATATCGTTATCGCTACGGCGATCGCAGCGATCGATCTTACTGTTTTAAGTAATAACATCGGTGTCTTTCTCAGCCTGGCTGCAGCGGGAATTATTTGGAACTTTGCAGCTTTTATCTATCTCGCACCGCGTATCATTCCCGTTTGTTGGTTTGAAAGAGGCTTGGGAGATATGGGACAGTCTATGGGAGTAACTGCCACGGGTATCTTACTAATTCGAATGGTCGATCCCGATAATAAATCCGCAGCTATGACCAGTTTTGCATATAAACAGCTGTTTTTCGAACCGATAGTCGGCGGTGGATTATTTACTGCTGCCGCACCAGTTTTAATTAGTCAGTTTGGTTCTTTGCCCGTACTAATTTTAACTAGTAGCTTATTAATTTTTTGGCTAGTTTTCGGGATTGTTAACTGTCAGAAAACTAAACAATTAAGCCAGAGCGATATCGTACCCTAATAACTCTCGAGACGAGATTAATTTAAAAATTTATAAAATACATTTTTTGTCTGGAAAATTACACTCAAATAGCTCCAAATCATTAAGAGTAAATATAAGTTGCGCTCGAGTTTTGACTTAGTTTCCCTAAAAGCAAGTAAACTTTGATTGCTATTAAGCAACGAGAAATTTAACTTTAAAATTATTATTAGTAATTTTAATTACAAAATAAAATTCTAATGTTCGATACAAGTGGTAATAAACAAATACGAATAATATCGGGATGTTTACTCTTCTCAATGTTTTCTTTGCATTTGTGATGGTAGGAATCTTAATCTTAGTTGCACGATTTCTCAAACACAAAATTAAGTTATTTGAAAAAATCTATTTACCGGAATCAATTATTGCTGGAGTAATTGCTTTACTTTTGGGACCTGGAGTCTTAGGAGCGATCGCCGTAGCCACTGGCGCAGAACCAGAAACTTACTGGGCTGGCGGTATTTTTCCCGAACAAATGCGTAATGTCTGGTCTGAGTCTCCAGGGGTATTTATTAATGTCGTCTTTGCCGCTTTGTTTTTGGGAGAATCCATACCCAATCCTCGGGAAATTTGGCGCAAAACTGCTCCTCAAGTAGCTTTTGGTCAAACTTTAGCCTGGGGACAGTATACTCTCGGTATTTTATTGTCTCTGCTCGTTCTCTCACCACTATTCGGTGCCAATCCTATTACTGGTGCTTTAATCGAAATTGGTTTTGAAGGCGGTCACGGCACGGCGGCAGGAATGGCTAATACTTTCGACACTCTGGGGTTTGCTGAAGGAGGAGACTTAGCATTAGGTTTGGCTACTGTGGGAATTGTTTCGGGAATCATCTTTGGTACGACTTTAGCTCATTGGGGTCGTCAAAAAGGCTATATCCAAAGCGAACCAGCCGAAGTAGGAGAAGGGGACGCTCAGTTTCAGGAAATGGCACCGACTGAAAGCAGCCGCACTCTGCAAAAAAGAGCTTATCTGATGCGTAATCTACTCATCGATCCTCTTTCGCTCAACTTTGGGTTTACGGGACTGGCAGTGGTAATAGGCTGGCTGATCCTCCAAATTTTAACCTGGATCGAATCAATCACTTGGGGTAGAAACGGCTTAGAGCTAATTGGCGCGATTCCCCTGTTTCCCTTGGCGTTAATTGGCGGTATTATCGTTCAGATTGTCATGACCCGTCTCGATCTTGACGCTCTAATTATTAGAAGACTTCAAGAACGAATTGCGGGAATTGCTCTAGATGTTTTGGTAGTAACCGCTCTAGCATCAATCAATCTTGCGGTGTTAGGAGCGAATATTGGCGTTTTTCTAATACTTTCAATCGTCGGTATAGCTTGGAACGTTTTGGCGTTTATATATCTAGCACCTCGTATTTTGCCTATCTACTGGTTCGAGCGAGGAATTGGTGATATGGGTCAGTCAATGGGCGTAACCGCTACGGGAATTTTATTAATTCGCATGGTCGATCCCGATAACAAAACTGCTGCTTTTGAATGTTTTGCTTACAAACAACTGTTTTTCGAACCCATCGTTGGCGGTGGCTTATTTACTGCCGCAGCACCGGCACTAATCGTTCAGTTTGGTTCGGTGACTGTATTCTTAATAACTACTGCACTACTGGCTTTTTGGTTGATTTTTGGCATCATTAACTGTAAGCGAACTCAGAAAGTAATCGATACTCGAGATGTAAATGCTCGTGAGATTGAAACTACAATTCATAGATAAGTAGGACGGCACCAATAAAGCTAAATTATATAGTTACGAGAATTGTCGCTCACCTTGGCGCGATCGCTTTTTTGTAGATATCTAAAGGTCAAAACGAAGTATTAGTAGAATCCAGATTACCAGATTACATTTTTAAATCGATGTGTTTTACTAGATGAGTTGTCGTAACTTGCAGTTTTTAGATGACTCGCAATGGCTGGATAATTTGCTGTTTGGCTTATATAGTCGGTTTAGTGTCCACGAACTTGCTAGTCTTTTCGAGTTTAGGGACAAACTGGCAAAGTCTAATTTTACTTATTTCGGCATTAACATTAGTTGGATTAGCTGTATTTATTATTGTCTTCGCTCCAAAATTCAGACAAACAAACTTGAAATTGTGGTTGAGTGCGGTTTTAGTAGCTGCATTAGCCGTAGTCTATTTTCAGTTACGAGTCCCTAAACCCGCTCTTGATGATATTAGTTACCTAATAGAAGCTACAAATAGACAAGTCAATAACTGTAGAAGGAAAAGTTTTAACCGAGCCTCGATTGACAGCAAGTGACAAAATCAAGTTTTGGTTTAAAGCTGAAGAAATAGAAATCGCAGAATCGGAACTGAATCGCGCAGTATCGGGAAAACTATATGTAACTCTTCCCCTATTACAAGGAACGGGAATTTATCCAGGGCAAAATCTAAGTATCAAAGGCAATTTATATCTACCGAAGCCTGCAAAAAATCCTGGTAGTTTCAATTTTAAAACCTATTTAGCAAGGCAAGGAGCGTTTGCTGGTTTACAGGGATTTGAAGTTATAAGCGATCGCTCCCAAAACGAACCTGCTTGGGGTTGGTGGCAACTGCTACGCAGAATCGTACAGAGTCAACTACGAGGTTTAGGAAGTCCTTGGGGACAGTTAATTAGTTCGATGGTTTTGGGTAGAAAAGCAGTAGATCTGCCAGCAACTCTTCGCGATCGCTTTGTAGAAGCGGGGTTAGCTCATATTTTAGCTGCCTCTGGTTTTCACGTTGCTTTGCTCTTGGGAATAGTCTTAAAAGTAACCAATCGTTTGTCGTCAACATCTCAATTAATCATCGGACTGACTACATTGTTTGGATATATCGGTCTGACGGGATTACAGCCATCGGTGTTTCGAGCGGGTTTGATGGGTGCGGCAGTTCTAAGCGCTACGGCAATGGAAACTAAAGTCAAACCTTTGGGTTCTTTATTATTGGCGGCAACGATTCTTTTACTAGTCAATCCCTTATGGATTGGGAATATAGGGTTCCAACTCAGTTTTTTAGCGACTTTTGGCTTAATTGTCACTTTACCAGCACTGCAAACCAAGTTGGATTGGCTACCTCCGGCGATCGTCACTTTAATTGCCATACCCGTCGCTGCTTCAATTTGGGTATTCCCGTTACTTTGCTATGTATTTAATACAGTGGCGACTTACAGCCTGATGGTTAATGTCGTGACTACCCCACTAGTCACCTTAATTAGCCTGGGAGGAATGCTCAGCGCGATCGCTGCATTAATCTTACCAGCTATCGGTAGCGCGCTCGCTTGGCTACTTCTCTACCCAACTCTATTGGTAAATGAAATCATCGAGTTTTTTACCAATTTACCTGGAAGCACTTGGGCAATTGGTAAGATTTCTACAGTTTCTCTCATCGTAATTTATAGCCTATTTTTTTTGGTATGGTTGCATAGATGGTGGCAAAATCGCTGGTGGTTGGTTTTGTGTTTAACCGTAGCCGTAGTAGTGGTGCCCTTATTCTACAACCGTTTAAACTTAGTGCGAGTTACCGTACTGGCAGCCAAACAGCAACAAATCGTAGTCGTACGAGATCGAGGTAAGGTAATTCTAATTAATAGCGGCAACCAAAATACAGCCAAATATACCGTCTTACCCTTTTTAACTCACCAAGGAATTAACCGAATAGATTATGGAATAGCTTTAGATCGCCAGTCTAATTTCGATCTAGGTTGGACTTCGATCGGCGATCGCCTGCCAATAAAATATTTTGTTAACAGTTGGAACCCAGACTTTTCACTTCAAACTCCATCTACTTTACTCAAACCAACTGAAGCAACTTTAGCCACTAACTCGGTCAAAATCGCGATCCAACCTGCACTTTCAGTTTTAAAACTATCAATTCAAGGACAAACCTGGTTAATTTTAGGTAGTAGCGATCGCCAAGAGCAAGAGATCGCCAGATACACTCGTCAACAAGATCTCAATCGCCGTCCTCTCGTCTTATTGTGGTCGGGAAATAGTTTGCAATTCAGATGGTTAGAGATGCTGCAGCCTGAAATGGCGATCGTAGCTGGTGATCGGATTTCTCAGAACCTCATGGCACAACTAGAACGAAAGACAGTTCCGCTTCATCTTACTAGCCGAGATGGTGCGCTCGACTGGACACCTCAATCTGGATTTGAGGCTACTTCAGAAATAGCCGCAGGCAATAATATTTTTGAAAAAATTAACTAAATTAATAGGCAAGATCGACTAAAGCTAGGTAAAATGACTTGGTAGACTGATGTCCTCTTGGTAGACTGATGTCCTCTTTGGGAGAGATGGCAGAGCGGTTGAATGCGGCAGTCTCGAAAACTGTTTCGGGGTAACACCCGACGAGGGTTCGAATCCCTCTCTCTCCGTACAACAGTTGTGATGGCAACATCAACCTCAGCTTTGTCTCTAGCGCGCTCTCCGATGCAAGCCGAACTTTTCATCTGAGCTTTACTAAACGGCGCGATGAAACAAAAGATAAAGATTTTTACCAGTACGATGGCGTAAGGCTAAGAATTACAATTTTTCGCTCTATTAAAAAAGTAAAAATCTCAAAATTTATCTGGTATGAGTGCAGATAATTTGAGCCAAGGCTCTAGCTTTTATAAGCCAGTACAATTAACTAGCCAATAACCCGGTTTGGCGCAAGATAAAAAAGAGAATTGAATTAATAATGCTGAGGGCAATCGCCCCGATAATCGCACTAGCTATGCCCCAACGTAATCGAAATCCTTCCACCAACCAAGCAGCTATACCAAAGACGATGATACTACCAATTAATGGAATTAAACCCAAACTTATAATAGTGTTCAAAGTTCTAAACCATTGAGGAAACAAGCCCCAGATTCCATTAAAGGCACCAATAATTGCTCCTCCGATTAATGCTTTTACAGGGCTATCTATTTCAACACCTAGAGGTAATTTAGCAATAATTAACAGAGCGATCGCAGTTACCACAATAGAAATCAAAAAAGCACTCATAGTCATGTTGATTTACATTTGTATATTTATAAATATAAAGGCATAACTTATCGGCGATTATAAAGAAGATCGAAAGTTTTATTTGGATAAAAAGCAACGCTTATGAGCTATTTTGGTTTTAGCGATCGCCTTTGGCACTGGATCGAACGCTGGCTGCCATCTTTAATTCTGATTGGGGTTGCTCTCACGCAAATCTATTTAGCTCGAACAGCCAGTCTTACTCCCTGGAAAGGAGGAGGATTTGGAATGTTTTCTGCGATTGACTCTCCTACCATGCGAGTTATTTGGGCAGAGGGATTAACTCTAGATGGACAAATTCTTCCCTTAGATTTGTCTAGTGGGTTAGATGTTCGAACCCTGAGACGTATCAGTGCTTTACCTCGACAATCAGACCTCGAGCACATTGCAACTCAGTTGCTCGCCCGACCGATTGTTCCGACAACGATTCGACGACAAGCTGTTTATCAAAAACTTAAAGCAGAAAATCAATACTTTAAGACGAGTGGCAATCTCGATGATGAAATTTCAACAGCTAGAGCTGCTTCTCTGATATCTCAGCCTTTGTATCGACTCAAATCTGACTACGATCCAGTCGTACCGAAGGCAGTTAAATCTCTCAAAGCAGTAAGATTGCAATGGTGGAGGTTAAAATTTGACCCAACTCAGTATCGCCTCTGGGCTGAACCTTGCAGTCAGGTCATTGAGACAGGAGTATGGCGTTGATGAAAAAAATCTCTTCTAAGCCTCTTGCTCGAGTGGCTTCTAGCTCTGAATTTCGCTCTCAAGCGCTACCAGAATTACTAACTCAACCGCGTTATTTGTTGGTATTGCGGCTCACTTCGCTTCTGTTGATGCTCTACGGTTCTAGTACGGTATTTCTTGATGTGCCTTTGCGGATCGTATGCGGTTTAATGTTGCTCGCACCCAGTTTTTTGACGAACCAAATACTGTGGGCCTTCGTTTGTGGATTGGTTTGGTGGGTTAATGCTACCGATTGGCTCTGGATTGACAATCACAAAATTTTGATTAGTTACTGGTGTTTAGTTTGTGCTTTGGCTGTAGCTTCTAAAGATCCCAATCGAGTTTTGGCATGGAATGGACGGCTGCTGATTGGGTTAACCTTTTTGTTTGCAACCGCTTGGAAAATACTGGCAGGAGAATACTGGAACGGTGCTTTTCTACACTACACCTTCTTGATAGAAGAGCGAGTAGAAGCATTTGCTACTGTCATTGGTGGCTTATCTCCCGATACTTTACCGCAGAATCGACTGTTAGAAGCGATTTTGGCTCGATATCCTCAAACTCTAGCAAGCGTTACTCTATCCTCCAGTCCACGGCTGAAATTACTTACTTTAGTTGCATCTTATTGGACATTGTTTATTGAAGGTATTGTCGCTGTCGCCTTCTTAGCCAGCAGTTTGCGCCTTTTATTTCGCCTGCGTGATTGGCTACTAATTTTATTTATTGCCACTACCTATTTTTTGCTTCCAGTGTTGGGATTTGCCTATATTCTGATCGTTATGGGATTGGCTCAGTGTCATCCTGATTCGAGAGCTAAAGCGATGGTTTATATCTGTCTATTTGGATTACTTCAACTGGCTCGCCTTTCCTGGAATCCCCTAACCAGTTAGCTTTATTCTTCCCATTCTTCTCTCACATCATCCATAAATTCTTCCCCAGAGTCTCGCACGGTTTCGGCTTTTTCATCTATACGACCAATTTTTTCTCCTGCTTCGGCAACCTCGTCAAAGATACCGTTAAGTTCGACTCTAGCTTTGGGTGATGCCAGAGAAGGTTTGCGAGCCAAGCTCATGTAAGGGGCGATCGCAAATAAAGCAACTGCTACAATTCCTAACAATATATATCTCGTCATGATTAAATACCTCTTTTAACAGTTTGAGAATTTTGAGAATATTTTATTTTTACAGCTCCCGTAACTGAAATGAATTAAAAAAGCGTTCGACATCAGTTACATCGTCAGTTACAGTAATTAACCCATACAGTTGTTGCTCTACTTGATAGAGCCTGACGGCAAAAATTCGTCCTCGACCAATGCCCAGAAACTCCCGTCCCGGATTGTCACCGAGAGTAATTTCTCGACCGTCATCGCTCAGGAGCTGCAAATTCAGTCGCTCTAACAAAGTAGAAGCAACTTGATTTAAGAGATTTTTGCTGTCTCGCTGATTCCAGTCAGAGGGTAGGTTGGCATAACCAACGGCATACAGATTTTCTGATTCAGTCTCGCTCTCATTAATGACCTCGGCCTGGTTATCAATTGCATCCATAACTGCAGCTCGCCAAAAATTCCAGGTGAGTTGTTTGTTATCGACCTGAAGTTGTTCGATTTCAGTTGTGGGAGTGGTTGGCAAACGAACCTCAAAGTTTCCTAAATCGGAACTAACGGATTTCCAGGCAGATTCGACTTCAAAAGAATTAAGGAATTGATTAATCTTGGCTGTCGTGTCTGAAGCTGCAACCAATCCGTATAAGCGTTGACCTACTAGGTATAGTCGAACAGTAGTCACTTTCCCCGATTGAATGCCTAGAAATTCTCGACCGGGATAATTATTTAGTTCGATCCTGCGTCCTCTAAGATCTAATTCTTGGAGACCGAGGGGACTAAGTATAGCATTTTTAAGACTTTCGAGAGTGTCTTGAGCTCCTCGTTCCAGTACTTCTTCTGTCAGATCGAGATAAGCTACCGCATAAACATCAGAATCTTGGTTGAGTTTAAATAACGTCCAGTTAGTAGGATTTCCTAAGATTCGAGTTTCTTTGGTCTGTTCTTCAGGTCGTTCGGGCATCTGAATGGAAAATAAACCTGATTCAGAAGTCCATAGTTGCCAGTCGTCTTGGGAAACCAGATCCTTTGTCAGTCCATTGGTCTTAGCTTGTAGAAGCGTTTCAGACTTTAAGGGCAACGCTAAGCTCAAAACCATAATGAGAGTGGCTTTAGTAACTGCCTTGATGTTCATCGAGGTAAACAATGTAGTTAGAAATGTTATTATCCTACATTTGTGTCGCTCGCGAGTATTTTTGTTGCCGATTCTTAAAATTATCAGAAGTGACTTAAGCTGTTTGAGGCGGTGCCAATCGCTAGAGCTATTTTTGTATCTAACGGTTTAAAACTTAAGAATGCCATTGTAGTATTTATTCTTTAAACGACAAGCACCTTAGCTGAGCGCCAAAGAGATTACCAATATTTCAAGTCATTTTTTGCTGTCGCTTTGAGGCGATCGCCTTTGATTTTCAGATACTTCTATTGTTTCGAGCGCTTGTCAACATTACTTAAACGAAACCTGTTGCTCTAGCCAGTCTGTGACCAAAACAGGTAGGTTTTTTTTTACCCAGATCAAAGCAATCACTCTAAAAGCAGGTTTTAACATTGTGGCGATCGCTTTCATAATTCGATTTAGTTGTCGATTTTGTAGTTTTTTGTTGGCTAGGTTAATCGAACCTACATCATAAAGACAGTCGATAATCAGTTTGAGCGTTATTTCTTCTCTCTCTACAAGCTGCTGCAGTAGTAGTAGAACATCGCGCATTCGCTCTTGTTTTTTTCTTTCTTCTGCAGAGATTTTTTTGACTTGAAGAGATCGATCGGGATAAGTTAGCATTCAGGTCGGTTGGTAGGCTTATTAATACACAATCTTATGACTCATTTTATTGATGAGCTAGCAACAAAATGACAAAACTCTAAAATTTACGAATTATTTAAGAAATCTTCGATAATTTCCCTGGGAATTTTAATATATTTTTCTGCTTCCATCACAAAATTGAGAAAATTGCGCCTTCTTTTAGAAAATAATTTGCCATCGACGTAGACTTGACGAGTCGGATAATTATCTAATACTTCTAATAAAGATACTTTATTATCGTCACTGGCGGCTGCAATTAACGCTCCTCTTAAGGCTTTGGCGTTGGCGCGATCGCTTCTGATCGTAACCGCATTAGTAGATTGATCGAGAATATATTCTCCCGGTGCGCTATTGAGTACGTTACTAATAATTCTGACATCGGCGGGAAATTGTTGAGTTAAAATCCATCGAACAACTCGAGGATCTTGCTTGCTGAATTTAAATAAAAATCTCAGACTGGGAGACATCGTTCCAGTGTTAGCAAAGGTTTCTAATTCTTCGAACGTCACTGATTGAGTTGCTATCCCATACTCAAAAGTAATTTTTTCTGCCGCTGTAACTCGATGGCTGTAAATCAAGGTAAATATACTACCAACAAACAACGCCAGGTTAATTTTGACCGACCGGCGAATTATTTTCTGATCCAGCATTGGCTTAACTTGTCTCCAGCTTATTTTCTCTAAGATACGATCGCTTGCCTCAATTAATGCGATTTTAAGTTAACTCTGGCTCAATCGCACTTTTTATGGTATAAATGTACTAAGCAACTAGAATGAATCAGCGAGGAAGTAATGACGACCGAACACTATATTCTCAATTTAAATCCTCAAGCAGCCAGCAGTTGGGATCGCTGCGTATTGAGAAATCCCCTGACTGGAGAACGTCCGGATCTTACAGCAGCGATCGCTAAAGCTGTGGGAGAGCGAGCTGGTTCTTATTTAATCAGCGTCAATATCGATGTTCGAGTCTTGCAGAGTGGAGAGCCAATGCCCACCGCTAAAAATACGGTAGAATTGCCCAAAATTGGCAAGAGCGACCGCCAGACCAATCGCCTACTGGCATTAAAAAGCAGATAATCGGACAGGCGATCGCCCAAAGTTCAATCACCCTAGCGATTTAGAGCGATTATTGAGATACAAAATTGTCATAACTCAATTGGTTAATTTGGTTCCACTGAATCACTGAGTCGCGGAACTGTTTCCACTGTTCGTAGACTCGGTTAAATGCAGTATCTTGACTGGAATTTTCTTCATAGAGATCGAAAGCTGCAGTCTGTGCCGCCTGTAAAATTTCCGAAGAGTAAGGAGTCAATTTAGTTCCGCTAGCTACCAAGCTTTGTAATGCTTCTCGATTGAGCGCGTCGTATTTAGCCAGCATATTTAAATTTGCCTCCATCGCTGCCGTTTTAAAAATTTCTTGGTATTCTACGGGCAACTTATCCCATTGCGATCTATTTACCTGTACTTCAAAAGTCGATCCTGGCTCCCACCAACCGGGATAATAGTAATAAGTTGCAGCACGATCTAAACCTAGCTTTTTATCGTCGTAGGGACCTACCCATTCGGCAGCATCGATCGCGCCTCTTTCGAGAGCTAAATATACTTCTCCACCGGGTAAAACCTGAACGTTAACTCCCAGACGAGACATTACTTTGCCTCCTAAACCAGGAATCCGCATTTTTAAGCCATTGAGATCGCTTAAAGATTGAATCTCTTGCTTGAACCAGCCTCCCATTTGGGCACCACTATTACCGGCGGGAAAATTAATTATGTTAAAGTCGGCATACAGTTCTTGCATGGCTTCTAACCCGCCACCGTAATAGAGCCAAGCGTTTTGTTGTTGGGCATTGAGCCCAAAAGGTACGGTAGTTCCAAAAGCTAAAGCGGGATTTTTGCCTAAATAGTAATAACTAGCTGTATGTCCGCACTCCACCGTGCCATTCTGAACTGCATCCAAAACCTCCAAACCAGGAACTATTTCTCCTGCGGCGTAGGGTTCGATGGTGAAGCGTCCTCCAGTCATTGCCGCAACGCGATCGCATATAGTCCGCGCTCCCCCAAAGATCGTATCGAGAGATTTTGGCCAACTAGTAACCATGCGCCAGCGAAGATTGGGCAGATCGTTGGCTGCGACATCAGAACTATTATTAGTTTGACCGCAAGCAATTAAAGTCGTGCTGGTAGTCGTGGCGATCGCTAGCTTATTGAGTATTCTTCTGCGTTTCATATTAATTCGTCTCGTCTGTAATACCGCTCCCAATGGATCGACGATTGTACCAAAGTATACAGACAAATTACGAGGTTTGACATATTCTGAAACCTCGCTTAACTAGAGTTTGTCGAGCGCAACCTAATTGACTGACTAGTTTGCCAATACTCGAAATAATTTTCAACAATTCTGAAGAGTCTTTATCCCTCTTTCAATAAGTCCTTAATTACTTTGTGTTCGGCGATCTCGCGCTCGGGTGGACTTTGACGAGTATCAGTAATCAGCCAATCTAAGGCTGCAGCCTGCACGTCGATCGCCGCTCCCGTTTTATCGACACAATAGCGACCGAATACCAACTTATCTACTAAACGAACTCCTTCACCCAAACGAGAATATTCGAAAATCACGCTATTATCTACAGTTGCGCCACTACAAATCCAGCAATTAGGACCGATCATCGTCGGACCGATAATCTTTGCCCCATCTTCAATTTTAGTCATACCGCCAATATAGACGGGACCGGTGATGTCTACCTTATCCCAGTTAACCGCTGTATTCAGACCAGTATAAATTCCCGGTGCTACTTCAGTTCCAGGAATACTAACGTTTTTGATTTCTCGTTGTAAAACGCCGCGAATCGCGTGCCAGTAGTCGGGAACTTTACCGATATCTACCCACTCAAAATCCATAGAAATGGCGTAAAAAGGAGCACGAGCTTTTACTAGCTTGGGAAACAGCTCTCCCCCGATATCGTACTTTTTCTGGGGAGGAATATAGTCAAATATTTCGGGTTCGAAAATATAAATGCCCGTATTAATATCAGTGCTCAAAGCTTCTTCGACAGCAGGTTTTTCCTGAAACGATTTAATGCGTCCCTCGTCATCAGTAACTACTACACCGTAGCTGGGAACATCTTGTTTGGGAACTTTTTTAGTTACTACAGTGGCGATCGCGCCTTTTTGGCGGTGTTGTTTGACTGCAGCGGTCAGATCGAGATCGATGAGTGCGTCTCCGCACAGTACTACAAAAGTATCGTCAAAGAAAGTATTAAAATCCTGAATTTTTCTCAAACCGCCTGCCGAACCCAGAGCTTCTCCCACTAATTCACCGTCGACAATTCGCCCTTCAAAAGAATAGCCGATATTGACTCCAAAGCGTTGCCCATCGCGAAAATATCCTTCGATTTCGTGAGCGAGATGGCTGACGTTTACCATGATTTGATCGAAGCCATGTTGTCGCAAAAGTTCTAACAAAAACTCCATTACTGGCTTTTGCAGGATAGGAATCAGAGGTTTGGGAATTGTATAAGTAATGGGACGAACGCGAGTGCCTTTACCAGCCGCCAGAATCATGGCTTTCATGAAAGCTTCTCCTCAACCAAACGCTTAAGTATCAATTTAAAACTCTTTCAGTTTATCAATTTATATTAGCTAGGGTAACAGTTTAACCGAAGTAATTTAACGGTCGAATGCTCAAGTCTTGGTAAAACTCTTCCTGGTATAGCTCTACTTTCGACTGGGCAGACAATAATAACAAAGCCCAAAAAACACCCGCTCTGTCTGAATTAGAGTGGTTTGAATCTGTAGATTTATCGGACTGCCACATTTGTAACAGTTGCTCCCATTCCAGGTAATCTCGTTCTGGTGCTAATTGAGGAAGAGCGAGACAGAAAAAGCGTTCTAGTTGCAGTGCTAGTTCGGTAAGATTTTCATTGTGAGCTAGTTGAGCGATCGCTTTAACTGCAGCGTTACGAGAGCTCGTAGAACGTTTGGGTCGACTCTTGGTAGCGATGGCTTCGATTTCGGCGGCAATATGTTCTAGTTGTTCGATTAATTCTGGTAAGGTGACACGGCGTTTGGCTAATGAGCGCACGGAAGTTCTTCGACGAAGATGTTGCTCGATGTTAGCCGGAAGCGAACGCAAGTTTCTGATTTCAACTAATTCTGATTCTGTTTCTAACAGTTCGACATCTAGTTCGGTTTCTGACTCGCTTTGTAGTAGCTCGAGGGTATCGGCTTTGAGCAAAACTAACATCGAAGCCCACAAAAATGCTTGCCCCGACTGGGGTAAATCCGGTTTCAATTGAGGCTGTCGCCCTGCTTCAGTCAAGCCCAATTCGGCTAGAAAGCGATCGATAATCGCGATTACCGAAACGTTCCAAGGATCGATCTCTCCTCGTTCGGCTAAGTCAATTAAATTGGCGATCGCTTCTTGTGCTGGAGTTACGTTCATAAGATCGTGTAAAGATATATATTATGAAGTTTGAGATCTAAGTTAAACCAAATATAAGGTCAAGGTGAATTCATCGATTGCTAATTTACGCCAAAATTATACTCTTGCAGGACTAGAAGTAACAGATGTCGCTTCAGACCCGATCCGACAATTTGCTGTTTGGTTTCAACAAGCCTTAAATGCAAAAATTCGCGAACCTAATGCCATGACTCTGGCTACTGCGACTCCTGATGGCAAGCCTACAGCCCGAATCGTCTTGCTTAAAGGATTTAGCGCTCGCGGTTTTGTGTTTTATACCAACTATCAAAGTGTCAAGGCCAAACAGCTTACTGCTAATCCCTATGCCGCTTTGGTGTTTTTGTGGGATAAACTAGAACGACAGATACGAATAGAAGGAGAAGTGGAGAAACTTACCGCCAAAGAATCTGATGACTATTTTTACAGTCGCCCTAGAGCTTCTCAATTGGGAGCATTAGCTTCAAATCAAAGCGAAATTATTGCCAATCGTCAAGTATTAGACGAGAATTTGGCGGCTCTGACTGCTAAATATGCCGATGCGACCGAAATTCCTCGCCCCTCTAATTGGGGAGGTTTCCGCGTAATTCCCAACCAAATTGAATTTTGGCAAGGTCGTCCCAATCGTCTCCACGACCGTTTATTGTATTCGCGCCAAGCTAATGGCAACTGGCGGATAGATCGCTTGTCTCCCTGAGCGGTTTTGAATTAAAACTCAAACTGCGACTCGCTCGCTAGCCAGAAATAACAAGACTACGAGCGCCGTCCTCATTAGATTATTTTCAGTGAATTAACGTGGATAATTTTATCGAACTCGATTCAATCGATCTGATTTTAGCACTGGGAATTATCGGAATCGCGATCGCGCTTTCATTGTGGCAAAGACTGCAATTAGAACGACAGCTAGCTTTTGGTGGGGTGCGAGCATTGCTCCAACTAATTGTCGTCGGCTACGTTCTCGATTTGGTTTTTGCTCTCGATAATCCCGTTGCGGTGCTGAGTATTTTGGCAGTAATGATTGGGATTGCCTCAATAGTAGCTCGCAACCGCATCGATAAAAAAATGCGGGGTTTGTTACCTCTGGTTTTACTATCCCTAGTAGCTAGTAGTGCCTTTACTCTTGGTTACGTAATTTTCTTAATCGTTCAACCCGACAGATGGTACGAACCGCAATACCTCATACCTTTGGCTGGAATGTTATTTGGCAATGCTATGAATGGCGCTTCACTTGCAGGGGAACGTTTGGTTAACGCCATTAGACAAAATCGTTTGGCAATTGAAACTCATCTATCACTCGGTGCTACTCCCAAACAAGCCATCGCTAATTATCAAAGAGAAGCGATCGCCACTGGCTTGATTCCTACTTTAAATAACATGATGGTTGTCGGGTTGGTTAGTTTGCCAGGAATGTTTACCGGACAGGTATTGGGGGGAGTTAATCCTCGCGATGCCGCTTCCTATCAGATTTTAATTTTATTTGCGATCGTCTTAACTAACTTGTTGGTTGCGGTTTTGGTAACTCAAGGAGTATACCGCAATTTTTTCAACCGCGATTTACAGCTTGTTGATTAACGACCATCAGCGATCGCCTTTCAGCCTCTAGCCTCTAAATATAAAAAGATAAAAAGGGAAGGAATCTAATCTAGATTTAGATCTGCCTTCCCTTAGCCGTATTAAATTTAACTCGTGGCTAAATTACGTTTTCCTCGTACTTATTGAACGACAACTTTACCAACCATTCCCGCACCACGATGGGGTTGGCAATAGTAAGAATATTCTCCAGCTTCTTTAAAAGTAGTTTCAAACGAATCACCAGGAGAAAATACTAGCTGTTTGTGAGATTTGACATTATCGTCCGAGAAAACTACGTTGTGAGGAGCCATTTTGTTGTTAACCCACTTAACGGTATCTCCTTTACTGATAGTGATAGTTTCAGGTTCGAATTTCAACATTCCTCTATCAGTACCCATTTTTACTTCATAGGTTTCTGCAGCCACGGGATTTACATTAAAGCAAAAACTAGCAATTGCGATGATGACGACGGACAATAATAAACTTAGTTTCTTAGTCATTTGTGCTTGAATCTCTACAATCTATATCAGTTTTTTTACTCGATGTTCTAAAGGTGTAAGAACAAAAGCAGCATCAAACTAATTACTGCTCGAAAAAAGAGGGAATTTTTATCGATGTATTCCCTATAGATCATGGTACAACAGAAGTTTGACCAAATGTAAAACTTTGACAAATTGTCTTTTGACGGAAGCGACGTTTTCTCTGACAATCTGCTTTTGACTCATACTAAAACCAAAGAGGAGAAACTGTCTTGCGTAATCTAATATCAATATTTTCCCTACTGTCAATAGCCGTTATGTTGACTTTTGCTACTCCCGCATTAGCAGGAGATGCCAGCAATGGTGCTAAAGTTTTTAGTGCTAACTGTGCCGCTTGTCATGCTGGTGGGAAAAATGTTATCCAGGGTAACAAAACCTTAAAAAAAGATGACCTAGAGAAATATGGCATGAACTCTTTAGCAGCGATTACCAATCAAATTTACAATGGCAAAAATGCCATGCCAGCTTTTAGAGGACGTTTGAAAGATCAACAAATAGAGGATGTAGCTACCTACGTGCTTACCAAAGCAGAAGAGGGTTGGTAAAGTTTGCTCGAGGTAATCGATAAGTCCGATTTGTTTTTTAGCTCCCCAATCTTTCATCTCAAGGTTGGGGACTAATTTATCTGTGAAACAATAGTATTGTAGGACTAGAGGGAAATTTATTATGGATCGAGGCAAACTACTGGCAATTATTACGGGAGCGATTTCAATTTTAATCGCGATCGCTTATTTAATCGTCGTTCAATTACTGGATTTTCGGGGTGAGATGATTCCCGCACCGGTAAGTCAAAGGTTGTTTCACCATACGAATGATATGATTCTAGCAATCGAAGATCGTTAACTGTGGGTGAATCAATTGCCGATAGCATCGTAACATGTCTATTTGGCGATCGGTAGTTTGAGGAGAAAACGAGATCTTGTTTATAGCTCCGTGAATATGGGTTGTCGATCCCTAATACAATACTCTTAATTTCGTAAACTCTACTTCTCTAATTAGAGAAGATTTTCAGAGTGCGATTGAGTAATTACACTAACTATTAAAGCACACGGGGGAGTTTAATTTCTGGGTAATTACTATGGCAACAGCCATAACTTGGGCTTACCTTGAACGAGTTAATCTACTTACTAATAGCAGATTCGAAAATCGTGGATGTCAGCCGTCAGCCCAAAAAGGAAAAGTTTTCTTTTATCTACACTTTGAGTTTATCTGGCTCATCAAATCTTTTGCAGCAAGCTCGTTACCCAGAACCTAATTTAAATTCTGGCTCGACTTTTACTCAGCAAGAGTTGCCAGCTAAATCGGTGTCGAAAGATTGCGAACGCTTAAATTCTTCTAATTTATCTAAGTATACAAATTCTGAGGAAACTTCAGAATCCTCAGCTGTCAGTTCTGCTTTAGCTACACCTGATGACACTGTTGCTACCATTACCGCTCAATGGTACCAAATAGAGCCATCAGCGAGTTCTTACGATTTAGAATTATCAGCCATAGCTCCCTCTTCTGGTATTACAGAAGCCTTCAAAGAGCGATCTCAACCCCACCGTAACTACTTAAGTAAAATTTTATTAATTTGTTCCTGCGGCTATCTGATTGTGGTTATGGGGTGGCTCTTCGGACACCACAGCGAATACCTATCAGTAATACTGAGAGGAAAACAACCTGTAGTCTTGTCAAAATCTGATGCCGAATTTATCGATTACATGGAGCGATCGCTGTCGGCAATAGACAACCAAGCTAGCCAGCAAGATTTAGTTGCCGAGCGAGATTCTCAAGTAGTTTACGTTCCTGTATTTACTCCTCAAGCTTCGGCTCCAACTACACCGCCTCCTGTCACTTTCCCTCCAACCTCAATGGCTAACGAGCCAACTACAGCGATTTCCCAACCTTTACCGTTAGCACTACCTCAAGAGAGCCTAAAAATTCCCTCACCACCGCCACTACCAGCACCGACACCAAGATCGGATGCCCAAGTCTCAGATTATTCCACTGCGACGGCTACTGCTCGCAAACGCACGAGCGAGCATACGTTAATTGGGATTCTCGAATTAGGCGATCGGTCTGCAGCTTTATTTGAGATCGAGGGAGCGATCGAGCAAGTTAGTCAAGGACAAGAAATTCATAGTAGCGGTTGGATTTTAGACTCTTTAAATGACCAAAAAGTCCAAATTAGCTATCAAGGAGAAGTCCATACTCTTAGCGTCGGTGAAAAGTTCTAAGATATGAATTAAGCAATGACAATTCTGATATTTTAGAATAATTAAAATGGGTTTATTTGACGATCTCGATCGCTTTCTCGAGGAACGACTGGATGAATTTCTCAGTAATAATCCTCATTTGGAACTTCAGGCAATTGAGGAACAGTTAAGAGAACAGGAACGAGACGCTCAAAAAATTATTACCGAGCTGCAGCTGGAAGAAAAAAGTCTGCAAGATAAAATTTTAGCGATCGCCAAAGATATTCAAACTTGGCATGGCAGAGTAAGCAAAGCTGAAAGTGCCAATCGTCCCGATTTAGCTAAAGCGGCGCAAGAACGAGAAGCAGCACTATTGCGACAGGGCAATCAAGCTTGGGGACAAATGCAGGGAGTTAAAAATCGCATCATTCAGGCAAAGGAATTACTTCAGCAGGTTCGAAACAAGCGTCGACAGATTGAGACTGAGTTGGCAAAAGTCAAAGCCAGTAGAACTACAAGTAACACTAGTAGCTATACCGTTGGCTGGGATCGAGGTGCTAGCAATAACTATAGCCGTGCCAGCGATCCTTTAGAAGCAGAATTTCAGAAATGGGAACTGGATGCCGAACTAGAAGAAATGAAAAAGAATATGAACCGTTGAATAGTTCGAAGTTCGAATACTCGGTTTTAAATCCTACTGTCACCCCTGTTGTTAGCAATTCGTTTATCGACTTAGAGCGATCGAGGTGACATTTTGCATTAAAAACAAATTTTTGTTACTATTCTTTACATAAGATAAAAAAAATTAACAAAAAGAGGTAAGTTATGACTACATTATTAATTGCTATATTTACAATCGGTTGGGTAGCCGCTGCGATTATTGGTACTCAGGCATACTTTAGAGGGGAACAAACTAAACCAATTCACGAACGCAACTTAAAATCCGAGTCTTTCGAACAATTAGCCAGAATATTTACTGGTAGAGAAACTAATTATGCCGAAAGAATTCCCGTAGTAGCACTCGATACATACAATAGTCGCAATCTTCCTCGCAGATAAAGAGCGATTACATGAATCGAAATAGCCAACAACTCTGTGAGCTAAATAACGATCTATTTTGACCGGAATCTAGCTTACAGGGTTGCTTTGATTCAAACAGAATTTTGGTAAGTTAATTTTTAAATTAAAACAGTTGTAGTTGCTACTGTTCGGCAGTAACTAATTCCGTACTGCCACGGGAACGACGGCGAGTTAAGGTATTGAACAGCATCATGCCAATTGCCTTAATTAAACTACCTTCTAACTCTTGGAATAATTCCATATTTCGACCAAAAGCAGCATTAGCTTCATCGACAATCTTTTCAGCAGTTTCTAGATCGATTGGCAACTCGTTTAAAGCTTGACGATATCTATTTTTAAACGCTTTTTCATCCGGGATCTCCTCAAATTCATAAAAAGCAGTTCCTTCGCCGTTGCTAAGGTTCATTGCTCTCTGAGAAATCTTCTTGAGAATTTGCCCGCCTGAAAGATCTCCTAAATAACGAGTATAGGAATGACCGACTAGTAATTCTGGTTCGGATTTGGCTATTTCTCTAATGCGTTCTACATAAGATGCCCCTACTGGAGAAAGAGTAATTTTTTCTTTCCAGTTAGGACCATAGTAAAAGTATAAATCCTTTTCTAAACTTTCTTTACGGTTGAGCTCGGGAAAGGAGATTTTAGAAATAACAGGATGGTCTTTTAATTTTGTCATTTCTTCTTCCATTACCGAATAAACGAAATAGAAGTTGCTGACTAATTTACGATAAGATTTTTTTTCAACTACACCTTTGAGAAAACATTTGACGAAGCCGACGTTTTCTGCCATTGTATGTGACTTTTTCGTCCCCTCGCGCAACATCGTGGCTAAATTGACACTCATATTAAGTTTCCTTTCGCTGTTTGTTATTTGTCTGTTTATTTAGTCTGCTTGCTTAAATTTAGCAAGCGATCGACAATACGCCTAGTTTGCTAGATTAAACCGATTTCATGAGAGTTTTCATTAAGAATTTTTACACGATAAGCTGGCTCGAGTTACTCATGACTCTGATATTAATTGGCAAGCTAAACTGTTAAAATTTTTTAGCAGGGAAACTCATACTTTATTTAAGTTAACTCGATCGAAGAATGGCTTAATTTAAATTAGCAAAGAGCGACATTAAAGATTGAAACTATCTATAGCTAGCCGGTCTAAAAGATTAACATTATCACTCTGAGCAATTTTATTAAATAAAATCCATATAATATATCAAATTATACTTAAATATACAAATTATCGAGAATTGGTAAAAAAACTTAAACATTAAGAACATTTTTGCCTATAATCGATACAGGATTGTTTAAAATATCCTACAGATTTTAAATTTCTTTTAAGAAAGCGAAACTATAATCAAACACATAACATATCAAACCAACCATAAACCTTAGTGCAATGCCAAGAATACTTGTAATTGATGACGATCCTGCAATAGCCGAATTGGTCTCAATCAATTTGGAGATGGCTGGATATGATGTCAATCAGGCAGAAGATGGCGTAAAAGGTCAAGCTTTGGCAGTACAGCTACAGCCTGACTTAGTTATGCTAGACTTAATGCTTCCTAAAGTAGACGGATTTACAGTCTGCCAGCGATTGCGTAGAGACAATCGTACTTCTGATATTCCAGTGTTAATGCTGACCGCACTAGGACAGACTCAAGATAAAGTAGAAGGTTTCAATGCTGGTGCCGATGATTATCTAACCAAGCCATTTGAAGTTGAAGAGATGCTCGCCAGAGTAAGAGCTTTGCTACGGCGAACAGATCGTATTCCACAAGCTGCCAAGCACTCTGAAATTCTCAATTATGGTCCTTTAACTTTAATTCCCGAGCGCTTCGAGGCAATTTGGTTTCAGCAAACCGTCAAGCTAACTCATTTAGAATTTGAATTACTGCATTGCTTGCTACAGCGCCACGGTCAAACAGTCGCGCCACCAGAAATACTGAAGGAAGTATGGGGTTACGATCCCGATGACGATATAGAAACCATTCGCGTTCATATTCGTCATTTGCGAACTAAACTAGAACCCGATCCGAGACATCCTAACTACATCAAAACAGTGTACGGTGCGGGGTACTGTTTGGAGTTACCTAGTAACGAAGAAATGGCTGCAGAAACAGATAGAGCGACAGCATAAGAGTAGTGTTACTATATTTTTTATTAACTACTCTCTATTTAACTGGAATTTAATGTCAAGGGCTGACTTAATCTGAGTGTAATCATGTTTTTTACGTAGTTAGAGCGCTCGCTTTGCTAGTAAAGCAGTTCCATAAGCTGCTTCAGTGATAGTTGTCGATACCACGGACAGCTTGAGATAACGTCGGCGAATTTCCTGCCAAACCAGATTTTTTGCACCTCCGCCAGCAGTATAAACTCGTTTCAACTTGCTGGCACCTAATTCTTGTAATTTTTGATACCCTAAAGCTTCGATACGAGCTATGCCTGCTAATAGTCCATGCAAAAAATCTCGCTCGCTTGCAGGTCGAGGGGTCAATCTTGGCGATAAATTAGGATCGTTAATCGGAAAGCGCTCGCCAGGCTTAAGTAGCGGATAATAGTCGAAAGGACTAGGAACATTGGGATCGATTTGTCGCGATAGAGTAACTAACTGCTCCTCATCAAAAAAATGCTTTAAGACTGCGCCACCTGTATTAGAAGCCCCGCCTGTCAACCATAAGTCTCCTAGTCGATGACTGTAGATCCCATATTCTTTAGCTTCAATTCTAGTTTTACTAAGTAACTTCAATACGAGTGTAGAACCGAGAGAAGTTACTGCTTCCCCTACTTGAGATGCGCCACTAGCTAAAAAAGCAGCGATACTATCGGTAGTTCCCGTACAGACCGAGCAATCTCGAGCAAAATGGAAGCGATCGCTAATTTCTGGGGTTATTTTTGCTACCGAAGTACCAGGAGAGAATACTTGAGGGTATAAGTGCCTAAAGGGTAAATCTTGCAACCAATGGGGATAACTTAAATCTTCTATGTCGTAGCCTAATTTGAGAGCATTATGATAATCACTAATACCTAACTTGCCGTGAAGCAAATAAGCCAGCCAGTCAGCTTGATGTAAAAAATATGAGGCTCGTGCAAAGTAAGGTTGCCGAGTATACCATAATAATTTTGCCAAACTCGACGTTGCACTGACAACTATAGAATTGGCTGGTGCGAGCGCCTGGAGCTGAGGTAGTTCGGTTGTTGCTCTAGGATCGTCATACAAAATCGGTTCGCCAATTGGTTCGCCATTGGCGTTACAAAGCAATACTGTAGAAGAAGTACCATTAATAGCGATCGCTTTAATTTGCCTGCTGACTTCTTGAGGAATTTGAGCGAGAAGTGAGTATAGAGCCGCTTGCCAACTAGAGGTTAACTTATCTGGGGCTATATTTTTAAAGGTATGCTTTAAAGTTAGCTTTAGGGTTTCAACTTCATCGATAACTATGCCTCTCACACCAGAAGTACCAAAGTCAATTCCTAAGTAATAAGCCATAAAATCTATTGTAGATATATTGTCTAGGCCTAACTCATAGCCAATTTCCTAGCATAATAAAAGAAGCCCAGTAAAAAGGATGGGCAAATCGAGATGAATTAATCAGAGCCAATTGAGTTTGGCGCAAAGATAAAGCTCTATTAGTTTCGGTTTTAGATTCGGTAAGTTGCTGATAAAAATTATTCATTGCCACAGCGGTAGACTCATCATCCACTGACCAAAGAGTAGCTAAGGTAGTTCTAGCTCCGGCTTTTACCGCCATACCTGCTATACCCAAAGCGGCTCGTCGATCTCCTGCCGCAGTCTCGCAGGCACTAAGTATCAATAGTTCGATTGGTCGTTCGCGAGCGAATTCTGTTTGTTGCAGAATTTTTTCTAACTCTCCAATATCAATATTATCGTCCCAAGCCAACAAATATGTCTCATTCAAGTCAGAGCTAAACTGACCGTGAGTGGCAATGTGAACTACTTGAAATTGGGACGAGCTAATTTTTTCTTGGAGTGCATTTTTAGTAAATGCTTCATTCCTTAAAATGACACCATTAGTTTGTTGTTGAATATTTTCAAGTTCGTCGTTAACATGTTCGAGAGCATAAAAACCTCTTCTTTGTTGAGTGATTCCTGCAGCTAAGGTTTTTAATTTTACTTTTTCTAACGATAAAGGAGCGAGTAACTGCAATCCCGGCGTTAGAGCCACATTATATTGCTCGATTAAATAGCGTTTACCATCATGGAGCACGCTCATCGGAATATTGCGTAAAGAACCATCAGAAACAAAGGTTAGAGTTTTAATATTATTATCGGCAAGCTCTTCTAAAGCAGGGCGAATCAGCCAATTATACAATTGTCGTGCTGGCTGATAGAACTGTCGTCGACTGCGAATTTGAACGGTTTGACGCAGCTGTTCGATAACGTTCTCTAATTCTGCTCTGGGAATTTTCGTAGAGTAATGGCGCAGAGTTTTATCGGGCAAACTAACGATTACTTCCAAGCGATCGCGTAAGATAATTGGATAGATTACTGCAGCTTGGGGATCGATACTCTCAATCGCTGTCGGCTTGGCATCCAGACAAGCTTCGCGAAAAAAATTGTTCAGTTCTGCTAACTGTAAGGATTCAATCGTATTTCTCGCCTGGATTAGATTATTTTGACTGACTGGCTGGTTGTTTTGAGGCTGTAACAGCAAACTGACTAACTGTCGATAAACTGGTTCGACACTTTCCCGAAAAGTAAACCGAGCATCGGTGTTGGTAATGATTAAATCGCTACGCAAAGATTCTAAATCTTTGACCGCTTCAGAATAGGCAGCGATCGCCCCTGAATGACGATCTTGAATTGCCAGTAGTCTTCCCAACTGCCACTGCCATTGATAGGACAGATTTGAGTTATTAATCGGTTCTGCAAGCTCTAAAGCTCGTTCGGTGTATTTTTGGCTCAGCGACCATTTTTCTTGTCGTTCGTATAGATAACCCAAAATCCCAAAGGCATAAGACTCTGCTTGAGTATCTTTGATTTGTTGGGCGCGAGCGATCGCAGCTTCTAATAGCTTTTTAACTGATGGGGTAGATTCTTCAATAGAAGGTGTTGCCGACAAGTCAATTAAACTTTTGGCAAAGTTAACCGTAGCATAGACCGAACGTCGACTTGAAGAAAAACCGGTAATGTTAGTTTGAATTTGCGGTAGTAGCACTTCTACCTCTTGCCATCGTTCGGTAGCGATTAACAGACTGAGTTGATTTAACTGCGCTTCCGTTTGCAGTAATGGTTGGGAAGTAGTAGCTGCTGCTCGTCGATAAAAAGCGATCGCAGCTTCCTTATCGTCCAACCCTCTGGCAGTATTACCCAAACTAAACAGAGTCATGCTAGTTTCTTCGGGCAAATTTAGCGTTTGAGAAATTACCATACTTTGGTATAGTATCTCGCGAGCCTGCTCTAGGTCGCCAGTAACTTGTAAAGTAATCCCCAAACTACGCAGTGCCGTAAGTTTAAGTTTAGGATTGGTTTGTGCTGTCAGTCGCTCGGTAATTTGTTCCAGTAATTTTTGAGAACGTCGATACAACCCCAGACTTTGCCAAGCTTGGATCTGGTTGATTTGACTGCCAAGCATCCCAACTTCATCTCCAGCCTGTTGATAAATTTTAGCTGCTCGTTGCCAATCTGCAAGAGCGGCTTCGGCTCGACCCATTGCCAGCAAAATTCTACCTTGAGTATTTAAAACCCGAGCGAGTATGGGTAAATTTTCATCTTCTAAGTTTTGTCGTTCTAGCAATTGTAAACTTTGAGAGATGTTTTGCTCGGCTTGAGACAACTTTCCTAGTTTGTGATTACTCAAGCTGAGATAGCTCAGACCGATCGCTAGTTCTAAATTATTTCCTTGAGTTTGATAGTATTCATTTGCCTGTTGCCAAATTGTAGCGGCTTTTGCATATCTGCCGGCTTCATAGGCAACTCGACCTTGCTGTAGTAGCTTTTGACCATTAATCTCAACTAAATTATCTGCAACTCTCGTCGGTTTTGCGATCGCGGTTGTTGTTGGCGCGATCGCACTTAAACCCAGCAATGTCAACCAAAGACCAAAATGAATTAACTTTATTGTTTTTTCCTGCTTCAAATTACTCATTTTCAAGATATCTATCGCCCTAGGCAATTTAGAGATTAATGTCAAAGAAGATTAAGCCAGAAAATTTCTATCGGCACTGATTGAATAATTGCCAGTAGTCTTGATCGTTTTGTTGAGGTAGATAACCAAGTAATTCAATATTGCCTTGAGAGTTAACCTGCCATCCTTTAGTTTCAACTATTTTATCGATCTCGTCATCAGAGCGATTATGGTATTGTCGTTGGTTTTTAGCAACGAGAGAGAAATCTCGTAAATCTTCCCAAACCGATTCACCTCTAAGATTTCGACTGGGATTTTCTGACAATCCGCCTTTTCCAGTAACTGCCATAAAGTTACCTTCTTCTTTTGGACAAATTCCAGAAATCAAAGTGGCAGGATCGACAATGTTGCTGGGTAATTCAGCCGTTCCTATTTGTTCGTCTGAATCTACATTATCGATATTTACCACTCCATCTAGACCTAGTTGAGAACTGGCATCGATGTCACTATCAGTAGAAAGTAAGATGACTTCTGTATCGATATTTATGTTACCGCCATTACCCAAAACTGCATTCGCCCTAATATCGCTATTATGATTAGCAATGACATAGTTACTATCGATAAAGATGTTGCCTCCGCCTCCAGTGCTGCCCAAGACACTGCTGCTAAGTTCGCTATTGTTAGTTAAATATAAAAAATCCGTTACTAAGTTAATATTGCCGCCTCCAGTTTGAGTAGCGGTGGTAGCGATTTTGCCATTACTAACATTAACTTCCTCAGCGTTAATAACAACATTACCAGCCTTACCCAAACCATTACTACTAACCGAAATTTGTCCTTTATTGCTTAAATTAAATGTCTCAGCACCGATCGCTACGCTGCCTCCATTACCAGTAGCGGCAGTTCCTACTTCACTAAATACACCGCTACCTATTCCCATAGAAGTAACCATATTAGATTGAATATTTACTCTGCCTCCATTACCCTTAGCAGAGGTGCTGGTGTCGATCGATCCACCATTGTTTAGCGTTAAAGCATCAGTAACAATCGCTACATTACCTCCATCCCCACTACCTCTGGTTTCAGCGGCAATTTCGCTATTGTTATCGAGAGTAATTGCTTCGGCAACATTTAAAGTGATATCGCCTCCGCCACCACCGTTAGTAGAAGCAGTAATACCACTAGAAATATCTGAAGTAATGTTATTTAATTCTACAGAACGAGCATTAATCAAAACATTACCAGCTTTCCCTTCTCCTGGTGATCGTGAACCCAGACTTGGAAAATTGCCAGCGCTAATTACTGCACCATTTTGGATAGATAAACTGTCAGTAGTAATATTTAAATCTCCACCATTACCAGTACCTTGAATTGCGCTGGCAAACAAACCACTGCGAGTGAACTGATTAAAATCGGATAATTTTATATTTTGAGCTTCGATTAATAAATTTCCTCCTTTTCCAGAACCTGTTGTAGTTACTGCCACTTGTCCTCCGTCAGCAACTCGTAAATTCTCAGTTTCTATTTCTAAATTTCCTCCATTTCCCAAACCGACACCAAGAACAGCAGCAACAGGCTCTGGAAGACCAGGTATTGTTTCAACTGTTGAGGCAATAAAACTCGGTCCAAATTCAGTTCCACCAATTACTTTTATACTCTCGGCTACGATTTTTAACTCCCCGGCATTGCCAAAGCCAAAAGTTCCACCTAATATTTGTCCGCCATTAGTTATGTTTAAACTGCCTGTATTGATATTCAAATTTCCACCATTCCCTCTTGCTCCTGGGGCAACGGGCGCAAACAATCCACTAGGACCAAAAGGAGATATGCCGCTTATTTTGATATTTTCAGCTTCTACAGCTAAGTTACCGCCACTACCAAAACCAAAAGTACCACTCGATATTTGCCCACCTTCACTTATTTCTAAGCTAGTGGTTTTAATATCTATATTTCCTCCGTTTCCCATAGCTGCTGGAGCTACATCAGCTAATAAGCCACTAAAAACAGGACTTTGAGTAGAAATTCCAGTTACTCTTAATGACTCTGTGGCTCGAACTGTCAAAGTTCCACCCAAACCATTTCCTATCGTGTCGGTTAAAATTATCGAACCGTCTTCAACCGCAATATTTTCACCCCGAATTTTAATTTCTCCGCCACGATTACCACTAGCATCTACTGAAGCTGCTTGGGAAAGCATGATATTTTGATAGTCGATAGTTTCTTGCCCAGTGCTTACCCCTTCATTATTGAGATTGAGAGACAAATTACCATTTTTGAAAGACCATAACTCAATTTTGCCTTCTGCTGCAGTTAAATTTCCTCCTACAAGCTCGATTTTGTTACCAACTAAAGCCAAAGTTTTGCCATCTGGTACTTGAAGTCCAGAAGGTCTGTTGTTTCTATTTATAGAAAAATCTGGATTGATGGCTAAATTATTGCCAGTTCCTCGCACGACTATTTTGCCTGCGCTCGTCCCTAATTGTAAGCCGATAGGAATACTGACGCTTAACAGTGGAGAATCTGAGGTGGGAGAACTACTAAATTCACTACCGTCTTGAAACTGAATGCTGTCAGCCGTGCTGCCAACGAAAGAACCACCAATATTTAAAGCGGCATTACTACCAAAAATAATTCCGTTGGGATTAATTAAAAATAGATTGGCAGTACCATTGGCACGAATTAAACCATTAATATCAGAAACAGAATTACCCGTTACGCGATTGATAATATTTTTTACGTCCAAAGCATTGTCGAAGACAACCGTTTTGCCTGAAATAACCGATAATTGCTCAAAACTGTGAAACAAATTGGCATTCGCTCGTGAACCACCAGTAATTATCGTGATATTATCATTGGTTTCAACCGCAGAATTATTGGGAAGAGTATCATCGGGAACGACTTGTCCTAGAGCGATCGCATTTATTTCTGAGATTGAGAACCAGAAAACAAACGGCAACAACAACCTATGTTTCCTCAACTGTTGTCGTAACTTAATGATGCAAAAATTAGCAAGCTTCTGCATATTATATTTGTGGAATCTTATAGATTTTCAATATCGCTGCTAAAGACTAAGCATATGATTCCCAAAATTCTGCTAGAAGTAACAAACTGCTAGAAATCTCTACCTAAAGTCAACGTGAATTAAGCCCCTCTACCCCAGCCCCAGAAATAGCCCTCGTCCCATAACTTATTATAAACTTCCCAGTGACCTTTACCGCAGGCATAGGTGCCCCAGATCGGACTATAAACTTCACCGCTGCTAACGAACATTTCTTGTAACTGTTCATTGCGATCGTCGTAATTGTTGCCATCGTTGTCTACATACTCTGGAGTCAAGATTGCTGTACTCTCAACGGTGTTACTCGTCATCCAATCTACAGTTACATCAATTTTTTCAGCTAGTGTAACTTGAGCCTGATTAAATAAAGTAGCTAAATTAGGAGTCTCTATATTTTCAGTTTTAAGATCCCAACCGATCGCATCAAAAAGCTGTACATCTAATTCGGTAATTTCTCTTCTATCTCCCGTTTTCAGACGTGGATCCATAATACCGACTGCCTCGTCCATTGCTTTCCAGTGGCTGGCTTGATAACCATCGCCACCCAATTCGGTATCAACTCCACTTGAAAAGTAAGCTATGGCTTCTCCGTCAGAACCAGTAAACGAAAGATATGGATTACCGCCAACAGACATATCGATCCAGTTTTCACCTCCACTCATGGTGTTACTTTCCTGGGAATAACGCAACATATCAACAGGAGTTGCATTATTTAAAGTACCTTCTAGACGATTGTAATATTTATCTTCTTGTTTACTCTTTTTAAAATTGCTGGTTGTGGATAACCATCCGTCCCTATCTACACCGCTGACAAATCCAAGAACGTGTCCGATTTCATGAATTGCAACCCCTAAATAGTCAAGGCTGTTGTTAGCAAGAGCATTATCGCTGTAGTTATAGTCCCAAGCTAAACTTTCTAATCCACTCTCGCCAGAACCATCAAGGTCGCGCATCAAAATATAGCCGTCGAGCTCTTCACTATGTCCATCAATTAGACCCAAAGCTTTAGCATTAGCGCGAGTCATTTCCATATACTGGTTATTTTCTACTTTATAGCCAGTTATGTCTTCAAACTGACTATCAAAATATGCAGTATAACTATCTCGTTGTGCTTGCTGATTATTATTAATTAAAGTATCAATTTCCGAAGTAATATCTGCTTCTAGAGCATCACGAAAATTACTGTATAATACATTGTCTTCAAATCCTGGTAAAGCACCGCCAATAACATTCTCAGGTAGAGAATCGGTCATCTCAACAAAAATGTTGATACTGACATTATCGTTAAAATAATTTGACCAAAATTGTCCTGCAAGTTCAAAACCCATTATCTGTTCGAAACTTACACCTGGAGCGTAGGTAAAATTGAATTCTGTGCCGAGATTAATTTCTTCCATAATTATTTTAAATTTATTATTATCGTATTAATAAAGAAATTTGGAATTTTAATTTTATTAGATAAAAAGCATTAAAAAATAAATAGCTTTTTATTAGAGTTATTAATTTATATTTATAAAAGATGTGGTTGAGTTAAACTGTGATTGCACGACAAAAACAATTGTGATTTGAAACAATTGTGATTTGAATCCTTATATTTAGTTATTTACTCTTGAGCTTTCGAGGGGTGCGAACAAATGAATACCGTTATTAGTACTTACAGAAAAACACTAAATATATAGTGAACTAAAGTTAAACTAACTTTATAAATAAAGCTTTTGATGTTCTTTTGATTTATTTGGCTTAACCTTGATTTTGTTTAAAAACTTGTGTTTAAAAAAGTATGACAAAACAGTTATCTATAGCAATGGTCAAAAGACTTAGGACAAAACGTAAGGCTGAAAAGCCATATTCGCCGTTGCTTATGTAATTCTGATTATCTACGGCAAGTTATGGAGTTGATTATTAAAGATGCTACGTCCTAACTCTCTTGGTTGTAGCTATAAATTTGGACAGCGAAATAGGCTTAAAATAGGAAAAATAAAAACGATCGCAATTTATGGCGATCGCAGTCAGAAAATTATTGAAGAAACTAATACTCTTTACGAAAAAGTTTGTATTTTTTTAACAGATGGTTCAATTGCCAGAAGATAAGTATAAATAGAGCAGATAATGTGGCTCGAAACATCTGAATAAATTGCTCAAAATAAACTGAATCAACATGGGAGAAGCTATAAAAGAAATGCTCCCCAGTGGCAGATTCTAACGCCCCGTATAGCCAGAAGTTTTCTCGCTGCCACTGCACAGGCATTTACTGGTTTGACTCCTTGAAGAGTAATCTAAGATTAATTCAATTATTGATTAACGGGACTTAAACAAAAATCAAGCCCAAACAAAGCCCAAACTCGCTTTATAAGCTGTGAATAGGTCAGGATTTTGGTTGAGCCATCGAACGAAACCAAAAGACATAGCAGTACGAAACGCTTCTAATGCTTCAGGAAAAGTCTTAATTTCTTTATTAGCCCAGCGTCTTATTAACCCACCAGTTAGCTTGTGCCAAAGGATAAAAGTGTAAGCACAAATCAATTTCTACAACTGCTACCCATAAGTGCTTCGGCTTTTCTAAATTTAGAATTACTTCACTAACAGCCTCTTTGGGTAACGACCGTGCTAAATCATCTAATCTTATGTCTTCTCTATCCTCTAATTGATTAAGAAGTTTTACCTTTCTATTTTTGGCTAATCCTCCAATATATTTTAACTTTCTCTTCTCTAATTCCTTCAACAAGGTTGTATTGTTACCATATACAGATGAGTTGTAACAACAACATTGCCATTATCTGTTTTCCCGATTTCTCCAATATACTGACGACCTACTCCCGCAGTGAAATTGCGCACCGCCCGCGCTGAGGTTTCCTCAGCGTATAGGACGGAGCAAGCACCCACTTTTTCTATGACCACTATCATCAACAATTAAGCTAAAACCGCTACAAATTCTAGTCTGATGACACTTGTTCATTACTTGTAAACGTCGCTCATTAACCATGTCTGATGACCAAGGTGCTTCGGTTAAAAAGTGATGTAAGCGGTGATATGTGAGTTCTACAGCATCTGTTGCGATTTGAGATCGGTTTTTTTTTCTCTCGCTTTCGCCCAATAATCCCCCTAAATAGTTTCTAAATTCCCTTTTCTGCGATTTGTTTTTGAATAAATCATCAAATTTTTGAGACCATCTATCAAAACACGGTGGCATTGCTGCGGGAGTTGTTTCGTTCATAATGGCGAACGCTGTTAATAATAATGCTAAAGTTAATCAGCAAAAGCATTTTACCTCATTTTAGCCACCAAAATTGTCTAAGTACCATTAATTATTTATTGCTCTGCCGCTCATCAAGCAGATGTAATTCGCTTTAATTTGGCTCCTAACTGTTGTAATTTACCTTCTAAATTTTCATAGCCGCGATCGAGATGATGCAAACCTCTGACAGTAGTTTTACCCTCTGCAGCCAAGGCTGCTACCACTAGAGCAGCAGAAGCTCTTAAGTCAGTAGCCATTACCGGTGCACCAGATAAAAAAGGTACGCCACTGACGATCGCGTGATTGCCCTTAACCCGAATGTTAGCTCCCATGCGCTGCAATTCGGCAACATGACCCAAACGATTTTCAAAGACGGTTTCGCTAATTACGCTGTTACCTTCGGCAATACTGAGTAGGGCAGTAAACTGTGCTTGCATATCGGTGGGAAATCCAGGATAGGGCAAAGTCTCGATATCGGTGGCGCGTAATTCGCCAGGAATTAACCGCAGTCTTTGAAACAAGGAGTTACTGCCCTCGTCTGCTTCAACCACCACTCGACAACCAATTTCGTTTAACTTAGCGATGACTGGTGCCAAATGATTGGGAATTACCGAAGTTAGAGTAATCTTCGAGCGAGAGATCGCACCAGCCACCAAAAAGGTTCCCGCCTCGATGCGATCGGGAATAACGTTGTAATCAACCGAATGCAGGCGATCGACTCCAGAAATAATAATTGTATTAGTTCCGGCACCGCTAATTTTGGCTCCCATCTGACGACAAAAATCAGCTAAATCTACTATTTCTGGTTCTTGAGCGGCATTTTCGATTCTGGTTTCTCCTTCTGCCAGGGTAGCCGCCATCAAAATAGTTTCGGTAGCGCCAACGCTGGGATAGTCTAAATAGATATTTGCCCCTTGTAATCTGCGTTTGCCCCCGGTGAGGTTGGCGTGAACGATACCAGATTCGATGCGGACATTAGCTCCCATTGCCTGTAAACCGCGAACGTGTAAATCTACCGGTCTGGCACCAATGGCGCAGCCTCCAGGCAGGGGAACCCGAGCCGTTCCTAGTCTAGTTAATAACGGTCCGATGACAAAAAAGCTGGCTCTTAACCGAGAAACGATATCATAAGGAGCCTTAATAGGGTTGATTTCTCGCGAATCTATGTCTAATACATTGCCATGTTGTTCGATCTTTAGCCCTAGTGCGATGAGAATTTGACCCATACGAGTAATATCGACCAAATTGGGCACATTGTGTAATCGGCAATCTCCCGAACACAGTATCGATCCTGCCATTAAAACCAGAGCAGAGTTTTTGGCACCGCTGATTTTAACTTCTCCTTGAAGAGAAGCACGACCTTCTATTTCGAGAACCGCTTGAGATTCTCGTTCGGTAGCTGGGGTTGGGGTTAAATTAGAAATAGGATTAATCGGTTTGTCCTCAAATTACAATTGATGATTCGATAGAAGCGGTAAACTGATTTACCGTAAAGATATTGGGAAGTAATTTATGATTGCGACCTAAGAAAATGAGTTAGTCAGGGATTTTACCTTAAATAAAAATATATTGAGTTGATTAACAGGCAAAAGTTTTTAATTTAGAGCTAGATCCCCAGCGTTTGACATGAATTGCAAAATATATAATAATATTAGGCTGCATGGCAAACCAGAGAGCGGAACTGGCGGAATTGGTAGACGCGCTAGATTCAGATTCTAGTGTTCGAGTAGAACATTCGGGTTCAAGTCCCGAGTTCCGCATTTAGCAACCAAAGTATTACTTTGATAGGTACTATTCGTCAAGTCTTTCAACCATAAATGTTAGAACCGAGATGCTAACCAGCATTAAAAATCCTCTAATCAAACAGATACGCAAACTATCGTTAGCCAAAGAAAGACGCAAACAACAATTACTACTTTTAGAAGGAACGAATTTAATTACCGCAGCTTGTCAGGCTAGCTTTCAACTAGAACGGGTTTTTTGCACTCCTCGTTGGCGAGAAAACCACGAGCGATTATATAGAGAACTCGAAGCGCAAAGGGTAAAAATCGAATTAGTCAGTGCGGAAGTGTTAAAAGCGATCGCTACTACCGTTACTCCTGATGGGGTAGTGGCAATTGCAGAACGCAGGTCGGCTAAATTACCAGATGTCAGTCAAACTAGATTAGGAGTAGCTATAGAACGACTGCAAGATCCTGGTAACCTGGGAACGATTATTCGGACTTCTGTAGCTGCAGGTGTAGATGGCTTATGGTTAAGTCGCGATAGTGTCGATCTAGATCGCCCTAAAGTTTTGCGAGCCTCGGTAGGAGAATGGTTTCGTTTAGCAGTTGCGACCGAACAAGATTTATCAGAGGTAATCCAACAGCATCGGCAACAGGGAATACAAATAGTTACCACTTCTCCTCAAGCCAGCAAAAATTACTGGCAGATCGACTTTCAACATCCTAGTTTGATCGTTTTGGGCAATGAAGGAGCGGGTTTATCAGACCAATTGCTTGGTTTAGCCGACGAACGGATTAAAATACCGCTAGCAAATCGGGTAGAGTCTTTAAATGTAGCGATCGCTCATGCCCTGTTGGTTTACGAAGCCCGTCGTCAAGTATTAACTAATGGTTAAAGTTGCGAGCGATCGCGCCAACCAAAAAGGTGGGAATTAACTCACCTGATAATTACTTTGGAGATGGAATATTATTAGCTTTTAAATACAGTTAAATACAGTGGAAATTTCTAATTCCGGTATCATGATTTCTTCTAGTAAATATCTATCTAAATATATGGATTTTACTCAAAAAACTGTTCTTAATCATAATCAAAAGAAGATTTAATCTCTTAATTACTGTTACTTAATCTACAAAGATAAAAATCTTATAGGAAAAGAAAAATCCTCTCAATAGCCAATATTATTAAGGGTTTTCTGGCAGTTTGAGTTGAAATTTCATCTTCTACTTCGAGACATTTTTAGGTAGTTCGCTTGAAGTACGAGAACTAATAAAGATTATTATTTGAGTAACAAATAAATCATGAGTAACGGTAATAGCGTAATTTTCATCCACCCAGACGGTACGAGTCCTTCTCACTACCAAGCAGGGCGTTTAGCTTCTGTAGGACCCGACGGCAGACTTAACTGGGATGAGATGACCGATGCTGGGGTATACCTGGGACATATGGACGACCAAATTGTGGCTACTTCAAATGCTGGTGCGGTAGCTCACGCCTACGGGATTAAGCCCTATGCTGGCAGTTACGGTCTAGACGCAGAAGGCAACCCCTACACTTCTCTTTCCGGTGAAGAAGGCACCACAATTATGGAAGAAGCGATCGCTGCTGGTAAAGCAACCGCAGTAATCAACTCTGGCTTTATTGCCGAACCAGGTACTGGTGTATTTCTTTCTGCGGCTGAAGATCGCGACAACGTTGCCGAAATTACGGCTGAAATCGTCGAATCCGGTGCTAACGTCATTATGGGTGGGGGCGAGATTCACTATCTACCCAAAGGAACCGTAGGTCGCTTTGGGGAAGAAGGTATTCGCGAAGACGGACGCAACCTGATCGAAGAAGCCAAAGAGATGGGTTACACCATCGTTTACAACCGCGACGAATTAGAAAATCTTCCTCCCGATACTAAGAAAGTTATCGGTATTTTTGCCGCAGAAGATACTTATAACGACACTGACGAAGCAAGCTTAAAAGAAGAAGGTTTTGTCAATGATGATGGCAGCCTGATGCTTTACGGACAGGAAGGAAATCCCAATCCGCCTTCAGTTGACGAAATGTTAGAGGCAACTCTAGGTCTAGACGTTTTCCAAAACAACGAAGAAGGCGTGTTTGTGGTCTTAGAAGAAGAAGCGACCGACAACTTTGGTAACAACAATAATGGACCTGGAGTCACCGAAGCAGTTCTAAGAGCGGATGCTGCAATTGGTGTCGCTCAAGACTATATAGATAACGTTAACCCCGATACTCTATTAATTACTGCCGCTGACAGTGATGGTGGCGGTTTGGAAAATGACGACGTTCCCGACGATGCAGAAACGGTAGGCTTTACCGAGATCCAGCCTCCTTTCGAGCCAGAAGTTCCTTATGACGGTACTACAGGTAACAATACCGAACCCTTTACCACTGGTGCTCCCGACGCTAACGGCGATATTTTCAACTATGGTAATCTGTGGGCTGGTACTCCCGACTTTGCAGGCAGCATCGTTTCTAAAACCTATGGTTTGAACGCAGAAAAGCTTCCTGCCACTGTAGATAACACGGGTATTTACCGCCTGATGTATGAAACTCTCTTTGATGAAGAGTTGGCACCCCCTGAAGGCGTTCCCGACGCTCCCGAACCCGCTCCCGAACCTACTCAAGATACCGGAAATGTTATCTTTATTCACCCAGACGGTACCAGTCCCTCTCACTACGGTGCAGCTCGTTTTGCTTCGGTAGGACCCGATGGCAGACTCAACTGGGATGAGATGACCGATGCTGGGGTATACCTGGGACATATGGAAGACCAAATCGTTGCCACTTCTAATGGTGGTGCGGTAGTTCACGCTTACGGGATCAAACCATATGCTGGCAGTTACGGTTTGGATGAAGAAGGCAACCCCTATACTTCGCTTTCCGGACAAGAAGGCACTACCATTATGGAAGAGGCGATCGCTGCTGGGAAACCGACGGCGGTAATCAACTCTGGCTTTATTGCCGAACCAGGTACAGGTGTATTTCTTTCTGCGGCTGAAGATCGCGATAACGTTGCCGAAATTACTGCCGAAATCGTCGAGTCCGGTGCAGACGTAATTATGGGTGGTGGCGAGATTCACTATCTACCCAAAGGAACCGTAGGTCGCTTTGGGGAAGAAGGCATTCGCGAAGACGGACGCAACCTAATCGAAGAAGCTCAAGAAATGGGCTACGAAATCGTCTACACCCGCGAAGAATTAGAAGCTCTCGGTCCCGATACCGACAAAGTTATCGGTATTTTTGCGGCTGAAGATACTTATAACGACACCGACGAAGCAAGTTTAAAAGAAGAAGGTTTAGTCGATGAAAATAGCGAACTAATTCTCTACGGTCAACCAGGAAATGAAAATCCTCCTACCGTTGCCGAAATGTTGGAGCAAACCCTCAGTTTCGACAAGTTTGTCAACGCTGAAGACGGCTTTATGGTTGTTTTAGAAGAAGAGGGTGCGGATAACTTCCCTAACAATAATAATGCCGCTGGGGCGATCGAAGCTACTTTACGGGCAGATGAGGCGATTGGTGTAGCCCAAGATTTCGTAAATAATATCGATCCCAATACTTTGGTGCTAACTGCTGCTGATAGTGATGCTGGTGGTTTGGAAGTTGACGACGTAGATGGAGAAACAGTAGGAACTGTAGAAGTACAGCCTCCTTTTGAGCCAGAAGTTCCTTATGACGGACAAACAGGAAACAATACCGAACCTTTTGTTTCTGGCGCACCCGATGCTGATGGCGACACTTTTGAATTCGGCGTAGGTTATGTCAGTACCACTGATGTGGCTGGCAGTATCGTTTCTAAAGCCTACGGTTTAAACTCCGATCTACTGGAAGATACCGTAGACAACACCGATATGTACCGCATCATGTACGAAACTCTGTTCGGCGTTTCTCCTGAAGAAGTTGCTGAAGAAGAGGAAGAACCCGATTTAGCACCTGCGTTTGGTACTGTCGATAGTGACACCATTGAAATCGAAGGTAGCGACCTCTTAGTTTTTGCTGGCGAAGGTAATGATGTAGTCGATGCTGCTGTTAGTAGTGAAGGTAACAACCGCATTTACCTCGATGGCGGCGATGACGTTACTATTTTAGGAACTGGCGATCGCATCGTTGGTGGCGAAGGTGCAGACCGCTTCTTCACTCTTACTGGTGGCGGCAACGTTATTACTGGTGGTGAAGGTGCAGACCAATTCTGGCTTGCCGGTGCCGAACTTCCCGAAGCTGCCAGTATGATTACCGACTTCATCAGCGGTGAAGATGTTCTCGGTATTGCTGGAGTTGGTGCTAGCTTCGAGCAATTGGACATTACGGACCAAAATGGCAGTGCGGCGATCGCCTTCAATGGTAACCCTCTGGCGTATCTCAACGGTATAGAAGCCGACAGTTTGAGTGCTGACGACTTTGCTTTTGCATAACTTCGCCGCTAGCTAGCTACTAACAAACTAAATAATCGGCACTTGAGGGGGCGATCGCTCCCTCAAGTTTTTTAATAATATATATAATTACGCCCCAACGCTAACTCCTAGCTTCTGTAATTTCGCCTTAAAATTTAAAGTAAATCGAACCTATAAATTACGAGTAGCAAAAAAAATGAAACGCATAGTCACGATCGCTGGGTTTGAATCTTTTAACATCAGCCTCTATCGACAAGCGGCTGAGATGGCGACCTCGCGCTGTAGGGATTTAGAAGTTGTCGTTTTTAGCGATCGCGATCTTACTGCCGCACCAGATACGGTAGAAACTGCATTACAAAATGCCGATGTGTTTTTTGCTAGCTTGATCTTCGATTACGACCAAGTTATTTGGTTAAAAGCAAGAGTCAAAAATATTCCCATCCGTCTGGTATTTGAGTCGGCAGTAGAATTAATGAGTCTGACTCAGTTGGGTAAATTTGCCATCGGCGATAAACCCAAGGGAATGCCCAAACCCGTTAAATTTATCCTCAGTAAGTTTGGTAACAGCAGAGAAGAAGACAAGCTGGCTGGCTATCTCAGCTTTTTAAAAACAGGACCCAAACTACTAAAATATATTCCTGCCAAGAAAGTTCAAGACCTGCGTAACTGGTTGATTATTTACGGCTACTGGAATGCAGGTGGCATAGAGAACTTCGCCGCTATGTGTTGGATGCTAGGGGAAAAGTATCTTGGTTTAACCGTGGGCGAAATTCCCCCAGCGATAGAAACCCCAAACATGGGTCTATTACATCCCGAATATCAGGGTTATTTTACCTCTCCTCAAGTTTATTTAAATTGGTATCGAGATATCGATGAACGATCCGTACGACAAAAACCCATTATTGGTATTCTGCTGTATCGCAAACACGTAATTACCAAACAACCCTATATTCCCCAATTGATCGAACATTTCGAACGAGAAGGTTTAATCCCTCTACCGATATTCATTAATGGCGTAGAAGGTCATGTCGCGGTTAGAGACTGGCTGACTAGCGACTACGAACAGGCACAAAGACAACGAGGTAACAAAGAGATCTTATCTCTATCAGAAGAAGCAGTTAGAGTGGATGCAGTTGTTTCTACTATTGGTTTTCCTTTGGTTGGAGGACCTGCAGGTTCGATGGAAGCGGGAAGACAGGTAGAAGTGGCAAAAAGAATTCTTACTGCCAAAAACGTTCCTTATCTTATCGCCGCACCTCTATTAATTCAAGATATTCACTCTTGGACGCGACAGGGAATAGGTGGTTTGCAAAGTGTAGTTTTATATTCCTTACCAGAACTAGATGGGGCGATCGACACCGTACCTTTAGGTGGTTTAGTAGGAGAAGATATCTATCTCGTACCCAATCGCTTAAAACGTCTTACTAGCAGGGTTAAAAACTGGATTAAGCTGCGATCCAAACCCACATCAGAAAGAAAAATTGCAGTTATTCTCTATGGCTTTCCTCCCGGTTATGGTGCGACTGGCACGGCAGCGTTACTAAATGTGCCTCAGAGTTTATTCAATTTTCTCCAGGCTTTAAAAGCACAAGGTTATCAAGTCGGTGAATTACCAGCAGATGGAGAAGAATTAATTCGGCAGGTTAAGGAAGCCGATGAAGCTATTGCTTCAGACGATGGGAAAAATGGCATAACCTCAGTTAACGCCCGAACCTTAGAAAAATGGTTGGGCTACTTACAAACCACCAGAATAGAGAAGCAATGGAAATCCTTAACGGGTACCGGCATTAAAACCTACGGCGATAATTTGCAAATTGGCGGTATTAGATTGGGTAACGTTTGGATTGGGGTACAGCCACCATTGGGGATTGCTGGGGATCCGATGCGGTTGATGTTTGAAAAGGATCTAACGCCGCATCCTCAGTATGCAGCTTTTTACCAGTGGTTGCAACATGAATTTCAAGCCGATGCCGTGGTTCACTTTGGAATGCACGGTACTGTAGAATGGCTACCTGGTTCGCCCTTGGGTAATACTGGTTATTCTTGGTCTGATATTTTATTAGCTAATCTGCCCAATCTGTACATCTATGCTGCCAATAATCCGTCAGAGTCGATTTTAGCCAAACGCAGGGGTTATGGTGTTTTGATTTCTCACAACGTACCACCTTATGGACGGGCGGGTTTGTACAAAGAATTGATGGCACTGCGAGAATTAATCGCTGAATATCGCGAAGATCCGGTAAAGAACGAAGCTTTGAGAGAGTCTATCTGTCAGAAAATTATCGATAGTGGTTTGGAGAAAGACTGCCAGTTTCAGGAAGGTGCCAAGCAGGGAATTGATTTTAATCTAGAGAATGCCAGATTGTTTAGTAAAGCAGCGATCGACGAGTATTTTCTTCAGGTTTATGAATACTTGCAGGTATTAGAACAACGCTTATTTTCTTCTGGCTTACACGTCTTAGGCAAACCACCGACTGAGGAAGAGTTGCAATCTTATCTAGAGGCTTATTTTGATGGCGAGTTATCAGAGAATGAGTTTGAAGAAGCAGAAAAGATAAAAGATTTGTTGGTGCAGAATACAGATGAGATGACTAACCTACTGCGGGGTTTAAATGGGGAATACATTCCTCCTGCGCCTGGTGGAGACTTACTGCGAGATGGCAGTGGCGTGTTACCTACTGGTAGAAATATACACGCTTTAGACCCCTATCGAATGCCTTCTCCTGCGGCTTACGAACGGGGTAAGGAAATTGCTAAAAAGATTATTGCCCAGAATCTTGAAGAGAAAAGAACTTATCCGGAAACGGTAGCAGTGATGCTATGGGGTTTGGATTCGATTAAAACTAAAGGTGAATCTTTAGGAATCTTACTAGAATTGGTGGGTGCCAAACCCGTCAAAGAAGGTACGGGTAGAATCGTCCGTTACGAGTTACTGCCAATTGAAGAAGTAGGACATCCCCGCATTGATGTGCTGGCGAATCTATCGGGGATCTTCCGCGATACTTTTGTCAATATTATCGAACTGCTAGACGACTTGTTTCAACGGGCAGCAGAAGCACCAGAAACGGAAGAAGAAAACTTTATTCGCAAACACTATTTGGCTTTACAAGCACGAGGAGTAGCTAATGCCAGCGCGAGAATGTTTTCTAACCCTGCTGGCGATTTTGGTTCTTTAGTTAACGACAAAGTAGTAGATAGCAATTGGGAATCTGGTGAGGAATTGGCAGATACTTGGAAAAATCGCAACGTCTTTAGTTACGGACGTAAAGATAAAGGACAAGCCAGACCAGAAATATTATCGCAGTTATTGGAAACTAGCGATCGCATCGTCCAGGAAATCGATTCGGTAGAATACGGCTTAACCGATATTCAAGAATATTATGGCAATACTGGCGGTTTAAAACTGGCAGCAGAAATACAAAGCGGCAAACAAGTCGAGGCTTCTTTTGTCGAAAGTTTTTCCAAAGATACTACGCCTCGCAAGCTAAAAGATTTATTGCGTATGGAATACCGTACTAAGTTACTCAACCCTAAATGGGCAAAATCTATGGCAGAACAGGGAAGTGGCGGTGCGTATGAAATTTCTCAACGGATGACAGCTTTAATTGGTTGGGGCGGTACGGCTAATTTTAAAGATGATTGGGTATACGACCAAGCAGTAAATACTTATGCCTTAGATCCAGAAATGGCCCAAAAATTACGAGATGCCAATCCTGAAGCCTTTCGTAACATTGTCTCACGGGCGATCGAAGCCCACGGACGAGGTTTGTGGAATGCAGACGAGGAGAAGTTAGAGAAACTCAGAGAGTTATATGAATCTACTGAGGACGAATTAGAAGGAGTAACTGTATAAATACTCTTTCCATCAATTCCGTACAATTGTACTATTATATTACAGTATTAGAATTATAGGAGTCATCAATAATAAATATGTTATCAGCACAGTTGCATTACTCCAATGAACAAAAATATTAAACTATTTAGAGTAGTAAAGCTTCCGACTTAGCGTTAGCCAGTGTTAATGTTCCCAAAGAAGAATTGTACCCTTATACCTGTGGAATGCTGGCAAAAAAATTCCGATTACGCCAGCATGACATCATTCAAATGATTAAAAAACATTTAATTTGAGAAATGATGTTAAATATCACTACTTATCCCCCTCCTAAGAAACAAAATCAGTCACAGAGGGGGAGACGGACTGAGGAGTCAAATCAAAGCCGAGAGAGTGAGATTTTTTGGTCAGGTTTTGAACGAGTCGCTCTTGATATTTTTGTTCGTAATAATCAACTCCTGGATCGACATAAGCCTCACCTCTGGTCCAAAGATAATAGAAAAGCCGTGCTATTGTCTTGGTGCGCGTTCCCATGCTGGGGAAACCCCAGGGGGGTCGCACCGCTTTATGTGCTGTAGCTGTAAGTGCTTGAGGAGTACCCAAACGGGTTCGCAGACGACGAGAGAATGCACCCAAAGCAGAACGACTATTTTTGAGAGCTTGAGCTGCCATTCGGAAGGCATTAGCTGCTCGATTAACGACACAACGAGTCTGAGAACTTTTAATCTTACCTCCAGTTATACGAGAAGCAGGACATAAACCCAACCAAGAACAAAAATGTTTGACAGAAGCAAAGCGAGTCGGGTCAAGCCCAACTTCAGAAAGAATTGTCTGTACCGTCAAAACCCCAAGCCCATCAATTCGAGTGAAATCAACACCACTAATACGATAGAGATGAGTTGTCAAGTCAAAATTAGGTTGATTCCCTTGAGGTTTATGGCGTCGATTTTTAGCGGGAAGAATGGGTGAAGTTTCGACATCAATTTGATTAGCAAACTAAGCTAGACATTGCTCAATTTTTCGGTCGCATTCAGCGATCGCTTTTTGATAGACTTCATAAAGTTGTAATTCCTGTTGCAGCACAAAAATGTGTTCGACACGGTAATCTCCAGTTAAGGCTTGAGCTATCTCTGAGACACTACTCTTGATGCGGGGATTTTTCAAAGCAGTAAGACTTGGGGGTTTCTTTCTCCAGCCACAATAGCACGAATAATTGCTATGCCAGTGATGCCAGTAATATCACTAATCACCCGATGCAGTTGCAGATTCATTTGCCTAAGAGCTTTCTGCATTCGTTGAACGTGAGTACTGGCACTTTTAATTAGCCTATCTCGTTGACGAATATAACTACGCAGAACGCAGATTTGGTCATCGGGTCGAAATGAACCAGATAACAGACCATAACTGTGTAATTGCTGTAACCATTGACAGTCAAGTACATCACTGTTACGTCCAGGGACGGTTTTGACATGATGGGCATTGACTAACTTGACTTCCAAACCTTGAGTTTCCAGAATTTGCAATAGAGGAATCCAGTACACTCCCGTTGATTCCATTGCTACTGTCTTGACTTGGCACTCTTTTAACCAATTGGCTAAAGCATACAAATCACTAGTAATTCTCCTAAACGGGATAGCCCAATTGTGGCTTCACCAATTTCATTCCCTTAAACATCTAGAACCACGCTTCTGTGCGGGCGCAATCGCACCAATGAGGGTTCGGTCTTAACTGTCAGGCGACCACCATTAATATTAAGGGGTTTTCTCCTCTGTGACTGATTTTGTTTCTTTTATTCATTATGCAGCAATCGCCGCTCATGGAACGCTTCTGTCAGACTCCGAAAACTAGAGCAAATTCTTGTTCATACTCTCTTACCACTGGTTTTACCAGTTTCCATAACTCTTTTGAGTCTAAATTTTTCTGGGATAGAAAACGGGTTATGTTGTCATGGCTGACCATTCCTGATAATGTTCTCGACAATCCTGTCGCCGTTATCTGATCAAATGAACTGATAACGTAATCACTGTATAGTTCCAAAAGCTTTTTATCCGTCTTAATATGATAGCTTTTGCGTAACATCAGTTAATAGAAATTTTTTAGGCGGGCGGATGACGAAAATTTGACTACAAATGGCTCAATGAATTGATATTGTTTCCCTTGAAAACCTTTTCCTAATATGAAATATCGGAAAGTGACAGAAGAGGGATATAGCAATCCAAAATTTAGCTATTACTCATGCAATTGTCTCGTTCAAGAAATCGACTTGGTAAAATTTTATTTCTGCGCTTGCATATCAAACTATAGATAGAAAAGCGATCGCACTACTAAACAAACCAGAGGCTGAAGTTGTAAGCTAAAAGTGTTGTATTTCTGAGGAGCAAGAAGAATGGTAGAAGATCTATCTCAACAAAAATGCGTTCCCTGTAGCGGCGATTTGCCTCCATTGAGTGAAGAAGAGATAAAGTCGATGAAAACTCAAGTTCCTGAATGGGAAGTAGTTCAAGATAACGGTGAGTACCACCTCGAACGAGTTTTCGAATTTCCCGATTTCAAAACCGCTTTATCTTTCACTCAGTCTGTGGGTGAAGCCGCAGAAGAAGAAGGACATCACCCCGTTTTAGTTACTGAATGGGGCAAGGTAAAGGTAACTTGGTGGACTCATGCAATTTCGGGACTGCATCAAAATGATTTTGTCATGGCGGCAAAAAGTGACGATCTAGCTAAAGCAGTTAAGTAGTTAACTTAGTTTTTAGGATCGAGAGCATCCCGTAGTCCATCTCCGATGTAATTGATACTCAAAACCGTCAAAAAGATTGCCAGACCAGGAAAAAGTGCCATATGCGGGGCGGTAGTAAGATAATCTTTAGCATCGAATAACATTCGCCCCCATGTGGGCACGTCGGGAGGAAAGCCTAAACCGAGAAAGCTCAAGGTTGATTCGGTGATAATAGCATTACCTACTGCTAAAGTTGCCGCGACGATGATAACGCTCAGGACGTTGGGAAACAAGTGTATCCAAATTATTCTACTGGGTTTAGCACCGATCGCTCTTGCCGCGCTGACAAATTCCATTTCTTTTAACTTCAAAAAATTGGCTCTAACTAGCCGCGCTACGGACATCCAGTTTAAGCCGCCAATAAGTAATACGATTAAAATAAAAATTCCTAGTTCTGCTCCAGCGATCGCTCTTAATAAATCGCGAAATAAATAGACAATTAATAACAGTAAAGGTAGCTGGGGCAATGCTAAAAATAGATCGGTCAAACGCATTAAACTTCCGTCAATAATTCCTCCGTAAAAACCCGCGATCGCTCCGACTATCGTTCCCAGAAAAATAGCGACGCTCATTGCTGCAACTCCCACAGATAGAGAAACTCTTCCTCCCCACAAGATTCTTGCCAGCAGATCCTGTCCTAAAGCGTTGGTACCAAAGGGATGCTCCCAACTAGGGGGGGCAGCCGAGTTGGCAAAATCAATTCGATCTACAGAAACAGTATAAATAAAAGGTGCAAACATAACTGCCGTAACAATTACTAAAATTACCACCGTTGCCAAAACTGCCGAGCGATCGCGCTTAAATCTTTTCCAGGCATTTTGCCAAAGATTACTTGATTTTTTTATCGGTACATTAACCGAACTAGTGTCTGCAAAATTCATTTCTTAAGGATGCATATTTACCAGTTAGCAAACGTATCTAACTTTATCTGTGGTTCTTAAACTCGCTCTCAATTATAATTAAAAACGTGACTGACTAAAATTTTTTTAATGTTATTATTTGAAGCCGTTCTCAGGGTGTGGAAGTGTTTTTATTAGAACTACATTTTTTGAATTAAGATTACTCCGCAGTTTTACGGTGTAACTTACATTACAATTATTGGTAAAATTTAATTTTATTAATATTAATATAAGTGTCAAACTATGTTTAAAAGGTCGATAAAGATATTTTTGATTACCAACTATTTGTTGATGTCTAATGCTAATCTTGCTGTCTCTTGTTGCCTCGATTCTGCGAGTCCTACTGTTAGGGCTAAACTAACAAATTCACCTACTACTTCAAATTCGAAGAAAGCTACCGCTAAAATCGTTAACAAACAACAGCAATATTTTTCTCAACCAAATCTTTGGTGGGCAGTAGAACAATTCGATCCCTTTGGAGGAAGACTAGTAGAAAGTTGGACATCTCATGCTCGAGTTAAAGAAATAAATTTAACCGTAAATTTACAACTATGGACATTAATGGATTATTTAGGACGCTATAGTTTTGTCAATCAATTTGGCACGACAGTTAGAAACCAGGGATATAATCTCAGCATTTTTAGTACGAGAAAACAACGTTTGGCAACTTATAAATATAATCCTAAAACCGAGCCCCCTAAATGGGAAATTACTTTAGAAAGATTGGGTAAAGACAGCTTGAGAGTCAATTCTTTAAACAACTAAAAGAAAAATAAAATTAATACTTTATAATTAAAAATTGTGCTATTAATTGCTAGTAAGCGTTTCGACTAAGGAGAAATCAAGCGTGAGTTTATTCGAGCGAATTTTAGATGCAGTTAACAGTCCAGAAAGAGAAGCCAGTTCGACCCAATTAAGCGGCATTCTCGATACCGTACAGCAGCTAAGTAGTGGCTACAATACTAATTCTGGTAATATTCAGTCTGCCATGTCAATTGTCGGTAACTTTACTCGTTCGGCTTTAAAACAAAAGCGCGATCGCGAAGGTGTTGGTGCAGTCAACCAAATTGTCAATCGCTATGGCGGCGATCGCGCGGATTCTGAGGCATTGTCGACCTTGTTTAGTACATCTCAGCTACAGCAAATGATAGGACAAATTAGCAGTCGAACTGGACTAGATGCCCATACCATTCAATCACTATTGCCGATTTTAGTACCGATAGTGCTGAATTTACTCAAAACAGGCAACAGAACATCTAATTCTCAGGCATTGGCGAATTCAACTACAGAAAATAACTCTGTTGTCGATCGCTTTCTCGATGCCGATGGTGATGGCGATGTAGATATTGCCGATGCGATGATGTTATCTTCTCGTTATCTCGCTTAACGACCGAGATAACTTCTGTGCTTGCGCTATTGACAAACAAAATCAAATTAGTAACAATAAATACAGAAATTCAAACTCGTTCATCTCTCCAGGTCAGATACCTGAGAGACGGAAGTAAGGAATATGCCTGAAGGAACGCGCCTCATTATCACCGCAAACATTTTAGGAGGCGAAAACCATGCAACTTTTATATCGAGGAATTAATTACCATCGCCAATTGCGAGCTACAATTGAAAACCCTCGTCTAGAAGGGAAGTACAGAGGGGTTAATTGGCGCTCTCATGAGGTTCAACCAATCTCTATCAATCGAACTAACTCTCAATTGACCTATCGGGGCATCAGCTATCGCTAACTTAAAAATTACTGAGTAGAGATTGCTTAGCCCACAGTTAATAAATTTCACAATATAAACCAAGCTAAATTTGGAATTAATTTTTTTCTAAGCTGCGACTTATTATAAATCGTAGCTTTTTTTATTTTTTAACTTTATTTTTACGCGGTTATTTTTTTTTAAGAGATGGGCATACTAAACAAGTATTCTTTACCAAGACTTACCGAGCGCAAATAAGTTGCAACATTTTCAACGAATGTTTTATGAATGAATCTCACCAAAAGCAGTGGATCGTTGCCCAAGATACTTCTGCTCAAAAATTTATTCCCTTGATAACAGAATTACTATCTCAGCCATTATGGGCATTTAGTAGCTTGGGATTGGCGATCGTTTTGGTAGGTTTAATCGCTTACGGTAGATGGAAATATAATCAGATGCTCAAAGCTATTGCCCATGAGCAGCGCAAAATTGAAAATTTAGAAAAAAGATTGAATACTGCTCTGGCAACGATACGTAAATGGGAAAAAAATCCAGATTTAGTGCATTCGCGAGACTGCAATCTCGACTACATTCGAATGCGAATGCAGGAAAAAACCTTTCATTCTGCATTGACTAATCAGGCAAAAGTTAAAGTAAAACAATTTATCAGTACTGCACTGCGAATTAATTTGTCTAAAAATGCTAGTGCTGGAATAGCTAGCAGACATGGTTTTAAAATCGACGAAACTTTTGACATTACCTATGAAACCGAAATTCAAGGTAAGCGTAGTCGCCGAGTTTTGTTTCGTATTCAGGTCAAGTTAACCAAGTTGCCGACGCAATCTACATCAACTACAGTCAAGCAAATTGTCGAATGCGTGGAAACTTTTTTGAGTCCTACGGAAGATCGAGAAAATTGGCAGCCAACTATTCAAGGTCATATTGTTTCTATGAGTTGGAATCAAATGGCAAAGCCAACTCCTTTACTACTTTTAGAGCAGCATAGCGGCGGAGTCAATGTTAGTTTTCGCACCAAAAAAGCCGTTAAAGGTCGCTGAGGCAGATCTATTAAGATTAGAATAGACCAATTCAGATAAATAAACGACTAGATCGAAGATAAATAATGTTGCAATTTTTGTTTACTTGGTTGGCAACTGCGATTTCTCTACTAATTACGGCCTATATCGTACCTGGTTTGACAATTTACAGCTTTTCGGCAGCAGTTGTTGGCGCGGCGGTTTTAGGTTTGGTCAATGCCATAGTCAAACCTATTTTAATTTTATTTACTCTACCCCTAACGATTTTGACCTTGGGATTGTTTTTGTTCGTAGTCAATGCGTTCACTTTAGGAATAGTAGGATATTTAACTCCAGGTTTTGAAGTTGGCGGCTTTTTTGCTGCTCTATTCGGCTCGATCGTGCTTTCTCTAGTTTCTGGGCTAATTGCAGGATTTTTTAATAGTTATGATTACTAAGCTCTATTAGATAAACAAATAGCGGTCGCTCGGTTAAGGAGCGACCGCCTTAACCTTAAAATAATCTCGATCTAGGCGACTTTATCTTCAATCACCTGGTCGATTATGCCATATTCTTTAGCTTCTTCTGCCGACATAAAGAAATCGCGATCGGTATCTTTTTCGATTTTTTCTAATGGCTGACCCGTATTCTCTGCCATCATTTTATTGAGTTGGTCGCGGATGCGTAAGATTTCTTTAGCTTCAATTTCGATATCTGAAGCCTGTCTGCGCCCTTGAACGCCACCGAGAGGTTGGTGAATCATAATTCTTGAATGGGGTAAAGCCAGACGTTTTCCTTTCGTACCCCCAGCAAGTAAAAATGAACCCATTGAAGCAGCTAATCCGACACAAATAGTTACCACGTCCGACTTGATATGACGCATGGTGTCGTAAATAGCTAAACCTGCGGTAACCGAACCGCCTGGAGAATTAATGTAAAGATAGATTGGTTTGCCAGGATCGTCAGAATCGAGATACAACATGATCGCAATAATCTGGTTGGCTAAAGCATCATTAACCCCTCTACCGAGGAAAATAATCCGTTCGCGGTACAGGCGATCGTAAATGCTAATCCAGTCGCTATAAGGCTGACCTGGCATTTGATAGGGAACTTTGGGAATACCAATTGGCATAAATTTTACCTTACTGATTTCAACGTTTAAGTAATTGCGGAAACGGGAGTGGGAAGTTGTGCAGTACTTTCTAAAACTTTATCGATTAAGCCGTATTCTTTTGCTTCTTGCGGAGTCATATACAGCATTCTGTCAGTATCTTTTTCCAGCTTTTCGATTGGTTGACCCGTATTTTGGCTAAAAATTTCTAATACTGCTCGTTTGTTGTGTAGTACTTCCTTGGCTCGAATTTGGATATCGGTAGCTTGACCTTGTGCTCCCTGACGAGCTTGATGTAGGATGATTGTCGCATTAGGTAGGCTCGCACGACAACCTTTAGTTCCCGAAGACAAAATCATTGCTGCCGTTCCCATTGCTTGACCGATACAAATAGTATGAACGGGAGGCTTGATATAGTTAATCGTGTCGCAAATAGCAAAAGCTTCGGTTTCAAATCCGATTGAATCTCCACCATACCAAGAAGTACCGGTAGAGTTGATATACATCATAATCGGCTTATCGGGATCGTCAAACTGCAAAAATAACAGTTGAGCGATAATCAATTCGGTAACATCGACACCGATTTGTTCTTTATATTCGTCAGGAGATACCAAAGGTAGCCCCAAGTAAATAATCCGCTCTTTTAATAATAGAGATGGTAAATCTGGTGGAGGAGTACGATAATTAGTACCACCTCTGTAGGGTGCTTGAACTGCCTGAATTGGTGAATTCATAGTAACTTTATACTGATTTGTTCTTAGTGATTCGGTTCCTGGTTCGATAAATTTAAAGCGAGAACGCCAATAAACTATAATTAAGCTCTAAAACAACCTTGGTAATGATGATTTTAACGCATTACTCAATCGAGCATTAAGCCAATGGAGGTATCTAAAACCGAACCAAGATTTAGTTGCTATTTTGCGAACCTGGCTGCTAACTAGATTTTTTTCTGTTTAAATTATGGCAAGAACCATTGCTTTTATCGCTCACGACCAAAAAAAAGCGGATTTGGTCGCTTTTGCCCAACGTTACCAACCTTTATTATCTCGCTATCATGCGATCGCTACGGGAATTACAGGACAGAGAATCTCAGCCTCGACCAATTTAGATGTAGAACAGATGGAACCTGGTTCTATAGGAGGAGACGCGCAAATTGCCGCTAGAGTAGTTTCAGGGGAAGTAGTGGCGGTAATTTTTTTGGTCGATCCTCTTAATGCCCAGACGTACGAACCAAATGTCGAGTTACTACTGCGAGTTTGCAATTTGCACTCAGTACCCATCGCTACTAATTTAGCTACTGCAGAAGCGATCGTCCGTAGTTTTGCCGACAGCCTAGTAGCACATTTAATTTTCAATCCTGCGTCGGGACACGGTAGAGCAGAACAGGATTTAGATTTAATTCAAGAATTGCTCGAACCGAATCTCCACTTAGAAGTTCACCTTACCAGTCCTGAAATCAGCCCCCAACAAATAGCAGAACGAGCGATCGGCAAGTCTGCCGATTTAATTATTGCTGCTGGTGGAGACGGCACGGTTTCAGCAGTAGCTGGGGCAATTATCGGTACGGATATCCCTCTAGGTATAATTCCCAGAGGTACTGCTAATGCCTTCGGTATGGCTTTAGGTATTACCCAGCAAATCGCTCAAATTCATCGCGCTTGTGAAATTATTTTGGCAGGTAAAACCAGAGTTATCGATGCGGCTCGCTGTAACGAGCGACCGTTAATTTTACTGGCGGGAGTGGGTTATGAAGCCGAAACCATTGCCAAAGCCGATCGCGAAGCCAAAAATCGTTGGGGTCCTCTAGCATATATTATGGCGGGTTGGCAGCAACTGGACGAGCAAAAATTGTTTGAAGCAGAAGTGGAAATTGACGGAGAATTCAAAACTTTTGAAGCAGGAGCAATCACCGTTGCCAATGCCGCACCCCCCACTTCAATTTTGGCTCAGGGTATTGGAGAAGTAGTTATTAACGATGGTTTGCTAGATATTACGATCGCCACTGCAGAAACTAGATTACAGGCTCTAACTACGATGTTAAATATGCTGGGTAGTGCTTTAATTAAAACCAATCGCGAACATGAAAATATCGTTCATTTGCGATCGCGCAAGGTGAAAATTGCCGCTGCTCCTCCGCAAAAAGTCGTCCTCGATGGCGAAATCATTGGTAACACGCCAATAGAAGTTGAATGTATTCCTCAAGCTTTGAAAGTCTTTGTTCCCGTAAATGGCGATGAATAAAAAATGCCAAAATGAAGTATCTACAATTAAGCGGCATTGATGGCTTGTTTCTACTTACCTATTGCTGTAACCCAATTTAATTAAGCTTTTAATACGTGATGAAAACTAAAACTCTAAAGTTATACGAACGCGATTACAATCTTTGGCTAGAACGAACTGCTTTTTTACTAAAAAAAAGGTCGATATTCCGCTTTTTTTAATAGGTAACTGTTTCAGATATTATAATACTCCTCACTTAATAGTACGCTCTGTAGATCGAGATATTTCTTGCAGCAATCTGACAACATTTTTTTCTGTATTATGGCACTAGAACCCTGTAATGTCTGCGGCAGTCTGATTAGTTCTGAAACAGAAATCTGCCCGAATTGCGATAGTCCTACCAAGGGTAGTAAACGCCCCGTTGTTTTTCGCGTAGCCGCAATCGCATTGGTTATAGTTTTTGCTTTACCGGTATTAGTTAGTATTTTTGGCTCATTTAATACAAATAAACTAGAAAATACTCAAAGCTTTAGATCGAGGTAGAAATCGGATAATCAGCGAAATCAAGATAACTTGCCCGTTCAGAGTTTTTCTACTTTAAATTAAAATTCAAATCAATTGATAGGGAAAGAGGATTACATTTGAAAATATCGCTCAACCCACTTCTCTGCAACAATCGTGCTGAGATTTACTTGGTATCTCTCTGATTTGTACCCTGTAACAGACATTTCGCAGGTAGGCTAACAAATTAAATAATATTTTTGGCAAGGGCTTCCAAGAAAACTTAAAATCTTCAGTCGAGCCTCATTAAGATTAGAAACTTGTAGTTGATGATTCAAATGAACAAGATGAATCGCTTGAAAACATCGAAATATCCATCTTAGTGTGGGAGTAGAAGTGGGTTTCTTGAGTTGATTGGGAATAGTTTCTTGGTTCTGAGCTAAAGCTTGTCGTAACTGAGGTTGACCGAGAGTATAAACTAGCAAACACAAACCCATAACCATTGACAATGCTGCTACTCTTCGAGGGGTGTTCAAAAAAACACTGGAAGTAAAAAATAAAGGGTCTTTAAGAAAACGCAAGCCTCGCTCAGAACTTTGCTGTCCTTTGTATTCAACTAGCACCTCATCATTGGAAAGAACGTCTTCATCTGTGACATTAGTTGCTAAAACAAATCTCCCAGCTCGCCTTTGGGCAATCTCAATTATCGACTCTAAAGGAACAACTTGAGCAGTGACACGATAGGTAATGTGTTCGGGAGACTGATTGTTTAGTCGGTCTTCCTGCTTTGATGTAGTGAGGATGAGTTTCAATTGCCACTAATTCTAAAGAATGATATTTCCAATTACGACTTAGCATCTCCGCAGCTTGTTTGGCATCGACAGCACAAGCAAAATCCTGTCTCATGAGTGACTTTAGTTCACTGGTGGCTATTTTGAGTTGTTTTGTCAGTTGCTTGTCTAGCTGCTTCAAATGACTATCGCGACGTTTTTCACTTTCAACAACTAACCAACCTTGAGGCACTCCACCATAATCACAACAACAGGAGGCAATGCGATAACCAGAAATTTCACTCTCGACAAAAACATCGTCTTTGATTGATTCGGCTAAAATCTTAGCTGTTTTGATACTTCGAGGAACAAGAGTAATCCAGTTCAGTTTTTCTAGTTGTTGAATATTGTCCGCGCTGTAAAGCGCACTTTCGGCAACGTAAATACTCTCTAAATTCCATTCCTGTTTAAATTGCTGAATCAACTGAGCAAAAATGGCACGGTCGGATTCGTTTCCATCTCTTATTCTCACAAATAAAGGTACATCTCCATCTCCCTTACAGATGACATCCATCATAAATTGCTTTAAATCTGGTCGATGGTCTTTCGAGTAACCATAAGTAATCTTGAGGGATTCGATAGATTTACTCGATTCATCTGAGTCTCCTATCTTATAACTTCCTTCCACGCTAAAGCTACTGGAGTCTAGATGCAGACTCTTAGTCGCCAGATTAAATCTTTGATGTGCTAACAGGGCAATGCTGGTAAACAATGATGTCAATCCTTGATTCGATAAACTATCCAAGGCTCTGCCTATACGATCGTCGTTTAGGTGTTCTGGCTTAATTCCTTCTCCTAAAAGATGTTCGGTTGCTTTTCCAATAAAGAATTCTCCAAACAACTACAAAGGTGCGCTGACGAACCCTAATCCATTAACAATCATAGCTTTCACCACTTGTCCTGTGCTGATTATTTGTTGGGGATGTGGCTCTATTTGCTTATCTATTTCTTCAACTAATCCTATCTGGTCAACGATTCCTGCTACTATACCTAAGTGATCTAAGTTTTTTACCTGGATATCCATTCAAAGGTTATTTAAACTCTTCATTTTAATACCCTACCTTTATTCCTCAACCTGCGAAATCCCCGCTGTAATCGACTTGCTTATATAAAATACTTGAATGTTTGCTACAAATGACTAAAGTGGTTGCAGTCAATAATTTCTCCGACCTCTTGCCTTCTGGAGCGCGCGCTGCTAGAAGAAACCTCCAGAGTCAGCCCCTTGTTTATGCCGCCCGTCGCTCTGCCCGAATTTTTTACAAACTTTGGACAACCCAAGGAGATTATACCGCTCCTGGCATGGATTATTATGAGCAGCGTTACCGAGAGCGAATGGTCAATAACCTCCACAAAAAAGCGATTGCTTTGGGTTTTGAGCTTATTCCTCAACCCTCAGCAAATCTGGTTTCTTAGAAGAGGGCTAAGTTAGTTTGGTCTCCTAGAGTGGGTTACGTACCACAGTGGGAATAGCCCGAACTATTAGCATCACAAATTCTCAAATTTATTAACCTGAATTCGGGTTAAGACCATCTCGCTACCTGACATTAAATTCAAGTCCCCAGGCTAGGGGATTTAGAGGGCGTTAATTTAGACAATTAGAGTTCTCGGACAGTCTCTGAGATAGCGAACGCTATCTACCGTATCTTTGACGTAAATTCAAGCGACGTTCCAAGGCTTCGATTTGTCTTTCTAATCTTTCTTTTTCTCTTTCTAATTCTTCAAATGAGTTGATAGAACCACGTCTGCGATCGTCATCCCAGCGCTCCTCGTACTCATGGCGATCGCGTCGATAAATTCTGTCTGACTCTTGTCGATATTCTTCTCCACGTCTTCTGCGGTGGTCATCATCTCGATAATATCGTCGATCTCGATAGCGCAGGTTATTGAATTGGTGTCTTCTACGTTCTCGCTCTACTTCTCTACTGTAGTCGGATTCGTACGGTTTACCTTTGGCTAAATAGAGTCTATCAGAAAACCGATTTGAGTCTAGATTGTATACGAATTGGACGGGTAATGTGGGTTTGGCATTTACCTCCCAGTTCGGCGATAGCGCGATCGTCTGAATTAAGATAATCTCTAACATAAGCTGTCTCCCTAAATAAATAAATATGAGTAAAACAGACATTGTTTTAATGTCTGTTAGCTCTTAAAAAGATTGGATCTGGGCAATTTAGACGATATAAAGATCTTCACTAATTAGAAAGTCTACGCCGCCTTCAATAACAGCAAAGGTTTCGCGATCGAACGACAATTCTCCCGAATAAATATCGTAGTCGAAGCGGTGATAATCATATGTATCTATGCCAAAGCCTTCGGCATAAACTTCGATGATGTCTCCCTCTTCATAGTAAAAGTCTTCAATAGTATCGACTCCCGTACCTAAAATTGTGGCAAAGACAAACTTATCCGCGCCATAGCCACCATTTAAGATGTCGTCGCCGCCTTGCCCTTCTAAAATGTCGTTGCCGTCATCACCCGACAAGGTATCTATACCTTCACCACCAAGCAGAGTATCATCTTCGCTTTCGCCAAGTAAAAGGTCGTTTCCCGCACCACCGTCTAGGGTATCATTTCCATCGTAACCGCCGTAGAGAACATCATCGTCTGCCTCACCAAATAGAAGATCGTCTCCTTCTTCTCCTTGTAGGGTATCGAAACCTTCATAGCCAAAAAGAACGTCGTCTCCTACTTCACCTACGACTAGATCTTGGTCGGAACCACCATAAATCGTGTCATCACCGTCAAAACCCACAAGGGTGTCGTTACCTAGATCGCCATCCATGATATCGTTACCTTCACGACCATCCATAAAGTCGTCTTCAGTACTTCGGGGAAATAAAATTCTAAAGTCTTCACTACTTGAAGTGCCAATATACTCAGCCATGTTGATTATTCCTCAGTCATTTATCTAGAGATTTTTAGCTCTATAAAAAAATTACTTGGTTAGCAAAAACTAATTTTTAATTTGTGTTTTAGCCAACTTTTTATAAGTCGTAAAAGCTCGAATTTCTAGATCTAAAATAAATGTCGAGCAATAGCAATTTGCGTAAATTTTGCTTGCAATAACACGCTTTTTGCCTTTTAAAGCTTTTGAATAGTTTTTAACTGCTATCTATTTTTAAGTTTAAAAAACAAAAATAAAGAACCTGGTAAGTAAAAAAAATTAATAAATTATTCGCCCTATAAATACAAAACGCCGAGGAACTTGCTTGCTTTATGATGAATATTTAGGGCAATTGTCGCCATTGAAAAAATCAAACAGCGATCGCATAATTATAGAGATTTACGATCGATTCGTTAACAACGACGCAGTAAAAGAAAAAATTGTTTCCAGCTAAAAAAATTTTATCGTGGTTTGATTGGTGGCGCGATAAGCTTGAAGGGCATCCGCTTCGCGATTGAGCGAAGCCCAGCGGCAAAGCCATCGCCTCAGAACAAAATAATCTCAGCATTGCACGGCCAGGGTATGATGAATATACTAGTAGTTATTTTTGATGGAAAATAATCAATCTAACTATTTACAGCAGTCTCAAGATACAATTAAAACTCCTTCAGTTACAGACAAAGCAAACTGGGCGATCGCTGACAGCGAACGGCTATACAATGTTCGAGGTTGGGGAGAACCTTACTTTTTTATCGATCGCTCTGGTAACTTAGTCGTAAACCTGAAATTTAGCTCCCCTAAAAAATCTTTAGATTTATACGAACTCGTAAAATCCCTAACCAAGCAGGGATTAAATCCCCCAATTCTATTTCATTTTCCCGATATTTTAGCGGACAGAATCGCTCGACTCTATAGTTGCATGGCAGAAGCGATCGCTCGTTATCACTATCTGGGTAACTACCAAGGAGTTTTTCCGCTCAAATGTAACCAAAGCCTTCATTTAGTAGAGGCTCTAGTTAATCGCGATCGCACAGAGCGGTTTGGTTTGGAAGTCGGTTCCAAACCAGAATTAATTATCGCCATAGCCAAACTCAAACCGCAATCAGGATCTCGACCTTTACTTATCGTTAATGGCTATAAAGACCGCCAATACTTGGAAACAGCTCTACTCGCTAGCAAATTAGACTACGAGGTTATTATAGTCATCGAAAGACTTCAAGAACTGTATTTGGCTTTAGAAATTAGCCAGCGGCTGAAGATCGAACCTATTCTGGGGGTACGCGCCAAACTGAATACTCAGGGTACGGGAAGATGGGGTAAATCTACTGGCGATCGCGCTAAATTTGGTCTGACGAGCTCCGAAATTTTGCAGTTAGTTAGAGAACTATCAGCAGCAGACAAGCTCGACTACCTGCAGTTACTGCATTTCCATATTGGTTCGCAGATTTCGGCGATTAGCGCGATTAAAGCTGCCATTTGCGAAGCCAGTCAAATTTACGTGCAGTTGGCAAAAATTGGGGCAAATATGCGGTATCTAGACGTTGGTGGCGGTTTGGCAATCGATTACGATGGCTCGAAAACCAACAGACCTAGTTCTAAAAACTACAGTCTACAAAATTACGCCAACGATATCGTGGCTCAGGTTAAAGACGCTTGCGATCGCGGCGGTGTGACAGTACCTACTCTAATTAGCGAAAGCGGAACGGCGATTGCCGCTCCTCATGCGGTATTAGTTACTAATGTTTTGGGAACTAATAGTATCCCCGCTTGGATTCAGCGATCGCAACTAGACGACGAACCTTTAGTAATGCGCAATTTTTGGGAAACCTTTGACTCTATCGACAAACACAACTATCAAGAAAGGTATCACGATGCGATTCAGTTCAAGCAAGAAGCACTGAGTCTATTTAACTTCGGCTATCTCAGTTTGGAACAAAGAGCTATAGCTGAAGAATTATATTGGGGTTGCTGTCGCAAAATTGCCAAGCTCTTAGAAAACCAAGATTACCTTCCCGAAGATCTTCGAGATTTAGAAGGCATTATGGCTTCAGTATACTACCTGAATCTCTCGGTTTTTCAATCCCTTCCCGATGCTTGGGCAACCGAGGGGTTATTTCCCATTATGCCCCTTCACCGCCTAAACGAAAGACCTACAGTTAAGGCAACACTTGCCGATCTTACCTGCGATAGCGACGGTAAAATAGACCGCTTTATTGGCTTGAGAGATAACCAACAAGTTCTGGAATTGCATTCAGGCGATCGCCATCCCTATTATCTGGGAATATTTCTAGTTGGTGCCTATCAAGAAACAATGGGGAACTTACACAATCTTTTTGGCAAAACTAATCTAGTTCAGGTTCGAGTAAATGCTGAAGGAAAGGTAACTGAGCGTGTAGTTCGAGGAGATAAAATCAAAGATGTTTTGGCAGATATAGACTATGATGCCGAAGACTTACTAAAAACCTTGCACCTATTTTGTCAAGAAGCATGGGAAAAAAATCTTATTACTTCAGAAGAGGCTACAAAATTAATACAAAACTATCAAGATAGTATGTTTAACTATACCTACTTAGCCGAAAGTTAGTATAAAACTCAAAAAAGAGCGCAGATTTCGCGCCCTTGAGTAGTTATTTAAAAAATTAGCCTTCTTGTTTTTCAGGAGTAAATTCTAGAGCAACTCCATTCATACAATAGCGTTGACCTGTAGGTTGAGGACCATCATTGAAAACGTGACCCAAGTGACCGCCACAGCGACTGCAGTGTACTTCGGTTCTAGTCATAAACAAGGAGCGATCGACGCTAGTTTCTACTCCATCTTCTATAGGTGCGTAAAAACTCGGCCATCCCGTACCGCTATTAAATTTGGTATCAGAGGTAAATAGCGGTTGACCACAGCCAGCGCAAAGGTATGTACCCTCATCATAGTTTTTGTCTAAGGGGCTAGTACCGGCTCTTTCAGTACCGTGTTTGCGCAGAACGCGAAATTGTTCGGGTGTTAGAGTTTCTTGCCACTCTCGTTCTGATTTTTGTACTTCAAATTCTTGTTTAGAAGCTGTCATAAGGTTAAAATTTAGCTCAATTAACGTAAATACTTTATTTTATTATGGGCTAAATCCAACTCTGCTTCGAGTTGGAAATCGCTAAAGCTATGTGTGGGTTTTACTAAAACGAGCGATCGCTTTAGGAAATTAACTTTAGTTTTGCTTGAAAAACTTTTAAAATTATTAATGAAGTAGATTATTTAAATATTAAATAACCAGGATAAAAAACTATGACCCCTTCATTAAGCAATTTTCTCTTGAGTTTAGTACTAGGCGGCATAATTGTAGTCGTTCCAGCAATTATCGGTCTAGTAGTTCTCAGTCAGAGCGACCAAATCAAACGTTCCTAGACATTTTTCGTGATTCCAGGACGCAGTTACCATAATCAACACTCGAGCCAAAAATAGCACCATATATAACCCATGGGAGAATCACTGAGGCTTGAGGAAAATCGGGGTGGGCAGTGACCACCCCTTATACTATAGATAGAATAAATAATATTAAAAATTTGAGTTTTGTGGTGCGATAAACTTTCCCATAAATAAATCTTGAAACTACTCGTTGTTTGGTTACAACAGTACGACAAAAACAAAAAAGATTAAGTAGGGCGATCGCTAATTCAATTAGGAGATTATTTTTATGGTTAATTTTGGGCTAAATTCAGCTAGCATTTTGGGCATCTTTCTGGCAGTGGCAGGAGCCTCACTATATTTTATGCGTTCTGTGCGTCCAGAACTGTCACGAGATCACGATATATTTTTTGCTGCCGTAGGCTTGCTGTGTGGTTTTATTTTGCTATTTCAAGGTTGGCGGCTCGACCCCATTTTACAATTCGGTCAATTCTTGTTGACTGGTTCGGCTGTGTTTTTTGCCGTAGAAAGTATTCGTCTTAGGGGAGTAGCTACCGAACAGGCTAGACGCAATACTCCTACTGTCGATCGCGACCGCCCTGTAAGCCGTTCTAGAGTCTATACGGAAGCAGAATTAGACAAATTTAACTCCGATGAGTATGAAGGAACTCCTAACTATGACAGTCCCAGATTGAGAGGTTATGAGGAACCATACCCGCGTTCTGCTCGCAGACCTTCAGAAGCTAGAACTGCCGAGTCTCGATATACCGACTATTCTTATTCAGAACCAGCGGCGGAACCACCAACCCGCAGTCGTAGCAGTCGTAGCCGCAACAGCCGCCCCGAAAGGTATGAAGCTACAACAGACGCTCGTCCTCGCCGTCGTAAAAGCTCACCGCCACGCCATTCAGAAGTTTATGAGGAGGGACAAGTTACAGCTAGAAACGAATCTTCTCAGACATCCTCTCGTCCTCGCCGCCGTAATACCAGAGATGACGGCTACTCAGATTCTCCCGTGTTCTCTAGACGCAGTAAAGCTAATCCAGCGGATTTGGGTAGAAGCTATGATGCCGATCTCGGTAGAGATTACGAACCCGACCTGGGTAAAAGATATGATGCCGACTTGGGCAGAAAATATGATGATGACTATGCAGATGAATACGAAGATGAGGTAATTTCTACCGATTATGTCGATTATCAACCACTCGAAGACTCTGAAACTGACTATCCAGAAGATAGAGCTGGCGGTCGCCCCATAGCTTATAGTGACGAGCAACAATCTACAAGAGAGGATCGACCGAGACCAAACAATCCTATCGATCTCGATTATTAAAGGGTTAGCTATAGCTGGCAATTGAATAGAGGCTTAAACCCCAACCAATTGCTTAGACTGCTTAGACGGCTAGGATTTATACCCAAATTAGCTAAAAGCAAATAAAAACTAGCTGTTAAATTGAATTAGTTTGGTGTCGAATGTATGATTCAGAATTGGTAAATCGTCAGAAGCGACGGCTTTGGTTACAGTGTGGCTTAATTGGTTTAATATTTTTAAGCGCCTGTACTTCTACCAATCGCCAGCCAGTTTCTCGCTCTCTCAACAGTCGCTACCATGAAGAACAACCAGCCTTAAGCGGCGATGGTCGTACGTTAGTATTTATTTCCAATCGTAATGGCAGCAATCAGATCTATGTCTACGATTTGCAACAGCTTCGCTTTTTAGATTTACCTGGCTTAAATCGCTCGGGAGAAATGGCTCAAACTCCTAGCATCAGTCGCACTGGCCGCTATATCGTCTATATTTCTAGTAGAGAAGGCAGACCCGATATTATCCTCTATGACCGAGCCATCGAGCGCTCGCACATTATGACTGAAAGATACCGTAGCTGGGTACGCAACCCCCGCATCAGCCCCAATGGACGGTATATCGTTTTTGAAACTGCTCGTCGCGGACAGTGGGATATCGAAGTTCTCGACCGAGGAACTAATATAGAATTAGACATTGCTGACGGTAGCCGAGTAATCGATAAACGGTAGTTAGTCAGAGAGACCCCGCCATAAGACAACGGGACTTCTTTTGACTTCATAATTTTGCTCGTTCCGCTATCCTAAGGAGCGATCGCGCTATTGTGAAATTTTTTAATCTCAAACTATTTTTATTAACTATTTCATTAGGACTAATAGGCGGCTGTGGGGGCTATCCGCGACTGCTCAATTTCCCTTTCGATACGCGAGGCAGAAGTTTAAATAGTCCTGCTTTAGAAGTGCAACCCCAAATCTCGTCTCAGTTTATCGTTTTTGTCTCCGATCGCAACGGTTCCCAAGATATTTATCTCTACGATGCCCAACAGCGGCGTTTAGTAGATTTACCGACTCTCAATTCTTTTGATGAAGTGGCTGCTAATCCTTCCATTTCGGAAGACGGACGCTACATAGTTTTTACTCTGTCTCGTCAGGGAAGGTCTGATATTTATATCTACGATCGCACCACGCTGGTCAAACGTAATTTGACGGCTAACTTACAGGCTCAAGTCCGCAATCCTTCCATCAGTGCCGATGGCTCGAGAATTACTTTTGAAATCGCCGCCGACGGACAGTGGGATATTGCCGTTTACAATCGTTCTGGTCAACCGCTTAATTTACCATAGGTAAATCGCGATCGCACTTATACATTTGGAGATTGGGTTTTGAAGACAAAAACCAGGGTCTTTGAACCCAGACAATTTATCTTAAAAAAGCTAATAAACCGTTTCGTCTTCTTTTTTCCAGGCAGGATCGACGATACAAATAAACACTAAAGGTTCATCGCCACAATTTTGAATGTATTGCTTGGCATGAGGAGGAATATAAATCGCGTCTCCTGCGGCGACATTTTGAGTTTCGTCATCGATAAACATTTTTCCCCGACCACTAATCAAATAATAAACTTCTGAAGTGCTAAGAGAATGTGGTGTGGAAGTTTGTCCTACGGGAACTCTCGCCCACGCTAAACTATAGCGTAACTCTACAGGCTGTTTATCTGGATGGAGTAATTCTCGCAGGCGAGTACCATCTCCGGCAACAAATTCTTCGATTTCGCTCAGTTTTCGAACTAACATCTCCTATGGGCTGTGATTGGTTCTATTTAGATTGATAGTCGGAACAATCAATCGCTAGTTCTGTATTGGCAGCATGAGGTCGTACCGTACATTTAAGACGATAGTCACAAGTAAAAAACCGACATGTAGTACAAGGGATTTGGTGCATTCGTTTAGCTCTAGTGACTGCATCCGCAACCGCGCTGACTAAACTCCAAGCACAAAGACCGATTAAAGAAGAAGCACAAAAAAAACGGAGTGAAACACCGACTGGTTCTAAAATACCAATTAAATATCCGTTGAGTTGAAATAAAGTCAAACCAAATCTGCCTTTTACTGTCAATAAAAATTTATTATGACATAGATTAACTTTGTCAATCTACTTACCAAAGCAAGATTGGAACTCTTAAATTAGACCGAACTACAATCGGCTAGAAATAATTTGAAAGATTTGTTTGAGCTGTGGTTTGTTGAAGGTTTTCATCAGAGCGACTGCTGCTGCCTTTGGTTCGCTCGGTATAGTTACAGTTGCTGTTGAAGCAGGAGTTTCTCCAGCAGTTGCTGCCAGCTGCTGTAAATTTCTACTAGGTATAATTTTATCGACTTGTCCGGCGTTAAGATTATCTCCTGCAAGCTTGAGTTCTTTAATTACCACTTGAGCAATGGTATTGTAGGGATATTTTTTATTGCTTACCGCTTGTTTGGCATAGCTAGTAAGCTTTTGCCAGTTAGACTGTTCTGGAGCTATTTTGGCTAAATTTTGACACAAAATTTGTAATTGTTGGCGGTGTTCGCTACTATCGGGCTGCTTAAATAGCTGTAGCATTTGTTTGAGTATAATCGCAACCTTACCGCTGATATCGCTACCAGCGAGTAAGCCATTCAAATAATTCTGCAAATCGATGAAATTAGATTCAGCCTGAGCTAGAATTTCCACGGCATCTTTATCGCTAAAATCGCTCGAGCTTTCTAAACGTTCGATCAAATCTTGAAGACAGTCATATCCGTTTAAGAATAAATTTTCTAGTTTGCGATCGACATCAATGGGATTTTCTTTGAGTATTTTAAAAGAATCTTCTAGACGATGAGCGGTTTTTTGAATGCTGGTATAGCCTAACATTGCCGCACCTCCTTTTACCGAATGGGCGGCACGAAACATTTCATTAACTGTTTCGGTATCCCTTGCTGAGGTGGATAGCTGTAATATCCCTTGTTCTAAAGTTTGCAGGTGTTCTTTTGCTTCTTCTATAAAATAGCCTAGAATTCTCTGTTGATTAGTTGTATCCAAAGCTAATTCCCCCTATTTTGCCAGATAAAACTACACATATTAAGCAATATATAAAAACAAGTTTATCCCAGACTACTTAAATTGGGTAGTCGCTCCCGATTCTCTAATGATTGTTGAGAACGATCTAACCAAAATGACTCAATTCCAGCATTTTTTGCTCCTTGATAGTCAGCGTTAAAACTATCTCCAATATGATAAGCTTTGTAGGCAAGAATATCGTGTTTTTCTAAAGCTATGTTAAATATTTGCCGATCTGGTTTGGCAAAGCCAGCAATTGAAGAAATAGTAATACTACTAAAATAACGGTCGAGAGCGAATATTTTTAGTATTGTGTTTAGACGAGTATCAAAATTAGAAATAACTCCTAGTTGAATTCCCCGAGCGTGCCAATTTTCCAAATTAGGAATTACATCCGGATAAATATACCAAGGTTTTTCTGTCGCAAAATAAGCGTAAAGTTCGCTAAAAAAACTGGTAAAATCCGTAAATTTATCGATAACTTCTATTTGAGTAAAAGTTGCTTCTGCTAAATTTTTCCACCAAATAAATTCTTGTCGAACAGTTGCTTCTAGTTTAGTTTCTTGGAAGGCAAGAGGAGGAGTTTGTTGGAAAGCTTTATTAAAAGCTTTGTCGATCGTCTCCACATCTACTGTTACTCCATACTTAATGGCGATCTGCCGATAAATTTCGCCGACGCTGCCTTTTATTCCAAATAAAGTTCCCACGGCATCGAGAAAAATTACTTCGGGCTTGGTTAATTCTAAAAATGATTGAGAACCCATAGTTTAATCTATCGATTGCATGATAACAATTAATTAGAAGTATAAGTATATTTGTCTAAATTTTGTTGAACTGTTTGTTGCAATTGAAGATTTAAAACTTGGACGATTTCTTCTTTATTTTGTCGATACTGGCTAAAATAATTTTTGAGGTTAATCGGCGAACCAGTGGTGATACAGGCTTTGCGATGTCCTTTGGCTGGAGGATGATTAATTTGAAATACTTCTCGTTCCAATCTAGTTAAGGTATCTAAAAATCTTTCGGCTGTGGGATATTCAGCAACATAACCATCGTAGATGGCATTAAAGTTCAGTAGTCGCACAGTAGTTTGATATAGATGTTCTCGTGTTGCTTCTGGTATTCCCAGTTCCTGTTGGGTAGAATCCAGCACTGATTGGATTTTATAAACTCGTTCCCGCAAAGGCAAGCGATCGCCAGAGGATAAATTTAGCTTGGCTTCGCATTGTTCGATTAACAGCTCTTTGAGCTTTTCGATCCGTTGATTCCAATCTAGTTCGGTGTTTTGGCGATCGCTACCGTATTGATTCTCCAAATTAATTAAGATTCGTTCGGCGACAATTCGCAAACGCTGGTACAAATCGTCGGTACGAGGAGCAATTTTTAAAGCGGTTTCTAGACGACTTAAGGTTTTTTCAATTTCCAAACTCATCGAACTCGTATAAAGATATTTTAGGCTGACGGGTACTACGTAAAAATCGGGAACCACAGTTTCTTGTTTGGCGAGCTGAGCGAGTGCTTTAAAAGCTAGCTCGATCGCCCCCGAACGAAAAGGCATTACCGTATCATTTTGATAGGAACAGCCGCCTTCGGGAAAAATTACTAACTTAGTGGCTGGTTGTTGAAGTAGTTTGAGAGTTTGAACGATACTGGAGCGATCGCCTACTCCCCGTCTAATTGAATAAGCTCCAATTGTCTGCAAAAATTTTCCTACCCAGCCTTGAAAAGCTTCATAGGCGATGATGTAGTGAAACAACTGTCCTACTCTAGCTGATAACAGAAACAAAACTATTCCATCATCCAAAGTAGGATGATTGGGTAGATAGACGATCCGCTCTGTTTCGATTTCTCTGAGACGGGCAACATCTTCTGGTTCGATTGCCAATTCTAGCTGATAGGCAAAGTAGGCAGCAGGATAAGCAATGCTCTGACAAAGACGAGTAAATAGAGGATTGAGTCGAGGAGGAAAAAATTGCGAACTGCGATCGGACATGAATTATAGTCTTAGATTCAATATGTTAGGGAATTTTCAAATTATAATAAAAACCGAACTCGATCTAGTAAACTCAATCCTTGTGGTTAATTTTAATGTGAAGTTTGTCTAGATGGTTGCGGTTAATGTTATTTATTTGTCATCAAAGCTCAGGAGCGCTCGCATTTAGCTATTCTGGTAACACGAAGCCAGGTAAAACTCTCCTCCAGAAATAATCGCTGGCATTGATATTACTTCTACAACTTGTTGCGATCGCTAAATTTCCACGCTGACATCTTGAGGATTAATCATCAAACCCAAGTTTAAACTACTGTTGATGTATTTCTCAGTCTTCTCCTGAAATGGCTAAAACGATAAATTACTTAAAACTCAAATAGATATCTCAAGCTAAAAGTCGTCCCCCGCGCCGCACTGCGAGCAGAATTGGTGGTTTGTAGTTGGGAAACTACTGGCAAATAGTCATTGTTGAAGATGTTTTCTACTCCTAATTGAATTTTTCCCCCACCGACGTCTACACTACTGAGGAAATCCAGAACTAAATAGCTATCTACTTCCTGTAAGCCAAATCCCTCGCCCTCTGGATTGCGATTGCCTGAAAACAAAGCCTGAAGTCGATTTTGCCAACCTGGAAGCGTTTGATTCTCCAAATAAGCAGTTATTTTTAACGGTGGAATCCGAAAGCCATCGAGGTCTTCAAAATCACCATCGTCATCAGCATCTATTTCTCCTTCAATCAAAGTAATCGTTCCACCCAAGAGCCAGTTATCGGCAGGCTGAATATCGAATGCAGCTTCTAAGCCATAAATTTGTTCGGGGGCGCGTAATACTGTTCCAGGGGCGGTAAAAGTAGTTCCCAGTTCTGACTCGTTGTAAAATCCACTGAGGGAAAACTGTAACTCGTTCCAATTGCCTTTAACTCCAATTTCGTAACTATCGACTTCTTGGGGTTCGGGTTCGAGAGTTTCCACGCCAAAACCAGCAGGGGCGTTACGCAGTGCCAAACCAATATCGGCAAGGGAAAAACCTTGGGCGAAGTTGGCGAATAAACTGAGGTTATCCGTAGCCTCATAAACCGCACCGAGATTAAACAAGGTGGTATCAAAATCTAATTCTCCTCCTGGAATATCATTACCAGCCAGAGTCGTAAAAACGTCTATATCGACTCCTGCATTTTCATAACGCAAACCACCTCTGATAATAAAATCGCCAAAATTCGATTCTAATTGAGCAAAGATGCCAAGACTGTTTAAATCTAAAGGTGGTGTCCAGGTGCGATCGCCAATTTCTTCATACACCAAGCCATCACTGGCATCAAATACACCGGGGTCAAAGATATTTACGGGTTGCGCGGTATCTTCATTAAAATAGTCTATGCCCCAAATCAGGTTAAGCCGTTCTGCTGGCAAAATGGGAGTGTCTAAATTGACTCTACCGCCCCACTTTTCCGACTCTACCCTCGACTGAAAAATAGTATTGCCCAGACTGGCAAATTCTCTGGCGTCAAAAGGAAAAAAGCGGGTGAAATAATCGCGATAGTAAATTTGACTGTCGAGACTACCACCGAAAATATTTTCATTACTGTACTGGAGATTTAACACCGTATTTTCCGATGCTTGGGGATTATCTAGCTCTAAGCCTTCAATTGCTCTAGCTCTTGTTGGTTCTTCAATAAGATTTACGCTGGGATCTGTGGTGAAGTCAGTATCCTGTCGGTCGTCAAAATGGTTGAAGGTAAGCTGTAATCTTTGATTTTCGCTGATATCGATGCCGACTTTACCCAAAGCGTTAATAGTTCTCGTATCGGCAAAACCCCCTTGAGCATTTGGATCGGGCGGAATACGCTCGCCATCGGCATCAAAAAAGCCATCGGTATTGCTGTAGCTAAAGCTAGCTCGATAATCTACAACATCTTCATTAACCGCAATACCCCACTTTAAATCTTCACCGATACTATCGTCGGGATGAGTTAAAGAACCACTGATGCCAATTTCCCCTTGGGTGACAAATTCTTCTTCAGCCGCACCACGAGTAATAATATTAATTACCCCTCCCGTAGCACCATCACCATAAAGTGCCGTAGGTCCGCGCAACACCTCAACTCGCTCGATCGCTTTAGGATCGATAGTGCGCAAGTCGCGAAACACATTGCGGCTGGTAGATTGGGGAACGCCATTAATCAATACGCTAATATTTCTTCCCCGCAGAGATTGTCCAAAGGAACTAATACTTTGCGTCGGCGCACCCAAGCCAGGAACCAATTTTCCTAAAATATTTTGTAAGTTGTTATTAAAACCAGTCTGAGTTTCAATATCTTCTCTCTCAATAACTGTGATACTGCGAGGAACATTTTGCTCTCTTTCGGCACTACGAGTTACGGTAACGATTATTTCTTCGTCTGCTTCGGTAAATACTTCTCCTTGGGAAGAAATACTCAACACTAAATTTTGTTCTGAAGGTATTACTTCTGCTTCTGGTGCTTGAGTTTCTCCCGTGACAGTCACTCTAATACTGTCGGCAGTCAAAGATTTAACGGTGATTTCTGCAATTCCCTCAGCAGGGTTAGCGGCACTAAATATATCTCTATCTGGTAAGGCTAAAGTTGCGTCCAAAAGATCGATTATCAGGCTTTTCCCTTCGGGAAGAATTAACGGTACTAAATTATTACCTGCCGCAGTTTCTAAAATCACCTCCAACCCAACTTCGGTCTGATTAATCCGAACTCCTGTAACTGTAGTAACTGTTTGAGCTGTTATAATTTCTGGTTCTGGTTGCCGATCTCGGTCGTCTAGCTGCTGCGCGCTACTGGCAGGCGCGATCACCACACTCGCACTATACAGCGATAAAGCAACCGCACTGTTCCATAATACTGTTTTGTATAAACACCAATCATTCATAATCACTCCTCAAAAGCCAACCAATATAGACTTTATTGATAAATTTTTTTATTAGCTTAAAAAACCACGAGAAACCGAGTCTACCCCAAAATCGACAGGCGATCCCAAAACCGACATTCTCTCGATCTCGGTTACTTCTTCGTGGCAAGAATAAGTTTGGTAGGAGTTAGTAGTTGGGAGTTGTTTTCCATTTCCCTAGCTTTCCTGCCAAACATTCACTGGGAGTAATGCTAAATTGACGTTTAAAAGCTGCTGCAAAATGACCTAAATGAGAATAGCCAACTAAATTAGCGACTTCTGCAACCGAAACATTGCCCGATCGCAATAGTTTTTCTGCTTGTTGTATTCTTAAGAAGGTGATGTAACCGATTACCGTCATATCGAATAACTGACGAAAGCCTCTTTGCAAGGTGCGATCGCTGATTCCTACTATTCGAGCGAGTTCGATTATTGATGGTGGATTATCGTAAGTACGATGCAAAATATCTCTAGCATGGTAGATCTGGTTAACAGTTGTAGGTTTTAATTGAGATGATAATTTAGGGTAATCTCGTTTGGTTGCGATCGCATCAAATTGAAGTGCCAATAACTCTAAAACCTTTTACCTTGCAAGTATATTTTTTTTGTCGTACCACCAAAAGGAGTCTCAATTATTTGTCGAACTATAGTTTGCATCGATGGAGTTACTTCTGGAAAAAAGGAAGTTTTCAGTTGGTCTTGTTTGAACAACAATTTGACAAACTTTTCTTGAGTACTTACCAAATCGGGAAAAAGTTCGATTAGCTTTTGGGGTTCGAGATGAATATTAATCCCGGTAATAGTTTGCGATCGCCGATATTTTTCTGTGTATGACGGTGAGATCCCACTACCAGAAAGATAACTTCTTTTACCACCAAAAGTAGGGTAAATATTTTCATAATCGATAAATCCCGAAGACAAAAGTAACAATTGAATTGGATGAGCATGGGCGGGTACTTTTAAGATCATTTCCTGCTGATAATTCCAGTTCAAAATGTCTAACCACACTCCCGACATTAGCTCTATACGGCGAGTAAATCCTTTTTGAGATAGGCATTCAGGCTTTTGATAAATTGTTTCAAATTCTTCTAGAAATAAACTTTCGCTGTCGTGCCCGTTCTTTTGTCGATGTAGCCGAGCGTAATCTGTAGCCGAAAGGGTCGAAGTCATTTTGATAAAGCCTGAAGTGAATTAACTTAGTCGTGAAGATGAGAAGCTAATGACTGCTTATCGCAGTACGCTTGAAAGTCTTAGTAACAAGCACTACACTCGCCAAACCAATTGCTATAGAAATAATAAACAAAGGAATATATCCTAAAGCTTCGGCGATCGCGCCACTAATAGTCCCTGCTAAAATGGTGCTGAGAGTGAGAAACGATGCTTGAAGAGTATAATCCGTACCGGCGGTACGAAGATCGCTGTTATCCATCATCACTGTAAACTCGATCGTGTAAGCCATACTTAAAGTTATCTGAACCAAAATGCAAACCAAATAGAGTATGGGGAGTTTAGTTATACCCATTCCCGGAAGTAAATATAAAGCGATCGCCCCAGAATGGAGTAAACCAAATAGGATTAGCGATCGCTTGCGTCCCAAAGGTCTAATCAGCAAACCTGCTATAGGTGCGCCAACCATAGCGGCACTAAAACCGATAATCCCCGTTAACAAACCAATCTCTTCTAGGCTAAAGCCCAAATCCACCAGTAATGGCTGAAACATTGCCGCTCCCATTCTCGCGCCTAAAGTATAGGTCAGCAAAACTAACAGCCACAGCCACATTTGATCGCGACGACAGAAATTTATCAGAGCCATAAAATTCCGTTGTTTATGCTCGGAAGTGACTCTGGCTGATTCTCGATGCAGCCAAATTGGAATTGAAGCCAACACGATAAAAGTTGCCAAAGTTAACAGACTATTTTGCCAGCCCAGGCGATTGAGTATAACTAGCATTCCACCTCCGCCAATAACTGCCCCCAAATAGTTTCCCGCCGTTTGTACGCCATTACCCATTCCCCGCTGTCTTTCGGTGAGTAAACCAATAGCGAGGGCGTCTGTAGCAATGTCTTGGGTTGCTGCCAGAAAACAAACTAAAAAGAGACTCACGATTAGGGCAATGGTGTTTTGCTCGATATTAAGAAAGGCACAGATAATTAAGGTTATCGCCAGCAAACTTTGACAAGCAATAATCCAAGGACGATAATGCTGTTTGTCACTAAAGCTATAGCGATCGACGATAGGCGACCACAAAAACTTGAGCATCCAGGGAAGTGAAACCAGAGATAGTAAACCAATGGCATCTAATGATATTCCCTGCTGACGCAAAAAAACGGGCAAAGCCTGATAGAAAAAAGCGATGGGAATATACTGCGAAACATACAGGCAGCCTAACAGTATGAATTTATTGTAATTTCTCTGCTGGTTCACGAGGTAATAAGATAAATTATCGAGCGATTGCTTAGTTTTCTGACAGATGCGACCATATAACAGCGATTTTCAGTTGAATGGAATAATGGTCAATTAGTTTTGTTCTTAGTTCCTTCTGCCTTCTGCCAAAATGTGGTCTACCCAATTGAAAACTGCTGTAAATAAATTGCCCAGCGCCAGTTGCAATAAATTATCATTTCATTGATTAAAAACTCTATCACAGTTATTGCAATCAATCTCAATTAAATTTTAAGTTTTTTAACTCTAAGCGATCGCTAGGCAGCTTGCCGAAATTGGGATATAGCAGAGCAAAGAATTATATTAGCGATGTTCTGAAGTTTATTTAGCAAGGTAAAGCCGCTAATTTTGGCAGTACTTAAAAATTCATGGAAAAAGGAACTATTTTAGTTAAATGCAAATTATATAATAAACAAAAGACTAAAGAGAAAAATAGTCAAATATTTTTCTCATATTAATCTCTACTATTGCAAATAGGTTAAGTTACTCTAAAATCTCAAACCTAATTTTCCTGATTTCTAGTAACGATAACTATCCAGAAGAATTTAGTAAAAGACTAAAAACGATACTGACATCGACAACTTCACAAAAGTAACACTAAAAATTCCAAATAAAATAGTGTATAGTATAGGATTACTAACAAAACAAATTACTAAAGTGACCTAGTCCATGGCATATCGATTCAAAAAACGAGGTCCGATCTCTACAGAAATCAAAAGAATTATTAACGAACAAATCGACGCGGCAACAGAAGAGTTGACCGTAAAAATCGAAGACGATCGCGATGAGGCAATTCATGATGCTCGCAAGCGGTTTAAAAAAATCCGGGCGGTAATTCGTTTAGTCCGCGACGACTTGGGTAAAAAAGTTTACCGGCAAGAAAACGCCTGTTTCCGAGATGCTGGGCGGCGTTTATCTGGAGTGCGAGATGCAGAAGTATTATCGGAGACTCTAAATGATCTAGAAAAGCATTTCAAAGAATATGTGAATCCAGGAGCATTTGGCGATTTAGAGCAATTATTGTCCGAACATTATCAAGTGATGAGCGAGCGGGTTTTCGAGCATCAGGACGCAGTTGCCGAAGTGTTGACCGAGATTAACGATGCCAAAAAGCGAATTAACAACTGGTCGTTAGATAATGACTGGTCGGTCTTAGGACAGGGTTTAGAACGCGTTTACCAACATGGTTATCAAGACTCTCACACCATCTTCAAACAACAGCCGACTGTAGAAAATTTACATGAATGGCGCAAACAAGTGAAATATCTTTGGTATCATCTCAAAATCGTGCGTCCCATTTGGTCGGATTTACTCAAACAATGGATCAAACAAAGCCATCAGCTAGCCGATTATTTGGGAGATGACCACGATCTCGCCGTACTGGCTCAGTTTATTGGCGATCGCGAGGAAAAATTAGCCAACAATACTGAAATTGCGGTGTTAACTTCCTTGATTAATCGTCGCCGAGAACAACTACAGCTATCGGCTAAATGGTTGGGACAAAGAATCTATGTCGAAAAACCCAAAACATTTGTGGCTCGCCTCGGTGATTACTGGCAGATTTGGCAACAGGAACTCCAGTCAGCTAGTTAGACCGATTGGCTGCCGCTAGCAATTCTACCAGAGGTTGAGTAATCCAACTCAAACCTACGGTTAGTTGATGTTTGAGAGTAGGCAGACGGGAGAGATAAAGTAAACGGCGGGTTATATAAGCTAGAGAGCCATCGAGCGTCAATCCTAAGCCACTTAAGGTAGCGTTATCCATACCGAGAGTCATCATTTCTCCCAAATTTTGATAGCGAAAATCTAATAAAGGTCGATCGGTAATCGATGCCCAAAGATTCCAGGCACAATAGTCCGATTGTTGAAAAGCCACCTGTGCGGTTGCGGGTAGGGGATTGCCTTCCTTATCGTAACACTCGACAATATCTCCCAAAGCATAAATATCGTCTCGTGCTGCCACTTGTAGAGTCGGTTTGATTTTTAGTAAACCGCGACTGTTTTTTTCTAGAGGAAGATTTTGAATTAATTCTCCTACCTGATTGCCGATAGTCCACATAACTATATCGGCAGGGATTGTATCTGTCTGTCCTTTATAGGTCAGGGAAACTGTATCGAACTCGACTTTAGCGATTTCCGTTTCTAAATCCAGCCAAACTTGGCGTTGTTCTAGAGCCTTAATAGCGGCTTCGCGGTTAAATTCGGTGCTGTCTTTGAGAATTTTATCGCCGCGATCGACAATTCTAATTCTGCCTTTGGCTCCCAGGCGATGGCTTATCTTACAAGCTAATTCTACTCCACTGTAGCCACCGCCCACGATGACCACGCGAATCTTATCGGGATCGAGTTCTTCTAATAATCTTAATTTTTCTTTGAGGCGATAGGCATCATCGATGGTGCGAAACGGAATAGCGTAATTCGCTGCCCCAGAAACTATTTCTGTTGGGGTTTTGCCTCCAGTAGAAATAACTAATTTATCGTAATCGATTTCGCGATCGGTATCTAGTTTTACCTGTTTGCTTTCGATGTCGATCTCCCTCACTGCAGCCTGCTGAAAGATAATTCCCGTATTTTCTAAAATTTCGGCAAATGGAGGGGCAATTTCCCAGGTTTGCATTTCATCGGTAATCAACTCATAGAGTAGAGGGGAAAAAAGAAAGCGATCGCTTTTATCGATCAGAGTTATTTCTGGTTTCGGTGCCGAGTCCCAAGGTAACTCACTAAGCCGTAGGGCGGTATACAAACCACCAAAGCCGCCGCCAATGATACAGATACGCGATCTTTCGGTCATAAAACTAGCCATCTTGAAGGGATGGAAAATTATTTGCTATTTTTACTCTGATTGTAGCGAATAGCTCAGATCTGTAGGGCAGGCAACGCCCGGCTTTCTAAAAAATCGTCGGTAGAATTGAAAAATTCGCTCTAATTGGCGATCGCTTGAAAACTAACTTCATTGGTTGTCAGCAGGTGCCATTGTCTTCTTCGTTTGATGAGATTTAGCTATTATGTGATGGAGAAAAGAATAAGAAGCAGTTAAAGATTTGACCGACGGTTAGAGATTACTCCGCTATCTGAGCGCGGAATCTACTTATTCTAAGGGTCGCTAGAACTAGCCAATAGGCAAAATAAATATGAATAGAAAATTGCTCCTCTGGTTGCTGTGGGCGAGTTTTGTCTATCTTCTGACACTCGCACCTCCTTTTCACTGGGAGGAAACCAAAGCACTAATCCTCAAGTTACTAACTTTCCAATGGAACGCGCTCAATCCAGTTATCTTTTCCTTGTTTTCTCTCGTGGGGGTTTGGATTCTCATTTACAGTTGCTTGTTGTTTTTTGATGGCAGAATGCAGTCAATTCCCTTTTGGCCGTTTGCGATAATTTCTTTGGGAACGGGTATTTTGGGGCTTCTTCCTTACTTAGCTTGGCGCGAACCCAAAACGGAGTTTAGCGGCGCCAAAGATATTTGGTTGCAAATATTAGATTCCCGTTGGACTGGAATCGGGTTACTGCTATTTACTCTTGGTTTACTTCTATATGCCGCGCTCGCTGGAGATTGGCAAGAATTTTGGTTGCTCTTTCAAAGCGATCGCTTTATTAACGGCATGAGCTTGGCTTTTTGTCTGTTTTACTTAGTGTTTCCCACTATCCTGGGCGACGACATGGCTCGCCGAGGTTATTTAAGCAATTCCCAGTTATATTGGCTAATCGCCCTGGTGCCTTTGTTAGGTCCTCTTGTCTACCTCTGTTGGCGACCTCCCTTAAGGGCAAGGGCTGAATCAACCAGTTTAGGGCTCGATTTTAGTTCCAAAAATACCTGAAAGCTTTGTTTTTTAAATATTGCAATTGTGGAGGATTAAAAATTTCTTTAATCCATATTTAGCGGATCGACATCGATAGTCATGCTGACAGACTTAGGACAAAGCGATCGCAATTGATTCAAATCTGGTAGATTTTCTTTGGCACCTAATTCTAGCTTGAGTAAAATTTGCCAGCGATAACGGCGCGCCACTCGCATGATACTAGCAGGTGCGGGACCTAAGATTACGCAATATCGTCCCAAGCGATGGCGACACGCCTCGGCTAAAATTTCGGCAGTCCTTCTTACTTCTGATTCGTCGAGACTGCTTAACTCGATCGAAATCAGATTGCCGTAGGGAGGATAATTTAACTCTGCTCGGTGTTGCAGTTCGGCATGACTAAATTTATGGTAGTCGTGGTTGGCTACGGCTTTGATTACGGGATGCTCTGGGGAATATGTTTGTAGGATAACTCGCCCTGGTTCGTCTCCTCTGCCCGCCCTACCTGCTACTTGAGTTAGGGTTTGAAAAGCTCTTTCGGCGGCGCGGTAATCGCTTCGATGTAATAAACCGTCAGCAGCTATTACTCCGACTAAGGTTACGCCCGCAATATCTAAGCCTTTAGTGAGCATTTGTGTACCTACCAACATATCTGCCTCTCGATTGATAAACCTAGCGAGCGCCTCACGATGGGCATTTTTGTTTCTAGTGGTATCGCTATCAAAACGAATTGCTCTAAGCTTGGGATACAGTTTGCCCAATTCCTGAGTTACTTTTTGGGTACCGCTACCAAAGTGTTTGAGATAGGGCGAACTACACTCGGGGCATTTGTCGGGCTGCAGACTGGTATAGTTACAGTAGTGACAGCGTAATAGTTTGACAGCACCTTCTGTGGCGTAGTGATAGGAAAGAGATACGTCACAGTTGGGACAATCAATAACGTACCCGCAATTACGGCAGGAAACAAAAGTGCTATGACCCCGGCGAGGAATAAATAAAATTCCCTGTCCGCCTCGTTGCTGCATCTGGGCGATTGCACTCTGTAGAGACTGGCTAAAAATCGAGCGATTACCTCTACTTAATTCCTGTCGCAGATCTACTATTTCTACCTCAGGTAAGGGACGAGAACCGATGCGTTCGGGTAAAGCAAGGCAATGGTTATTAATCGATCGGTGCTCGCTCTCTCGATCTCCACTACCTTGAGTTGCAGTCAAACTCTCCAATGAAGGAGTAGCCGATCCCAAAACCAAAGGACAATTTTCTAGTTCAGCACGCCAGTTAGCCACGGTTCTGGCATGATAGGTAGGTGCGGGGCGGTCTTGTTTGAAACTAGAATCGTGTTCTTCATCTAAAATAATTAAACCCAGATTGGGTAGGGGAGCAAAAATAGCCGAGCGCGTGCCGATGACTACCTGGGGTTCACCTTGAATGGTCTGTCGCCAAGTATCGTAGCGTTCCCCCACGGACAGTTTACTATGATACACGCAAACGCGATCGCCAAAACGGGCACCAAAGCGATCGCTGAGTTGGGGAGTTAAACCAATTTCGGGGACCAATACTAGTGCAGATTTACCCCGGGCTAAAATCGGCGCGATCGCCTGTAAATATACCTCGGTTTTACCCGAACCCGTTACTCCGTGCAAGAGAATCCGAGCGTAGCCCTGCTGGCGGTTAATTACGGCTAAAGCTTCTCTTTGAGCCGAGTTTAGCTGCTTGGGTCGATCTGCTACTGCCCCGATCCCGCCAGCTTTTCTTAAAATTTCTCGCTGGTTCAAGCTAAGGTAGCCTTTGGCTGCTAGCTTTTTAATCGTGGCAGAGGTGGTGCGAGATAACTGAATTAATTCCTGTAGCCATAATTCTCCACCTTGACTGCTCAAAATTTGTAAGATTTCACGTTGCCTGGAACTGAGATCGCTGCCAAAGTTTTGGGCAACTAAAGTCACTGCAGTTTTAAGTTTGGGTTTGGCGTGTCTGGGGGGTTCGAGATAACTTTCAATCCAGCCGCGCTTGCTTAGTTCTCGAATTCCGCGATTTACTCCCCGAATCTGGCTGCGCAGATAATTAACGCTATAGTTGCCATCTTTTTGCTGGCTTAATAGTTGCAAAATTTTTCCTGCTACAGGACTACAAAAACTTTCTGCCCCTGGGGGAATTGCTGCAAAGTTAAGTCTAATCCTTCTTTGCGATCGCCCCAATAAACCAGGAGGTAGAGCTACGGCGATCGCGCTCATTAAGTCGCTACAGTAGTAGTCTGCAACTCTCCCTAACAGTTGCCAGTAGGTAGAAGGGAAAAAACCAGAGGTAATAATTTCTTCTATGGGACGAATTCGCTCCCTTTCCAAATCTGCCGGAGGAGATGCTAAGAAACCGATCGCAATTCCTCCAGTAATTTGCATTCCAAAGGGCACGCTGACAATATCTCCCGAGCGCACCTTTAACTCTGGGGGCACACTGTATGTATACAATCCCCTCACTCCAGGACAGTCTACTAATACTTCTACCCATTGAGTAGAGTCTGGTTCCGAGCTATAGACTACTTTGGGTTCGGCGACCAAAGAAGTAAATTGAGCTTGTTCGAAGTAGCCACCTCTGGCAGTGGAACTGTAAATGGTTGCAGATTTTGCATATTCGAGAGTTGAGTGAGAATCTGGTTTCACTATCGCTTCTGGAGTATTGGCGTACTAAAATACTATTTTACACTTCCGTAGACTTGAGTGAACCAGGCTGGGTTGGTTGGCGACGGAGTTAGCTATCAGCCAAAGTTCGAAGTGTTACGGCAGTAACTTGCAACCATCTCCTTTTGAAAGGTAGCTTTTCATGATTTTATCTTCCTGGTGTCCCCTCTTAATGAGATCGCCAGCAAAAATCTAAACAGCAATATTTGTTAACGTACTTAACTTTTCCAGAAAGCTTAACTTTTTAAAATTATTGTCTCTAGTTATTTACACTGAATGATTAATGTTAAACGGTTACATGAATTCTAGAAATTTAATTTCACGCTCGCTCAAAGGTGAGAGATTACTCTCCTGTAAAACTAGTACATAATCTCTGAGTTTAACAATTTATAAAAAGCCATCTCAAAGGCGATCGATTTTAGTTAGTTTAATAGCAATCGAAGCTCGATACTGCCCGAAATACTTATGAATCTAATTCAGAGCGAATAATCCAATTCTATAAAAATTGTAATAATTGATTAATTGTAATTGAAACGTCGATTTACTACTTTGGTAGCGATTATTACTTTGAAGTATAATTGTTTTTTAAAAATTATAATATATTTAATTAAGTTTGTAAAAAAAATTCATGACAATTCGGTAACTGACAAAACAAAAACAATTGAAACATCTGGTACCCTATTTATAAGAGTTTTAATTTTGTTTGAGTAGTCAAGGAAGATTGAATAACTTACATCATAAAATATTTAGAAAATTTGAACGACATACAATAATATTCAAAATCTAACTGCAAGTTTAACGGTAAATCTTTAGCGAGCGCATTTTACCCTCTATATATTTACGATCGCTAAAAAAGACTACCAGACTATGTGGTATTTAAGTCGATCGCTCACAAGTTATCGCTCTACCTCAAATTCATTACCAAATCTAATCTAAAGAGGATCCAAAACCCATGACCACCGCCAAATTAACCGTTCGAGACAACTGTAGTTTTGCCGCTATGGATCTAAAGATTGAGGAAGAATCTCCAACTATTGAAAATATAAAACTGGTAGAAGCCGAATATTCTGAAGAAGATAACAACAATTTTTATTTAGTTGGTAATCGTCGCCACAACATCGAAGATAACATTGGTGCTTTTTTCAAGGAAATGGCTCGCTATCCCTTGCTGACAGCAGAAGAAGAAATACATTTAGCCAATGATGTCAAGTTGATGGTTCGAGTTGAGGCGACACGCCAACAATTGACCGAACAGCTAGCTAGAGAACCGAACCGGACAGAATTAGCACGAGCCTTAAATTTAGAATCAGAACGTCAGTTAAAGCTGATTTTATATCGCGGTAAGGTTGCCAAACGCAAAATGATTCGCTCAAATTTGCGTTTAGTAGTTTCTATTGCCAAACGCTACCTTAATCGGGGCGTTCCTTTTTTAGACTTAATTCAAGAAGGCGCGATTGGTTTAAACAGAGCCACAGAAAAATTCGACCCTAATAAAGGATATAAATTTTCTACCTATGCTTATTGGTGGATTCGTCAGGCAATTACCAGAACCATTGCTAATGATGCTCGTACCATTCGTCTTCCGATTCATATAGTTGAAAAACTCAACAAGTTAAAAAAGGCACAGCGACATCTCAAACAACAACTCAAGCGCAATCCCAATGAAGCCGAATTAGCTGAAGAATTACAAATTTCTCTCTCGCAACTGCGCCAATTACTCGAATTACGCCGTCAGTCTCTATCTTTAAATCATCGAGTAGGAAAAGCCGAAGATACCGAGTTAGTAGATTTGCTAGAAGACAGCGAACTACAGCTACCAGAAGAACGGATGAATGAAGCGATGATGCGTCAGGAAATTACCGAAGTTCTCAATGACGTACTCACCGAAAGAGAAAAAGATGTTATCTGTTTGCGTTATGGATTATCATCCAATCAGTCCTATACTTTAGAAGAAGTTGGTAAAGTATTCAATCTTTCCCGCGAACGAGTACGCCAAATTCAGAGTAAAGCCATGCGTAAGCTGCGCCGCCCTCAAGTAGCCCGACGCCTAAAAGGATGGTTGCAGTAGCGATCGCAATTTAAGCAAATCTCAACTATTCAACTATTGGCTCGGTCCCGACAGTCTTTTACTCTTCAAACGACCGAGCTTACATCGATCGTTTAAGATCGATCTATGTCTTGCTAAATGCGATCGGAGTAAAAAATCATGGGTAGAAAAGCCAAACTCAAACGACAACGACAACAGCAAAAAACCTCAGGAAGCAGTTCGAAATACGATTCTACTCAGTTTGTCAAGCAATTCAAAACAATGGGCTATCAGTTAAACACTAACCAGCTATCTCAGAACCAAGCCGATAGACTAAATTCGTCGCCAGAAATTCCGCAAGACAAAATCGAACCACAACTATAGCAAATCTCAGTTTAACTTCGGCAGCGATCGCTACTGATACCAATTCTTGAAAAGGCATTGATAAATGCGCAATGCTATGGCATCTAAAATAAAATAGTTCAGATTGCTGGTCTTTAGCTGATGCACTGTCCCAAGTGTAAATCTTATCAAAACAAGAAAAACGGTTTTCTCCGTGGAAAACAGTCTTGTAAGTGTAAAAAAAAATTGTGGTTGTCAGTATGTAGCTCATCCTTCTTCTAGAGCATACTCTCCACTCTACCTTCTGCTCTTTTTTAACTTTGTCGTTTTAACTTTGTCGAACTCACGTTTCTTCAATGTTCTTTACTTGCCGTTCGCTGCCCCCGTACTTTTTGTGCGATAATTCTTAGCAGATATTTTAATATTTGCTTAACATAAAGCAATGAATGAGCCAGCTCAAGAAAAAACTCTAGCAGAACAAGCACCGCCAAGTTACGAATGTCGTTCTTGCGGTTACGTTTACGAACCAGCTAAAGGAGATAGTCAACGCCAAATTTCTGCAGGTACGCTATTTAAAGATCTGCCTGATGATTGGCGATGCCCAGTATGTGGAGTTCGTAAAACTCAATTTACCAATATTGGTGCTAAAGGTGCACCTTCGGGATTTTCTTCTAACCTCGATTATGGTTTTGGAGTCAACCGTCTAACTCCCAACCAAAAGAATATCCTGATTTTTGGTGGTTTGGCTTTAGGTTTCTTATTTTTCCTAAGCCTATACAGTCTAAATTAATTAGCCATTAGCCAAAAAAATATCACAGCTACTGCTAGCCCCCAATCTCTTGGTTGGGAAGTTTGGGGTAGCTGGCTAGTCTTTTTTGCTGTTATTAATTGTATATTTATCCTCGGTAAGTTACGGTCGTTCCATCTTACCCAATAAATAAGTAAGGACGTTTATGAGATTATTGTTTCAAAAATTAAAACAGGTAGCAATTTTGGTGGCTGTTTGTGTATTTTGTATTAGCTGTAACGAAGTGGTTTCCACTAGCGTTAATCCTTGGAAAGTTTTAACTTTGCCTAGTGAAGCAATTTTTGCCGATATCGCTTTTACCGATAATCCCGATCGCGGTTGGTTAGTCGGTACTCAAGCCACTCTTTTTGAAACCAACGATGGTGGCAATACCTGGGAAAAAAAAGCACTAGATCTGGGAGAAGAAAAAGTCTCTCTGACTTCAGTTAGCTTTAACGGACGAGAAGGCTGGATCGTCGGCAAACCCTCAATCTTGCTTCACACTAAAGATGGTGGTACTAGCTGGTCGCGGATTCCTTTAAGTGCCAAGCTTCCCGGTTCTCCCGATGGAATTGTCGCTTTAGGAGATTCTACAGCCGAAATGGTTACAGATTTGGGTGCGATCTATAAAACTACCAACGGCGGTAAAAACTGGAAAGCTCTAGTGGAAGGTTCGGTAGGAGTCGCCCGCAGTATTCAGCGTTCGGATGATGGCAAATACGTAGCAGTCTCGGCAAGAGGTAACTTTTATTCTACCTGGGAACCAGGACAAAGTGAGTGGACACCCCATCAAAGAACCTCATCTCGCCGATTGCAAAATATGGGCTTTAGTAGCGACGATCGCCTGTGGCTGCTAGCTCGCGGCGGTCAAATTCAATTTGGCGAACCGGAAGATTTTGACGAGTGGCAAGAGCCGATTTATCCAGAATTCTCTACTAGTTGGGGCTTACTCGATGTAGGATATCGTACCCCAGACGAACTTTGGGTTTCCGGTGGCAGCGCCAACTTACTAGTTAGTACTGATGGCGGTCAAACCTGGGAAAAGGATCGAGATGTAGAAAACATTCCTTCTAACTTTTATAAAGTAGTTTTTCTCAATCCTGAAAAGGGATTTGTTTTGGGAGAAAGAGGAGCTTTGCTCAAATACGAACCACAAACCAAAGCAATTTGATAAGGTAAAAGAAAAGTTAAAAGTCACCAGTAGCAAGTAGTAAGGTAAGAGGTAACAATTATTATCTCAGTCTCCTCTACTCTTTACACTTAGGCAAGTTAAACCAGAAAAGATCTGGGCTTTCTCTCCTCTTTGTGCAGATGTTACATGGTAGGATATTAACAATTAATAAAAATTCAAAAAATTGCTCGTGGCGATCGCGCTGATTGAATTGGCAATCGCTGTGGTTGATAAGATAACCCGAAAGAGCTTTAAATAGTCTTACAGTCTGGCTAGTGCTGGCATATTGCCTCACGAAGTCAAAGTACAATCTCTCGAGCGCTTTGACAACTGTATGTCGATCGAATTTTGATTTTAATCTGGAGATAGGTCAAATGGCAGGTACAACTGGAGAACGTCCATTTTCTGATATTATTACCAGCGTTCGCTATTGGGTAATTCACAGCATTACCATTCCGATGCTGTTCATTGCTGGATGGCTTTTTGTTAGTACTGGACTAGCTTATGATGCGTTTGGTACTCCTCGCCCTAACGAGTATTTTACTCAGGAAAGACTGGAGCTACCAATTCTGAGCGATCGCTTTAAAGCAAAAGAACAGATCGAAGAATTTAATAAATAAAAGTTTCAAGTAGAATTAGGCAAAACACGATGACAAGTAATAATCCCAATCAGCCGGTTTCTTATCCCATTTTTACGATTAGATGGCTGGCAGTTCATACATTAGCAGTTCCTACTGTGTTCTTTTTAGGCGCGATCGCTGCTATGCAGTTTATTCAAAGATAGGAGACTTTAAACATGGACAGAAATCCCAATCCCAACAAGCAGCCAGTAGAACTAAATCGCACTTCTCTCTATCTAGGCTTACTTTTGATTGCAGTTCTCGGGATCTTATTTTCCAGTTATTTCTTTAACTAATTACGTTTAATGGTTTAATTAATAACGGCAAGTAGGTGATAAAAACGGAGATAAAAACAATGTTTGCAAACGGAAAAATTCCTTTGTGGATTGTAGCGACAGTCGCAGGTTTAGGTGTAATTACCGTCGTCGGTATATTTTTCTATGGTTCTTACGCTGGTGTCGGTTCTGCAATGTAGAACGGTATAACGCTAAAATTACGCCTTAACAAAATTAAATCTGAAAAAAACCGCTCATTTATTTGGCTAGAGCGGTTTTTCATTACGAAAACTGCTGTAAATAGCCTGCTTAGCGAATCATCTCAAAAAAAGCATCGTCAATTTCATAACCAAAAGTTTGCGCCAAAGATTTTAGGCGAAATTGAGGAGAAATTCCCTGCTTGAGCAACCAATCTGAGAGGATGAAAATCTTACTCATCACAAAAATTTCTAGAGCTTCTGGATTGTAAATAATTCCTTCGCTACGACTAAATTGATGGGGAACTAGCATTGCTCCATAAAGAGCTAGTTCTCCTGCTTTCCAATCGAGCAGAAAAGGCAGCCAAGGATAAACTGCATCTAAACGCACGTACCAGAGTCTAATCGCAGGAATTTCTGAGAGTTCCCGAGGATCGGTTGCTTCTCGCTGATAGTCGATTTCTAGCCGCAATTGTTGTTCGTAACTCGCAATGCGATTGTTTTCCAGTAGCGGTGCGATCGCTCTATGAGCGGGGGACAAATCTAAGCTGTCGATCTTTTGATTGTCTAGAGCAATTTTTAAAGTCATTAAGCTGATTGAATCGGTAAACTTTATCCGAATAAACTAGCCCTGCTGGATGAGATTGGACATTTACCTCTATTTTAAGTTAAAGTGGTAATGATTATGTATTAAGTCGAATTAAACAGAGCCTCACCTATGAATACCAATATTCCAGAGGCAAGTCTACAACCAATTAATTCTTTAGATGACGCGATCGCTCGCTGCCAGGCACTAGGAATGCGAGTTAGTAGTCAGCGTCGCTATATTTTAGAATTACTCTGGGAAAGAGAAGAACACCTTTCAGCCAGAGAAATTTACGATTTGCTCAATCAGCAGGGAAAGGAAATCGGACACACGTCAGTTTATCAAAATTTAGAAGCATTATCGAAAAACGGCATTATTGAATGCGTGCAGCATTCTGACGGTAGACTATATGGCAATATTAGCGATTCTCACAGCCATATCAATTGCCTAGATACCAATCAGATTATCGATATTCGCATTGCCTTACCAGAAGAAATCATCGAACGAATCGAAAGACAAACAGGGGTTAAAATTACCGACTACCGTATTGATTTTTACGGTTATAAGAACGGTGTGGCTGGAGATAAGTAGAACGAAAAGATTATATTTATCGGCTTAAACCTGAAGATAATCGGATAATGCGATCGTTCTTAGTCAATAAATACGAAATTACTATTCTTTTGCTCTATCGAAATCGACCTATATTGCAATACCTATTATAATTACCTCTTGGGAAGTGACCTCGAGCAAAGTTAAAAGAAAAAGCGGCAAGTGTCTCGATAGCACTTTACCGCTTCTATGTGGTGAGGAAAACTAAAAATGTCGCTTATCTCTGAGTCTGAGGTGCGGGTAAAACTCCGACTTCGACATTAAGATTTACTTGCTCCCCATCTCGTTGTAGTCGAATTGGTAATTCATTACCGACTTCAGTTTTTTCTACTGCCTGTTGCACTTCATCTGGCTCAGATACCGATTCACCATCAATTTCTTGAATTACATCGCCAGCAACAATGCCAGCTTTATCGGCAGGAGAACCAGGAACTACATCGACGATTAAAATTCCTTCTTCTTCTGTTACTTTCAACTCTTGGTTACTTTTAAGTTGCTCGGTTAATTCTGGAGTAATTGCTGCCATTTGAATACCGAGGAAGGGATGTTCTACTTTGCCGTTAGCAATCAGTTCTTCAGCAACATCTCTAGCGGTATCGATGGGAATAGCAAAGCCCAATCCTTGAGCATTTTGAATAATTGCCGTATTGATGCCGATTACTTCGCCGTTGGCATTGAGTAAAGGACCTCCAGAATTACCAGGGTTGATGGCGGCATCGGTTTGAATAAAGCTAACTCGTTTATCAGCTACCCCTACTTGAGCACTACTTCTACCAGTAGCACTAACGATGCCTGTAGTAACGGTATTGTCTAGACCTAGAGGGTTGCCAATAGCGATGGCATATTCTCCAGGCTGTATTTGTTCGGGATTGGCAAAAGCAACTGCGGGTAATTCATCTGCTTCAATTTTAATTACTGCTACATCAGTAAAAGGATCGGTTCCCATTACTTCACCCTCAAAGGTGCGTCCGTCTTTTAAAGTTACTTCTACTTTATCGCTACCTTCTACGACATGAGCGTTAGTAAGAATTAAACCATCGGAACTTACTATAAAACCCGATCCCATGCCTCTTTGAATTCGTTCGTTGGGAATATTGGGCATCTGAGAACCGAAGAATCGACGAAAAAAGGGGTCGTTAAACATATCTGGCACGTTAGTAACGACTGTTCGTGTCGCATCGATACGCACTACTGAATCACCCACTTGATTGACGACATTGCTGACGTAGTTTTGGGGAATAGCGATCGCTGTTTGGTTATTTTTTGGTTCGGAAACTAAAGAATCGCTTTTTGAATTCTGGGCAACACTTTGAGGACTATTAAGTAGATAGTTACCACCAACAGCGATGCCACCACCGAGTAAAACTAAAGATAGGGAAGTAGTTGCTTTCTTTAAAAATGTAGATTTTTTCATCGACTAAAAATTACCTCGTTTTTAATGCTTCGTGTAGCAATAAATATGATTTTGTTTGAATAGCTTTAGTTTTAAGAAAGTCAGTTTAAAGCTGGTGTGGGGAACTCGATTTTTTCTAACTTTAAACTGACATTTTCAATTTAGATAAACGGTATGACTTTGAAATGACAATCTTATGAATCTTTAATGGTATTTGAGTTGAGGTTCGGTATGTGTGACGTTTACCGTATCTACACTACAACATTTTTCAATTTTCAAACAGCACTGAATTTACATCTAATAGTAGAGGTTAGATGATTTTTTATTTAATTAGTATGAACTTCTGTGCGAAATAGTCTATTCCGCATTTTTTTAATAGTTGTTAAAAGATTTTGACATTTTACCAAAAACCTGTAAAAAAGTGAATGTCAGTAGAGCAAAAGAATTCCAATACATTTTGGCTGGAGCGATTAAAAAAACCATCAACTATTGCTGTTGGTAGTGTAGCGATCGCTTTTGGGGTGTTGGGCTATATCGGAACGAGGTGGCTGGTAACCGAGAAACTTCCACCTTTTTTGGAACGGCAGTTGAGTCAAACCTTGGCATGTCCCGTCGATCTCGGAGAAGTCATAAGTTTTTCTTTCAACAGCATTACCTTCGCTCGCTCTACTGTTTCCGTCGATGACGACGATCCAGATTACGTCATTGTAGATCGAGTAAAGGTTGGGTTCAATCTCTTGCCAGTTATTTTCCGCCGCGTTTTGCCCCTAGAAGTTACTTTAATCGATCCCGATATTTATTTAGAACAGGATGAAAATGGTTCCTGGTTAGATTTACCTGCTGGTTCGGAACAAGGGGGAGGACTGCCGATCGATTTTGACATTACTGTAATTGCTGAATCTGGAGACGTGGCACTACTGCCTAACGAACGCGATGCACCGGTTAACTTAGAGATCGATGGTAGCCTTAATTACGATCGGGCTCAACCGCAGTATATTGAATACGATTTAGATACTAAAATCGGGGAAGCTATAGCCAACGTTACAGGTGAAACGGATTTCGAGACGGGTAAGACAAAAGCACAAATTTTGGTGGAAGATTTAGCTCTACCAAAAGTATTATCTTTATTGCCAAACGAGCCACCAGTCCAACTGCAACGAGGGGAACTAAACGCCGATCTAGAGGTAAACTTTCCTTCTTTTGAAGAGATCGACGATACTCGCATTGAAGGAACGCTTAGTTTGCAACGGGTGCAAGCCACAGCCGAACAATTACCAAAACCTCTAACGGCGCGATCGCGATTGCGTTTTAATGAAAAAAAAGTAAATATTAATAATACTCAAGCTAGCATTGGCGATATTGTCGCTCGTGTAGACGGGCGAATTAACTGGGAAAAAGGCTATGACGTAAACATAAACCTGCCTTCTTTTGCTCTAGAGGAGCTATTGGCGATCGCTCCAGTTCAGTCTCCAGTAGACGTTTCGGGAAAAATTAGAGCCAATTTGCAATTAACCGGAGCGATCGCCAAACCCCTACTTCAAGGAACTATTAGCAATACCCAACCCATTACCATTGCCGAAACTAAATTAGATGAGGTAGAAGCCGAACTAGCAGCGAGTTTAGAACGAGTCGTTTTAGAAAATCTCAGTCTTATTCCCGCAGTCGGCGGAGAAGTTACGGGACGAGGTTTAATCGGAACCGATCTAAGTAATACCACTCCCGAATCGACAGCTATACCGTTGTCGTTTGAGTTCCAAGCAGAATTAACAGCCGAAGAACTACTCCAGCCCTATTATCGGTACTTAAACAAAAATCAAGCCCAAACAAAGCCCAAACTAGCTTTATAAGCTACGAATACGTCGCGATTTTGGTTCAACCATTGGACAAAACGATAAGATATACCTGTACGAAAAGCTTCTAATGCTTCAGGAAATGTCTCCAAAGGTTTGTTCGCCCAACGTCTTCTTAAACCTCCAGTAAGCTTATGCCAAAGGATAAAAGTATAGGCACAAAAAACTAGAATAAAATGTCTTTCCAAACTCTTCTTATCTCTAACTTGATACTCTTTTAATCCTAACCATCCCTTGGCTTCTCGATAGAAAACTTCTATCCAGTTTCTCTGAGCATAAGTTTGAACTATCCATTGCTCGGTTACTATTTCTCCCTCAACATTTGTGAGTAAGTAGTCAATATCTTCAGCATCTTCAAAGATTGGTGCACTCATGACGATAGCTATTTTTCTGATTCCTTCTAGCCTTGATATTTCTGCTTCTATTATTGCTACCCAGACGGTTCTAGGTTTTTCACCCTGGATTTGAATCTCCTTAAATTCCTCATCAGATAACCATTGAGCATATTCATCTACTCTGATTTTTTCTAATTGATTTGATGGAGTTTTAACCAAAATATTACGATTTTTAGCGATTCCTCCTATATACTTTAATTTCTTTTTTTCCAGTTCGAGTAAAACAGTTGTGTTGTTACCATAGGACGAATCTATTAATACTAGTCCTGGTCGATATCCCCTCTTCAAACTTTTATCGATTAATTCTAAGGCTAAGGTGGGTTTTTTCTTGAATTCTCTGTCTTTCTTTCCTTCGGGCAACGAATTACCATGTTGATATAGTTCTATGTCTAAAGGTAAGCTTTTTTGGCCATCATATAGATGAGTTGTTACTACAACATTGCCATTATCTGTTTTCCCAATTTCCCCAATATATTGACGACCTACTGCTGCGGTAAAGTTACCACTTTTTCTATGCCCAGAGTCATCAACAATTAGACTAAATCCCTTACTGATTCTCGTTTGATTACACTTGTTCATCACTTCTAAGCGACGTTCATTTATCTTGTTCGCTGACCAAGTTGCTTCAGTTAAGAAATGGTGTAATTTGTGGTATGTGACCTCTACTGCGTCTTTAGCCATTTGAGATACATTTTTTCGCTCACTTTCCCCTAATAATCCTCCTAAATAATGTCTGAATTCCCTTTTTTGCGCTTTAGTTCTCAGTAAATCATCAAACTTTTGACACCATCTCATCTATCGAAACAGGGAGGCATGGCTGCGGGAGTAGTTTCTTTCATAAAGTAAGTGCGATCGGGCTTTAGAATAATGTTAAAGTTAATCAGCAAAGGTATTCTATCTTATTTTGTCTGTTTAAATTGTTTAAGTACCGTTATGCTACCGACGTGCCGTTTAATGTCGGTACGGTTACTGCCGTAGCTAAGGTAGACGGTACTATAGCAGAACCAGAGGTATTGGTTAATTGGCAAGCACCTTCGGTGACTACAACTGCCGAAACCGATATCTCGGGAACGGGAGAAATTTTATTTGACGATTCGATTTTAACGATTCGCGATACCAAACTAAATATCAATTCGGGGGAAATAAATCTCAGGGGTACTGGTAATTTAGCCACTAGTAATTGGCAAGCCGTTCTAGATGCTAGTAATGTTCCCTTGAACCCCTTTTTACAACCATTTGCCACAGAACAACTACAGCTAGAAGAAGCGATCGCCGGCTACCAAACATAACTGGGGAATACATCTACGATAATGCTCGCTTAGAACTAGACACTACCGAAACCCCCTCCGCTCAAATCCAAGCTAGCATTCCCTTTCCCATCGAGCCGGAAAACGACCGAGTAAGTTTGATAGCCGATCTAGACGAAGGTGGAATTGCTCTGATTGATGGTTTTACTGGAGGTGCGCTCGAATTCGAGGGTGGTGAGGCAGAAATCGCACTCGATGCCAACGGACGTATAGATTTAAGCCAAGATTTTCCCCTTCAAGACCTCGATGTAGTTGGAGAAATTATTCTCAATAATACTATTCTGGAAACTACTGTTTTCGCCGAACCTTTAAATGTTACTGCCGAAATTGTCATCGACGAAAGTTTGTTACAAGTAGAACAACTGGTGGGAACTTTTGCCGATAGCGAAATCTCGGCGGCAGGAATTTTACCCCTCTTTGAGTCGAGAGAAGGTATCGGCGAGCCTCTAACTCTAGTTTTCCGAGAAAGCGAGATCGATTTAGACCAACTCTATGAAGGTGGTATCGAAGGCGAAGTTATGATTACGGGTAATGCTGTTAGTCCGACAATTGGTGGCGCGATCGAATTATTTGACGGACAGGGATTCGTACCCGAAGGAGAAGAACAAGCAGAAACAGAAATAGCCTTGGATGAGACAAACGAAGACATCGATACTGAAACTGCCTTTACTCCCAGACTCCAGGATTTTGCCATAGTTTTAGAAGACTTTAGGTTTCAACAAGAACCCCTATACCAATTTGCAGTTAGTGGGGATTTGATTTTAAACGGTGCGGCTGACAACGTCACAGAAATTCAAGCTGACGGAACGCTGGAAGTAGAACGAGCCGACGTAGATTTTGTCAGCAGTGAATTTAACTTGCAACAGGCATACAATAATGTCATTATTTTCGATCCTCAAGAATCCATTCTCAATCCTTTTATAGATATCAGGCTAGAAACTGAGGTATCCGAACTTGCCGATATTGATCGCGGAGTAATAGATGATAATGAAATTCCCGATCCGATTTCTCAGGTAGGCAGAAACGAAACCATTAACATTACTCTAAACGTACAGGGAGAGGCAGAGCGTATCGTTCCTCGAATTGATGAAGACCCCGACAATCTTTGCCTTATCGAACCCCCCTTAGAACCTTTATTTGCCGAAGAAATCTATACTCAAGAGGAACTAACCCAGCTAGCAGAATGTATCAATGCTAATGCTTTTGCAGAAGGCTCGGTTAGAGAAATCTTAAATTCTCCCGCAGTAAGTCTAGACAGCAATCCGCCTCGCAGTCAGGGAGCAATTCTTTCCTTGTTGGGTAAACAGTTTATCGGTTTAGCCGAGGAACTACAAGAAAGTAACGAACAACAGCTATTTGAATTTGGCGTAACTCAATTTGTAATTACACCCCTAGAACGAGAAATTTTTAATTTTGCCGACCAAACAATTATCGATATTGGAGAAGAAATAAACTTAGATTACTTGCGAGTTTACCCAGCAATCGAAGGAACTTATCGGCTGAGTGACGAATCTTCAGTGAGTGCTACCTACGATTACTTTTTCAATGAATTTAAGGTTAGATATCAAATGCAATTTTGACCAACGGTCAGAGGAGGGCGTGTCACCTGAGGTTTCCGCAGTAATTTCTGACTTCGTTATTTGACATTCCCTACCAAACTGTTGGCGTATTGCCTTTACAAAATCGATCGCTCGACGGACAATTCAGAGTTACTATTCTTTGCCGATACCGATAGATAAATACCGAATAAAACTACTAAAAATGCCAACCAATTATAGAGACTTAACTGTTCGGCAAAAATTAGCAACGCCAAAACTGCCGCAATTACAGGAATCGCTAACATCGATACTGCTACGAATCCTGAAGAAAACTTAGCCAAACTATAGGTAAGCAATCCCTGTCCTATCGCCTGAGAAATCGTACCCAAACCAATAACTGCTAACCAACCAGTGAGTGAAACTGGTAATAATTGACCATTACTTAAAAAAACTAGTGGCAGAACGAATAGACCTCCTACTAGACTCGTCCACTGCATAATTATCGGAGTAGAAAATTGTATTCTAAGTTGCTCCAAACTTAAAATACTGACAGCCGAAAACACTGCCGCCACTAAAGCCGCACCATCTCCAGTTAAATTACTCTCTGCCAACTGCAAGTCTTCAATGCCAATTGCGATTGCACCACCAATTGCTACTGCCATTCCCAATAAAAAGCGTAGAGAAAATCGTTGACCAAATACCAGCCAACCACCCAAAGTAGTAAAAATCGGCATCATGTTATTTAACAAAGTAGAATTGGCGATACTAGTTTGAGTCAAAGACCATGCCCAAAGTGACAGAGAAATAGCAAAACTGATTCCGGCTACGGACATTAAAATAGTAGCTCGTTTGGTGTATGGTTGAAACTCAGAGTCTGGCTCTCGGTGGAGATTGAAAGAAGCTTTGAGACTATTCCAAGCACCAAAAGCAACTGCGGCTATTAATAGGCGATCGCCAGTAATCGCGTAGGGTGTAAGTTCTCGTTCGGCGATCGCGATTAAGATTGAAGCCAAGGCAATTCCCAATAGTGCCAAACCTAAAGCGATTGCTGCCGTCCAATTTCTAGCCGATGCCGTTTCCCTAGCGAGCGTCCCTAGCCGAAATTGGTACATGATATAAATAAATGACTTCAAACTTACATCTACTGTGTCTAGTAAAAAGTCAAATCCAAAAAATAAATGCGATCGACGCTACATTTTGCCAAAAAGACCGCTCTAATCGCAATAAATCGGGATGGGACTTTTAAAGCAATCCGCGATAACGAATAAACAAGACGATAACCGCCCACGAACCCAGTGCTACTTTAATCGCCACCAGAATATTGAGTAAAGGAATCATGCCACCACTAAAGAGCGCACCTAATTGTCCCTGTGGTAATTCCCATCCAGCGAGAGTAATCGCTGCCAAGACGATAAAGATTAGTACGGAAACTTTTTCCCAGGTAGCAGCCTGCCATTTTTGATAAATTGCTTCCATCCACTGCGACGACGAAGTAATTGCAATTAAGCCAATTGCCGTTCCACCAGCCACCCCAGCCGCAAAACCACCACCAGGACTTAGGTGTCCTCTAATTGCTAGTTCGATACTGACGATCGCCGCAATAGTTGCCCCCAAACGCGCCAGTACGATTGAAGGGCGATCGCTAAATTGATAGATTATTTCTGTAGGTTGTTCGTCGGCAAGCAGAAAACCCACGCCTAAAATAGCAATTGTAAATACTACCACTTCGAAGATCGTGTCATAGAGCCGATTGCGAAAAATAATCCCTGAAACTGCATTCGGTACGCCACTATCTTTTACGATCGATTCTACTATCGAAACGTCCTCCCAGTCGGCTGCTGGATTGGGCATAACCAGCATTTTGACGAACAACGCTATTCCCGCCGCAATATAGACCCATTTCATTAATGTTTTTCCTCCACAGTTGGTACAGTTACATAGGTCAGACTGGTGTCTGGTAGGTGAGCTTCGGTTTGCACGATCTCAAAGAGACGGCGCACTCTAATGGCGGTTTGATAGAGCTGGCGATCTGTCAAAAGGCATTGGCTATGTCCTCCGGACGAACTATGAGAAGGGCGATCGCTATCTGGTGCTAATTGTTTTGTTTTGCTACAGATAGCATGAACTTCTCTAGCCATCAATGCTCGTTCTAAAGCTGTCAGATTGGGGTATTCGATTAATTCAAGACGCAGATGATGTTTATTTACGACTTTTCTGAGATTAGCGATTAATTCTTGAAAATAACTTTCTTTTTCTGCCTCTACTTCCTTAATTATTCCCAGACGCATGACCATAGAGGAACGAACTGCAACCACATACAGAGTAATTGCTAACATCGTTCCTACCAAAGCTTCAGTTAAAGCTACATCTGCCGCCCCCAAAACCGCATATACTAATGCTGCTACTGCTCCTAAAATGGCTCGGACTACTAGAGCATGATAGGGATTGACCTGAAATACCAGCATTAAAGCCGCTAAAGGAAGCAAGGCGATGATGATATAAACATACTTATCGATCATTTTTTCCTCCGCTGCTAGAACAATAGGCTATAACATACCCCAGCACTGTATTCCAGATTGCTAAGGTAATAATTGCTAGAAGCAACAGCGACCATTCTCTAGGTATCTCGAGCAGTAAACCGATAATAATACTCATTGAGCCAAGGGTATCGGCAACCGAAAGACTATGGAGTTTAAATAAAACCGACCGGTTTCCAATTAGGGGCAAGGTTCCCCAAAACCAGAAGATAATTCCGATAACTATACAGCTATAACTTAAAATGTCGATCATACTTCATTCAACCGTTTAATTAAATGTGCCAGTAGCATTAATCCCGCATTGCCCACACTTAAAATGATGACTGCAACTACCCCAATTGACCAATCATCGCGAAACACTGAAATCGCCAGCATCATAATTGAGGTTTTAGTGGCAATACTGGCAAAGGCGAGCATTTTTTGCCAAATATCATCATCCTGACAAGCTTCATAAATCGGTATGAGTAAAGCCAAAATCATGGCAATTAAAATTGAGTCCATCTTTATTTACTTGAGAATGTTAGTAGTTAGTCGTTAATTGTCTCCCCAAGCGTTCCTACGCTTCTTTCCTCTGCTCCCTCCGCTTTTTCTCCGTATCACCCGATGTACTTCGTACCAGCCTCGTTCGTGGTATTTCAAGACAATGGTTTTGGGGGTAAAGGTAATCAAAAATATATCCAGAAATATAAGTCCTGGTGTTCGTTGGGGTTTGACTCTTTCGCAGACGATCGCTTCTTGATTATGAGGACGAAGCATAATTTGGATCGCTTCTATATATGCCTGGGGAATGGCGACCACGATTTCCCATAACACCCGCAGCCAATCTTTTAAGGCTCCTGGGGAGGTATAGCTGCGGGGCAATAGGAATGCGATCGCCACACCGATGATGATATTTGCCAGACTGAGATCGGCGGTGAGTAAAAACCAAATTGCCAGTCTGAGAATTATATTGAAATATGCGGTCGCGTCCATACTATCCAGAAAAGTAAAATTAACATTACAGCCATAATTCCGATTAGATGATCGAACTGTTCGCTCGCCCTTGGTAACTTAATTACCGATCTCTTAAAAATAACCAGATATGCCAGCCAGCCGAGAGCAATAGTAAAGAGCGGTTTAATGATATTGGTTATGGTGTAAGCTTGGTAATAAAACACATTTGCTCCAACCAATCCGCCGAGTAAGATTGCCATCGCCCACCAAAAACCGGGTTGTAACTTTTGAAGAGTCTGGGGAGCTCTTTGGTGGGGGAGAAAGATGAATTTCGCAAAGGAAATGGCTGTTCCCAGGGCGGCAATATTCATCCCAATTACCTGCCAGGGTAGTAAATTTTTACTAGTCAATACCTTTGCCCCAAACCCAGACAGCAGCGGAAAGCCAGAGATCGAAAAACTGGCGATAACTAAAGCAATCCAGATGCGGCTATCTAGGGGCTGATGGTGTAATTCCTTAAAGTTACGACTTGGTAAAATACCAGCAATTAAAAACAGGGCAGATTTGACTAATCCGTGAGTTAGGGCGTAAAAGCCTCCTACCTCTGGCGCGGCGAGGACAAAACCTAACTGAGAAATGGTACTAAATGCTAAAGTCCGCTTGGTATCTTTTTCAAACACGGCATAGCCCACTCCTAAAAGTGCCGTACCGACACCAAAAAACCTCACGATCGGGTTGAGTTCCTCTAATAGCAGGGCACAACGCACTAGGGGAAATACCCCCGCTTTGACAACAACTCCAGAAAGCATTGCCGACACTGGGGATTGTGATTCAGAATGGGTTAAAGGCAACCACAAGCCCGAGACAAAAATACCTCCCTTAACTAAAAGTCCCAAAAAAATCAGGGCAACTGCTTCTGGAGGTGAACCCCGCAAACCAGCAAAATTAAAAGAATGGTGTGCCTGATATACTAGTACTGCCCCCACCAGATAAAATAACATCGCCGTATTGCTGACAAACAGGTAGCGCAATCCCACCCAAATCGAGCGATCGCTGCGAGGATAGGCAATCAGTAGAAACGCGGCAATACTAATTACTTCTAAGGCGACATACAAACTGATAAAATCCGCACAGATAAAAGTAGCATTGACACTGCCGTGCAGAATAATCGTCTGCATATAAAAGAAAGCCGTTTTGCTACTGTTCCAACAATAGATAATTACTGCGGCCGTTACTACGGCATTGGTTAAGATGAAAAAGCTACTCAACTGGTCGATAGCCAAACTAACGCCGAAATTATCTAGTAGCTGTATAGTTAAAGGCGATGGCTCTAAAAATATCTGCAAGGCATAGCCAGCCGAAACCAAAGCCATTGCTACTGCCAGCCAGCGACTGACTCTCGGTAGCAGATAGATAATAAACCCGATAAAAAACGGTATAGCAATCCAGGCAATGGTAATCTCGGTCATGGTGTTGTATTACTTATTTCTCTTTGCTCGCGTAGCGTCTAAGAATTAGAATCGCCCTAGTTTCCAGAGTGGGATTATCTGTTGTCAATTCGATCGCACCCACTAGGGTTATTGACTGGCACATAATTTTTAAGAGTAAGTTATATAAGGTATTTAAAGCAAGCCATTAGTTTGCCCTCGGGCTGGTTAACAGCAAAATTATTTAGCTAATTATCAAATTAAAATGTGCGATCACACCTTCACCATCCAGAAAACTAGAATTAACATTACAGCCATAAACCCAATTGAATGCTCCAATTCCTCAAGTACACGGGGTAACTTGAGAACTAACTTGTTAAACACAAAAAGATATGCTAGCCAGCCAATGGCAATTGTCACTAGTGGTTTGACAATATTACTTATGGTATAAGCCTGGTAATAAACACCATTTGCCCCAATCAATCCGCCGAGTAAAATAACCATTGCCCACCAAAATCCCGATTGTACTTTGGATCCTTGGGGGGATTTCCTATGGGGAAGGAAGATAAACTTGGCAAATACAATTGTGGTTCCTAAGGTTGCAATGTTCATCGTAATAACCTGCCAGGGTAATAAATTCTTACTAGTCAATACCTTGGCTCCAAACCCAGACAGCAGCGGAAAGCCAGAGATCGAAAAACTGGCGATCGCTAAAGCAATCCAGATGCGGCTATCTAGGGGCTGATGGTGTAATTCCTTAAAGTTACGACTTGGTAAAATACCAGCAATTAAAAACAGGGCAGATTTGACTAATCCGTGAGTTAGGGCGTAAAAGCCTCCTACCTCTGGCGCGGCGAGGACAAAACCTAACTGAGAAATGGTACTAAATGCTAAAGTCCGCTTGGTATCTTTTTCAAACACGGCATAGCCCACTCCTAAAAGTGCCGTACCGACACCAAAAAACCTCACGATCGGGTTGAGTTCCTCTAATAGCAGGGCACAACGCACTAGGGGAAATACCCCCGCTTTGACAACAACTCCAGAAAGCATTGCCGACACTGGGGATTGTGATTCAGAATGGGTTAAAGGCAACCACAAGCCCGAGACAAAAATACCTCCCTTAACTAAAAGTCCCAAAAAAATCAGGGCAACTGCTTCTGGAGGTGAACCCCGCAAACCAGCAAAATTAAAAGAATGGTGTGCCTGATATACTAGTACTGCCCCCACCAGATAAAATAACATCGCCGTATTGCTGACAAACAGGTAGCGCAATCCCACCCAAATCGAGCGATCGCTGCGAGGATAGGCAATCAGTAGAAACGCGGCAATACTAATTACTTCTAAGGCGACATACAAACTGATAAAATCCGCACAGATAAAAGTAGCATTGACACTGCCGTGCAGAATAATCGTCTGCATATAAAAGAAAGCCGTTTTGCTACTGTTCCAACAATAGATAATTACTGCGGCCGTTACTACGGCATTGGTTAAGATGAAAAAGCTACTCAACTGGTCGATAGCCAAACTAACGCCGAAATTATCTAGTAGCTGTATAGTTAAAGGCGATGGCTCTAAAAATATCTGCAAGGCATAGCCAGCCGAAACCAAAGCCATTGCTACTGCCAGCCAGCGACTGACTCTCGGTAGCAGATAGATAATAAACCCAGTAAAAAAGGGTAATGCCATCCAAGCGATTGTGATCTCGGTCATGGTGTATTATTCTCTTCGATCGCTCTAGTATCTAAAGTGGGATTGTTTTTAGCTAACTTCATTATGCCTACCAGCATCAACGCCTGAATGGAAAAACCAATAACAATCGCTGTCAAGATAACTGCCTGGGGAACGGGATCGGCGTAAGCAACATTATCTTTACCAGCCACAATTGGCGTAAATAAACCATCTCGCGATGCCACCAGCACGTAATAGGCAATAACTCCCGTACTCATGATGTCCATCGAGATAATTTTCATCACCAAATTTTTCTTAAAAATGATGCCAAAAAAACCACATAATACCGTGGCAAAAACACAAGCTTCTAACATTTACTAAGAACTTAATGACTAAAGACTAATGACTAATGACTAATCTCAAATGAGATTTTTGATTATAAACACCATAGGAAAAATTAAAGCGATCCGGAATATAAGTCGCGAAGCAAATTGTAATGCTTTTCTATCGCCATAAGCCATGGATATAGTTGCAGCATTAGTTTTGGTGCGGTCGGGTACGATGAATAGGGCAGATACTGTATAAACAGTAAAACAAAACCAGACCCAAGTATTTTTATCCGATACAAAATAATCCATAATTTTTTTCCTGGCGACGATTAAAGTTAGTTGAGAAATTAGTTAGATTTGGGGCGATAAAGCTTCTGAGAGCCTAATAATACTTAAGACTCTTCAGAATTCGCCCTCAATTTTGAGTTTTAAATTCTTGGAGCGATTAATTTTCTATAGCTAAATCCGGTTTTTCTACCAGTTCTGATTCCTCTTCTTGGAAAGCAAAACGTAATAGAGGAGGAGCAATAAAAGTAGTCAGAATGACCATAATAATAATTGCTGCCTGTAAGGGTTTATCTAAAACGCCACTTGCCGCACCAATACCAGCAAAGACCAAACCCACTTCACCACGAGGAATCATACCAATTCCAATTGCCAAACGGTTGATTTTTTCCTTACCGAAAATCGCCCAACCAGTAATAATCTTACCGATAATAGCGACCGCGATTAAGAAAGTGGCAATAATCAATCCCTGACGATTATCGGCATTAGTAGGATTGAGAACGCTGAGATCGACTTTGGCACCGACAGATACGAAGAAGATGGGAACTAAGATATCTGCAATCGGAATAACTTGTCGGTCTAACTCTTTACGTTTGTCAGTTTCATCTAAAACTAAACCGGCGGCAAAAGCACCTAAAATTGCTTCTAAATGAATGGCATTAGCCAAAAACGCCATCGAGAAGGCAAAGATTAAAGCAGGGATGACTAACTTACCTCTAGTTTGCAATTTCTCTGCGATCGCTACGAAGCTTTTATTAAAAAATTTACCCAAAAAGATCGAACCTACCAAGAAAGCTGTAGCACTAACTATGAGATAAACCAAGTTGAGAACATCGACATCTCCAGTTTTTGCCAGACTAGCTACCACTGCCAAGACAATGATACCGAGAACATCATCGATAACCGCCGCGCCGACAATAATTTGACCTTCTGTCGATTTAAGCTGTCCTAATTCTGAAAGTACCTTGGAAGTAATACCGATACTGGTAGCAGTTAACGCCGCACCTGCAAATACCGCAGGAATAGTTGGCATCCCAAAGATTAAAACTAGTCCTACCGTACCAGCAACAAAAGGAGCGACAACTCCCACAAAAGCAACGATCGCGGCTCTGACACCGACTTCTTTCAGTTCTCTGATATCCGATTCCAAACCGATTTCAAATAAGAGGATAATTACTCCGATTTCGGCTAAGACAGAGATAACTTCACTTTGAGTTGCAAATACCTCTCCAATACTTTCGGGATTCAAACCCGCAATCTGCTGCAAAATAGTAATAACGACTGAATCGCTGGCAACTGCACCCGTTTCGGGAAATACTAGTAGGTGCAATGCCGAAACTCCAACTACTACACCAGCGATTAGTTCGCCTAATACGGGAGGTAAATCGACTAATTTAGAAAGTTCTCCTCCTAACTTGCTCGCCAAGTAGATGAAGACGAGACTGAGTAAAACCCCTGCTAAAACCATCGGCGCAGTTTCAGAACTGGGTGCAGTGGCGACTAATGGAGAAGTAAAGACAAGATCGGGAGCTAACCCTTGAGGAAATATTGATGCTAAATTTATCATGACAATCTTTTTGATGAAAGGACGATTTAAATTTGAGTTCTAATTAATTTGTTGTTTGTTATTAGTCATTTGTCTTCGTCTTTTGTCTTTTGTCCTTTATTCATTTGACCTTTGTTCTTTGTAGTTCTTAACTAATGACTAATGACCAATGACCAATGACTAATTATCCAATTGTTTGAGGAGGAATTGTACTAGGCTCGAAACCTGAAGCGTGTTCGTCAAGGTAATTTGCTGCCTGTCTGAGTGCTGTAATGCGATCGCGAACGATATTGCGAGAGGGAATTTGAGTCATTACGCCTATTTTTCTCAGACGTTTTTCCGCCTGTCCGCTAGCACCGACGATAAATACCTGACGACCTTTTTCTACAGCTTCGGTGATGGCATTTTCTAGAGCTAGGGAAGAAGTAACACCCAAAATCGGTACTTCAGATAAATCTAAAACCAAAGCTTCATAATCATTCATTAAGTTATGTTCGCGAGAAATAGCTTTGGCTACGCCAAAAATCATCGGACCGCTTAGATAGAATAATAGTACGCGACCATTGGCGCTTTCCAGTAGCTGTTTTTCTTCCTCCTTAAGCTCGATTTCTTCATCGTCATAGGTAACCGCTTTAACTTTATCGGCACGATGATTGGAAAGACGTTCGATGGTTAGAACATTAGCGACAAATACTCCAACACCGACAGCCACAATCAAATCGACAAACACCGTCAAAATGATTACCCCATACATAATGAATGCTGCTTTGAGGGATATTTTGTGAGCGCGTTTGAGGAAACCCCAGTCCACGATATCGATACCAACTTTAAGGGCAATGGCAGCTAAAACTGCAAGGGGAATGCCTTCGAGATATTGACTCAGTCCTAAAACTACTACCAGTAAAAGTAGAGCACGGGTCAATCCAGAAAGAGCAGTTCTTCCACCAGTCTGAATGTTAACTACAGTACCCATGGTTGCACCAGCACCAGCAATACCGCCGAATAAACCTGAAGCCAAATTACCCAAACCTTGACCGATTAATTCTTTGTTGGAGTCATGTTCGGTGCGAGTTAAACTATCTGCTACTAAGGAAGTGAGCAAAGCATCGATACAGCCCAACATTGCCAAAACCAGAGCGTCAATAACCATTTCTCTTAATTGAGTGGCACTAAAAGTAGGTAGTTGTAAGCTAGGCCAACCGACTGAGATTTCACCGATACGGCGAATATCTGCATTACCAAAGAAGAATATAGCAATTAGAGTTCCGAGGACTAATGCTAGTAACTGAGGCGGCATATATTTTTTCAACTTGGCAGGATAGAAGAAAAGAATTGCTACAGTTATAGCCGCTAAGAGAGTTTCGAGGGGATTGATGTTGGCAATTAGCGTCGGTAGATTTTGTACCGTACCGACTACCCCACCTTTTGGGCTAGCCTGTCCTAAAAATGGGGCAATTTGCAAAATAATCAGAATTACCCCAATACCCGACATAAAGCCAGAGATAACGGTATAGGGCATCAGAGTGACGTATCGACCGAGTTTTAGAAATCCAAAAATTATTTGGAAAACCCCAGCTAGCATGACTACGGTAAATGCCATTGCCAAACCATTTTCGGGGTTGGCAGCGGTAAGACCGGCAATTACGGCGGTCATAACAACGGTCATTGGACCTGTCGGTTCGGAAATAAGTGTAGGAGTTCCACCAAACAGTGCCGCGAAAAAGCCGACTAAAATCGCGCCCCATAACCCAGAAGAAGCTCCAGCACCAGAGGCAACCCCGAAGGTTAGAGCCATTGGTAAGGCGATAATCGCAGCAGTGATACCACCGAAGATATCGCCTTTGATGTTCCTAAAATGAATCCTATTAGTAATTGACATGGTGACAAACTAAAATGTTATGTTCGGAAATTTTACTATTTTTTAAAATTTTATTGTTGACAAAAGAGAGAAATCTATGCCATGCAAAGGACTAATAGCAATTATTCAACTAGAGAAATATAGATTTGGTAAGCACCCAAAATCAAAATTCCACTGAGCCATTGAAATAAAGAGGGACTAGAAAAATATCCCCAACTTAGAGAAACAAGACCAGCAGAGGCCAAAGCTATGCTATGAACTTCTTCTGCTGTTTTCAGACCAGCCCAAAATGTTATTAACCCCAAGAAAAATAAAATGCAGTATGTCATTAGATTGAACAGGCTAAAAGTCTCTTCAATACAAATCAACTATTGAAGTAAATCTATTATGATTTTTTTATAATTGGTTTGTGTCTATGTAAACATCCTACAGTAAGAATCGAAAAAGGCAAAATTTACAGCTTGAACTTTTTAAATTTCACTATTAAGCAAAGCTTATGAGTCGGATCGTTGTTTGAGTATATGTGAGTATATGTAGGTTTGACAGAGGCTCAAAGCCTGATACTTTTGTAAGCTGAAACCTATATTATTTAATTTCGCTAAAATTCATTTTGTAGATTAGCCTTTTGGCCAAATTCGAGCTGATAAGTTCGGTAGAGCCAAATATTGTCTATTCCAATTCCGAACGACTACTTTTTTGTAACTCTAGTCGATATTCGGCTGGGGTATTGAGATCGATTAAAATTTCTGGAGTCATAAATTTTATTCTATGTAGTTGGCAATAAAATTTATGGATTACCTGACGCAAGCCAAAAGTAGCTTCTTCGATTTTCTCTAGTTCGGGTAATATTTGATGAGAAAACAATATTGGATGACCTAACTTTTCTCGATAACAAGGTATGGTAATTAAAGCTTTTTTACTTCGATAAGCTTGTAATAAAGCCATATAAACATGAGTAGATCGCGGTTGGTCTACCGCAGAGATAGTAATCGTTGAGACTGTTTGGGGAAGAGATTGCAAGCCAGTTAGAATCGAACTAGTTTTACCGCGATCGCCTTGCTGATTGATTACAATTCGACTACCGTGAGGGCAATCTGTTTGAAGATGGGCATTGTGAGTACCGAGGACGATGATTGGCATGAAGCCAGCCTGCAAAAACTCTTCGGCTTGATAACGTAGTAAAGATCTACCGTTATGCCAAGGTAAAGTGGCTTTACAAGTTCCCATGCGGGTAGAATAGCCTGCCGCTAGAATTAGAGCAAAATCTCGATTATAGCGCTCGCCCATGAGACAATTTTCCTAAATGAACTTTTGTAGGGGCGACTTTGTCTTGTATTCGTTCGGCGAGAGATAAACCCGTACCGCCACGACGCACTTTGATTAATTCTCCGCAGATACTAACGGCGATTTCTTCGGGAGTTAGCGCACCGATATCCAAACCGATGGGTGCATAAAAATTTGGTAAATTTGCTAAAGTTATGCCTTGCTGTTGTAGTGTTTGGCAGATCTTGCTAATGCGTTTCTGACTGCCAATCGCGCCGATATACTTATAATCTAGAGAAGATCGTACCAGAGCCTGTAAAGCTTGGAGATCTTGGATGTAGCCTCTAGTTACTAAAGCCACGTAAAGTTCTGAATGGGAGGCAAGTTTGTCTAAAAAAATACTAATCGATGCAGACAATAGGAAGGCTTGAGGAAATCTTTGGGGAGTAATAAGTTCGGGGCGGTCGTCCTGTACGGCGATTTGAAATCCTGCCAAGCTAGCAATTTGAGCTAGAGATACTGCTACATGTCCGGCACCAAAGATCGATAAAATGGGTGGCGGTGCGATCGATTCGATAAACTGACGGTGAGGTGAACTTGCTATTTCACTAAAAAAGTCTCTTTCACGAGCAAAGTCGCGATCGCTAATTAAATAAGGTCGAGTGTATTGAGTAAAAGAGGTAATTAACTTGGCAGATTGTCCCGATTGAAATAATCCCAGAATTTCATCGACTAAAGAAATCGCCCACTCCGACCATTTTTCTAACCATACTCGTACCTTACCGCCACAAATTCCCCGAACATCTTTTCCTGGATTACCAGTTAAATCGATTTCGACGAGTTGCTTTTCTCCTGTTTTTAACACCGTCAGTGCTTGCCGAATTACTTTGTCTTCTCCAGCACCACCCCCAATAGTACCAATGATGCTGCCATCGTCACAAACAGCCATTTTGGCACCAACTTCTCTGGGTGCAGAACCAATAACTTTAACCACGGTTGCTAAGACTACAGGCTCTCGTTTGATGATACTTTTTAGTTGTCGATAAAAGCTTTGGTCATTCATTAGGTTTGGTGGTTAGTGGTTAGTAGTTAAAGGATTTGCAAATAGAGTGGAAAAAATTATAATACCAATTCTCAAAAAATTATCCTTGGTAGTCTTCCGAAGTCGCTAATCGAGTTTTGGAAATACAAATATTAGATTTCTCGTACGAATCGTCGTTAACTACTCTTTTTTAAGATACAACGGGAAGGCGGTAGTAATGATTTCTGCATCACTCATTCATGTAAACATGACATTTTTGTTGGTATTCGATGGCTTTGAATAAGTCTTCGACCCAGTCAGCAATATCCCTCGCCAGACGGATTTTAGCTCCCTCGTTTCAGATTAGAGTTGACTAGACTGCGTCGCCCGACCGACAAAAGTATCAAAAGAGGAAATCTGCGTGCGTTTGGATCGAGTTTTTGCTCTAATATTAATTGTCCTTTGCCTTATTGCCGCTTTGGGCAACTGGCTTGGGGATACTACCCAGTCGCGAGAGGTTACTACTGAGGGAATTAAAATAGGTGCTCGAGCCGAAGTTGCCTTACTAGAAATTTATGGTCTAATTAGTGACCAACCCACTACCACGCCACTGAGCGTGACTAATACTTCTAACTCCAACGCTTTAATCAAAGCGATTCGTCAAGCTCGCCAAGACGGCATCAAAGCAATATTACTCCATATCAACAGTCCTGGAGGCACTCCTGCCGCATCTCAAGCTATTTATCAGGAACTGATGCGAACACGCCAGGAAACAGAAATTAAAATTGTAGCTAGTCTCGGTGATGTTGCTGCTTCCGGTGGCTATTATGTTGCCAGTGCTGCCCATCATATTATGGCAAATCCCGCGACTGTAACTGGTTCGATTGGAGTTATCGTCCGCAGCCAAAATATCTCTCCTCTGCTGGATAAAATCGGCGTTCAAACCAATAATATCCAAAGCGGACAATATAAAGATATTCTTTCTCCCTTTGACGAACTCAGCGAAAGCGAGCGCTCTCTCTTAGAAGGAATCGTGACTCAAACATATCAGCAATTTCTTGATGCCATTGTTGCCAGTAGAAACATCTCTTTAGAAGAGCTTAAACCCCTGGCTGATGGGCGCATCTTTACAGGCGAGCAGGCAAAACAAGTTAACCTAGTAGATTCTTTGGGTAATTCCTACGATGCTCTCCAAAAAGCAGCAGAGTTAGCCAATATTACCAGAGAACCAAGGGTTCGTAACTATACATCTCCCGATTGGCGGGAATCTTTAGGTATTTTCTTGTCCTCATCTTGGCAGCAGTTACTTTCTGATTCTCAATCAGCCCAACTGATTCGCTGGAGTAGAAATCAATTAAATTTGATGGAGTAGATCGTGCTTGATTCAGTTTACGCCGCATTTTTTCGTCCAGGCGAAATTAGATTTCCTACGCGAGCGGCAATTGCGATCGGATTGCTAGTCGTTTTGGTGCTGGCATTGAATGCCGCAGGTAAGACTAACTCAGACCTAGGTAGCATTATTGGCTTTGTCCTACTGTTTCTCTTTGCCGGAGTACTAGGCTGGTATTGGCTGGCAGCTTCAGTCAACTTAATCGCTCAGTTGCTGGGGGGTCAAGGAGATGGACGGACAACCTTGGAAGGGATAGCTCGCGGTCTTTGGCCGTTACTATTTACAGGACCAGCACTTGCTGCTGCTAACTGGTCTATCATCTTGGGGCAATTGTTTTCCTTGGCAGTCACTCTGGGAGTTTTCATCACACTTATTATTGCCATCCGTCACATTCATAGGTTGAGTTGGCTAAAGGCGAGTCTCTGTTTGGTTATCACCCTGATTTTATCGGGGTTGGCGCTATCGGGACTGTTCTTGTGGCCTCTGATGATTATCTTGGGAACTTGAAGTTGAGAAATACTTAACTTTGTAAAATCACTTTATCATTCTTGAATTAAATTCAAGCTGGAAAGCAGTTTAGACAGTATTTAGGGGGATTATTGGGGGAAAGTGAGCGAAAAAATGTGTCTCAAATGGCTAAAAACTATGTTCTGATTTACATTCAGGACATTGCATGACTACTTCTTCACAAATTCATATCTCAATTATGCAACGCCGTTTTTTGTTCCGTTGCTATCGGATCGCCCTTTAGGTAATCGCTGTCGTGATTATTCCATACTTTTTAGAGTCTCTTCGCGAATAACTTCAAATACTTGACGATTAAGTCGAGTAAATTCTGGGGTCATAGTGTCATCAATATGACGCGGACGTTTGAAGTCTATTAAAATATCTTCTTTAATATGTCCTGGATTTACGCCTAGAATCAAAATGCGATCGCCTAGAAAAACCGCCTCTTCAATATCGTGAGTCACAAAAATAACGGTAGTTCTTAAATCGCTCCAAATCTCCATTAACAGTTCCTGCATCATATGTCGCGTCTGTGCATCTAGCGCGCCAAACGGTTCGTCCATTAATAAAACCGAAGGAGAATTAACTAAGGCTCTTATAATACTGGCTCGCTGCTTCATTCCTCCCGAAAGTTGGTGGGGATAACAATGACGATGCTTGTACAAACCGACTCGATTGAGATATTCATCGACCAACTCGCGTCGCTGTTTTTTAGCAACACCTTTAATCCGCAAGCCAAATTCGACATTTTGTGCGGTAGTCTTCCAAGGAAGCAACGAATACTGCTGAAAGACAAAACCACGATCGGCTCCTGGTTTGCTGACAGTTCGCTTGTCTACAAAAATATAGCCCGTGGTAGGACGAATAAATCCCGCGATCGCATTGAGTAAAGTTGACTTGCCACAACCAGAGGGACCGAGCAAACAAACAAACGAACCAGGTTCGACTTGAAAATTGAGATTATCTAATACTTTTATAGTACGACGGTGTACGCCAAATGAAACCGATAAGCCTTCTACTTCAACAAATCCTTTGGTTAATTGTGCCGTAGTTGGCGTTTTTACTGCGATATCTTGCATGTCTTTGTTCCTAATTCCTCAACGATCTTGTTTGTTAATCTGTCTCCAAGGCATCAGCGCGGCGGTCAAACGACTTACTGCCCAAGAACTAAAAGCACCCATCAAACCAATTAACAACATTCCCATGACAATTGGTGGATAGTTAGAGGTAACATAAGATTCCCAGGTTATATAGCCCACGCCATAACGTCCTGCCAGAATTTCTGCCGTTACCAAACAAAACCAAGCATTACCCATCCCGATAACCAAACCACTGGCAATGCTGGGCAATGCTCCAGGAATAATGATATCTAAAAAGGTATGTCGGGGTTTTGCCCCCAAGCACTGACCGACGCGAATTAAGACCGTGTCGTTAAGGGTACCTTCTACTCCTTTAATAGTGCTAATTAGAACGGGAAAAAAGCCGCCAATAAAGGTGATAAAAATCATTCCAGCTTCGGCTGTGGGAAACATTAAAATAGCCAGAGGAATCCAAGCCACTGCAGGAATTGGTCGCAACAATTCCAAGGGCGGCGATAAAAAGTCGTCGGCTTTTTGAAACGTACCGATAAAAATCCCTAGAATAATACCCAAACATGAAGCGATCGCATAACCGATTAGCACCCTAGTAATACTGGACTGAAAATGAACCCAGGGATCGCTAGTAAAAAATTTCCAGGTAGCTGCGACCACTTCTATAGGTGAAGGTAAAAAGTCAAAATTGATAATGAAATTAAACTGTATTTGGCATAAAAACTGCCAAAGTCCAAAAAAGATAACCAAAGATAGAATACGTCGCCCCAATTTATGGGAGCTAGTGCCTTCAAACATTTGGGCGATTAGCTGACGACAACTTTGAAGCAAAGGGGTTCTAGTAAATTTAGTCGAGCTAGCCATCGAATAGCCTTTGAATTGTGATTAATAGAAAATAGCAAAATATTCCAGCGAAAGTCGATCGCAGCCAAGAGCAAATTATTCGCTACTGGCAGCACCGACTAATGCAGGTGGAGTTTTCCGAGCTAAAGTTTGCTGTAGCTCTTTAAATGCCGTTACCTGACCGCCAGAGGAAGCCGCAAACTGGTCGGCATCTTGTTTGAGCAAGAAAGCCGAAATTTCCTTACCATCGTTGACATAGTAAGAATTTTCGGCAAATAGCTTCCAGCCATTTTTGCGATCGTGTACAAACATGACATCAGCGGCTTTACCCTCTTCTTGTAACTGTCCTAGCATTTTCATCATGTTGCCAATTGAAGCAAAATTAGTCACAGTTGGTTCATCTTGAATCCATAACTGAGCCGCCATGTTGGGATCTTTTATTGGTTCACCCGTCAGGGCATCTTTACCCTTAATTTTGTAGCTTTCGGCTGTTTCAATTACCTGCTGGTAATCGAGTTCCATTTCCTCCATCGCGGTTTTTAAATAGCTTTCGTCAACCCATTCGGGTACCTTTTCTGGATCTACTTCTCCTTCTACTTTGCCCAATTCGGTCAAAGTAGTAATACTGTTTTTAAGCGCGTCTAAATGAACCTGGCGAATTGTCGGATCGAGAGGCTGTAAGCCAGAAGGACCGAGAAACATATAAACTACTTCTTTTTCAATTCCCGACCATTCTTCAATTTTGGCTGAGATCTCTTCGGGCTTTTCTCTAAAGGTTTGGTTAGCTTCTAACACGGCTTCGAGATAAGCTACTACCAGTTCTGGATATTTTTTAGCAAAGTCCGAACGGACGACAATACCATGTAAAGTCGGTACGCCTGTTTGCGCTCCATCATAAATTTTTTTGGCAAAGCCTCGGAAGGGAAATAGTTCGCCAAAAGGTACAAAATCAGCATGAGCATCAATTTGACCGGTACGCAGGCTCGTGCCACCTACTTCGGGAGCTTGTGAAATTAACTGAACATCTGTTTCGGGATCGACTCCATTATCTTTCAAAGCTTTTAGAACCATGCCATGAGCTGCCGAACCAAAAGGAACCGATACCGATTTGCCTTTGAGCTGCGCTAAAGAAGTCACTTCGCTATCTTTGGGAACGACTACCGCATTACCCGCACCGTTGGGACTGTAAGCTAGGGTACCGATATAGGTGGATTCAACCTCGTCTCCTGCTTGGCGAAACTTAATTAAATTAATGGCTGCGGGAAAGTCACCCATCAGACCAATATCAATTTGATCTGCCAGCATTTTGTTAGTAATAGGTGGTCCCGATGTATAGCTCGACCACTGAATGTCGTACTTAACATTGGCATATTTACCAGTATGAGGTAAATGCTTTTCCAATAGTTCTAATTCTCTGACTGTAGCTCCGCCTACGGCAGTATTAATTACTTGATCTTGCGTACCAATAGAAATCCGAATTGTTTCTTGGTTACCAGAGCTAGTGGATACATCTGCTGTTTCTGATTCTGATGTTGAAGACTCTGCTGAAGGACTATTACCAGCACATCCATTAGCTAACATTGTGATGCCAAAAAATAGGAAAGTAATAACTACCTTCTTTTTCCAGGAGCGATACTTTAGAGTAACCATAAGTGTTTTTTCTATTTATTTTTTAACAACTTCATTTAATATTTGTTAGTTAGTATATTTTGTGATCGAAGATACATAATATTAGAGCAATTATAAATAAATTTACTGGAATGATATATTTTTTTTATTGATTTATCAAAAAAAATCTAATGCTTATATGGAGATTTAAAACTGATAAATTAATTGCAAAATAATAATTCTTAATATAATTGAGAATTACTATTTTTTAATTAAATTTCCTTTAGTTACAAGTATGTCGAGCGTTCAATTATTTAAAAAAAATCAATACCGATAAATAGTAAAATTAAACGAAGCGTTTTGTTTTTAAGATTCAACAAATAAAAATTATTAATACAAAATACAAAAAAAGCATAATTACATCATGAAAAAGGGAAGCAGAAGATCGAGCTACCTATTACCTATTACTTTAAAAAACAGCTTTATCTGTGGCAAACATATAATTATTTCATATAATATATAGTCTCTCAAGAACATGAGAGACTACTTTATATAATTTCCGATCGCCTTAAATTTTTGCCCTCGCTTGTCCTCTTTTCAGACTTTTGCCAGAGATTTAGTTGTCTGATTCAAGGGTATTTTAAAAGTGTGACCGAGAGCGAGCGCAATTCGATCGAACATTCGAGTAGCTAAAGAATCGGGTTGACTGACGCTAATGGGAGTTCCCTTATCGCCACCGCTACAGATACTGGGTTCGAGAGGAATTTGTCCGAGCAATGGTGCCGATAATTCTCTGGCAATTTGTTCGCCGCCACCGCTACCAAAAATCGGCGTGCGTTTTCCCGTTGCATCTTCTAGATAACTCATATTCTCGACGATACCTAAAACGGGAATGCCTACCTGACGAAACATATAAATTCCCCTGCGCACGTCAGATAGAGCTACTTTTTGAGGAGTCGTTACCATTACTACACCGCAGATAGGACTTTCTTGCACGATGGTAATTTGAGCGTCTCCCGTACCTGGAGGTAGATCGATTAACAGGTAGTCCAATTCACCCCATTCTACATCGTTAAGAAACTGAGTAATAAGTTTGTGCAGTACGGGACCGCGCCAAGCAAGAGGACGTTCTGGTTCGACGAGCGAGCCTACAGAAATTACTTTGATTCCATGAGCTTCTAAGGGAATAAATTTTTGTCCGTGTGGAGTATCGCTCGCCCGAACCCCTGAGTGTTTTAAGCCCAACATTTGCGGGATATTAGGACCGTAGACATCGGCATCGAGTAAGCCAACTTTAGCCCCAGACTGGCTTAGTGCCATTGCTAAATTGACTGAGGTGGTAGATTTGCCTACCCCTCCTTTGCCACTCGAAATTGCTAGGGTAATTTTTACTCTAGCAATAGTACAAACCTCGATATAGGCTTTTTTGCACCACTCAAGCGGAGACAAGGCAGCCTGCACTTTATCTTTGAGATCGGATTGATGAGAACCTAAATACAGCTTGAGATAAATATAATCTTCTACCACTCTTAGATTGCGTATCATGCCCAAACTCACTAGGTCGTTATTGAGATTGGGTTCGATAATTTGTTTGAGTAGTTGAATAGTTTCTCTTTCTTTTTCCTTCATGATGCAACGCCCTGTTGTTTGCAAATTTTATCGATCGCTCGTTGTGAGAAGATCCGCACGTCGGCATCGGGGTCGTCTAAGGTTTGCTGAAGAGCATTTAAGACATCGGTATTACCTATATTGCCCAGCGCGATCGCCGCATCGCGACGGATATCGGAGTATTCATCGGTAAGACATTTGATTAAAGCGGGGATAACGCTTTCGTCGGCAACTACTTGTAGAGTTCGAGTCGCAAACTTGCGTACTTGCCAACGATCGTCTGTTAGAGCTTTGCATAAAGACGAGACCGAACTAGCAGCTTCGTGTAAAGCTAGGGATTGAGCCGCTCTACGACGTACTTGCCAGTCGGGATCTTGGGTTAAAGCTTGACAGAGTAACTCAACTGCCGACTCATCTTTAAGATAACCCAAGGTTAGAGCAGCTTCCCGACGTACCTTGGGGGCTTTGTCGTTCATTAAAGCTAAAGCAGGTGGACAGTTTTCTACTTGATTAAGATAGCGCAGGGTAGTAATAGCTGCTTCTCGTAGTTCTTCTCTTTCCGATTCAAAAAACGGCAATACATAAGGTAACGCTTGCGCGTCGTGAATCTTCCGCAGCAAAATCAACACGTTTAGCTGCATATAAAAATTCTCTTCTTGTATCGCATCGAGCAACATCAACAGATCGGCAGGGGCAATTAATTCTTTTAATGCCGATAATGCTTCCTCTCTAACTTCTACTTCTGGCGATCGCAAACAAGCCATCAATGGCTTTACAGCCTGGGGATTATTTAGTTCCCAAATACCGATAATGGCAAGTTTCTGAACCGTGGCATCTTCATCTTGTAAAGCCTGAATTAAAGGCGCGATCGCCCCTTCGTCTCCAATATGTTGCAAGGTCTTGACTGCTACCAAACGATCTTCTACTTCTGGAGACTGAAGCATTTCCACCCAAGGTTTTAATTCGTCATCGATATTGTCATACATGAACATAATCCTAATTCTTATTGTGGTTAAAACTAAATTCCCTCTTTATCTCAGTAAAAAAGGAATTTGTACCGTAATTGCATTGGTCGGACATTCTTTTTCGCAAGGCAAACAAAACCAACATTCGTCATATTTCATGTATGCTTTGCCCGTTTCGGGATTTTTTGCTAAGACATCTAAAGGACAAACTTCAATGCAGGCACGGCATTTTTCCAAACATTTAGATTCATCAACTATTACAGGAACATCAGCTCGTTGAGTAGTTAAAGCCATATTTTTTTATATTTTGTGTTTTGCTAGTGGCAAACAGGTGTTTGCGCAATGAATGATGGTTGCGTTATTGGTAGCTCTATAGGTGCGTAGATAATCTGCGATCGCACCAAATTATTAGCGAGCGACTTCTCTAAGCTGTAGTCACTTTTACGTCATAGACTTCTTTCTCTAAATTGACATCGACAATATAAGGTTCGACAGGACGCTTAAAGAGAGTCATGCTGTCAGCTTCTTTCTTGAGATTGACGTGACAAAACCACTCGTCATTGTTTTTCTCTGGATAATCGATGCGGTAATGATACAGTCCCCAACGGCTTTCTCTACGATAGAGAGAAGCTCTAGCTGCCATTTCCGCACAGTCGCGAATAAAATGAACTTCCATACAGCGCATGAGTTCGTGAGGATCTCTCGCGCCCATTATGTTTAGAGAGTCGTAGTAGTTAACGAATTTATTTAAGCCAATGTTCATTCTGTGAGGATTTTTTGGCGGTTGTAAATAGTCATTGACGATGCGGCGCAGTTTGTATTCAACTTGAGTATGAGGGACACCATCGGGATTTTGTAGGGGTTTATAAATGCGCTCTTTTTCTGCTGCCAACCAATCGGCATCAGGTTCTAAATGTTCTACATCTGCTACGTATTTCATCGCATTGGTGCCAGCAAGACGACCGAAGACAAAAGCTCCAATCATATAGTTGTGAGGAACGGAAGCCATATCTCCCGCAGCATACAATCCTGCTACAGTAGTTTCGGCTTTTTCATTGACCCAGACTCCCGAAGCACTGTGTCCGCTACACAAGCCGATTTCAGAAATGTGCATTTCTACCCCGTGAGTACGGTAGTTTTCTCCTCTGTTTTGATGAAATCTCTCTCGACTGGGACGCTCGTTCGACCACAAGATGGTTTCAATTTCGGCGATGGTATCTTCATCTAAATGGGTCATTTTCAGTTGGATCGGACCTTTGCCAGAGTGTAACTCTTTCCAAATTTCTAGCATCATTTGTCCGCTCCAGTAGTCACAATTGACAAAGCGATGTCCTTCAGCATTCGCCGTGTATGCTCCAAAAGGACTGGCAACGTAGGCACAAGCAGGACCATTGTAATCTTTGATCAGGGGATTGATTTGAAAACATTCAATGTTAGTTAATTCTGCGCCTGCATGATACGCCATCGAATAGCCGTCACCAGCATTAGTTGGGTTTTCATAAGTGCCGTATAGATAGCCTGATTCTGGTAGTCCCAATCTGCCGCAAGCTCCTGTACTGAGAACCACTGCCTTAGCTTGAATGACTACAAAATCGCCATTGCGAACATCAAAACCCACTGCTCCAATGGCTCTACCATCTCTAACCACGATCCGTGTAGCCATGACGCGATTGGTAACTTTGGCTTTGTGTCGTTTGACCTGACGGGCGAGAATTTTTTTGAGGTCTTTGCCCTCTGGCATTGGCAGTACGTATTTACCGACGCGGTGAACTTGTTTGAGATCGTAGTTACCATAGGTGTCTTTTTGAAATTTGACTCCCCAACTATCTAATTCTTTGATAACTTCGTAGCCTAAATTTCCCGTCTGATAGACTGCTTTTTGATTGAGGATTCCGTCATTGGCGATGGTAATTTCGCGGACGTACTGTTCGGGTGTAGAGTTACCTGGAATGACGGCAGTATTAACTCCATCCATACCCATGGCAATGGCACCACTACGACGAATATTGGCTTTTTCTAAAATTAGTACTTCGGCTTCGGGGTTGGCTTGTTTGGCTTTAATCGCTGCCATTGTCCCTGCCGTACCTCCGCCGATTATCAGAACGTCTGTCTTGAGATTCTGGGTGTTCGTCATGTACTGTTCTCCGTTTGAAAGTGAGGTTTGATAAAGACAAATAGAGTAGAGATGCAAAAAGCCCGACAAAACTAGGTAGATTAGATTTTGCTGAAGTTTTTTGTTATTTGCCAATATGAAATTTGAAATTCCTTGTTTAAATTTTGCCTTATTTACATCGAATCATTTATCAAACTTTGATATCGATCTATAAATTTTTTTGATGAGTAATTTATTAAAATGGAAATATATCAATTAAAAGTTTTTTTAGAAGTTGCTCGCTGTTTGAGTTTTACCGAGGCTGCCGAAGTTTTGAATCTAACTCAACCGGCAGTTAGTGCCAAAATTAAATCTTTAGAAGCAGAATTGAAAGCTCCTTTGTTCGATCGCCAAGGTAGACAAATACAGCTTACTGAAATTGGCAGTTACTTAATTAAAGAAGGAAAAAAGTTAGTCGAATTAGAAACTGAAATTGCCAACAAAATAGAAAATTTCAAACAGCAAAAAACATCACATTTGACCATTGGTAGCTCTCATAGTCTAGCTAACTGCTGGCTACCTCAATTTATCTATCAATATCGACAAAAATATCCTCATATTAAAACTCAATTAAAGTTGTTTGGCGATAGCAAATTACTATATCAAGCTGTTAGCCGAGGTATTATCGATCTCAGTTTTTCCGAAACTCAATTTATCGATTGTCCTGAAATTTGGCAGCAGGAAATCGCTCTCATTCAATATAGTTTATTAGTTGCATCCAGTCATCCTCTAGCTAAAAAAAATTGGCTTACTCTTACCGAGATTAAACAAAAACCCTTGGTATTATTAAGCGATCGCTTTGCCAGCCGTCAAGTTTTTGAATCTCGACTTGCAGAATTGGGTTTAAAACTAGCAGATTTTACTTACCTAGAAATTGTAGATACGATTGGTTTGATGCGAACCTATCTCACTCAAGGCAATTATCTAGGATTTGCTTCCGATCTAGAATTTCAAGCGGAGTTAGATTCGCAAACTTTAACTGCGATTACTCTGCAAGAATTTGCTCTAGAAGCAGAGATATATGCATCTTTGTCACAACAGAGCAAAAGCTATCGAGACAATCCCGCTAGTAAATTTCTGTCTTTACTTTCTACTCAGATAACCCCAAAAAATAAGCTCGAGTGTTCCTTGTCGGTTCCCAAAATGAGAACGCCAGTTTATGCTAAGCGCAGACAATCTCAAGAAACTATTGCGATCGAGCTTGGCGTTCAAAACTTTACAATTCCCACCGTTACGGCGGGGTTAATCGTGCAGCGTTTGGGATTACTCGAACACTTTTTACCTCGTACTGGACGCTTCAGTCAGGTCAAATACGAGCTTAACTGGCATAATTTCTCTCTGGGAACGCCAATTGTCAAAGGCTTACATTCGAGAAAATTAGATATCGGCATCTTAGGAGACTATCCCCTACTTGAGAGTGCGACTCAAGGCAATAACGAGCAATTTGAACCTACACTTTTAGTTAGCTTTGTTTCTATCGCTCCCGACGGCGAAGGCAGTGCGGTTATCGTTCCTCAAAAGTCTAAGCTCGAAACTATTGAAGATTTACAGGGACAAACCGTGGCACTTCCTTTTGGTTCTTCCGCTCATGGAATGTTACTCAGAACCCTTTACAATCTCAATTTACTCTCGGAAGTACAGCTTTTTCCCCTGAAAAATTCTCAGATCGAAGCACCATTAGAGTCAGAAATAGCGGCAGGATATGCTTATTTTTCGCCATTTCACCAACTAGCAAGCGTTCGCGGTAATTTTAAATACTTGTATAACGAAAATAACAGCGGTTTACCAGGTTTTTATGGTGTCGTAGTGCGACAATCTTTTGCCGAGGCATATCCCGAAATAATAGTTGGTTATCTCAAAGCTTTGATGGCTGCTCAATACTGGTTAGCCAATACCCCTTCTGCGTTTTTATTAATAAGCCGGTGGACGAAAATCAAGCCGCAAATTCTCGGAAGTATTCTCAGTCCTACACAAACCAAAGCTTCGAGTCTGTTTGTAACAGATTGGCAAATCCGGCAAGATTGGCTAGAAAGTCATATCGCTCAACTTAAATCGATTCCTACAGTCAAACATTTGGGGAAAATTTGCTTAAATCACTGGATCGAGCCAGAATTTCTGCAAACAGCAAGACAAAACTGAGGAGCAAATAAGGTTGTTTTTTTGGTGGCGAGCGCTCAACATAAGGTGTTTAGTGAATCATCCACCAAATAAAGCCAAGTGAACTGATACTCATCATAATCCACAGCACCATCCCTTGTGCGATCGCTTGCCAACCCACAACTTTCAATGCCCGTATCGATAGCCCCGTTCCAATTAAAAATAGCGTTAGCTTTAATCCAGCTTCTGAGAACTGCGTTAAGATAGGCGACCAGTTTGCGACATTGGGTACGAGCGATCGCATGAGAGATGCTAGTAAAAATAGACCGATAAACCAGGGGATTTGAATAGTAGGGGCTTTGTGTGATTCTGTTGCCCGTCGGCTCTGAAATATAAACGAAAAGAAGAGCGAAATCGGTACAATCCAAAGTGTACGAGATAGTTTGACTGCCGTTGCCGTGTCTAACGCTGTCGTCCCGAAATGCGATGCCGCACCCACAACGCTAGAAATGTCGTGAATCGCGATGCCTGCCCAAGTACCAAATTGCTCTGGCGTTAAGTGTAAGAGGTGTCCTAGCATTGGAAAAATGTATAGTGCAGCAGCATTGAGGAGAAAAATTGTGCCTATTGCCAGCGAAATTTCTTGTTCTGCCGCACCAATAACTGAAGCAACTGCTGCGATCGCCGAACCGCCACAAATCGCAGTTCCCACGGAAATTAATACCGATGTTTTCGCGGGAATCTTTAACCACTTACCGAACCACTGTCCTAGCAACAATGACATTCCAATGCCAATTGCCGCAAACAAAGCACCTTTTCGCCCCACTTGTAGCACGACCGCTAAATCCATGCCAAAACCAAGCAGGATGACGCAGATTTGTAAAAGCTGTCGAGCCATCCAGCGACTGGTGCGCTGAAACGGATTTTGAATTGTCAATGCAGTTCCCATTCCCAATGTCAGAGCTATGGGTGGCGAAATCCAGGTTGTTAGAGAAAAACTTGCAATACTTAGAAATAACGCTTGTTGAAATGTAAACTGCAGTGTTATAGAACGCTGTAGTATGTCCTGGATCGCTAAAGAAAGTTTTGATTCTTGTGAAGTCTTCATAATCTGTAGCATCGTAAGGGATCGACTTCACCGTAAAAAGTTTTATTCATTGAAGCAAACGGTCTTTTCTGTCAATTCAATCGGTAAAATCGATTAATAGTTCTCCCCTAATGTGGTTAGACAATGACAGGTATAACAATAGATCGACTCCGAATCTTTCTTGCTGCGGCAGAGCAGATGCATTTTACCTGTGCTGCTGAAGTACTCTATATGACCCAATCCTCTGTCAGTTCGGCAATCCAGAATTTAGAGGAACACTACGGATTGAAGCTATTCGATCGCATTGGTCGCCATATTGAGATCACCGCAGCAGGTAGATTACTAAAAATTGAGGCGCAAAAGATTTTAGAGCAGGTCAATTTAACCGAACGCGGCTTGCGGGAACTGAATAACTTACAAAGAGGTGAACTGAAATTAGGCGCGAGCCTTACCATTGGCAACTATTGGCTTCCCAATAAAATTAGCGAATTTAAGCGTCAGTATCCTGGTATTGAAATTTACTGTACATTGGGGAATACCGCAGAAATTATTACGGGAACGGTCGATGGACAATTCGATCTGGGCTTTGTTGAAGGAAAAGTAAATTCCTCGGCGCTCGAGGCTCTAGATATAGAAACCATTGGTAGCGATCGCCTTCTTATTGTTGTCGGTCAATCTCATCCTTGGTTTTCAACTGCACGAGTTTCTCTAACAGCACTGACTCAAACCCCATGGGTGATGCGCGAACCTGGCTCGGGAACCAGATCGGTATTCGAGCAGGTTCTAAGAGAATGGGGAATCGATCCTAGAGACTTGAATGTCGTTCTGGCAATGAGTAGTGGTGAAATGGTTAAGGCTGTTGTTGAAGACGGTGTTGGCGTAACAGCAATTTCTAAACTAATGATTCAAAAAGAATTGCAGCTAAACAGACTTCGTTCAGTTCAAATTGAAGACTTAGAAGCATCCACTCAAATTACTCGTTCTTTTTTTCAGCTAAAACATCGCCAGCGATTTCAAACTCTTATTTCTCAAGCGTTTACACAGTTATTAATTTATTAGTCGCTCCTGGAAATAAACTAACGAAACTACTAAATGGCGATCGCTTTAAACATAGATACTTGAGAGCTATAAAACACATACAGTGCTTAGTTTGGTAGGTTTGTCTCCTTGTCAGCGTAATGTGGTAATTTTTATTTTTCTAAAACTACAATTAGGAATTGCTCTCAATCATCTGTTGTAAGTTCAGGGCATCCTGAGGAGCATATCCACATTCATCATTGTCGAAATAGCAATAAATTTCTTTTCCCTGACTCTTCCAAGTCGAGAAAGCATCCGCCCACTCAGATAGGGTTTGAGAATTGTATTGACCTTGATAAGCTCCATTCGGACCGTGTAGCCGCAAATAGATAAAGTCAGTAGTAATTTGCCACGGGGAAATTTGTCCCGCTAATTCATAAATACAAAAAGCTATTTTCTCGGCAGCTAAAATTTCATAAACTTCCTCGTTAAACCAACTGCGATCGCGAAACTCAAAAGCATAGCGATAATCTTTGGGTAAGATAGCCACAAAATCCTTCAGTCGTTGGGCATTACACGACCAACGGGGCGGCAATTGAAAGAGGATCGCGGCTAATTTTGCTTCTAATACTTCAACCAGAGTAATTTTTAGCCACGTCAAACTTATGACTGACCATCATCAGCAAAAAACCTGTGGCAATAATCGTTCCAGTTTCACTGCGACGATTCCCTTCGAGACCTTCAGGAATCAGTTCCGTAAAGACTAGAAAGCCCATCGCCCCTGCAGCAAAGGCTAGGGTATAAGGCAATAGCTGCTTAAATAGGGAAACTGCCAGTAAAGCAGGTATAGCAGCTAAAGGCTGGGGCAAGCTGGAAAAAATTGCCCAGAGAACACAGCCTGTAACTGGCAATCGTTCGGCACGCAGAGGTAGTACCACAGCCAGTCCCTCGGGAATATTCTGCACGGAAATTGCCAGTGCCAATAAAGATCCCAATTGAGGAGCAGTTTTACCCGCCCCATACGCCAATAGCCACCTCCTCTGGAAAGCTGTGAAAAAAAAGCCTACCCAGAATAAGCAGAACTCGACGGGCTGACGCGCCACGAATTTTGCCAATTTCGATATCCTTGTCGCTGAGCCACATTAAAAAATATATAAGCGATCGAGAAGAGCGAACGGCAATAGAGCTGAAAAAACTCAAGCATACTTTGAAAAGACGCGGTCGCCTTAGCTAGCGGTTAAAATCTCACTAGATAGCAACTACACCAAGTCTTAGAATATTCATTACTGTTAGTATAATTATTTTCAGTCGATGCAAAAGGGTCAGATTAGACTTAATAAAATAACCAGAGAGTGGGTAATTTTCGCACCTGCGAGACAACAGCGTCCACAAGATTTTCAAAAAAATAGCAAAGAACAACGACCCTCGGTCATTCCCGTACGGGACTGTCCGTTTTGTCCCCATAATGAATCTCAACTGACATCAATTACCTTGGAAATGCCAAATCATCAGCACCCCAGTTGGCAAACTCGGGTAATTCCCAATAAATATCCAGCCTTAACCAATGATGGAGATACACAGAGATTGTCTGAAGGGATTTATGTGATGATGGCTGGTTACGGACAACATGAAGTGATTGTTGAAAGCCCCGACCACGATTGCGATCTTGCCACTATGTCACTTACGGCAGTAGAAACGATCGTCGAAACTTATCATCAACGGTACATTGACTTGATGCGATTGCATCAAAATATGCTCGTCATCATGTTTCGCAACCATGGGGAACGTTCTGGTGCTTCTTTAAGCCATCCTCATTCTCAAATTATCGTGACGGGTATCGTCCCTCAACATATCCGTTGGCAAGAAGAGGAAGCTCAAAGATACTTCGATCGCTGGGGAAAATGTGTATATTGTGACATTCTAGAATTTGAAATGCAGCAACGCCAGCGAGTCGTTCTAGAAAATTCATCGTTTCTCGCCTTCGTTCCCTTTGCCGCAGAAGTTCCTTTTGAAATTTGGATCGTACCCAAGCAACATCAGGCAGACTTTGGCAATATTTCTGAAGAGGAAAAATCTGATTTTGCTCGAATTCTGCAGAGGGTCTTGAATAAACTCTACAAAAAGCTGTACGATCCAGATTATAACTACGTTATCAACACCGCACCACGCTACAAAGCAGACGAGCCTCAGTTACATTGGTATTGTCAAATTCGCCCACGACTCACGACTCGTGCGGGTTTTGAAATTGGTTCGGGTATTAGTATCAATCCATCGTTTCCAGAAGTAGATGCCGAATTTCTCAATAGTTGAGTGGAACTCGTCCAGACTTTTTTGCCTCGCTCTTGATAATTTTTTCAAGTCACTGTTGGGAAAGCAAAACATCCAATTGCTGTCGCGATCGCTCCAGGGAATGGGCGTGATGCTGAATCTGCTGTCAGGGGTCTGGTTTCTGACCGAGACGGCGGAAAGTATTACCGATAGCATAGGTCTGAGAGTGGAGGTGACGATCGCTCAGTTCTTCCCAGTCTAAAGGTGTGGCAATGGGCGCACCGGGTTTCATACGGACTGCATAAGGGGGGACAGCAGTTTGGGCATAGGCGTTGCGCTTGGTATCCAAAATATGGGGGGTAATACAAGCTTGATTTGCTAAATATACCAGGGTCGCCTCGCGATCGCAAATTGGATGAGTGACGCGCCCATTTTGCTTTTCTTCTGCCAAATCTCGACTAATTTTTTCTTCTAGTTGACGAACGATTAGATCGATGTAGCCCGGGCAATCGCCAAAGTAGGGAATATGAGTTCTGGGGTTGATTTTGCTGCCACCAAGCCATTAACCCTCTTCTGTCACTCTCCGAAAATAAAAAATAGTAGAAACGTAGTTTATCCACTGAGAAAGTATGGTGAAAATTGATTCATCAAGGCAATTAGTTGATGAAAACCCAACAATAACTGACGATTGGGAAAAATGTCTAACCAGGGAACAATTAACCAGAGTAAAGTAATTGGTTGAATAATTAAACGAAGGTTATTTAAAGTAGTTTTCCATCCACCTTGATTAGACCACTGTTGATGACGAGTAAAATTTGCCTCAAACTCATCTTTACCATCAGAAAAATTCGAGTGAGTTGCTGAATAATTGAGACTACAAAGCACTTTTGTTTGAGAGCTAATCATCCAGTAAGCTGAGAAAATAATTTCCCACCACCTTTCAATTTGTTCGAATTTAGTGAAACGGTAATCTGTCCAACCTAACTCTTGTTTGCACTGTCGAAATCCATATTCAACCCAGGTTCTCAATCCATAAAGATTACCAAGACGTTGCTTAATTTGACTTCTTTTGTCAGTAAGATTAGTCATAACAAAGGATGTAGAATTCTCTGGCATGGTTTCGGGGTTAGTAGTTAATTCCCAGTAGGTTCTCCAACATCTGCGACCAAAAACAATTTCTCTAACATATCTGATTTCTGAATTTTGATTACTAAAAATTCTTTCAAATTCACACCATTTATTAGCTCTAACTTTTTGATTATGAGGCATCCAAACCCCGTGATTATTCCTAATTGCTAAGACCCAAGGCAATTTAGGTTTGTCTAATGTCTGTATGAAATAACTGCTTTCTCCATACAAACTGTCTGCTAATACTAATTCAATCTCAAACTCAAAATCTATTAGTTCTTCGATTATTTCGGCAGCTAATTCAATCTTGGTTTGATATTTATCCCCTGGTTTTAATGTTCCTTTCGGTTTAAAAACTTTCAACATTAAAGGAAAAGTAATATTGTCGTATATCCCATAGCTATTTACTGTAACTATCCCCTGGTCTATCTTGCCAATACTTCCTAAGTATTGCCGCGCTACGTAGTCGGTTTTTTTTCCTTTCTTTCTATCTCCTGTTTCATCAATGACTACTGTTATTTTCTTCCCTGATAATGCCGAAAGTGTTTTTGATAATCTTCGTTTTCGAATCTCAATTATTGACCAAGGGGACTTAGCTAAAAAATGATGTAGTGATTGCGCTGAATTAATACCTACTATTTTCGCTATTTCTGGGAGTGATTTTCTCTTAATTGGTGAGACAATTCCTAAATGTAAGTACTTAAAACACTCGTAACTTCTTACTTCAGGGAATAAGTCTTTGTAGCTGCTACAATATTCGTCAATCACCGATACTGTCGGTCGTGCATCTCTGGCTAAATGTTTGAGAATTTGTAACTCTACATCCATTGCACTATGTACTCTCTAGCAATTTTGTTTTTCTAGTCCTTTATTTTACTACTCGGAGAGTGACATAAGAGGGTTAAACAATTTCTTCTCCTTCTGCTTTTTGCATAGCTTGCCAAACTCGTTCGGGAATCATCGGTAATTGCCGCATTCTTGCTCCTGTAGCGTGGGCGACGGCATTGGCGATCGCTGGCGCACTGCAGTTAGTGCCAATTTCACCAATACCTTTAGCACCAAACGGACCGTAAGGATCGGCTCGTTCGATTAAAAATATCTCCATTGGTGGGGCATCACTAGCCGCAGGAATACGATAGGTACGTAGGCAGGGGTTAAGTATTTTGCCACATTCGTCAAAGCGCAGTTCTTCAGCCAAAGCATAGCCTACACCCATAACTATACCGCCTGTAGCCTGTCCTTCACAAATACGAGGATTGATCGCCTTGCCAATATCGATCGCCTCAGCACAGCGTAAAACTTTTATCCTTCCTGTTTCCGTGTCTACTTCTACTTCTACACCCATAAAGGCAAAGGTGAGAGAAGAACTATCTGAAGTATGTTCTAACTCTATTTCTAGCTTTACCCCTCGTTCGGCTGCTGTTCTGGCTAATTGCTGGAGAGTAATCGTGTCAGACGGACTAGATATTTTATCTTCCTCCAATTCTAGATTTTCTGATTCGACTTTGATGATTTCAGCGGCAGTGGCGAGCAGGTGCGATCGCATTTTTCGGGCGGCGAGATTTACAGCTTGTCCTGAAATAAAGGTGGTTGCGGAGGCATAAGAACCAGCATCAAAGGGAGTGTCATGAGTATCGGCGGTAATAATGTTTATGTTCTCTACTGTCGTTCCCATAACTTCGGCAGCTATCTGACGCAACGAAGTATCCGAACCCGTGCCTACATCTACCGAACCCGTTCTCAATTCGTATTTTCCGTCTGAGAGCAAAGACAGCTTTACGCTGGCTAAATGAATCCTAGCTAAACCACTGGCTTGCATCGTGGCAGCGAAACCCACACCGCGTTTTATATGTCCGTTTATTTCTAGCTGTTTGTCTGGCTGGTAGTTTAATGTCCGAGTAACTTTCTGGATACATTCATCGAGAGCATAACTGCCAATAAGATGAAAATGTTCCTCTCTACCGATGAGAATTTCATCTTCTGCAGTAATGAGATTTTGCCGACGCAGTTCTATGGGGTCGATGTTTAATTTGGTGGCAATTTCATCAAGCTGTGATTCCATGGCAAATGTGCCTTGAGTCGCCCCGTATCCCCGAAATGCACCTGCGGGCATGGTATTGGTATAAACTACCGTTCCTTTATAAGCTTGATTGGCACAGCGATATAAACCCAGAGGAAAACAACCCGTTAAGAAAGTTACCGCTTCTCCATGATTGCCATAAGCCCCCGTATTAGCAATTGCCGCCATCTCTTGAGCGACTATCGTGCCATCATTTTTGACTCCCGTTTTTAGGTGAATATTCATTGCGTGACGACTGTTAGTAGCGGTAAATTCTTCCTCTCTGGTAAACCGCCACTGCACTGGCTTACCCGTTTTTAGTGTTGCCAATACGCACAAGTCTTCGGTCAAGATTTCTTGCTTATTACCGAAGCCTCCTCCTATCTGTGGCTTATAAACCCGAATTTTTTCTTTGGGTAGATCAAACAGTTCCGATAGTAATCTCTGACAGTGAAACGGCACTTGAGTACTGGAACGAACCACCAAAGTTCCATCTTCGTCAAACCAGCTAATACTAACGTGAGGTTCTAAATGAACGTGCTGTACTGCTGGCAAAATGTAGGTATTTTCAATAATTAAATCTGCTCGAGCAAATCCAGTTTCTAAATCTCCTTTGTTCAGAACTATCTCCGCTGCAATATTATGTGCCACATCGTGAATTTGACTCGATTCTGGTTCGTCGTGAATGACAGTTTCTCCCCGCATCGCTTCAACGGGCTCGATCGCATGAGGCAAGATTTCATAATCGACTTCAATTAACTCACAAGCTAGGGCTGCTATGGCTTCGGTATCGGCAACCACCGCCGCCACGCGATCGCCGATAAACCGCACTTTGTTGTCTAATAAATAATGGTCGAAAGGATCGGGTACTGGGGCGCCATGTCCTGCAGTACTGTAGGCGCGTCGGGGAACATCTTTATGAGTAAAAACAGCATGAACTCCTTCCAGGGCTTCGGCTTTTGCCGTATTAATCTTGCAGATACGGGCATGGGGGTGAGGCGATCGCAATACTTTCAAATGTAACTTCCCAGGGGGCGACCAGTCGGCAGTATAGACTGGTTTACCTGTAACTAAATCGGGTCCATCTTGTTTGGGAACGTCTTTTCCTACCTGTCCTTCTTTAGCAGTTATGGGTTTAGCAGAACGATCTTTACCACATTGCAGAATACTATCGATAATTGATTGATAACCAGTGCAGCGACAGAGATTGCCTTCTAATTCTGCCCGTAACTCAACTTCTGACTCGTAATCTAGCTTACTAGCGGTCATAATCATCCCCGGAGTACAGTAACCACACTGAAAACCTTGTTTATCTAAAAAAGCCTGTTGCATCGGCGATAGACTGACTGACCGCTCGTTTGCCAATCCCTCAATCGTAGTTACCTGATGACTATCTACTCGCATGGCAGGATAAATACAGCTATGAACGGGCTTATCGTCGAGCCAAACCGTACAACTACCGCAGTCTCCCGACTCACAAACATGATGCACTCCTGAATAACCTAAAGATCGCAGCAAACTCAATAGGCTGGATCCTGGATCGCATTTAGCGGTGTGGTTTTGGTTGTTGACCTGGAAATTTAATGAATCTGGCATAATTTTTGGTCATTCTGAAAAATTTTAATTCTCGATCGGGATAAATAACCATTCGACCCTACACAAAAACGCACCTATGAACTAATATCGGCGTTTCCCGTTTATTCCTGCCCTCAATTCGGCAATACCACGCTGCATCAATACCTCAGTAATGTGGCGACGATAGGCAGCACTACCTCGTTCGTCTTCGATGTATATCTGTAAAGGCAGTTCGCTAACTACTTCTAAAATTTGTTCGGGAGTTGGTACGGTGTCGAATTTAAATAGACGCGGCGATTTAACACTTCCAGCAATGCCAAATCTTACCTGCTGTGTTGAAGGATGATAGGCAGTTACCACAATGGCGATCGCATATCCTGCCGTAGACACCGCCATGCGTTTGAAGCTGGTTTGCCATTTTAAATTTACTGCGGGAATTAGAATACGCCGCAGTGCTTCCCCCGGTCTTAAAAGCGTCTGTTGAGGTGCGGTTTGAAAATCTACTGCGTCAACCAAATATGCTTCGCCATCGGGTCGCCAAATTTCATAACTGGCACCCAATGCAATCATTACTGGAATGAAAGTACTGGCACTTAATGCCAAACAAATATTTCCTCCCACAGTAGCGGCATGGGACAATTTAAAAGAAGCTAGTTCTCTTACGGCATCTTTGAGTGCCTCTGTTGCCGTCAAAGCGGCGGGAAAGGTAAAGTCTAGCAAGTCGTTTTGAATACAGGTCGCACCGATGACTAAACCTTCTGGGGTAATTTCTATTTCCGACCAGTTAAGCTGCCGCATATCCACCAGGGTTTTTACCTGGGGTTGAACTTGATTGAATAACCAGGTACCCCCAGCTAACCAATTCCAGTCCGATTGCCAATTTTTTACCTCCTGGAAAGAATTGGGTTGGAGATAGGTTTCAACACCATACAAATCCATATAAAAAAACGACTCAGATTGTATACGATTATTTATCTTGTTGCGGAATCATTCAGCATACTGTATGCAATGTTTCAGAATCAATATTTTATTGAGGATAGTTTAATTTAAATTAATTAATCATTATTAAAGGATGAGGCGATTTGCCATGAGTCGGAAACAATTAACTTCAACCGAGACAACTAATGATTCTCAGCCTTTATCATCAAACTCAAATGGCATCGCTGGTTTTTTTAACTTCCAACAGTTAGGAACTAGTTTTCGTACCGAAGTTTTGGCGGGAGTCACGACGTTTGTGACCATGGCTTATATTTTGGCGGTCAATCCCGATATTCTCTCCAATGCTATTTTTCTGCAAGAATCGGGAGATTTATTTGGCGAATTAATCTTTGCCACGGCAATTTCGGCAGCCATTTCTACCCTCATTATGGGTCTTTATGCCAAATACCCCTTTGCTCTAGCACCAGGCATGGGTATTAATGCCTACTTTGCCTTCTCAGTAGTTTTGGGTTTGGGAATTGACTGGCGGGTGGCTTTAGCGGCGGTATTTATCGAAGGACTAATTTTTATTGCCATGTCTCTTTCTAAAATTCGTAGTCGTATCGTTACCGCTATCCCCGACTGTCTCAAACACGCCACCGCCGCAGGTATTGGTTTATTTATTGCCTACATTGCCCTGACGAGTAACTCGGGAATTATCGTCACCAGCGAATCTACCACTACCACTCTAGGTAATTTGAGAGATCCTAACACTCTGATGGCGATCGCCGGAGTTTTAATTACTGCTGCTTTTGTCGCACGACGGATTAAAGGTGCGTTATTGATTGGCATCTTGGTTACGGCTTTATTAGGATGGATTTTAGGCGTTGCCCCTTGGCCTCAAGGAATTATAGGATTTCCCGAGTTTCCCGTACACATTGCCGGACAAGCTTTTGTGGGATTGGCAAATGTTTGGGAAAATAATATTTGGAATTTGCTAGCGGTAATATTCGTTTTTTTATTCGTCGATACCTTCGATACGGTAGGAACGCTTACAGGGGTAGGAGTTAAAGCAGGTTTTGTCAACGAGAAAGGAGAATTACCCCGTGCTGAAAAAGCGTTTATGTCCGATGCGATCGGAACGACAACAGGGGCAGTTTTGGGAACATCGACGGTAGCAACTTACATCGAGTCGGCAGCGGGAGTCTCTGAAGGAGGAAGAAGCGGTTTTACAGCGATAGTTACAGCTATTTTGTTTGCCCTAGCAATCTTTTTTACGCCCTTACTTTCAGCTATTCCTCCATTTGCTACTGCATCGGTGCTATTAATCGTTGGGGTTTTAATGGCGGGTAGCATTACCGAAATTAACTGGAACGATCCTGCAGAATCTATTCCTTCTTTTTTGACTATTCTCTTTATTCCCCTCAGTTTCTCGATCGCTGAAGGTTTAGCCGTTGGTTTTATCAGCTATCCTCTACTTAAAACTTTTCAAGGTAAAGCCCACGAAACCGATCTTACCGTCTGGATTTTGGCGGCGATATTTTTGCTGAGATTTGTCTTTTTAGCTTTAGAAATTGGCGCGTAACTATAGCAAGGGCAATAGATCGAGCCAACAGAAAAAATTAAAATTATAGTTATAACTAACAAAGGCCGAACTACCGTTCGCCCTTACTTGCGAATATTAAATTTGTCAGCACAATTTTTATTTAATCGACAACATGGACGAATTTATTCAAAACCTACCCAAAGCCGAACTCCACCTACATATCGAGGGTACGTTAGAGGCAGAGTTAATGCTCGAACTAGCTCGACGTAATAACATCAATCTACCTTATAAGTCGGTATCGGAAGTAAAAGAAGCTTATAATTTCCAAAATCTGCAGTCTTTTCTCGATATCTACTATCAAGGTTCGCAAGTATTGCAACAAGAACGGGATTTTTACGACTTGACCTGGGCTTATTTACAAAAAGCTGCCAGCCAAAACGTGCGCCACACAGAAATATTTTTCGATCCTCAGTCCCATACGGAGAGGGGTATTGCTTTTGAAATCGCCTATCAAGGAATTTACCAAGCCTTACAAGATAGTCGAACTCAACTCGGTATTTCCAGTCACTTAATTCTCTCTTTCTTACGCGATCGCAGTGCGGAAGAGGCATTTGCTACTTTAGAACGGGCACTACCATATAAAGATAATATAATTGCAGTTGGATTGGATTCTGCCGAACGAGGTAACCCTCCCTCTAAGTTTACAAAAGTCTTTGATAAAGCCCAAGCAGAAGGCTTTTTGACCGTTGCCCACGCAGGAGAAGAAGGACCACCAAAATATATTTGGGAAGCAATTAATTTACTTAAGGTATCTCGGATCGATCACGGAGTTCGTAGCATGGAAGACCCCAAACTACTCGCTTATTTGGCGGACAAACAAATTCCTCTTACCGTCTGTCCCCTATCAAACGTCAAGCTCAAAGTTTTTGATTCGATGGCAAAACATAACCTGAAAAAGCTGTTAAACTCAGGCATCTGCGCCACAGTTAATTCCGACGACCCTTCATATTTTGGCGGCTATATTGCCGAAAATTATCAAGCGGGACGAGAGGCTTTAGACTTAACCAAACAGGAACTCTATCAATTAGCAAAAAACTCTTTTCAAGCTTCTTTCTTGTCACCAGAAGCCAAACACGAAGCGATCGCCGAATTAAATGATTACTATCAACAATCCGATCTCGCTCAAACTTCGTCATAATCTTATGTAAGATGAAGTCCTCAGTTAGAAATAATGCTCACAAGACAATTACCATCAGGAAGAGACATTCCCATACTGGGACAGGGAACCTGGCGTATGGGAGAACGAGCCAGTCAGAAACAGGCTGAAGTAGATGCTTTACGACTGGGATTAGATTTGGGAATGAGTCTCATCGATACTGCAGAAATGTATGGCGAAGGTGGTGCGGAAGAAGTAGTTGCCGAAGCAATTTCGGGTCGTCGGGAAGAAGTGTTTTTAGTCAGCAAGTTTTACCCCTACAATGCTAGTTATGACAGAGTAATTAAGGCTTGCGATCGCTCTTTATCTAGACTTGAAACCGACTATCTCGATTTATATTTACTCCATTGGCGCGGCTCGATTCCCCTATCAGAAACTCTTAAAGGCTTGCGGCATCTCAAGCAAGCGGGAAAAATCTTAGAATATGGCGTGAGTAATTTTGATGTGGACGATATGGAAGAAGCCATGTCTTTACCAGGAGGAGAAGCGATCGCCACTAATCAGGTGCTTTATAATCTCAAGCGTCGCGGTATTGAATGGGACTTACTTCCTTGGCGTAAAGAGCGCGACATTCCCATCATGGCTTATTCTCCCATAGAACAAAGTGCCTTTGTCGGTAGTTCCGAACTTAAAGCGATCGCCACACGACATAACGCTACACCTACTCAAATCGCTCTCAACTGGTTATTGAGACAAGATAAGATTATTTCCATACCTAAAGCGACTAATCCCAACCACGTCAAGGAAAATCATGCGGCTTTAGAGATTAATTTAACCGAAGCAGAACTCGAAGAAATCGATCGCGCCTTTAAGCCGCCATCCCGTAAGATGTCTTTGGTAATTAGGTAATCGTTAGTTGTTGATGGTTAAATGGCTGAGCTCAGGAGAATTACGTCCAACCTAACTCTACAGCGCGATCGCGAGCGAGTTTGGGGACATCGGTAGCGATGAAATGTTGGTGCATCATCTGGACGCTGAGAAGGTGATTGATTACTGCATCTAACTGCACCCTTTGAGACACTGGAGTATTCTCATCTCCGTGACGCTGAAGAACTCGATTGACACCTTCGACATCCAGCAAACCACTTTCGGCGATCGCCTGTGGCGATAGATAGCTCTTGGCTAATCCCCGCATCGCCTTTTGCTTTTCTAAATCGGTATGAGAAGGAGGAGCCATAAAAGCAAATTTCTGACGTTCGTATAGGGCTTTTGGCAGTAGGGGACGCATCATTTCTCTTAAAATATACTTGTCCTGACGACCCCGCAAACGCATATTTATCGGTAGGGTAACTGCAAATTCCACTAAGGGATGATCCAAAAAAGCAGGACGAGCTTCTAAAGAGTTTGCCATATCGACGCGATCGCCCGCCCAACCCAGTACCTGAGACTCAAACTGGGTTTTAAACCAAATATACTGCGCTTTATCGAGGGGATGGCGACCTTCAAGTTGCTTTTTATCTAAGGTTTGCGCGATCGCCGCACCTGGAGAGTATTCACGAGTAGCCGTTCGATGTTGGGGATGGAGTAAGTTGGGTACTAAAGAGGCAGCAGATAGCCACGATTGTAAGCAACTGGGGGTAAAGCCTACTAACTCGGTTAGAGCGGGATCGTCTATGGTTTTTTCTGCCAACAAATTTCCTTTAAATAGACTATTACTTTCTTGTAGCCAAGCTTGCAGATCGGCTTTTTCTTCAGGTGGAGCATCTTCCATGCCGTGAAGAATATAATCTAAGCGCAGTTGGGGATAGCCAGCAAACAGTTCGTCGGAACCTTCGCCAGTAACTACTACCTTGTAGCCAGCATTATGTACGTATTCGCTCATTAACAGCTTGGCAACGGTAAACGTATTGTAGATGCTGCGCTCTGTATGCCAGATGGTTCTTTGAAAATGTTCGTATAACTGCTCTCCCCCAACAGTTAGAATATCTTGGTCTGCCTCTACCGCCTCAGCCATTTCTCTGGCAATCGTCGTTTCGTCGTAATCGCGATCGTCAAAGCCGATGGTAAAAGCTTTTACTGACGACTGTTGACAGGCAGCGGCAACACCCATAATCGAGCAAGAATCGATTCCTCCAGAAAGATAACAGGCAACAGGGACATCTGCTTCGAGTCGTAACTGAATCGCTTCGACAAAATGATGGCGTAACTGCTCGATGTACGCCTCATCTGGTAAAGATTTACCTCGCTCTGAAAGGTAAGGAAAATTTAAATCCCAATACTTTTGCCTGCGAACCTGTAACCGTCCGTCTCGACGCTGAAAACTCACCATTTGTCCTGGTTCTACCGCATAGATCCCTTCAAACGCAGTCGTACCGGGCACCATTAACTGCATCAGTTGATGATATAGTCCTTCAGATGAAAAGCGACGCTTGACGGCAGGATGAGCGAATAATACTTTAATTTCCGAGCCAAAAACTAACCCTTCTGGGGTCAGCGTCCAATATAAAGGCTTAACTCCAAAGCGATCCCGCACCAACGTCATTCGATCCGCCGAACGTTCGTAGATCGCAAAGGCAAATTCTCCTCGCAGATGGGGTAAAGCTGCTTCTAGTCCCAAGCGATCTGTCAAATGCAGTACTAGTTCGGAGTCACACTTACTAAAAAACTGATAACCCCGCGAAGTTAAATCCGCCCGCAGATATTTGTAATTATAAAACTCACCGTTGTGGATAACCGCATACTCTCCATCGGGGGAAATAAAGGGCTGTTGCGCCCTATCTGGATCGAGGTCGATAATTGCCAAACGTGCTTGTCCAAATCCTACTCCGCGATCTTCGATTGTCTTCCAACCAGCTTTATCGGGACCTCGATGAGACTGAATTGCTGCCATGGCGATTAGCGTCTCTGGTTTAACTGGACAGGACGGGTCGTGATGCATTACGCCAGCAATTCCACACATGAATCTATAAACTCTTATTTAAAACAACGTTAAGAGCAGTATAGTAGATTGCCTGGTAGGGTTTCTAGATTTGTCAGGCGATCGCGATTTTAGGAAAAAATACAAAATGTTAAATCATTATCTTGCTTATTTCGGTTGGGTGGAATCGACAATTGGTGTTGTTCACCCTAGAGTCGAATGTCTAACCAATGAACTGCGAAAGTTTCAAATGTACTACTATCCTTTGCACGCCAATAGTCTTGAGATTATTAAACGAAGTTGTATCCGAAATTGCAGACCGAAACTTCGATCTTAATGACTATCAAAAATGGTGGATTGGTGAATTGGTGAGGATGATTAGTTGAGACGAAATTGTTTTTTGCTCTGTATAACTATGGTTAGCAATCTACATTCACAAAGCAAGATGGAGGTACGGCAAATTGCCGTATATAATTAAAGGTATGAGTTAATTTAAAATTACTTCTTCTTATATGACTACTAAGTCTAATTCAAAAGCGACAGCACGTTTAGAAGCTCGTGTAACTCCAGAAATTAAGGCTCTTATACAAAATGCAGCCGATATACAGGGACGCACGATAACTGATTTTGTAGTTGCAACCGTTGTAGCAGAGGCTCGTCGAGCGATCGAACAACACCAAACACTCAAGCTAAATCTTGAGGATAGTGAAACTTTTGTCAACACAATACTCAATCCTCCACAGCCTAATGACTCACTCCAGTCCGCAGCTAGGCGATACAAACAAGTAATGTCAGATTAATGACGCTTAAAATTGAATCCTTGGATAGTCGCAAACACGAGCGATCACAATTCTCCTGTGGTCGGGATAGCCTAAACACATACATAATTAAGCAAGCATCTCAGGATCTTAAAAGACGAGTCTCGACAACCTTTGTCTTAATTAACGAGCCTGAGATTGAAGTTTTAGCATACTATACCCTCTCTTCGTACACCGTCCAGATAACGGCTCTTAATGAGTCTCTGGCAAAACGATTGCCTCGTTATCCACTGCTACCTGCTACGCTTTTAGGTCGTCTTGCAGTAGATGAAAAACAAAAAGGTAAGGAATTTGGAGAGTTAATGTTGATAGATGCACTTAGAAAGTCGCTAGAGGTCTCTAAGAAAGTTGCTTCTCTCGCAGTTGTTGCAGAAGCCATAGATGAGAAAGCGGTTAGTTTTTATCTCAAGTATGGCTTCCAACCGTTTAGACAAAATCCGACGAAGCTCTATCTGCCAATGAAAACCATTGAAGTCTTATGTAAGAACTTTGAGATTTAGTAGACTGACACTGATGAAATTTATTTAAGTGTTAGGCGATCGCAATTTAATAATCGAGAAAGTATACCCGAATATACTAGATCTTACTCAACAGTAAGGTGGGCAGGCGTTTATAAGTGATTTAGGATGGCTATATTCTGACATTAAGCAATACTAAACTCTAAAAATGCAAATTGAAAAACGCTTGAAAAATCACTATAGACGCTGGAATATTGACTTAAATTACGAAGAAGAGTTTGAAAAGTTTAAAAATAGGCTGATTGAGGTGATCGATCGGATAATAGGTGATTACCTATCTAAAAATTTAGATATCGATCGACAATTTACTGATTTTCTTAAACTTCATAAAGCAGAAAAACCTGATGTAAAAACGTCACAAATCATTCCTAAAACACCTCCGCTTACAAAAGATATGATTGAGTTTGTTTATACAGTAACAGAACCAGGTTTCGGAGATACAAACATACATAAGTGTCTTGATACTTGTGAAACCTTGCAGGAACTAGCTACAGCCACTCAAATTCTTTTTTGGTCACTGGAGGATAAGTATGATGAAACAGGACAGATGGTTTCAGAGATAATAAAAAAAATTAGAAGGATATCTATACTAACACCTAGTGCTAGCTTTGTAATTCACAAAAGAGGTAAACAGGTTACTATTTACCCACCTGGCGATCCATTTCTAGATCGTGAAATTATTGATTGTTCTCTTTCTGAACTCGAACATTGTCCAAAGGTTGCCGAGGAGTTTGAAAAAGCTCTAAAAATTTATCAGAGTGGCGATAAAAGTCAATATAGAAATTTACTCGATAATTTAAGATTCTCACTCGAACAACTTTTAAAAAAAGTTTTTAATAATCAGAAAGCATTGGAGAAACAGAAAACAGAACTTTTACCCTGGCTTAAAGAAAAAGGTTTACACCAACAAGTAGTTAATCTATATGAAAAGCTTTTAAGCTCATATCAACTTTATCAAAACAATGCTGTTAAGCACAATGAAGAATTTTCTTTGTCTGAAGTAGAGTTTATGATTTATCTTACGGGTGTCTTCATGCGTCTCATACTACAGCTTGAGAAAAGTGCTTAGAGTCTTAAATTAAGATAGATGACAGGCAATCAACTAACTGAATTACGGAACTCTGAAAACTTAGTTATTCGTAGAAAAAGATCCCAAATGGATTCTATAAATAGTATGTAGCAGATTGAAGTTTCAAATACTTGGCGAACGGCTCGAAATCTTTATCAGAGTAGAGTAAAGGCAACTTGTTTTCTATACAGTATGTTGCAATTAGACAATCGATAGTTTTTCTAATAGTAATGCCCTGCTTGCGCAGTTTTCGATAATTATCAGCAGATTTAATCCCGTAAGAAACATTGCATAGAGAAACCAGTTTGAGTTCTTGTAATAGCTGTTTTGCGAGCCGATAATCTTTATCTGCTTTAAATCCTTGTAAGATTTCGGCAATGATTAGATCTCCCACTATTATCCTGGTAGAGGAAAGCAGAATATCCAATTTTTCAGTTTGTGTAGTGGTTGTTCCATTAAAAAAATCGATCCAAACGCTAGTATCTACAACCACCATTAATCTATTCTCATTTGTTCGAGATCTCCTTCCCAGCGAAGTTTGCCTTTATATTGTTTTATTTTTTCTTGTTTGCTTATCTGAATCAACGTTTTAAGTCCGAGTTCGACAGCTTCTTTTTTGGTCTTAAGTCCAGTTAGCGCGAGAGCTTCTTTCATTAATTCATCGTCAATAACTATGTTTGTACGCATAAAACTTACAAATCCATTCAATTTGATGTGTATTGTTGGATATTATTATACACACTGAACATTTAAATTTGTAGATAAAAATTGCTTAGAAAATAGTTGCCTTAGTAGAAGCATTATCAAAAATGTCAAATCGATCGCAATTAAGCAAATTTCCCTATGTTATATAAGCAATATGAATACTGTATACATAAATTAACTTAATAAATTGGAAATTAACTTAATAAATTGGAACTATGACCTTCTCGATTGTGGCTTGGGATCCAACTACTGGCATGACTGGAGTTGCAGTAGCAACCAAACATTTGGCAGTAGGGGCATTAGTGCCTCATGCCAAAGCAAATATCGGTGCGATCGCCACACAAGCACAAACCAATCCACTATTGGGAATTTTAGGTCTTAAATTGCTAGACCAAAATAGTTCGAGCAAAGCAGGAGCGTTTACTCCTCAAGACACGATCGCTACCTTGCTAGCCGATGATGAAGATGGCGATCGTCGTCAGCTACATTTAGTCGATTGCTATGGTCGAACTGCTGCCTGGACGGGTTCTGAATGTGTTGACTGGGCGGGACACTTTACTTTTCCCAATTTTTCAGTGGCGGGCAATATGCTAGTAGGCGAACGAACTTTAGGCGCTATGGCAGATACCTATCAAGCCAAAGCAGGCATGGAGTTTTGCGAAAGACTATTACAGGCTTTAGAAGCAGGAGAGGCGGCAGGTGGCGATAAACGAGGTCGTCAGTCTGCCGCTCTTTATGTAGTTCATCAAGATGATTATCCCCATCTCGATTTACGGATCGATCATCATGACGATCCCATAGCTCAATTGAGATATCTATTTGAGGAGTCTCGCAAGGAGTATTATCAATCTTTTCGTAAGTCCATGCCTACCAAGAAGGCTCTGGGCTATGAAATCAAACCGTTTTTATCCAATCCTGGCGTCGAGACGGTAAGTGCTTAGCCTCGAAACTTATCCTATAAACAAACTTACCGACGTTTTTTCGATTCTCCAATGAGGTATTTATACCAGTTTGTCCAACCAGTCGATAATGTACTGGTTTACTATCTCTGGTTTTTCATCGTGAGGACAATGTCCGGCATCGGGAATACTGGCAAATTCTACCTGAGAATCGATTGCTGCTAATTCTCGATAAATTTTTGCCCCCTTAATTGGAGTCCAGGGATCTTTGTCTCCCCAAAGTACTAGTAGGGGCAGATCGATTTTCGGTAGTAACTCTTGAGGAGGCGAACCGGCAGGAGCAGTCAGAACTGAGGCAAATACTTTTTGCGCTCCAGGATCGCAAGAAGGCTCGTACAGCAAATCTACTAGCTCATCGGTAACGGCAGAGCGATCGTAATACACTTGGTAGAGCGTGCGACGGATACGGTTTTTGCGGCGAATATTATTAAAGATAAACTTACCTGTTATGGGAGAACTGACTAACTTAGCAAATCCGCCCATGATAATTCTTAGGGGTAACTTAAGTTCGTCAGGACGATGATTTAAACCGCCAGCAGAGTTGATTAGTACTCCACCTGCAGCCATTTCGGGATGATTGGCAAGTAGCATCATACTCAGCAAACCGCCGATGGAGTTGCCGATAAAAATAGTCGGTTCGTCGATCTGTGCCGCCCAAAAATCTGCAACCTGCTGTTGCCATAATTCCAAATGATAATCTAAGGGAGGTTTTGCCGAACCGCCAAAGCCTAAGAGATCTAAAGCATAAACTCGATAACCATTATCGTTTAGGATGGGAATATTTTTGCGCCAGTGTCCGATGGAAGCCCCGAACCCGTGAATTAACAGCAAAGGTTGTCCTTCTCCTCGGACGGTATATTGGATGTGATGACCCTGCCATCTCCAGTCTAGTTTTTCGAAACTGTGAGTTAAATTAGTTTGATGAGCGATCGCCATTTCAAATTTAGATATTTGCTCTTAGGTACACATTTTGATGATATAGCAGAAGTCGAGATAGATCTGGCTAGCAAACCCCGTCGATCTTGACAAGACAATTTCTTTCTCATTAGTATTGGCGATCGTTTACACTAAACTAAAGATTAGTTTTTTTAGTGGCAAGAGGTTCGTTTCGATTCCTTGCCGTATTTTTTGCCAGTTTCTGTCCAACAAAACAGGGATGAATCAACATTCATCCCTGAAAACTCGATAGCAAAAAACAAGTTGAGAAAATTCTTAAGCTTGCTAAGCTCCATCGTAAACCAGTTTGCTACTATGTAGATAATTTATTTAAGCGATCGCGCCTTGGTAACGCCGGTTGACTTCATCCCAGTTAACCACATTCCACCAATTTTCTAAATACTCGCCTCGGTTGTTGCGGTATTTGAGATAGTAGGCGTGTTCCCAAACATCATTACCCATAATTGGATACATTCCTTGCATTAACGGACTATCTTGATTGGGTGTATTGATAACCTTTAGTTGGTTATTGTTATCGAGCACTAGCCAAGCCCAACCGCTACCAAACTGATTGCTTCCAGCTTGATTAAACTCTTCTTTAAAAGCCTCAAAACTGCCAAAATTTTCGTTAATTGGTTCGGCGATCGCGCCTGTAGGTTCGCCACCACCATTGGGACTCATAATTTCCCAGAACATCTTGTGGTTGACATAACCACCGCCATTATTACGAATTGTGGTAGCAACATCTTCTGGTACGCTGTCGATCTCTCGTAAGATATCTTCAGCAGACTTGCTAGCTAATTCGGGATACTTACTAACCGCTTTATTTAAGTTTTTAGTATATCCGGCGTGGTGTTTGTCGTGATGAAACATCATCGTTTCAGCATCGATATAGGGTTCTAGAGCATTGTAATCATAAGGTAGGGGTGGTAGTTCGAAGGGACCATTGGGTTCGTTCTGGGCTAAAGCTAGTTGGGGGAAAGTTCCCAAGGCAGTAGCGACACCGCTAGCACCCAAGAGAAACAAAAAATTGCGACGATTGAGAGTCATAGATTGCTTATCCTTATAAGTAAGTAAATTGAAATATTTAACTAACAATTATTTTTGCATCTTAGGAGAAAGGTAAAATCTTTTTTTCCAGCGGCTAATAACTTTTCGACGGTCGAAGCTAACTGTTAGATTCAACTATGACTGTTTTAAAGAATTCAATCTAACTATGAAGTTTTCTACTCAAGCCTGGAAAGATATTAGTGATATTTATAATGCTATTATCAATATGCATTTTTTGCGAGAGCTTGAAGCAGGTTCGTTAAGTAAAGAAGTTTTTCAATACTACATAATTCAAGATGCTATTTATCTCGGTGAATTTTCTCGAGTTTTGGCAATCATTTCTGCTAAAGCACCCCAACCAGAGATTCAGCTTCAATTTGCTAACAGTGCCCGTGAGGCAATTGCCGTCGAGCGTAGCTTGCATGAAGACTTTTTTGCAGAATTTGGGATTATTCCTGAGTTTGCCCTGTCAACAGAACCATCCCCTACCTGCTTGGGCTACACAAACTTCCTGACTGCTGTTGCCTATCAAAATAGCTTTGCGGTTATCGTAGCTGCTATTTTGCCGTGTTTTTGGATTTATTCTGAGGTAGGTAAATATATTTACCAGAGAGCCGCCGCAAATAATCCCTATCGCAAATGGATCGATACCTATGTCGATGCCGATTTTGAAGCTTCAGTTGGGTACGCGATCGAGGTGTGCGATCGCGCCGCCGAACAGGCTTCCGATCGGGATTTGGCTTTGATGAAGCGGGTTTTTTATCGAGCCTCTCAGTATGAGTGGATGTTTTGGGACAGTTCCTATCGATTGGAAGGATGGCAAGTAGGTTAACGAAAGTAGCAAGTAGCAAGTAGCAAGTAGCAAGTAGAATTGCTACTTTAAATTCATCCTTCAGCAATCCTGAATTCTGTCTCCTTTCTCCTCATCAAGGTAAATTGTGGTCATCAAACTGACGTTAAAACACCTCTTCCCCAACGCAGGCACCTCCACCAAAAACCAAATATTCATGCAAAGTGTCGGATAAGAAAGTACCACGAGCTTTGGCTAGAAAAGTTCTGCCTTCGACATACTCATCAACGGTTGTTTCCCGACCATAAACCTCAAATGCCACTACCTCAGATGCCCCAGAATAGCAGCTTAGTTCGTCGGTTAAGTTTAAGTCTCTAGGTTTAGTAGATACCTCACCGCGATCGATAATACACAGTCCACCAGCAAAGTTGATGCTGTGTTCCCCTCGCTCATTTTTTACTCTGACTTCATGAGCGAACTTGTATTCATCAGCAAATGGACCAGCGACAATTTCGTTTCTGAGGATTTCGCGACCTCCAGAAAAACAAACTATGGTTGCAGGCGGAGTAGGAGCCGATCTTATTTGTCTAGCTAATACTGGCGCACTCAAGCAACTCCCAATAGAAACAAGCAAAACTGTGAGCCACAATAGGATTTTAAACATATTGCTCTGGTTATTTTAATTGATGGCGTTCGATACGCTCTCGAATTTGAGGATTGTAGAGACGCAGATAATTCCAATAGCTGCCAAACACTCCTTCAACGTAATCTTGGGTTTCGGGAAAGGGAATTCGTTCGACAAAGCGATCGCGATCTGTTAGGTCGTAGTTTTGCAACCATTGATTCACGTTACCCGTGCCGGCATTATAGCTGGCGATCGCCAGTAAGGAACTATCATTATATCTTTGATGATTGTACGCCAAATACCAGGTACCGATCTTGATATTATCTTTGGGAACGCTCAAAGCATAATCTGCTAAATTTATTTGCTCTGCTACCCATTCGGCAGTAGGTGGTACGATCTGCATCAAACCAACTGCTCCGACTGTAGAGTTAATCTCAGGAGCAAAAGTGGATTCTTTACGCATTACGGAAATAACTAGCAGGGGATTAATCGCTTCTCGCCGAGCGGCTTGTAAAATCTCTTGCTGATAGGGAAAAGGAAATAATTCATACCAATAGGCATTGCTCTGTCGCAGCGCCTGCCAAGCTTGCTGCTCTTGAGGTTCTTCTCGTTCTCTTAAAGCCAAAATTTGCTGAATTGCCGCTGATATTTGCCCCAGTTCGTTCAGCATCAAGCCCTCGGCAAACTGTTCTGCAACCGTAAATTGGGGCGATCGCCAAATTTCTGCCTGTAGTTGCGTCCAGGCATCGCGCTCTTGACCCAGAAAGTATAGTTCCTGTAAGATTTGCGAACCCATCGGTAGTGAAGTATAAGTTTGCTTCAAGTCCAAAGCAGGATTTAAATTTCGCAGGCTACTAAAGTCTCCCACATCCCAACCCAAATGCACTGCCGACCGCCAAGCCCAATAGGACTGAGGGTAGAGAGCGATTACTCGTTCCCAGATTCTTCTAGCTTCCTGCGAGTCCCCCAGTTCTGTCGCCCATTTCCCCGTCCAAAATAGAGCCTTGGGAGCAGTGTCGAGACTGACTTTAGCATTAGCGACCGGTTGAATCAATTGACAGGCTTCTCGCTTTTTACCCGAGCTTGCTAGCTGTTGTGCCAGTTGCCAGCGATATTCAATAGCAGTTTCAGAATCAGAATATTTAGTTAATAATTCCTCTCTGGTGGCTGAAGCGGCTTGAGACTTATCAAAAGCATCGTGAACGATCGCTTTAGCCAGCAGTGCTTGGGGGGCGACTTCAGGAAAATTGGCGATCGCTTTTTCCAAATAGAGAATTGCTTCATCTCCTCCAGAAAGACTGGCTAGATAGAGCAACGACCACCCCGCCTCTCGAGCATCGTAATATTCCTCAATGGTCTGTTTGTAAGCTCTCCTGGCAAGGTCGATGTTGCCGTTGAGATGAAATCCCCTAGCGGCGCGATAGAGGTTCCGTGGAGTTTCAGGAGCATAAGTATAGGCATCGGCGGCTTTGCGATTTTCTCCTGCCTGCCAATAACCATCAGCGATCGCTTGCCAGTCTTCAGGTTCTAACTGAGCCGGATGTTGGAGTACCAGGCGATCGCGAATCTGGTCGAGCTGGTCGCCGCGACCGTATTTGGCTAGCAGCAACAATAACTCAAAGCGATCGGGATTTTGCTTCAGTAGCTGACGGGCGAGAGCTTGGGTACGGGGATGGTAGGGAAATTTATTAATTAGCTCTTGTTGGTAGTCTCGGTCGTTGGGATTGAGTAAATACAGGGCATCGGCTATTACTGGAGTATTGGGATAGTCTTGCCTTAATTGTTGGATAGTTGCACGAAATTTGGCTTGTTGCCCGTTTTGTTGCTGTGCTAGTGCTGTTTTGAAGAGAATCTGTGGCGCGAGCACTGGATAGTCTTTTTCTAATCCCTGTAAATACTCTAAGGCTGCGGCTCCTCGTTGTTGCTGTAGTAAATCGGTAGCTAATAAATAACGGGCGCGATCGCCATCTACCGTACCGGATTTTTCCTTTGCTATTTCTCGCAACCGCGATGCTCGCTGTTGAGGAGATAGAGAGCGTATTGCTATTAAAGCCGAGGATTCTCGAGCCTGCAGTTCGACGGAAAATTTTTCGCTCGAAATTAACTTACTCTCTTGCAGAGCCATCCACCCCAAACCCCCTAATACCAGCAAGAACGCTCCCGAACCTATAAGGGTCAAAGTTGAAGTCTGCTGAAATTTTCGAACTATTTTAGAGTGCCATTTTGATTTGAGCATCTTTTTAGCTTACCGTGGTTGCGAAACGGTGGTTTTAAACTGCCGAAGTAATTTGACAAACGCGACCTCTACAAATTGCCAGAATTGGAACTACGAGGGATCTGTCTGCGTCAAAGATTACTGACAAAAAGGTCGTGATTAAACCGCCAAAGTAAAATCGGCAAACGCGACCTGACAAACTCCCTAGCCTGCGCTGAGTGTCGGTCATTTTTTCTTAACAGGCTACACCAAATACCCTAGTTTTAACTATGTTTGACGCTAAACATTACTCTAAGTCGGCAACTGCTATGATGGTGGCATTGACCTTGAATACGGTTGCTGTTACCTCAATATTGAACCCGACTCCTGCTGCGGCTCAACTTTTTCCCTCTCCCAGCCGCTCGGAAACTTTTCCCCGAGAACGAGAGCGCCGCACCCGCTATGAACCTTTAGTTATTCCTAGAGGAGCGATTATTCCGGTAGAATACGAGCAAGAAAAAATTCTCGTTACCAGAGAAGAAACCGCTCCAATAACTCTTGCCGTCGCCGCTAACATCAGAAACCGAGCGCGCCAAACTCTAATTCCCTACGGTAGCGAAATTGTCGGACAAATCGAACCTGCAGGCAATGGTTCTCGCTTTGTTGCCGAAGAGATCGTCTTCCCGGATGGCTCGGCACAATTTATTAGTGCTAACTCCGCTGTCATCACCCGCACTGAAACAGTCAAACGGGGAGCGAGTACGGGAGACATTCTCAAAGGAGCGGCAATTGGTGGCGTAGCAGCTACAGTACTGGCGGGAATTTTTGGCGATATTAATGCAGTCGAAGTCCTCGGGGGTGCCGGTGCCGGTGCCTTAGCTGGCATACTCTTGGGAGATAGGGAAGTAGAGCTAGTTTCCATCGACCCCAATAATGACCTCGATCTGACTTTACAATCGGATTTAGCTCTACGTTAGCTCTCTAACGCCTTCGGTATTGGCGAGAATTTTTGAGCTATTCCATTTGAAAGATAAAACTCACCAAGTCTCCCTTGCCCAAAGCAATGCGATCGCCAGCTCGCAGTCGATGACGATTTCCGGGAATTAGAGGAAGATGATTGATGTAGGTTCCGTTAGAACTACCAGCGTCTTCTAAAAAGTATAGATCTCCTTCTACTCGCAAATCGGCATGAATTCTAGAAACAATCTCCGAGTTGGCAAACCCCGAAACATCTATGTCGGGAGGGATTTTACTGTTGGGCTTACCGATATGAATTACATCTAAGTCTTGAGGAATTTTCAGCACGGTATTGGTTTGAACGTGCAACAAACTAATATTAAAAGTTTGTAATTGAGTAGCCGAATCAAATCTGGTATCTGTAGGGGAAGAAGTCGAATTAGAAGTCCGCTCTTCAGCAACAATTTCCGAAGCTGGCTGCTCTGATGCTCTGGGTTCTTCTGTAGAAGATAGTGGCTCTAGTGAAGTTAGCTTGTTCGCTGTTTCAGCCGTTTCTACAGATTCTGTTGTCTGCTGCGCCGCTCTAGGTTCTTCTGTAGGGGTTAATGATTCTGGGGAGGATGCGTTTACTTCAGGCTCGATTTCTACTGGCGATCGCCTCTCGGCTTCTGGCTCGAAGCGTTCGATAGGTGCCTCAATAAAATCCCAAGGTCCAGTTTCAACATTGGTGGCTGAATTAAATGGCTCACCAGTCTCTGTATCCCACACCTCGGTACTATCGTCGAGATTCGATGGCATAAAAGTCGTCGACCCTGGTTCCGAGTCGGTTTCCAAGCTCGCAGACAAATCTGCTGGTGCTTCCCCCAGTTCGGTTCGGTTAATACTTTTAGCGACATCGTTTGCTACATCTGATTCTCGTGCCATTGTCGAATCTTCTTCATCCCAAGGACTAGCTATAGGGGATGAGCTTGCGGTTACCATCGGCTCTGGCTCTAAGTCCAAGTTTAATTCCGACGCTTGTACCGTCTCGCCTACTTCTGTCTCTGGCACTAGATTTACAGCCTGTAAATTGAAACCGCATTGACCGCAGAAAGTAGCATCTACTTGTACGGAGGCACCGCAGTTGGGACAGTGATTGCTTCCTGGTAGAGAACTATAGCAATTTTCGCATTGCAATGCTTCTTCAGGATTTTGATGCTCGCAATTGGGACAAGTTATCATGTGTATCTTAATTTGGTTTGGACTAACTGTAATTTAGCTGACGAAATTCTGGTATCAGTTTTCAGCTAACGCCATTCCTGCAGATTTATCTAACAACCACCATAATTCCCCTTGAGGTCGAATTAGGCGACTGGGATAATGCATCGCGTCAGCCTCGGCAGCAAAGACTTGTTGGAGAGCAAAACGCTTGTTTTCTCCTGATACTATAAATAAAACGCAATCTGCTTGATTGATTAGAGGTACGGTAAAAGTCAAGCGTGGCTCGCCCCCTTTGTCACCTAATGCGATCGCGCGATCGCTTACTTTAAGAACTTCGGTATGAGGAAACAAAGAAGCCGTATGTCCGTCATCTCCCATGCCTAATAAAATTAGATCGAAAACGGGAAACTCCCCCGAATCAGTTTGAAAAAAATCCTGTAGTTCCGCTTCATATTTTCTGGCATCCTCTTGAGGATCCCCGGCTGCGGTAGGCATGGGATGAATATTAGTAGCCGGAAAATCGACTCGCTCTAACCAAGCCTGACGCGCCATTAGCTGATTGCTATTATTATGAGTCGAAGCTACATAGCGTTCGTCTCCCCAAAAAACGTGAACTTGCTCCCAAGGTAAAGACTGAGTTGCTAGAGCTTCATAAAGGGGTTTGGGAGTGCTGCCTCCGGCAAGTGCAATCGTGCATCTGCCTTTTGCTGCTATTGCTGCCCTTAGTTTGGTTGACACTACTTCTAAGCAACGGTCGATCAGGCTAGCTTTGTCGGGTAAAGTTTCTACGAATTTTTTCATGGCTCTGACTCGGATTTTAAAAATATTATCTAATATAGTCGGACTCATTTTAAGAGCAATTGAGTCCAATCTCATTGGAGCTTCAAACTCTCTAGTTTGCTTTTAAAGTTCGCTTCGATCGAAATCTAATTAGAATGCTATAGGGTAAAATGTGCTACAAATAGAACCTAAGAGCCTAATTGAATTAATTATTTTTATTCTCGAGCTAGAGAACATAACTGTAATAATCATACTTATTTAATTTTTGTCAAGGGTTGCAACAATTCTTTGCAAGTTTTACAACTAAAATAAAAATATCAAGAAAAACAAGACTGATTTTATATTCAGTTGTCAGGAGAGTTATTACTCTGTGTTACAACGCTTAAAGCAAAATTTAAAAAACGATTTAATTGCCGGTCTGTTAGTGGTAATTCCTCTGGCTACCACGATTTGGCTATCGGTTTCCCTCGCTCGCTGGGCGATCGATTTTCTGACCCGCATTCCCAAACAGATAAATCCCTTTGATGGATTAAACCCGTTTCTCACCAATATTCTTAATTTTGTTATCGGGTTAGCCGTGCCCTTGTTGACTATTTTGCTAATCGGTTTGATGGCGAGAAACATTGTCGGCAGGTGGCTGCTAGATTTTGGCGAACGTTTTCTTCAGGCTATTCCTCTAGCCGGATCGGTGTATAAAACCCTCAAACAAATTTTAGAAACTTTGTTAGGAGATTCCAAATCTCGGTTTAGAAGGGTAGTCATGATTGAATATCCCAAAGAAGGAATTTGGACTCTAGGTTTCGTCACGGGAAAAGTTAGCTCTCAGCTACAGTCTCATCTATCGCGGAAGATGATTAGCGTGTTTATTCCCACAACACCCAATCCTACCTCGGGATGGTATGCGATCGTTCCTGAAGATGAGGCGATCGATCTGGCAATTACTATCGAAGATGCGTTTAAAGTGTTAATCTCTGGCGGTATTGTCAGTCCCGGAAGTCCGCCGGCTACCGTGCCAGTTTCTCTGCCTAAATCCTATCGTAAAGTTCCCTTAGACTCTTCTCTGTCCAAAGAAAAATCATCTTCATTTCTATCTTTAGAAGAAGAAACCTAATCTCAGCAAGCTGTATAATATACAGGCTCATTAGCCGACATCAAGTAGCACGATCGCGCTACCTAATTATTGATTATTTTATGCCACTCCGCAAACAACCCCGAAGTGTCGCTCGTGAATTGGCACTACTTAGCATCAGTCAAATTAAAACTAGTACGAACAAACTAGAGGCAGAAGATTTAAATAATTTGATCTTGGCAGCTATTCGTACTTTAAAGACAGAAGTTCAAGATACGCTAGAAACGGCAACAGCAGAAGTCAAACGCGGTGACGATCGCCTGTTAAGCAGTCAAACTCATGCTAGCGATCTAGATCGCGCTAGAACCATGTTGAGCGAGGCACTAAAGCTATCTCAAACTGCGATTAATCGGCTGGGAGTAGCTGCCGAACTGCCCGAATTTATCGAACTGACCGATCGAGAACAGGTCAGAGCATATGCCTTAGAAATTATCGCTACCGTAAGGCGCAATCGTCCAGAAATCGAAAAACAAATCGAAGCCGTACTGGTAGCGTGGCAACTCAATCGTCTGGCAAAAATCGATCGCGACTTGTTAGTCATTGCCGTAGCAGAAATTTTATATTTAGAGGTTCCGGTTAAAGTAGCTATTGACGAGGCGGTAGAACTAGCCAAACGCTACTCCGACGAAGATGGATTTCGTTTTATCAATGGAGTCTTAAGAAGAGTAAGCGACCGCCTCAAACAGGAGCAATTAACGCCAAACGACAAACGCTGAACTACTAGTATTGTTGAGAGATGAGCCAACTCGAACAAATCGATAATCCTCTCAGTATTGCGCCGATGATGGATCGTACCGACCGTCATTTTCGTTATTTAATGCGGCAAATTACTCGCCGTACTCTACTTTATACCGAGATGATTACCACGGCGGCGATTATCCATGGCGATCGCCACAAACTTTTAGATTTTTCTTTAGAAGAAAAGCCGTTAACCTTGCAACTAGGAGGAGACAATCCTCAAGAACTGGCAAAATGTGCCAAAATAGCAGCGGATTGGGGTTACGATGCCGTCAACCTCAATGTCGGCTGTCCTAGTTCTAGAGTGCAAAATGGGAATTTTGGGGCTTGTTTGATGGCGCAACCAGAATTAGTTGCTGCCGCCGTCGAGGCAATGCAAAAGGCGGTAAATATACCCGTAACCGTCAAACATCGTATCGGAATTGACCAGCGCGATCGCTATGAAGATATGAGAGATTTCGTAAGGAGCGTTTCTGAAGCAGGCTGCGCTCATTTTAGCGTTCATGCTCGCAAAGCTTGGTTGCAGGGTTTGAGTCCCAAAGAAAACCGCAACGTTCCTCCCTTACGCTATGAAGCTGTCTACCGACTTAAAGAAGAATTTCCCCAGCTATTTATCGAAATTAACGGCGGCATTACCACCCTGCCAGAAATCAAACATCACTTACAGTCGGTGGATGGAGTAATGATCGGTCGTGCGGCTTATGACAATCCCTATCTTTTCGCTACCGTAGATCGCGATATTTATGGCGAAGCCACAACAATACCTTCCCGCCATCAAATTGTCGAAGCCATGCTGCCCTATATCGATCGCTGCCTTGCCCGACGAGTTAGGTTAAATTCCATCAGTCGCCATATGCTACAGCTATTTACCGGACAACCGGGAACCAAAGCCTGGAAGCGGTATCTCAGCGAACAGGTTCATCTAGCTGGTTCCAACTCTGTAACTATTAGTGCGGCATTAGCAAAAGTTCCAGCAACTACCAGACTTCAGTTCGATGACCACAATTTACCGGTTTTGATGAGGAGACAGGAGACAGAATTCAGGATTGCTGAAGGATGAATTTAATTTAAAATTGTTATCTGTTATCTGTTATCTGCTATCTGCTAATTGCTAATTTTTTGAATGGAAACCAAATTATTTAGTCTAGTCTACTTGGAAAAAAAATTAACATTCGAGCATCTCCTGAGAATAAGTTTGTAACTGACGTAACTTATCCCCTACCCTTCCACTGACGAGTAGTCGTTCGGCGTGATCGCAACCTTCTGAGATACTCTGGCAAATTCCCAAACGCCAGAGATAAAAACCGCCGTTTAAAATTGCCGCAGGCATTAATTCGCTGTTTTTTCCCTCGATTACCTGGCGAATCTCTTCAATTGCTTGAGGTTCCGATTCTAGAGAGCAATCTCTACCTGCCAAACCGTAATCTTGAGGATGAAGTAGTAGCCGTTGGAAATCGCCATCGGGTTTTTTGATGCCAATAATAGCGGTACGACTACAAGAGAGATCGCAACTACCTTCTAAACCTTTTACCGTAGTGTAATCTTCAATTTTTCTGAGTTTAAAAGTCTGTTGAAAACGTTCTTCGGTAGGAGGATGAACGAATCCTGAAACGACACTTACCTCACCCTCTATCGGACACCAAATTAATTCTAGGGTTGCTAGGGGGGGACGTTTGCCAATTTGCTCGCGGTAGGGTACGAGTTGATGTGCTAGAGGGAAGTGTTGGGGTAAATAGATAAAGCCAAGCCCGGTTTGGTTTAGAAATGCTTGAGCTTGGGGCAGAGAAAAACTAGAAACATCTACTGCCAACTTCTGCCAGATTTCGCTTGCGGGAATGCCGTATTTGGTAGGCATCCGCTCGCCCCCATGCATAATAACCGCAAGGTTTTTAGCGGTCAAGATTAGGGCAGTAATGGGAGTTACGGGAACGGTACGGGAGCGTCCGTCATAAGGATTGCCCAAAACTACCGTTTTTTTAGAATCGACTGGCGCTAATTTCTTGCCCAGGCGATCGTAAGCATCTAGCATTCCCGCTAACTCCTCAGGAGTAGGACGTTTGATTCGATGAGCGATGGCAAATGCTCCAATTTGGGCGGGCGTTGCCGTTTGCTGCAACATCGCGATCGTGGCGGCTTCGGCTTCAGTACGAGTGAGATCTTTTCCCGTATGAGCCCCACTGCCGACTTTCTTTAATAATTCTCGAAACTCATCACTCATGGTTGACTTAGTATGCAGTTTGATAATTATCGCTCTCTCCTGCTATTTCTAAACTAGAGGATTTACTCATTTTTTGGACTAGATTGTAAAAATGAGCTACGGGGGGAATTTCGAGGCGATCGCTAGTCGTCACCATGACTACCTGACGACTCAAACTATTATGCCAGAGATTTTTAACAATAGTCGAAGTATCCACTACTTTGGGTCTGGCAATCTGGCGTACGGTTAAAGTCGGATCTTTACTAGAGTCGATTAAGGCTCGATGGGGTAATAGTGCGACTATTTCCCCTTGTCTGACTACACCGCGAAAAGCATCGAGACTATTTAATTCCATTACCGGCTTGAGAGGTAGATTTTGACTAGTAAACCATTCTCTGACTAACCTTTGCATCCCATAACCGTCTTTAAATATGGCTTGGGGATAGTCAGCCAAATCTTTGAAGGAAACCCGTTCGCGCTCGGCTAGGGGATGATTAGCAGACATCAATACTTCAATTTCTTCTTCGTAGAGTACCTGAACCTCAATTTCTGTCGAGGCAGTAAGAAAGCGATTGTTCATGATGATGGCAACATCGATCAAGCCATCACGCAGCACTTTTAAAGCGCGATCGCTCCCTAAGGCAGTTACGCGTAACTGTGTTTCGGGATAATCTCGACAGAATTGTCGTAAAATTGGCGGTAAATAATAGGCGCAAACTGAATGAATCGCCGCAACGCAAAGTTCTGGCTGTTTTCCCGCAATCAAATCTTGACATTCGGCAATAGCTTTTTCCCATTCCTGACAAATTCTTTGAGCGCGAGGGAGCAATTTTTCTCCACCAATGGTCAGTTTCGCCTGAGCAGTGCGGTGGAATAATGATAAACCGAGATCTTGCTCTAATGATTGAATCTGACGGCTGATTGTCGATTGAGTTACGCCACATTGTTTGGCAGCTTGCCCGAAGTTTCCCGTTTGCGTTATGGCTAAAAAAGTTTGTAGTTGCTCGATTCGCATAATGTTCGCTCTAAAAGCCGCCTCGCACGATCCAGATTATTTTTCTGAACATAATCTATTTCATGCTGAAGTTTAGTATTAATGGCAACATTTGCGATGGAGTAGCAACCGATCGGCTTTTACCCAGTATATTCCGAACTGAAGTTGAACGAGAAAATCGAGAAAATAGGGTCGCCTAATGGCGACCGAGTAGTTAAAGATATGGCACCGTTTTAACCTTTTGCCTTTTTGGGTTCTTCTACCGCTGCAACCCGAGCTCTTTCCGTCCGGACATTCTCTTCTAACTCTGACGGGAAAACTGGGGTAGTTTGACCGCCGCTAGAGACTTAATTTTTTTAGTCTGTTTGGGTTTAACGATCGCTGGTGCGGGCCATTCAGAAGTTTGACTTGTAGCTCGAGTTGGGTTTGATGGTCGAGACGCAGCTGCAGGTAGGGGAATTTTGTTTTTTGTATCTGTCACCGACCATACCTGAATTGGTTGACTTTTAGTTTGAGCTTGCTCTACGCGACCGCCCGAAATTCGTCGAGCGGAACTTTGAGTAATTGCTGACTTAGAGGATTTAGGTTCTAACAATGTCTGCGGCTCGTACTTATCTAAAGCCAAGGTATGTTGATGCTCGTGAGGCTGTCGTTCTCCTAGACGAGCAGATAGTTGTTGTATTTGTTTATCTTTATCGATTAACTGAAAAGCTTTTTCGTTGTGGCTTTCTTGCAACAGCGCACATTCACGTTCTAATCTAGCAGTTTGTTTTTGAGATAGTTTCAATTGTTTGGTCAAATGTTCGAGAGAGTTGCGATAGCCTTTAGCTTCATGTCGAGAAATTTCTAACTGCTCGGATATCAGGGAGATTTGTTCTAGTCCGTTTTCAATTTGTTCTGCTTGTTGGGCGATCGCCGTATCGCTATTATAGGATTTTTCAAGCTGCTGATGCAACCTATTTTCTAAGTCGGCTTTTTCTTGCTCTAGTTGAAAAACTTGTTTCAGTAATTTGCGGTTGTGTTCTCGCAACTTGTGAGCTATTTTATGCCAGTCGATCTTTTGCTTGGAGTTGCAGGTTTCGGTTTTGTTTGAAGTCTCAGCTGCCTCCAAACCCCGATCGCTGTCACTCTGACCTGCTACTTCATCTTTTACGACTTCATGAAAGGTTAATTCGATAGTTTTTACCAGTTCGGAATCGGATTGAGCATCGAAGGAATTGGGATTTTGGTTGACTTCACTCATAATAGTTTAATAGTTCTAATTGGTTGGCGATCGAATTGTTAACTCCGAAAATACCTTCTTGAGAGGCAATTCGGAATTCAGTCAAGCCTCTTGGGAGCAGGCAATAGGGAATCAAACACTATTGCCAGTCGCTACTCGCCTTCAACGGTAACAGATTACGCCACCAAATCATGACAGAAATGGGACGTGACAATTAGTCAGCACAAGTATAAATACTAATCAAAAAGAAAATTTCTAATTTTTGGTTTAGCTTTATATTTGGCTAAATAAATTGCGAGCCGTTTAGTACGCAAGTAGTAACTAAAGTAGCACTAACATGGTAGATAGACACTACATTATAGTATCGAACCATGAAAACTGAATATTCTGTGTAGGCGAGATTGCCCATCGAGCATAATCAAAAGCGAACGAATTGGCTAGTAAATATTAATAAAACTTTAAATAATCAAGTCCTACTCTCCTGGTATTTGGAGTAAAAGCATAACCTCTACAGTAGCGATTGGTCATCAATCTGTAAAGCGGGGTTAAATGTGGCACTAACTGGTAGTCTGAACTGGTTAGCCATTCGCAGGAATCCATGAGACATTATAAAAGTTCTAATACTAAAACTGGATGTAAACTTCGGATTGAACCCAGTAAAGAGTTCGTTGCACGAACCGGAAAAGATATTCGGGAGATGAATGATTGCGGGAAGCACGTCAGCGCACTCATAGGGAAAATTAACCCAATTATACATGGCAAAGCTAACTACATGAATAATAAAGTAGCCAGTGAAACATTACTTTAAATGATTCTTTGGGGATAAAATCAATAGCAATCATATGCTCGAATTTTCATGGACTACGAATGCCTAAGACCTACACGACTGAAACTTAACTGGCTAGCTAAGCTATAAAATTAAAAACTAATTGCTGTACAAGGTGATAGGTCGATCTGGTTCGATTACGACGACTCTTTCGGCTGTAATGTTACCTACTGCCGCACCTGCCGCAGCACCCCCGATAATTTCTTCTACATTAGCTTCGTCACCCAAAACTTCTCCTAGCACTGCACCGCCTGCTGCACCGATCCCTGCATCTCCGGCAATGGCACCTGCAGAGCGATCGCGCGGATCTTTCACATCTTCAAAAACCTGGGAGGTCGCGCTGATAGGATAACTATATTGGTCGTAGGTTACTGCCTCTGCTACGTATCGGAGTCCGCCTTCGGCTGGAACGTACCTACCGACAATGGTCGCTCCTACGGGGATAGTAACGCCGTCGAGTGTGGTTCGCTCTGTGGCGATCAAGTTGTAAGAGTAAGTCTTATCATTGTTGAGATACAAAGTATCTTGCTGAGCACTGCTGGCTGCAATGGTATTGGTTTGAGCTAATAGTATCGAGCGGTTTTCTTGGCTAAATGCTGCTGGTGCAGTTAGCAAAAAACCACCAAATAAAAGTGTAGTCGCTGATGCTATTGCTGAAATTTTAGAACTAATACTTTTTGGTTTATTAGTGTTTCTATTCATAAAGAAAAAAATATTTTAATCGAATATTTGGTATTTCTACGTTTGTCTTATATTCTTATTATGAAAGGGTCTAAAGCGATACCCATCTATAGATAGTTATATTTATTCGAACTTTCTGTAATAAAACGGAATAATATATGTTAGGTTAATCTTCTTAGGAGTTTATAATGACTAGCGAACTTTACCAACTGTTTTTTAACAGATAGAATAAATTAAAATTTTAATATCTAAAGTTCGCTAGCTATTCTCTAGATAACTATTGATTTAATTCTTGAATAACATGACTGCATCAAAACAGCTACAAGGAGTAGAATTAATTGACTGTGCTAAAGCTAATGCCGAAAGTGGTTTGAGCGTAGCAGCCAAACAATGTGGATATGCCGAAGACACCGAAACTTTTCAAGAAAACCTACTTCAGGCTTGCCATAGAATCGGGGTCGATATTCAACAGCTAAGCGATCTAATTGATGACGATAAGCTACTGACAGAACAGTCGAGAACTAGCATTAGTCCTGAAACCACTTCCGAATTATAAGTAAAACTTATCACCTCTTATCTATTAGATTTATTTCGACTCTGGGCAAGTGTTGAATTTTTGCTGACAGGAATTACTATGTAGAAATGCTGCAAACTTTTGTCACAGCCAGAGCAGCAAGTAACAAAGAAAGTAGGTATCTAACTTTAGTCCGATTTAGCTCGGTATTTATCCTTAGAGAGCCTACTTTCTGGCGATAATCCAAACGGCATGAACGATTCCAGGAATGTAACCCAGTAAAGTTAAAAGTATATTTAGTAAAAGCTCGGAACTAAATCCTACCTGCAAAAATACTCCTAAAGGTGGAAAAACAATCGCGCAAATGATTCTAACAATATCCATGAGGTTTATGTTGGAATTAAAGGTTGCAATGGTAACTATACTTTGATTCTAGCGGATCTGAGTTGATTTCCCATCGCTGTAGTTGAAGATAGGCTGGTTTTTTTGACAGGCGATCGCTACAGAAGCATTAGTAGAACCATCGTCAACTAAGATTAACTCCCATAACCTGACGATGGTCTATCATCTAATCGCAACAGTAATAGAGACAACGGTTTTAGTCTTAGAGGTTGAGAATTAAATATTGTTGCAGCATTATTGAAATTAGTAATTCCATTTTCATTCAAAGTAAAACCTTCTATTTTCTTGCCTGAGAAAATATTGGGTGTGGATAGAAGAGTTATTCGAGCAGGGTAAGAAGACTTATTGATTAATAATAAAGACCTGCTACGATCGGCTTGTTCTAAAGCCAGAGATTCTATGGCAGAATGTTTGCTTTCTGTAGACATTACCGTCCCGACTAAATATTGATTTCCCCAAGCAAAAACACTTGCTGCGGGACGTAAATTATTATCTGGATCGATCATGCCATATATCCCATCTTTAAGATGCCAGGAAGCTGCCATATCGATTTCAGCTTCAACAAGATGCTTGAGTACTGAAGCAAACCAAACTGCACCGATATGAGTATTTTGACGCTTCTCCCCAGATTTCCAATAGTAATTGATATTATATTCACTGAGAAATAAAGGTATGTGGCGATCGCCACTATGTTTAGCTACTACCGAACGTAGTTTCCGCACTTGTTGCTTATACATTGGAGTACGAGACATTAGCTTATCGGTAGATTCTTCAGGGTTGCCCGTACCATAACGATGCCAAGAAATAAAATCGACATTAGAGACACATTCGCGCAAAAACTTGGCTACTAACTTTTTGTTATCCCAAGTTAAAGTCGGTCCCCCGATTTTAATTTTAGGATCTCTTGCTTTCATTACTCGTGCCGAGCGATTGTAAAGTTTCCAAAGTTGGTCTAGTTTGCCCTGTTTTTCATAGCGTGTTTCTAGCTCATTTAATGGTTCCCAGTAAATGACGTTTCGCTGTTGCCGTTGGTTGATAATCGTTACCAGTTCCGCGCAAAAATTGGCATAGTTATCGTATTCGTCAGCCGCTAGCAAACCCGTTTCGTCAGTAGTCATCCACTTAGGCCAACGAGGAATATTCTGTACGAGAACTGGATTTTGAGGGTACGAAGCATCGAATCCGGCTTTAATTTTAGCTTCGTCCCAAGTTTTACTTGCCTCATTGCTCCAGCGATCGCTGAGGTCGGTATGATGAATTCTAACTAGGGGGATATTAAGCTGAGCGAGAAGGCGCTGAAACTCATTATCCCGAGCTTTGTGGGGCGAAATAATTTCATAATCATTAGAGCCAAACATCAAGGGTGTACTTTGGGCGATCGCCTCTGACCAGTTAATTTTAACCGTAGTGGCGATTGCTTCGGGATCGGCAGCCAAAGATGTTGATGAGTCTAAAAGCTTATGACTGGCATATTTCTTATCTGGATATCGGTGCAAACCGTAGCTCATAAAAGCAGATGCTGCACCAATACCGGTCAGTTTAATTAAATCTCGACGTTTCACGGTATTAGTTTTGCTCGACGGCTCTTTTAGAAGGTTCTAAATAACGGGTGGAATAGTTGTAGTTATAGGGACGAGAATTGTTTTCAACTCCATTAACAACCAATCCTAAAACTTTGGCATAATGTTGCTCTAATTCTTCGAGACTGCTATAAACGGCGTTGCTTTCGCTGACGTTGGGACGAACTACAAACAGGACATTGGAAATAGTTTCAGCCATCAAAGCTGCTTCGCTGGTCAAACCGACTGGCGCACTATCAATAATGATGTAATCATAACTGTCTCTCGATTCGGCCAGAGTAACATTCTTCTCAAAGCTTCCTTGCTTGACTAACGCCGGGATGTTGGTTTGTAGTCGTTGGGCAGTTTGAAGATGGAGGTTGGCAGTTATTTCCACGATACTATCTGACTCTTGGGGTGAAGTTATCGGTGCTAGAGCATCAGTTAATTCTGCTTTGTGAAAATCTCCATCTACCATAAGGACGCGAAAACCCAGATCGACTAATGCTTTTGCCAAGCCGATAGTAACGGTGGTTTTTCCCTCTCCTGCCATCGCACTAGTTACCAACAAACGTCGGTTTTCAATTGGTTTGAGACTAATTGCTGAAGCCAACCTTTGAAAGTCTAGTTCCACATTGGGATTATAATGGAACATTGAATTCAATAGAATTTCGGGATTTGGCACTGACTGTCCGAAAAATTTAAGTTGGCGAATGTAGCCAACAATCTGTAAGTTGCAATAGTTTAGATCCTGAGTTTTTAATAGAGGATTGCGTTTTTCTAGCAGAATAATTATGGCGGTGCTGCCGACGATTGAAGCTAGTAAAGCATTGAGATTTGTCAACATCACATTGGGACTTACTAGTTTTGAGTTGCTGCTAGGTGGTTCTAATACCTCAATTTGCGGATAAGTATTGAAGGCATCAATTTTGGTTTGCTGTATTTTCGCAATCAAACCCTGATACACACCCTCGGCTACGTCTTTATCTTTTTGTAGTCGTTGCAAACTACTATTATTGGCCGGGATACTGGCGAGAGTAGTTTTGAGTTGAGCGATCTTGTTATCTAGCTGCTCGGCTTCTTGTCTTTGAGACTCAGCTTCAGACTCAGCAGTAATTAGCTGTCGAATCAGAGCAGTACGACCAGAATTGTTGGCAACAGAGAGATCTACTGGTGCAGAGTTGGTGGTCTGATCGATATATTGCTGGTATCGCCGTCTCAGTTGGTCTCGTTGCAATTTCAGATCTCGAACTCGCGGATCGGCTTCGGTGCGATGTGTTAACAAGCTTCCCAAAGCAATTTCTACTTCCTGTAGCTCGTTCCTAACTGCTTGATAGTCTTGATTTTCGCTTAGGCTTACCGAACGCATCGCCTGAGCTGGTGACATTTTCAAACGAGATGATAGAATTGCAACTTTTTCTTCATTGGCGGCTGCTCTAGTCTCAGCCTGAATTTTGGCGGCGGTTAGCTGGTCGATAATATTGACTAATCCTCTAGTTTGAGCTTCAGAACTAACTAATCCCGAAGTTTTTTCAAATTTTGCTAATTCTTGCTGAGTTTGAGCCAGAGCTCGTTCGGCTTTAGCTAGCTCTTCCTGACTTAAATCGATGCGTGCGGCGGATTCTTGTTTGCGTAATTCGTTTAAGCGTTGTTGATAAACTGCAATCCAGTTCTTAGCTCGCTCAGCAGCTATTTCTGGACTAGAACCGAGAACGTTTAAGGTCATAGTCGTAGATTTGTCGGCAATCTCAATTTCAAACAAGCCTTTATAGCTACCAACGCTGGAAAATTCGTCTTTTTCTGGATCGATCGCTAATAGTCTTTCCATTACTATGTTGCCAGTCAAAATTGACTGCTGGGCGTTCAAAGGATTAATCATGGCAGAAAAACCAGCGTTACCACTATCAAGAGAACCCAATGTTCCTAAATCGGCATTGAGATTGCCATCAGTATTAGCCACAATTAGTTGTGCTTGAGAACTCCAAGTTTTAGGAGAAGTTTTGATTCCCAAAAAGGCAAAAGCAATTACAAACAAGTTAAAAACTAGAAGATTTTTCCAGTGTCTGGTTAAAATTGAAATTGTTCTATTCATGATTAATTTAACGAGTAATAGTAAAAAGTAAAGCGACAATTAGTAATAAAAGTAGTCCCAAATTATCCGTGAAAAATAACGAAAGACCAATAGGTTAGAGCATAATCATTATCTAGTTAATTTATATTCAACAGTTGTCGTGCGACTGCCGTACTTAAGGAGGAGGAAGTTTGGCTTGTTGGTAATTAGCCAACATTGCACCCAACCAAATAAAGAAGAACCAAATATAGACAGCAATCCAAGATATGGGCAATCCTTGAAGAAATAGATATAAAACGATTAAGGCAGCAAAAGCTCGTCTACCCAGGATGCTTCCTTCTGAAGCAACTTGCCAAAAACTGGCTAAAGTAAAACCGAGAGCGGCAATAAAGACGACAAAGCCGACAACTCCGTGTAGATATAACACTGCAGCGTAAGTCGAGAACGAACCCAAGGTAACTTCATAGGTATGCCAGTCTGCAGTATCGTAAGCGATCCCCCAACCCAGCCAGGGTGATTCTCGCCAAGCTTCCATCGTTTTACGCACTACAAAGGCGCGGTCGGTAGTGGAAGCGGGACGTGCTTGATTGAAAATTTGCCAGGGCTTTTGTAGTAAATCTGAGAAAGTTAACTCTAACCAACTCGAAAGCAAGGCAGTAATTGAAAATAACCACAAGCATAACTGACGCCCCCAAAAGCTGCGAAAAGTAGCCACGATTATGAACACAATCGGCAAACATACCCAAGCTAGGCGGCTTTGACTGATTAAAATTGCTCCCAAACAACCTAAGATTGCTGGATAACGCAGTCGCGCTATAGGTTCTCCTAAACAAATAATTAAAGCTAACAAACCGCAAATACCAGGAATAGGTGGGTCGGGCATATAAAGAGCAGATCTAGGCACCCTAATACCGAAAAATGGCTGCCAGATGGCGTTAATATTGACTCTTAGACTTAATGTACTACCTGGAGTCAATTTGGCAAGTGGTGGGATTAAAGGTTCGATGGGAATTTCCAAAAAAAGTAGAGTTAGCTGTATGGCTATTAAAAATAAATATCCAATTGTCATCCAGACTACGGCTCTGGTAATTACTTTGAGTCGAATACGAGTACCAAAAGGCAACAGCAGACAGGCAAAAATGAGAAAATAGCCTTTGAAAAAAGTAACTAACGTTGCTGCAGTTTGAATTAGGTCAAAACCGATATCGCTCAAGCCAAAAAGTGCCGTCCACAACATGGTTAGCGCCATTGCCAGCCAAGCCCAAACTGCCAACGGAATGTTAGTTCTGATAAGTTTATCGAAATCGAAGGAAACAGCTAGCAGACCGATCGCTACGGCAGGATAAAACAAGGTTTGAATGCCTAACAACCACCATAGAGGAGTCAGTACGATTGTCCAGTAGACAATTTTTTCTGCTAAAGATAGATCTTTAAGACTAAACTTAATCGATCCACTTTGTTGCTGTTGGCTGTAGTTGTAGTTCTGAGTTAGAGAGGACATAGTTAACTTAACTCCGAGTAGAGGCGGTCAAAAAGAAGATTGGCAGCTTCAGAATCATGTTCTCGCGCCTGCTCGATTGCTCCTTGGCTAAGTTTCTGATAGAGTTGGGGATTGTCGAAAATTTTCACGATAAATTCTAAGGCTCGATCTGCTAAGTCTTCATAGGTGCGATCGAGCAATTCCCAATAGCGATCGCTTTTTCTGGCGGCTAAACCTTCCCATTGTCGATATCGATCTAGCACCAAATCGACTATAAAACCATTTTTATCATGCTTAATAAACTCTGGTAGAGCGCATACATTAGTGGTAATCGCAGGCGTTCCTACTGAAAATCCCTCTAAAATACTAAAACCATAAGTATCATCGAGGGTACACATAACCTGAAAATGGCTTTGCGAGAGTAATTTTATCACTGCTTGATTGCTGAGATTTTGGTAGAGATTAACATTGGGCAAGCTCAGCAAGCGTAAGTCTCGATCGTATTTATGGGAATCGCAATAGTCAGTATATACTTTTGCTCCATAGCTCATTTTAGAAATGATATTTACTTCAAGGGGTAATTGCCGTTTCCGTGCTTTGCGAGCGATTCTGAGGGCAACCACTCCGCCTTTTCTAGCAAAGTCATTACCGACGAAAATCAACTTCAAAGGTTTTTCCCTCGTATAGCTTTTGGGAATATTGGTTTTGAGGGGAAAATTAGGTGGAATTACTTTGAGTTTGTCGCGAACTAATGGTAATTTTGCCCAATTGCGATGTTGATGTAAAAATTTATTTTTTGCATAGTCAGACATAGCAACGATCTGACGACAATTGTCTCGACTCAAACTGTCAAAAATTAGCGCCGATATTTTACTACCATAATTACCAATTGTTCTGGGTAAAATTGACTCGAAAGTAACAATCCAAGGTTTTTTAGTATAGGGAATGGCATTAAAAGTGTGAATCAAACCAAAGGTTTGGCTGAGAGGTGTAAACAAGCTAACTCCTTGTAGCGGTCGCCAAACTTTTTGGATAATTCGCTCGGGTATATAGCTCAGAGGACAACCCTTTTCGTAAACTATTTGGTGCTGAGAAGCACGAGGTAAATTGGGAATCTGTATATGATTGTTTCCGGCTATGATAATTTTTAGCATCATTTATAAAAAATAGTAAATCGATTATTTTAATTATTTTTAATAGCTCGAGATTCGCTAAGAGAGCATTTTTGGCTTGAATGAATACCTCAAAGCTCTAAGAGAACGTCTTAAATTTTTGGGAATCAGCCACATTCCCAGATATAGTCCCAGATGGTGAGGCTTTAACTTGCCAAATCTGAAAGCATCTTGGAGTAGCCGGGCAAAAAGTTGCCACTGTGCTTCGGAAGCTGCTTGGGGCGCGACTTGGGCAATTAAAAAACTTGAATAGGCTCTGGGTGTAACTAAGTGACGGTTAGCATCAATCCAGGCTAGGGAATTACGCCAATTACTTTTACTACTGGTAGTCTGACGCTGTTCCCAGATGTACCAGATAGCTAAAGTTTCAGTTACAAAGGTTACTCCAACTTCAGGAAGAAGATTAACGCGTAAAATCCAGTCCCAATCTTGATGTTTGGCTAAATTTTCATTAAAAGGAACTTGTTGTAAGAGCTTTTTGGGAGTAAAAATAGTTGAGGTTTGAATTAATCCTTCACCAAAATACCAACTATTACGTGCTAACAGATATTCGCTAAGATGTTCGTTAGCGGTAGGTAATCGTTTGGGATAAGTAAATTCTCCTTTGGGAGTTTTAGCAGTTAGATAACAGCTAATAATTGGGTAGAAATGTGAAGAAGTAGTCGCTACTGCTAGCTGTCGTTCTAGCTTGGTAGGAAACCACTCATCATCATCATCTAAAAAAGCAATCCATTCGCCCTTAGCGTTTGCTACTCCCATATTACGAGCCGCGCCACCACCTCGAGATTCCGAAAGTCGCACGATCCGCAGACGGGGTTCGGCGATGGCTGCTAGTGTTTCAATTGTAGTCGGATCTTCCCCGTCTATTACCACGATAATTTCTAGCTCGTGCAGTGTTTGCGCTCTGACACTGTTTACGGCGCGTTTAACTAGCTGAGGACGATTGTGAGTGGGGATGACAACACTGACAATAATTGACAAAATTTTTACCTCCTGGGCTGATAGTTATGGGATAATTTTTTATCTTTGAGCGAGGCTTCCTGTTTTGATTCGGATTCTCTCTAGCTGTCCTCCGTACTTTAAAATTCCCATTACCAAAATTATTTGGACTTTGTTAACTAGTGAATACTTTTGTTTGAGTCTTAAAACACGCCAGCAATATTTCAGGGGCGGTAAAAAACCCAGAATAAGACCGAGATTAAATTTGGGTTTTAATTGTTCTTGACCGCCAACTATACGCAAATGTTTGCGATACATCTCGGCTAAAGAATGCCTGGCGGGGTGCATGACTACTGCTTGGGCTTCATAAGCTAATTGATATCCTCTGTCGAATACTCGATGACACCATTCGCGATCGCCATTGGATTTAAGTCTCTGATTGAATCTACCAACCTCCTCGAATAAATGTTTGAAAGTAAATAAATTAGCCGTAACGCTAAAGTGAAATTTGTCAATATTATCTTTCTGGGGAAAAGCATGAAGACTTTCGTATAGTTCGACAGCAGTCAACTGTTGGGGATTTTGGTAAAATAATTCCACTTTGCCGCCAACAATCCCGAGTTCGGGGTTACTCAACAGAGCCCTAACGCCATTAAGTAGCCACTCGGGTTGGGGAATACAGTCTGAGTCAGTAAAAGCTATTACTTTTCCTTTGGCGATACTAATACCTCGGTTGCGGGCTGCATAGGACCCGGGAATGGGTTCGTAGGTATAAACCACTTGCTGGTAGCAAGCAAGTTCATTGATAATACTTCGCTCCGAACCGTTATCGACAACGACTATTTCGTACAATTCCGAAGGATAAATTTGAGTTGCTAAAGCAGCCAGACATTTGTGCAACCTCTGCAAATCGTTAAAAACTGGAACGATCGCCGAAACCGATGGTAGAGCAGAATCGTTTAGCATTGGTATAACTCCTCATATATTTCTACCAGGCGGTCGTTGAGCTTGTGGATGTTATAGTGTTCCCGCACCTGCTTGGCTCCTGTAATCCCCAACTGCGATCGCGCTTCTGGATGTTGGCAGAGATACTCAATCTTTGCTGCTAGTCCCTCGACATCGCGTTCTGCTACTAAAAAACCACTAATTCCATCCTCGACTAATTCGGGAATGCCGCTATGCCAAGTACTAACTACGGGTAATCCCGTTGCCATTGCTTCCATTAACGACACGGGTATCCCCTCACAATCCCCATCCCTGGCAGTGACGCTGGGGGCGAGTAAAACATCCGAACCATTAAGAATGGCAACCACGTCCGATTTAGTCTGAGATCCTCGAAAACTAACCGCATCTTCTATTTTCAGCTCACGACAAAGCTGCTGTAATCGATCGCTCAATTCACCATCACCAACAATTTGGTATTCTATGGCATGACCGTTGGCGATACACCGAGCAACGGCTCGGATGGCATATTCGATACCCTTTTTCTCGACCAAACGACAAACGCTAACTAGTCTAAGGCGATCGCTTTGAGCTTGGCGAGCTACGTAGGAGAAGCTGTTACCGTCAATGCCCATATGATGGACTTGAATTTTGGTTTCGGGACAACCTAACTCGATTAATTTACGTTTCCAGTGGTTACTAATGGGTAAAAACAAGTTTCCTTGTTCGAATAATCGGTCGTAAATGCGATCGCCTTGCTCTTGTAGATATCTCGTCATATCTACACCGTGAAAGCTGACAATTAATTTACCCGACAGCAAACCCAAATCTCTTAACGGTAAACTTTTGAGACCTTCATAACCAAAATGACAATGAACGATATCATAGGGATGTTTGTTTAAGTGGACTATGACTTGATGCAGTAACATTAAGGAGGTGGCTGCTCGACCATACCTAATGCCATTTAAAGAACTTAAAATAACTTGGGGATGCTGCCATAAATTAGTCAGCAATACTCTCGGTGTTTTAAGTAATCGCGAGAATTTGTTTTTAGGTATTCGATCGTAATAAATGCGATCTTCGAGCTGATACTTAACCACATCAGGATGAATTTTCTGCTGTAAGTCAGGAATACCTGCATACATATCAACTTCATATCCGCGATCGATTAATCCCGTGATTTGATTGATAATAAAAGTTTTAGACAGGTTGGGAAATACTTCTCCCACTAGAAAGGCGATTCTCATTTATATTTATATTGCTTTCTAAAAGTTTTTGACCAACGGTCAGAGGAGGGCGCGTCATCTGAGGAAACCTCAGATGTTTATGCCGCTCGTCAGGCTGCGGGTTGCGTTTGCGGAGCAAGTCGTAGACTCAGCAAGTCCGTTGCGTAGCTTCTCGCTTCGCGAGTAGGACTCGCTTGTCTCCGCACCAATCTCTGACTTGAATTGTTAAGTCACCAATCGAACTTAGGAACGGATACGATCGTGATATTTAAGATTTAACCGATGATTTTTTTGTTTAATATATGCAAATTTTTTACAAAATATCCGCGAAGATTTGACTATAATCGCAACAAAACTAAGTTTAAGATTGGTTGATGAATATTTGAATATTTTATTGGTTTTATTCAATTTTCATTTTAATTTGTTTTGCTCACTCCCTCCGTAAAGACTCGGTAAAAAAAACTTCTGGTTCGAGAAATTTATGTAAAAATCTGGATCGATAGTGACCTTTTAGTTATTCGTGGTATACAGTCGCTAAGCTTTATAGGCAAATTTATGCAATTTTTTCACTCGTCGTCGCCATAGTTTGGCTACAAGATAGATTGCCAAAGCCGTGAAGGAGGTCAGAACAATAATCAGCTTAGGACGTAAAGTAAGACGTAGATAGTAGAAATAAAGATAAGTCAACCAGTTACGGTGGCGTATGGGTATAGTCAGAGCTTGCCAGGTGTTGCCTGCATCTTGGGATTCAAAAAGTTGTTTATCTGAAAACCCAAAAATCGTGCGATCTTGGCTGTAGGCTGGAGAAAATTGTATGGGTGCTGAGACTCCCGTTAAAGTAAAACCATATAGGTTAGCCAAAGTAATGTTATTGTCGATCAATTCATTACCAACTTCGTTAAAAATTTGACCTCCATCGACAGTTTTAAATAAGCCTTTGCCGCGAACGCTAACTAGAAAAGTGCCATCATTTTTAAAATTAGGAGAAATAGCAATTCCTTCGATATAGCTACTATCTCCATAGGCGGTATTGGTTAATTTTTGCCAATTTTTTCCCCTATTTTTAGTCTGAAAAATCCCCTCTGCCGTGCCAACTAAAATAGTGCGATCGCTTTCAAAATTTGGGGAGATTGCTAGTTGCATTATGGCTTCTTTTTTGGGATCGTATTTCTGGTTAAAGCTAATTCCGTCGCTGGCTAATTCCCAATTATCTCCCCCATCGATAGACTGGTAGATTTTTTGCGGTACTGCTGCGTATAAAGTGCGATCGCTCTCAAAGTTAGGAGATACAATCAAATTGATTATTGCTTGGTCTAATTGACTGATTAAAGAGAAGTTTTTACCCCCGTCGGTAGACTTGAGAATCTGACCGTCCATTGTGCCTAGATAGACAGTGCGATCGCGCCTAAAAGTGGGAGAAACAGCAACGGTGACTCCCTGAGATCTTGTTGTCCACCAAGGTTGATCGGAAGGCTGTATTTCGTCCCAGTAACGACTCTGCCAGTTTTTTCCTCGGTTGGTGGTTTTATGTATCCCATACCAAGTCGTTGAAAAGATGGTTCGATCCGAACTATATTGGGGAGAAAAAACCAGATCGAAGACGCGAGAAATTCCCGTATTTTGCTGCAAACGTTGAGCTTCAATCAAACCTCGATTGATGCTGCGCCAGTCTTCGCCGCGATTTTTAGATAAATAACCACCCCAAACATAAGTTCCTATTGCAACCGTGCCATCTTGTTGGTAATTGGGAGATATTCCCAAACCAACAATGGTTTTGGTTGAAATAGTTTCTCGTTCTTCCCAGGTTTTACCGCCATTACGAGATTCAAACAGTCCGTCATAGCCAGCCAAAAACATGGTTCGATCGCGTTCGAACTCCGGAGAAATAGCTAACTCGCTGTAATAGGGGCGATCCAACTCCACTGCTTGAGAGTCTTTGGTGAGACCACGACTGAGTTCTTGCCAGCTATTGCCCCCATCCCTAGATTGAAATACACCCCGATATCCCGCAACGGCATACAAGTCTGTGGGTGTATACGTTAAAGATAAGATCGGCTGTCCCTCAATTGATGAAATTTCAGTGTGAGAAACGCCACCATCGATGCTTTGATACAGCTTGCCTGTTGCCGTACCGATAACCAGAGTTCGATCTTGACTATAATTTGGAGATACAGCGATCGCTCCAATCGATTCACCACCAAGATTTACTAGGGTTTGCCAACTGTTGCCTCCATCTTCGGAAAAGAGCAGATTACCTTGTTTATCTCCCGTGAAGATCGCTTGACTGTCGGGAGCAAAAGCGATCTCCGTAACTTTGGTGTCTTCAATTACCGACTGCCAATTCGCACCACCATCTCCGGTTAAATACAAACCGGTTTCTGCTCCTGCCGCGAGCACCAGATTGTTGTCTTGAGGGGAGATTTTAAGTCGGTCGATGCTTAAGTTACTCAGTCCACTGTTAGTTTTTGACCAAGACTCACCACCATTATCAGACTTATATACGCCGTCACCTAAGGAGGCGAGGAACATAGTTTGAGCCGATTGGGATGAGATATCTAAAGCGTAAAGTCGGTGTTTGTGATCGAGTCCGCGAACAACTCTATTCCAAGTAACTCCACTGTCTTCTGACTTAAATAAATTCCCTCTAACGATGGTCAATACTGTTTTATCTCGTTCGTAAGTTGGTGATAGCTTGACCTGAAACACATCATCGTGTGGTGTATGTGCCAGAGCAGTAGGAGCGAGGAACAAACATAAAACACAGGATAAGACAAGTAACAGACTTAGTTTTTTTAAAAGTTTTAAAAGCTGCATTCAAAACTCCTTAGTTAATAAATGTCAAATAGCAATAGGCTGTCTTAAATTAGACTTGGTTGAAAGAGAGGGTAGTCGAAGTAGTTCATCCGCTCGCCGCAGATAGTTTCAATAGTCTGAAAATTATTGCCAAAAAACTCCAACCAGCTACTGGAGCGATCGCCAGAAGGCTGATATTGAATGTCAATGAATTGAGAAATATCTTCTATAGGTTTTAGCTGCATCTGATGGGCAAGATGGGCGATCGCGGCGATCTTATCAGCGATAAAATCTTCATAGCGAATTAAGGTAAATTGGGAGCGATTTGCTAGATAAGTGTCGGCAGCTAAATTCCAACGATTAGACAACTGCTCGATGTAATTTTTTCCAGGAATTGGGGGTATTTGACCGACAAAACCGCGTTTTTCGAATGGTATGTGTTTTAAATGCCCTGGAATATTCCTACGATTGAGAAAGCTGCGAATATTGTCTCTAGGGTCGCGGATGACAAATATGAATTTTGCTTGAGGAAAACACTCTCTGAGGTCTTGATAGAAAAATGTCAGCTTGGGGTCTTTGTTAATCGGTGTGGAAAAGTAAAATTTGTGAGCGCGGACCACATCTTTTAACTTTAGTTTTCCTGTTAGTAGTTGTCGCTGTAACTCGTTTTGGGGATCGATACGGTAGATCGGATCGATGGTAACTAGCTGTCTGCTAATTTTAGCCAGCAGAGTGGCGATCGCTGTAGTCCCGGATTTGGCATGACCCAGAATAAATATTGGTGCGGGATGTAAGCTAACAGTTTCTTCTGCAGATAAAGCTTGACTTTTGGCTCGAATATATTTGCCAATCTTAAAATACATGAGTTTAGTTTCCTTAAACGTTCAACCATTTAGATAAATCTTGCTGAATCAAATCTTGCAGTTGCAAAATGTCTTGATAATATTCAGCTATATATTTCTGTCTGACTTCTGAACTAAGTGTCGGACGGGGTTGAAGATTTAGCCGTAGCAAATGCTTTTTAAGCTGCCGACGTAGTTTAGTAGACGGCAACAGTGGCGAGATAATTTTTTTCAGGGGATTAGAGCAGACTAAAAACTCCTCTAAATTTTTGCTTCTGGGCATAGCCGAGACATTATGCTTTTGAGTTACATCGGGAACAAAACTCGGGTCGACCTCCAAAAAGCCGAACATATCCTGAATTACGCCCAAAGTATTATTGGTAAAGTCCTCATAGCGGTAGACGGCAATCTGTTCTGGCGAAAATAAATTGAAATAACGTTGGAGCTGAACGTAATAAAAACCTTTTTGTTTGTAGTGCCACCGATAAGACCAGTTACGAGCAATTCGCTCTGATTCGGCTTCCATTGCCTCGGTAAAATCGCTTAGTGGCTCTAATCCTTCCCGCATAGCGTGTAAAAAGTTAGAGAAAGCTCTTTCAACTGGATCGCGTAGAATCGCAATCAGCTTGACATGAGGTATGTGATGAGCAATGCGGACTGGTGCTTGAGGAACGTATAAGTACCAGGGAGAAGCTTCTCCGATGGCAATTTCATCGGTTACACCATCAAATAGAGCGCGGTATGATTCGATATCGGTAACAAATCTAAATCTAGAAATATCTCCCGGACCCCGAAAGTCAATTTCTTTCCCTTCTAAGGCAAAAAAGCGAGGTTCTTTGTGAGGACTCATATAAATTTGAGGATGTTGCTTGAGGTAGCGATAAGCTGCGGTCGTCCCTGCTTTCGCCGCCCCAATAATTAAAAAGTTGGGCATAGTCATGGTTGTTTCTGTGATAGAAATAAAACTTAAATATTTAATTAGTCTGAAGCGCGGACTCAGTCTCGGACTAACTCAAAGCGCGATCGCTGTATCTAGATAGCGATCGCCAGAATACTGAATATTTGAGGTTATTTTTGGAAGCGGTCGGGATATTCATATTTGACCCCAGCCTGGGAACATAATTGCTGAAAAGCCTCTAAAAAGCGAGTTTTACTGTGAGTTTGCTCGACCCACTGCCGACCCTCTTTACCCAAACGTATTCGCAGTTCTTTATCTGTTAGGAGTTGCCGCAAACCCTCTTCAAATTTTGGCAGTCCTTCCATACCACTGCCTGTCCAATGTCCGACATAAATTCCAAATTTTTCGACTACTCGTTCGGGATTGACACTGCTTAAAATTGGCGTTTCGCATTTAAGTGCCTCTTGAAAGCTTACCGCTAGCCCTTCATGGATTGAAGTGTTAATTAGCACCCATGCTTGTGATAAAAGTCGAATCTTTTCTTGTCCCTGAACGTGACCCAACAAACGAACGTTATCGGGAAGAGTTGGGGCACTATGTTCCCAGGCACCTTCACCTCGAAAATGAGGTTTTCCTAAAAAGATAAATTCTACCTCCCGAAAGCGGCGAGCGAGTTCGACAAATAACCAAGGACGCTTGTAAGGATCGAGTCGAGCCAAAAATACTACTGTTGGTTTTTCACTTTTAACTATTTCTCCAGGCTCAATATCGATAATGTTGGGTAATATCGCTACCTCGGCATTTTCGATTCCATAAGTTCCTTTGACTTTATTTCGTAAAAATGAAGCAGGGGTACCGAATAGAACGGGACGATTAAACCACCGAGATTGTTTAACTACATCAGCCAGTGAAGTACAGTCGATCGCGTTCAATCCTTGAGGCATTCTATCTTCTTGTCCTGGAATGCGAATAGTGTGAATTTTGGCGACATCTTCTGGGGTTCGAGGATCTCTTACCCAGATGATAACGGGAGTCGTGGGCATCATTTTTAGGAGATAGCGATAGTCCAGTCGGTAGTCAATAGCTAACAAGACATCAATTTTTTCTTGCCACAGACGCAGCATATTTGCCCAGCGATTTGATTGGCGAGGAATCAATCTCACCCCGTGAATCATTTTTTGTTCTGAATGGTTTTCGCAGGTCAATTCTCCAGATAGAAACACTACCTCAACACCTAAGCTTGGATCGGAGAAGCATTTAGCTACCTGACGAGTTGCCCAACCAAATCCCCCCATTCTGCCGACGGATAGGTCAAAAAACTCGTTAGCAATTACTCCTAACTTCAATTTTTTAGTGGGATATTTAATATTTAACTTCTGGACATTGTCTATGGTTGCGGTCATATTGTTGATTACTCCTAATCGTGTCGGTACTTTGAATTTTTTGAAAACAAGATTGAGTTTATTTGTTGATATGTAAATAGTTCAAAAATATCTAATTAATTTTGTTCGCTTCAATCTTTATTCTTTACTTTAAGCAATCAAAAAAGTTTTATAAGTAAAGATTCGGTGAAAAAATATTGACTTCATGAATTTTATATAAAAGCTTTTTTTAGATGACCGAACGTTAAAGGACGTTAGTCAATACTAATATCTAGAATATTTAGCCCGATCGCCAGGTTTATCGATCGGTAAGTGATTCTTGGAGCTATTACTGCCAAAAAAATCTCCCGAGAATTATTAATTTTTAATAAATTGTTGATAATATTTTTATAAACTAACAAATACGAGAAAAATGGCTGGATTTATGATAACTTTTTCGAGGTAAGTTCGAGATTTTTTAGTCTTTGGATAGCTATTAGATAATAACTTCAAGTTGTGTCTTTCCCGACCTGCTATTTCGCTTTGAATTCTCGCAGCATCTGCAACATTTCCCAGAGTATTTTCCTACCACGGGGAAGTATCGACCATATAACTAAATAAAACAGAATATACAGTAGACAACTGAGCAGCAGCGATAAGATCGTGCTTAACTTTTCCGGCAAGATGGATAATCCCTCGCCGCACATCAAAAGCGCGGCCGATCCCAGAGAAGCGATCGCAGGATAAGATAGGGTGGCAAGTAACTTGGTGAATTTTATTGGCGTACCTTGGAAGCAATAAAGTATTCTTGGAACCCAAAGTATGGGTCTGGAAAAACCATAGGCAGCAGCTACTCCCAATGCTCCCCAACGCACGCTGATTAAGAAAATGCCAATATCAATTGCCGACATGACCACTCCAATACGCAACTGGCGATCGGTTCTACCTAAAGACTGATAGACCCACCCTCCAGCAATATTAAAGGTTCCCATAAATGCTGCTGGCATCAACCAGCGAAAGATTGGCACTACTCCCAGCCATTCGGAGCCTAGTAGCAATAAAATTATTTGGTCTGCAGCCGCAAAAGTAAATGCCACTAAGGGCATACTGACGGTAGTTATTGCCAAAATCGCCTTATAGTAATAGCGACGATATGATTCGGGTTGACTTTGCAATCGACTCAAGGTCGGCAAGGCAACACTAGATATAGGGGTGTTGATTTGCTGAATTGGCAATAATAATAATTGGTAGGCTTTGGCATACAGCCCTAGTTCCTGAGAACCCCAGTACCGACCGATCAAGATATTATCCAAGTTGCGTGAAAAGTAGTTGACAAAGTTAAAAGCGGTTAGATTGCCGCCAAAAGCCAGCAAAGAACCTACCCCAGAGTTCCATACTGGCCATCCAGGTCGCCAGCTACAAGACAGCCAAAACCCAAGATTATACGAAACTCCCATCGCTACCTGTAAAATTACTAATGCCCAGTAACCAGCATCGAGTAGAGCCGCAATTATCCCCGCCATTACGCCGAAAATCATAGAAAATAGCTCAATCTGAGCTATTCTGGTAAAGCGCATTTGTCTTCTCAATAGTGCTTGATGCTGGATAGTCAAGCCGCCCATGATAAAGACTAGAGATAATATCAGCATGATGTTAACCAGACGAGGTTCTTGATAAAATCCAGCTATTGTAGTTGAGAGTGCTGCAATCAGCAAACCAATGACGGTGCTTATAGCTGTATTGATCCAAAACAGAGTGCTGACCTGCTGGTGATTAATCTGACTTTTTTGCACTATGGCGGTAGAAAGACCAAAATTGTTGAACATTTGAACAAATTTAATCACCACACTTGCCATGGCAATCAGACCGTAGTCCTCGGGGGTCAACAAGCGAGCGATAAACACGGTAGAAGCCATTTGAATGGCAAATTTACTCGCCTGGGTAATTAAAGTGACCGCACCACCACGAATAGATTGACGTTTAAGGTCGGCTTTTAAATGCTCGATGGCAAAAAAATCTTTGCCGTTAAGTTTGGCAGGTTTTTCGGTCTGATTCAAAATCTTCACTCACTTCTCCTTAACAACAAAAGGAATCTTTACTCAGAAACGGATTCGGCTACACCAAGAGTTTGTCTAATCGTCAACTGGGCTAGTGGTGCAGAAAGTATGGCGATCGCGGTTAAGAACGCTCGCCAGTCCCGATAGAATATTGCAGCATCTTCTACCCAAGCCCGTTTTAAATAATCACGAGCCAAGTAGCGCTCGCCAGCCGCTATAGATACTCTAGCTAGGTAACGATGCATATATGCATTAGCGGTGGGTAACCAAGGTTGTAAAACTTCTGGCGAAAGTCGGCTGGCAGTTTGAATTACTCTTTGGTAACATTCCTCCATCTGTTTGACGTTGAAAGAAAGTCCTGACGGACGTACCCGATAGGAACATAAAATTTGTGGCAAAAGATGAAAATCCCAGCGTCTGGTTGTTGCAATTCGTAACCAAAAATCGATGTCTTCACAACTACGTAAGGTTTCGTCAAACAGACCGACTTCTGGAAATATACAGCGACGTAAGACAGCATTAGAACCGTGACCGATAAAATTCTTACACAGCAATGCCACTAGCGGATCTAAATTAATCGGTTTACCATCGAGAACCATAAAAGTCCTTCGTCCATCATTGCGGATCGCTCTAGAGGCACTGTAAACCACCCCAACTCGCTTGCAACCGTCTAATAGCTCAACATGAGTAGTTAACTTGTCTGGATGATAGAGATCGTCACCATCTAATAGGGCGATATACTCTCCTAAAGCCCGTTCGATTCCATAATTGCGTGCAGAAGACAATCCTCCATTCGGCTTTTGTAACAACCGAAATCGGCGATCGCGTCTACAAAAACTCTGGGCAATTAAAGCTGTATCATCAGTAGAACCATCATCGACGATCAAAGCCTCAAACTGCTTAAAAGACTGTCGCTCCAGTGAAATTAAGGTGGCTTCGAGATAAGAATTGACGTTATAAGCCGGAATAATAACGCTGACTTTTGGTAACATAAACATAGAATTAGATATTTTTGGAGTTAATTTGATAGTTTCTCAGCTGCTAAATTGACTCTTTTTTTCTTGCTAGCTTCATAAGTCAACAGTCCCATGGATTTGGCTAGAGCAATTTGCAGCAAAAAAGCAGGATTTCCTAATAAATATCTTCCTGCTAGTCTTCTTGGTTCCCAAATCAGCCGATACAACCACTCAAATCCTATATTGGAAATCAACTGCGGACATTTGTGTACGATCCCTGCTAGGCGATCGATGACTGCTCCGCAAGGCAGGAAAATATTGGCATTGAGAAAAGGGCGGTTTTTGAGGAGCCATTTTTCTTGTAACGGCACTCCCATACATACAAGCAAAATATTTGGCTTGAAGCTATTGATTAGATTTATAACTGCTTGATTTTGCTCCGGGCTTTCCTGGTCGAAATAGCCATGATGTCCCGCTATTTTTAAGTTGGGATATTTAGCTTTAACTTTTTGAATAGCTTGTTGTACTAATTTTGTTTTAGTTCCTAATAAAAAGATTGAAAGATTGTGTCGATTACAGTGTTCGATTAGTTTGGGAGTTAAATTTGTTGGCGAAACCCTATATTGCAAAGGTACTTTTAGACCCATATATTGCAGTGCTTTTATAATACCAACACCATCACAAATGGCATAATCTGAACTCTGTTGAAATTCAAAAAACCAAGGTAGCTGCATTGATATATTAAAACTATGCACATTATACAAAGCAATTGTCATTTGCTTGTTTTCAAGACAAGTTTTATGAATAGCTTTGATTAATGATAAATCATCTATAAGCGTAATTTTTCGATTCAAAAGCTCTACACTAGTCGGTAATTTATCATCGGCTTCAGATTTTTCTAGTTGAGAAATAAAATTGGCATTATCCCTTTCTAAATGATTGAAGTTGAAAGTCATAGTTTTAATAATTTATTTTTTGTTTATTTGAATTTTTGTCTTACTTTTAATTTACCAATCAATTGATTACATAAAAATAAAGTTTATGACTAATTTGTATTTTTACGACATAAAGTCGACATAAATACAATAATAAAAATATTAGACTTTAAATGCCAAGAGAGGTTTTTGTGAATTTTTTCAGCATTTAAGCAGAGTAAGTCTAGGAAATACTAACAAGCCAAATATTAATAGTATCGAACTTAACTATTAATTTAGAATCTTATTAATTCATGCTCTTACTCTGCACATTCAGCTTAATTACGATTATTTAAAATTTCCGTTGACAGAAAAGTCCATGAATTTTGTGCAGACATAAACTAAATTTAAAAAAATATAGACAGAGAGAAACGGAACACAACTATGGAAAACTGAAAAAATTGGAGTAAACCCCGTCTACTTTGAAACCCGTAGTTTCTTGACTTTCTTTTTTTGGGTTAATTTGGGTTAAAGAGAAAAGGTAAAAGGTTAAAGGAATTTTGCTAAAACTCCAGTTTTCTATCTGGACGCGGTTTATCTTCGGCAAATTCTAATTTATCAATTTAACCTGTTAGTGAATTAGTGATGGTCGCTCGACTCGATCTTTTATCCAACCAACTCATTCATAGTAGAGTCAACCTCGGCTACAGTAGTGGTTGTCAGTCCGTAGTTACTTAGCCAGTTTCGTCCAAAAATTCCTGCTTCATAGCCCCGATAAGCATTTATTTCTGCTTGTGTATCAATACTCTTAGTAAAGAGATCTGAACTCTCGATTTTATTGTTGAGTACGACAACATCATTATTTTGGGCACCTAAAGCGACTTCTAAAGCAAAAGAAGCTAGAGTGACATGACTTCGGTCTATCTGTTCCGTCCAGTAGTCTAAACCTTCCTTATCTCCATCCCGATTGAAAGCAAATTGATAGACTTGATTGACTCTTTCTCTATTGCTACTAAACCCGCCAAAAAGTCGATCTGCCTCTACTGAATTGCCAAACGCATCGATGATGCGATTATAGATATCGGTTTCACTGCCAGTTAAACGATCGCCTTGTCGTGGAGCATAGTTGACTTTGTTCTCTGTAAGAACATCATTCCAAAATTCAAGCCCCGAATTGTCTGCTGGTCGTCCATAGTAAGCTACGTAAGCGATTTGTGCAGTACCACCGGTCAGATTTAAATCGGTAGGAGGTTGGGGATCTATGGGTGCTGAATCACCATCATGGTCATCAAGAGGCTCTTCACTGCCAGAACCGTCTGGATTAGAATTGTCATTACCGGTAGGAGATTGGGGATCTATGGATGCTGAATCACCATCATGGTCATCAAGAGGCTCTTCACTGCCAGAACCGTCTGGATTAGAATTGTCATTACCGGTAGGAGGTTGGGGATCTATGGGTACTGAATCACCATCATGGTCATCAGTAAGGACAGAAAGAATTTCAATTCCTTTGAGAGCGGGATGTTCAGTGTCATGAAGAAATTCTAAGTTGAGAGCGCCGTCGGTTACGGTAGTGGTATAAGATAACATGAATCCGGAGTATTGACCAGCACCGGCAAAAGGATCGATATTATCAAACACCGCAGGTACCGAACCTTCAACTACAACATCGAAAACTCTTTCTCCGGATACATCAATAGGGTTGTAAATCTCTGCTAAGAAGAGCCTGACTTCATAGTCGCCCGACGCGACACCGAACTCCCATTGCATAGTCTCTCCAGCAATCAGGTCGTAGCGTTCGGTTTGGAAAATTGCTTCTGGGACAGCAGCAGGCAAACTCGAATTGCTTAAGTCAATAGCACTAGTAGTAGAGTAAATATTAGCTCCACCACTGCCTATTCGGTAGCTAGATGGATTGGTGTTGGTATCTTCGCTCCAGTCTAGGGAGCCATCAGCAGCAGCAACTTGGGCTCCACCAACATTAATGCGATACAAAACATTTGAATCAAGAACACTTTCATCATTATCGACAAGAGTACCAATACCAAACTCATTAACAATGTTCGCACCGATAGCCTTGAAAAGTTGAACTTTCAAAGTTTCATCAGCTTCAACGAGATTGTCGTCAGTAAGATCGACTGAAATGGTTTGAGTCGTCTCGCCTACTGCAAAAGTTAAGGTACCGTTAGTATCAGTATAATCTTCTCCAGCAACTGCCGTGCTATCAATAGTGGCAAAATCAACTGTTACCTCAGAACTACTAGCTTGTGAAAGATTAACCGTGAAAGTAGCAGTGCCAGCATCTTCATTGACAGTAACATCATCAATAGATACGACGGGCAGTACAGAGAGAATTTCAATGCCTTTAAGAGCAGGATTTTGGATCTCGTGGAAAAATTCCAAATTAAGAGCACCGTCGGTTACGTCAGTGGTATGAGACAACATCAATCCGGAATACTGACCAGCACTAGCAAAAGGATCGATATTATCAAACACGGCAGGTATAGAACCTTCTACTGCGACATCGAAGAGACGCTCTCCGGCTAGATCGATGGGAGCGTAAATCTCTGCCAAGAAGAGTCTGACTTCATAGTCGCCCGGCGCAACACTGAACTCCCATTGCATAGTAGAACCAGAACTAGGATCCCAACGTTCGGTTTGGAAGATGGTTTTCGAGACACCAGCAGGCAAACTCGAATCGGTAATGTCAATCGCATTACCAGTAGCATAAATATTAGCTCCACCACTACCTACTCTGTAAGGAGAGGGATTGGTGTTGGTATCTTCGCTCCAGTCTAGGGAGCCATCAGCAGCAGCAACTTGGGCTCCACCAACATTAATGCGATACAAGACATTGGGACCATCGTTATCAATTGCATCAACTGTAAGCTCGGGAATACTCAAACCATCGTAATCAGAGTCTGCACTAGCAACACTATGAGCGATAGTTACGGTTTGATTCCCTTCAGTCAAGGTATCGTCTACAGCACTGATATTTACCAACTGGGGTGTATCCCAATTTTCGGAAGTAAAAACCACTTCAGTGCGATCGAGAGTTAGTTGGGTATCAGGAGCGAGAGTAACCTTTACCTCAGATGTAGGCTGAGAAGTAAGAACTAGGGAGTAGCTGTCTTGACTACCACCTTCGGTAACTTTAGTATTACCATCGGTTTCTTGAATTAAAACATTGGGAAAAGCTGCGGTCGATTCAATGGTCAGATCGAGAAAATCTGCAGTAAATGGCTCCGAACCGTTAGAAGTTGAGGTAAGTGTAACTACTGGCGCGCTTTGAACTCCATCGAGATAAAATTGTCCCTGTAAGGATTTAACAATTTGTCCCTCGACATCTAGCTGTACTGGATTGTCGCTAATTTGCTGAGTTGGCGACCAAACACCATTGGTCTGAAAACGCCAGCTTGGCGATACCTGATAAGTTGCCAAATCGACATCGAGAAATAGTTCTACCAAGTCATCATCCACAGAATTTAAGAGTTCATTGGCATCAATTTCCAGCTCGGTAATGGTCAGATCGTTTTCTTCGTAGCTGACCCGTAATACTGGAGCTAAAGGCGAGCCGCTAGCATTTTTAGCACCGACAGCAATTTGCAAGAAATTAGACATACTGCCATCGCCAAGAGTAAATCCCATCGATGCTGAATCCGACCAGTCGATCCCATTATTAGCATCACTGGCAAAAGGATTGAAAATAGGTACTTTAATCCTAAATTCTTTAACATTGGGGCTCGGCATAAATCCAGTTTGAATCGCGTCTTGCTGAGTATTATTAGAACCGGACAAATCTCCAGAACCGACACTTTTGACCTGAACCACACCAGGGGCACCACCTCTAATGGTATTGTCCAGATTTCTCAAGCCATCTAAGTATTTATCGCCATCAACCATCCAACCAGTCATGCCAATATTGAAAGGTCCTTCTGCCGAAGTTCCCTTACCAGGGTTTTCACCGCTATCGGAAGGATTAAAATCCCAGAATAGAGCTTGACCGGCATTAAGTACTGTGTTGACTCCGTTTGCAGAATCGTATTGTAGTGGGTCGATATTGTCATCCAAACCATCATCATCTTGGTCGAGATCCGGAGCAGGTGGGGTACCAGGAGTGAGAATAGCGATACCATCAGCGCCAAATTGAGCGATCCAGACGGTTCCTGCAAATTGTCCGCTACCATCGATACCGTTATTGCCAACTGCAGTAAGATCGAGAGGCGTACCGTTAACTTGTACGTACTCAGTATCGGTTACCTTGGTTCCACTTTGTGTGCCGTCAGACTCGAGTTCGATAAAGGTGATTTTACCGTTAAATGGTGCTACTGCTAAAACTTCAGCATTGGGATTATCACTGACTCCGCTGGCGGTGTATTCCGTCAAACCATTAGAAGAACTCCAAATAGACCACAGCGAACCATCAGCACCCGGACTTTTATAAACGTCTGCCTCAGGATGAGTAAAACCACCGGCAATGGTATCCCAATCGGAGGGAAGATCGTCGGCAGTTGTGGTGGGGTCGTTGTTGGGGTCACTAGGGTCGGTAAGTTTAGTGACTACGGGAGAGCCACTACTGGTATCTACTCTATATAAACCAGCATCAGCTCCAGAAGCATAAACAGGATGGGGATGACCACCGTAGAAACCCTCGGTTACTAAGTGTAGATTATCTGGATCGCTATCATTGCCGGTATTTACGTCTATATTGGGATTGTTAGTTCCCACTTGCTCGATGCTATTGACAGCCTTACCATCTGCAGTTAGAGGTTTATCACCCCAACCATTGTTGGGACCATTATCAAAGGTATAAAGATTGCCAGCTTCGGTAATTACAACATCATAATGGTTGCGATAACCGTTTGAATATACCTGTACTATACCTTTAGGGTCGTACTTAGCTTGGTTGAGTCCATTATTACCACCAAAGGTATCAGCGGCTTCGGCATCTTGCTCTCCTGTAGTGCCGTTAGCAGTATCTCGTCCCTGGGCATCATCTGCGCGAGTAGGATCGTTTAGGGTCGGCAGTGCATAAATATACGAATCGACATAGTCAGTACCGCCTTTTAAGCCTTCGGTTGCTTCAAGTTGTTCGAGCTTGGTTAAATCGACCCGCAATACTGCTGTAGAGTAATAATATTCAGGTAACCAAGCAAAATTATTACTGGGTGCACCTTTGTTGGTATTGCCACCAGAGGCAACGTACATAATTTGATGTTTTTCACCATCGACGATTTCTGTACGAATGTCCATCCCGTTGGTGGAATGGTTTTCTTCAGAACGTGGTAGACCGATAATCAACTCGACCTTAGTCCAGCGACTATCTCCTAATGGTGCGGAAGAATCGGTTAAAGTCAGACGAGAAATTATGCCCGAATTAGTATCCAAATTTTTATCAGCACCACTGGAGTTACCGCCAATACGAGGGTCGCTGGAGCTGACATATAAGACTGGATTGCCTTGGGCATCTTGCTCGACAACTAATCCCGTTACCTGACGGTTATTAATATTGGTATTAAGAGCTCCATCGTCATCATGGTTGGGAATCTCTTTGACTAAATTAATAGTTTCTACATCACCGACAACCTCATAGCCAGTAATTTTACCTTGTGAATCAGTAATTGCTTCGAGCTCGGCGATTTTAATGATGCCATTTTGCTGAGAGACGTAAAGACGACCATCTGGTCCAAATTGTAGGGAAGTAGGATTGTTAATCTTTAAACCTGATAACTGTACTTGTTTAAAATCTGTAGTTAAACCCATAATTGTTTATTTAAATGTAAGAAAAAACTTGTATAAATCGAAAAGATATAATTTTCTCTAATAGTGTTTTCAACTATGTACTGCTAATTATCAGCAAAAAAGCGTAGTGTTGTGTAAACTTAAAATAAACTTTATTGGCTTGCGCTTAAATTTATTATGAAGTTTAACTAGTTATTTATGCATATAGACTTTATTTAAAAAAATATAAAGAAGGTATTTGCTTTAGTTGAGTTTGTTGTTTTTATGTAAATTGTAAAATTGCGATGCTAAATAACATAGTCATCAATAGTACTAAAGCTATAAACTATTGCTTTTTTCTAATAAAATAAGCTAGAAATTCAAATAATTGCTGCTATTCAATTTTTTTTCCATATTGAGATAGCAATCATAGCTTTATTATTCTGGTCGGTGATACTCCATCATCATTGTTGCAATTAAAAGCTAAATCACAGTTTTTTGAAGTAGAAGAAGGATATGGCTCGATTGATAGTCTTTTTAAAAGTAAATTACTCTGGGAGTATGTCCTGTATTGAGGATAATTTGTATAGCAAGTATATCTTGAATCAACTGGAAGAAAAAAGGGCAGTTGTCTTGAATTACATCTTGAGAATCGCTAATACTGCAAATGATAACTTTAAGAGTACAAATAACAGCTAAACGTACCTCTAAAAAATAAGAATACTTAATTATCTATATGGATAATACACTTTTGCCCTCCCCGTAAGAGTCAGCTCTTTCTCAAGCAATTGGATAAACCCTACTGGTGACATATAAGCATCATAGTAGGCAAGCACCCTCCTCCGCATGGCGATCGCCTCTGCAGGTTGGAGTTCTAACGCCCGCTTTAACGCAGACCGAGCATCGGCTCCATCAAAAGAAATACACTCAACTTTATCTCTTAGTGGAGGGCAGAAGAGGTGTCCGTAGTTAGTTATTGGAATTGCTCCACAGGCCATTGCTTCAGCAATATTGTGACAGAAGGGGATTGTGGCACCAGGTAGTGCTAAAAAGAAGTCGGAGCCTAGTAGCATCCGAATCATCTTCTCCTGCTTGATACGAGTGCCGTCCATACCAAGGATGAAGCTGGCGCGCACTTGGCGAGACTCAGGTATACTATCTAGAAAATTAACAATCCCCTTCAACGAATCGAGGATTTTTTTTCTAGAAGCAAAGATCTCACCTTCAAACTCGATATCCTTGTATATATTAGCAGATGTATTGCCAGCGAACACAACACCGAATGGTCGGTTAGTTTCGTTTCTCTGTGTAGCAATTAGGGCTCGAGTTGTAGAATGCTGCGATCCATATATTAGTGGGTGCATCATCACAGGAAACATTAGATTACTTCGCTCGCGAGACAGCATTACTTGAGAGCATTCTTGGTCAGAGATGAGAATTCCATGGTGATTGTCGACCAAAGAGACTTTGAGAGATGAAGTCAATTCGGTATCATTGAGTATCAATCTACCGTATCGCGTTCCAAATATTTTTAGTAGATTCAGGTTCAGAGGAATAGTCGTGCTTCGCATTCCCAGCTCAAGGCATTTGAGAAAGAGATAGTAGTACCGCCCACGATCGGCTCTCATCATGGTTCCCGATAGATCGACTAAGTATATGCCCGCAGTGTTGGAAAATAGGGACTTTCGCAGTATTGAAAAAAAATAAGCTGGTATCTGAGTGAGCTTCCTTTCCTTTCGACGACCATCTGGATCTAGACCGAACTGTATGGAAGTAGGACTCTTAATGCCTAAACTTGATAAATTTACTTGTTTAAAATCTGTTGTATTCGAAGCCATAATGATTTTTTAAACTTTATGCAAAGAAAGCTTGGACAAATCTAAAAAAGTTAAAATTTTTCTTTATTAGAGTTTTCAATTATTTGTTATTTAATTATCCAGAAAAATACTGAAAAGCTCTGTAAATTTATAATTAACTTTAGTATAAATAATTTGAAGATTTTATAAAAAGTAACCTACTGGCTATGTAGCCAAATACTTTTATAAAGGAAATATAAAAAATATTTAAATGGTAAGTTTTAAGCTTACATAAAGCGATCGCCTTATAAGTCTAATCGAGTATACAGAAATCTAGTTGTAATTAGAATAAAATCAATTTAATATGGATCGCTACTCCTAAATGGTTGAATTTACTGTGGTGAAAAACCTTATTTTTACAAAAAATTTGCAAAATAACAGTTTCTTTACTTAGACTTTATTGTTTTAGAAAAATTTACAGTTTAATATAATAGCCTGAGGTTTAATGTAAGTCAATTTAAAATATTTGCAAATTCAGGAATTAATTTAATGTTATTACTTTATTTATTTGTTACTTTAAGTTACTTTGTTTTTTTGCTTTCTAAAATAGTAGAAGACAAAAAATCATCTTTGAAAGATCCAATCCATATCAAAATAGCAATCTTAGCTTCAATATTTTGGCCTGTAGTAATTCCATTATCATTACTAGAGTTAAAAGCTAAAAATAAGGCTGTCGTCACTCTGCCTAATACAAAATCAAAAAATATCTCTAGTAGTCATGCTCGTGTATGAGACAAAAATCTTTGTACAGAACGAGAACATTTACTATCGGCTGATTCGAATTCTTCCAAAATACACAACTAAAAACCAGATTTTATTTTATTGAAATTTATTTTATTAAACTTTATGTCTACTCAAATAGTTACGGGTGTGGCAGGCTTCATTGGCTCGCATTTGGCAGAAACGCTCTTAAAACGAGGCGATCGCGTTATTGGCATCGATCAATTTAACGATTACTACGATCCTCGACTCAAACTGCAAAACGTAGCTCATTTAGAATCTCATTCATCCTTTAAGCTAATCAAAGCCAATATTCAAGATTTGAACTGGCACCAACTTTTGGCAGAAACCGAGGTAGTCTACCATCAAGCGGCACAAGCGGGAGTTAGAGCTAGTTGGGGTGAGGGTTTTCGTAATTATACCGAAAGAAATATCAATGCCACTCAGATAATTTTGGAAGCGGCAAAAGAAATCCCTTCTCTCAAGCGTATTGTTTTTGCTTCTACCTCTTCGGTATATGGCAATGCCGAGACTATGCCTACTCCCGAAACCATCTGTCCTCAACCCGTATCTCCTTATGGCATTACCAAATTAGCAGCCGAGCGTCTATGTTGGCTATATCAGCAAAACTTTGACGTGCCAGTTACCGCACTGCGCTATTTTACCGTTTATGGACCGCGTCAGCGTCCCGACATGGCTTTTCAAAAATTCTTTAGGGCGGCAATTCAAAAAGAAACAATTTATATTTATGGTGACGGCAAACAAACTAGAGATTTTACCTTCATCAGCGATGCAGTAGCAGCTAATTTAGCGGCAGCAGAAGTACCAGAAGCAGTAGGGCAAGTATTTAATATTGGCGGTGGTAGTCGGGTAGTTTTAGCTGATGTTCTCGATAAAATGGAAGAGATTATAGGGCAACCGCTTCGTAAAGAATACGTAGAAAGAGCCAGAGGCGATGCGCGTCATACTAGTGCTGACGTTACCAAAGCTAAAACAATTTTAGGCTACAATCCGCAAGTTTCTCTTGAAGAAGGATTGACCAGAGAATGGGAATGGATTCAACTTCTGTATCGATCTAGCCTAGAGAGCAATACTAGGGGTTATGGCGAACTGGTCGAGCTATTTTAATGGCAGACTAGAGATAACAGCAATGCCCAGTTTGAGGGCGTTGCTATACCATTCCTTCATTCTGAGAATGAAATAGCCCTACCCAATACCGTTCGATTAAGCCCCCCAGCTCCCAACTTTGGGGGAGCCAGATACCTAAAAGTCCCCCATGATTGGGGAGGCACGGGTGCCGAACCTACGTCCGCACATTGATTGCCGTGAATTTAGGGGACGGACCTGTAGGGGCGACAAGCAAGCAAGCTGAAACTGGCATTGTCGAAAGAGATAGCCTGTAATTCACCTCCACTCTCAAGCAATAATTTTTCGGTAGTAATTGTTAAATTTCCAGCATTACCTTCACTGAAAGTAGAAACTGAAACTAATGCGTCTTCAGTAATACCAGGACTTACGCAGTTGAATGAAATTTCGTTGTTTGAGCAGCGAGTCAGTAACGGTAAATCAAGGTTTAGAGTGCTGAAGTGCGTAAGTCCTGAATACTTAACTTCTCCACGGATGATTGTTTGCTACCAATGGTGATATTACCTCCTTTTCCTATAGCCTCTGAGCCAACTTGAGCAAATAAACCACTACTAAAATCACCTTAAATCACCTTGTCCACCTTGTCCACTTATTTGTATATCACTCGCACTGATTGATAAATTACCTGCATCTCCTTCACCAAAAGTTTGATTTTAGGATAATTTTTATCAATCGGTTTTGATATTACACATTTGCCTTCAATTTTGGGGACTTGAAAAATTAGTTACCCTCAAACTTGGGAGTAGAGGGTAACATATCAATTCAAGCTCGATCGCGATGAGTTCGTTAAACCAATTAAAACTCTAAATTGGTAATCCAAGCACATTGATAGGGCTGAAGCACGAAGCAGTCGTTAATATCTTCTATTACCTGACCACTGAGGAGATCGTGCCAAGGATCGATACAAATTAGATTAATATCAGAAAGCTGAAGTTTTTGAACGCGATCGCTTAAATTATTAATACAGAAAATACTCTGCTCGCGATAAATACTCTGTCTCCAAAAGACGAATAGGGAACTATTCATTGGATGCAAGGTGTACTGAGTGGCATTAGGATGAAAAGCAGGCTGACGACGGCGAATTTGAATGCGTCGTGACATTTCTTTCATCACTTTTGTTTGAGTCGAGTCGGGATCTTGAAGTTTTGACTCTAACTCTTCATAGTTCCACTTGTAACGATTGATCGAACGATTGCGTCCGGTTGTCGCTACTCCTGCAAGATCGTTAGAAGTTGCCAAAAAGCTGTGAATGTAGAAGGCGGGAATTCCTTCTAAAGCCATCACCATCGTTTGAGAACAGAGAAACCGCTCGATTTGCCATTCATCCTCTCCTTTGGCAGTCCCCTTCATGGCATCAAACAGAGAAATATTAATTTCATAAGGGCTTTCTGTTCCGTCGGGTTTTTTCCTCATGCTAATTTTGCCCCCGAACTGCTGCATCATCTTCAGCATGGTTTCGTATTCGTCTTCGGTTAATAGACCTTCAGTGGGACGTAAACCAATACCATCATGAGAAGCCGTAAAATTAAAATAGGCACAACCCATAGGTGCGGGAGGCATACTCATCATCCAGGTTTTTAAGTGATCGGATTTGCCCTGTAATAATGCGTTGAGAATCAAAGGAGGCAAACTAAAATTGTAAATTAGATGTGCCTCATCGCGGTTGCCAAAATAACTGAGGTTTTCTCTATTTGGTACGTTGGTTTCGGTAATTATGGCAACGTTGGGATTTAACATTTGGGTGATTTCCCGAAATAGTTTGATTAAGGCATGAGTTTGAGGTAAATGGATACACTGGGTGCCAATACATTTCCATAAATACCCTACTGCATCGAGTCGGATATACTTAGCGCCTTTTTGAACGTAAAATAAAATAACTTTTAAAACTTCAATTAATACATCGGGATTGGCATAATTGAGATCCACTTGGTCGGCACTAAAAGTAGCCCAGACATATTTTTTGCCTTGAGGTGTATCTACCTCAACCAGTAAGTCGCTACTGCGAGGACGAACTACGGCGGAAAGATCGGTTTGGGGATCTACTTCAATAAAATAATCGCATCCTGGTTTAATTCCTTGTTTAAACTGCTCGAACCAAGTGCTTTTACTAGAGACGTGATTGAGAACCAAATCTGCCATCAGATCGAATTTTTGGGCAATAGCTTCAATGTCTTGCCAATCGCCGAGTTCGGGACTGACTTGCAAATAGTCAATTACGGCAAAGCCATCGTCGGAACTGTAAGGACAAAAAGGTAGGATATGAACCCCTGTAATAGTATCTTGTAAATATGCCAAAAAACGATTTAAGGTAACCAACGGTTTCTCCTTGGAGGTAGAGATGCTATCACCGTAGGTAATCATCACGATCTCATTCTGACTCCACTTGTTTAAATTTTCTGATAAGCGATCGCAGAAATGCTCGTGTAGTAGAGAAAATATTTGCTCGATTAATCTGTCAACCGTCTGTTTGTCTTCGTAGATTTTTTGCAGCAGGGGTTTAGTTTTACCCGAAAAGTATTTAAAATTTCTAGCTTCTTGGGTTTGCTGCTCTATAGTAGAATGTTTAGTCTTCTGCATCAATTTCTTTCAGATCGATTCGCAACTTATAAGAGTATAAGTAATCAAAATTTACCTCATAAAAATGTTCTACAAGAGCTTTTTGAGAGATCTTTGGGCTACTTTTTGGTACGAATTTTTACGTAGTCGATCTGATTAGTAGATGGCAGAAGGTAGATGAGACAAGGTAAAAGGCAGCAGGTAGGAGGCAGGAGCAAAAAATTAAGTAAAAAAAGCGATCGCGACCAATAAGAGGGATTTGCTCTGATTTCTCAGCTTGGCAAACCGTGAATTTTAAAATTATTTGGATCTGTCAATAAGTTTGTGTCAAAGAAAGTTAAAGTGGAAGCCGTCCTTCAAACTCGATGGCAAATCGATTTAAAGCAGCTTTCCAATCCCGTAAAGGTCTAGTCCATCTCTGAGATAAGTTATTAATCGCAAGATAAATAACTTTGAGCGCAGCTTCATCTGTTGGAAAAATCCGATGATTCTTCAACACTTTTCTAAGAGTCATATTCATCGACTCGATCGCATTAGTGGTGTAAATAATGCGACGGATTTCTGGAGGAAACTGGAAAAACGGAATCACGTGCTGCCAGTGAGCCAGCCAAGACCTACTAATTGGGGCATAAGTGGAGTCCCACTTGTCAGCAAAAGTTATTAGTGCCTGTTCGGCTTCAGCTTCAGTAGCGGCAGTGTACACTCGTTTGAGGTCAGCGGCAACAGCTTTACGGTGTTTGTAGGAGACATAGCGTAGGGAGTTCCTGACCATGTGTACCATACATAACTGTACGCGGGTTTGCGTAAATACCGTTTCAATCGCTTCGGCGAAGCCCGTCAGACCATCGATACAAGCAATAAAGATATCCTTGACTCCACGATTCTTTAACTCAGTTAACACCGACAGCCAGAATTTTGCCGTTTCTGTCTGGGTCATCCACAGCCCCAATAACTCCTTATCGCCTTCGATGTTGATTCCCAGAGCTAGATGGACGGCTTTGTTGATGACTCTTCCCTCCTGTCTGACTTTGACGACCAAAGCATCAAAAAAGATAATTGGATACACTGCCTCTAGGCTGCGATTTTGCCACTGGAGTCGCTCTTCATGAACCGCATTGGTTACTTGAGATACCAGGGCTGGCGATACTTCTACTCCATAAAGGTCTTGTAGTTGGGCTTGGATATCACGAGTGGTCATTCCTCTCGCATACAGGGCGAGAATCTTGTCATCGAAGCCTGTAAAACGAGTTTGTCCTTTTTTGACCATCTGAGGCTCGAATTGGCGATCGCGATCGCGAGGCACGGCAAGTTCCGCTTCGCCAAACTCCCCCTTAATGGTTTTACGGCTGTGTCCGTTGCGTCGATTTTGTCGCTCTTTTTTGCCCCGCTCTGCCTTCTGAGTCTCTAGATGTACGTCTATTTCAGCTTCTAAACAACGCTCTACGAGTTTTTTGGTCAGTTGTTTGAGGATTCCTCCTTCTCCAATAAGGTCTTCTGGTTTTTCATAGTCTTTGAGCAGTTCATCAATTAACTCTGGTCGAAAGGTCATAGTCTCATTCCTCACATTAATTCTATTTATTAGAGTGTGTTTTGACCTTTGACACAATTTATTTTACATACCCAATTATTTCAGATAACCGGCGATTTCTTCGTCAAAACTAGGATTTCACCTTTCCGAAGGCTGCACCGTACCTTCTAAGTTGTCGAATTGTTTTTTAATCTTTTCTGGCTGCACTGTGCCAACTCGCGATAATAACACGGCACCAAAGCCAAACAGATTGAGCATTAAGATAATTAAGCCTCCCACAACGGGAATGAGAATACTAATGAGAACTAAAATTAACATTCCGACAAAAAAGGTTGAAAATCTAGCAGTTGCTCTACGAGGAAAAACTTTCTTGCCAATCCACAGTCCCGTGACGATCGCACCAAGTAAACCCGCGATTGCTAAGGCTAAATTGACTATGGGGATTAGCAAAAATCCCACGATGCTACCGGCAAATAGAGCGACAAATAATCCAACTGCGACAATTCCGCCTAAACCCCACATACCAGACTTAAATGGGTGTTGGTGCATCGTGTTGGTAATAGTTTCTAGATGTCCTGGAAGTAGTAAGAGTAAAAATATGCCAAAAGCAAAGACGAATAACAGAGAGATTAAAGAAAAGATAACATTGGTTAAATAAAGAGTACCAAACAGACCGTAGCGTTCGAAAAATACCTTAGTATTACTAAACATAACTACTTCGCTACCGCCTACCATTGCTCCTTCTTCCTTAATAATCTCGCCGCCAATTGCTACTGCATCGCCGCTAACGCGGGCATTAGGTCTGAGAATTACATCTCCTCCGATAGCTACAGCATCGTTGGTAATTCGTGCATCATTGAGGAGGGTGACATCGCCCCCAATGGCTACCGCATCGGTAATCACTTGCTTTTCGGGAACTATGACATCAGTACCCATTTTCAAGATTTGAATTTCGCTTTCATTGTCGGCAACAGCAACTCCACTGACCAGAATCAATAAGAACGCTGCTATAAAAGCTAAAATTAAGGTTTTGATTTTACGGCCATTCATCTTACAATTTCCCTTTAATTTAGTTAGTGGTCAGTTAATTTATTAGACTTCAAGCAAGGTTTTTGTCTTTGTTGTTGTTATTGGTTAACGGTCAGTAATACTTCATCTATCGGTCTTCTAGGGGTTGGTTTGATCTCTTTGCCATAACCCAAACGCAAAACAATTTGTGGATAACCATTTTGAGGAAATAAAGCTGTTAAGCGCGATCGCAGTTGGGGATTTTGAATTGGTTGATTGAAGAAAGATGCCCAGACATCATCAACTCTGGCTCTTAATAATAAATGTTCTAAAGCTTCTCCGGTAATCAGCCAGTCTCGGGGAGTATCGTATCTGCTGTTTAATACCAGCAGCAGAGCTTTTTCTGCTAGTTTTTGGTTTTTAGCCGATTGGGATTTACCCAGATCGAAGGAACGAACCGCAAACGACATCAACGGGGTAAGTGCGTCCAATCTTTCGTCCATTCCTTGAGCGTAGGCAGGGATACCATCGTGACTGGAACTGTTACCAGAGCGAATCCATTTGGCTAGTTCTTGGCGAAATAGAGGGTTTGCCATTTGCAGGCGATCGCCTTCTATAATTAGCTCGATTACTTGTTGCTGAATGGCTTTAGGAACGACGTTGAGCCAAGTATGTTGCGAACAAGCCACTAACTGTAATTGTGAAATCAAAGATGTCGGTAACTGACGATTGGCAAACTGAAGGCGGTTGGTGCATCTTTTGGGAATTGCTCGAAATAATAAGTGTTCTTCCGCTTTAGCTATTGTTTTACTACCAAGGCGAATCCGTGCCAATAAATTAGGGTTGTAAGGTTCGGGAAGCAATTCTACGAGATCTCGATAGCCAAAGTAACGTATGGCAATGCAGAGATTAAACAAAGCCGCACCACAACTGATGATTAATTCGCGAGAATCTGGAGCGGCAATGGGTAAAGCGCGAGTTTTATCTGCATAGAGTTCGATCGCGCGATCGGCTATTTTAAATAACCAAGGCTGAGTATTATGAGCTGAGGGAGCTAAAATTGCATAGTTAATTAAAAATTCTAGCTGCTGAGAAATCGTACCATCAACAGGAAAATTATCTTCTTCGACTTGCCAAGGATGGAATCCAGTCTCGGTGTCTGGCGGAGTGGTACTCGAAGCAACAAAGGGAAAATTCCTTAACAGACTAACCATTATCATTACACCTCATTCAATAATAGACATTTCAGTTTCAATAACTAACACTCGCGATCGCTACTTACTACTAACTATTAACCATTTCTTTTGCTGCCAAATACTGATACATGGCGTAGCGGGTATTTACATCTTCTTGTGCTTGTTGCATGAGTTTTTTTGCTACTTCTGGTTGGGAGTGCATCAACATTCGGAAGCGGTTTTCAGCATACATAGAAGGTTCTACCGGCTGTTTGGGAGTGCGACTGTCGAGTAAGAGTGGATTTTCACCTCGTTGTTTGCGTCTGGGATCGTAACGGTAAAGTAACCAGCGTCCCGAATCGACTAACGCTTTTTGCTGCTGCATGGCGGTAGTCATATTAATGCCGTGAGCGATACAGTGAGAGTAGGCAATGATTAAAGACACTCCTTCATAGGCTTCGGCTTCGAGAAACGCTCTTAACGTATGTTCGTCTTTGGCACCCATGGCAACGCTAGCGACATAAACATTGCCGTAAGTCATCGCCATTAACCCCAAGTCCTTTTTAGGTGCTGGTTTGCCTGCTGCGGCAAATTTGGCTACTGCACCTCTGGGGGTGGCTTTAGACATTTGCCCTCCCGTATTAGAATAGACTTCTGTATCCAAGATGAGAATATTGACATTCCGTCCGCTAGCGAAAACATGGTCTAGTCCGCCGTAACCAATGTCGTAACCCCAGCCATCACCACCAACAATCCAGACGCTTTTTTTAACCAGGTAATCGGCAAGGGACAGAAGTTGTTTGATTTGGGATATTGTAGTTAGGGGCAAATGGCTATTCGCCCTGACAATAGTTTCAAGTTTTTGTTTTAGTTGGGTAATGCGATCGCGCTGTTCGTAGATCTCGGCTTCGTCTTGTTGTTTGGCGGTTAAAATACTGTTAGCTAGTTTTTCTCCTACTTCATCGGCTAGAGATGTCAGTAACTCAGCTGCAAATTGAGCCTGTTTATCGATAGAAACCCGAAATCCCAAACCAAATTCGGCATTATCTTCAAACAGAGAGTTCGACCAGGCAACCCCTCTACCTTCAGCATTATGACTCCAAGGTGTTGTTGGCAGGTTACCGCCATAAATTGAAGAACAGCCAGTGGCATTGGCGACGATCGCGCGATCGCCAAAAAGTTGACTCATTAATTTGAGATAAGGAGTTTCGCCACAACCCGCACAAGCACCAGAGAATTCAAACAGGGGTTCTTGCATTTGCTGGTGGCTAATTTTATGGAGATTTAATTTAGTGCGCTCTGGGTTGGGAAGCTCGCAGAAGAAATTCCAGTTTTTTCGTTCTCGTTCTCGTAAGGGTAGCTGGGGTTGCATATTAATCGCTTTAAAGCGAGGCTGAGATTTATTTTTAGCAGGACAAACATCAACGCAGATTCCGCATCCCGTACAGTCTTCGGCTGCGACTTGGATGGTAAATTTCGCTCCTTTCCAGTCGTGTTCTCTTGCATCGGCACTCTTAAAGCTATCTGGGGCATTTTCTAGCTGTTGTGGTTCGTATACCTTACTGCGAATTACTGCATGGGGGCAGACCATCACGCATTTACCACACTGAACGCAGACATCGGGATCCCAAACGGGAATTTCTTGGGCAATATTGCGTTTCTCGAATTTAGCAGTACCAGTAGGATAGGTACCATCGCAAGGTAAAGCACTGACGGGGATACTATCTCCTTGTCGAGCGATCGCTGTGCCTAATACTTCTCGGACGAATTCAGGTGCGGTATCGGGTATTGGGTTGGGTTTGAAGGTGTCCCGTTCCGCTGATACATTCTCAATCTCGACTTCGTACAAATTATCTAAAGTGGCATCTACGGCTTTGAGATTCATGTTGACGATTTCTTCGCCTTTTTTACTGTAGGTTTTGCGAATTGACTGTTTAATCGCGGCGATTGCTTCTTCTTTAGGTAGCACTCCAGATAAGGCAAAGAAACATACTTGCATTACCGTATTAATTCTGCTGCCCATTCCCGCTTCGCGAGCAACTTTGTAAGCATTGATGGCATAGAACTTTAACTGCTTAGCGATAATCTGCTGTTGTACTCGCTGCGGTAACTGATTCCACAGTTCATCTCGCTGGTAGGGGCTATTGAGTAAGAAAATTCCTCCAGGTTCGATCGCCTCGAGAACTGGTAATTTTTCCAAGAAATGCCACTGGTGACAGCCAACGAAGCTAGCGTTGTTAATCAAATAGGTCGAATGAATCGGTTGGGAACCAAAGCGCAAATGAGAAACCGTTACCGAACCAGATTTTTTCGAGTCGTAGACAAAGTAACCCTGTGCATAGTTATCGGTAGACTCGCCAATAATTTTAATCGTGTTTTTATTTGCCCCGACAGTTCCATCCGAACCCAAACCGTAGAAGATAGCGCGGACGATCTCTAGTGATTCGGTTGAAAAGTTGGGATCGTATTCTAGGCTAGTGCCCATTAAATCGTCATTGATGCCGATTGTGAAATAATTTTTCGGTTGGTTTTGAGCTAAATTATCGAATACTCCTTTAATCATCGCTGGAGTAAATTCTTTGGAAGATAATCCGTATCGTCCCCCAACGATTTTAGGTAGAGACGTTCGATTGTATTCGACAAGAGCATTGACTACATCTAAGTATAGTGGTTCGCCTGCACTACCGGGTTCTTTCGTGCGATCGAGAACGGCGATACTCTTAACCGTTTTAGGCAACGCAGCGATAAATCTGAGAGAATCAAATGGGCGATAGAGCCTTACTTTAACCAAGCCAACTTTTTCACCTTCTCTATTGAGATAATCTACTGTTTCTCTTACCGCTTCGCATCCCGAACCCATGAGAACGATTACTCGTTTGGCTTCGGGATCGCCGTAATATTCAAACAAACTATACTGTCTTCCCGTCAGTTGGGCAAATTCATTCATTACTCGCTGAGTAATTTGCGGACAGGCTTGATAGTAAGGATTGACCGTTTCTCTGGCTTGGAAGTAAACATCGGGGTTTTGCGCCGTACCTCTGATTGCCGGGCGCTCTGGAGTTAAAGCCCTGTGACGATGAGCGATAATATCATCTTCTCTAATCAGCGATCGCATTAGCTCTTCGTCTAATAATTCGAGCTTTTGAATTTCGTGGGAAGTGCGAAAACCATCAAAGAAATGAAGGAAGGGAATGCGCGATCGCAAAGTAGTAGCAGTAGCAATTAGAGCCAGATCTTGGGCTTCTTGTACCGATGCCGAACATAACAAAGCAAAACCCGTAGCGCGAGTTGCCATTACGTCGCTATGATCGTCAAAAATAGATAAAGCTTGTGCTGCTAGAGAACGGGCTGCGACATGAAATACTGTTGGTGTCAGTTCTCCAGCTATTTTATACATATTGGGAATCATCAACAGCAATCCCTGAGAGGCGGTAAAAGTAGTCGTCAGCGAGCCCGTCTGTAAGGCACCGTGAACCGCACCTGCCACTCCGCCCTCACTCTGCATCTCCAATATTGTCGGTACGGTACCCCAAAGATTTTTCCTACTCTGTGATGACCAGGTATCCGCCCATTCACCCATTGGCGAAGAAGGGGTAATGGGATAGATCGCGATAACTTCATTTAGTGGATAGACAACCCGAGCGACGGCTTCATTACCATCGAGAGTAGCATGGGTTTGAGTCATTTCTCTAACAGGCGATTGCTTCGAGAGCACCATAATCAACCTCTTTTCATCTGGTTAGAACAGTCTTGTAGTGGTACTGTTCTAAGTTCACTTTAAAGTTAATTAAAAAGTTTGAGGATGTTGTGAAGTGTGACAACCTGGCTTTTTTCGCTCGTTACAATAGCAGTAGTTCCGATTTATTTACTGCATCGGAATTGGAAACTGTGTCAAGATCCACAAAAACATCTTCAAACATCAGTCTGTTTATGCGCCATCTTTCCTACACTCCACCTACGTTGCTGAAAAACGGCATGACGATGACTGTCTACACCGCTTTGAAAGCCAGCCGTAATTGGGAAAAGACCATTACCGAATCAGAACCACTTTACCAAGAAAAAATCTTTGTCGGTGCGGCAGGAGTGCCAATTTTTGGCATTGTGGCTATTCCCGAACGCCCACGAGGAACTATTGTCGGTACTTACGGGATTACAGGAGATTTGGATAACCAATGGTTTCTAAGGCTGTTGGGACGCAAGGCATTTGCCCAAAATTATGCCGTGGTTTTGTTTGACTGGCGTGCTCATGGCAAAACAGCCGAGTTATCTGCAACGCTCACTTCCGATGGTTTGTATGAAGGAGAAGATTTCGTTCGTATTGCTGCAGCAGCTAAAACCATGGGTTGTCCAGCACCATTTTGGTTTACCGGATTCTCTCTAGGAGGACAACTGGCGTTATGGGGGGTTAATTCAGCACAAACGATGGGAACCTGGGGGTCAGATCTCGGTTTACCAGAAGCAGAAATTGCTGGTGGAGCAGTGATTTGCCCCAGTTTAGATTCTAATCGTTCTCTAACCTATCTAGTTCAAAGTAAATTGGGTAGATTTATAGAAAAAGCGATCGCACGAGAACTGAAATTACAAGCTTTACGGATTCATCAGTACCATCCAGAGAAAATCGATCGAGCCGCAATTAAGCGAGTTAAAAGTATTTGGAGTTTCGACCGAGAACTGGTGATTGAGCGATTGGGTTTCTCGTCAGTCGAAGAGTATTACAAGCGCAGTAGTGCTTTAACCTTGTTACCTCACTTGAGAAAACCAACCCTGATCCTCTACGCAATTGACGATCCGATGTTCGATCCGGCAATCGTACCCGAGCTACAGGCTGCTGGTGCTGAAAATTCGGCGATTGACTTGGTGCTGACTGCTAACGGAGGACATGTCAGCTATATTAGTAGCAAAACTTGCCAGCGTGAAAATCAAGACGGCGATCGCTGGTGGGCATGGAATCGAATCTTAGATTGGTACAATCGTAATAGCTGAGTCTTTAACTGCCTTTGGATACTGTACTCAGTTTAAGCAATAAGTAATAAGTACAATACTCTTTACTCTTTACTCCCACACCTTTTTTCGTTCACCCGATTCGGCGTTCCATCACATATAAAGGCTTTAAAATAAAATTACAGTTATCAGTCGAACCAAGATCGATGGAAGCCATTGCTATCCCCAAGGGATTTAAAGTAACTCCAGAACAATTTGAGCAACTAGCATCTGCCGAACAGCTAGCTCGAATCGAATTAACCAAAGATGGAGAATTAATTGTTATGAGTCCCACTGGAGGTGAAGCAGGAAGAAAAAACCGTCGTTTAACACAGCAAATAGGAATTTGGACAGATCGAGACGGTACGGGAGAGGCTTTTGATTCTTCTACGGTGTTCGTTTTACCCAATGGTGCGAGAAGAAGTCCTGATGTTAGCTGGATTACATTAGAGAAATGGAATACCTTAACTCTAGAAGAAAAACAAGGTTTTCCGCCGATAGCTCCTGATTTTGTTATCGAGCTAGTAAGTCCTAGTGATATCGAGAACCAAGGATACGAAGACTTGCAGGCAAAGATAGAAGAATATTTAGATAATGGAGTGCAACTCGGTTGGTTAATCGAGCCGTCAGCAAAAACAGTTGAAATATATCGAGTCGGGCAACGAGTAGAGATTTTAAATAATCCTCAAACCCTATCGGGAGAAGATATCTTACCTGGATTTAGTTTGGATTTAAGTGAGATTTTTTGAGCCAATTGCTTTCCAATTCAACTTATTTTTAACTTATTAAAGTAAAATAGTCAGCATTACCGGGATGAATAATAAAACTATGACAATCCAAAATACTGTTTCTGGAGTCGTATCTGTAATTATTTCTTTTCTTTGGCGATGACTCATCTCATACCTCCCGCAGCGTTTAAAATTTGTCTATCGTTCGGAAATTGACTATACGACCTGGGAATCGCTTTCAAGCTGGGAATAATAAAATAAGAATAATTTGTTTAAAGATAATAACGTTTGTCTAACCAAGATCTAACTTCCTCTTCAGAACCGAGGTAAATAAAGCGATCGCTAATTGGATCGTAGATTCGGAAATAAGTATTGCCATATCGATCTTTTCTTTCCGATATTTTCGGTTCGTAATTCGGATCGAAATCGATTAAATTTTTACGCAAATTATCAATGCTTTTAGCCAAATTATGTCCCAGGTCAGCATTAAATATGGTTAGGGATTTTTTGGAGGTTTTTTCCCTAGAGTTTTCTTGCCGACAATTTAGTTTTGTTCTTGCCAAAGTTTTCATAATACTCCTTAGCTTCGCTCGAGCGTCAAAGAGCGATAGCTAGATCCTAGCTTTTTTGTCTCTAGTTATAGATTAGGAAGTTTATTTGAGGATTTTGTGATGAATTTTCATTCTAGTTGAGATAGACAATCACAGATCGAAATGATTTAGCGAGCGTTTGGTACCGCATAAATAGTCATTGAAAAATGGGACAGAAAGTGCTGTAGATTCCTCCCTAGTCGATTTCTTCATAAGTTCTTCAAGTAGTTTAGTTACTTTAAGCGTGGAAAGTATTAATCAAACGATAGTTTAAGATTTTTTTATAACTCAACTTAGCAATCTAATCGAGGAGCAATCTCATGGGGGGACGAAAGCGATCGCCTTCTAGAATTATTATTATGGGAGCGGCAGGTCGAGATTTTCATAATTTTAATCGGGTATACCGCCACGACCGAGAAGTAGAAGTAGTGGCATTTACCGCAGCACAAATTTCAGGCATTGCCAACCGTCGTTATCCACCTAGTCTTGCCGGTTCTCTTTATCCTGACGGTATTCCGATCGTCGATGAAACTGAATTTGAATCCCTTTGTCGTCGAGAACGAATAGACCGTGTGATGTTTGCCTACAGTGATTTGACTCACGCTGAAGTAATGCATTTAGCATCCCGCGCCATGGTAGCAAGTTCGGATTTCTTACTTTTAGGTCCCGAACGAACTATGCTGTCTGCCAAAGTACCCGTAATCGCTGTTTCTGCAGTCCGGACTGGTTGTGGCAAGTCTCAAACTACCCGTTGGCTGTCTAAACTACTGCTTCAAAAAGGGTTACAGGTAGCAGTTATCCGCCATCCTATGCCTTACGGAGAGTTAGAAAAGCAAGTAGTGCAACGATTTGCTAGTAAAGCAGATTTAGATGTAGCTGAATGCACGATTGAGGAACGGGAAGAATACGAACCTCATATAGAGTTGGGTAACATAGTCTATGCAGGAATCGATTATGAATTAATCGTCCAAAAAGCCGAACGAGAAGCAGATATTATCCTTTGGGACGGTGGTAATAATGACTTTCCTTTCATTCGACCAGATCTACATTTGGTGTTAGTCGATCCTTTACGTCCCGGAGATGAAACTACTCACCACCCAGGGGAAGTAGTCTTGCGGATGGCAGATATTGTAGTCATTGCTAAAATCGATTCGGCGGCTGATGCGGACGTACAGCAGGTTAGGGATACAGCCAAAAAAGTTAATCCTCGAGCTACAATCGTTCGCGGTACTTCGCCGATTAAATTAGACGATCCAGAAGCGGTACGCGATCGCCGCGTCTTAGTAGTCGAAGATGGTCCAACTACTACTCATGGCGGCATGTCCTACGGTGCTGGTTACGTAGCTGCTACCCGCGCTCAAGCAGCAACGATTGTCGATCCTAGAGATTATGCCGTTCCAGAAATTGCTGAAGTTTATGACCGCTATCCTCACATTGGCTCAGTATTGCCAGCGATGGGTTATTTCCCTTCCCAACTCAAAGCACTAGAAAAAACTATTAACAATGCAGAAGCTGACGTAGTCGTAGCAGCTACTCCTAGCGATCTCAGTTCGCTGATGGAACTCAACAAACCAGTAGTCCGTGCCCGCTATGAGTTCGCCGAGACAGGTACGCCGAGTCTCTCGGCTCAAGTCGAGAAGTTTCTCGTGCAGAACAATTTGGGAGGATAGGTAATAATGCTCGTGGTTATTGCCTTGGGCGGTAACGCCCTAATTAGGCGCGGTCAAACTCCAGAAGCAGATATCCAACGACAAAATATTCAGCGAGCAGCCAAAGCGATCGCCGAAGTTGCTAGAGAACATCAAGTAGTACTCACTCACGGCAATGGTCCCCAAGTGGGACTGCTGGCAATGCAAGCCGAAGCTTACCAGCAAGTCAAACCCTATCCTCTCGATATTCTAGATGCCGAGACAGAAGGGCGATCGGCTATTTAATCGAACAAGAACTCCACAATCAACTACCAGAGCGATCGATAGTCACTCTGCTCACTCAGATTGAAGTAGATCCCGACGATCCTGGTTTTACCGAACCTACTAAACCCATCGGTGCGGTTTATTCAGAGAGTGAGGCGAAACAGTTAGCTAAAACAAAAGATTGGACGATTGCCCCCGATAGGGAAGGCTATCGCCGCGTCGTCCCCTCTCCAGAACCCAAACGAATCTTAGAATTATCGGCAATTCGCTTACTCGTAAAAGTGGGAGCATTAGTCGTCTGTGCTGGCGGTGGTGGTATTCCCGTTGTGGTTACTCATGCAGGTAGTATTCGTGGAGTTGAAGCAGTAATCGATAAAGATTTAGCGACGACAATACTGGCAACAGAGTTAAAAGCCGATGCGTTACTGCTATTAACCGATGTAGATGCTGTTTACGCTAACTGGGATAGCCCAGAAGCACGAGTAATACATGAGATAACCCCACAGCAGTTACCCAACTATAGCTTTGCTCCCGGTTCGATGCAACCGAAGGTAGAAGCAGCTTGTCGTTTTGTTGAGGCTACAGAGAGTATAGCGGGAATTGGAAAGTTAGAAGATGCAGCAGCCATTTTGAAGGGCAATCGTGGGACAATTGTTAGAGCAGAATAGCGAATGTACCGAAAGTTTCTTAATATCATTTAGGGAGTAAATATAGGAAAAATTTCTCTGATTTACTCTATACAGAGTGGATATTCAGAAAGTTTCCGCTCGCAATAAGCTAATCGCGTCGAGTAACGGATGCGGTTCAGCTGGTTCCTTAGCGTTCAAGAACAGCCCAGTATGAATTTGAATGTACGCAGAGCCTTGGAATCAGATAGACAAGCGATTTTGGATGTTGTCATTGCTGCATTTGGTAAGGTGCAAGGGCAAGAAATTGCCGATCTAGTGACCGATCTATTGGAAGATCCAAGTGCGCAACCATTGTTATCGCTTGTTGCGATTTCTAATGATAACGTTATTGGACACATTTTACTTACGAGCACGGAAATCGAGCATCAGCCAATAGTTTCTTCGGCTATCCTTGCCCCCTTGTCTGTACGCCCAGAATATCAAAATCAGGGAATCGGAGCTCAGCTAATCAATGAAGGGTTAAGACAGTTGAAGACAGCGGATATGGAACTGGTGTTTGTGCTAGGTCATCCCGGCTATTACCAAAAGTATGGCTTTACCCCCGCTGGGGTGAAGGGATTTGACGCACCGCATCCAATTCCTTATGAAAACTCTGAAGCCTGGATGGTTCGAGAACTTCGCCCAGGTACTATTGGTCATGTTAGTGGGCGAGTAATATGTGCTGAGACGCTCAACGATCCTAAGTATTGGCGAGAGTGAACATAATATCGATTAAAATAAAATAGGGATAAGAAATTGACCTGGCAAAGTTGGAGACAACCTCAAAATGTTACAAGCTTGTTCCAAAGTACTGACATTGGAGGAGTTTTTGGAACTGCCAGAAACTGAGCCTTCTAGTGAGTACATTGATGGTCAAATTGTTCAAAAACCCATGCCCCAGGGGAAACATAGTAGGATTCAAGGAGAACTAGTTTCCGCTATTAATATTGTAGTTAAACCGAAAAAAATCGCCTGTACATTTCCTGAGTTACGCTGTACCTTTGGAGGACGCTCAACCATACCTGACATCGCAGTATTTGTTTGGAATCGAATTCCCTGTGATGAAAATGGAGAAATTGCTAATGCCTTTTCCCTAGCTCCAGATTGGACAATTGAAATCTTGTCTGCTGACCAAAGTTATACAAAAGTAACCAAAAATATTCTTCATTGTCTCAAGCATGGAACTCAGATAGGGTGGTCGATCGATCCAGACGAAAAAGCCGTCTTGGTTTACCGTCCCCAACGAGAAGTTGAGGTGTTTGACGAGCCAGATGTCTTGCTTCCCCCATCATTTGTGAACGAACTAAATCTTACGGTCAAAGATTTGTTTGCCTGGTTAGTACTTTAATAGATTTAAGAGAATATATTTTAAACTCTCGATTAAAAGAGTATTTTCAGGTTATTGAATGAACGATCGAACGCCTCAAAGTTTAGTCTCCTTAATTGAATCTGCAAAAACTTGTGTAGATTTATATCTCAAAGCATCTAGAGCATCCGCCGACAGCCTCACTGGTTGGTCACTAGAAGACCGAAACCCAGAAATAATTGAAAAGCTGATGCCTTTTTTCGGCTGGGTATACCAAAATTATTTTCGAGTGCGAACCGATGGCTGGGAAAACATTCCCAAAACAGGAAAAGTGCTCTTGATTGGTTCTCATAATGGTGGTTTGGCAGCTCCCGATACCGTGATGATGACTTATGATTGGTTTCGCAATTTTGGTACGGAGCGATCGGCCTATGCGTTAATGGATCCCAAAATCTGGAAGTTATTACCTGGTTTGGCTCGCTTGGCAACACAAGTAGGCACCATTCAACCACATCCGGATTTGGCGAGGGCAGCGCTGCGCCAAGGTGCTGCTGTTTTAATCTATCCGGGAGGAGCCAAGGATGTGTTTCGACCCTATTCGTTGAGAGACAAGATCTATTTTCATGGGCATCAAGGATTTATCAAACTAGCCTTGCAGGAAGAGGCTCCAATTATCCCGTTTATTTCTCATGGAGCCCATTCTACCCTAATTGTGTTGGTGGATATCTATCCTCAATTGCAGCAACTGCATCAATTGGGTATGCCTTGGTTGGGGGGCATCGATCCTGGCGTATTCCCCATTTATCTGGGGTTGCCTTGGGGTATTGCCTTTGGTCCCTTACCCAATATTCCCTTGCCGATCGCTCTCCACACTAGAGTCTGTCCGGCGATTGTCTTCGAGCGATATGGAGAGGAGGCGGCTCACGATCGCGATTATGTCGAGCACTGCTATCATCGAGTTTGCCAACAGATGCAGCAAGAACTGGATCGATTATTTCGAGAGGAAGAAAACTCTGGTTTTAAATTATCTTGTTTCTAAGCTGGCTCTTGATGAGCCAAAGCTCGCATCACCGTTTCTCGAACGCTGGGATCGTTCATCATAAAGGTATGCATGACTGGTAGCTGAACTATGCGGTCTCGAGCAGACAATCTAGTCTCATTCAGAGCAACAATACCATCATTGAGTTCCTCTCCAAATGGACTCCAGAATCCTGTCGCTCCTCCAATTCCCGCCACAATCGTGTAGGGAGATTTCAGTCTTGGGAGGGAAGAAAAAAAAGCTGGATTGGTTAAGTTAGATCCACATCGACCCGTCCACCATCTAAAAAGTGGTAATTTCCAAGCATGAGGCGCGAGACGTGGTAGCTGGTTTGGCGTACCCAACATCACGATGTGTTTGGGCAGTTCGATAGAACCCAATCCGAGAGCTACTCGCGTTAATAATCCGCCGAGAGAGTGGGCAACAATTCCATAAGAACCTTGGCTAGCTAGTGCCTGAAGTCGGACTCGAAGGCGTTCGACGATGCGATCGAAGGTTTCTGTAACGGCAAAGTAGCTAAATTGTTCGGTCGTCCATCCCGCTCGTTGTAAATCCCACTCTAAACCTAGCAGTGACAGGGGTGTTCGACTAAGACCATGAATTAGCAAGATCTTCATCTTTCTCATCATTCAAAATATTGGTAATTTTAGCAGATAATTTTAGTAGTAAATAGATTCGCTCTAAACTGTATTCATTAAGATGAATTATCAGTTTTACGAGCTGTAAAATTCATTCTAAACATTGAGATTATTAAGTAAAGTTCTGTATCATTTACCCGGTCTCAAAACAAAAAGTGATAAATTAATAATTGAAGTCTAAAAAACTTCCCTGACAGAAGATTACAGGTTTGTTCCCATTTAATTTAAGGAGGTTTAACAATCTGTTTCATTTAATATCTGTCTCGTTTTATCAAAACAGTAACACTCAACTAGAAAGCCGATATTTCCTCAAGTGGATAAACAGGGAGTTAATTTACTGAAAAATATCAAACAGTAAAACTCCAAATCAGATTAATGTAAGAGTGGAAATGCCTCAGCGAGTATAGCTTGAGTGTTGTTGTTTGATGGCAAAATCGCTCTACTTTAGTTTGGTAACTTGGTAACTTCAGCCTGCTAAAAAAATTCCAATCTGCCCGCCCAACTAATACGCTCGAGCTTTAGAGATTAGAGAAACGCCTTGGTAGTAACTAAGAGAAGAAAATCTTCGATATGGTTACAATATTGGTGCTAACAAGCGAGATATTCTAGCAGCTAACTTAAACCAACAAGGTTTTTTTTGATAAGTACTAAAGTCGACTGCTGAAGAAAGATTTAAGTCTGATTGCAGCATAGTTTCAACACATTGAATGAAGTGACTATCGATCGAAAAGGTCATTACTTCAAAATTTAAAAAAAACGAACGATTATCTAGGTTAACCGTACCTACACCTGCTATGTCGCCATCGACGAGGATAGCTTTTTGATGCATAAATCCAGAGCGATAACGGTATAGCTTAATTTTTACCGCTTGCAACTCTTGATAGTAAGAAAAAGAACATAAGTAGACAGTTAAATGATCGGGGCGATTGGGTAAAATAATCCGCACGTCTACGCCACGTAGAGCAGCTAACTTAAGAGCGTTGAGAATAGAACTATTCGGAACGAAATAAGGTGTAGCAATCCAGAGTCTACTTTGGGCTCGTTCGATTAATGAGAGAAAGAATAAATTGCAATTGTCTAGGGAATCTGCTGGACCCGTTGGTAAGATTAAGATCGTTTGGTTGTGTTTACTCGCCCTTTGCACCTGCCAGCAAACTTGAGGAATTTCCTTGGTCACCCAATACCAATCTCCTAGAAAGACGCTTTGCAAACATTGAACTGCGGCACCTCGAATTTTTAAATGAGTATCTCGCCAGGAGCCAAAATGGAGATTTTTTCCTAAATATTCATCGCCGATATTTAAGCCACCCATAAACCCTACTCGTCCATCGACGATCGCAATTTTGCGATGGTTGCGAAAGTTAATTTGAAAGCGGTTACCTTTTCTTCTGGTACTACCAAAGCCAGCGACATTGATGCCGTGCTGACGTAAAGATTTAAGATAAGTACGAGGGAGTTTACGCGAGCCAATTTTGTCATAGAGCAAATTAATCCTCACTCCCTGCTTGGCTTTATCAATCAGAGCTTGTTTGAATTCATTTCCCAGGCGATCGTTATTAATAATATAGGATTGCAACAAGATATAGTCTCGAGCTTCGGCGATCGCCTGTAACATTTCTCTATAGGTTTGCTCGCCATCAATGAGCAATGTCACCTCATTGCCAACGGTAAAAGGAAGAGGGCTGAGTACCTCGGTAAGTTTTTCTAGGGTAGTAAATTTAGCTGGAAGTACGGCTTTGAATTCCAGAATGGTTTGATATACTTGACTGACTAATTGATGTTGTTCTGAATATGCTTTTTGTAGAGCTTTAGCATATTCATGAAACTCGTTTTTGCCTAAAATTAGATACAAAGGAATAGCCAGCCAGGGAAAAGTAATCAAAGAAATTCCCCAGGCGATCGCCCCTCGGGATGAACGCACCGCCATCACTGCATGAGCAGCACTAATAGCACCCAAACAATGTACGATTACCGTAACTACGCTCCAAATTGAGACGATGTTAATATTAATCCCTGCCAGCATATCGAGCATATGTTGATTATCGATCTAAATATAAAACTCTACCAGCAAAGGATTGTGATCTGAAGAGGAAAATGTATCGATTACTTTGGCACTAGCTAATTTTTGTTTTAGTCCTCTATAAAATATATAATCTAGGGGCGGAGACAGCAAGAAGCGTTTGATTTTTAGGGCTTCAACCCGAGGAAAACTGACAGGAGTCATACCCAACTCATCTATCATCTGTAATAAAAGTAACCATCGCGAACGATTCCAAGTATTAAAGTCTCCCGAGAAAATCACTGCTCCTTGGTGTCGAGCGATTATTGCTTTAATTTCTTGCAATTGAACTTGAAATTTTTTGGTTTCGACGAAGTTAATCAAATGAGCATTAACAGTTAGCAGAGTTTCTTTCTCGTTACCGAGAGAATATTCAACAAATAGAGAAACTTTAGGCGTACCGGTTACCGGTTCTCGGTGTTTGGTAATCTTGGCTTTACTATTAAGGCGATTGGTTTTAGTTGCAGTTAGCACTCCCGAATAGGTGCCATCCCTAGTGTCAATTAAGTTAGGAGCAAAACTCCAACCCATCGATGTTAGTTCGGGAATTTGTTGCTCGATCGCACAGAGACGAACCTCTTGTAAAAAAATTTTATCTGGCTGATGTCGTTCGATAATTGACAGAAAATCTTTACTCCAGTGGCGATCGCGATTATTTTTGGCGATATTCCAGCTTAAAATCTTAATTGAATCTCGATTTAAGGGCGATGGACTGGGATGAGTGTTCTCAACTGTGGTTTCTAAAACTTTCCCAAATCTGTGGATAGGACTTAGTTGTTTGAAATAGGATAGGGTACTACGTTCTTGTAGCTCGAACATCGCTTGAGGCAACTTGACTTTAAGTATTAAAATGTTTCTACTCAATTATGACGAAGTTTAAGGGAGAAGCTACTAAATCTTTAAGCATTTCAGAGTATTAATTATTTACTTGAATAGGGAGGCTAATCGGTCAATTTTGGCTTTTGTCTCCTCGACTTAACTGGCGATCGCTCGATCTCTCCTTCACAATAGCCTAGATCGTACATACTGGCTGCCTGAGGATCGTGTTCTGGGGTTTGTTTGGGTTTCCCCTCCCAAGCATCGGCTTTACCTTGGTTAATCCAGTCTGCGTCGGACATCTCGTGAATTAGGTTGTCGTTCATCGTGACTTGTTTCTCCTGTGGCTTTGGCTAACTTTGCTAATTAAAAAATCTCTACTACCGTTGTAGCTATTTAAGAACCGATCGAGATATTTTCGTAACTTTTTGATAAAAAATCTTGGCTGTATTCTTGATATAATTATAGTTAGAAGACTAACTAATAAATTGCTTGAAATCGACTTCAATCGCCGTCGAGATTGAGGTTGGAAATGAGCAAAAAACTAGTATTGAACGCTAAACAGTAGTTATTCGTGGATTAAACCAGCTTATCAATAGCATCAGTATTACCGAGTTTTATTATCTAGGAAATTCAAAAAAACACAACTTAATAATAATTTAATTGTAGAACGGACAATTTAATTTATTTATTAAAAATTTTGCCTTTGGCGATCGCATTCGTAGTGCTAGGAGGTGTAAATTGGTCATGTTAAAACCAAAACTCGGTCGACTCAGTAAAGTCTCGAGCATTTCTGCTGGGACGACCTTAGCCCTGGTTTTGGGCAGTTTGGGTTTACTGCCAACTGTAGGGTTAGCTCAAATCCAATCGATTACAGCTACTAGTGCGCAATTAGAGACTCTATACCTCAACAATAATCGCAGCTATTCCTATAACTTAGTGGCAGATAAAAGAGGTGTAATTGACGGAATAGTTATTCCCAAAGGTGCCACTATCGTAGGGAAATACATTCCAGCTAAAGGCGGACTCCGCTATGTCGCTGAAGCAGTAACTTACGATCGCTATAGCTATCGGATTAGTGCTATTTCTCCAGTACTCAAAGACGTTAAAGACCCTAGAGACAGAACCGCTGGCGCGATCGCTGAAGATGCAGCCATTGGTGCTGCCGGAGGCACAGTTCTCGGTGAAGTTTTTGGTAGCGCAGGTGTCGGAGAAATTCTGGGTGGTGCAGCAGCAGGTGCGGTAGTGGGAAACGTTACCGCAGATCGAGTTGTAGTTATCGATCCCAATCGGCAGATTGTGTTGCAAGGTAATTAATACCTACAAGATTGATATTAAGGTTTGACAGGGTGTAAATCATGAGTAAGTTTGTCATCGTAGTTGTTAACCGAACTCAAGCACGTTTTTTTACTCTAGACACGGCAGAATTAGACTTATCTGTTGTCGAAACTGTAGCAAAATTGAGAGAACGTCAAGGACTACTAAATTCCGTTGCAGAACTTCAGGGTCAAGAACTTTGGGCAAATACCAAAACTGGACGCAATCGCGGTACGAGGGGACAAGCTCACAGTTACGACGACCATCGACAAGACCACATGCTTGAATTCGACCGTCAATTCGCCCAAAAAATTACTAACAGAATCGCTCATTTACTAGAGTCCGAGCAAGCGCGACAATTAATCCTAGTAGCAGAACCGCAATTTTTAGGCTTAATGCGAGAAACTCTGAAATCACCTCTGTTTAAAGCGATCAAGATCGAAGAATTAGATAAAGATATCTGTCACTTTAGCTCGCTCCAAATTCATGATTATCTGGCGAAAAGAAAATTATTGCCAGCGCGATCGAGAATGCTTTAATAGCTAGGTCTCGATTTTTACTGGGGTTCTTTGCCGATCACAGATGTGATTTCGAGTAAGACTCGAGCGATAAACTAAAATTAGTATTTCTATTCACACGAGATTATCGAGTTGCTCGTCTATAAGTTACAAGTTAAATATCGAAATATAGGTATTTAAAGACCGAGCGCAATAATATTTGCTTTAGTTTTAGATAGAAGAAAAAATTGAAAATTCAGGGAGAAGAGCAATGAAAGCAGCAGACATCATGACTACTAAAGTATTTACGATTCACAGTTTGGCAACTGTAGCTGAGGCGCTCGCGATGATGCAGGATAAAAAAGTGCGTTCTTTAATTGTCGAACCTAGTGATGATGAGGAAGCTTACGGAATCATTAGCGAAACAGATATTGCCTACAAAATAATTGCTCGAGAAAAAAATCCTGAAGAAATTTTAGTCTATCAAATCGTAACTAGACCTTGTATCGTGGTTAATCCCGATCTCAGTCTAAAAAATGTCGCCCGACTATTTGCTGAAGCTGGTATTCAAAGAGCCCCCGTAATTCAAAAAGAGCTTCTGGGAATCATTTCGGTAACCGATTTGTTAATGAAGCTAAATGTCGCGCCTCAACCCAATTCTAATAAACTATCTGAAAAGATTCACGATACTCTGTTACACGAGCGCATAGTTCGCGATCGCCAAGAAGAAATAGATCGAGAATGTGAAATAGCTTGGGATGCAGTCGATGAATCAGAGACTGAATAAATCGAAATGGATAATAGTTAGTAGTTAGTGGTTAGTCGTCAATTTCAAACTAATGAGTCTCTAGGTTGCCACGAGGCGATCGCTAGTGCCCTATTTTCTTTACCATTCCATGGCAAGTTTCACGGAGCATCTTCCCAATCCCTCAGCTTTTCTCCTTGTTTCTGTTTGGGAGTTGTGCTCAGTGGAACTTTTGGTTTTCCGAAATCTACCAATTGGTTACGCTTTTGTCTTTTAGGATTGTTTTTACGATGAGGTAGATCTGATTTAACTAACATTTTAATTTATCTCCATTACAAGTTAGATGAGTTAACCAAGCCAAACTATAGCATTTAAGATAAAGATCGCTCGCACTTATCCAATGCTTTATGTTGAAATTTGGCTTGACTAGGTTAAGTAAAAAACCAAAATTAATTTCGATCTTTTAACCGGATTATAAACAAATATTATGAGTAATTCGTGAGCATATTTATCTCAAATATTTGCTAGGTTAATTGGCTAAATTTTTTGGGTCTACATACATGGCAATACCAGCAACCCCGAGGACATTTGTTAGACTTTCTTTTTTCTACTCCTCATTCCTTCTTGACTAGATTAATGTTCTAATCCGTTATCCTATTGCTATAAAAAGCTCACAAAATCTTCAAATTTTATTTTTAAATTGAAATCGAAGAAGTTTTCTGGCGATCTTTGGCTAGATATACAACATTATTAACAGTACTAATGTTCTGATGAAATTTGTCGATGAATATCGTAATGCCGCAATAGTAGATCGTTATATTAAAGCGATCGCGCAAATAACTACTCGTCCCTGGACGATTATGGAAATTTGCGGCGGACAGACTCACTCCATAGTTAAATACGGCATCGACAAATTGTTACCCCAGGAAATTACTTTGGTTCATGGTCCTGGGTGTCCCGTTTGCGTTACCTCTGTAGATTTAATCGATCGCGCGATCGCACTTGCTACTCTTCCAGAAGTGACTTTTTGCTCGTTCGGGGATATGCTGCGAGTTCCTGGTAGTCAGAGCCAAGACTTGTTGTCGGTTAAAGCTGCCGGTGGAGACATACGAATTGTATATTCTCCACTAGATGCACTAGAAATTGCGCGTCAACATCCAGAACGAAAAATTATCTTTTTTGCGGTGGGATTTGAGACTACCACTCCGACAACGGCAATGGCAGTATATCGAGCTAGCCAGTTAAACATTGACAACTTTTTTTTATTGGTAGCACACGTACTCGTTCCCCCAGCAATGGAACTGATTCTAGCCGCACCTGATAATTGCGTCCAAGGATTTTTAGCGGCGGGTCATGTCTGCACGGTTACGGGATATCGAGAATATCAACCTATCGCTCGCAAGTATGGCGTGCCGATAATAGTTACTGGCTTTGAACCTGTAGATATTCTTCAAGGAATTTATCTGTGTGTCGAGCAACTAGAAGCAGGCAGAACAGAAGTACAAAATCAGTATAGTCGTTCCGTTAGTTCTGAGGGCAATCAAACGGCTCAAAAATTAGTTGCAGACATATTTGAAATCGTCCCTCGTCAATGGCGTGGTATTGGTACGATTGCCAATAGTGGTTTGAGATTGCGAGATAAATATCGTCATTTTGATGCTTTGAAAAATTTTAAGCTCGAAGTTTCTACCACCAAAGAATCATCGGACTGTATTAGTGGCTCGATTCTTAAGGGAACGAGAAAACCCTCTCAATGTCAAGCATTTGGTAAGCGTTGTACTCCAGAACATCCTTTGGGTGCGCCAATGGTATCTTCTGAAGGTGCTTGTGCTGCTTACTATCGTTATCGGCAGTTAGTTGGGAGTAAATAGTTAGTTTAATAATTTGAGACTTTTCAGAGCATCAAAAATAGATAACTTGCGGAGGTAGAGATGATCGATTTAAAATTTAACTCATTATTTTTAAGCATTTTACTATTGCTTTTTAGTTTAATTTTACTGGCAGCGCCTGCTGACGCAGCTATCTACGAGGTAAAAATGGGATCGGATCGAGGCGAACTAAAGTTCGTCCCAGAAGACTTGGAAATTAAGCTTGGAGATACGGTCGAGTGAACGATTAATAAAGTCCCACCACATAATGTAGTGTTTGAAGAAGATAAAATTCCTAATGGCAATAAAGCATTAGCCAAACAGCTATCTCACAAACAACTATTATTCAAAACTGGCGACTACCGATCGAACTAACTTTGCCCGAGATCTTACTCCAGGTTCGTATCCTTATTACTGCGAACCCCATCGTGCTGCTGGTATGGTAGGTAAGATTATTGTCAAAGGCTAGACAAACCAAATTATGAGCGATCGCCCAAATTTTAATCTTGCTTGTCCCCTTCCCTTACAAACATATCCCCATGTATTATTGGCTCATGGTGGGGGTGGCAAATTAATGCAGCAGTTAATTCAAATGTTTTTGACTGCTTTCGGTACGACGAATGAGATTCAACACGATGCGATCGCTCTTCAGCTTAGCGGCAATAAAATTGCCTTTACTACCGATTCTTATGTGGTTAATCCCTTGTTTTTCCCGGGTGGCAACATTGGTTCTTTAGCCGTTAACGGTACGGTAAACGATCTGGCAATGGCGGGGGCACGTCCACTCTATCTCAGCGCGAGCTTTATCTTAGAAGAAGGATTATCTATGGAGACTCTTTGGCAAGTGGTGCAATCGATGCAGCAAGCCGCAGCAATAGCCAAGGTAAAGATAGTCACTGGCGATACTAAGGTGGTAGATCGGGGCAAGGGAGACGGTATTTTTATTAATACTACGGGAGTGGGAATTATCGAACACAATCTGGCGATCGCGCCGCAGTCAGTTAAGCCAGGGGATTTACTATTACTCAATGGAGATTTGGCACGGCACGGAATTGCAATTATGGCGGTAAGGGAGGGATTAGAGTTTGAAACCACTATTGAAACTGACTCGGCACCGCTAGCGAATTTAGTCTTAGAATTACTTGCCGCTGATGTGGAAATTCACTGTCTGCGAGATTTAACGCGCGGTGGTTTAGCCAGTGTTTTAAATGAAATTGCTTATGCTGCTGGCGTTGGTATTGAAATTGACGAGAGTTTAATTCCTATTACTGAAGAGGTACAAGGAGCTTGCGAACTACTGGGTTTAGATCCTCTTTATGTAGCTAATGAGGGTAGGTGTGTAGTTTTTATTCCGCAACGAGATGGCGATCGCGCTTTAAGAATAATGAGTTCTTATCCTCCCGAGTACCAGGCAAAAATTATCGGTCAAGTGGTTGAGGATAAAAATTCTTTAGTTACTCTCAAAAGCAAAATTGGCTCGAAGCGTATTGTCGATCTCTTAAGTGGCGAACAGTTACCGCGAATCTGTTGATTCGATTGGTAGTTACAGCAGTTTTCTATGAGTAGACTACATCTCGATCTGAGGCAGTAGGCAGAAGGCAGTAAGGTTATTATGACTGATTAAACGGACTTGATATTAGAGATCGTCTTGCTAGTCTATAGTAGCAGGAAAGCTAGTAGAGAGAAGATTTTTCTACTAGCTTACGATGTTGATTATTGCTTTTCCCTAAAATATTTATGAATGTTGTTCGCGTTCGTCATAAGGATCGCCTTCAAAAGGCTGTACTCCCGATTTAGGATAGTCATCATCGGTGGGTTTGAACAGTCTAGAAACTCCGTCCCAAATATATTGAACTGTATCCCGCAGCCATTGAGCAATCTTCATTTTTTTTACCTCTTTATTTAATTATTCAGCTATAAAATTTTTAGTGAATTACTATCTTCACTGCCAACTTAGAATTAGACACTGGGCTACCGTCTATAAATTTAGAACCTTTAAAGCTTAGCCGTACTGGCAATCTCCATCTTAGGCATGGTTATAGTTAAGACTCCATCAATGAGTTCGGCACTAATTTTTTCTACTTCAATCTTTACTGGTAAGAGAATATTGCATTCAAGCTGTCCGTAGTGCAGTTGAGAAGGAATTAATTCTTTTTCGGCTTGCGATTTATGACGGTCGTGAATTCCCGAAATCGAGAGCGATTCGGGTTCGGCATGAATATTCAAATTTTTTATTTCAATTCCTGGCACTTCTGCTTTGAGAATTAGGTCTTCATCAGTTTCATTGAATTCAACAGCAGGACACCAAGTTTTAGTTTGCTCTTTCATCGAGATTATCTCCTCATGGTTCTCTAGGTGTGAAAGTTTCTAGCAGTTAGCCTCGATCTTTTATATTTTTAGATTAAGAAAACAACTTGAAGAACTTGTGAAGAGAATAGAACTAATGCGAAGAAAATAGATAAGTATACAAGTAGTCGATTCCCTCACCTGTTTTAGCTGAAATCTCAAAAATTTGAGCTTGAGGGGCAATTTTTCGAATATTAGAAATTGCTTGGTCTCGATTAAATTCTATCACTGCGGCAAGGTCGATTTTGTTAATAATTACTAACTGGGCAGATTTAAACATGGTTGGATATTTGAGTGGTTTGTCTTCTCCTTCTGTTACCGACAGCAATACAACTCTCAAATCTTGTCCTAAGTCGTAAGCGGCAGGACAAACCAAATTACCGACATTTTCGATAATTAGTAAGTCTAAATTATCTAAATCGAGCTTCTGAGCAGCTTTGGCAACCATAGCTGCTTCTAAATGACAGGCATTACCAGTAGTAATTTGTATAGTTGATGCGCCTTTGCTTTGCAGTCTTCGAGCATCGTTATCAGTAGCCAAGTCACCTACAATGGCACCGATACCGATAGAATCACTATAATCTTGCAGTATTCTTTCAATTAAGGCGGTTTTACCCGAACCAGGTGATGACAGCAAATTGATAACCAGCAATCCTTTCGATTTAAAGTAGTGACGGTTTTGCTCCGCGAGGCGATCGTTTTTACTGAGGATACCTCGATGGAGATTAATTGTCTGCTGGTTTGTTGTTTCTATTTCCTGAGTTGGAGTTACATCCTCAAGAACGACATTATCGATTACACTACAGCCACAGTCTTTACACATTTTTTATTTCTCCTTAAACACCGAGCGAGCAGCAACTAACTACTAACTACTAACTACTAACGAAGCCAATTCTAGTTCTCTACCAGTAAGAATATTGCTGCTAATTTGCTGGCATTGAGGACATTGGTAAACATAATTTTTAGGTTGAAATTGGCGATCGCACTCTCGACAATAACAAACTACTGGAATAGCATTAATTTCTAAGCGAGCGTGTTCAGCTATCGTGCCACGAGTTAGAACTTCAAAGGCAAATTCTAAAGCTTCGGGAATCACTCCCGATAATTCACCAATATTCATCGTCAAACGTTCGATCTTCGTTGCTCCATTTTTTCGAGCCTGAGCGATCGCAATCTCTAAAGTAGTTTGCATCATACTTACTTCGTGCATCTATCTCAACTGGCTGGTTTTGCCTCTAGATGTTACTTCGGTCTGGGAATTGACTGCTGAAATTAGGTTTCTTATCTGAATTAATGCCTGAGAAATACCATCTCGTGCCAAAACTGATAGGCGATCACCCAAAGTGAAATTTACTCCTGGCACTACTACCCACCATGCTTGAGGACATTTTTCATAAATAGATTGAGTGAGACTGAGTATTGCTATCGGATCGCTGAAGTGGCTCTCAAGTTTAGTTGCATCTACAGGTTTTAATGAATACAATTCTACGGAATCTCGACCGAAAGCCCGACAAGCGTCGACAAAAATTACTAAATCTACGCTAGCCAAATCCGCAGCTAATTCTGGGAATAACTGATGTAATGGCAGCGATCGCACTCTTGGCAAATGCCAAGTGGCGACAATTTGAGCGACCTGAGTGCCGATACCATCATCACCGCGTAAGTCATTGCCGTAACCGACCACCAAACTTTTAACCATTTAGCCTCTAAGTTTTTAGTAGCAAGATATTGTTCTGCCCTGACTCTGTCGTTTACCATTAAAAGTCTAAGCAAGAGCGGTAGATTCTACATTTTCTAATGCAGAATCTCCCTGTGGTTCGATGGCAGTCCGAACTAGCAATATCGAGCAAGGAGTGTGATGAACTACATAGTTGCTAACGCTGCCGAGAAATAGTTCTTTCCAACCCGAATATCCCCTACTGCCGATGAGGATTACCTTGGCGTGGCAAGTCTGAGCAAAGTCGCAGATAGTCAAACTAGGATGACCGATAAGCTGACTAAATTCTGTCGGTACTCCTGCGGTGATCGCTTCATTGGCAAAAGAACGTAGTAATTCCACTCCTTGAGCTTTAAAAGCATTCCACTGCCTACGATACATTTCATTTGCCATTTGACCGACTGTAGGATCGAGATGTAGGTAATGGTGATGGTCGCCCACTGCAGGATAGTGAGACATAATCGGACTGTCTGGTTCTTCTCCAGATAAAACGTGCAGTAAGATTAAACTAGCTTGGTTCGCTTTGGCTAAAGATAGAGCTTTGTCGAATACCTTTCTATTTGCCGGGGAGCGATCGAGCGCTGCTAGGATTGTGTCAAACATCTTGTTTTGCTTAGTAGGGTTAGTCTTGTTAGTCTTCAGTGAGCGGATTGTTATCTGCTGGTTGTTCTTCAGCAGCGATCGAATCTGAGTTTGATTCGGGTTCGATCGCATTACGCACGATGAACACCGAACAAGGTGCATGGTGAGTTACGTAATTACTAACGCTGCCGAGAAACATTTCTTTGAGACCTTTTAAGCCGCGACTGCCTACTACAATCAAGTCGGCTGACCAAATATGGGCTATTTCGCAGATCGACCGCCCTGGATTGCCGGTTAATTGGGTGTATTCAGTTTGAACTCCTACTGCTGTTGCCTCTTGAGTGAGATTTTGTAAAAAATCAATTCCCCATTGTTTGTATTCTGTCAAATTTTCTCGATATAAGTTATAACTGCGCTCGTCTAACATCGGATAGTAGGCATAGCTAGGCAACACGGGATAGCCTGCTTCGTCTTCGGATAAAACGTGCAGCAGCATTAAAGTTGCCCCTGTAGTTTGGGCTAGAAATACTGCTGTCTCAAAGACGGACTTATGTATTTTAGAATGGTTGAGTGGTACCAAAATTTTTTTCATCATTGGCAATACCTCTTGTTCGATGGGTGGTTGGTGGCGAGGAATGAAACTTCGATGCTACCAACTGTTGCTTGCTAACTAAGATTTTGGGCGTTGCTGATTAGGTAATGGTGTTCAGTATTTATGACATCTACAATCCATGTTTTTCGTAGACAAACGAAGTAAAATCATTACGCATTCAGCAACGCCAGATTTTTTCTACTTCGGCGACTTTTAATTTCGTTTTCAGCACGGAATCGGGATTGAGACTAATCGAATCAATACCCTGCCGAACTAAAAACTCGGCAAACTCTGGATAATCGCTTGGTGCTTGACCGCAGATGCCAATTTTACGTTGATTATTGCCAGCCGCAGAGATCGCCATTGCCAGCATAGTTTTAACAGCGTAGTTGCGTTCGTCAAAGAGATGGGCAACTAAAGCTGAATCGCGATCGAGTCCTAACGTTAGTTGAGTAAGGTCGTTCGAACCAATGGAGAAGCCATCAAAGACTTGACTGAATTCATCCGCTAGCAGCACGTTACTGGGCAGTTCGCACATGACGTAGACTTGCAAATCATTTTTGCCTCTAACCAAACCATGTTTGCCCATCTCGGCTATAACTTTGCGTCCTTCATCGGGAGTTCGGCAGAAAGGAATCATGGGAATAACATTAGTCAAACCCATTTCATCTCGGACTCGTTTAAATGCCTGACATTCCATCGCAAAGGCTTGACGATAGAGAGGATCGTAATAGCGACTCGCACCACGCCAACCCAGCATCGGATTTTCTTCGGTCGGTTCGAATTGTTTGCCCCCCAAAAGATTGGCATATTCGTTACTCTTAAAGTCCGACATCCGCACGATAACGGGTTTGGGATAAAAGGCGGCGGCAATAGTAGCGATGCCTCGGGCAAGCTTATCCACAAAGAAATTGGGTTTATCTGGGTAATGAACTGTCAGGCGAGCGATCGCCATTTTTTCTCCAGCATCTTGGAGTTCTTCAAATTTGAGTAACGCTAGGGGGTGTACTTTAATCTGATTGGCAATGATAAATTCTAACCTGGCTAAACCCACCCCATCGCAGGGTAAAGCTGACAAGCTAAAAGCTTCTTCGGGATTGCCGACATTCATCAAAATTTGCGTTTTGGTTTGGGGTAAGTTATCTAACTCCGTCGAGTCGACGGTGAAAGGAATCAAACCAGCATAAACTTTACCTTCTTCCCCTTCAGCACAAGATACGGTTATTTCTCTTCCGGTTTGAATATTTTTAGTCGCAACGTCACAGCCTACAATTGCCGGGATTCCCATTTCGCGAGCGATGATCGCCGCATGACAGGTTCTACCGCCCTGATTGGTGACGATCGCACTGGCTTGTTTCATAATTGGTTCCCAGTCGGGATCGGTTTTATTAGTAACTAAAACTTCTCCCGATTGGAATTTATCAATTTCAGTAATATCTAAAATAACTCTGGCATTACCGGCACCAACTTTTTCGCCAACTGCCCGACCTGTGGTTAGTATCTCGCCTGTTGCTTCTAACTTATATGTCTGCAAGATATTGCGAGCTTTCTGAGATTGTACGGTTTCGGGACGAGCCTGGACGATAAATAATTCTCCCGTTAACCCGTCTTTTGCCCATTCAATATCCATTGGGGTAGCAACACCGCGTACTTGAGAATAATGTTCTTCGATTTGACAAGCCCAAGACGCTAAAGTCAAAATTTCGTCATCTTCGATCGCATATTTAATTCTTTCCGAGGGGGATGTGGGTACATTTTTGGTGAGCTTACTACCGCCAATATCATACACCATCTTAATTTCTTTGCTACCGAGACGTTTTTCTAAAATGGGTCGATAGCCTTGAGTTAGTGTCGGTTTGAAGACGACATATTCATCGGGATTGACCGCCCCCTGAACCACATTTTCACCCAAACCATAAGCAGCCGTAATGATAGCTGCATCTTTAAAACCAGTTTCGGTATCGATCGAAAACATCACTCCCGAAGTTGCTAAATCCGAACGCACCATTTTTTGTACGCCGACAGAAAGCGCGACATTAAAGTGGTCGAAACCTTTAATCGTACGATAGGAAATCGCGCGATCGGTAAATAGGGAGGCAAAACATTTATGACAAGCGTCAAGGACGCTTTGGAAGCCATGAACGTTAAGATAGGTTTCTTGTTGTCCTGCAAAACTGGCATCGGGTAAGTCTTCAGCGGTAGCCGAGGAACGAACCGCCACATCTACGTTATAAGTATATTTGTGACAGAGTTCTTTATCTTCCCCTTCAAAGCGATCGCAAGCTTCAAAATCGATGCTATATCGCTGGCATAATTGACTGTAAGCTTCGGTAATTGCAGCCTCTAATTCTTCGGGAAAGGGAGTATTGAGAATCAACGTCCTCGCTTGCTTGCCGTGCGATCGCAAGTTACTAACATCTTCTACATCGAGATCGGCAAATAGTTGACGTAGCTTGCTTTCTAATTCTGCCTGTTGAATAAAATAACGATAAGCATAAGCAGTAGTGGCAAAACCTCCCGTAACATTAATTCCCTCTGGTGTTAACTGTCGGATCATTTCTCCTAAAGAGGCATTTTTACCACCGACTAGGGAAACGTCTTCCATTCCCACATCTTCAAACCAGAGAATGAAAGCTCCTTCTCTATCTTGCGATAGTTCTTTTTGGCGATCTACTATTGTTACCATAAATCCCAGTTCCTCATTTTCTTCATTCAATTTTTATTTTTTCGCATCTAATAGAGCGAGAACTCATTTAGGCTGATAACTCTGTTGTAAACCAGTAACTTGAGGAACTTGTGAGGATATGGGATGTAAAATTCAAATAGGCAAAGATTGATACTTTTACAACCAATTTCCTACCAACGCAAAAGGCGACCAATAAAAAGTATGGTTGGAGTCCTGAGAATGGATCGATGCCAATTGAGCTTGACGCAAAGCTTCAGCTTGATTAATGTCGGACTGGGACTGTACTAACTGTTGATAAAAGTCATTAATTAATAAGGAACCGTCTGTAGAGACAGAATCACCGCCAGGCGCTCGCTCGAGATTATGGGATAAATTACAGCCGTAGTAATAGTTACTTCATCTGTTTGTTTGGGTCGAACTTCCAGACAGGCTTCTGGAAAGAAGTTTTCTAGTTCTGCTAACTGAAGCGATTCGATCGCTTGTCGCGCTTGTTGGAGTTGTGCCTGAATGGGATTAACATCTAGTAACAGCCCAACTAACTCTCGATCTCTCGATATACTGGTTCGACACATTAGTCGAAAAGAAAATTAGGCATCGGGAGTAACTGCTACCAAAAAGCTGCGTGGAGACTGGAAATCGTTCACTGCGGCTATGTAGGGCGCGATCGCACTGTTGTAGCCGAGCGATCGGATTAAATCTTCTCCTCACAAATTCTTCAAGTCTTGTTTGTACGCTGAAATTACTAGGATTTCCCAGGCAATTTTATCGAACTGCGTGACTTAGATTTGATGAAGCGAGCAAGGAAAAATCATGAAAATCAAACTAGCAAAGAAATTATTGGTTGCAACTCTAACGAGCTTTATTTTAGTTGCGCCCGCAGCTAATCCTCTTGCCTCCGAAGAACCACTCGAGGATTCTGAATATCCCTATTGTTGTCAACAAAACCGCTCTGGCTGGCACAGAGGTCGATATGGCAGAAGTTACGACCTCAACCAAAGTGAAACTTTTAATGGAGAGATAGTAAGTATAGATACTTATGGCTATCCTTTGTGGCGTAGCTGGAGAGGATAAACCACGATTGTTTACTAAACTAAGCACTAACCACCAATATGCCAATTACAAAAGGAAATTCTCAACTACATCCTAGCGGCGATAAGCGGTTTCGGATGCTGGAGGCGACAATGAAACGTCACCAGTATGCGCCTGATGCACTGATTGAGGTGCTGCACCAGGCGCAAGAGTTATTTGGTTACTTAGAAGAAGATTTACTGCTTTATATTGCCCATAGCCTAAAACTACCTCCGAGCCAAGTCTACGGAGTAGCTACTTTTTATCATTTTTTCTCTCTAAAGCAAAAAGGAGCGCATACTTGCGTTGTCTGTATGGGTACGGCTTGCTATGTCAAAGGGGCGGCTAATTTACTGGCAACTTTAGAACAGCAGTATCAAATTAAAGCAGGAGAAACCACTCCTAACGGTCAATTGTCCCTAGTAACCGCCCGTTGCTTGGGTGCCTGCGGAATTGCTCCTGCAGTAGTAGTAGATGGCAATGTCGAAGGTCATCAAACCTCTGAATCTGTTATTCGTCGAGTTAGGGAACATTTACACTATGGATCTTGAAGAACTCAATACAATTGCCACTAGAGAACGGCAAAAACGACAAAAAACCTGTATTCGTTGCTGTACCGTAGGAGGATGTTTATCTGCTAATGGACTAGCAGTCAAAGAGCAGTTAGAAGAAGCCATAAACGAAGCAGGTTTGGGAGGAAAAGTCGAAGTTGCCGGGGTTGGTTGTATGGGATTGTGCAGTCGAGGACCATTAGTCAGAGTCGACCCCCAAGGAACTCTATACGATCGCGTTGCTCCGGATAGTGCTTCAGAAATTGTGACATCTATCCGACAGATGAACGAGGGAGACTCAGCCTTTGCACCATCACCATATCAACCACAAACTCACCCTTTCTTTACCCGACAGTTAAAAATCGTCCTCGAAAATAGTGGCAAAATCGATCCAGAAAAGATAGAAGAATACATTGCTGCCGATGGTTATCGGGCACTATATAAAGTATTACGGGAAATGACCCCAGAATCGGTAGTAGCGGCAATTACCAGCAGTGGACTGAGAGGTAGAGGTGGCGCAGGATATCCTACAGGATTGAAATGGGCAACTGTAGCCAAGGCAAAAGGCGACCGCAAGTTTGTAATTTGTAATGCCGACGAAGGCGATCCTGGTGCCTTTATGGATCGCAGTGTGCTAGAAAGCGATCCCCATCGAGTAATTGAAGGTATGGCGATCGCTGCTTATGCGGTGGGAGCAAGCCAAGGTTATATTTACGTCCGGGGAGAGTATCCTCTAGCTATAAGCCATTTACAAACAGCAATTCGTCAGGCGAAGCGGTTGGGTTTATTAGGAAGTCAAATCTTTGAGTCTCCTTTCGATTTCAAAATCGACCTTCGTATTGGCGCAGGGGCATTTGTCTGTGGCGAAGAAACTGCATTGATGGCATCAATCGAAGGCAAGCGGGGCATTCCTCGCCCTCGCCCTCCCTATCCTGCTGAATCTGGTTTGTGGGGTTATCCTACTCTAATTAATAATGTCGAAACTTTGGCTAACGTTCCGACAATTATTCGTCAGGGTGCAGAATGGTTTTCTAGTATCGGCACCGAAAAAAGTAAAGGAACTAAAGTTTTTTCCCTGGCAGGAAAAGTCTGCAACACGGGTTTAATTGAAGTGCCAATGGGCACTACTTTGCAGCAAATAGTAGAAGATATGGGTGGCGGCGTTCCTGAAGGTATCGCCAAAGCAGTGCAGACAGGGGGACCTTCAGGTGGATGTATCCCTGCTGCTGCATTTGACACTTCTGTAGATTATGAATCTCTAACCAAATTAGGTTCGATTATGGGTTCGGGTGGCGCGATTGTCATGGATGAAACTACCAATATGGTAGATGTGGCTCGCTTTTTTATGGAATTTTGCATGGACGAGTCTTGTGGTAAATGTATTCCCTGTCGAGCGGGAACGGTTCAGCTATATCAGTTACTAACCAAAATTCGAGAAGGCAAAGCTTCGGTTACTGACTTAGACAAGCTAGAAGAATTATGCGAGATGGTGAAATACACTAGCTTATGTGGCTTGGGGCAATCGGCACCCAATCCCGTTTTAAGCACTCTGCGCTACTTTCGCAGTGAGTATTTGGCACTGATTGCCAACTCTTAATTAACGACAGAGATTCGATCGCAGATCCAGCAATTAAAAGTCATAGAGACTTAAGAGATGCGATCGAGTTTGAACGAGTACTTAACAAATTTAAAACTTGCTGTATTACATGTATCTCCCTCGACCATCAATAGTCGATTGAATTTAAAATTAGACAATCGAGCACTGAAATTTTATTCACTTTTTAGGTCGATAGATTCCAGGTTTGACTCGCACCCATTCTCTTCCCAAATAGTCACGTCTACCTAAAACATTGGCGATTGATTGACGAATTTTAGTCCTGCGATTTGTCGTCCAGTTCGATTGCTGCCGTTCTGAATATAGATAATCGATTATTTCTCTGGTTGAAAATACTCTAGGCTTACACTCTTTTAAAAAACCTCGGATAGTTTCTAATAGTGTTACTTTGAGTTTGTTTGAGTCGGGTAAGTTATGGAGCTTTCGCATCCCATTCTTTTCGCTTGAAGTTTCCTCTACACTATCGTCGGCTAAATCTCCTGCAGCTTTTACTTCAGCCGAGTCAGCGTCGTTCGAGAAAACTGGGGAAGTTTCAACTGAAGAATCCTGTTGGCTTTCGGTATTCGTGTAGCAATGAAGGTCGTAAGTATCCAAACGACAATAGCCTCGATCTATCGCTTGATTTAGGTAAAGTTCGAGAGATTCTTCAGTCAAATCTAGATTGAGTTCGGTGTTGAGTATTTTCTGCAAATAGCTGAGATGCAGGGTTTTGTTAGGTTCCGAATCAAAGACTTTTTTGATTGCTGGCAGCACGGTTTTAGATAGTTTTAAAAAACTAGCAATAGTATCGATCTTTCCTTCCAAGTTAGATTCAAGTCTCGAGACTTCATTATCAGAACCAAAATTAGTCGCTCGCAGTTGTGAACCATACCCATTGGTTCTCTCTAATCGTGCATCTGGCAAATTGAAACTTTTTTTCCGGCGACGACGACTGAGTGATGGTTCTACGACCGAGGTTGAAATTATTTCATGAGTGAATTCTGACTCATTAGACTCTTCAAGCACATCTTCTAGTTTCTCGTCTAAATCCCGCAACAACATTTCGATTTTTTCTCGATGTGCTTTAGCCGCCATTGCCTCGGCTAAATAGCGTTCGTATTTGTTTTGATAGTAATTCTCTAGCCTTTCAAGACTCTCAATCGCTGCTACGATTTCTCTTTCCAGCATTATTTATTTCTCCTGCACTCTGAAGCTTTTCCATTACACTCGTTGCCATAACTCGGACAGCATACTGCATAGCTAATCCGTTCTACTATGCGATCGCATCCCTTACAGACAAACTTATATTCACGTTCGTACATTTTCCGCTCGTGTTCTTTAACCTTGTATTTACGATAATGTTCCGTTTTGACTGCGCGAACTAACTTTTCTGAACTCATCTTGACACTTCTATATTGGATGTACTTTATTTTGACTAATTTTTACCAGTAAACCCCATCTACTTTGAAAAGCCGAATCTTTTGGTTCTGGAAATTAGCAACAGCATTAATTTACTCCTGCTGAGAATCATAACAGTATGATAAATTACGTTTCCGACCATTGCTCAAAATACTTTTGTAGGATTGACTCGAAACAAAGATCGGTCACGATGATATCGGTTCGACTAATGCTGCTCGACGAAGATGTTATCCCAAACAATCGTCATTTTTTGCTTAACCTCAGCTCGGATTAAGACAATCAAAGGCTTAGGAATGTTAAGAATCTACCTTTGATGGTAAACAAACTAATTGAGCGGTTTTAAGATCGAAGAAATAGATTTTTTTTAAGCTAAGGAGGGTAACCATGGTCACTGCTACAAGACCAGAACCAAAAGTAAAACTCGGACCTACTAAGCTGCTAACGGTACTTAAACAAAAATCAAGCCCAAACAAAGCCCAAACTAGCTTTATAAGCTACGAATACGTCGCGATTTTGGTTCAACCATTGGACAAAACGATAAGATATACCTGTACGAAAAGCTTCTAATGCTTCAGGAAATGTCTCCAAAGGTTTGTTCGCCCAACGTCTTCTTAAACCTCCAGTAAGCTTATGCCAAAGGATAAAAGTATAGGCACAAAAAACTAGAATAAAATGTCTTTCCAAACTCTTCTTATCTCTAACTTGATACTCTTTTAATCCTAACCATCCCTTGGCTTCTCGATAGAAAACTTCTATCCAGTTTCTCTGAGCATAAGTTTGAACTATCCATTGCTCGGTTACTATTTCTCCCTCAACATTTGTGAGTAAGTAGTCAATATCTTCAGCATCTTCAAAGATTGGTGCACTCATGACGATAGCTATTTTTCTGATTCCTTCTAGCCTTGATATTTCTGCTTCTATTATTGCTACCCAGACGGTTCTAGGTTTTTCACCCTGGATTTGAATCTCCTTAAATTCCTCATCAGATAACCATTGAGCATATTCATCTACTCTGATTTTTTCTAATTGATTTGATGGAGTTTTAACCAAAATATTACGATTTTTAGCGATTCCTCCTATATACTTTAATTTCTTTTTTTCCAGTTCGAGTAAAACAGTTGTGTTGTTACCATAGGACGAATCTATTAATACTAGTCCTGGTCGATATCCCCTCTTCAAACTTTTATCGATTAATTCTAAGGCTAAGGTGGGTTTTTTCTTGAATTCTCTGTCTTTCTTTCCTTCGGGCAACGAATTACCATGTTGATATAGTTCTATGTCTAAAGGTAAGCTTTTTTGGCCATCATATAGATGAGTTGTTACTACAACATTGCCATTATCTGTTTTCCCAATTTCCCCAATATATTGACGACCTACTGCTGCGGTAAAGTTACCACTTTTTCTATGCCCAGAGTCATCAACAATTAGACTAAATCCCTTACTGATTCTCGTTTGATTACACTTGTTCATCACTTCTAAGCGACGTTCATTTATCTTGTTCGCTGACCAAGTTGCTTCAGTTAAGAAATGGTGTAATTTGTGGTATGTGACCTCTACTGCGTCTTTAGCCATTTGAGATACATTTTTTCGCTCACTTTCCCCTAATAATCCTCCTAAATAATGTCTGAATTCCCTTTTTTGCGCTTTAGTTCTCAGTAAATCATCAAACTTTTGACACCATCTCATCTATCGAAACAGGGAGGCATGGCTGCGGGAGTAGTTTCTTTCATAAAGTAAGTGCGATCGGGCTTTAGAATAATGTTAAAGTTAATCAGCAAAGGTATTCTATCTTATTTTGTCTGTTTAAATTGTTTAAGTACCGTTAAGACGGTGACAGTAAAACTGTAGCAAGCGCGAGTTAAATAGATCGACGTTTCTTAAATTCCTTGCCCCCTTGACCCGCAATCTTGGGGGTATTATAGTAATTCCCAATAGAAACCAGAGATTTACTAGTAACTACTTTTAACCATTTATCATTCCTCGCCAAAATGGCGCGAATTTTAGTCTCGTTAAGGCTCGATCTATTTTCGTCCACAGCGATAATTGACTTGCCCGTGTTATGGATAGACAATTATTTATTGCTCGTCAATTGTAAGTTATCAACTTTGCGATCGTGAAACAAAAGCTTTTAAATGTTATTATGGCTTTGGGAACGTTAACAGCCACATTGTTAGTTGTTGCGCCATCTTTTGCCGCAGAATTAACGGCAATAAAAGATCGCGGTCAAATAATTATCGGAGTAAAAGATAATCTACGTCCTTTGGGTTTTACTGATACTGAGGGAAATTTGGTTGGGTTAGAAATAGATATTGCTCGTAAGTTAGCTGAAGAAATCTTGGGCGACTTAGAAGCCGTAGAATTTATCCCCGTCAGCAATCAGGAAAGATTGCAGGTAGTCTTAAACGATGATGTGGATCTGGCGATCGCCAGAGTTGGTTACACTACACCTCGTGCTAGAGTAGTCGATTTTAGTTCCTACTATTATCTAGACGGAACGAGTTTAATCACTAAAGATAGCGGGATCGAAGATTTAAACGATTTAACTCAAGGGACTATTGCCGTGTTGGAAAATTCAGCAACTATTGCCGTGATTCGTCACAGACTACCGAATGCTACTTTAGTTGGTGTAGATTCTTATATGGAAGCTTTAAAACTATTAGAAACCGAACGAGCCGCGGCTTTTGCAGGCGATCGCACCTTGTTAACCGGTTGGACACAAGAATATCCCGAATATAAATTATTATCCGAGAGACTTTCAGGCATACCCCTATCGATTGTGATGCCTAAAGGTTTACAGTATCAAGAATTGCGAGACCGGGTAAATGACGCGATCGCCCGTTGGCAAGAATCTGGCTGGCTTCAGGAAAGGATTGAATATTGGGGACTTTAAAAAGATTGGGGTAAGCAAACGAAGGAGAAATACTGATTAATTCCTAGTGCCTAAAGCCTTCTTTCAAGTGTAACTATTGGCTTCTTCTTGTAGCCAAGGAGCGACGGGTGTTCCATTTTTACGACGTAATTCTATTTCCCGCATCACAATTAATCCCGATTCTGGTGGCGCGGGTTTTTCGTGAAATAATATTTCATAATCATCGGGATTTTCATTACGCTGTCTCAGCCAGTCTTGTACTTTGACAGTACAAAAAAAAGACTCTCCCCGCTCGAACATCCGACTGATTTGCATCGACAGACTGTAAATATTGATTCGCGGCATAAATGATATTATTTTGATTCTGAATCTATTTTAGCGTTTGCAGCAAAGCGATCGAATATTTGTATTTTCTCTATTTGTTTTTTAAATAAACTGCTTGCTATTCCAAAGTACTCCAACAAAATTAGATGCGATCCTCCCCTTATAAATTACTAGCTCGACCGTTTCTTATTACTTGAGAAATAAATAAAAAATCTACAATAGTTTGCTGATGTTTGTGCAGATTAACAAACAACAATATGAACACCTTAAATAGATGTAGTTCAAAAGATAGATAGATATAAGCTATTGTAATATAACATAAGTTAGATGCTCTTTAATTTCCAAAATAGCTACGATTTTTAATAGGCAGTAAAAGTATTGCTTATTTTATTTAATTGTTGCAAGTAAGACGAAAAATATAGAATTTATGTCAAATTATAATTTATTAACTAAACTTGGAGTAGGTGCATTAACCTTATCTATGGCATCAGTTTTTACGACTGTTGTTCCTTCTAGTTTGCAGGCTCAAGAAACAGATGGTAGTACCACCATCGAAGATATTGAAGAAAATCCAACAGACGCATTAGGCGAACGAGTAACTGTTAGAGGGCAAGTTGAAGAAGAAGTCGAACCTGGCACAACTTTCACCCTTGATGCAGAGGGATTTTTAGAAGGAGAAGAGGTATTAGTTGTTAATCTTTCAGGAGAAATGCTTCCTGAAATGCCTGACGAAGAGCTAGAACTTCAAGTTACAGGAGAAGTAGGTAGTTTTGTTTATGCAGATGTCAACAGTTTATACGACCTCGATCTCGATCCAGATCTCTATGTAGACTATGAAGGTCGACCAGTCATTTTTGCCGATGCTATAACCTTATCGCCAGGTATAGGAGATATCTCTGAAAGACCTGAAAACTTCTATGGTAAAGAAGTTGCCGTCGTAGGAGAAGTGGGTGAAATGTGGAACACCAACACCTTTGTTCTCAACGAAGAACAGCTGATTGGCGGCGAAGAGGTATTAGTACTCAATCTGAGCGGAGAGCAAATTCCTGCAGAAGAACGAGAAGTAGTGGTTACAGGTATGGTTCGTCCCTTTGTCGCTGCCGAACTAGAAAGAGACTACGACTTGGACTGGGATTTGGACGTACAGCAAGAACTAGAAGCTGAATACTCACAACGACCAGTAATAGTGGTAGATAGTATTTATGCGGCGGCAGAAGACGAAGGTCTATTTGAATAATTTTCTATAATTAATTACACGGAGCGCAATTCTATCGCGCTTCGTGCGATCTGTCATGTGTTTTTACGCTCCAACTGAGGATCGCTATAACTTCGTTACAATTTATTTTCTAGTAATCATCCAAAATTCTCTGAAATATTTCTTCAACAAAAGCAGCATTAGTTTGTAGTCGTTCGATGAAGGCGGCTAAAGTTTCGGAATCGCTCTCTACAGCAAGACAAATACTGCCATAGCTGATAATTAAGTTGCGGTCTATTTCTAGCAGTTTTTTTAGCTCTGACAAATCTGTCTCGTCGATAGTTTGAATTGTAACGTGGCGTTTTTTAGGTGGAGTGGCAGAAGATATTGGCACTATTTCTTCTGGCTCGCTCATTAGTGTTTGTCGATCGGTCAAGATTTCATTTATTGTTGCTGTTTGACCATGCCAACGACCTACTTTTATTTTGACAGTCGCTCCCACAGTCATCTCAGTGGTTGCTTCTAGTTCATCAGCACGATATAGCCTAACGAGACAGCCTAGATTTTGAGTTGTTAAACGAAACAATTGGTTAGAGGCAAACTCTCGTTCTGAAGTTGTCTGGTTTACTTCACTTTGTGCCACAACATCAATAACACTATCACTATCATTATTCTCGGTTTGATCCCCAGGAGACAAAGTCGCCGCACTTTTGTGGCGCTCTACTATAATTCTAACGCGAGTGTAGGTAACTTTTTCACCACCATCAACTATACTCAAAACTTCTGCTCTTGCTTCTGGTGGTGTCGATGGCGCGGCGAGTAAATAGAGCGCAGATGTAGCCAGTTGAGAAAACACAAAATTTTTGTTTTCTATAGTTTCCGACCAACGATATACTTGCATGAACTGACGAGCAGTTTGCTCGCTCCATTCAAACTCGGTTTTCAACCAGCTTTCAAAGCTGCCATACTCTAGTCGTTCCTTAACTTCAGTCAATCTTTTGCCAATATCAATAATATTTTCAGCAGTAAGACGCATTAAATTTTTAATTTCTGCGGCATGTTGTCTGATAATAGTTCTCGTTCGCTCGTCTAGAAGTGTATATTTAAAAGAGTCTTCTTCGGGAATTTGATTCATATATCTATCTGTGTTTGATATGCTGATTTTTGAACATTATCGTACTTTAATCAGCTTATCGATCGGATATGTTTTTATGATGTCAAGGATTTGACACCCTCGCGATCGCGATCGTGTCTTTTTAGGGATATTATTAAATAGCGATTCTAATCTACATCTTTACTTTTAAAAGTTAAGTTCGTTCGGTAACGCCAAATGGTTCCGAACGCGACAAATTACAGCAAGTTTTAAATATGAATTTTAGTTTAAATACAGCAGTAGCTTTATTAGCTATATTGGGTATTAATACATTTGGGAATGATGTAAACGCCCAAAACAACAATAACAATATTGATGTAGACGGTAACTATATAGAAAATCCAGTCGAAGACCCAGCAGATCGTGAAGATAAAGATTGCGTTGAGGGTGATGAAGATATTAGCATTACCGAAACTGAAGAAGATAAGGACGGAGATACCCAGCGTAGTTGAGGAAACTACCGAAAACTATGCCGATGAAGTGGATGAAGATATTTTAGAGGACTCGGTAGATACCACTGATACCTTAGAACCAACAGCACCCGTATGTCCATAAGCTGCTGGTTTATTTAAAAAGCGATCGCCGTTGGCTAACAGCGATCGCCCCTCAATTGTCAACAAAAACAAAATGTCATTTATTTAGCTGCTGCCGGAATAGCAGAAGAATAAACGCGATCGACAACTAAAACTGGTCTTTCGCTGTATTCTGCCTCGAGTTCTCGTTGTAAGTCCAAATCCCAGGTTAAATCGTAGTCGCGTTCGAGATCGGCAACGACGAAAGAACGCAATTCTCCAGTAGCTGCAACCGTTTCACTATCGTTTACAGGTTCCGAAGCGCCAGTTACTAATACCAATAAATCGTCCTCAGCCAATAGTCCCTCTTCATCAATAGAAAACACATTGTCGCTGTAAATATCTTCTACTTCCCCCTTAACGGCAATGGTTTCTCCGTAATACTGACTGGGATCGGCAGTAATCTCTGATGGTTCGGGTGCGATCGCCAAAGATTGGGCAATTATCGCTGGGCGATCGGTATATTCTACATATAGGTCTGGGTCTAAATCTAAATCGTAAGCCGATTCGATATCGGATACGACGAATTCAGTTACTTCCCCAGTTATTTGGACTTCTGTATCGTCTGTGGTAGGTAATTCGAAAGGAGATCCAGTGGCATTAACAACTACAATATCTTCTCCTCCAAAAAACTCTTGGTCTGCCACGACAAAGGTAGATGGTTCGATTACTTCGATGGCATTGCTGCGAATGGTTACGGTTTCACCCATAAGCTCGCTAGCGTCTTCTGCTACTTCTCCCGTAGTAACGTTTTCTTCTGTTTGAGTTTCAGCAAGTGGCTCGTCTTCTATGACTTCCTCTTCTGTTTGGGTTTCAGTGAGTGGCTCGTCTGGTACTATTTCTTCTTCAGTTTGAGTCTCAGCGAGAGGAGCGTCTTCTGTTACTTCTCCCGTAGTAGCGTTTTCTTCTGTTGTTACAACTCCTACATCAGGCTCCTCAGTCTCACAACCGATTAATGCCGCTGTTAATAATAGTAGAAACGATGCTTTAGAAAATATTTTATTCAAGTTCATATCTTTTCTCAACTTCATCTATTGTTTACGATAATCAAATATTTTTAGCTCGAATGATCGAGGATAAAAAATAGCCAAATTTTGAGTCTAGCTTATTGGATGATAGTTGTTAGTAGATTCAATAAATATCTAGCTACGGCAATAAATTTCAATTTCAAATTTTTTAATTTTAATAAATCTAATTAATTTTAATAAATCTAAACTGAAACCAAAAAGTTTAAAGTTTATTTAAGTAAAAATTTTCTCTATCTACTGTTAGTACTAAATCTTAAGTATTGTATTTGGAAAATAAAAAAGTGTTTTCCGCCTCTTATAGCTATTGGTAGAAATAAACAAATGAGATTCTAGAGATAACTGGAATTGTGCGGTAGTTTTTGTCAGTAGAACCCATATCCGGCTTGAAAGAACTTATTTGAGTCAGAAAAACTTCCAATTATAAAATTATGTTTCAAAAATCAATCTAATAGTTGCCCTATATCTATTAAATCTCTCAAAAAGTAGAGCGACATTTATTCAAGGATAGTACCTTAGATATATAAAATCGAGCGATATTTTGCTTATCTTAAATAATAGTTGAGTGGCTTGCTATTGTGGCTTGCTATTAATTACTAGTAACAAAAAATGGAATTGCCAGAGAGCGTGCGAGCGATTAAAAGAAATTCTATTGTCCGAAGGATTCTGTCATCTCACGACAGAGCAGGGCAGATAAAACCTATAACAACTGAGTACGGAATATATTTCGGTATGCTCGCTAAAGTTAGATTTTAGCAATTTTGCCTTTTTCGTATCCGCTTCCTTAGCTACTCAAACTAAATCGACATGTTTTAAAGCTGTTCGATACCGATAATTTCTTTTATTGGCTTGCTCGATTTTGAACTGTAGCCAAGCTAATAATAATCGTGCTTATCAGGAAATAAAACAATTATGTCTAATCGAAACTATTTTAGTCAGCGCATAACCAAAAGAATATTAGCTTATGTAGGAGCAGTCGCACTAGGACTAACTGCAACCCAGCTACTCCCTAACAAACTTACCGCCCAAGAAGAGATTCAAGAAGGTAAAACCAACGTTACTATCGAACAAATTACGGGAAATATCGATGAATATATCGGTCAAACTGTAACCGTTAGGAGCGGAGTAGAAGAAGACTTGGGCGAGTCGGGTTTCGTACTTCAAGCCGACGAGTTTTTTGGCGGCGAACCATTTATCGTCGTTAACGCTAGTGACACTCCCATTACCCGTCCAAGCGAGGATGTCCCAGTGCAAGCTACGGGGACGGTTAGAGAGTTGGTCATCGCCGATATCGAAACTGAATACGGTATAGATTTAGATGACGAACTGTATGTAGACTACGAAGATCGACCTGCTGTTATTGCCGAGTCCGTAGCTTTAGCCCCCACTCCCGAGGATTTAGCGGCAAATCCTTCTACTTTCTACGACCAACCGATCGCTGTTGAAGGTGAAGTTGGGGAAATGTTTTCTTCCAACACGATGTCTCTTTACGAAGATGGTTGGGTAGACGATATCGGTTTGATAGTAGTCGGCGTCGGACGAGACCTCGATGCAGAGGATAGTGCACTTCAAGCAGGAGAAACAGTAGTCGTTACGGGAATGGCGCGTGCGTTTGATGTCAATCTGCTCCAACAAGATCCCGAATTGAAATGGGACTCAGAGGAGTATAGCGAATTTGAGTCTCGTTATACCGAGAGACCAGTGATTGTTGCCGATGATGTTTATCCGTCTGCATTGGACGAATAATTTGTCGTACGGTCATAAATCACGTTTTTATAACGATTGTAAACTTTTAACTTAAGAGGAAAAAAATATGAATACGAACAGAGAAATCACAACTAATTACAAAAGAGCCGTAGGCGTTTTTGAAAGAAGAGAAGATGTAGAAAGCGCGCTTCGCGCCCTTAAAGACAAGGGCTTCAATATGGATAATGTCTCTCTACTTGCAAGAGATATTGAAGGTGTAGAAGGTGCTGACCAAGTCACGGACAAAGAAGGCAACGAAGCCTCGGAAGGAGCCGGAATTGGTGCGACCACCGGTACGGTTTTAGGTGGTATTGGTGGATTCTTAGTAGGTGCTGGCGTACTGGCTATTCCTGGGGTAGGTCCCGTCCTCGCTGCAGGGGTAGGAATCTCGGAAATCGCCTCTACTCTGGCAGGTGCTGGTATCGGTGCGGCAGCAGGCGGTATTGTCGGTGCTTTAGTAGGTTTGGGTATTCCTGAAGAGAAAGCCAAAGTCTACGAAGACCGGATCAAAGCCGGTGACTATTTACTCATGGTTACGGGTACTGAAGATGAAGTAGAATCAGCCGCTTCTATTCTGCGCGATCGCGACATTCAGGAGTTTGAAATTTACGATGCTCCCGACCGGTACCAAGCTGATAATGAGTTGGTAGAACAACCAAGACCTATGGCAGAACGCGAGGAAGTGGTTAGCGAGAGACGCGAAGTATCCAGACGGGATGCTACCGATAAAATCGATATTGATAACGATAATGAAGCGGAAGTATTTATCGTTGACGAAACTAAAAAAAATCGCTAACTTAACCAGTCCCAATTTTGGGAATGCGGAGTCTGATAGCTTTGCATTCCCGCAACTTCTCAATGGTAAATTGTCACAACATCTAAAACTAACTATGACCTTATATAAATTAGAAGATTTTGCCCCCGATTACCAGCAAGAATCTTTTGACGGTAAAGATATCAAAAGGTTTGCAGTGAAAGCAGGGGAAACAGAAGCACGAGTAGGATTCGTGCGAGATGTCTTAGTAGACGAGTCCGGACACTTTCGTTACTTTGTAGTCGAGACTGGATTCTGGATTTTCGGAAAACAAGTTTTATTGCCAGTTGGACGTGCTTTAGTTGATGCGGATAACGAGTGTATCTACGCCTTAGGAATAAGTACGGTCGATCAAGCAGAGGCATTGCCAAAATACCACGAAAACATGGTGGTTGATTACGAATATGAAGAAAAAGTTCGTGCTAATTATCGCTCCCCCGAACGAGCTGCACAAGAATACGATCGAGACACCTATAGTTACGATCAAGAAAAAGATTTATACGAACTTAATGAGAAAAATAGTGACACTTTCAAACTCTATCAAGAACGTCTAATCGCCAACAAAAAACGGCAAAAAACTGGTGAAGTTAAAGTTGGTAAAAAAGTAGAATCTGAAACGGCAAAAGTATCCGTACCGGTAGAAAAAGAACGAGTAGTTATCGAACGTCATGATGTTGACAATGCAGAAACTGTTGCTGCCGAGGATGTCAATTTTTCCGATAACGAAACCGTTAAAATGGATGTCTATGAAGAAACAGCCGACATCAAAAAACAGGCTTTTGTTAGAGAAGAAGCTAGTATCCACAAAGAAGTGCAACAAGATAGTGTTGACGCTGAAGAAACTTTAAGAAAAGAAGAGTTAGAAGTAGATACGGATGGAGAAAATATCGTTAAAAATTGAAATGCACCGAGTTGAAGAAAGCTTCATCATTCGCAGAGTTTAACCCTTTTAACCTCTTTAAAGCGTTGTTCTGGCATTGCGACTCAATATCGCGCTTTGCGGAGCGGCGCATTTAAAATATACCGAAATAGGTTAAGGTCAGTATAGTTGCGATTCATCATTGTCTCGTATCTCTACTTCAGACGGTGCGATCGAGCTAAAAAGAATTCTACTGAACGCATAGACCAAACAGGTGGTCGCAACTGCCAAGATAAAAGCAATAATGAAATTGCTAAAGGGTTTCATAATCAATATCTATAAAAGCAGAGAATGAGGCGATCGGTCTGACAGTTAAAAAACGCGATCGCCTAAGAGCTAAAGTAATTTATCTGCTCGTGTTTGGCATCTGAATACTTATTTACAAAATTTACAGACCGCTTTGTCACTTAGGGAAAACCAATCTAAATTATTCGTAATCTACATTACTGGGATTAATGTATACGCTTCCGTCTTCCTCAATTCTAATCACTCCTATATTTCGCTCCGGATATTCGTCTAAGGATAATTCCAACATTCCCTCTTCATTGACTTCTGGTATAGTTTCAATAAAGCCATCATCCTGGCGTGCTGCTCTAATTACTACGGGTACGGGTAAATCTTGCAAAACGTGTTCTTTCCCACCCTCAAGTGTCTGATTCTCAGTATAGCCAATCGCCTGATAATCGATTACGGCATTAGTTTGATTTTTAACCAAAACACCGACAGTTCCTTCTGTAGGAACGACTGTAGCTATTGGTTCGCCATCATAGCCGGCATCACCCTCATAATATGGTGAATCTTCAGATTCTATGGCATCATTTTCTGTACCCATTTCCGTTTGGGGCATAGAATCTGTATGCATATCTGCTTTAGCTTCTAATGTGGTTACTAGCGGTAGTCCCATCAATAAGCTGCCCAAGAAAAATCTAGTTAGACTAGAATTTAACAAACCCATTTTGTTCGATTTATTGGTCATGATTTTTAAATTTATTTAGGTTAGTTTACGTCATTAACAGTTTAATTGTTACTGAACTATAAGCGCTCTATTAAAAGACATAAAATATTTAGCATTTGTAAGACAGTTAACTTAAAAAATAGGCAATCGTTAATTTTAAACTAAACTATTTTCTCAAAAAAATGCCTTAACAAAAATATAAATATCACAAAAAAATCATGACATTATGAGGTAATATCGCCAAGGAACACGCTCAGTAATTACTAACTGCTAATCGATAAAAAGCTTTGATCGCCTAAAATTTCAAACTAGTTAGTTATTAATTAGTGGGAGTAACGTCTACTTCTACTTCGCTCGCGTCTACATTGACAGGAGATATTGATTCTACTATTAATACTCCGGCGTTAGAATATTTTTCATCCAATTCTTCGGTAAAGATTTGTGCGCCATAATCTCGTTCTAACTGTTGGCGGTCATAAGGACGAACTATACCTTTAATCGATACTTCGGCTTGGTCAGTAGGCATCGGCTCAGAAGTCAGGTTCAGTACTAGTAAATCTTTATCTTCTGGTAAAGCATACGAAAGTTGAGCGAGAGTAAAAGCATTGTCGCTTAAGATTTCTGCTACTTTTCCTTCTACAACAACCTCCCTATTGTAATAATTGGAAGGAACTTCTATTACTTCTCTAGGATCGGGAGCGAGAATAATTGACTCGGCAAAAATAGCAGGCTTATTCATTAAATCGGAGGGTACATTATCAGACGAAAGATTTACATCTCTACCTTCAATAAATTCTGTTGCCTTAACTCTTTCTACCGTTCCCGTTACCTGTAAGGCAACGTTTTCTGCGGGTAATTCGGGTATTGGTTGCCCAGAACGATTGATTACTAAAATTCTCTCACTGTCTAGATAAGCTTCATCTTCTATAGTAAATGCTGCTCCCTCTTGTACGTTTTCAATAGTTCCAGTGACGGTTACCGTCTTACCAAGCCATTCTCCAGTGCTATCGGTTATACCCTCTATAGTTGCATCTGGCTGTTCTTGCTGCGCTATAGCTTGTCTGCTACTATCAATTCCAAATGGCAATAGTGCTGTGGTGCCTAATAAAAATCCTAACAAAGCATAATTTTTCATCAGTTCGATCTCCTCTCTATTTACTAGTATTTAGATATTTAGATTGCTATAAATTAACGTTTTAATTGGTCTTACTGTTACAGATATAATTTTTGGAAGAAAAATAATTTAGAAGTCATTCAGAGTTGGGACTTAGGCACATTACCCGAACAAAAAAAATCGAGTTGCTCTCTCAATTTGGCAATGCCTTTTAATCTTTTATTTTTAAAATAGAAATAAGCGCTATTAAAATTCTTCTAGCTTTAGATATAGTTATTTAACTCTTTCTAAATGACTGGCCGCTGCACTTAAAAAGTATACTTTAGCTTAATTATTTAAATAGATTGGCAAGTTCGATCGCCTTGGTTTGTAGGGTTGCTACGGGTTCGGCTCCTGTTTTCAAACTGTATTCTAATTCTAGAAGTAGGGGTAAGGCAACCACGAACTGACGCACAGAAACAGGAGCAATTTCTTGGCGAATATAATATAGTCGATTGGGATTATTAATCTCTGCTGCTGAAGCGATGGCGCGATTGTCTGTTTCTCCTGCTTCCTGCATTAGTTTGACGATCGTCCAGGTGCGAAACTGTCCGACTAAAGTCGCAACAATTCTTAAAGTGGGTTCGTTGCGATTTATCAAACCCATAACTAATTCTATAGCTGTTTGCGTTTTGCCATCTTTAATTGCTGCAGCTAGTTTGAGGCTATTTTGGGTATGACAAATAACTAAGTCCGATACGATATTTTCATCGGTTAAAGTATTATTTTCTCCCTGATAAGTCTGTAATTTTTCCAGTTCATTCCATAGCTGCCTAGTATTATTTCCTACCGACTCAGCCAATAATCTTACTGCTTGAGGAGTTAAATTTACTCCTATTTCTTTAGCAAATTGTTTGACTTTACTTTCAATTAATTCAGTTTTCCAAGGTGGAATTAAGCTAAAGTCTTTTACTATGGCGTATTTATTAATCAGCTTGGTAGACTTTAATCTACCGTCTGGCTTTTTAGCAGTAGTTAACAGTAAATGAGAATTATCGGGAATAACCGTTAAAGTACGCTCTAATTCTGTCAGAGTATCTTGAGAACAATGCTGACAAATAGTAGTATCATCTAGCCATACTAAACGTCCTCCCATACCAAATACAGGAGTTATAGCTTGGTTTAAACCTTCAATAATTGTTTCGCTGCGATCGCCAGTTAGCTTGTGATAATTAAACTGTAGCCAATTGGGATCGAGAACTTTCTGCTGTAATTGTTTTACGGCTCTGGCAATGGCAAAATCGTCTTCTCCCCAATATAAATATACGGGCATATAAATCGCTAGTTAGTGGTTACAAGTTTGGGTGGGCTAGATATTTTTTTCTTTTCTATTTATTTAAGTGTTATCCAAAATCGTATTGGTCAAATTGGCTTTGGTGAAATTAGTATTAGTTAAATTAGCCTCGAGCAAATTAGCTCCAATTAATTTGGCTTTGGTGAAGTTGGTATTAGTTAAGTTTGCTCCCGATAAATTAGCGGCAATTAGTTTAGCTCCCGATAAATTTGTATCGGTTAAATTAGCACCAGCTAAATTAGCATCGATTAAATTAATATTTACTAAATTTAACCCCGATAAATCTGCTTGGGATAAATTAGCCTGGCGAAAGTTAATTCTTCCCAAAGCAAAGCCTCGTATTAGTTCGGCGCGATCGCCTACCGCAATGGTTCTTTGAGTAGGACTACTAAAAGTAAATTTAATTGTGTCGCCACTAGCAATAATTCGTTCTAATTCTCGATATAGATCGTAATCTCCAATACCGCTTAGATTTACCCATCCTTTAGAGCGAGTTAAAGCGACGAATAACTGATAGCGTAAAGCTAAATTATCTTCCCATTTGGCAATATTATCTAAGCCAACTAAATATACCATATTTGCTTCTTGTCCTTTAGCTCGATAAATAGTAGAAATAGTTACCGCTCCTGGTTGCCAAAAACAGTCTGGTAAACGTTCATCTAATTCAGTATGTAAAGTATTAATCCTACTATTTGTCGGAAGATAAATATCGATTCCCTGTCTGATTAAAAACCTCGCTACTTCCCGTTCTAGTTCTGCTGCATCGTATGAAGTTCCCAAAGCTATAACTAGAATTTCACGACCGCTTTGCAATTTATCTGTAGCTAAATTATATTTAATTTTATCCGATAAAACCGATAGTTCTTGTTGACGAGATAAAAATTTATTAAACTCAATAACATTTCCAGACCATAATTCGCTAACGAGATTGGGTGAATTTATGTCATGGCGTTTGAGAGAAATTGGTGCGCCATTTACCAATTTACCATTTATTTGATAGCCTAGTGCTTGCCATTCTTCGGGATAAATAGAACCCGTAAGTATTCCCGATTTTCTTAATAATCCCGTCGCGATCGCATGAGCGGCAACTATAATTGGTTTAGGAGTTCGATAGCAACAAGTTAAAATTTCCGTTTTGTTAATATTATTACTATATTTACCCGTAACTAAATGTTCTAATTCTTCACCAAATAGTTCGCTGGCATTGGGAACATTCAAACTATCTAAACTCTGAAATTCATCATAAGCCCAAATCAGTCTTCTTTGTTCGGGATAAAGAGGATTAACGGGTTTTAAAGCTTGATATGCTAACCAATAAAAAGGTTGTTTATCTTGATATTTCCAACGATTTACGATTAAATCTTGTGCTTCGTCGATTAAAATTGCATCATAAATTTGCGGTATTGTAGTAGATTCCAATAGACGAACGCAAGCTTCTGCTAATGCTTCGTTAGGTTCTTGAATTTCGGTATTATTAACGCTTAGAGGTTTAACCCCCTTAAGTTTGCAAACAGTACTATAAAAACCGGCTTGTTTTCTACTGCCCCAAGCGTGTAATATTTTTAAGTTAGACTGCTGCCAATTATAGCCGCGATCGCCTTTAGTAAAATGACGTATCCATTTATCCACCTGTTCGGTTATTTTTTCATATAAACTTCGCGAAAAAAAGACTAAAGCAATACGCCACTGAGGATATTTGAGATGCATCAATGCCGCTTTTTGACAGAGAATTACTGTTTTACCAGAACCTGCAATACCTCTAATTCTTTGCATTCCTGGAGGTATTTGTTTGGCGATTTTTTCTTGTTGTAAGTCTAATCGATTGAGTCGCGATCGCGCCTGTTGGATAATTTTACTTCGGCGATGATTTGCCCTTTCTCTATGTTGATACGGTTGAATATACAGTGACGTACCTCCCAAAACTGCCAATAATAGTTGCCACTGAGTTAAAGTTAGCGAAGTTCCCGTTCTTATCGTCGAAGTTTTGCTTATAACCTCTAAACTTAGTCTCGGTGAATTCAAATTATTTTTAAATAAAATAGGTGGATTATTTGGCAGTTTGTTAAAGCTTTTTTGTTGCCATTCTGCTTCAGTAATTAAGGGTAAGGCAACCATTACCCTAGCAGCTACTTGTCGGTTTAATAAAGGTTCGCGCTCGCAATACTCTAATAACGCCGATAATTGATTTTCCGCTTGTTGATAGGGATTACCATAGTCAGTATAAAAATTTTGATATTCCCAACGATGTCCGTGAATGGCAACGATATTTTCAATATTTATTGCTTTAACTTCGATGACAATTAAACCCAATAAATAATCGGCGATTAAAATATCTGGTTCTTTACGAAATTTACCTCGATTAGAAAAGATAGGATAACGCCAATATGCCAAACATCGACGATCGCCAAAGCTAGCTTTAATGCTTTCCCAAACTAACTGTTCTCCTGTTTCTCCTCGCTCTCCAAAAAGTTCGGTAGCAATAAATTGAGATGAATCGCTCATCAACATAATCAAACAAATGACAAAAAATTAATGACTAATAACAAGCCATATTTCGGTTTTTCGCTCGAATTAGAATTGCTATATTTGTCGTTCTGCTTCTAAAATACGCGAAAAATAAAAGCGAGTGCTAGTCATTCCCTGACGTTTAATGACAAAGTTATTCTTTTCTAAAATAGCGATAATCTCCGACTCTTGATGTTGATAGGCGCGAGTTGCTTTAGAAGGACCGGGAAAAAATTCCCCGATCTTTTTTAAGATTGACAGTAAAATTGTTTTGGGTGCAAAACTGAGAATAATGCGAGATTCGGCTAGAGATGCTAAGTGTGCGATCATTTTTGCCGCTTCTGCTTGAGGATAGTGAATTAAAACATCCAGACAGATAACGGTATGGTATTTTCCCCTTAAAGCCTCTAAATCTTCGACGACAAAAGTCAACTTGCTAGTGTCTTCCAAAATTGATGCCGCTTTAGTTTTGGCTTCTTCTACCATTTTCTCTGAAATATCGCTGGCAAAAACTTTCGCTCCTGACTGAGCTAAGGGAATACTCAGACTCCCCACACCACAACCAGCGTCGCAAACCGAGATCTCGCTTAAATTACCCTCCTGCTGCAACCATTCAATTATCGTGTCGATCGTCTGCTGATGTCCGACGCGAATGTCCTGCTGAACTTTATTGACATCTTCAGCGTTACCATAAATTCGGCGCCAGCGATCGAACCCCTTTGCGTTAAAATATTCTTTAACGATCGCCTTATCATCTAATGCTTTCATGTATTGAGTATTTTTATCTAAAGATCACAATAAATTAGGATAGAGCAATTGGGCGGAATTGCGATCGGAAATATTTTAGTAAATTCGCCAGTCTCACTCTCAGTTTGTCTAAGTTGTTTGAAGCTGAATCGTTCTCGGTCGGGTTCGAGAAAAATAATTCTGTTATCTGGCTGTGCCAATTCTCAAGCAGCAACTATTTTATTTTTTATCCCGTACAAAGTAAAAAAAGCCAGTTGTCCAAAACTTTAATAAGATGTTAGAAAGTACCTAGAAAAAAAGTATTAGATATTATTGATGACCAACAATGCTCCACGAACCATGCAACCACCCCAAGCACCCTCAAGACCAATTGTGGCTCAACAAGCTTTAAACGAGCTTATTGACTACTATCGCCAATTGGCTAACTATCATCACTCGTCGGTTAACTATTACCAACAATTAGTCGAACAACACTCTAAGGAAATTAAGCTAGTTGAAAAACAAATGGCAAGTATCGAAGCCTTGCTCAATCCTCTAGCAAAAGATTCTCAGTCAGAAAATGGTGCTGTCATTCAGAAGCAAGTCGATGAAACGAGTCAAGTAGCGAGCCCTACAGACTCGACGTTAGATACAGAAATGCCTGAAGCCGAATCCTCAGCAGCAGGGGAAGTAGAAGAAAACCTAGCTGACTTAACAGACTGCGATAGAGACCAGATAGAAACCCAAACTACTTCCGAAATTGGCGATTTTTCTGGTAATGGCAAGACAACCGCCAAGTCAGAGCCTTTGAATGTCGAAAACTCACCAGAAAATGTACCTGAGACTCAAGCATCAGCGACAGAGCAAGAAATTACTAACCGCAGTACCGAATCCAAGCAAGGTACTACGGAGACAAAAAAAACTAAGGTTAAAGCTAACTCCAAATCTACAAGTTCTGGCACTAAAGCCACTCGCGGTAGTAAAAAACGAAGCAAGACCAAAGAAACGAGAAAACCTTTTTCATCTCGTCTACCCTATTCACCCTTGCTAGAACCGTACGAAACTATTAGCGATGCTGTAGCTGGATGTTTGCAAGAACATTATCCTCATGTAATGAGTGCTGATGATATTTTGAAGTATTATTATCCTGAAGGATTGACGGGAGAAACCAAAACCAGAGCCTATGGTGCTTTTAGTAACACTTTAAGCAAAGGAGCTGGCAAAAAAGGCTGGATTAAAGAAAGTATCGGTAAGTATCGTTGGCGAGAGGGAATTTAAGGAGATCGCTTTTTTAGAATGGATCTAAGCTTAAATTCCTCATGGAATTGGTAGGAATCGGGTTAAACCGATGCTAAAAATAAGGATTAACAATAATAATGCGCTCGCTCTTGCACTCGGATTGAGTAATATTTAATGGATAGAGATCCAACATAATCTGAGACTAGCAAAGTTATCATTTTTTATTGAAACAAGAGAGCGCGTTATAAAAATTCTACCTGTATGACCCCCCTCAATCTCTCTCCTATAAGGAAAGCGAAAAAATAATTGTTAACTTTTGTTCGATTGTCGAAGAGTTTTAGACAGCGATCTATTCTTCTTTACTTCAACAAATTATCGAAAATTTATAGTCGATCGGTGCTGTTGTTTTCTGGGATTAATAATTGCAAGTATAAAAGTAGTATTAAAGGCGATCGTTTGAAAAATTAAATAGCAATTGCGATAGCCTACAAATCAATAAATTAAATTTACTTGTTTTTGTTGAGAAATATAAAGTCAGAGATTACTGCGGAGCTTGTCTCCGCAGTAATCTCTGAACATTGGTCTAATTTAAACTTTGTCTGTTTGACGATTGCTATCGACCGAGCAAGGAATTGATATACAAACCCAAAATATCGATCTGATTAATTTAGAACGACAAGCTATTCATACTACGGCTCAAATACAACCAGACGGAGTAGTTTTAGTACTTCAAGAGCCGGAGTTAAAAATATTACAAACTACCACTAATACTTATAGTGTTTTTGGAATGTCGGTACTACTTTTACAGTAATCTTACCTTTGCTGATACCTCCACAAACATAAAGTTATCTTTGCTGGCTAACAGCATAACAAAAGCGATCGCCTCTAGAAATCGACTCTCCGTGAACTAAGGGGTGGTTGTCGGTTGTATAAGCAGTATGACGATAGACGAGCAAGGGATGACCTAAAGGAACTTCTAAATACTCGCTGAGTTCGAGATTAGCATTGGTACATTCGATAATTGCTTCTACTCGCTCAATCTGATAATTATTTCGTTCCAACACGGGAAAAGTCATGTTTTGTTGTAACTCTGCTGCCAAGTTTTGACCGATGTTGGGCACAATGTAGGTGATATCGACACACCCAGGTACTTTGTCAATAAACAAGAGTTTCTTTTGTAAATAAGCAATCGGGTTATCTGGAGATAATTGGAGAATTTTTTGCACTGCTCTAGGTACAGTAATGAGTTCGAAGGTAATATTTTGCAGCGATAGTTCGATCCCCTGACGTGCTAAATCGTCTTCTAGAAATTTTAGGGGATTCGAAAGAGTATGGGCGACTTTACGTTTCTTGGTGACAAATACTCCTTTACCTTGATGGGTATGAACTAAACCTTGCCTTACTAAATTGGCGACCGCTCTTCTAATGGTGATGCGGCTTGCCTGAAACTGCTCTATAAGTTCACTTTCACTGGGTAGTTTAGCACCGGGAGTATATTCGCCATCAATAATTTGTTGGCGCAGTTGTTCGGAGATAGATAAATGCAGTGGTGATGACACGAGCTAAGTTTATTTGCTTGAATTTTTTTGAACTGCTGACTTATTATAATAAGATAGATTAGCTTGTTATAATAAGTTTGCGAGGTAAACATACACTATGACACCTGGGTTATCTGAAGCAACTAAAATCCCATCCGAACCGCGACAAATCTTATCTGTTAGTGAGTTAAAAGATTTAAATACCCGTTCTAATAGACAAGGTTTAGTTCACTTAGGGGGACACCTGGCGATAATGGGAGTCAGTGGCTATCTTTGGGGCAGTAATTTAGATAATTGGTTAATAGCCCTACCAATGATAGTTCTATACGGCTTTAGTTTGGCATCGATGTTTGCGGTAGTTCACGAATGCGTCCATCGTACGGCTTTTGCTAGCAATCGTCTCAACGATACGGTTGCTTGGTTTGCTGGAGTTCTATCTTTTTATAACAGCACTTTTTACCGTCGCTATCACAAGTGGCACCATCGCTATACCCAGATTAGTGGCAAAGACCCCGAATTAGAAGATCCCAAACCCACAAATTTTAGAGAATACCTCACAGAAATAAGCGGTTTTAACTGGTGGTCGGGTAAATTTAAAACCTACTATCGTCTGGCAACGGGAAAATTAGATAACTATCCCTACGTTTCTGAAAATGTCAGAGATGAAATAGTGCGATCGACTCGCTTTCAGCTTGCAGTTTATGCTGGGGCGATCGCGCTTTCAGTAGCAGTAGGTCATCCTTGGTTTGTTATTTATTGGTTGCTGCCCTTAGCGGTAGGACAGCCAATTTTACGAATGATTCTCATCGCCGAACATACAGGTTGCAGTAACGACAACAACCCTTTAACTAACACCCGCACTACTTTAACTTGGTTTCCGATTAAATTTTTAATGTGGAATATGCCCTTTCATGCCGAACATCATCTCTATCCTTCAATTCCCTTTCATGCCTTACCCCAAGCCCACCAGCGATTAAAAGAGCATTTTACAGTTTGCGAGCGCGGTTATATTGAGGTAAATCGAGGCATACTAGCAAATTTCCCATAGAGGCAAAAGAATATTCATTCATATCTCAGGGCAAACCGATACTCAGCTCGACAATACTTTAGCCAGATGAGCATTGTTCTATCCAGCTACAGCATCGATAATTCTCCAGAAGTTTCTAAACGGATGTATTTACCGATATTTAAGAAACTTTCTGACAAAATCTCGGAGACTGCTGGAGCGATCCAGCCCAATTGCTTGAGCAAATGAATGGCGATCGCATATTTAGCTCGTCTGGCACCGTCTCTGACTTTAATTGCCAAGCCCATTCCTTCTCCAAGATGACCGATACATTGAATCCCTTCTGCTCCCGACTTGCTGACAATTACTCCTTCGCTGAGGCGCATCAGTTCGGTATCAAAAGCACCATCTCCGGCGATCGCTCGAGGATGATAGATCATGGCGCGAGCAATTCGCTTTAAATCCAGATTGTTACCCGCCGCAAGTTGAGCATACAAGTAAGCCATTTGCTGGAGTTGCATTGAATAGGTAGGCGCACCACAGTCGTCTCGCGCTCCAATTAATTCTTCTCCAGGCATTCCCAGTAGCTCCGATACTTGACTTAAAATCAACTGCTGCACCGGATTAGTCCGCTCGAGATAGCTTTCAATTGGCCAGTTACGATGCCGACAAACAGCTAGCATCCCAGCGTGTTTACCAGAACAATTATGCTGTAGGGCACTTTTTTTACCGAAAGGTACGGAACATTGAAGCGCGCTAGGATCGACATCAGCACGCCACAAAATGTTAAAGGCCTGGCGAGACTGCTCGATCGTACCTCGATGGGAGCTACAGATAATTGCCAAATCTCGCTCGGTTAACTCATAACGTTTGAGAGTTCCCGTTGTAGTTACGGCAAGTGCCTGAAAGGGTTTTAATCCCGAGCGAATAAATGCCGAAGTTTCACAGCTACCTGCGACTAACAAAGGGCGATTGCGATCGTCACAAACTGTAGCTTCTATGTGGTGAACCGATTCAGTGATTCCTTCTCTTAGCAGATGAACTTCTAATATTGGTGTATGGGTACGCTTTCCTCTGGTCATTCGTTGAATTACAAAAATATATGTTTGTTTGAAGAGTTTATTCTAAAATTAGCCAAGTCAAACTGCTCAGAATTGAGATGACGATTAATAATAGAAAGGTGATTCTAATTCGCAGCATAATTGGCTCTATCTGATAGGAAACAATCAGCCGGTCGCGAGCGAGCATGGCATCGGGTTTGATCCAGGTTTGTCCGTCGTACCAGCCAGACTCCTCATAAAAGATACGGTCTTGTTTGAGGCGACTGCGAATATAAGCCCAACCCAAGTACATTCTCGTTAGAATCAAAGTTATCAGTAAGATAGCTCCAAAAATACTGGAGCAGGCAAATTTGAGCGGATAGCGATAAGGCACATAACTAGTAGCGGCGATCGGTGCAGCCACTAACCAACCCCAAAAAGCACACCAAGCTAATTTGCGATGGTAGCTGTTTAATTTCAAAGTTGCCCAACAAAAAAACCAGGAATCTTTTAAGATTTCATATTCGTATATGGGTTGCTGTTCTCGCGGAACTGGGCAAAAATCGACTGGAGATTCCTTCATGGCTATTTTTCTAGCTGTGCTTGACTAAACTCTATTCTTTCGGCGTGTCCCCAAAATGCTTCTAAATTATAATATTCTCTAGCTTCAGGCAGAAAAATATGAGCGATCGCCTCTCCATAGTCTTGTACGATCCAGTTGGCTTCTGCTTTGCCCGAAACTCTAATTGGTTCTTGTTGAAATTCTGATGCAACTCGCTCTTCAATCGCGTCGGCGATCGCTCGTAACTGAGTTCTGGAAAATCCCGTAACGACAATAAAATAATCAGCGAGATATGATACATCCGTTACTTTTAACAACACGATATCAGCAGCTTTTTTTTCGTCTGCGGCTGTAGCTATTTCCCAAGCTAGCTGTTGACTTGTGGTTAGAGGAAAAGAATTATTGTTTTGAGTGGCTAGATCTATTAATTTGTCTGATGATGAATTTCTCATTAAAATTTCAAAATTTTGTGCTCTACTTTCCAATGTGGCTGTTTAGAGAACAGTTCTAAAGCAACCGTTCTTGTTAGTAATCATAGTAAATAGACTGGGATTCAAGTCGCTATCTTTATGAATGTAACTTAAAAGTTTGTCAACCATTAAATTTAAGATTAATCGAAAAGAATAATATTTTAGCTCTGTTACTAAACTGTTTCTAAAAATCGCTCATTCCATAGCTAGTGCCCAGTTTCGAGTTAAAATCGTACGAGGATGAATTGTCTTATGTCTGTCGAGCAAGTGTTTTAAAGAATAATCGCTAGTTCGCCGTACGCATTGATAGAGGTTTTTTGGGGCTATTCGTCGTAAGACTTCCAACTCTGAGTTATCACCACGATTTGGTTCGATAACATCGGCAATAAACACCACGCAGCTTAGCTGGCTCATCTCGGGAGAGCCTAAAGTATGATTGGCAATAGCGGTTAAAATTTCAGGATCTTCAACGGCAAATTCTTCTTGGGCGACTATCGCTCCTACGTCTGCGTGAAGTAAATGTGGATGAGTCGTACAGATGGAATCTAGGGCAATGTCAGCTTGTCGTGCCATCTTAAGTAGTTTATCGGCTGGGAAAAATTTAGCTAAGTCATGCATTAAACCAGCTATAGCAGCTTTGTTGGTATCGAGATGATGGCAGCGCGCCAGTTCGATACAAGTTCGTTCTACTCCCAAAATATGCTGTAGACGATTACTAGAAACATTGTTTTGCAACCAAGCTAAGACGCGATCGCGCATGAGTATTGAAACTAAATTATCTGATTAATTATCTTTAACTGTTTTTTCGAGATATTTCTTGCGCATTACCAAACAGTTACGACGATTTGGTAAGTTTAAATACTGCATTTCGTCGGTTAATTTGTTGATAAACTGCAGTCCCCTACCGCCTTCTTTTTCCAAAGAATTAACTTCTAGTTCGCTTGCTTTGAGTTCGGCATTAAGATCGAAAGGTTTACCTCGATCCCAAATGCGCATTTCTAGAAAATTAGGGAAAAATTCTACTTCTAGTTCGATAGGAGTAGTTTCAGGCAAATTGTGATGTGCGTGGCGTACTGCATTTGTAAAAGCTTCTACCAGTGCTACTTCACATTGCCAGCCCATTTTTTTAGGAATAGAAGGAAAAACCAAACCTTCAAACCACTGCAGCACCTCTTGTAATTCTTCTAATTTTGTTTTGACCTGTATATTAAATTGTTGAATGGTTTTACTTGTTTTCATCTACCACAATTATTAAAAAAATCTATAATTTTCGGGCAGTTGGTATTAGTAGAGATGAAGCAGAAAAACGTTCTAATCTCAGAACGAGAAAAATAACAACATCATGCTTGATGGCAAGCTTGAAGTTTCAAGCAAAACCTTCACCTCTCTAAGGTATAAAGCCTCGCTTAACGACCGCAATATCGATCCGAAAAATTTAGTTTTGTAAACAGCGACACCAGCTATCTATATATATATTAGCGTAGACAATTATCTAATAGGTTCTGTTGACACAATTAACGCAACCAAATTAAAGCCGAAGCAAATTCGGC
>NZ_JBKGTY010000004.1:128246-300149 GCF_053543375.1 Myxosarcina sp. GI1(2024) | reverse complement strand
TCTGTGAGAATTTAATGCCTTTTACTTTAATCTAATTCACCCGAATCTTAATCAGTGGTTTTTGTTCGCGAAACTTACTCGCGAACCAATGCTCATTTCTCATCTATTTTTCTCTGGGAATTTTTAAAATGAGAATTGCTGCAATCTCCCAATGCCGAATTATTTTTACCCGTAACCTGGGGAAAATTTTGTTTTATATTCCCTAGCTCCCACATTTCCCACCATTCAGGATAGAGACACCAGACAATTCTTTCGCTTTGATTTTTCGTTTTGCTAACCCTTATCCTCAAATACCCTGGAGATTTTTTTATCGATTCGAGGTCTAAGTAGAATAACTCAAAATTTCTCAATCCGTATGCTGCCATCAACCCAAACGCATACTGCCAACCGCAACGATTGGGAATTTTTCCTCGCCACTGCTCTATTTCTAAATCTGTAGGAATTTCTCTAGGATTAACCGAGCTAGGCGAATAATTTCCAGCATATTCAGACGGCTCGAAATCCACACCAGCAAACTCAGCTAGTTATTTTAAGTAAGTACAAGCTTTTTTTCTGGTTCTCGTATCGGGTTTAGTTGACAACACAACTTCCAACAACGTAGCGCGGTCGAGCTTTGTACCGTCGGGAAATTTATTAAATATCTTAAGATAATCCTTCCAGGTTGTCTCAGATTTTTCGTTTCTCTCGCGTTTGTTGAAGTAATCTTCTTCAAATTTATCTACCCAGTAATTTACCGAGCCAACTGCACGGTCTGAATTCAAATAGTTAGACCAATCAAATTCATTGAGAGCGATCGTAGCTCCTAGTTTTTGCGCTTCTTTTTCAGCAACCTTAATACCAGCACCATTAGCATAGATATCTAAAGCCACGGTCTGCTGGCTAAATTTAGTTTTGTTACTTCCAGGTTTCGGTGGCAGCATTCCTCGTAGCGATAACTTGCTACCCCGTCTAAAAATGATTACTCCTGTGTTAGTCAACTTCAATCTTTGATTTGCCGCCGACAATAACCTGTCTAATTTGTCTCCCACGCGATCTAAATCCGATCTATTTTCTGCTGTAATCCGATCTATTTTCTGCTGTAAATTGTTATATTTTATTGTACCTGGAAGTAGATCGACATTACAACAGTTTACGCTGGGATTGGCTTTTAGTTTGAGTTTAGGAATGGCTCGGGTCAGATTTGAACTGACGACCTAGGGCTTATGAGTCCCCCGCTCTAACCAACTGAGCTACCGAGCCTAGTAAGCACTCGATTGTTTTAGCTAACTGGATAATTATAAAATACTTTTTAAATTTTTGGAACCTCAATCAAAAATCATTCTCAAAAATTGGCTAGGATAAATTACACGACGAAAAATACTCAAAAATATTAGAATCATCTAGCGAGCCGAGAACGACATTTATGGGAAGCGAACGAATTACTTTACTTTCTAGCCGAGAAATAGATAAAATGCGCCGTGCTGGAACTTTAGCTGCCGAGTTACTCGAGTACCTATCTTTTTTAGTCAAACCAGGAATCAGTACTTTAGAGCTCAATGATGCAGCTGAAGCCTGGACGCAAGCCAGACAAGCTAGAAGTGCGCCACTAGGTTATCATGGCTTTCCTAAATCTATTTGCACTAGCGTTAATGAAGTGATTTGTCATGGAATTCCTAATGCCAAACAAATACTTAAAGAAGGAGACATAATTAATATCGACGTTACTCCGATTTTAGATGGCTATCATGGCGATACCTCCAAAACTTTTTTTGTTGGCACTCCTTCTCCTGAAGCTAAAAAATTAGTAGAAGTCACCGAAGAATGTTTGCATCGCGGTATTGCCGAAGTCAAACTCGGTGCGAGAATAGGCGATATCGGTGCGGCAATTCAAGAATATGCTGAAGCTAACAACTATTCAGTAGTCAGAGATTTTGTCGGACATGGAGTCAGCCATATTTTTCATACTGCTCCTCAAATTCCCCATTACGGTAGGCGAGGTAAAGGCAAAAAGTTAAAACCTGGTATGGTTTTTACCATCGAACCGATGATCAACGAGGGAACGTGGGAATCGATAACTCTCGATGATGGCTGGACGGCAATTACCAAAGACGGCAAATTATCCGCTCAATTTGAGCATACGGTTGCTGTTACCAAAGATGGAGTAGAAATTTTAACCCTGCCTAACTAATATTCCGAACGGCGAATGTTAAAGCAGCACCACTCTTTGCGTCTCCATAAAGCGGCGACAGTCCATCCGTAAGCTTCGACTAAATCGGCAATTGCGTCTGCTTGTTCCAACAAAATGCCGCTTAAAATAGCCCAACTGCGCTCGCCAACGAGCTCATTAAACTGAGGAAACAGCTCACTAATCGTATCGGCAAGAATGTTACAAATAATGCCATCAAAAGTCAGTCCGAGTTTTATTAGTTGTTCGATACTGCCATCACTAACGGTTACTCGCTCTTTACCTATTTGATTTAGCTGACAATTGCTTCGAGAGGTTTTAGTAGCTAGAGGATCGGTGTCTACAGCATAAACTCGTTTCGCGCCGAGTAAGCTCGCTCCGATGGAGAGGATGCCAGAACCACAGCCAATATCAGCAATAACTTGGGACTCAGCGTTTTCGTAGAGTCGCATCTCTAGAGATTCCAAACACAGTTGAGTAGTAGGATGAGTTCCGGTACCAAAAGCTACCCCTGGATCGAGACGTAGAATAACTCTATCTGAAGCTTCGGAAAATTCTAACCAAGCCGGATAGACCATAAAGCGATCGCCAATTTTCGTGGGTTGCCAATATTGCTTCCAACTATTCGCCCAGTCTTCTTCATTAGTTAATTGCCATTGAACTTCGGGTAGAGCTGCGGCGAGCGATTTGGCATCTCGATTCAGCCATTGACATAAAGCTGCTAAATCGGATTTTTGCACCTTAATTTCGGGAAGATAAGCGCGAATTAGCAGACGTTCTTCTTTGACCTGACTAGCAGTTCCGGAACAACCAAATTGTTCTAGCCGCCAAAAAAACGATTCTTCTAAAATTGGTTCGCAGAGTATAATTATTTCCCACCAGCGATTAGACATAAATTTTTTGCGTTATTGGGTTATGTATTATCTCCAGAAGGATAGGTTAGGTTATTCTTCCAGTTATTTTCCTACTGTATGTCAATATTTAAGCTTCATCTACATTTTTCGAGTTTAAATAGGGGGTTAATTTGGCGATCGCTATTTATTCTCTATGCACTAGCATCTTTTTTCAACCTTAAATTAGGATTGAATTTTTATGTACTTGCGATCGCCGGAAGAAAAATGTCTTTTTCAAAGAATTTTTGTTATGTTTCGTAAAAATTTATTAGCGAGAAGGTTTGATAAACTTGTCTGTAATGTTTAACGGTTAATATCTATTTAGCCTAAAAACCAATAATAAGAGTAAGTTGTCGGCAATTTTTCTCTTATTTTAAAAAAACCACCAAACAAAATTAATTTTCAGGAGACTAATCATGGTTCAACGAGGTTCTACAGTCAGAATTCTTCGTCCGGAATCCTATTGGTATCAAGACGTTGGTAAAGTAGCGACCGTTGATAAAAGCGGAATTCGCTACCCGGTAATCGTTCGTTTTGACAAGGTAAACTATGCTGGAGTCAATACTAACAACTTCGCCGAGTCAGAGTTGGTAGAGATCGAAGCACCTAAAGGCAAAAAAGCCCAGAAAAAAGCCAAAACTCCTGCTTCTGATAACAAACAAACCCCAGTGGTGGCTAAAACCCGCCGCACTGGAAGCGAAGAACGCCGTGAAGACGTTAGATCGGGAGCACAGCCAGAAGCACCAGGGGATAAAAATGTTCAGACTGAAGGCGATCCCAACCAAGGAACGGAAGCTCGTTAAGTAAGTAGCTGTTAGCTATAAGCTATAAACTACTGTCTGAATCATATATATAGAAAGAGGTTGAGGAGAGCAGTCTGAATTCTCTTCTCAACCAAAAAAAAGCTACTTTTGTTGTCTTTGACGACGAATTTCTTTTGTGGCGGCTTGATGTTCGGCTAGAGTTTTGCTAAAAACGTGAGTGCCATCGTAGCGGGCAACAAAATAGAGATATTCAGTTTTTTCGGGATTGAGAGTGGCTTTAAGACTAGCAATTCCAGGAGAGGCTATGGGAGTGGGGGGCAAGCCAAAATTTATGTAGGTGTTGTAAGGAGAAGGCGTTCCTACCTGAGCATAGGTTAGAGGTTTATCGGCAGTCTGTTTGATTCCCAATCCATACTCTACAGTGGGATCTGTTTCTAGTTTCATTCCCCGTTCTAATCTGGCAGCAAACACTCCGGCAATTAAGGCTCGTTCCTCAGCGACGACCGCTTCTTTTTCTACGATACTTGCCAAAGTTACCCAGTCGAGTAGACTGAGATCGGTTTGTGCTTCTTGATAAACGGGAAGAGCGACTTGTTGAAAGCGATCGAGCATTACTTGAATAATTGCCTGAGGATTAGTAGCGCGATCGCTGCTAAGTTTATAGGTATCGGGGTATAGAAAACCCTCTAAAAGCGGTAAATCGGACGGCAACCAAGGATAGCGTTCGTAGTGTATTTCGCGGGCAGCCGCTTCAAACTCTGCCGCACTAAAATAATCTAAAGTGGCAAAATATTGACCCATTTGCTCGATCGACCATCCTTCGGGAATAGTAAAGCGAGTCTGCATAATTTCGCCGCGCCAGATTTTACCAGCGATCGCCGGTAAAGATTCTTGAGGAGATAATAAATAAGTACCTGCTTTAAATCCACCTGTAGAGTCTAATTGTCGCTGTTGCCAAGACCAAATTTTCCAGGCATCTGCCGACTGAATCAAACCTGCCGCTAATAACTGATCGCCAATTTGCCGTCCCGTCATGCCGCGCTCGACGGTAAAACGTACTGAATTGGTACCTAATTCGGTTTCTTGTCGGGCAACAGGGGCAGTCGCTCCTCGCCACCACAACCAACTAGCGATCGCACCAAATCCGAAAATTAGAGCAAAAATACCGAGAAAATAGGGTAACTTCGATTTTTTTACAGCGGTCGTGGTAATTTTCTTCATTCTTCATCCTCCGAACGCTCGGATTCGTCAAACAGCAGTTCTTGTAAAATCGGCAACAAATTTTCCTGTTCTGGGGACACTAATTCTAGCCGATTTTCTAAATCGTAGCGAGCAAAGAACAATAGTGGAGTTAAAGGTGTATAAATACAGTACTTGCGTCCGAAGTGATAGAAACTAGCCAGCAACTGTAATTCTTCTGGTTCTAGCTGAAAGTCTTCTTCATCTAGATTTAAAGTCAAAATTTCATCTTCTTCCAACGGCGGGAGTTCGCCGATCGCAGTCAGAGTATAGGCAGTATGGTAGAGATAGAGATTTTGTTCGGCGAGTACGGCTTTAGCATCGCCAAAAATTTCTGCGATTTCAGCATCGTCTTCTAGCATCGTGGCTTCTACTTCATCATTTTCATCATCTTCTTTATCCCAACTCATGATTACTATTGGTATATCTGTTGGCATGAGTAATAAATAGGTTATGCCATCGACTTCAATAGAATGCTCGATGTAGCAGGGAAGAGATCGCCCATTTTCATCAACTAAAGTTAATGTCTCTCCATCGTATTGTTCGTTGTCTCGATTAAATTGAGATGAAGACATGATCGGAAGTGCTGTTACGGTTCGATAAAATTCGATCGCTATAGATGTTAGTTTTCAAATGCGATCGATTTAGTTCAAAACTCAGAATATCATGACCCAGGACGCGAAAACGTTTTACCTGGGAGTAAGTGCTAATTAATCGCTCTCGTTCTCAAGCAATTTTTTAAATACTCGGAGATCGGTAAAATTGAAAAGATTTGTTTCTTTAGGAATATTTCAGTTATGGGCGATCGCCGTGGAGTTAAGGAGCGAAATGTTTGGATACACTGGGGTTTGCTGTTGTTTTGGATTTTAATTGGCGCAATTTTGCGCTTTACCAATCTAGAATCTAAACCACCCTGGGCTGATGAATGGGCGACTTTGGTATTTAGTCTCGGCAAGAGTTTTAAAACCATTCCCTTAGAGCAAATAATTTCACTCGATAATATTTTGCTGCCAGTAACAATAGACCATGAGCTTCAAAATTTGGATGTCGTCCGACATCTGATGAATGAAAGTACTCATCCTCCACTATATTTTCTTTTAACTCACTGGTGGTTGCAACTATTTCCCAGCCAAACAGAATTAGTATCTCTTTGGCAGGCTCGTTCCTTAAGTGCCCTATTTGGAGTATTAAGTATTCCCGCTATGTTTGGCTTGGGTTATTTGCTACGCAGTTCTTTATTAACCGGTCAGATAGCGGCAGCACTAATGGCAGTTTCTCCCTACGGAATTTATTTGGCTCAAGAAACCCGTCATTACACCCTAGCAATTCTTTGGGTTATTGCTTCTCTAGCTTGTTTGTTAGTTACGATAAAGTGCTTGCAAACCAAGTCTTTGCCACCTACCGCCGTAATTCTACTGTGGATCGTAGTGAATAGTTTGGGGATGGCTACCCATTATTTCTTTGCCCTTTCCCTACTCGCTCAAAGTGCAGTTTTAACTGGATTTTGTTGGCGAGAAGCAAACTCAAAAGGGTTTAAATATTATTTAGACATTCTCGGTTCCTACCGTTGGCGTAGAGTCGCTATGGCAATGTTAGGCACTTTTATTGGTTGTATTGGATGGATCTTAGCCTGGAAAACTATTCCCGACGACCGCCTGACGGAATGGGTATATCAGGACGATCCTTTAGGAGGAGAATTTTTCGCGCCAATTCCCAGACTGTTTGGCTGGATCGTCACGATGTTGTTAATGTTGCCCCTACAGAGCGTTCCAACTACGGTAATTATTATTTCCATTGTAATTATCTTGCCGATTTTAGTTTGGCTAGCCATCGCCACACTGAACTATTTTAATCGGGTGAAACATACGAGCGATCGCCTAATTATTTGGTATCTTCTCGCTGCGATCGGCTTAATTTGGGGATTTACCTATATATTCGATCGCGATTTAACTCTAGCAGCGCGATTTCAGTTTTTTTATTTTCCGATGGTTATACTGGCGATCGCCGCTGTTTTTAGCGAATTATGGCGCAAAGTAGCTCAGCAAAGTAAATTTCAAACAAAACGGCATATTCGAGCTTCAAGAGCTTTAGTTATCCTTACCCTATTAATCGGCGGTTGTGGTGGAATCAGCGTGGTTAATAATTTAGCCTATCAAAAACCAGACCGACCCGATTTAGTCGTTCCGGTAATCTTAGAAGCCCAAAAACAATATCCCACAATTCCCACTGTAATCGCTACCGTGCATAAAACTCACGAACAAACTGGTGAAATGATGGGTTTAGCCTGGGAGTGGCAAAGACTTAGAGCCAAAAATTTAGCCAAGTCAGGGGAAGTTTCGTCTCTTAATAACCATTCCTCGACCGAGACCTCATTGGCAGGATCGCATCGCTTCTTCAGTGAAGTCTCTCTGTCGCCACCAAAATTTTTGTTACTACATAAAGAAGAAGACGAGGATATTCCGACTCGCAATCTAAATCGGCAGATCGAGCAGTTATCTCGACCTGTGGATGTCTGGGTGGTAAATTTTTCAGCATCAGTAAAATTGGAGACTCAAAACTGTCTTGTAGACGAAAATTTCCATCGGCTGAGAGTTTCTGGTTATCGCTATCGACTGTATCATTGCTCTTGAGTGAGCTTAGCTCTTGCAAAAAACAGAAGACGAGTAAAAACAACTCGTTCCTCAGAGCGAAGCGAGCTAAAAACGTATTAAATTGTAAAAGCGATAGCCTATTGCTAACTACTGCTCGTTAATTACCACTACTTATGCCCAAAGCTGAGATTATTGGATTAGGAAGATCGGGAATTGCTGCTGCCAAACTTTTAAATCGAGACGGTTGGCTGGTAACTATAATCGATTCTGCCACCGAAACCCAGCTAAAATCTCGTTTTCATGCCGATGAATTTCAGGCATCAACACAAAAGTTAATCCAAGAAGGAATTGAAGTCAAACTTGGCTCTAAGATCGCTTTGGCTCTCAATAAGTTGCCAGACTTAGTAGTAGTTAGTCCTGGCGTTCCTTGGGATATACCCGCCCTAATCGAAGCCAGAAAATTAGGAGTTGAAACCATTGGCGAGATCGAACTAGCTTGGCGTTATCTCAACACAGTTCCTTGGGTGGGAATCACGGGGACTAATGGTAAAACTACCACAACGGCAATGGTTGCAGCTATATTCAAAGCGGCCGGTAAAATCGCACCTGCCTGTGGCAATATCGGTCATGCTGCTTGCGAACTAGCTTTATCGCATTTTGAGAATAAATCTAGCCAGCTCGATTGGATTGTTGCCGAACTGAGTAGTTATCAAATTGAATCTTCCAGTCAACTCGCTCCCAAAATCGGTATTTGGACGACTTTAACTCCCGATCATCTCGATCGCCATAAAACTCTAGAAAATTATGCGCGAATCAAAGCTTCTTTACTACATCGCTGTAACCGACAAGTTATTAACGGCGACGATCGCTACTTACAAAGTGTAGTAAGAGAACAATTTCCTCGTGCTTATTGGACGAGCATTCAAGGCAAAGATCGATTAACCTGCGATCGCACCAAAACAGTATATTTGGAAGAGAACATGTCTGCTGAGGAAACCTCGACAGCTTATGCTGTCCGTGATGATTGGATTGTGGCTTTTGGCGAATTAATTTGTCCGATTTCCCTGTTTAAAATGCCTGGGTTACACAATCGACAAAATTTGTTACTAGCGATCGCCGCAGCTAAACTAGCAGGAATTAATAAAAGTGCGATCGTCGAGGCAATTACCACTTTTCCTGGGGTAGCCCATCGCCTCGAACCAGTGGGAACTCATCGCGGAATTAAGTTTATCAACGATAGTAAGGCGACTAATTACGATGCAGCAGAAGTGGGTTTAGTTTCTGTAGAGGCACCAGTTATTTTAATTGCAGGTGGAGAAGCAAAAGTAGGAGATGATACCGCTTGGTTAGAAGCCATTAAAGCCAAAGCAGTATTTGTATTATTAATTGGTACTGCCGCTCCACTGTTTGCCCGCAGATTGAGCGATCGCGGCTACGATAATTATGAAGTCGTCACCACCATGAAAAATGCCGTATTCAAAAGTCTGGAACTTGCCTTAAAAACCCAAACAACTGTAGTGTTACTATCTCCCGCCTGCGCTAGTTTCGATCGCTATCAAAGTTTCGAACATCGCGGGGAACACTTCCGCCAGCTTTGCCAACAGCTTTTTTCCCAAGCAAATGAATAGAAAAATTTTCTGGTTCGCGATTACTAGCTAATAGCTTGACTAATTGACTAATTCTTGTAATCTAGCGATCGCATTATTATTTTCACTCGGAGTTCCGATGGTAACTCTCAAGCCGCCCCCAGTATAACGAATTGAAGTTCCTCTGGCTTTAAGGTCGTTAATTAGCCGAGTATATTTTTGGGTGGTATTATCGGACTTAATATTTTTAAGTCTTAGATAGAGAAAGTTAGCCTGACTTTGCCAGACTTGAAGCTGGGGGTTTGCCGCTAAAACCCGCCACATTCTAGTTTTTTCCTGCATAATCTCGTTGACGAGGGGTAAAATCAGTCCGCGCTGCCGGAGAATAGTTCTAGCAGCGATTTGGGAAAAACTAGGTAGATTGTATGGCAGTCGGACTTTTTCTAACACGGCAATTAGATCGGGATGGGCGATGGCATAACCAACTCGATGAGCAGCTAAGCGAAAAGCTTTGGAAAAGGTACGCAAAATTATCCAGTTAGGATGTTGGGCTAATTCTCCTACTACTGAGGTTTGACTGAACTCAAAGTAGGCTTCATCAATGACGACTAAGATATTATCTGAGAGGTTACGCAACCAATCTAATTCTGTTTGACTCAAAACATTTCCTGTAGGGGAATTGGGGTGTACGACAAAGACCACTCTAATTGGCGGCGGCTGAGTAGTAGCGAGCGCTTCTTGCGCTGCCTCTAGAGCGATCGTCCAGTCAGTTTCTCTTCTCGCTACGGATCGGCAGGGAATACCTAGAGTTCTGGCTAAAATGCCATACATCGAAAAAGTAGGTTGAGCAACCAAAATCGCTCCTTCTCCACCCAAACAAGTGGCAATTAAGATAGAACGTATCAGTTCGTCCGAACCATTACCTACAGAAATATAATTAGAGGCGATCGCGCCGTCTAAGTTAGCAGAATCATTGACGTATTCGGCGATCGCTCCTCGTAGTTCCCAGTGACTACCATCGGGATAACGGTTGGCGGCAATTTCTTGTCGATACATCCAGGCAAGCTTGGCTTTCAATTCTTCTGGCAGATCTTCGGGATTTTCGTTCGCATCGAGACGATCTGGAGAACGAAAAATTTTTTCTCCTGGGTTGGGAGTATAGGCTACGAGTTGGTTTAGGTCAGAACGAATAAAAGAATAGCGCTCGCTCATAGGAATTTTGGTAAGTGGACGGACGGCACGATGATTACGATCTCTGAGTTAAATTTTTGTAATTGGGCAATTGAGTTAATATTTTATCGATTATTAGACTAACTAAAAATATCGTTTCTCAAACAGTAACAGTTATGACTACTACCGCTAAAGTTAGAGTATCGCGCCGTTTTCGTTTTAACCCTTCACTAGCCTTAACTATTGTCGGATTAGTAGTTACAATTTCTTTTATAGCGATCGCCATCTTGGCACCGAGTTTACAACAATTGGGCTGGCTGCAAGATCCTACCGAAGGGTTGAGTAATCCCGTTCACGAACCGCCAGGAGCAAGCTACTGGTTTGGCACTACTCGCCAGGGATACGATATTTTTGCTAGAACTTTGTTTGGTACCCAAGCAGCTTTAAAAGTAGTAGTTTTGGCAACTACGATAAGCTCGTTCATTGGGGTTCCTTTGGGCTTAATAAGCGGTTATTTAGGAGGCAAAATTGACAAAATCGCGCTCTTTTTTATGGATACCGTTTATACTTTGCCAGGATTGTTACTATCTGTCACTTTAGCTTTTGTGGTAGGACAAGGAGTGGTCAATGCCGCCATTGCCCTCAGTATTGCTTATATTCCGCAGTATTATCGCCTCGTGCGCAACCATACTACTAGTGTCAAAACCGAATTATTTATCGAAGCTGCCCAGGCAATGGGAGCCCCGACTTCGAGAATTTTGTCACGCTACTTATTTTTGAATGTAATTCAGAGTGTTCCCGTCTTATTTACCCTTAATGCTGCTGATGCTATTCTAATTTTAGGGGGATTGGGTTTTCTGGGTTTGGGACTACCTCCCGAAGTTCCCGAATGGGGACATGACTTGCGCTTGGCATTAGATGCACTACCCACTGGAATTTGGTGGCCGGCAACTTTTCCAGGCTTGGCGATGACTTTAATGGTCACTGGCTTATCTTTAGTAGGGGAGGGAGCGAGCGAATTTTTAAATCCGAAATCTCGCCGATAGGTCTATTATCGACCCCGATCGACAGCAAGTTTTGTAACAACAGCCAACGGTATATAAATATATGCTGCGAACTCGTATGAGTAAAGCTCGAAACTATTACAACTCGGTTAAAATCTGACAAACAATCATGAAGATGGATGCCAATCTCGTAGGACAAAATATCTATGGACGCTATCGTATTATTCGGCAATTAGGGCGAGGTGGAGTAGGGATCACTTTCTTAGCTGAAGATTTACAGTGTTTTAATAGTCCTTGTGTGGTCAAACAGCTAAAGCCTAAAGAGAACAAACCCAAAACTTTAGAAGTTACCAGGCGTTTATTCAATCGTGAAGCCGAAATTCTCAACGATCTAGGTCATTGCGAATATATTCCCCGTTTGCTTGCTTATTTTGAATATCAAGGCGATTTTTTTTTAGTTCAAGAATTAATTGAAGGAGAAGATTTAAGTAAAGAAATTATTGCCAACCGCCCTTGGTCAGAAGCTCAAACCATTAAGTTGTTAACCGATGTTCTCGAAATATTGTCAGTGGTTCAACGACATGGAGTAATCCATCGAGACCTCAAACCATCTAATTTAATGAGACGAACCCGAGATGGCAAAATCGTCATGATTGATTTTGGTTCGGTAAAACAAGTCAGCACTCAAGTTATGGATCGCTCGGGGCAGATTAAGCATACTGTTGCAGTGGGAACCAAAACCTATATGCCCATGGAACAAATGATGGGTCATCCAGGATTTTACAGCGATATCTATGCTGTAGGGATCGTCGCCATCCAAAGTTTAACCGGAGTTCCTCCCCAACAACTACCAGTAGATCGCGATGGTGAATTAGTTTGGCGCGATCGCTTGAGAAGCGACATCTGCTATAACCCGAAGCTCTTAGATATTCTAGATAAAATGGTACGCTATCGATTTCAAGAACGCTATTCTCATGCCGAAAGCGTACTGGCAGACCTCAAGCAACTGACCGTTGACAACGGCAGCGATCGCACCACGATCGTCGTTAAATCCGAGCGACAGAATCTCAACCACCATTCCCCGACCTCTAGTCGCCCCGTAGACCGTACCAAAATAATCCCCAGGGTCGAGAGTAATTTACCCCGCTCCTCGCGGTCTTCTCCACGTAAATCTAAGTTAATTTTAATCTGTTCGATTTTGGGCGCGATCGCTGCTTTAATTATCATTTGGGGTTTCTGGCGACAGAGAACCCCCAAATTTGAATTAGCTCCCTACGAAGATCGAGAACAGGGTTTTCAAATTAATTATCCCAAAACTTGGACTAGGGAAAATAGAGATGATTTTGTTGCCGTTGGGGTAGTATTTATCTCTGACTTAGAAGATGAAAGCGATAATTTTCAAGAAAAAGTCAGCGTGCTGGTAGAAAACTTAACTTCTGAAATATCTTTAGACAAGTATACGGATGAATCGATCGCCGAAATTCAAAAATTATCCGATCCGGCAGTAACTTTTCCCAAGTCAGTTAGTCTGGGGAACAATCAGGCTAAAACAGTGATTTATCAAGGAGAAGAAAACGGTTATCCAGTCCGCAGAATGCAAACTTGGTCGGTAGAACGAGACCGAGCCTATATCGTTACCTACACTGCTGCTCCTGAAAGGTATAATTTTTACCTACCCGTAGTCAAAAAAATGATTGGGTCGTTTGAAATTATTTCTCAACCAGCTAATTGAGAAACTGATATTGAGACGAGCTAAGATCTCCAACTCAAAGGTCGCGGGATCTAAAATCCCGCGCTGCTTTGAGCGTTGCTCAAACCGAAACTTCAATTCGTTCCTCTCCAGACAACTCAAAGGTTTCGTGAACCGCTTTTAAGGCTCTTACCCCATCTCGTCTCTCGACAACGCAGCTAATTTTAATTTCCGAGGTAGTAATCATCTTGATATTAATGTTTTCTCTGGCTAAGGCTGCAAAAAACTTGGCTGCTACCCCGGGTTGCGCCACCATTCCCGCTCCAACTATGCTAACTTTGGCAATCTCTCGATCTGCCGAAACTGCACCACAGTTTAACCGAGTAATTGCCTGACAGGCAAGGTCTGCATCTGTTTGAGCTACGGTAAAGGCGATGTCGCGGGTAGGAATTTCGTTGACGATTCGACAGCGTTGAGATTGAATGATCGAATCGACGCTAATTTTTTTCTCCGCCAGCAAACCAAAAATTCGCGCTGCCATACCGGGACGGTCGGGTACGTGACGAATGGCGATTTGTGCCTGATTGCCATCTAAGGCGACTCCCCGAACGGGAGGGCGATCGATGGACAATTCATATTCTGTCTTGGCTGGTTGAGAATTGAGATCGATCTCGAAAGCTTTGGCGAGAACGGTTAAGGCGCGATCGCATTCTTGTTTATCGATGACGCAGCTTACTTTGACTTCCGAGGTAGAAATCATCTGAATATTAATTTGCGCATCGGCAAGGGTTTTAAACATTAAAGCAGCAATTCCAGGACGACCGATCATTCCCGCACCGGAAATGGCAACTTGAGCGATATCGCGCTCGACAATTGCTTCTGCTTCCTCTGAGGCTGTAGGATGATTGCGTAAGGATGGAGCGATCGCTTCGGTTACAGCTTCGGCTTTGGTCAGTAGATCTCTGACTACGGTAAAAGCAATATCGTTGGTATTGCCTTCGTGAATTGATTGAATAATTAAATCCACATCGATCTGCTGGCGGGAAATTTCTCCAAACAGCCGAGCGGCGATCCCAGGGCGGTCGGGAACTCTCAATAGGGCGACTTTGGCGCGATCGGTATCTACCGCTACCCCATCTACTGCTTTGGCTAACTCTAGCCCTTCCAGAGAGCGGGGTTTGGGTAGGGGAGAAATCACTTTAGTGCCTGGGGCATCGCTCCAACTAGACAAAACTACTAAAGGAATGCCAAAGTTGCGGGCGATTTCTACGGCGCGAGGATGGAGTACCTTGGCTCCCAAACTAGCCAGCTCCAGCATTTCGTCGGCAGTAATTTCCGTCATTAGACGAGCCGAGGGAACGAGGCGCGGGTCGGTAGTCAGAATTCCGGGTACGTCGGTATAAATTTCGCAACGACTGGCTTTGAGAGCAGCCGCTAAGGCTACTGCCGAGGTATCCGAGCCCCCCCTACCTAGGGTGGTAATTTCTAGTTCTTCGCCGTTACTAATACCCTGAAACCCAGCAACGACTACAACTTCTCCGCGATCGAGATGTTTGGTAATTCTTTTGTCACAAATTTGTAAAATCCTGGCGTGACTGTGTTCTGCCTCAGTAACAATTCCTACCTGTGCTCCTGTCAATGAAATTGCTGGCTGGTTTAATTCTTGTAAAGCCATGCTCAACAGTGCGATCGAAACTTGTTCTCCCGTAGACAGCAGCATATCCATTTCGCGGCGAGACGGATTGCTAGAAACTTCCCGTGCTAAGTTGACTAAAGTATCGGTGCTTTTACCCATCGCCGATACTACTACTACAACACTATTACCCTGTTGCACGGTCGTTTGTATTCTACGAGCGACAGCCTTGATGCGCTCTACCGAGCCGACAGAGGTACCACCATATTTTTGAACTACTAAAGCCATAATTTTGTGTACTTTTTCTTAGCCTAAGTATCGCTTACGAAAAGGGCGATCGGCTATTAATTCTCAGTTACTATACGCAAACTTTACCAAGTTAGAGGCAGTTCCACCGAAAAAAACGGGCTTTCTCTTACAGTAAGTAAATCTTAAAAGAAAAATCGAGCACTTACAATTTCTGTTAAGCTTCGGTAAATAATTTTGGCGTTCTAGAGGAATTACCAATTATTACTGGGTTAGAAGTGAGAGCGAACTCTAATTTTCGATTTAGATTTATCCGTCCCAGATTCCGTCACAAGTAACCGCTTTCAGTAAACCGAACCCCAAAATGTGTTAGACAAGAAAGATATACCCCGATCGAAAGCGTAGAAGATGTTAGAAGTAGGCAAAATTGTCAGCGATCGCTATATGCTCGAACATAGATTGGGTCGTAATGCAGGCAGACAAACCTGGTTAGCAAGAGATTTAAACACCGAATCTAGAGAACGAGTTGTGGTTAAGTTTTTGGCGTTCGGAGGCGATATTCAGTGGGAGGATTTAAAATTATTCGAACGAGAAGCTCAGACTCTCAAGCAGTTCGATCATCCTCGAATTCCTCAATACAAAGATTATTTTTCCATTGACGATCGCATTCTGTGGTTTGCTTTAGTACAGCAGTATATCCCTGGATTGTCTCTCAAACAATTATTGGCTTCAGGGAAACGTTTTACCGAGTTAGAGGTTAGAAATATTGCCGAAGAAGTCTTACAAATTTTAATTTACCTCCATTCACTCAATCCACCATTGCTGCATCGAGATATCAAACCAGGCAATTTAATTTTGGGTGAAGACAGCAATGTATATTTGGTAGATTTTGGTGCGGTGCAAGACTGTGCTGCCACGGAAGGTGATACTTTTACCGTAGTGGGTACTTATGGTTACGCTCCAATCGAACAGTTTGGTGGTAAAACGATTCCCGCCTCCGATCTCTACGCTTTAGGAGCGACTTTAATTCATTTATTGACTAGAACTTCTCCTGCAGAATTACCCCAGCGAGACTTAAAAATTCAGTTTAGAGAACGAACCAACATTACAGAACAACTGGCTAATTGGCTAGAGCGAATGACGACACCTGCTGTAGAACAAAGATTGGCTACTGCCAGGGAAGCTCTTGAGAGTCTAAATTCTAAATCTGTCTCTACTGCGGTGGTAAATTTTCAGCGAGAGCCACTCAAACCCTACAATACTGAAGTCAGACTCAGTCGCTCGCCCAAATTTTTAAAAATAACCATACCGATGCGAGGCGAGTTTTTGATTCGAGACAAATCTCTAATAACTCTAGTGCGAATGGCTCTATTAGTTATTTGCTGTAGCTCGATTCCCCTAATAATTTTATCTAGAATGCTGCTTTTTGTCGTTTTTGGCATGGCTGGTTTGGGGCTGATTTTGATGCCAATTGGCATCGCCATATCTTACACGATTTTAAAGTACTTTTTTTCTACAACTCGGTTGACCCTAAATCCGAAAAAGTTTGAAATCGAAACCCGATTTCTATGGTCGAATAAACGACAGTGGGGTTTGACTAAGAGCATTCAAGATGTTTCGGTTAATTATGTAGCTAGTGCTCCCAATACTACAGAAATGGAAACTAGTTCTCTGGTAATCAATACGAGATCCTCAGGAATTTCTAATCGATTTAGCCGATATTTATTCGGAAAAAGTTTGACTGAAGCAGAATTAATTTGGTTGGCTAGCGAAATTCGCGACTGGCTAGCTGCTCTAAGAATTTCTCAGGGATAAGAAATATAAATAAAACCAGGCAGATCTGGTTAAAAAGTTTCGATTGTAGAATATAAAAACGTAGTTTCATCAAATAAAAATATTAGTAATGATAGCTATACTCGATCGAGAACCAACAACCTATCAGGGTCAATTTGGCGAATACACTATTGCTAAACACGATCGCCTAGAAGTAATCGTCTATCGCTTGGGGTTGGCACTCGCCGCCATTAGTTTGGCGATCGCTAGTAATCTTTTCTTTGCCAAAGGCGAAGTTATTTTACCCTGGATTACTCCGCTATTTGGACTATTTACCTTGGGTTTGGGCATTAGCTTATTGACCATTCATATTTACCTAGCACCACTGCACAGGCTATTACAAGCTTTTTGGGTTATAGGAACGATTTCGGCGATCGCTCTAGCTTGGCAAACTAAGGAACCTCTGGCACTATATGTCTACGAACATCCCCTAACTTTACTGGGTGTTGGCTTTACCTTTGCCGCTTTGACCGGAATCTATTTTAAAGAAGCGTTTTGTTTTAACCGTTTTGAGACTAAAATTTTGACTCCGATCGTGCCATTTTTACTTTTGGGACATTTATTTAGCTTCTTGTCGGTCAATGTAGAACAAGTACTCTTAGCAATCTGGACGATTGGATTTACTATTTTTGCCGCACGCAAACTGACTCAGGAAATCGATCCCGATATCGGCGATAAGTCAGTATTTGCCTATTTAAAACAACAAAAGCAATAACTCAGTTTGAGAGCAACTAACGGTAGCCATAACTTGCTCTCCAAGCCATGATTAGCTTCACCGATCTAAATCAATTTCAGGGCGTTAATCAATCATAGAGGATATCTTGCTAGAGATTAATTATTTGTAGCGGTATCTTATAACGAAACTTTCAAATTGATAAAAAAGCGTAATCTATGCAGTGTAAGAGATACAACTCAGTTAAATCACTCAATTAATAGCTACAAATTAAGGAAACACCGAGTAAATCTAAGCAGAATTGTTGTAGCGCAGTAGATTGAGTTATCTCCACAAATTCTCCGACTCTGATGAGTCAATTTTTCCCAAAGTGCGCGTTCCCTCGCGCCTGTCGTCGGCGCAGGGTCGCATTTGAGTTTTTTCTTCTTCAAATAAATCTGAGAAAATTGCGATCTAGTAGAGTCTGGCAACCGAGAGAATTTTTTCTCTTCTCTACCCTTGGTGAGAGGAATTTTAGTTAAGAGTATCGCTACGGTGGAATTGCAGCGCACGTAACCTTCAATAAAACATCGTTAGTGGAAGGGAAGAAAGCTTGGGTTCGTCATTCCGCTCGAACCCTCTACGTTGTTCGATGGGAAGGAATGGTAAATATCGATTAATTAGAGCAAAAAATAGGGATGAAGTTGAAAATGAGACGTTTTGAAGACCTAGTAGTAATTGTCACCGGTGCGGGTACGGGTATTGGAGAAGCGATCGCCCATAAATTTGCCAAAGAAGGTGCCAAAGTAGTAGCCAATGGCTTACACGACGATCCTTTAGATGAGGTGGTTGCGGCAATTAAAGATTATGGCGGCGAAGTAACTGGTTATCGCGGCGATGTCTCGGAAGAAGATCGAGCACTAAACTGTGTCAAAACCGCGATCGAGCGCTACGGCAAGCTAAATATTTTGGTCAATAACGCCGGTGTCTTTTTAGCTGTAGCCGAAACTCAAGACTATCCCGTCGATGCTTTCGATCGCACCCTGAGAATGAACTTGCGTTCGGCTTTTTTAATGACTAAATTTGCTCTACCTCATTTACAAAAAACCAGAGGCAACATCGTCTGTGCGGGTTCGGAAGCGGGCTTTAATGGCTTGGCGCAGAATACTCCCTACGGTGGTACTAAAGGTTGGATGCACTCTTTTGTTAAAGGGATAGCAGTAGAACAAGCCAAATACGGAGTTAGAGCTAATTGTTACTGTCCTGGGGCAATCGATACGGCTTGGACGCATCAGGAAACGGGACCGATGGATGCACAGATGGAAGAAATGCTAATTAACGCTACGCCAATGGCAAGAAGAGGTACCCCAGAAGAAATAGCGAATGTTTGTGCTTTTCTAGCTTCCGATGAAGCGAGTTACGTTACCGGAGCCTTATGGCTGGCAGATGGGGGAGTTACAGTAGCTAAAGGTGCGGTAGGTCAACAAACACCAGAAGAGTTGCGTTCTTTACCTCATGGTGAATTACGTTTAGACCACTCCAAAGAAGGATTAGCCAACAAGCAAACTCAGACGATTAAGTAAGAAGTCTCTTGTTCTAATAAGATTGGATTTTTATCTGGATAGCTAATGGTTGAGTGTCCCGAGTCAAAGGACCAGTCCAATCGATAATAAAAAATATTATCTCACTACCAAGCTTAGTAAGAACGCAATATAATATGCAATCGATCGCTAAATACTTGTCATCAAAAAAATTAGCCAAAATTCTGTTGACCTTAGGTGTAACTTATCTGGTTGGAAATTATCCACTAACTAACTCCAGTCAGCCAATAGCTATCGCTAGTTCCATTTCCGATTTTCTAGTAGAACAGCCCGAAGCAGCAACAACTTCCGAGCCAGCTACTTTACCAGTGCCAATTCAAACTGCAGTATTAGAAGAAGTTGCTCGACGAACCAGCCGAACTGTTGCTGAGTTTAGAGTTTTGAACGCCCAACGGCGCCAGTGGTCCGATGGCTGTTTGGGTATTCCCCAACCAGATGAATTATGTACTCAAGTAATTACTCCTGGATGGCAAGTAATAGTTACCGACGGTCGCAGAAATTGGGTTTATCGAACTGATGTCTTGGGCGATCGCGTTAAGTTAGCCGAAGCACCCCAACCATCGGAAGGAGAAAGTAACTAGCAAGCAATAACTACAATAACTTTCAATTTCGGACTTCCAATTAAAATCTGAGAGCTTGCCAGGGCGGGAACGGCAAAATGAAGCGAAAAACTAGTACATTAACCATTACTAAAATAATCTTACCTATTATTTTATTTCCCTGGTTACTAGGTTGTGATTCTGGGACTAATTCTGAGTTGCAAGCAAGTCGGTCAACAACAGCAACATCTGCAGACAAGACCGACCCAACCATCTCTCTCAGTCAAACCTGTAGCAACGATCGCGCTGGTTATCAAATTAATTATCCCCAAGATTGGCAGACTAATCCTGGCGAAGTACTCAATCGCTGCCAAGTTTTCGATCCCCAATCGGCAACCGTTCCGGAAAATACCGAAAGTACTGGTAAAGCAATTTATCTGCGAATCGAAGCAAATGTACCTTTCGAGCGAATCGCAACAGAAAATCGCGGCGAGCGGCATTTGTCCCGTCAAAGGATGAGTATTGGAGATTATCGAGCCGTGGCAATTGAAAGTGAGTCTACTGGTAAGGCACTATTACCTCAAGGAATCCGTACCTATAGTTACGTTGTCGCTCTAGACAAAGGCACTTTGGTTGCTATTACTTACGATTTGGGAAGCAACGAATATCAGACCAATAAGCAGATTTTAGATCGCATGATGGAAACTATCGAATTCAATGACAGACCATGACTACTCGGCAACACTCGGCAAATTATCAGCTTGGCTTGACTAGCCTCGAACGGGAAGTAGAGAACGAACCCCTATCGATTCAAGGAAAACTGCTGCCCTCTTGGTTGAATGGCAGCTTAATTAGAACTGGTCCGGCTAAGTTTGAAGTAGGTGCCAACTCATATCGGCACTTGTTAGACGGTTTGGCGATGCTGCATCGGTTTGACTTTGAAGGAGAAGTAATTTATACCAACAAATTTCTCTCTAGTCAAGCATACCAACAAGCAAAAGCTACGGGAAAAATTAGTAAAACTGAGTTTGGCACTTTTCGAGACCGCTCTTTTTTGGGCAGACTGTTCGATTTTTTTTCCGATAGCCAAGCTACAGATAATGCTAATGTCAATATCGCTCAGTTAGGCGACCGCCTGGTATCCCTGACAGAAACTCCATCACCAGTGATTTTCGAACCTAAAACTCTCGCTACTGTGGGCAAATTAGACTACGAACCCAAACTACCAGGACAAATAACTACGGCTCATCCCCATTTCGATTTCGAGCGCGATCGCATTTACAATTATCAAACTCATTTTGCTCGTCACAGCAGCTATCAAGTTTATTATCTAGAGGCAAACAAAGTCAGCCAACATTTGCTCTGCACCGTATCTGCTAGAGAACCTGCCTATATGCACAGTTTTGCCATGACTGACAATTACCTCATCTTGGCAGAATTTCCTTTAGTCGCCAATCCCTTAAACTTGGCAACTAGCGATCTTCGGGGTAAATCTTTTATCGAAAATTATCACTGGAAACCGCAACTGGGAACGTGCTTTTCCATAATTAGTAAAAATGATGGCACTATAGTTAATACCTATATCAGCGAGCCATTTTTTGCCTTTCATCATGTCAATGCCTTCGAGCGAGATAATGAAATCGTGCTCGATATCAACGCCTATCCCGATGCGGCGATCGTGGAAAAACTATACCTCAAAAATTTAGCAACAGGAAAGACTGACTTCGGTAAAAGTAATTTACGTCGCTATTATCTTCCTCTTAACGGCTCTGCTGCTAACTTTGAGATACTCTCAACAGAGACGGTAGAGTTTCCCCGAATTAACTATAAGCAGTGTAATGGTAAAAACTATCGCTTCGTTTATGGTGGCAATAGTAGTCAACCCGATAATTTTATCGATCGCCTGGTTAAGGTAGATGTCGAACAGCGAGCGACAAAGTTTTGGCAAGAAACAGACTGCTATCCAGGAGAACCAGTATTCGTAGCGGCACCAGAAACATCAGTAGAAGATGCAGGAGTAATTCTGTCTGTCGTTTTGGATGCTCGCAAAGCCAAATCCTTTTTACTCGTCTTAGATGCTAGCTCTTTCTCTGAGGTAGCCAGAGTGCATTTACCGCACCATATTCCCTTCAGTTTTCACGGACAGTATTTTGCTGACGACCAAAAATCTACCTTCAACTCCAACCTTCATCGATAAGCGCTTGGTTTAGGCTCTAACTTATATTAGCGAGCCGGCGATCGAGAAATAAATATAACTAGAAAAAACAAATGTTACTAACCCAGACTGTAGCTAATTAATTATGCAGTTGTCTAGCAGAACTACCCAAATTTTAATGGCAATAATTGCCACCATCTTAGTTGTGGGGGCTCTTAAAGCGACTCGCCCGATCTCGATGCCGCTGGCATTTGCCTTTTTTATCGTGGTATTAGTGCATCCCCTACAACGTCGGCTCGAACGCCATTTACCCAAATGGTTGAGTCTCATTCTAGTTTTGTTACTCTTACTAGCAATACTAGGCTTGGCAGGTGGAGCGCTATCCTTGAGTGCAGAGATTATCGAACCCAAACTTCCCGAGTATCTCGATCGCCTTCAGCAGTTGTTGGAAACAGCGCGTTCTTGGGCGAGTGCTCGCAACCTATCATTTCCTCAATTCGGTTCTCAGTCTAATGGCTCGTCGAGTCAATTGACGCAACAAGCAATTGGCGGCATTGAAACTTTTCTATCCGCACTTAGTTTGTTCGTGTTGGTAGTATCTTTACTGGTATTACTTTTGTTAGAAGTCAGTCAATATCACCAAAAGGTACAAAAAGCTTTTCCCGGTCGAACTGGCGATCACTTGATTGATGCCGTCGGTAATACTAGTGAAAAGCTACGTCGTTATCTTCTGGTTATGAGCCTTACTAGTTTTTTGACGGGAGTTTTGACTAGCATCTGGTGCTTTATTTTAGCAGTCGATTTAGCCATTGTCTGGGGATTAATTGCCTTTGTACTGAACTTTATACCAACTTTAGGTTCGATTATTGCCGTCATTCCACCCACTTTGGTAGCACTTTTGTTTAATGGAGTCAGTCGCGGCATTGCTACTTTGGCAGGTTTAGCCGTTATCCAAACGGTGATGGGCAACTTTGTCGATCCGCGAGTGCAGGGCAAATCTTTGCAACTATCACCTTTTGTAGCTTTAGTTTCTATTGTTTTTTGGGGATGGGTTTGGGGAATTCCGGGAGCTATATTGGGTGTCCCCATGACCATATCGATTATTCTATTTTGCCAGGAATTTAAGGAAACTCGGGGAGTAGCGATAGTTTTAGGGGCAGTTGAAAGATAGTAAGAGCTCAAATTAATTTTATTTTTTCAGATTCTGGATTTTTTCTCTGTCATGAGATGGAGAGTTTTTCTGTTGCTTTTTAATAGCATCAAAAATAGAGATTGTAGCTTCAAAGAGATCTTTGAGTAATTAGAATGAATGATAGGAGCATTATCGTGAAAGCTGAAGAACTTCAACAACGTTATAGAGCAGGAGAACGAAGTTTTCCTCAAACAGATCTGTCTGGTGAAGACCTGAGCGACATGGATTTAAGCGAAATTCAACTGCCTAAAGCCAATTTACAAGGTGCTAATTTAAGAGGAACGAGACTAAAAGGAGCAGATCTTAGTGCGGCAGATTTGAGTAATGGCGATCTTAGTAACGCCAATCTTACCGGTGCTAGTCTTTACGAGACAGTATTAAATAATGCCAATTTCACTCAGGCACAGCTAGACCAAACTAGTTTGCAGACAGCAGATCTCACGGGAGCTAACTTAACCAAAGCTAATCTAATTCAAACCGATTTAACGGGAGCTAATTTAACTAAAGCTAATTTAACTGCAGTCGATCTCAGTCACGCAACTTATAAAAAAACTAATTTTAGCTATGCCAATTTGCAGACAGCTAATTTGAGCCAAGTAGATTTAGACGAGCTGGTTTTAGATAATGCTTCCCTGCCTAAAGATTTTTCTCCGTTCGTCTAATCCACTCTCTTAAGGATATATAAATATAAATAAATTAAATAAATACCTTAAATAAATACCAGTAACGATGCACAGTTTTCGACTTGGTTCTATCTTTGGTTTTGAAATCCGCGTCGATTTGTCGTGGTTTATTATTTTCTTTTTGATTCTCTGGTCCCTTACCGCTAGTTTATTTCCGGCAAACTATCCAGAACTCAGCAATACTACTTATATAATTATGGGAGTAGTGGGAACGCTGCTGTTTTTTGCTTCACTCGTCGCCCACGAACTAGCTCATGCTCTGGTTGCTAAAGCCAAAGATATTCCCGTCGAAGGAATTACCCTATTTATATTTGGCGGAATTTCCCGCACTCGTATGGATGCGGAGCGCCCAGGGGATGAGTTCCAAATCGCTGGAGTCGGACCTTTAGTGAGTTTAATCTTAGCTGGAGTGTTTGGACTAATTTGGTGGTGGGGTAATAGTGCTGGTTGGAGTGTGGGAATTACTGGTGTTGCCAGATATCTCGCCTCGATTAATTTATTGCTGGCAATTTTCAATCTTCTTCCCGGTTTTCCACTCGATGGCGGTCGGCTATTTCGTTCCTTAGTTTGGAAAATTACGGGAAACTTAAAACGAGCGACACGTATTGCCAGTTGGGGTGGGCGATTTTTTGGCTACTTTCTCATCGCCTTGGGATTCGTACAGCTATTTGGCAATAATTTTTTAGGCGGTTTGTGGTTGATTTTAATCGGCTGGTTTTTGTCTAATGCTGCCGAAATGAGTTACCGACAACATTTAGTCCATGCTGGTCTAGAAGGAGTGCCGGCTAAAGAAATTGCGACGCGATCGCCCCAAACCGTTACTTCAGACTTGAGTTTACAGGAGCTAGTTGACGAATATTTTCTGCATTATCGTTACCAGGCTTTTCCAGTAACCGAAAACGGTCAGTTAGTAGGCATAATTACGCTCAACCAAGTTAAAGAAATTCCACGAGAGCGATGGCAACAACAGACTGTAGCTAAAACGATGAAGCCCATAGACGATGTCGTCACGGTCAGTCCCAATGAAAATATGACGCAAGTCATACAAAAGATGGAAGATTCGGGGATTCGCAGAGTCTTAGTAACTCAAGACGCACAATTGCGGGGAATTATTACTGGAAGCGATATATCTGGCTGGTTAAGACGCAGACGCGAACTAGACCAAAGTTAGTTTTTTTAATTTGAATTTGAAGTAAAAATTATTTTATTAGTTGTGAATATTATTCGTAGGCTTGTTTTAGTAATTATTTTGTGCCTTTGTTGGTTGGCATACGATAGTGGCGCAGTTGCTGAAGATTTAACTGTCTATCAAAATCCCCAAGCTCAAGCGCGGATTCTGCTCAAACCGGAAAATCGCGATCCGACATCTCAAGCATTACAAAATACCCTAGTAGAACTTATAGATCTCTCGCTTTCAACCAAACAGGCTCACTGGAATCTCAACGGTCCGCTATTTTATTCTCTGCACGAACTATTAGACGATTTTGTAGAAGACTACCGCGAACATGCAGACATCGTTGCCGAAAGAATGCTAGCGGTGGGACGTACGGCAGATGGTAGACCAGAGGTAGTGAGCGATACTGCCAATTTAGCTACTTTTCCTCAAGGGTACATTAGCGATTATCGAGTAGTAGATTTGCTTTCCCAGCGTCTCGATGAGGTAGGTAATCGATTGCGAGATCGCATTGCTCGGCTAGACGATCTTGACTTAGTATCTCAAGATGTTTTGATCGACCTCGAACGAGAAATTGCCGAGCATTTATGGATGTTACGAGAATTTCAACAACAAACCAACTCTAATTTTCCTAGCCGATCGCTCTGAGGTTGCCTGAAAATTATAATTTACTACAATAAATGAGCTACGAAATTTTCACTTCTGCGAACTTCAACTCGCTCGAGATTTACTTCAATAATTCAAGAAGCGGTATTAATGTAATTGGCAATAGTATTGAGAATTAGTTTGGCTTCCAAATATTCGTCGATTAATTGGGAACAACCAGCTCTTTTAGCCTTAACCCAATCACCCGAGCCAATTGTTTTGCTATATAAAATTATTGGAGTATGGCTAAAAACATCTGTTTCTCGTAACCAAGAGCAGAGATCGTAACCGCTAAATTCTGCTAATTCTATATTGATGAAAATTATATCGGGCAAGCTTTCCTGTAAAACCGCACTCGTATTTAAAGAGCCACTGTCACTAATATATAGATAACTAGCACTGGTAATAATTTTTTTCATAATCTGACAGACCATCGAATTAGAATCGATGCAGGCTATCTTTAACTGGTGGTTATCCCTCAAAGCTAGAGAAGAAAAATTAGTGCTATTGAGCCGAGCATTGGTAGAGTCTGTAAGAGTACGAAGGACAGTTGGTATCGCCAATTCTGTGGCTGAGGTGGGCAAGGTATTAGGCAAGTCGGGAATCGATACTAATTCTATACAGCCCAATCGGTAATAGGGAGTTAGAGAACGCGCAACTAACAGCAAGCTAGTTTGTTTCTGAACTGCCAAATCTCGGAATGTATATTTTCCCTTGAGTAATTTGGTCAGGATTTGGTAAGTTGACTCAGAAGCGTTAACTTTTTTTTGTAGTGCTTGTGACTGCTTAATTAATGGAGCGAGATTGGGAGAATAGGCAGCGAATTTAGTTTCTTCCCACTGTTGCCAGAGTTTCCAAGCTTCAATAATTTGTTGCTCGCAGTCAACCATCGCTAGCGGCTTAAATGAAGCTCGTTCTTGAGGAATTAGATAGTAATCGACATTTTTAGCATGAGTGATGTCGAACAGAACTTCTGCGGCAACGGCGCGAATCATTTTGTTAGCCTGTTCTCGATCAATTTTTTGGCGTTCTATCCAAAGGGATAGCAGGTAATAATCCCAACTGAGGATTATTTTTTCAGTAGCTATGGTCTGAAGTAATTCTAATTCCGATTTTAAATTAGCTACTATTTGAGGAAAATAGTAAGCGAGATTGCGCCGCCATCTTCTAACTGGATGTTCGCCGCCGGTAGTATAAACGATTCTGCCCAGATATAGATGAAAATGCCATGTGATGTTTCGGCGATCGCTAAAGACAACTTCACCACTAAAACATTTTTCCTTTAGTTCTTTGAATAACTCAAGTTGTTTAGAAGCGATAAAATTATCGATTAATTTGGGCTTAGAAGTTGACTGTGGGGTCATTCTAATTAGGCTGGCAATTTCACTTTATCGAGTTGGTTCAATTTTCTGAGACAATGCTAACACAGGAAAAATAGCATTGAAGTCACGAGGGAGGGGCATTAAAGTGCAGCTAAAGCTGTTAGGGCAATTTTTATCGAGAATCTTCCCTAAAATGCTTGTTGCTAAGCCGATTAATTGATAGTGTATTCAAACTCTCTAGCAACCTAAGTAAATCTAGTAGTTGTAGTTAATTATGGAGCGCTCTTTGTACGAAAAAAACAAGCAGATTTTAGACAGTTTGATGGAACGAGCTAACATATCCGAACTGTCAGAACTTAGCAGATTGTCAGGAGTTTCTCAATGGCAATTAAATCGCTTGCAACATGGTTTAATTGGCAAAATATCGGTAGAAAATATTGCCGCTCTTGCCAGTGTTTTCCAGCTATCTATAGAACAATTCCTCGATACATTTATTTCTTTTGACCGCAAAAACGTTAGTCCGGAGATCCCTACCCAAGATTCGACTACCATCGCTAATTTGAAACGAGAATACGCTAACTTACAAGAGCGAATGGAGCAACAGCAAGAAACCTTAAAACAAGAATTTCAACGAGAAAGTTTGCAAGTAATCGAGTCTTGGTTACTACAGTGGCCTACGGCCGCTGCTGCGGTGCGGAAAAATTCTCAATTACCAGCAGAAAGATTGTTACCACTGGTTAAACCTCTAGAACAACTGTTAGGAGAGTGGGGCATCGAACCAATTTCTGCCGTAGGAGAGAAACTGCCTTACGATCCGCAACGGCATGAGCTATTAAAAGGAACGGCTAATTCGGGAGAATTAGTTGAGGTACGATATGTAGGATACAAACAGGCAGATAAGTTACTTTATAAAGCAAAGGTTAGTCCCGTAGAAGAATAATTAAACAGAAGGAAGAGGGAAGAAGGGTAACTTCTTACTTCGAGCGCAGCGAGTTAAAATTGAGCAGCAAGGAGTGAGTTCAATTAGCTTTCGAGCTCTAACTTCTTTATAATCACTGATTGGCAAGTTATCTTTACGAGTTGGGCAAGATTGAGCAATAACTATTTACTAATTTACTAAAACTAAATTACTGCAATGATCTGGTGGCAAAAACTAAAAAAGAATCCTCTAGCGCGCTTTGGGGCAATTACGCTGATTATTTTGTATTTATCGGCAATTTTTGCTGATTTTCTCGCGCCATATACTCCTTATGCCGTACAAGTTGATGGTTCTTTATTACCACCCACGGAAATTCACTGGCGCGATCGCGAGGGGAATTGGACTGCACCTTTTGTCTATCCTACCGTTCAAGGAGAAACAGATCTAGAGACGGGCGATCGCGAGTTAATCGTAAATTACGATCGTCCCGCACCAGTGGCTTTATTTGTTAAGGGTGCGCCATACAATTTATTTCAAATTCAGCTACCTTTACCGCCCAACTTCGAGCAGGTAACTATTTTCCCGGGTATTCCTCTGCAACGGCATTTATTCGGTACCCTGGGAGAGGCAAAAATCAATATTTTAGGCACCGACCAACAAGGTAGAGATCAGTTTAGTCGCTTACTCTTTGGTGGTAGGGTGAGCTTATTTATTGGTTTGGTGGGGATTGCAATTTCTTTTCCTTTGGGAATGCTGGTTGGGGGAATTTCAGGCTATTTCGGTGGCTGGATCGATGCAGGTTTGATGCGGATAGTAGAAGTATTGATGACTATTCCAGGAATTTATTTACTAATCGCTCTAGCTTCGATTTTGCCTCCTGGTCTGACCAGTCCGCAAAAGTTTTTACTAATTGTCTTTATCACTTCGTTTATTAGCTGGTCGGGACTAGCTAGGGTAATTAGAGGACAGGTTTTATCCCTCAAAGAAAGGGAATTCGTGCAGGCTGCTAGAGCTATGGGAGCAAAGCCTCTATATATCATTGTCCGTCATGTGTTACCCCAAACCGCTACCTACATCATTATCTCTGCTACACTCGCGGTTCCCGGTTTTATCGTCGCTGAGTCGGTTCTCAGCCTAATTGGCTTGGGAATTCAGTCAAAAGACCCCAGTTGGGGCAATTTACTTTCTGTAGCTACTAATGCCTCGATTTTGGTGTTACAGCCCTGGTTGATTTGGTCGCCTGCACTACTAATTGTAATTACGGTATTATCATTTAATCTCTTGGGAGATGGCTTGAGAGATGCCCTCGACCCCCGCAGTTTACAACAGAGAGATTCATTATGATAGAGGTGGCGAGGCGAACTAGAATAATCAATGAGCATCATTACCTTACAAAACCTCAGTAAAGATTTTGGCATCAAAGAAATTATCAAGGATGCCAGTTTTAGTATCGAACCCGATGACAAAGTAGGGTTGATTGGAATTAATGGTTCTGGCAAGTCTACCCTACTAAAAATGATTGCGGGTATCGAACCTTTAGATGGGGGTTGCCGCCTGGTTCAGTCGGGAGCAAAGATTATCTACCTACCGCAACAGCCTCAAGTAGACGAAAACCTTACCGTACTAGACCAGGTATTTGCCAATAGTAGCGAACAGATGAAACTGGTACGTCAATATGAAGACCTATCACATCAAATGGCTAAAGCCAAAGGAGATCGACTCAATAGCCTGATGGCTCAATTGGCGAGCATTACGGAAAAAATCGAACTAGCAGGAGCTTGGGAACTAGAAACTAAGGCAAAAATAGTCCTCAGCAAACTGGGAATTGAAGATTTTGAGACGAAAGTAGGCAGTCTTTCGGGAGGCTACCGCAAGCGAATTGCGCTAGCGACGGCACTATTAAATGAACCCGATTTACTATTGATGGATGAGCCGACTAACCATCTCGACGCAGAGTCGGTAGAATGGCTCCAAGAATATCTCGATCGCTTTTCTGGGGCGATCGTACTGATTACTCACGATCGCTATTTTCTCGACCGAGTAACCAAACGTATTATTGAAATCGATCGCGCCGATCTCTATACTTATGCTGGCAACTATTCCTACTATTTAGAGAAAAAAGCCCAACAAGAAGCCGCCGCCGCTAGCACTCAGCGCAAACATCAAGGGGTGTTACGTCGAGAATTGGAATGGCTCAAGCGAGGTCCTCAAGCCCGTAGTACCAAGCAAAAAGCCAGGATCGATCGCATTGGACAAATGCAGCAGCAAGAGTTCAAACAGGCTCAGGGAAAAGTTGACATCGATACTCCAGGTAGACGCATCGGCAAGAAAGTAATTGAAGTCAAACATATTTCTAAAACCTATCACGGCCGCACTTTATTTCAAGATTTTAGCTACGAATTTACCCCAAGCGATCGCATTGGTATTATTGGTGGCAATGGTGCAGGCAAGTCTACCTTAGTTAATATTATTACCAATCGGGTCGAACCAGATACGGGTGAAGTCGAAATCGGTCAAACCATCCACATCGGCTATTTCGACCAGCATTCAGATAAGTTACTCGATGCTCTCAACCAAGAACAGAGAGTCATCGACTACATCAAAGATGTCGCCGAAATCGTTACGACTGCCGACGGTAGCCAGATTAGCGCGTCGCAAATGTTAGAAAAATTTTTATTTCCTCCCGTGCAACAGTATGCACCCATACACAAACTGTCGGGTGGTGAAAAGCGTCGCTTGTTTTTATTACAAGTACTGATGGAAGCACCAAATGTCCTGATTTTAGACGAGCCGACTAACGATTTAGATGTACAAACCTTAGCAATTTTAGAAGACTACTTAGAGAATTTTAATGGTTGCGTAATTACCGTCTCTCACGATCGCTATTTCCTAGATCGTACTGTAGAATTTATTTTCGCGATCGAGCCTGGTGGCGAGATTCGCAAATATCCGGGTAATTACTCAGTGTATTTAGATTACAAGCAAGCTGAAGTCAAAGCTGCCAAAGAAGAACGGAAAGAAAAAGAAGCCAAGATTCAAACTACAAGCAAAGATAAAAAAACTACATCTAAAACTTCTAATAATAAATCTCGCCGTTTATCTAATTACGAAAAACGAGAATTTGAATCTTTAGAAGGTAAAATTGCCGAAATGGAAACCGCTAAGGAAGAACTAGAAAAAACTCTCTATCATAACCCTCCTGCAGACTTTACTCAGTTGCAAGAACTATCGGAACAGTTGGCAGCTTTGAATGATGAAATCGATCGCCTTACTGAAAGGTGGATGGAACTAGCAGCAAGAGAAACTTAACCAACCTATACCAACGATCGACACCGAAATGACGAGCACATTGACTCCAGATATCTTTTAACTCTAGAAATTGCTCCTCAACCCAAACTAATATTAAATCACTAAATGTTTGTGCTACACATAAAGCATCGACAATAAATGGATAGTAGGTAATCGAATTCACAATTGAATTATTTAGTTTATTTAGGGTTTTACTAAGAGTAATTCTCAGGCGAGCGAGATTTTCAAAAACATTTTCCACTCAAAGCCGATAAGTGTCCAATAGTTTCAGCAAGGTTAGTTTTAATCCAATAAACTGCCTAAATTCTTTCTTTCTTTTTAGGATTTTTTTCTTGTCTAAGTAACTTTGATAATGTTTCAACTGATTCAACAATTTCTATTTTAAGTTTTCCGGTCACGAATGGTTATCTTTCTGTATTGGCATATTCAAGCGATCGCATTGTTGTATTTATAGCATATAGCAATGGTTTGCGAGTATTGTTGTATCCTTCACCAATAAAATTGTATAAAATCATAGATTATTAGGCTAGTGAAAATTTATTATTAAATGCCAAAATAATTATATTCTGCAATCAGTGAATTTCTAGCAGTTTATTATGAGCAAATTTTGGACAAAAGTCGATATTATCCTTATAGATGCCGACGGAACAAAATTTCAAATCTAAACCCTGTTCGAAAATTTCATCTATAGGGAGCATTTGACCGTCAATAGTCATGAATTTATGATCTTTTGTGGCGCGAATTGTAGAGCCATTTTCTAAAGTATATTCAAATATTTCCTGCTCGCCGCGAGCGTGCCACTGGGCGATCGCTTGAGTATAGATAAAACCATTGTTATCGACACTATAGACCGTACACTCAAGTTGTTCTTCAATAACTTTACCAATCGCAATTGCCCCATATTCTATGGTATAAATTTCGGTATCGTAACTCAAGCAGTATTCGGCAAACACTACCATTTCATCGAACAAGCTATTAGCAAGTTCTTTACTAACACCATTTTTAGCCGCACCGTCGATAAATTTTTCGCGATGTTTTTCCATTTCAGCTAACTTTTTCTTACCCATACATCGCCTTAATAAATCGGCTTCACCGAGGGAATAACCAGCTAAATCTTGAGCGATTTTCATGATCTGCTCTTGATAGACAATTACACCGTAAGTTTCGTTTAAAATTGGCTTTAGTAGCGGATGCTGATAGGTAACTTGTTCTTGACCGTGTTTGCGTTTGATAAATTTAGGAATTAGTCCCGCATCTAAAGGACCGGGACGATAGAGAGCCGAAATCGAAGAAATATCTTCAATACCAGAAGGTTTTAAATCTCTGGTAATCTGTTTCATGCCATCAGATTCTAGCTGAAATATTCCTTCCAAATTTCCCGCTCGAAAGAGTTTATGGGTTTCTTGTATATCTTCTGGAAGTTTTTTTTGTTTGCCTTTGGCTAAAATTTCTAAAGCTTTACGTTCGTCTAGTGGTATTTGGTCTAAATCCAAGCTAATTTTTTTAGTTCGTTGGACTAAGTAGGCAGCGCGTTGAATAGTGGTGAGATTTTTTAAGCCTAAAAAGTCCATTTTTAACAGACCCAAGGCTTCTAAATCTTCCATATAGTATTGAGTAATTACTGAGCCATCATTATTCTTTTGTAGGGGAACAATTTCATCCAAAGGTTGGGAAGAAATAACAACCCCTGCCGCGTGAACGCCAAAAGTTTTATTAGTACCTTCAATGCGTATTGCCATATCGACCCAATGCCGTACCGTTACCGTTCCCACTTCTTCTTTTTTATCGTTATAAACTTTTACCGTAGCGTTTTCATAGGCATCTTTGAATGCTGGTTCTGGTGTATCTTCCGAGATCATTACTTTCAGTTTGGTAGGCTTACCGCGAACGACGGGGATCATTTTGGCAATCCGATTTTGATCGGCAAAATCTACACCCAATACTCGACCGACATCTTTTAGTACCGCCTTGGAAGTCATGCGGTTGAAAGTAATAATTTGGGCAACATTTGCCTCACCATATTTAGCAGTAACATACTGAATCATTTCTTCGCGGCGATCGGGACAAAAATCCGTATCCACATCTGGCATCGATTTCCGTTCGGGATTGAGAAACCGTTCGAATAGTAAGCCGTGATGAATGGGATCGATGTTAGTAATTTTAAGGCAGTAAGCTACCAAAGACCCTGCGGCACTCCCCCTGCCAGGTCCCACGGGAATGTTATTATCCCTAGCGTATTTGATATAGTCCCAAACCACTAAAAAGTAAGTAGAAAATCCTTTTTCCTGCATTACCTTGAGTTCGGTTTGCAGTCTTTGTTTGTAGACGGGATCGATTTCGGAGTGGTGACGACATTTTAATCTTTCGAGTAGTCCTTGCCAGGTTACTTCTTCGAGGTAGCTATCGGCTGTATGACCAGAAGGAACGGGATAGTCGGGTATGCGAGGTTCGCCTAAAATATTATAGGCTTGGACTTTATCGGCAACTTCTAAAGTGTTATTAATGGCTTCTTCGATAACATCATCGGGTAAATGGTCGCGGAATAATAATTTCATTTCCGCGGCAGATTTTAAATATTCCGTACCGCTATAACGCAGTCTTTTATCGTCGGTAATGCGTTTTTGAGTCAAAATGCACAGTAAGGCATCGTGAGCTTCTACGTCGTAGCAGGAAATAAAATGAGAGTCGTTAGTGGCAACAATTTTTATTCCTAGTTCTCTGGCGATTTTAACTATACCGACATTAACAATGCGATCTTCTGGCGAACCGTGATCCTGTATTTCCAAATAATAATCATCGCCAAAAACATCCTGATACCACTTAGCTACTTTTTTGGCTTCTTCGTAATTATTTGATAGCAATCTCTGAGGAACTTCGCCCCCCAAACAAGCACTAGTAACGATTAAACCTTCATGATATTTAGCTAACAGTTCTTTGTTTACACAGGGACGTGCAAAGATGCCGCTACCCTGAAAGCCTTTGAGATGAGAAATAGTAGTTAGCTTCACTAAGTTGCGATAGCCCTGAGTGTTTTTGGCTAAAACAACCTGATGAAATTTTTTGTGGCGTTTTTTCTTTTCTTTGGGATTGATTTCGATGTCGCCATTGATAACGTACATCTCATTGCCAATTATTGGTTTAATACCTTTGTTGCGACAGACTTTAATAAGCTCGATCGCACCATACATTACCCCGTGATCCGTAAGGGCGATCGCTGGCATTTCTAATTCTAAGGCGCGATCGATCAACTGCGGTATTTGAGAGGCACCGTCGAGCAAACTATAGTCGCTGTGAATGTGTAAGCCAACAAAAGACATGGATTCAATCAATCAAAAGTAAACAGGTTTTCATTATTAACGATCTACGTCTGTTATGGGGAGGAGTAGTAAGAATATTTAATCTAGACTGATAGAGAGGTAGAGCGATCGCTTGTAAACTATGATTCATTTGATTATAGTTTTACTTCATATATTTCATAGTGAAACTGATTTTCCCAGATATAAGCATATATTCTTCTGCTGCCTTTGAAATATGAAACCACCACAAACTCTAGAAACTGAAAGACTACTCTTAAGAAAACCAACGGATAAAGATGTAGTTTCCATCTTTGAGCAGTATGCACAAGATTCTGAGGTAACTAAATATGTAAGTTGGCAGCCTCATAAATCTATTAAAGAAACAGAAGATTATATCAACAGATGTATTTTAGTTTGGGCTGATAATTCTGCATTCCCCGTAACCGTCCCAGAGCTTTACACCAACATAGGGGTTTCAGTGTCCATCCGAGTCTGTGGTAATAGGGATGGAGCCGATAGACCTAATCGGTTGGCAAGACAAGCATCTGTTAGATAATCCAAAGGATTTCGTTGCTGTGCTTTGAGGGATGTTACCACAGTCAGAATCCGAGCCACGAATTCACTACCCGTTTGGGATTGAGAACCAAAACTAGTCCGTCGCCAAATGACCGCTGTGCGTAGTGCTTGTTCCGCCATATTGTTAGTTGGCTCCACCCCATCAACAGACACAAAGGTCCACAGAGCAGCCTCTACCTTCAATAACTGCCGAGCAGTGCGTACTGTTTTAGCCAATGGGGATTTTTCGCTCTTGCCAATGGGCAAGGCCGCCGCTGTTTCTAACTCCGCCTTGAATCCTGCTCTCAATGCCCCTACCGCCGCCACCAACTTTTCCCGACTCATGGTACCATCTCGCACCCGATGCCACCAGCGAAATAAACGACGTTCTCGGCGCAATAGGTCTTGCCCTATTTGTTTCGAGACCCCACTCCGTTCGGCGATCGCCGTTAAATCGCGTTTCAGATGAGCCCAGCAGATTTGACGCTGCCTCACATCCAACCAGTTGTAGGCAGAGTAGCGGTCTGAGATTAAAATGCCCTTGAAAGTTTCTCCCAACAATTCTTTGGCTGTTGCTTGGGCGCGACTGAGTGCTACCGAAAACACCTTGACACTTTGAGTTGCTGAGACCCACAACCATCCTTTGGTCTCTTTGGGATTGGCTCCATCTCCATTTCCCTGGCGAAAACTGGTTTCATCACTATGCACCACCACAGTACCTTGAACATACTGGTGCGCTTGCTCCACTGGTACTGCCACAGCCTCACTGACCTGGTGGCGCAGACGATTGATGCTGCCACGGGATAGCTTCACACTAAACAGCGTTGTCATTAGAGACTCCACCATTCGGTGACTTTGACGATGTTCTCCACTTAACCAAGCGACGACTGCCGCCAATCGGTCTCCATAACCTGTCGATGGTACCTCCTTCGGCAGTGAGCCTCTGGTCTTCTGACCACAGCAGGCGCACTCCAACTGATGCAGTTGATGCTCAATTACATAAGCTGATAAGGTGGGAATCTCTAAGATTTGATGACGATATGGATGCTCATCTTCCCCCGTTAACTGCTCGCCACAATGCTGACACTTTTCTGGCACATGGCAATAAACTTCGCTGCATGCCTCTAGGGGATAGAGTCGTCTTTTTTTTCTGGATGAGACACTACTGCTGGATTTTTTCTCGGGCTTTTTCTTGTTCTGACTTTGAGACTTCTCTGGCTTACTAAAACCATCACTTGAAGGGGGACGGGATGAATTCTGTGAATAATGAATTGAGTTGCTCCTCTATATAGGCTAATCGCTCACTCAACACTGTGACCACCGCTTTGACACTTTCTGGGGTGGTATTCCAATCTGCTACAGCAATTTTAATTCCTGCGATGTCTATTTCTGCACTCATGAACCCGATCTTAAAACATTATCGCCATTTAAATCCACCTTTTTTCGTTAGACCCTGGGACGGTTACCATGCAAGAAGTCTAATAATAACGGTATAGTTGGGATTTTTCATAAGCTATTACTTTATTTCTTTTAGTCTTTTTAAAGCCTTCTCTACATCTTTTTCTTGATACGGTTTTGCATCGCTTCCATCTTTTCCCGATATTACTATTTTCCCAGATAACAATGGATGCGACCATTTTGTATGACTTCCCTTGCCACGGCTTTCTTTAAATCCTGCTTTGCGTATTTAGGCATCTAGCAGATTTGATTCATTTTCTTTATTTTACTAGCGATCGTTCGGACATGTCTGGTGCGATCGCTTAGGCTTAGGCAATATCATCAACAAATTTATAATTAATAAAAGTGTTTTAAGTAAAAATTATGGAAGCTATTTCCGTACCGAAGGGATTCAAAGTAACTCCAGAACAATTCGATAGGCTAGCTGATGTCGAACAAATAGCACGGATGGAGTTAACCAAAGATGGAGAATTAATCGTTATGAGTCCTACTGGTGGTGAAACAGGAGAAAAAAACTTCAACTTATATATAGATTTAGGAATATGGAATCGCCAGAATAAATTGGGAAAAGCTTTCGATTCTTCAACTATTTTTGTTTTACCAAATGGTGCGAGAAGAAGCCCAGATGTTAGCTGGATTAAATTAGATAGATGGAATAATCTGACTCTGAAAAAGAAACAAGGTTTTCCTCCTCTTGCTCCCGATTTTGTTATTGAGTTAGTAAGTCCTAGCGATCTTAAAAATCAGAGATATGAAGACTTGCAGGCGAAAATGCAAGAATACATAGATAATGGCGTGAGACTTGGATGGCTAATCGAACCATCAGCAAAAACTGTAGAAATATATCGACTAGATAAAAAAGTAGAAATTTTAAATAATCCTCAAATTTTGTCGGGAGAAAATGTTTTACCTGGGTTTGTTTTAGATTTAAGAGAGATTTTTTAATTTACTGTGTTGCGATAAGCTTACCCTGATATATCATCGGCTAACGGCATGGCTGAGTATGACGACTTGCTTCGTTTGTCTTTTTGGGAGGGCAAACGCAATTTTAATCTTCTGCTTAACTGATTGAAACTACTTTCTACTTTTTACTAACAGTCCACCAAGCCAAAGCATAAGGCTGAATTGGCTCATTCATCTGGCGGCGATAGTAAACGCGGATTTTGTAGCGTCCAGTAGCGGGAATGGGACAAAAGATATGTTCGACGCTATCTTCGGCACTGAGAGAAGAACAGGTGCTGCGGAGATTACTTTCTTCTGAAGCTGGTAATAGATAGACATCGAGATTATTCAAACTGCGATCGTGAAAGCTTTCGCCCAAATCGTACTTGCCATTGCGATTGCGATCGTTTAACAGCACCAAACGATCCCAAGCCAGAGTAATTGCGGCATGACTACCGGCAACTAGAGGCTGTTCCAAATAATAATCTCGATAAGAATTAACTTTAACTCGACGGTAATCCCAACCGACTGGAGGAGCTAAGTCATTTGGTGAGTGTTGTCCGCCACGTAATTGTTGATAAGCTCTAAAAGTATTAAGGTGACCAGTACCCATTTGGATGTCTAGGGGAATGCGTGGATTTTTATAGGCATCAGACTCCAACCAGGTGCGATTTTTTTCGTTGAGTATCGTGCGTTCCATACCTAGCAAGAGATTATCCCCGGCATCGCGAATTTTATCGGCAGAATTAAATAAAACTGCCTTCATCACTTCATGACGACGAGAATCGATCCCGTTAAATACAGACTTGGCGATCGCGCGATCGCCATATTCCTGTAATAAAGCTACTGAAGCCGTAATGTGAGGTGCCGCAAAGCTAGTGCCGCTTACTTTCTCCAGTTCTCCTTGTCGGTTGTAAAGAGCGATTTGACTACCGGGAGCGAGCAAACCTACTGCTCGTCTCATCCCTTGATTAATTTCTTTTTTAATAATGCTGCGACCAATTCCTACCGGTAATGCGCTTAAGTTAGCAAAATCTACTTTGGTAAATAATCCTTTGCGCTTGGTTGTATAAGCCGTAGTAATGCCGTTAAATTGATCGGTGGGAATGGGAATTCCCCCGCTACCCTGATTGCCAGCTACGACATAGAGCACATTGTGATGTCTGGCAGACCAATCGATACATTTAGTGAGTAACGCTCTACCATCGAGGGTAGCAGCGTCACGCTCGTCCCGTTCTAGAGATTCTCCAAAACTAAAGTTAATCGCTCGAATGTCGCCGCTATTTTGCAGCGCGATGTGCTGGCTGGTAAGACACTCTAACGGTTGTCCTCCTTCCTTGAGAGAACCTATCGCCGAGGCATAGAGTTTGGCTTCTGGAGCTACTCCCTGCAAGGTTTTGTGTTTGGCAATCATTACTCCCGCCACTAAGCTGGCATGATCGTCAACATGCTCGTTGGATTTGGGTTGGCGATCGCGAAAAAAAACGGCGTGAGGTGAGATCGAAAAATCACTAACTTTTAGTTTATCAATGCCAAATTTTTCGGGTCTGCCAATCTCAACCTGACCAATACCAATTTTACGACCGAGCAGGTTGTAAGGTTCTCGATGTAGCCGACGTGCTTGAATTCCACTTTTGCCAATTGAATCTTGTAATGCCAAGGCTGGTACGAGCTCCCCTAGCATTACGCCAAACGTAATCACACCCTGTGTTAGTATGTTAATGGAGGTCAGACTAGGAAGTAGCCACCAAAGTTTTTTTCTAGATTTTTTTTGTCCATTTCTCTGGCGAGCGCCAGATATATTTCTCGATTCTTTTAGATAAACTGGCATGAGCCGACTTTCATTAGCCAAAATCAATTAACTTACAACCAACCGTATTTTAGGTCGTTTTTATTTTATCCAGATTTCTCTACTTGCCAGAGTGATTACCGTACCTATAGTAAAAAATACTTGCCAAAAAGTGTAGCTTAGGTTAAAAGTAGGTCATGTCTATTTGCTCATCATCAGCTCTAGGTAATTGAGTATTGGAGCGAGGCAAAAGACAATCGATCTTTAATTACTTATACACATCATAATAGATAATATTGAGCGTATGACCAAACAAGTTGCGCATCCGATGGTGAAATTGCAGCGCAAAGTATCTTCTTTAATCGATTCCAACATCATCAAACCAGATGATAGTATCAGCAAAATTGCCTTATTATTAGGCAACGACTGGTCGTATTGGAAAAATGAACTTATCGATTTTGATTTTTCCCTAAAAGACCCGGTCGAAGAATTGCTAATGGTCGAAGATTGGGATGAAGGATGAAGCTCGATCGTTATATCTTCTAGCTACTCACATGAATATTGCTTTTTGTTGACCTTCGAAGTCAGTGGTGAGCTACTCAAGATCGCAACGCCGCGCGGCAGAGCCAACTCTGACTAAAGACAGACAGACAAAGCCTCCAGCAAATCTTCTGCTGTTTGATAGCGGTCTTTGGGTTCGGGTTGGCAGGCAGTTTTGAGTAACTCAGCCAAAGCTATAGATAGGTTGGGGATATTATCTATATCAAATTCGAACTTATTGCTGCGGTAGCGGTAGTATTGCATGGGTGTCTTACCGGTCAACAAAAAGATAATCGTCGTACCAATTCCGTAAATATCTGATTGAGGACATGGTTTGCCTCGATATTGTTCTGGCGCACTATAACCTTCTACACCGATACGAGTATCTAAAGCAGTTCCTAACTCTTTAACCGCTCCAAAATCCAGTAGCATCAGACGGCTATCGAGATTGCGTAAGATCAAGTTAGCTGGTTTGATATCGCGATGGATCAAAGGGGGTTGAAGGTTGTGTAGATAAATCAAGATTTGACAGACTTGAATCATCCATTTAACAGTTCTTACTCGATCTACTGGCCCTCTTAGATTAACGAACTGCTCTAAGTTGTGACCGTGAATTAATTCCATGACCAAATATTTGCGGTTGTTGTCCACAAAAAAGTCATAGTATTTAGGAATACCTGGGTGATCCAAAGACTTGAGAATTCGAGCTTCTCTTTCAAACAATTCTTTGGCCTTAGGCACCCGAATCATATTAGCGTTCATTTCTTTGAGAACTAATAGCAAAGGAGCGTTTCTAACCGTTCTATTTTTATCCCAAACTAAGTAGGTGGTTCCCATACCACCCCTACCCAAAGTTCTCAGAATCTGATAGGGACCGATAAAGTGTTCCTCTTCAACTATTGCCGCACCGCAGTGACAACAAAAAATACTATCGGGAGGATTATCGGCATGATCGCAACTGGGATTAGAAGCATTGGTTTGAGGAGAGCTTTGTGCTTCTCGAACTGCCAAAGCCGATTCGAGTTCAAATCTAAATATAGGTCCGTTTTCTGCGAGGCGGAGCGAGTCCTCGTGTTGGAGAATAGCCTCGTCAATCATAATATTGTTGACTAAGGTTCCGTTAGTGCCTCTGTCAATCGCCAGCCATTTGTCAGTATCGATTAACTTCAGTTCTAAATGCTGCCGAGAAACCTGAAAATATCCCTGCAAAACGATATCATTATTTTGAGCGCGGCCGATGCGAATCAAAGTTTTTTCTGTAAAATGCCACTGTTGTAAAGGTTGATTTGTCTGCGGCGCTAAAAGAGTTAAAATAACCATATAAGACAGCTAACGGTAAATCAGAGGAACTACCTCTTAAAATTCTGGTTTTAGTTTGATTCTAATTGAAATACCGGTAATATTATCGTGACCATTATGGCGGTCGGCAAAATCAACTAGTTTGAATAAACCTTCCTCGAGATTAGAATTAGAGCTAATCAGTGGTTCGAGATACTCCTGCCAGTGGTTTTCAATTAAATCGCGATCGCAAAGACCGTCAGAGCATAATAAAATTAAACAATCTTCGGTGATTTCCACGAATTGAATTTCGGGCTTGATATATTTACTGCTTCTCGGTCCTAACGCTTGAGTTAGCTGATAGGCATCGGGACGACCATAGGCGATGTCTGGTTCTACTCCTCTGCCGATTTCCCGTTGACCGACTTCGTGATCTAAAGTCAATCGTTCCAATCCTTGCTGGCGAGAAACATAATAGATTCGGCTATCTCCTACATGAGCGATCGCTAGTTGACGGTCGTGGAGTAAGGCAATTGCCAGAGTAGTACCCATTCTACCGCTACCAGAACTGGAGTTATCTAAATTAGTTTGATAGATAGTATCATTAGCCAACAAAATTCCTGCTTCAATTGTCGCTCTATCTGGTAAATCATCCAGCCAATGAGTTTGAAAATAACTCACCAGAGTTTCTACAGCCATTTCACTGGCTACGTCTCCTGCGGCGTGACCTCCCATGCCGTCGCAAACAATATATAAACCTCGAACGCTTAAGTTTTTGTTGGTGTTATTTTCTTGTTTGATGATTGAAGTTTCGATCGCAAAAAAATCCTCATTGCGATTTCTTTGCGTCCCTACATTGGTACAGCCAGCATCGACAACACTTGCAAGCTGCATCGAGTAATTTACCGTTACTTGATTTTGGAAATCGCTGTCACTTATTTCTCCAAAATCAAAGAAATGTTGTTCATATAGTTCGGAGTCGAGCTCTTGAAGCTGAAAATGAAGTTGTTCGATATTTTGAATTTCTTCAGAGATAACTCGGTTGAAAATTCTGTCGAGCTCTTGTCGATATTTTCCTGGTAATTTATTCGACCAAGTTTGCCAAACCCAAGCTAAATTTTTTAAGCTCGGTATATTCTCCGGTTCATCGAGAAACAGCTGTTGCAAACAAAATGCTCGATCTTCGTCTACTCGTATATTGGTTTCGAGTAGTAAACTACGGCTACAGCCAATTTTGCTTAAGGGAACCCATAGTTTTGCCATTTCGTCTAAAAACCACAACACCTGTGCTGGCGGCAGTTCTTCTCTCGACCAAAGTTCGGTCAACAGTTGCCAATCAGAACGATCTTCTAGTAAAGTTGCTCCACCATCGGCTTGTTGCCAAGCATCGTAAATTTTTGGAACTGCAGGGGTATATCGTTCTAAGATTAAATATGGCAAAGTATGAATTGGAATACCTAGCGAATGCCAAGTTTCAGCGTCAGTCAAATAGGAATTATTTAAATTGCATTTCAACTCCTCGAATATTTGCTTTTGTTGCTTCCGTACTGTTGCTAGATGAGATGGTTGTCGGGGGTAGCGGTCGATAACTTTTCCTCGAACATATACGGCTTCGGAATTATTAGCGGTTATTTCAGCCAGTACTTCCTGGTAAGAGGCAAAAACATATCTTTTTAAATTCGTGGTATCATTTTGAGGACGATTGAAAAAATCAGCTAAATTTATTTCTGGCTGGTCAGACTGGCTCGTTTGGGGAACCGGAAAGCGCTCCTGAGTATTTTTGATTGCCCAATCTCTGTCAGGAATTTGGTAAGTTTCCTCTGAAGAAGCTTGAGAAAGAGGTTTCGATACGTTGCTATCTCTAAACTTATGAATATTGTCCGAAAGTTTGCCTTCAGTGGGAACTAATCCCTCGGTTTGTTTTGGAGGCTCGATTATCGCCCAAAGCACGATAGGATTGGTAGGGGCGCTACTTTCATCATTATTGATTGCCAGCGGCATATCCTTACTATTAGGATGATAGAGTTTGTCCGCTAGGGAAGCTCCGCAACTTTGGCAAAATTTATTGATCTTAGGATTTTCAGACTCACATTGAGGACAAATCGGCATATTAAAACTTTTTCTAGATTATTTTTTATTGCTTTAAATATAGATAGCTATCTCGTACCAAATCAATTAAAGATAAAAAAATATAGAAATATAGAGTAGGTCGGTTTTTGGTTACTTGCATCTAGAAGATGCTGACTATGATAATCTATAAACTTCTCTAATGAGAAGTTACAGGCAGTAAAATAGCCCTGGTTATCTAGGGCAATCTTAACTTATAGTATTTTTTTGACAATACCTAATAAACTATGAAAATTGTAGTTGAAATTTACGGTATAAATATCTATTTGTAGTGAAAAAGTTGCCTCGATCTCCGTAAATTTACTGAAATAGGAGAATACTCGATTGCGATTCGGTTTGGTTTCCCGGTCGAGTATTTGTAAGTAATTTTTAAGTAAGTAGGCATATTTATTTCTAAAAATGCCAATAAAGAAATAAACACAGACTAAAATATTAGTCGGAGTAATAGTTTTAATTGAGGTTTGAGAATTAATTTATCTCTACCCACTTAACTAAAGGCAAATAATCTAAGCTAGCTAACAACTAGACAACGATTTGTAGTAATTTTTAATCAGAATTAAATTGACGAGTAATTTTATCGATCGACCAAGATAAAATTGCTCCCAAAAACAAAATACCAATGGCCGGATTAAACACGGGCTGCCACAGTCGATACCAGAGCTCGAAACCCAAAGGAAGATTTAAATAGCGACCGACAACGGCGATCGCAAACCAAATAAAGCCAAACAGTACCAAAAAAACGTCGGCGATCAAAAGGCGATTTAACCAAATAACTAACTGTTCTTTCATGGAAATATCCTAACTTACCTTTGCTAAAGTAAGATTTAGCTGTTGATGCCAAGTTGTCAAGTCTGCTAGAGCGCGATCGCGATAATTGCCATATCTTTCCCGTTTGTTTTTAACTCTGTTTGGTAATTGGGGAACGATCCCAAAATTAGGCGGCATTGGCTGGAAATGCTTGGCAGAGGCAGAACTAATGAATTCAAACAAAGCTCCCATCATGGTCGTTTCCGGCAGAGTTACGGGGGGGAATCCCAATATTACTCTGGCGGCATTAGTTCCCGCTAGCCATCCTCCTGCCGTAGCTGCGGTGTAACCTTCCGTGCCGATTAATTGTCCTGCGGCAAGTAAAGTAGGTCTAGTTTTGAATTGTAAAGTGGAATGGAGCAGATTGGGAGAGTTGATGAAAGTATTGCGGTGCATCACTCCCATGCGAACGAATTCAGCATTTTCCAAGCCGGGAATCAGACGAAAGACCCGTTTTTGTTCACCCCAGCGTAAATTAGTTTGAAAGCCGACCATGTTCCATAACTGTCCTGCTTTGTCTTCCTGTCGCAGTTGAACTACTGCATAAGGACGCTTGTGTTTGTTGGCAGGATCGCGAAAATCTCCCCAGCGAGGATCGAACAGACCGACTGGCTTTAAAGGTCCGTAACGCATCGTATCTTCTCCTCGTTGCGCCAACTCTTCGATGGGTAGACAGCCTTCAAAAAACTTAGCATTTTCCCGTTCGAAGTCTTTTAATTCAGCTGTTTCGGCATGACACAATTCTTGTCTGAAACGGAGATACTGTTCCCGATCTAGGGGACAGTTGAGATAAGCGGCTTCTCCCTTGTCATAGCGCGAAGCTAAAAAAGCCACTTTGCAATCGATCGATTCTCCTACGATAATCGGACTTGCCGCATCAAAAAAGCTCAGGTATTCCATTCCCGTAAACCGCTGCAAATCTTCTGCTAGTGCGGGACTAGTTAGAGGTCCCGTGGCTAAAATGACTACTTCTTCTCCAGGAATCGATTCAATTTCTGTTCGCTTTAGTTCGATGAGGGGATGATTGGCTAAAGTTGTGGTTAAATCGCTGCTAAATATTGCTCGATCTACAGCTAAAGCTCCTCCTGCTGGTACGGAGTGTTTATCGGCAGTACTAATTACAATCGAACTCAAACGACGCAATTCGGCGTGTAGCAATCCTGCAGCGCGATCGCTTGAGACAGCGCCGAACGAGTTACTACAAACTAATTCGGCTAATTCTTGAGTGTGATGCGCCGGAGAAGTCCGCACGGGACGCATTTCATACAGGGTTACGGGTATTCCCGCTCGTGCAACTTGCCATGCTGCTTCTGTTCCTGCCAGTCCACCGCCGATTACCGTTACTCTATTGTGAGTCATCCTTGAAATTAGTCGCTAAACGTTCGTCTTCTTCTAGTCTAATTAATTTTGCAGCTGCAAACTAGTTGCCACAGCCATTCAAAACAATTCAGTTTTTTTCTAACTAAAGATTTTTTCTCTAAAGATATGAGTTTACCCGAGATTCCAAGTTTGAAAGTTCATATTTAATTAGAGATTTTTGCGGATTACATTAGTATCATAAATAAGTTATTTTTTAAATTAAAAGTTTATTAAAAACGAGGTGGGATATGAGCCCAGATTACTTAACAGAAAAAATTGGAACCAGTGAAAACGATAATATATTAGGTTCAAATTTTGAAGTTATTTACAGTTTAGCCGGAAATGATACTCTCAGGGCATCCGATGAAGCATTGGTCTCGATGGCTGGAGGTTCTGGAGACGATCGATATGAATTTCAAAATAATGTTAGTATAGCTATTTATGAAAATGGTAATTCTAACAATGATGTCATAGTTGCAGATAATATAGGTGACCCTGAAGACTATGTTGACTATTTAATAGACGACCGTCATTTATTTACTTACAACGAGGATTCTGGAGCATACTTAGCTGTTATAGATTGGCAAGTCCCTGAAAATCGAATTGAAAAATTTATTATTGAAGGGCAAGAATTTTCCTACGAAGATCTTGTCTCTAACTCCGCTGACTTTGAAAACATTAGTTTGACAGAGTTAGACAACCTTTTGGAAATAGATTTGTCAAGTGCTACCAATAAAGAAATTGAAGGTATTTTCGCTCGCGCTGAGGAATTAGAAAATAATGGAGAAACTCCAAATCCGCCTACAAGTTTGGAGCTGACTGGTGGTACAGCACAAATTGCTTATGTCGCTTACTATAGTAGACCGGCAGATAACGACGGACTCGAGTTTTGGAACCATGTTCTTGAAGAGAATAATGTCAGTTACGCACCACGAGATGGTGATCGCTTAATAGAAAGCGAAACCGATGTCTACAATCGAATTGTCGATGCTTTTGGCAATGCGGCAGAGGCGGAGCGTCTTTTTGGACAATTCGATAGCGATAGAGATAGAGTCAATCAAGTTTATCAATTTGCCTTTAATCGTCATGGAGATGAGGGGGGGCTAGACTACTGGACAAATCAGATAGAGCGAGGTAATGTGACACTAGCTACTTTTGCTTTAGAAGTTGCTTTAGGTGCCCAAAACCAGGATATTGTCGTACTCAATAATAAGATTGAGAGTGCAGACTTGTTTACTAATAGCATAGATACTCAAGCAGAAAGAAATGCTTATCAGGGTTCATCGGGAGAAATTTTCGGGCGTAATTGGTTGAGTCAGTATGGTTCGACAATTAGTTCTCAATCTCAGGTAGATACAGCATTAAATGACTTAGTTGGTTGAGAAGCAAAATTATTGATTTTCAAATAACTTTAGCCCTAGGATCGAATTGTTTTAGCCAGTCATAAACCAAAGTTCTTACTGGAGGGGGTAACAAAACTATAACCAACTGTTTGGTAATGGCTACATAAGCAACGGGAGACGCTTTGACTTGCCAACAACCTTGCCAACCAACGCGAACGTGCGTTAGGGCTACGCGCCAGTTATTACGTGTGAAGGTACCATCTGAAAAACGATAGTGAATTATAGGCTGGGGTAAATTGGCAAATTTTAGTCCTGCCTTCACGCAACGAAACCAGAGCTCGTAATCTTGACGTTTTGACAACTGAGGACTGTAAGAACCCACTCGTAAAATTGCCTCCCGACGCAGCAGCACCGTCCCGTGAATAAATGGATTTGTCCACACCAAACGACAAATATCTTTGTGAGTAGTAGGAACTTTGCGATCGCCCAAGATTTGACCGCGATCGCTAATGTCTAGGGCATAACCTCCTACAATATCGACTTCGGGATGTTCTTTAACGTAAGCAAGTTGCCACTCCAAACGTCGAGGTACTGCAATATCGTCGGCATCCATTCGAGCCACCCAAGGAGTTGTGGCTATTGTCAGCCCATGAGCCAAATTGTACCCCAAACCTCGATTCTGCTGATTGGTGATAACTTCGATGCGAGAGTCTCTTTGGGTGCGATCGCGTAATACTTCAGGGGTACTATCGCTAGAGGCATCATCGATAATGATAAATTTAAAGTTAGTCAAAGTTTGCTGCAAAATACTGTCGATCGCCGCTGGTAAATGAGGCATACCGTTATAAACGCTCATTAAAACAGTAACTATGGGTTCTTGAGGATTGGTAGCTGGAAGATTAGTCATTGACTATTGCTCCAATATGGATAAAGTAACTGTAACGCCTGCCTTCGTAAGTCGAATCAATTGAGATCGCATTCCCGTCTGGACTCCAACGAGGATGCAGGTCGCAGCGTTGCGCCGCACTGTATTTTAAGGGTGCTAAAAAACGCCCCAGTTCGACAGTTTCTTGAGTGCTGCGATCGTACAACAGTAGGTGCTGCTGTCGAGCGCGGTCTGGATAGGTATCGGTAACGATCCAGCGTCGGTTAGGAGAGAAGGAAGGATGACCGTCACCGTAAATGTCTAGGGTTTCTTTACCGATTACCTGCCATTCGCCAGTAGTAACATCGATTGAGTAATAGCGATCGCCAGCCACTTTAGTTCTCGCCCAAGCCAGTAAGTATCTTTCGTCTTCCCAACTGTAGTGAGAAACCATGTCTTCATCGAGTAAGAGTTTGAGATTACTACCATCGCTGTCAGCAACGTAAAGACGGGAAAATTTGCCCTGGCTGTTGAACCAACGGTGCATGAAGACAAACTTGCTTCCTTGAGGAGAATACATGATGTGGTTGACTTTGTGTTGGGCATCAGCCATTTCAGGGCGTGGTTGATAGGCGATTAAAGCCTGCAAACTAAGGATTAATTCTCCTTTACCCGACTTTAAATCTACTTTCCAAATTCCATCTCCTGCTAGAGATAAATCGCCACTAAAATTACTGGCATTGACGGCATAGCCATATTCTGGACGAAGGCGAGCCAAGCGTTTGTAGTTGAGGGTTAGAGCTTTTTTGCCGTTGGGATGAAGTGTTTGAATGGGAAAAGGAATCGTATTTTCTGTTTTTGCTTTTAAAGAAATAATTCTGGCTGCAAGTTTACCTTCTACTAAATCGTTAAAAATTATTTTTTCACCGCTGCAATTTCGCAACCACTGAACCATACTTCCCTGTTGCGAACTCCAGGTTCGAGAAGTAGCGACTTCTGTAACCTGCTGCTTGGCGCGATCGCAAACGATAATTTCAACTTTTTGACTACCTGGTTCCTTAAAACGGTGACAGACAAATTTTGACATATCGGTCGACCAGGGAGATTTGTCATAGTAACCAAAAACTAGTTCCGACGAACTAGATTCGACACCGCACCACTGATAGGGAGTCGAGATTTTTACTGAAGGATGAAGGGCTAATTGAAAGCCGCGGTCGCCAAAATACCAATAGTTAAACCGTTGATAAGTACTTTTGGCAATTTGTTTTACTTGAGGAAAACTATCGAGAGTTTTGGCAATTGTCCGCTCGAAGGGATTATAGGATTTCATCAGTTCAATAGGTTCGACCGAAAATTAACTGGCTGTATCGATCGCCATTTTTTTATCCTGGCTAAGATTGTTTTGAGTGCGTTTTCGAAGCTGGAGATAGAAAGCATAAGGTAGAAGACGAGCCAAAGCAGCGGCAGAAGGATACTGTAGCAAACTCAGCAAAACGTACCAAAACCTTCTTGAAGAACCAGCTTGTAAGTACTTATCGGCAATCAAAGTATAGTGAGAAGCATAAGCTTGTCTGGCTTTTTTGAGGGGTAAAGACTCGATATCTTGCTGATATTTTTGCAGAATCTTTTGCACCGCTCCTTCGTAAATTTCGGGTTTGCTGCTGGTTTGTTTTCTAGGTCGAGCGTGTATCGTCCACTGAACCGTAGCTTGGGGATCGAAGGCGATCTCGGTCTGCTTGGATAATCTCAGCCAAAGTTCGTAATCTTCTCGAACTGCTATTTCATCATCAAAACCTCCCGCTTCTAAAAATAAACTTCTCCTTACCGCCACGCTAGAAGTCACGCCTATATGATTTTTTTGCAGCATTTCATCGTATATTCTGCCTGCTAATTTGGGAGTTATCTGAAACAAAATCTGACCAGTTTCATCGATGACAGAACGAGCGGCATAAACCAATCCTACCTCTGGATGTTTTCTGAAGATTTGCAACTGATTGGATATTTTTTGCGGTAGCCAAAGATCGTCATCGTCTAAAAACATGAGAATATCCTCCGAAGCTAGCTCGGCACCTAAATTACGAGTCGCGCTAGGACCTAAACTTTGTGGCAGTCGGCGATAGATGATGGGAATATCCAACTGCTCTAACTGAGCGATAACTTCATCGTAAGTTGCCATAGAAGCATCATCGACGATAATAATTTCTGCTGGCGGGATACTTTGCGAGCAGATGCTATAAACCGCTCTGGTTAACATTTGCGGTCTATCTTTGGTGGGGACTATGACAGAAACTTTAAGAGAATCCATGAGTTAAAAATATTTTCTTCTCAAACTCACCAAACCGAGCGATCTAGCAATTTTTCTCAATCTAGAATAGACTATCTTTTGCCACAGTAGTTTACGAGCTTGAAAATTAATCGCACCCGCGATCGCACGTCTTAGTTCCTGGTGGAGTGTTTGATTATTTTCTGCCGATATCCCCTCCCGGCGATGAATGGTGAGAACTTTATCGGTAATTATTACTGGTTCTGCGGTAATTTTGTGCGCCATAGTAATCGTGTCAGCGATAATTTTATAGCTGAAATCAAACCAAGAGTTTTCGGTTCTCAGACCGATAAAACCCTGATGATTGAGCGGATATTTAACTATGTTGAGAGCTAGGTTCTGTTCTATTGAGTAGGGCAATCTTAGCTTGCAAACTTGCTCTTTCGGCAGAAAAAACATTACCCTACCTGCTAAATTAGCCTCAGTACAATTCAATTGCGCATCTGGGGTTTGCCACAAGATATCGTCGGCATTGATATGCCAGGTGTGAGAGCCTAAGGCTGCTTTGGTGCCTTTATTCATCGCATCGTAAATACCGCGATCGCTTTCGCTGATCCAGTAATCTATTTGCCCTTCGTATCGTTTGATAATATCTAGGGTTTTGTCTTCAGAACCGCCATCGATAATAATGTATTCTAGATTGGCATGGGGCTGATTGATGACCGATTGAATAGTTTGTTCTAAATACCGCTCGCCATTAAAAACTACCGTAATTACTGAAATAAGAGGTAGTTCGGGAGTAGGCTGTTTGTAAATACCTCTAGTGCGTAACCCTCCTTCCCCCTTTCTAGCTGAATGATAAGGAAGTAATAACTTGTCGGTAAGATGCTCTCTTTTTTCGGCGATAAGGGTTTTAGCTAAGCGATCGATAGTCAGATAAGATGGCGATTTGGTTTCTACAAGCTCTCTTTGAGGCAAGGGCAAATTGGAAACAAAAGTAGAATTAATTTCTGCTAGGCAATCTAGCTGAAGATAAACATGAGTTATACTCTGCCAGTATTCACCAATTAAAAAATCCCTGGCAACGCGTTGGACTTTTTGAGGAACATCTAACCCAGTACTGGCGGTGCAGAGATAGATAATTAATTTATGTCGGGAATTGCTCTGGCTAAATGACTTACGAAACAGTAAAGTTCCTTCCGTCCAGCCATAGTCAATGAGGTGTTGAGTGAATATTTCTCGTCCCCAAGCATAACGCATATCTACGTCATAAAGTTGCTGCTGTCGATCACGGCAAACTAAACTTAAAATTCCCTTCCACCCTCTAAGCTCGCTGTCGGAGTGAGGTGACTTAGTGGCGATCTCCTCGAAACTGATGCCGAGTTCTAACTGATTGAGAAAAGTCACATAGCTGCGATCGCTGGCTGGCGAATTAACTGTAGTTTTTAGATTCTTCATATTAAATCGAGCGCATATCCTGACTTAACAAAATAGTGCGATCGCTCGAATGGGGAATAATTTTGTTTTCTCCAAATGTAAACAAGATACATTTCGGTTTTTAATATTTTTTTCTTATATTCTAATAGTGCGATCGGGAAGATCTTTTATTTCAATGTCGTACACAAAACCATCGTGAGCTATTTCTATATAGTCAAATACACTCGAATTAAATACACGACCATCTAAGTAATTAAAAGCATTATCTCCTATATGTATATTGTATAGAAAATAGCAAAAATAGAGGAGTTTTGCAACTAACGCAATCGGCAATATTTCTTTTTTAAATCCCTTCCATTTATATTCGACAAGAAAATAATAAAATACCCCAGCAAAAGTATATAAAATAAATCCAAATCTAAAAGAAAAAAGTGGAAGATTTCGTCCGACAAAGGTAAAAAACAGTAAGACAAGGTGCAGAAAAAGCAGTATTTTTTCGGTAGCCGTTTTAACTTTTATCTCTCTAACCATAAAGAGTATTAGCATGAATACTACAATATTTTCCAAAGAAGTAAATCCAAACCCACCTTGAAGATCGTTATTTTGATTGACGTAAAATCTAGTTTTGGCTACAAGAATCGAACCATATAATGAAGGCAAAAAACCAGCAATAATATTGACGATATTAACTAAGATCCCCTGAGTAATGGGTAATAAAATTCCAATTAATAAAATTATTATTTTAACTATTTTTTTATTTAAAAAATTACTCGCTTTATTATAGAGCAGTAAAATCGGCAGATAAATTATATTTGCCAAGTGAGCAAACAAGCTAATTATATACAATCCCCACGACACCATTTTTTTCTCAGCATAAATCACTGCAACCAAAAAAATTAGACTAGCTATGTATTGTCTGACTAAAAAACCCTGATTAGTAAAGAAAATGGGGGTGGCAACGATAAACATTGACAGCAATCCATAATTGCGAGGAGATAACCCTTTAGCGATAACTAAAAGTGTGACAGCATTAAATACAAAAGACCAAAAGAAAACAAAGGCATATTTTGAGCCGTTGGAAATAATATATATAGGATAGCTGACCAACCACATGATAAATTCAAGTCCTTGTTCTCCAGAAATTTCCCAAGGAGTTTTAGTATTTAAATTTTCATAATTATCTATATAAATCGCTAAATCGGAAATAACATCTAGAGAAGAAACAAATATAGTATTAGTCAGAATTACCAAGAAAATAATTAATAAGTTTAATTTGCTATTTAGTTTGTGATTTAGTTGAACGAATAAAAGTAGCGGAAAAACTCCCAAAATTGGAATAAACATCCACAAAGCCAAACCGAAAAACAGTACGATTGCCTTGTCGTATTTATTGACAAGAATGCGATCCTTATAATTCTTAGTTAAATTTATCTGCATGGGAGTTAACTAAAATCTCATTAAAAAGTTTGAGGTATCTCTCAGCCTGTATTTCTACAGTAAATTCTCTTTCTATTTTGGCTGTTGCCTGGCAAGATAATGATGACCATCGTAGTTCATCTTCTATAATCCAGGCAATTCCGCGAGCTAGGTCTTCTGTTTCATATGGTTGAGCTAAATAGCCATTTTGCTGATGGTCGATAATGTCTTTCAATCCTGTGGTATTAAAGGCGGCAACTGGTGTGCCGCAAGCTAGAGATTCAGAAGCAGTCTGTCCAAAAGCTTCTTGAATTGAAGGAACGATCGTTACATCGGCGGCTGAATATACAAGTGCTAGGGAAATATCGTCATTTAAAAAGCCCAAATAGTGGGTTTTGAATCCCAACTCAGGCGGATTTCTCGGTTGAGAACTCCCAAAGACTACTAGCTCGATTCGGTCTTTCTCTAGAGTATGACTCAATTTTTGCAAAGCTGGCAGTAATAAATGAAATCCCTTGCGGCGATCGCTCGTTGCCCGTAATGCACCAAACAAAATAATTTTTTTATTTGGCGGTAGACCAATTATCTGTTTAGCTAAACAGGTGTCTATGGGCTTATACCTTTGAACGTCCAAACCGTTGGGAATGACTTCTACTCGCAAATTTTGTAGTAGAGAACTTTTTCTGGCACACTCAGCCAGCCAGTTACTAGGAGTCACCAGAGTTAAATTTAGTTTTTTCCAGGCTTTGAGCTTACGTTGCCAGATCCACCGCGATAAATCCCAGTTGCTGCTGCTGTGTAGTTGGGGACAGGCACCACAAGAACCCGTATAGCGATCGCATTCTTGACTATAATGACAACCTCCAGTGAAATTCCACATATCATGAAGCGTCCACACGATTGGTTTGGCTAACTTAGGAACCGATTCAATCTGGAGATGTCCACCATTAATCCAGTGCAGATTGATGATATCTGGTGCAATTTGAGCAACTTTTGCCGCGACTCGATCTGGTAGCCACTGTACGGAAAAGGCAGCAGTTTCTCTTTGGGGATAAAATTGCTTGGGAATTCCATCCAATGTAGGAGCCAATTTTACCCAGGCTTTTGCCAGCTTGCTGCCAGAAGACAAAACTGTAAAATCATCGCGGTTGCCCTCACCAACCAGCATCAGCGAATCTACTCCCGACTTTCTCAAACCCTGGTGGAGACGATAGGCAGCAGCATAACCACCACCCCGACCATCAGAACGACTAATAGAGCATACTTTCATTGCCTAAAAAAAATTCCATCCATCTGAAGTAGTTTACCTGTTTTATGTTCGGTAAATCCTGGAACGAGGGCATAAAGCTCGTAGCCTAATTTTTCTAGAAATTTTATCATTTCTCTATAGATCGGTTGACTTTCGTAGAGAGGAACCAAAGAAAGCTCTAACTGAATTCCTTTGACTTGCGGCAAAATCTCAGTTGCACCCGCTAAAACCTGTCGTTCGAAACCTTGAACGTCAATTTTCAAAAAAACTCGGTCGTCTCGCTCGATATATTTTGAAGCGGCAGTATCTAAGGTGCTAAGTTTGACTGTTTCCGAATCGACGTAAGCCGAACTAGCTGAGGCACTAATATGATTGTCTAAAAGATCTAAAACCGAACTGCTATAGCTGTTGGCAGAAATATTGACCGTTATTTCACCATTGCGATCGCCAATAGCAGTACGAGGTGCAATTTCCCAGAACTTGTCTCGATGAGCAGTGGCTTGTAAACGAGTATGAGCAGAAGAGAGTGGCTCGAAAGAAACAATTCGCCCAGTATAGCCGAAGTCTCTCAGAAAATAACGATATTGACCCATATTTGCCCCCACATCTAAAATCAAATTGATGTCGTGATAGGCAAGTAGTTGTTGCAGGCGAGCTGCTTCTGAGTGGGTGGGGTTGTACTTTTTGATTTCAAAACCGATTGTTCTCAATAGCTGCCTGATTAGCTTTTTTACCATATATTCAATTACAACAAAATAGAATTATAACGATTGCTGCTCTCGCTCTTGTAATATGTTGGGTTTAAAAAAACTTCGTCGAGCTTAACGGCTTTGCTTTGTAGTCATGATTTTAAGATCGATCTAAGTCTAGAATTATTTATATTTAATACCCTTTTTGCTTTATTAACTGCACGAACTCTAAGAGTTTTGCTAAAGAAATTGTTTTGGGTAAAGCGATCTGCTTCAGCATGGCGAATAACGTAAGGTGGATGTTTTAGAGGAAAGTTAATCGCTTCTATAGGAAGATTAGCCATCGGATGTTGACTGTTATTCGTGTGAGTTCCATCGCTACCAAACCCAATATTAGTTACCAAGTTAACCTCTGGAAGAACGGTTAAACCATTTTGAATCCAACAGGCAAATGTCCAGCGATATGCCCAACTATTAATCTTTTCTCGCTCGGTAAAGTTAAAAATTTTATTCCAGTAGTTTACGGTCCTGGTATCCCCTAAAAGATATTTAAGCCAATCGCCATCTTTTATTTCCTGCCAGTGTTTCATCTTTATATCATAATGTTGCCAGGCGCGTCTCCAAGTCGCCCAGCCCCAGCAGTGATTGTAGCGCGAGTAATAGTAGCTGTATCTAGTGCGTCTGCGTCCCAGCTGAAAGTTATCGCCAGAAATAGTCATAATTCGCTCGTCCCCTCGATAATAAGCGAGTAACTCTTCACAAAAACGAAAAAAGCTCGGATGGGGAAGGCAGTCATCTTCTAAGATAATTGCTTCTTCTACTAGTGAAAATACCCAATCCAAGCCACTCGAAACCCTCAGCTTACAGCCCAAGTTGAGCTCGGAGAAATTGGTTAAAACTTGGCAGTCCCAATCGACGCGCTCGATAATGGCTCGTGCCTCGGCACATTTTTCAGCTTCGTTAGGGCGATCGCTTCTCGCTCCATCTGCGATCGCTAACAGTTGGGCTGGTTTTGCCTGGCGGATGGCTTCAAATACCTTTTCAGTCGTATCTGGACGATTAAAAATTACTAGGACAACAGGGGTTTTCATTTTGCTTTACGAAGAAAACTCTTTTTTTGTAGCAAACAGAATACTTGAAGGATGAAGCCTGCATTGTAACGCCGATCTTTTGCCCTTTGGCGATCGAGTCTAAACTGTTCAGAAACAATATACAGATGTTTGCTTCAAAAGTCACGGTTTAGCGTTCGTTATCTAAAATTTATAGTTTTTGCCGTAAGCTATCTTTTGTTGTTTGACGTTAATCGATGAAAATCGTAATATGTATCTACTCTTTGGGGAGCGAAGAAATAAAACGCTAGCTGACTCACAGTTACTCCTCTAGCGAAAGTAGAATGACTTCTGAGAAGATTGCAATGTATGTTCATAAGTTTGCTAAAAATCTATATGTTCGAGATAGCGATAAGGGATGACAACCAACACAGAGCTTATAGCGATCGCTAGTTCGGCAGGCGATCCGAAAAACCCCAAAACCTGGTCTGGTACTCCCAGCAATATAGCTAGAGCCATTGAATCTTTGGGAATACAAGTAGTTGGGATTAATACAGATCTGAAAAAATATCAAAAACTAACTTATAAGCTCCTCAACCAACTATCAGGACTTAAAATAGACTATCGCCGAGGAAAAGTGGCTCGAACTCACGGCGCAAAAATTCTAGAGGCTCAAGCCCAAGCTTTAGGCTGTACAAAAATACTCCATACGGGAACATTTGACCTTCCTTTTCCTCAGGTAAATAATCAATTCGAACACTATTTGTTCTGTGACTCGACTTGGAACCTCTGGTCTAACTACGTAACCAATATTGCTAAATACACTCCCAAAATGCTCCAGCTTGCCGATCGGCTAGAGCGAGAATCTTATGCTCAAATAAATCATTTTTTTCCCATATCCGAATACGTCCGCCAAAATTTGATCGACTACTATCAAATAGAACCAGAGCGTATTACAGTCGTCGGTACTGGTAGGGGCAAAATAGAACCTTTTACTGGAGAAAAAGATTACGAGAATGGACACATTCTATTTGTTGCCAAAAATCGGTTCGAGGATAAAGGAGGTTCTTTATTGATAGAAGGTTTCCAGAAAGCTCTACAGAAAAATCCTTCTCTTCAGCTAGTTATTGTAGGGCAAGAGAAATACAAAAAACTCATTGGCTCGGTACCAAATGTTAGGGTAACGGGGTTTATCTCTTGGAAAGAACTACAACGACTGTTCGAGCGTGCTGCTTTATTTGCTATGCCCGCACTCAATGAGCCTTGGGGGATAGTTTACCTTGAAGCTTTAGCGTGCCGAACTCCGATTTTGGGATTGAATAGAAATTCTCTACCAGAAATTATCCATCAGGAAAAATATGGTTTTCTAGTAGATGAGCCGACATCAGACGCGATCGCAGAGTCAATTTTGCGGGCTTTCTCCGATCCCAACAGATTGAGGGCAATGGGAATAGCAGGACAACAATACTGCTTAGAAAAATTTTCTTGGGAGCGAGTGGCGCGAAAAATTGCTGAAGTTATGCTACTTAGATACAGCAAAATAGATAAGAACAAAAATATTTGTAGACAGTGAACAGCAAATAGAGAACAGAGTGCAGGATATTTCTAATTTTCAACAAAGTCTTTTGGCTTTGTTGCAATTACTTTAACGGCGCACAATATACTGTTTAATAAATGAGGCTCGATTGTTATGGCTGCCCAGAATTTTAAACGACAATTAAAAACTTGGATTCCTCGAAATATAAAATTTTATGTAAAAAAAACTTATTTGTTTAAGGTAAAAAAAAACAGTGGATATTCAATTAATTATCTTTCATCGAGTCCCGATCTTCAAAAATTCTTAATTAAATTTACTACTAGACAAAAAAATAGCTTACTAAAAGCAGAAGTCGATCGCTCGGCACTCTATAATTATCGAATTAAATCTCCTAAATTAAAACTGCTTTATTTTGAAGTACCTAAAAATGCCTCTTCAACAATAAAAACAGTATTGTTTTCAGTAGAACATAAAAACAAATACGATCCAGAATATTCCATGTTCATGGATTTTAGAAAATGGCAAGCTGAATTTTATAATATGTCTGTTAACTGGAATGAAATAGCTGAATTACCATATATAAAATTTGCGTTTTTAAGAAATCCCTATGAACGCCTCCTTTCAGGTTATTTAAATACTGGTTGGCATTTTTATCATCAAAATACTTCGTTTGAAAAATTTATCGAATCTATACCTGAAAGAGTACAAAGTCCTGCAACAGATATTCTCAATAACCATTACAAACCATTTAGTTACTTCATACCTAAAATTAAAAATAATTTTTTTATAGATTTTATTGGAAAAGTTGAAAGTTTTTCTAGTGATTTTAAATTACTGCTTAACTCTTGCAATATTGACATCGATCTTAAATATATTATTCCCGCTAATAAATCCCAAAGCATTAACTATAAAAATTATCATACAACAAGAACTAGAAAAATTATAGAAGATATCTATGGCGAGGAGATTGAATTAGGAAAATACACATTCTAGGAAAATACACATTCTAGTAATATAACTTTTCAAGCAATTAACGAACATAACATTATGAAGGCAAATAAGTTTATTGTCATCACAACTATCAATTACCCAACTAAGGGAGTCAAAAAATTAGCTAAAAACTTTTCTGACTGGAAATTCATTGTAGTTGCCGATAAGAAAACTCCCAATGACTGGCACTGTGAAGGAGTTAAATTTTTTTCTATTGAAGACCAACTAGCATTTGATAGTGTCTATGCTCGAGAGTGTCCTTTCAATCACTACGCTCGCAAAAACATTGGTTATCTCAAAGCGATCGAAGAAGGAGCTGAACTAATTTATGAAACAGACGATGATAATATTCCCTATAACTCATTTCTCGGTATTATAGATCGCCATGTAGAAGGTCGACTAGTTCAAAAGACTGGCTGGGAGAACGTCTATATCCATTTTACGGATGATAGAATTTGGCCCCGGGGCTTTCCTTTGGAGTATATTACCCAAAGCCTGAACAATGAAACTGTTTTAGGTCAGCGACAACTTTGGGACTGTCCCATTCAGCAATTTTTAGCCGATGGCGATCCAGATGTCGATTCTATTTATCGTTTGACAACAGAAACAGAAACCAAATTTAGGTCAAACACAGTTATTCTCTCGAAAGGAACATTCTGTCCTTTCAACTCACAAAATACCCTCTGGTGGTCGGAAGTCTATCCACTTCTCTATCTACCTAGCTTTGTAAGTTTTCGGATGACAGACATTTGGCGGTCATTTATCGCCCAGGTTTGCCTCTACCAAGTTGGCAAACACCTTGCTTTTCGTGAAGCAACCGTTTTTCAGGTAAGAAACGAGCATTCTTTAATTCGAGATTTTAAAGACGAAGTTCCTGGATATTTGAACAACGTCAAAATTATGGAGATTCTGAGTAACCTCAATCTATCTAGTAGGCAAAGCGATATGGGTCAAAACTTACGTCTTTGCTATCAGAAATTAGTAGAAGCTGGGTTCGTGGCTGAGGAAGAGTTACACTTGGTCGATCTATGGTTACAAGACTTACTCAAGATAAAAGCTAGCAATTTCCCTAGCTTGGATTGAGAAATTAAGCAATCTTCTATCATTCATAATCTAAATAGTAAAATATATCTGAGCGGTTTCTAGAATTGATATAGATACAAATACAAATATCCAAATAATTTACATTTAGAATTAACTAGAGAATGCAGTTTATCGATCTAGCAGAAATTGAAGTCGTCGCGGGTAAAGGAGGCGATGGCATAGTTGCCTTTAGAAGAGAAAAATACGTACCTGCCGGAGGTCCTGCTGGAGGCAATGGAGGTAAGGGGGGTTCGGTAGTTTTAGTTGCTGCCAACCGCCTACAGACTCTACTAGATTTTAAATATGCTCGTGTATTTAAAGCCGAAGATGGTAAACGAGGCGGACCGAGCAATCGTACTGGTGCAAGTGGTAGCGATCGCCTGATTGAAGTGCCTTGCGGTACGACGATCTACGATGCCGAAACGGGAGAATTACTGGGGGACTTGATTAGGAATGGTCAAACTTTATGTGTCGCCGAAGGCGGTAAGGGTGGTTTGGGAAACAAACACTTTCTCAGCAACCGCAACCGCGCTCCTGAATATGCCTTACCTGGTCTAGAAGGGGAAACTCGTCGTTTGCGTCTAGAATTAAAGTTACTTGCAGAAGTGGGAATTATCGGGCTACCCAATGCAGGTAAATCTACCTTAATTGCCGCCTTGTCTTCAGCTCGACCTAAAATAGCAGACTATCCTTTTACTACTCTAGTTCCTAATTTGGGAGTGGTACGTAAACCCACTGGTGACGGTACGGTGTTTGCCGATATTCCTGGATTGATTGCAGGAGCTTCTGAAGGTGTGGGTTTGGGTTATGAATTTTTGCGCCACATCGAACGTACTAGACTATTACTACATCTAATAGATGTGACTGCTGAGGATCCCATTGCCGATTATCAAACTATTCAACGAGAGTTAACCGCTTACGGAAGGGGATTAGGCGAACGTCCTCAGATTATTGCTTTTAACAAAATAGATGCTGTAGCGGAGGAAACCCTTTTCTTATTGACAGAAGAACTATCAAAATTAACTACTGCCAAGATTTTGTCAATTTCGGCAGTAACTCGTGATGGATTGGATGAGTTATTATCAGAAGTTTGGTCTGTTTTGGATACAACCGAAGGTTCGGCGAGCGAAAATAAGCCAAACTCGATGTTTAATTGATACTTCTACCTTCTGACTTGTAAGTCCTCTACGTAGTATTTTTTTAAATTTCATGTTACTCTTTGCTTTCCATAGCTAAGTCCTAAATTTCTCCGTAGGAAGTAGCTCGTGAAGTTTTTCGCAGACTAAAAAATGGAGAGAGATATGATAGTAAAATTCAAGCATCGTTTTCATAATCTTCATCTTAATCTTTGTCTCAATTACTTTTAGTCAATCTTTCGTTTTTATTTGACAAACCCACAGGTATTGCCACCTATGCCCTAAATGTAATTCCTGGTTTGCAAAGTCTCGACCCGATATTATTGACCGCAAACAAGTTTGATAATTTTTCCTGTATTCCAATTCCTGACAATTTAACTCCAGCTCAGGGAAGTAAAGGACATTTTCGGCGTTTATTTTGGACACAGTTTAAATTACCGTCAATATATCGACGCTTGAATGCTGATTTAATTTTTTCTCCTTTGCCAGAAGCACCCTTATATCAAAATTGTCACTATGTGGTAATGTGCCACGACTTAATTCCCTTACGTTTTCCAAAACTAACGTCGCCCTTAACTAATTATTTTCGCTATGTAGTACCTCTAGTTTTGCGAAGAGCCAAACATATTATTTGTAATTCACAAGCTACAGCAAGAGATATTGTCGAGCGCTATGGGATCCCAGCTAAAAAGATAACGCCTATTTGGTTGGCATACGACCGCACTAATTTTTATCCCCGGACAGTTTTTACTCTAAAAAAACCCAACTGTCCCTATTTTCTCTACCTCGGACGCCAAGATCCCTATAAAAATCTTCAGGGTTTGCTCACTGCTTTTGCCAAAATGACCAATAATCGACAATCTCAGCTTTGGATTGCAGGTGAAATCGACCGCCGCTTTACACCTCAGCTACGACAACAAGCTACAGAATTAGCTATTGCCAACCGAGTTAAATTTCTCGACTACATACCCTATCAAGAATTACCAATTATCATCAGTCAAGCAATCGCTCTGGTTTTTCCTACTTTGTGGGAAGGTTTTGGACTTCCCGTACTTGAGGCAATGGCTTGCGGCACTCCCGTAATTACTTCTAATCTAGCTTCTCTACCCGAAATAGCTGGAGATGCGGCCATTTTAATCGATCCCTACTGTACGGAAGAAATTACTGCAGCAATGGAGTCTCTCGCCCGAGACAATCGATTGCGATCGCAATTGCGAGATTTAGGTTTGCAGCAAGCCAAATTATTTAGTTGGGAAAAAACAGCAGCCTCAACCCGACAGGTTTTGTCCAAATTTCTTTAGCTACTTAATTAGTGCTATGAGGTTTGTGATAAAATATTTAAAAGTTCTTAAGGGGCATTAACTCAGCTGGTAGAGTGCTTGCATGGCATGCAAGATGTCAGCGGTTCAAGTCCGCTATGCTCCATACCCCGCTAAGCTGGGTGACTTCAAGCATTTTGTAATTTAAAGTTTGAGTTTGCCGCTTTGGTGAAGTAATTTTACATGGGTCGCCTGGGATTCGAACCCAGAACCAATCGGTTAAAAGCCGAGTACTCTACCGTTGAGCTAGCGACCCTCAAATAAGCGACATATTTGTTGGCACGGTTATTTACCTTAACATATCTCTCGAAAAAGATCGAGCCAAAGATTATAAAGAACTGCAGGTCATCTCAACCACTGACTCCAAGGTTCTTTCGGGTTCGAGAGCGGTTAGCTTTTCTTTAGTATTAATTGCATTACGCGGTGCACTCCAAGGTTCGAGGCAAATAAACTCTTTCCCTCTAATACTCCAAAAAACCAATGTTGAATAAAAATTGTCGTAGTCGATCGCTATTTGTCGATTTGTCGAGCGATCACACCATGATGCCGTTTGTTGGCGAAGCGAGGTAAAAGCAACATCAATCTCTTCGAGTTCAAAGTTAAACTCGCTATCAAAAGAATGAGTTTTCTGACTGGCTTTTTCAGTGTAGCGATCGCTAGGAATGTTAAATTCTAACTGGTCTTTGTTTTGCACTGCAAAATAAGGATGAAAACCAGCCGAAAAAGGCATCACCTCTTGAGACTTATTGGTATATTTCTGAAGGATTTTTAAACTATTACCTCTTAACTGATAGCTAAAAACCAACTCAAATTCAAACGGATAAACAGCAAGAGTCTTATCGTTGCTGTTTAAAGCAATAGTAATGCTAGCACACTCATCAGTTTCGGTTGCCGTTACTTGCCAAGGTAGATCGCGAGCAAACCCGTGTTGTTTTAGTTTGTATTCTCTACCTTGGTATATATAAGTATCATTGACCAAGTTACCGCAAATCGGAAACAATATGGGGTTGCCACCACGAATACTAAGTTCGGGATTGGCAAATCTTTCTGTATCTAAATAAAAAATTTCCCATTCTCGAAAGCGCCAGCGAGAAATAATTCCTCCTCTTTCAGGTACTACTTCAATCTGCGCTCGAGCTGCTTCGTCAGTTAAGATATAGGTTTGATATTGCTTTTGTTCGTTGACGATTTTAAACATTTTATTTTTCGTTATTCCTCATGTTGTGGCAAGACTCAATCATTTAGATTGACGAGCAATGACCAAAGACAATTTACCAAATAAGTATCACAACTAAAAGTTCCACCGAAAAAAGCTTCGGCTGCTTTAAGCAAGCTCAAACTTAAAACTTATTTTTTTCTTCAAACACATTTCAAAGTATTTTCTTTCGCTTTAACCGCATTTTGTAGTGAAGGAGATAGCCAAGAGTAATATTGAGGATATACCGGCAAACGGGCTTTTAATTTCCAGCCTTTAGGTTCCAAGATAGAATTTAAATATTTGCGAGTCGGATGGGGATAGTCTGGGTTGACTTCATCTTTAGGACTGATTCCCCCTAAATCCGATGCTCCTGCTGCCAAACAATCTAGAAGAAGTTGCGATTCTGTTACTAAATTTGGTGGTATTTGAATGGCGATACTGTCGGGTAAAATAGTGCGAGCTTGGGTAATTACTTCTAATAATGAGTGCGGTGCAAAATTTGGCGCGTTTAATTGTTGTTTGCTGCCTAAACTATGAGGTTGCAATATAACTTCTTGAATATTTCCCCATTTTTGATTGATAGTTGCGATCGCCTCTAAGGTTTCTTGGCGATCTGACTTGGTTTCGCCAATTCCCAATAATAATCCTGTGGTAAAAGGAATTTGGAGTTTTCCCGCCCATTCCAGTTGCTGTAAGCGTAATTGGGGCTGCTTACTCGGTGCTTGCTGGTGTACTGTAGTTAAAAATTTAGGATTTAACTGTTCTAACATTAACCCCATTGAAACATTAACTACTTTTAACTGTTCCATCTCCCACCAGCTTAAGGGACCGACATTACTATGAGGCAGAAAACCCAAAGACAATACTAACTCGCATAGCTGATAGATTCTCATAAACCACGAATGTCTTTTGGAGGAAGCAGGATGGACTTCGCCACTGAGTATTAATATTTCTGCGATCTCGGAGGATGGCAGTCGTTTTAGCTTGTCTCCTGCTGCTGAGACAGTTAACCAAAAGTCCTTACCAATATCTACTCGAAAGTTACAGTAGCTACAGCGATTGAAACATTCATATGTAGGAACTAACGTATAGGCAGGACTATAAGTAACGAGCTGAGTCATAAGTGTATAGATAAGTGTAATTTATAAATAAATTATAGAAGTCAATATTTAGTTAAAATCCTTTACAAAACTAAAGATACTGATTAAGATAAAAATGTCAAATAAATAGAACTTTGACAATTAAATTAACAATTCAGGAATCATAGTACTTATGACAACTACACTAAGCAGAAGCGAAAATCGCAGCGCTTGGGAGAATTTTTGTCAGTGGGTAACTAGCACCAACAACCGCATCTACGTCGGTTGGTTCGGTGTATTGATGATCCCCACCCTCCTAGCGGCAACCACCTGTTTCCTAATTGCCTTCGTCGCAGCACCACCTGTAGACATCGACGGCATCAGAGAACCAGTAGCCGGTTCTTTGCTTTACGGCAACAACATCGTCTCTGGAGCAGTAGTACCGAGCTCTAACGCCATCGGACTACACTTTTATCCCATTTGGGAGGCAGCATCCCTAGACGAATGGCTCTACAACGGTGGTCCTTACCAGCTGATCGTCTTCCACTTCCTGATCGGAGTTTTCTCCTACTTAGGTCGTCAGTGGGAACTGAGCTATAGACTAGGAATGCGTCCTTGGATCTGTGTAGCCTACTCGGCACCAGTATCTGCAGCGACTGCAGTCTTCTTAATCTATCCCTTAGGACAAGGAAGCTTCTCCGACGGAATGCCCTTAGGAATTAGCGGTACGTTCAACTTCATGTTCGTCTTCCAAGCCGAGCACAACATCTTAATGCATCCCTTCCACATGTTGGGTGTAGCAGGTGTATTCGGGGGCGCACTATTCAGCGCTATGCACGGAAGCTTGGTAACTTCTAGCTTAGTCCGTGAAACCACTGAAACCGAATCTCAAAACTACGGTTACAAATTCGGACAAGAGGAAGAAACTTACAACATCGTAGCCGCACACGGTTACTTCGGTCGTTTGATCTTCCAATACGCGTCTTTCAACAACAGCCGTTCCTTGCACTTCTTCTTAGGAGCATGGCCGGTAATTGGAATCTGGTTCACCGCAATGGGAATTTCCACCATGGCGTTCAACCTCAACGGATTTAACTTCAACCAGTCGATCTTGGATTCTCAAGGACGTGTCGTCAACACTTGGGCAGACGTACTCAACCGAGCTAACCTTGGATTTGAGGTCATGCACGAGCGCAACGCTCACAACTTCCCCTTAGACTTGGCAAGTGGTGAGACAGCTCCTGTAGCCTTAACTGCTCCTAGTATCAACGGCTAAATTAATCAGTTGATGGTCAATGTAAGTTGACTTAAAACTTAACTAAATCAAAAATGCTCTCCAGAAATGGTGGGCATTTTTTTTAGTTTTTTTGTAATGTATAGCAATACGCTTTGAGCTTAGGACATAAGACATCTTGGAAGCATAGGCGACCGCAGCGACGAAAATCACTACAAGCCAAACATAGAGCATTGTTTATTATTAACCTTCCAACTCATGTCTCGTAATAAGACCTCAGTTCGATGACCAGAATTTAGGGTTTTTGATGAGGAGACAAGAGACAGAATTCATGATTGCTGAAAGATGAATTTAGAGGAGCAAGGAGCAGCGATTTTAATTTTGGGGTTGAATATTCAGCGACCAGTCATAATCGAGATATTCCAACCGATAATTTCCGGCTCGGAGATACTCTGCATCTTCCGGACTGACATAATTACTAATAAAATTGAGTACGGCTCTTTGTTTCTGATTGCCGGTAAAGCCTTCATCAGTTCCATAGCTAGCAATCCAGTCTTTGCCATACCAATCGAATATTGAGGAGATAGCAACGATATTATTTTGACGGTCTATTTTTAATCCCCGCTGTGGATCGCTCAACCAGGTAGTTACTTGGTCGTCTAACTGTGCATCCAAATTATCGCCGCGATACGGTTCATTGCGTAAAGGCGGACAACTTATCGCCGCACAAACCAAAGCTGCATGAAGACGCGGCTCATCGTAGTCTTTTCTGAGAGTACCGTGTTCGATACCATCGAGAGATTTATTTTGACCTACTACTAGATACTTTTCTTGTTTCCAAACTCGAGGAATGTCGCGGATGCTCTCTTTTAACGGGTCTCGATCGATAATTGCCGCGAGAGTGTAGGAGTTGTAGGCATTCATCAGAAAAGCAATCTGTTCTTCTTCGCTCCAGTTGAGAAAGGTTTCGGGAGCCACAGCACCAACACTGTAATTGAATTTATCTAGCAGTTGACGATTTGACTGTAATTCTAAATAATCAACTAGTCCCTGGTCGTTGACGTATTCGCTTAAAACAGTAGCATAGCTGTCATAGTTAACCGCTTGAGTAGAAACAGCGGTTGCTGTTTGAGGATTGCTCGATTCAATTTCGCTCAGTAAAAATTCCGACTGAGAACAATTAGCCAAAAGAGCTACCGTAGATAATAAGAGAAGCGATCGCTTTATCGAGGGCAACATAGTAACTTTATTTCCTACATTAATATTTATAGTTGATATTTTGCTCGTTCATAATTAAGTGAACCTGAGACAGAGTTAAGAACTTCGATCGACATCGATAGAAGTTTGGCTGAGAATTTTGGCGATCGCCATAGACTCCGATCTCTCAGTTCTGGTTAACAAACCAAAGCAAGCCAATCGCTCGTTACAATTCAGCAATGCCCAAAACCCAACTTATAACTATCTCCTAACTACGAATTTCGAACCGATATTATGCAGTAGCAATTTGCACAAAGAGAGAATCTAGATCGCTAGTAAACTCGAATTTATTTCCTTAAAACCAGCATTCGGAAATCTTTACCCGACCTCTATTTAAATTTTCATGACTCGAACACGATTGCTATAGCAATAGAATTAGAATCAGTAATAAATTCGTATTCAACAGATAAATTGATTATGTGTGGCATTCTTGGCGTATTCGATCGCGGCTCCAACCAAGACTATGATTTTTCCAAAATGTTGTCTACTCTGGTGCATCGTGGACCAGATGACATGGGGATTTTAGCAGAAAGCGGCATTACTCTAGGACATCAACGTCTCTCAATTGTCGATGTCGCAGGAGCACATCAACCCTTTTGTAACCAAGAGCAAAAACTGTATGCTATTTGTAACGGAGAAATTTACAATTTCCAAAAATTACGCTCGCAACTCGAAGATTATGCTTTCCGCACTCAGGGAGATAGTGAAGTTTTATTACCTCTCTATCAGCAATTTGGTTCTAAATTGACAACTCAGCTAGATGGAATGTTTGGTTTTGTTGTTAGTGAAGGGCAAGAATTTTTGGCAGCGCGAGATCCCATTGGCATTAAACCCCTATACTATGGCAAGAAAAAGGATACTTGGTTCTTCTCATCAGAAATCAAAGCTTTAGTAGAACACGTCGATGAAATTTACGAGTTTCCCAATGGCTATTATTATCAATCGCAACAAGGATTTTTACCTTACTATCAGTTACCAGAAGAACAAAACTTTATCCAAGATTTAGAGACAGTTATTCCTAAAATTCAGCAAACCTTGTCTAAAAGCGTCCAAAAACGCCTGATGTCTGACGTCCCCGTAGGAGTTTTTCTCAGTGGGGGTTTAGATTCGAGTATTATTGCCGCCGTAATGAAAGAACAGGTTCCCGAACTACACTCTTTCTCTGTCGGGCTGCCTCATTCTCCAGATCTCAAAGCAGCACGACTGGTAGCAGAACATATCGGAACTATACATCACGAGTATGTTTACTCTGAAGCAGAGATGCTAGAGATTCTCTCTGATGTAATTTACTATCTCGAATCTTTCGATCCTGCTTTAGTTCGCAGTGCCATTCCCTGTTATCTGGTATCGCGACTCGCCAGTCAGTACGTTAAAGTAGTCCTGAGTGGAGAAGGTGCAGACGAATTATTTGCAGGATACAGCTATTTCGTCGATTACGATGACGCGATCGCCTTACATAAAGAATCAATCGCCATAGTTAAAGGATTGCACAATCTCAATCTGCAACGGGTAGATCGAATGACTATGGCGCACAGTATTGAAGGTCGCGTACCGTTTTTAGATACCGAGTTTATCGAACTATGTCTGAGTATCGATCCCAAACTAAAACTGTATAAAACCTTTGGCATTGAGAAATGGCTGCTACGCAAAGCCTTTGAAGATAAGTTGCCCCACGAAATAGTGTGGCGCGACAAAATGGAATTCGCCCAAGGTTGTGCTTCGTCTACGATTTTAGAAGACCATGCTGAGGCTAACATCGAAGAACGAGAAGTAGAGCGAGCGATCGCCAAAGGTCTTCCTATAAGTAGCAAAGAAGAGTTATTCTATTTTCGTATCTTCCAAAGCCACTTTCCCCATCCAAATGCACCCAATTTGATTGGAAGGTGGCAGGGAAATCTGCACTAAAACAAACTACTACACCCAGAAAATCATATGCAATCGGTTGGAGCGAGAACTTATAGTACTGCCGTCAGCGAAGGTAAATACGACCTCTATGTCGGTAATTTATTTGGCAAATACGATAATGTTCGTACCTACTGGGAAGATCGTTTAACTCGAATTGCCCTACGCCCTTTTTTAAAAGAACTGGTCGATTCCTGTCAGAAACAAAACCGAAAAATCCGCATTGTCGATCTTGGCTGTGGTGCGGGACAAGGTTATCAAATTTTGACTATGATCGACCGTCGCGACTTAGATTTGGGTTTACAACATCAACGGGTACTACCAGAAGCAAATATCGAAACTTATTTAGGTTTGGATATTTCTCAAGCAATGGTCGAAAAAGGCAACGAACTTTTTGAAGATAAAGCTAACGTTAACTTTGCCCAAGAAGATTTGAGCATGGGTTTGGGGGAGTTCAAAACCACAGAATCCCCCTTTGATATCTATTTTTCTTCTTACGGTTCTCTGTCCCATCTATCTAGAAAAGATTTGGTAACTTTGTTGCAAGATATTTGCGAACATGGTCGCGATAATAGTCTAGTAGTGCTAGATTTTTTGGGACGATACTCTATTGAATGGCCTGATTATTGGTCCGCTCAAACCGAAACAGAAAAGGTACGGGATTATTCAATGAGTTATTTGTACCCGGACGCAACCCGCAAACATCTAGATATCGAAACCTTTCCAATTCGATTTTGGACTGGTGAAGAAGTCAAACAACTGACAGAAGAACTAGAAGCGGCTACAGGAATTGGGGTTGAAGTTTTAAAGTTGATGGATCGTTCGGTAATGGTAGGTCGTCATACTGATACTAGAGAATATAATTCTTTGCTCAAACCAATTCGCCGTTCGATTAATTGTCTTCACGAAGATTACTTGCGTACCGATTTGCAAGAGTTGATCTTAGATCCCGCAATGATTCCCCAGTATTCCCCAGTAACTGCGTTTTTCAGGCAGCTAATTGAATCTTGGAATATTATCGTAGAATACTGTCAACAAAGACTCGGGCAAAATATTTCTTTAGTTAATTTGCAAGGATGGCATCAGTATTCTAAACCCTTACAATTTGCCTTAATGACAATCGACCGCGTTATCGCCGATGTCAGTTGGATGTGGTACGGTGACCCTAGAGCCAACATTATTGAGCCTCAGCTGGGTTATGCCCTACGTACTCTAGAATACGAAATGCAGCAGGGATTGGGTTGCGGTCATGGTTTGGTAGCAATTCTCAAAATCAACAAATAAATGAGTCAGTTTGCGATTGAGACGATCGCTCTTACCAAAAAATATCCAGGAGTTACGGCGGTCGATCGCGTTTCCTTTAGTATTGCTCCTGGTGAAACTTTTGGCTTAATCGGCACGAGCGGTTGCGGTAAAACAACTACACTCAAAATGCTCAATCGTTTAATCGAGCCGACTTCTGGGAAGATTTTCATCGAAGGAGAAGATATTCGCCAATCGAAGCCGGAAAAACTCCGTCAGGGGATCGGTTATGTAATTCAAAATACGGGATTATTTCCCCACTACACCGTTGCCGAAAATGTTGCGGTCGTCCCACGTTTGCAGCAGTGGAAAGAAAAACGCATCGGCGATCGCACTGCTAAATTATTAAAATTAGTGGGCTTGCCACCCGAACAATTTACCCGACGCTATCCCCGAGAATTGAGTGGCGGACAGCAACAAAGAGTAGGCTTAGCTCGCGCTCTCGCTGCCGATCCGCCCATCGTACTTTTAGACGAACCCTTCGGAGCATTAGACCGCATCACTCGCAGTCAAATTCAGCAAGAATTCAAACAATTAGAAAGCTTGCTTAATAAAACAATGGTGCTAGTAACCCACGATGTCATGGAAGCAGTTACCTTGTGCGATCGCCTGTGCTTGATGGATCGCGGTAAGGTAGAACAAATTGGCACTCCCAAACAACTGCTGTTTCAACCCCATAATGCTTTCGTACGCAATTTTTTTGACACCAATCGCTTTCAGTTAGAATTATCCGTCACAGAATTAAAAGAATTGTTACCCTGTTTGCAATCTCTGTCTACTACAGAAATTCCGCTAAAACAATATCGTCCAACCCAAAGCTTACTAGAAGTGCTAGAAGATGTGGAGGCATCATCCCTCAAATCTTCTCTAGTAGGAATCGGCGATCGCCACAAGCGTCAAATGCTCGTTACCAATTGCCAAGAACTGCTCAATGCCTTCTATCAATATAAACAATCATGAGTCTCTGGCAGTTTTTTCTCAGTCAAAAAAGCGAAATAGCCGAACAAACCGTAGAACATATCGGTTTAACCGTTATTTCTCTGGCGATCGCCATCGCGATCGGGGTTACTATCGGCATTATTTTAACCCGCTATCCTCGATTAGCCGAGCGCGTCATCGGTGCCGTGGGAATTATTCAAACTATTCCCAGCGTGGCGCTGTTGGGTTTTCTCTTGCCCTTGTTGGGTATTGGAGTTACTCCGGCGATCGTAGCTCTATTTTTATACGCCCTGCTGCCGATAGTGCGCAATACCTACGCAGGTATCGAAGAAGTAGATAGTTCGATTAAAGAAGCGGCTCGAGGAATGGGAATGCCCGACCTGCAAATTTTATTTAAGGTAGAGTTACCTCTAGCGATTGCAGTAATTTTTGCCGGGATACGTACTGCGGCAGTAACAACGGTGGGAGTGGCTACCCTCTGTGCGTTAATTGCTTCTGGCGGGTTAGGGGAGTTTATTTTTCGGGGTATTGCCCTAAATAATGTCAATATGATGTTAGCAGGTGCAATTCCTGCCGCAGCTTTAGCTCTATTATTGGATTTCTTACTCGGAGTCGTTCAGCGTAATGTAATTCGCTCGCTCAAACCAATGGCGATCGCCGCGACATTTTTACTAGCTCTGGCTGTATCTTGGCTAATCGTTCCTCAATTTCTAAATAATTCTTTTCAGGCAGGATTTACCGCCGAATTTATGGAACGAGCCGATGGCTATCCTGGTTTAAAAGAGCATTACGATCTCAGTCTAGATACTGTCGAACTCGACCCTGGTTTAATGTACGAAGCAGTTAAAGATGGCAGAGTCGATCTAATTAGCGGTTTTGCCACCGATGGCAGAGTAAAAGCTTTTGATTTAACTGTTTTAGAAGACGATCGCAGTTACTTTCCTCCCTATTATGCCGCTCCCGTAGTTCGAAGGGAAACTCTCAGACAATATCCTCAACTGCAAGAGGCTTTAGCAAAACTAGCAGGTCAAATTTCTAACCGAGAGATGGCAAGATTAAATTACCAGGTAGACAGTCTCAACCGTCCTACATTACAAGTAGCCAAAGAGTTTCTGCAACAGTTGGGCTTGAAAACGCAAACTACTCGTCAGGGTGCCTCAGATATTATTATTGGTTCTAAAAATTTTACCGAACAATATCTCTTGGCAGATATGATGGCGGTAGTTATCGAAAACTATACCAATCTCGATGTGGAATTAAAAACAGGGTTAGCAGGAACTAAAATTGCTTTTGATGCTTTGGTAACTGGCGCGATCGACATCTATCCCGAATATACTGGTACTGGTTTATTAGTTATCCTTCAAGCAGATGAATCAATTCGCGATGCCATTATTAGAAAGCCCAATGAAGTTTTCGACTACGTTCGCCAACAGTATCAACAGGGTTACGATCTCGAATTGCTCGCCCCTTTTGGCTTTAATAATACTTATGCCCTAATGATGCGTAGCGAAGATGCAGCAGAGATGGAGATCGAGACAATTTCTCAGCTTAAAAACTATTTAGAAACCAATTAATCTGCGAAAATTGTTAATTTTCTAAAGTAACTTAAATTACAGTTCCCTGCAACGTATATGATCCAGACTGGTTGATAGAGTCAACCGCGATCGCACTTTCTCTAAATGAACGATGAAATTAAATTTAACTGTTCGACTTACGATTTTTCTTCGTTTGACAAATCTTTAAACGGCTTTCTTGAAGATTTGTACCGTCAATATTTACCTCTCAAACAAGGAGAGGTAGCTGCCAACCTTCCCGAACTCGTCAATATTGACCCCGATTGGTTTGGAATTAGTGTAGTTGGTGTCAACGGCGATCGTGCCGAAGTTGGGGATAGCGAGCGATTATTTCCCATTCAGTCAATTTCTAAACCTTTTGTCTACGGACTGGCACTAGAAACCCGGGGAGAAGAATACGTTCTCAATCGCATCGGAGTCGAACCTACAGGAGAACCATTTAACTCGATTATCGAACCAGAGGAAATTTCTAAACGACAGTATAATCCACTGGTCAATGCCGGCGCGATCGCAACTACGAGTTTAATTCCTGGTGTAGATGCCCGAGAACGTTCGGCTCATCTCCAAGAAATGTTTCGACGGTACATTGGCAGAGAGATACAGATCGATCGAGCACTATTTCAATCTAAGCTCAATGACGATCGCCTCAATCGGGCGATCGCCTATATGATGCTCAACTTCGAGCTAATTGAAGGAGAAATCGAGGAAATTCTCCAACTCTATTTTCAGCAGTGTTCTTTAATGGTGAACACTCGCGATTTGGCAGTTATGGCAGCTACTGTAGCTAACAATGGTATCAATCCGATTACTCAAGAACGCGCCCTCGAGGATAGCTATGTCAAAAATATCCTCAGCGTTATGTATACCTGTGGTATGTATGATTTTTCGGGTCAATGGGCTTACAAAGTGGGAATTCCCGCTAAAAGTGGTCTATCTGGGGCAATTATTGGTGTCGTTCCCCAACAAATGGGCATTGCTGTTTTTTCTCCCCGTCTGGGGAAACATAAAAAAAGTCATCGTGGAGTTAAAGTTTTTGAGACACTTTCAGAACGGTTGCAATTACATATTTTCACTCCGATTCATTTATCGCCAAGCAACACCGAACGCTCTCGTCCCCAACCGATACAGAGTCGCCAATCGCAATTTGTCGGTCATCGCGACTTACTCTCAAATCTTTTAGATAGGGAAGCAGCATCAGACAGCCAAATCGTAACTGAATTTTTAGAAGAATTATATCGACGATGTTTGTCTCTAAGAACGGGTCAAATTTATCAAAGCGAACCGGGCTTAGTTGAGATCTCTCCAGATTGGTTTGGAATTTGTATTGCTACCGTAACCGGGAAAATTTATGCAGTGGGAGATTGGGAAATTCCCTTTTTAATTCAATCGATCTCTAAAGTCTTTGCTTACGGTATGGCTTTAGAAGATTGGGGCAGAGAGCAGGTATTAACTAAAGTAGATGTCGAACCTACTGGAGATGCCTATAACTCCATAATCAAGCTAGAAACTCAGTCCAAACGCCCCTACAATCCCATGGTTAATACAGGAGCGATCGCCATTACCAGTTTAATTCAGGGTAACAGTTCCGCTCGCCGTCTCAATCGAATTCTCGAGATGTATCGCCGCTATATCGGACATCGAGTTTTTATCGATACACCAACTTTAGTTTCCGAGCAGAATAATGGCGATCGCAATTGGGCAATTTCTTACTTACTACGCAATTTCAATATAATTTCTGGCGACATTAAGTCAACTCTCGAGCTTTATCTTCAGCAATGTTCTGTCATGCTTAACTGTAGGGAACTAGCTATCATGGGTGCCACCCTAGCTAATCAGGGAGTCAATCCCATAACTGGAGAACGAGCGGTTAATTCTGAGTATGTTAGAGATTTGCTGAGTGTGATGTATACCTGTGGTATGTATGATTTTGCTGGCGAATGGGTTTATAAAATTGGTTTTCCGGCTAAAAGCGGCGTGAGTGGGGGAATTGTTAGTGTAATTCCTGGAATAATGGGATTAGCTGTATTTTCACCTCTGCTCGACCAACGTGGCAACAGTATTCGAGGGATTGAAGTCTGCGAACAACTTTCTCGATACTATAAACTGCACATTTTCAATCGAATATCGAAATGATATTGGTTGCAAAAATCACTGCAATTGAAGTTGGAATTGGGTCGAGAAGATTTATTGGAAGAAGTCAGCAGAATCAGGGAACGATTTTAAAGTGGGGCATAGTTATCGCGTTATTCTTATCTAAACTCTCTACAGCGAGCTGCGAGAAGCGAGGCGATTCTTCTGATAGTGCAAGTTCCAGCAGACTTTCCTTTACTTGCTCTATGTATCTGTAGCTTTCTTGCGCCGATGGCTCACCATTCATTAGCTCTGACAGTTGCCACCCGGCTTCAAAGACTGCTTCATGCATCGCTCGCCGACTGAATTGTTTCCCTTCTTCTGGCACTAGCTGGGCATAAATTCCTTGTAGCGTCTTGTTCGGACTGAGAATTATCCGGTGACGTAACCGCAGATATGGACAAAGCCTTCATCCCGGCAGAAAAGAGCTCGCTAGGGGGCTATGCCAGCAGCAATTGTCGGCGGGATTCCAATCAGTGGCAACATTGTGGTTAACTGTCTTGACACTGCTATTTCTCTAGCTTATCTCCCGATCGCCTTTTTCAGCGAATAACCTTCCCAGTCATGTAAAGACTATATTTGACCAGCTATTTATTTATACAATAAGCATTAATCCGTACTACTGTCTCTTGCTGTAGTTTTCCTGCAGAATGAGCGCGATCGCGAGCGTCTTTAAGGGCAGCCAAATTTTTATTTTCTCTGGCTTGGACAGCATCCAAAATCGCTTTCCTATACAGTTGATAGACTTCGGCTAAATTATGTTTGTATTCAATTAATTCGATATCCTCTGTAGGTAGAGTTTCAAGTTGTCTGGCTGAGGTGTCCATCAAATTTGCTACTTCTAACCAAGTTTTCCTCTCTGAAGTATCGGCTATTTCCTCGGCGATGCTGGTAACTTGACGGGCAATATTAAAAATCTGCTCGCATTGAGTACCTTGAGTTTGCCCACAGCTAGATAAGATTGTGGCGATCGCCAAGCAACTCCACAACCTTAGAAGCTCGTTCCGATAGTTAAACATTAAGTCGGAGATTTTAACCCTTTGTCAGAATTTTGCTTGTCGTGGTTTAGCCATGACGCTGTTGAAGCCATCGCCAAGCATCCTGATGATTTTAAACCCTTAGCTGTATCAAAATCTCTTAAAATTTGCTCCACCATCTCTTTACTCACTGCATAGGGACTTAATGGACTGTAGGGATGGGTTTCGGTCATCGGAATTTCTTGGGGCATTCCGTAAACGGCACAGGTAGAAGAGAACACAAATTTATCTAAGCCGTGGGTCAACATGGTTTCTAATAAATTTAGGGTACTAGAAACATTGTTGCGATAGTATTTTCCTGGTTCTTTGACCGACTCTCCAACGGCAATATAGGCAGCAAAGTGCATCACCGCAGCGATATTATGAGTAGTAAATAATTTATCTAGTAAGGAGCGATCGCTAGTGTCTCCTACTACTAACTCGACTCGAACCACTTTCTCGATTAATTCTCGATGCCCGTAGGATAAATTATCGAGAACGATAACTCGATAACCTGCTTGCTTGAGAGCTAGTGAAGCATGAGAACCAATATAACCAGCACCACCGGTAACTAAAATAGTAGGTCGTTCGGATAACACTAATATTTCTCAGATAAACGCCATCAACCACGTTTATGGATTGAATTCAATATATACGACTGAGAACATAATTGGTAAGTTCTTTTAAAGCTTGAGTAGAATCAGATGAAGTCAAACAGGTTAAATTATCGGCAGCAAGATGAGCATGATAGGCGGCTAATTCCCGAGATCTTCTGATTCCATCGCTAGCTTCAATTATTTCTAAGGCTTGCTGAAGATCGTTTACTTCGGCAAATTCTCGTTCGACTAGGGTTTGTAGGCGAGAGTTATGTTCTAAAGCATAAAGTGCGGGGGCAGTTAGATTACCGCTAGCAAGATCTGAACCTGCAGGTTTGCCTAATACCTCGGTAGCAGCAGTAAAGTCCAAAATGTCATCGACAATTTGAAAGGCTAAACCTAGATGACGACCGTAGTTGTAAAGGTTGTCACAAATTTCTGGGTTTACTTCGCTTAAAACAGCTGCTGCTTTAGCACTATTAGCAATTAGCGAGGCGGTTTTGTAATAGCTTTTTTCGAGATAGCGCTCGATCGAGAGACTAATATCAAAACGATTTAAACCCTGAAGAATTTCTCCTTCGGCAAAATCTCTAATTACTTCGGACAATAGTTTTACTACCTGGAGATTATCTAGATTAGCCAAATACCAAGAAGATTGAGCGAATAAAAAATCTCCCGCTAATACAGCAATTCGATTGTCAAAGAGACTATTAACTGTTGCCACATTACGGCGCAGGTCTGCTTCATCGACTACATCATCGTGTACCAGGCTAGCAGTATGAATCATTTCCGTAATTTCTGCTAGACGGCGATGACGATGAGTTAGACTGCCATTACTCGTGGTTGACCGCGAGACTAACAAAACAATGGCGGGTCGAATCCGCTTGCCGCCTGCTGCAAATAAATGTTCGGCAGCGGCACCCAAAATTGGATGACGTGCGCCGATTAGCCGTTTTAAATTATCGGTTAAAGTCTGTAAGTCCCGCTCTACAGGAGCTAATAACGAACTAGTAGAAAATATCATTGTTAAGCCAAACCTGGCAATTAATTTATTTAAGAAAGTTTACATATTATTGTACTTATTTTAAGTAAACCTAACTGTAAAGCCAAGTGTCAACCGCAGGTAAAGAGTTAGTCAAGTAGGATGTTAAGCTTAGTTTTCAGTAGGGGAATATTGCTAGTTGTTATGTTATTCTAGGATGTAGAAGTTTTAAGAAAACTAATACTAGCAAAACCAAATGCAATTCGTGCCAATAAAATCTTGATTTTATTTTAAGTAAACCATACAATACTTAAAAAGTTTTTGTAGATTTAAAGGCACTGCTCGATAAGCAGACCCTAAAACCTTTAGGTTTTGAAAATAATTAATAGCTCATTCGAGCCGATATATTTTTTGCATTTAAATCTAATGTTTTCTAATAACTCGATCTTTAAAGCCCTAACTTGCTTGATGAGATCGCGGCAAAAGCCAAACTTATAAGCGTTATGAAAATAAAGCACTCGCTCTGCTTTATTTTCATAAATTAATCCGCCATAGTGCAGCAGCCCTCGAATGGGCTTTGAGCCATTTGGCTCTGTGTTTTTCAATAGGAAAAACTATAGCTAAGGTACGGCAAAGCGTGCTGTCACCGTCGGTCAAATGATAGTACTTACGACTTGGTGTTTGAAAAGCCCTTAGCACTTAAGTAAAGTGCTAATTAAAGCTAATTAATAATACACTTCAGTCGTAAAGTGGACTTTTCATCGTCCCAATTTAACCCTTACACTTACACATTTCAAATTACTTGTCTGATGCAATACGGAAACTTACCTTTGTTTATACCAATTCTAGCTGCTGTCTACCTTTTCACTATTTATGGAGTATTAAAATTAGCCGAACTCCAAAAAAAGCCTAAGCCTCTTTCGTCAGGAAAGATTGAAAAAGCCAGCAACTAACTATTTGAGTTGACAACGAGAAATGTTATTCTAACGAGAAATGTTATTCTAACGAATTAAAAGTCACCAGTTGTCTTGGTGACTTTTTTACATTTATCCGCTCGACATGGGGAGTAAAACCCAACCACTGGCGAGATAAGCTGGCAAATTGATGGGGCGAACCGCTGACACAAAAGCGAGTTGGCAAAGCCGACAAATTATTTTTGAGTCCCATAATTGATAATTCTTTTTCCGCAGCCATCAAGATATATTTTGCCGGATCGATAACTCTAACGTCTGATGGTAATATTGTGCCGATCACACCTTCTAAATGCCGATAGTGAGTACAGCCATAAATTAGAGTATCGATATTTTGCTCTAAAAGAGGTTGTAAGTAACGTTGGGCAACCTCTCGCGTATAGCTAGAATAGACTCGATTTTGTTCGATCAGAGGTACGAATTCGGGGCAGGGCATCTGCCAAACCAAAGTTTGGGGAGCGATTTCTTGAATAGCGTGACGGTAGGCATTACTAGCTACAGTAGCTGGTGTAGCAATTACCCCAATCCGTTTGCCCGTAGCAACTGCGGCTCTAGCACCGGATAAAACAACTCCTAGAATTGGAATATCATATTCTTGCCTGACTATTTCTAAGGCGAGTGCCGAACTAGTATTGCAAGCCATGACGATCGTTTTGACACCTTGACCGCTCATCCAGTCCAAGATTTCTCGTACGAACTGTAAAATTTCTTCTGGCGATCGCGTACCGTAAGGAAGTCGAGCCGAATCGGCGAAATAAAGCACGGACTCTTGAGGCATTTGCCGATAAACCTCTCTTAGTACGGTCAGTCCTCCTACACCACTATCAAACAAGCCAATTCGAAGCTTGGATTTTTCTAACATTAGAATTTTATTAGACAAACGTGCTGATATTAAATTTATAGTTTATTTTCTTTAATATATTGAATAATTCCTCTAGCGATCGCCTCTGCTATTTGACGGCGATGATTGGGATCTTTGAGCCTGGGAGCATCTTCGGCACCCGTAACAAAGCCGACCTCCACCAATACAGCAGGCATAGTCGAATGTCGCAGCACGTAAAATCTGGCTCGGCGGATATTACGATTTTTAATGTTGACTCCATTGAGAATGCTCCAGTGAATCACCTCTGCCAAACGGCGACCGCTTTTATAGTAATAAGTCTCTAAACCGTTAACATCAGGACGAGATAGACTGATGGCATTAGCATGAATACTGACAAACAAATCGGCATTAATGTTATTAGCATAATCAGTTCTGCCCTGAAGGCTGACAAAATTATCTGTATCTCTGGTCATTCTGACATCAATACCTTGTTGGCGCAGAATGTCAGCTACATCCACAGAAATCGGTAGCACGATTTCTTTTTCGTACAAACCATTACCCACGGTCCCCGGGTCTTTCCCACCATGCCCCGCATCGATAACTACCGTTGCTCGATTGAGGGGTGGAAGGGGGCGAGCTGAAGAGCGTTCGGCTTGGGGAACGTCGAGGGATTGAGGGGATATCAGTGCGGTATTACTACTGGGAAGCAGTGCTGCTCCTGGTTGAATGGGAAAAGCAATCGCTCTGGTTTGGGGAGAAATTCGTCCTACACGAAATCTCAATCTAGTAGTAACCGCTATGAGTACTGAAGTAGCTTCCTGCCGTACTCTAATTTGAGAAATTGGGCTATCTGCTTCTAGTTCTGGTCCTTCAAAGTTTTCTGAGAGTTCGGCATTGTCAATTCTAATTTCATAAACACCATTAGCTCTTCTCGTAGTAGCTGCCGAAAAATCGCGATCGCCACGAATTTCAAGCTGAGTCCGATCGTCGACCAACTCAATCTCTTCGATCGCGGTAACTTCGGTTCTGGCTGGTAATGGCTTAGTGTTTCGCAATTCTGAAATTTCCTCGAACCTCCCGTTCTGCTCAGAATTTTGAGACCCAGTAATGTTACTTGGTAGTTCCTCTGAGGTTTTAGTTATCGAAGATGTAGTAGTGGGGTCAGTTTCGGGGAGTGGTCCCCTCGGAACCAAAATCAAGCCTCTAATGCGACTGAAAGTTGCCAGCCACTCAGGACTGCCTGCTGACACTTTCAAACTCATTCGGGCGACAGGAGGAGAAGTAGAAGTTTGAGTAAATTCAATCTCATCTACGCCATATTGACTGACTGCTACCGATTGAGAAGCCAGATCCGTAGGAAGAGTTACTCCCTCTAAATCGAAATTTAGACGATCTCCTTCTCGACTGGAGGTAATCTGATTTTGGCGACTGCCATCAATACCAATAAAAAAGCCGTTACTAGTAGTTCTCACATAAGCAGAATTACTAACCGAACGGGAATAATTGCTGGTTGTCGAGTCAGAATTAGGTTCCCTCAGAGCGGGTTTATCTATAGTCGGATAGTTAGGTCGATCCTCAGCAGGATTGGGACGAAGAGTTTCAGGTTGAGAAGCCGTCGAGATCGGAGCAACTCTGGGAGTAGGAATATTTACCGTCCATTGAGTAGTAGAAATTCCGCGAAACTCAATTTCATCGGGATCGATGGTGTAGCCGGGGGCAAATTCAACGACGATTCGTGCTGTTTGAGGCTCGGGTTGTCCGATACGAAACCCCCTAATTGCACCACTGTAATTTTCTTTAACAGTTTCTCTGCCCAAAGTCGTGCCCGGTAAATCGATTACCAAACGAGTAGGACTCGTAATTAACTGCGCTTTTGGCTGTACTGCCTCGTCGGTAATAAAAACTAAGTTGTTGTCTCTTGATTCAAACTCCCAAGAAATTAATTTTCCTGCTCTAGCAGGGAGACAAAACAGAAAAATCCCCAGAAAACTCGATAATAGCCAGTGAAATCTCACAATTACTGCTCCTCACTTTGAAGTAGGCAATGACTTAAAATTACTCTCATGCTTTTTTTAGTCAACCCAGTTAGAACTCTATAATATACGCTGTTAGATCTCGATCGAATGGACGTAAATCCAGATAAATAAGTTTCATAGAATACTTTAGGCGAATTGGGAAAAAACGATCGTGTTTTTCTGATGAATTTCGCCCGCGACTCTCGTTCTACCCTAATGAATTTGATTAAATCGGGTCTAAGGCGCGATCGCGCCTTCCGAGATTGTACCGCTACTCTTCTAAAGAAGGAGCAGAATTCGATTGAGCTACAGCTTCTGTTTCTTTAAACACCAAGCGTAGCAGAGGAGGAGCGATAAAGGTAGTTAAAATTACCATCATGATAATTGCAGCTTCGGTAGACTCTGCTAAAGCTCCGCTAGCAGCACCAACTCCTGCAAATACCAATCCGACTTCTCCTCTAGGAATCATTCCCACACCAATCGAGAGTTTGTTTAGATTTGGTTGACCAAAAACAGTAAAACCAGTTATAACCTTCCCCAGGATAGCAACCAAAATTAAAAATGTGGCAATAATTAATCCTTGCCGATTGCTGGGAACGGCTGGATTGAGAACGCTAAGATCGGTTTTGGCACCTACAACGACAAAAAATACGGGTACGAGAATATCGGCAACGGGAATCACTTGTTCTTCTAATTCTTTGCGTTTTTCAGTTTCAGCCAAAATTAAGCCTGCGGCGAAAGCTCCGAGAATTCCTTCTAGTTGAATTGCCGTGGCGATGTACGAGAGAGAAAAAGCAAAAATTAAACCAGTCAGAATCACCTGACCCCTGGTTTTCATTTCGTTTACCAGTCCAACCAAATAGGGACTAACCAAACGACCAATTAAAATCGAGCCGATTAGAAACGCCCCAGCATTAAAAATTAAAATGCCAATATTGATAACTTGAACTTCGCCAGTTTTCACCAAACTAGCAACTACTGCCAGAACTACGATACCCAAGATATCATCTAATACCGCCGCTCCAATAATAATTTGTCCTTCTTTAGAACCAAGCTGTCCCAATTCTGCTAGAACCTTAGCAGTAATGCCAATACTAGTGGCGGTCAGTGCTGCGCCCGCAAAAATGGCAGGCACTACGGGAACGTCAAATATATAAACCAAACCAGCCGTACCAGCCGCGAAAGGAGCCACTACTCCTACTACAGCTACTACTGCTGCTTGAGGTCCTACTCGAATTAGTTCTTTAAGATCGGACTCTAGACCAATCTCAAACAGCAGAATAATTACTCCCAATTCCGAAAGCAGACTAATTACTTCACTTTGAGTAGCAAAAACCGAGCTAGCTGATTCTGAAGTCAAGCCTGCCGTACTTTGAAGGAAACTAATAATTAGAGAATCTTCGGCTACCCCGCCACTTTCAGGAAAGATTAATAGGCGAAAAGCAGAAACGCCAATTACAACTCCACCGACTAATTCTCCTAAGACTGGAGGTAAATTAATCCGAGAACAGATTTCCCCTCCGAGTTTACTGGCAAAATAAATAATTACTAAACTTAGTAAAACCCCTGCCAGAATTAGAGTACCTTCTTCAGCACTAGATTCAGTGGCAGTTTCGGTCGTGACTTCTGTAGCAGCGGCGAATAAAGAATAATCGGTTGAGTAAGAGGGAGTTAGCAGCCAATTCCAATTGATTAGATCGATAATATCGCTCATATTTACGGCCTGAATTTCGTTTTATCTAATTTATTAGCTTATCGTTATCCCTTCAGATATTGCGTTTACTCTGTACCTGTAAAATTTATGCTATGGAAATAGCGATCGCCGCAAATTTGAGATTTTTTTGGCGTTGCCGACAAATTTTTAACTGACATCTCTCGTACCAGCTAAACATGTAATCTTGATTAGTATAAAACGCAATACGATAAATAATTAATAAAATGTCAAAAACCGAGAAAATTTTGGTAATTGGTGCGGGTTGGGCTGGTTTGGGCGCGACTGCTCACCTGGCACGACAGGGCTACGATGTCACTCTACTCGAAGCTGCACCGTATCCAGGAGGTTTAGTAGCTGGCTGGAAAACTCCAGAAGAAAGAGCGGTAGAAGGTGGTATTCATGGTTTTTGGTATCCTTACCGCAATATTTTTAGCCTAGTTAGAGAACTCGGTCTCGATCCCTTTACTCCCTTTACGCGTTCCTCTCAGTATTCACCTGCGGGTTTAGAAGTAGAATCACCCATATTTCAAAATAAGCCTCGTTTGCCTTCGCCGTTGGGTACTTTTTTCTACACTCGCTTTAAAAGATTACCCTTGAGCGATCGCCTGTCGGCTCTTCCTTTACTATATACAGTAATAGATTTTGATAATTCAGATGAAGCTTGGGCGAGATACGATAAAGTAACCGCTAGGGAGTTATTCAAGCAGTTTGGCGTATCTACAAGACTATACCGAGAATCTTTCGAGCCGATGCTGTTAGTTGGCTTGTTTGCTCCCGGAGAGCAGTGTTCGGCAGCGGCAGCCCTGGGGATGCTGTATTATTTTATCTTGGCGCATCAGCCCGATTTTGATGTGGTCTGGTGTCGCGGCACCGTTGGAGAACGAATCTTCCAACCCTGGATCGAAAACATCAAACACTTTGGGGGGAAAGTATTAACCCATAAGAGAGTTAGCGATATCGTTCTAGATGAAGCAGGCAATGCTACTGGAGTCAAATGTGGAACGGAATTTTTTGCTGCCGATGCGGTAATCTCGTCAGTTAGCGTCAGTGGCATAAAAAAAATAGTTGAAAATAGCAGTACCCTCAAAAATTACCCACAGTTTCGCAATTTAGCAGAGCTTAGAGGTATTAATGTGTTAGCTACTCGACTATGGTTCGATCGCAAAATTGACGTTCCCCTACCTTCTAATGCCTGTTTCGGATTTGATGTTAATGTGGGCTGGACTTTCTTCGATCTCAATGCCTTACAAGATGAATATCGCGCAGAACCCTATACGGTAATCGAGGCTGACTTCTATCATGCCGCTCGACTGTTACCCATGAGTGACGAGCAGATTATTGCTAAAGTGCAGCGTGACTTGGCTACCTGTATTCCCGAATTCGCTAAAGCAAAAGTAATCGACAGCAGCATAATTCGCGTTAAAGAAGGAGTCACTCACTTTTTTCCCGGCAGCTATCAAAATTTATTATCCGCTCGAACTCCTATTCCCAATCTCTTTATGAGTGGCGATTGGATCGTAACCAGACACGGTTCTTGGTCGCAAGAAAAAGCGTACGTTACTGGCTTAGAAGCAGCTAACTTAGTTATCGATAAATTTGGACGGGGAACTCGAGCCAACATTATCCCCGTAGAATCAGACGAACCCCATATTAAAGTTGCCAGAAATATTAATAAAACTTTACGGGATTGGGCTAAAATTTTACCTAATTATTGGCTGCCATAAACACTCTAAACTCTAAATTATGATGAGTTAATCTTTTTAGCGATCGCAACTAGAGTTAATTTAAGAACGAGCGATCGCTTCTTAGACAAATTTCTGTAAGTTAGTTATGTTATTAGTCCCTTATTAATGATAGATGTCTCATCAGGAGCGAAAATTAACTATCAACAATTTATTCAATACCATTGGTTTCTGCCAAATGTCCATTTTAAACGTGAGTTCGATAAAAACAGAAATTATTAGTCTCTTAACGAAATTATAATGGTTTCATGCATACGAAAGAATCAGGCTTGAAGCCTCTGTCAAATTCACGTATTTTAAGGATGAATACTACCATCTGGCATTACTGCATCTCTCCAGTTAATGTTGCTGAGAACACATTGGTGAAGAATAGCTCCCCTCAAATCGGAATCTCGAAGATAGACATCAATTAAACTAGCGTGGTGTAGGTTAGCTTGCCGCATATTGGTTTTATGTAGTGAGGCAAATCTTAAATTGGCATCTTGAAGAGATACTCCTGCTAGGTTGGCATTAGTGAGATTGGCAGAACGTAAATCTAACCTACACGGTTGGTTTAATCCCGATAAATATAGCTCTGACATAGTTGCTAGACTACTATTTAGCTCTTTTAAAACCGCACCAGAAAGACTAGCACCCTTTAAGTTGGCACGGCGTAAATTCGCTCCCTTCAAAATCGCTCGCGGCAAATTGGCTTGTCTTAAGTTGCTTTCACTCAGGTCTGCTTTATTGAAGTTTGCTCTAGTTAAATCGGCACCAATCAAATCTGCCTGACTGAGATCGGCACGACTGAGGTCGGCGCGACTGAGATCGACTCCACTGAGATTGGTATTGCTGAGGTCGGCACGAGTGAGATTGGCACCCTCGAGATCGACTCCAACGAGATTGGCACCACTAAGGTTAGCGTCGCGCAGATCTGTATTTTTAAGCGAACACTGATTGAGATTGGCATTGCTGAGATCTACTCGCACTAAAATAGCACCTTCTAAATTCGCCCAGCTAAGATCGGCATTGGTTAAATCTGCGCTTTTTAAGTTTGCTTGGGTTAACTGCGTTTTAATTAGTTTGGCATTGATTAAATCGGCACGACTTAAATTGGCAAAGGATAAATTAGTACCGCTAAAGTTAGCCCAATCGAGTTCGGTGCGACTGAGATCGATCTGGTTGAGTTCTGCTTTAATAATTTGTATTCGACTTAAATCACTGCGACTGAAGTCTCTTTCTCCTGTTTGATAATTTTCCAGTAACTCTTCAGTATTCATTTATGTAAATTAATTGCGATCGCAACTTAGCGATATTTGTCCAGCATCTATAGTTCCCGATCGCCGAGCCAAAAACAACAAACAACAATTTAAATAGAGAAGTAACAGCTTAAAATTCCACCAAACAAACTTTATCCACTTTGCCAGTTGAGGTAGGGCAACTTAGAGGCAGCAGTGCGAATCGCGTTGGCGTTAGCGGTCAACTGCCCACAATTATCCCAAGTGCCTTCTAAAAACATCTGGCGCGAACCTCGGTTCATTTCTACGGAAACAGAGAGCGCGTCACAAGTAACCTGCATAGTTTCTAAATCTACTGTCATCGCTGCCTGGGGGTTTTCTGCCAATATCTCTTGTAACCGTTCGATCGCCTCTGACGTAGCCACTACACAGGGAACCCCAATTGCTATGCAGTTACCCAAGAAAATTTCGGCAAAACTTTCACCGACGATCGCCTGAATCCCCCATTTAGCTAAAGCTTGCGGAGCGTGTTCTCTAGAGGAACCACAGCCAAAATTATTGTTGACGACTAAGATATTGGCATCTCGATACTGAGGTAAATCGAAGGGATGGTTTCCTGCTGCCGAGGCGCGGTCGTCTTCAAAAGCATTTTTACCCAAGCCATCAAAAGTAACGCAGCGTAGAAACCGTGCGGGGATAATGCGATCGGTATCGATATCATTCCCCACTACAGCTACACCTCGTCCGGAAATACGCTTAATTTTGTTCATCGTTTTAATTGCCTAAGAATCGGATTGTAATCTTCGTTGCCATTCGCGATCGATTTTATCGGCATTATCGATATTTTGATCGAGCAGATCGGTTTCGGTAGTGTAGGTAATATCGCGATCGCCGATTACTTTTTGTCGAGCGAACTGGCTGGCATAGTTAATTTTTTGACGCAAAGAAGTATCGGCATTCTCCAAAGCGATCGCTCTTTGCTGTCGCAGTTGATTGCGTGTGGCAATTTTTTGGTTGCGCCCCTGAATCCAAAAATAACGTATTAAAGGAATAGTCAAAAAAGCGACACCATAAGCCAGTAGAATGCCGTAAATTGAAGCGACAAAAGCAACTAAACTGCCCAATTGCGTCGCGATTCCACCTCTTAATAGGGAACCCAGCACTAAAGCCAAGACTAAATTTAGCACTCCCAAACCGATTGAAAGCATAATTTGATTGCTGCTGGCTTGGCTAAAACGCCACAACTGTTCTTGCAGATAAGTCGCAGGCGATCGCCCTTTTCTTTGACTTGCCATTACCTGAAGTTCGGGGAAATAATAAATTATTTCTCCTTGGGGGGAAACTTCGGGATAGCCATTAAACCGACTGAGGACGGGTAGCATATAGTCTTCGTATTCGTCGGTTTCATCGACATAGGGAGCGATTTGTTCCCCTACTACTGCTCCGTTGTTGTCGCGAATTACTCCAGCGATATTTTGCCAACGTCGGGCTTCTAAGTCGGCGTTGGGATTGCCGTCGCCAAACAAGAAAGAAAATATCGCCTCAAAAAAATTCATCTGGTTTTGTCCGCTCCGCCCACTCGTCTGTCTGAGGCGTTGCCGACGACGGTAGTTATCATAGTTGGGGTCGAAAAACCAAAAAATATCGGGACCAAACCAAAAGCGAGGTAGAAATACGAAACCGCCACCACCTCCACCAAAGCTACCGCCTCTGTCATTATCGTCGCGACTAGAACTGACGGAGATGATGATAATGGCGATCGCCGCCAACATGAGAAAAATGGAGGCAATTAAGACGATTCCAAAGGAAATCCGAATAATGTAGAATAAAATTCGCCAAACGCGACTCCACCACTTTTGCCATCTTAATTTCCAGTATTTATTACGCAGGATCGAACGGAAGTTTTTGGGAAATAAATATACTACATCTCCCGACTCGGCAACTTGTAGGTGTCCTCCTGCATCGGTAGCTAATGCCAATAGTCCCTGCTGGGCTAAATTCAGTTCTATTCCCGCCTGGGCTGCCACGTCGCCAACGGTAACGCGATAATTTAGCTGTTCTACTGACTGAAGAATTTGAGGATTGGGAGTCATGCTCTAGAATTAAAGGTAAAAAATCGAATAAGACTTTACTGAATACTTGTTTTGTCTTTAACTATAAACTACCTAACAGCTATACACTGACTCACATAACAGCCAACCGCTTTTCTCGAACGAGGCTTACAGCTAAAAATAATGGGTAAAAGTCCCCACCCCGTAAACCATGCAAGACAAGCATTGAGATTGGGTATAAAACTCTATTCAAATGCCAGGCTTAGAGCTGATAGCTTATAGCTTTCATATATTCTATCGTTTTCCCAATTCCTACTTGTTAAGTTCGCTGTGGTTAAAACCGAAAACCGATTTTGCCGTTAAAACCACGAATTGAGTGATAACCCCCACCCAAGATTAAGTTGCCCGTACCGAAATGCACACCTCCGGAATAGGCAACCGTATCGTCACCCGAATAAATTCCCAATCCTACATAAGGAGAAACTATGGGAAGGGGTAGGAAAGTTAAAATATCTCCTCCAGTCGCACCCTCCTTACCCGTACCGATTTCTAGACCAAAATTTAACAATCTAGCTCCCGCACCGTAAGTAAAATCCCCTTCATTACCGCCTAAAGTCACCCAAGCCTGGGGCAAAAGTTGGCAAGAGCCGGGAGCGACATTTACCGTAAAGATACCTGTGGATAAAACACCGAGATAAATTGCCAATTTAGAAAAAGTAGATTTACTTAGCATAATTTTCAACTTTAATTGCTAATTTATCTAGGATAATTCAACTAATACCGTTAAAAAGAATGGAAAAAGATGAATATTCGTATCGGTAATGGTTACGATCTCCATCGGCTAGTAGCGGGAAGACCGTTAATTTTGGGTGGAGTAGATATTCCCCACGAGCTAGGATTGTGGGGTCACAGCGATGCTGACGTGCTGACTCATGCCATCATGGATGCGATGTTGGGGGCTTTAAGTATGGGAGATATCGGACATTATTTTCCTCCCAGCGATCCTCAGTGGGCGGGAGCAGACAGTATATTTTTACTAAAAAAAGTTGCGGATTTAATTTATTCTCAAGGCTGGCAAATTAGTAATATTGATTCTACCGTGGTTGCCGAACGTCCGAAACTCAACCCATACCTCAAAGCCATGAGCGATCGCCTCTCGACAACTTTGGGCATTAGTGTCGATCGCCTAAGCGTAAAGGCTACTACCAATGAAAAAGTGGGACCGATGGGTAGAGAAGAAGCTATTTGTGCGTATGCTGTAGTGCTACTCCATCATCCCTAAGCTTGAATTCTTCTTAAAAAACCTGTAGTAGTAAGGCTCGTGTCATTCTCTTTAAAGTAGGTTAGGTTTGAATAACTAAATCAATCATGAGGACTCAATGTCAAGATTTATCAATTTATGTTTATGTAAATAAAATTTGGGCAAGTTTTACTCAATTACTACAGCAAGTTAATAGATTAATTTTTGTCAATCACATAATTTTCACTCAAACTAAATTAAGAATATGAGCGTAGTTTTAGAAATAGACGATAAAGTTTACACGGCTCAAGATCTGGTGCCTTTGTTGGAAAAGTATCAAATGTTGCCTATGTTAGCTCAAGAAATCGTAGTCGATGAGGTACTTGCCAAGGTTGAATGTACTGCAGAAGAAAAAAAGCAAGCATACCAACTCTTTTACCAGCAAAATCATTTAGCTTCAGAAGAACAAGTAGCAGCCTGGATGGATAAACAAGGTATGCAGCCAGAACAATTAGAGGAGCTAATTACTAAAAAAATAAGACTGGAAAAATTTAAAGAAACTAACTGGGGTAATAAAGTAGAAGCCTATTTTGTCAAGCGGAAACCACAATTAGACCGGGTAGTTTATTCTTTAATTCGGGTTAACAAGGCAGAAATCGCTCAGGAGCTTTATTTTCGCATTCAAGAAGACGATCGTACCTTTCAAGAACTAGCTATGGAGTATTCTTTGGGCACTGAGGCGCAAACGGGAGGACTGATCGGACCCGTAGAAATTAATGCACCACATCCTAAAATAGCTCAAATTCTAGCTACTTCCAAACCAGGTCATTTAGTTCCTCCGACTCGGGTTGGAGAATGGATTGTAATTATTCGACTGGAAAACTACATTTCTGCTCAACTCGATCCATCCACTCGGCAAAGGATGCTAGACGAATTATTTCAACAATGGCTCAAAGAAGAAGTGAAGCATAAAGTGTCTTTCGTACCCAGTCCAGTCCTCTCGTAAGGCGTATTTTAACATGACTAATCCCAACGCTACCAATACTATTAATACTAAGGTTATCGAACAATTTCTGTCCCTAGTTCCTCAATTCAATCAGCTGCCTCAAGAGGCGCTCGCTGAGTTGGCAAGGAAACTCAAGCCATTGCGATTTGGCATGGGGAAAGTAATGATCGTGCGCGAAAAGATGCAGGGGCAAATTGCGATCGTTTCTGAGGGGGAAGTCAGAGTATTAGGTTACGATCCCAATACTAAAATGCCCATTACTCTTGACAAACTCAAACCAGGAGAAATTATTGGTTGGGTAAATTTGGCCAGAGGAGTACCCTGTGAAACTGCGATGGCAAGTACTGAAGTAATTTGCCTCGCTCTAGACAATCAAGAATTTCTCAAGCTGATGGCGCAATATCCTCAGCTACAAAATGAATTTAGAGCCAAAGCTGCCAAAGTTGAAGTATTCGACCTTTTAGCTATTCAGCTAGAACATCGGGCGCAGGGAGATGTAGAACTATCTAGCTTGGCAACTAAAATAACTCCAGAAGCCGAAGTTTACTATCTACCTCCAGGAGAACATGAGGTAAATGCCGAAATAATTAGACCTTTAAAAGACTCCGAGCGCATCTGGTTGGTCAGTGGTGGAGGTGAGATCGCTGATTTTCCCGTTGGTAGCCGCCTAAAATTAACCCCAGAACGTAATACCATCAAGGTTACAGGGAACAAACCCGCTCGTTTGATTTCTATACCTCGTAGTAAATGGTTTGAAGTAGAAGAGGTTACTTCAACAGTCGAGGGAGGAGCTGAAGAAACCGATAGTTATCAATTGCTACCGCCAGATTTTGGCGATGTTCCTGAGGCAAGTGGTCCTTTACCAGAAGATACGACATCACTAACTGTATACTCAGACCAAACTACTTCTGAGCCGAAGAAATATCCTTTTTTTGCGGGTAAAACTACTTTAGATGTTGGGGTTGCTTGCTTTCAAATGTTGAGCAAGTATTTTAAAATGCCTTTTCGCCAAGAGGTAATTCGCCGCGTGCTTGCCGAACAAATAGAAAGAACGGGAACTCTTTCTCTTCCTTTGTGCGGTGCCGTTTCAGAGTTGATGGGACTCAATCCCCAATTAGTCAGTATTCCCGCTAAAGCAATTACTCGTATCGAGGGACCTTGTTTGGTTCGCTGGCAGGACAGCCTGGCATTAATTTACGAGCTTAACGAGAATGAATTAGTTATTGCCGTACCAGAATTAGGAATTCGTCGCTTAAAACCCCAAGAGTTTACTGAAACTTGGGGGGAGGGTGGCGAAATCCTGTTGTTGAAAAAAACCAAAGAAACTCCCCAAGAACGTTTTGGTTTGAGTTGGTTTCTTCCTGCCATATCTAAATACAAACGAATTTTAATTGAAGTTTTTATTGCTTCTTTTTTCGTTCAGCTCTTCGCATTGGCTAATCCCTTGATGATTCAGGTAATTATCGATAAGGTAATTAACCAAAATAGCGTTGATACCCTAAGTTATTTGGTCTTTTTCCTGATTGTTATTAACATTTTTGAGGCTTTACTTACTACTCTGCGTACTTACTTGCTGGTCGATACGACTAATCGGGTCGATTTAACTCTAGGTTCAGAAATTATCGATCACTTGTTACGCTTGCCACTAAGATACTTCGAACGGCGACCTGTAGGAGAAATTTCCACTCGGGTAAACGAGCTAGAAAAAATTCGCCAGTTTTTGACTTCAGTTGCAATCACAGTAGTTTTGGATGCAGTATTTTCTGTGGTCTATATCATTGTCATGCTGCTATATAGTCCTTTATTGACAGCAGTATCTCTGGCAATCGTACCCGTGTTCGTGGCTCTGACTCTAATTTTCACCCCGACAATTCGCCGCCAGTTAAGAGTTAAAGCCGAACGCAACGCCGAAACTCAGTCTTATTTAGTAGAGGTACTAGGAGGAATTCAAACGGTCAAAGCTCAAAACATCGAGCTGCGATCGCGCTGGCAGTGGCAAGAACGCTACGCTCGCTATATCTCGACGGGTTTTAAAACCGTAATTACTTCCACAATAGCCAACTCTAGTGGTCAATTTCTCAACAAACTTTCCAGCGTTCTGATTATTGGTTTGGGTGCATTTTTAGTCATCGACGGCAGACTGACTTTAGGACAGCTAATTGCCTTTAGAATTATCGCCAGTTACGTTACTCAACCAATCATGCGCTTGGCACAGCTCTGGCAAAACTTTCAAGAAACTGCCTTATCTCTCGAACGGTTAGCAGATATTGTCGACCATCCAGAAGAGGGAGAAGAAGACCGCAACAATATTCCCATGCCGATGATTAAAGGTAGAGTCAAATACGACAATGTCTCCTTTCGCTTTAAAAATTCCGGACCGCTGCAGTTGAACAACGTCAGTGTCGAATTCGCTCCCGGTACTTTTGTGGCAATCGTCGGCGAAAGTGGAGCGGGTAAAAGTACCATGACTAAGCTCTTATCCCGTCTTTACGAACCCCAAGGTGGTCGAATTTTAGTTGATGGTTACGACATTAACCGCGTCGAACTCTATTCTTTGCGTCGTCAGATTGGGGTCGTACCTCAAGAAACGCTGCTATTTGAAGGTTCGGTTCTCGATAACATCGCTCTAACCAACCCCGATGCTACTACAGAAGAAATTATTGCTGCCGCTCAAATTGCTGCCGCTCACGAGTTTATCATGACTCTGTCTAATGGTTACAATACCAAAGTGGGAGAGCGGGGTTCTTCTCTTTCTGGAGGTCAAAGACAGAGAATTGCGATCGCTCGTACGATTTTACAACAACCCCAAATGATGATTTTGGATGAAGCAACTAGTGCTTTAGACTTTACTACCGAACAAGAAGTCTGTCGCAATCTCAAACAAGCCTTAAAAGATCGTACCGTGTTCTTTATCACTCACCGTTTGGGCACGATTAAAAATGCCGATACGATTGTGATGATGGATTCTGGTTCGATTGTCGAGCAAGGAACTCACGAAGAATTAATGGCTCTTAAAGGACGCTATCATTTCCTCTATCAGCAACAAGAATCTTCAGTTTAAACTCAATCTTGTCTAATTGAAAATTACAGCCCAGTTGCTATTAAGATAACTGGGTTTTTTGTCTAAACAGCATAAATTTTAAACTTGGCTACAGAATTACCAAAAACGAGCGCCAAATAATTAAGCACCAGGTTTAATGTAATCCCATAGGCGATCGCCAGAATCGGCTCTTACTAAAGCTACTACTACATCGGGTAAGGCTACTAGACTGGGATAAATTAAATAACGAGACTCCCAACGAGGATTGAACTTTTCTTTAAATTCATGCAGTCCTTTAAATTTGTAAAATCGATTTAAATGCTCGTAGAGATATTTTAAAGCTTTCTCCAAACGAGGAGAATTTTTAGTTTCTCCTACGCCAGCTAAAGCCGATAGACCCAAATTAAATGATTCGTATCCTCGTTCTTTGAAGTGCAGAAACATCGAAATAAATAAAAAGTCCATCGTCGCTCTTTCAATCTCCGCGCGGCGACGCATCAGATCGATGGTAATTTCGTTTTTTTGGTATTCGGGGACGACATTGGCAAACGCATTAATCGTTCCCGTATCGGTTTCCACTGTGGCAATTTCCGACTCTCGCAGATAGTCATAGTCAAACCAGCCTAGAGAAAACCGTTTTTCCGAACCTTCCATCATATCTAGCCATTCATCGCTAATAATTTTTAATTCTGCTAACAGTTCGTCGCTAATTGGTGGCTGATGAAATTTAACTCGATAGCCTAACTTATTAAATTTATTGAGAGCAGTGCGGAGATTTTTGCCTGCTTTACCTTGGGTAGAAAACGTGTTTAAATTGACGATCGCTTCTTCGCCAATTTTTAGCACTTTAAACCCTAAAGCTTTATAGAGATCTAAATAATCGGGAAGAGTTTGATAGAAAGCAGGATACCAATCGTTGGTGGCACAGAACTCTTTGAAACCAATAATGGCATCTTTGATATCTTCAGTAGCACCAATAGGATCTCCAAGAGCGATCGCGCCTTTGCCCTTGGCTACGTATGCAATGACGGTTTGTTCTGTAGGACTAAAATAGTAGCTTTTATCTGGTAGGAGGCAGAAACGAGCTAGAGAAGAACCTCCATACTGTTCGACGAGCTTTTGCGCCTGTTGTCGTTCTGCTTCGGTGGCAGTAGTCTGCAGCAAAACGGGACGCAGCAGCATCCAGACAGCATAGCTAGTGGTAGTTGCAGCAACTACATAAATCGAACTGATAAAGAAGCGACCAAAACGAGTGGTAGGTTCTAGACCAGCATTATCTACCGTAAAGAAAATTGCCAGTGTTTGTACTACCGCAGCAGGCAAATCGAATTGAGTAGTGTACTGTCTTTGCATCAAGAAAAAACCAGCCGTACCGTATGCCAGAGTAAATAATAATGCGCCGATTAAAACTCTGACTCCCTGAGCAATTGAAGGACGATCCGACCGCGCCGTAAAGTTCTGGCGTAACAGTAATAATAAAACTAATAAGATTATGGCGGGAATCGTTTCCTCGACATCCAAACCTTTGAGTAAATTAGAAACGATTGAAATAACCAGTAGTATGACTGCCAATAACCAAGCGACTCGTTTGCGGCGTAGTAAGCGAGTAGCCAGAGTTAGTAAAATGAATCCGCTCACCGCAGCAAAAATATGACTTCCTGCTTGCACTTCAAAAGGATATATTTGTCTGATAATATCGATTCTTTCTGGTATACCCGGAGTAACGGCAGACAACAGGTTAATAATCCCGACAAATCCCGTCAATAAAGCAACAGACCACAAACCGATTCTAGTTTTTAATTTCATTGATAATGAGATAATGAGCGAGCGACACGACTATCTACAAGGCAAGTTAATTGGTTTACGCCGACAGGTCAAGCTACAGGTTAGCTATCATTCAGGAGCGAGTCCCGCCCTAGTATTTATTCACGGTGGTTTGGGAAATCGGTTTAACTGGCGATCGCAGTATGAATATTTTCTCACTCGCGGTAGAGAAGTATTGGCTTATGACTTGGGAGGACACGGACAATCTTCTCCCTATCGACGTTATTCTCTAGGAAGACATCGACGGGATTTAACTCGATTGCTCAAATTTTATAAAATCAAAGCTCCCGTACTCTGCTGCCATAGCTATGGCGTACCTTTGGGTTTAGAATACGCCAGAAAACATCTCGTGTCTGGTCTAATTTTAGTGGCTGGCGGTACTCACGATCTCGCTCCTTGGTGGGAAATTCCCCTGATGAAGTTTCTGGCTTGGGGTGGTAGGCACCTCTATCAGCTTCCAGGAGTGCAGACATTAACCAATCGTCTATCCAGTAGCCATCGAGGCGAAAAGCTAGAACAATTTTTAGCCGAAAGTCCCGTACCTTTAGCAGCCCATCCCTACAAAGCGTTAGAGATTTTTTGGGGCTATAATTTTTGGCGCGATCGCCGTGATAGTTTTAAAAATACTGTACCAATTTTAGTAATTAGTGGCGGTCAAGACCCGATGTTTACCTCTTCCATGGGAGAGGAACTAGCGCGAAATTTTCGGTTTAGCCAACATCTACACTTGCCAGATGCGGGACATCTAGCGATCGCCGAATATCCTCTCAAAGTCAGTGAAGCAATTTCAGATTTTATCGCTACTTTGAAAGTAAAGTAGTGTTTTGTCACTGAATACTTTAGGCTTTACTGGCGATCGTTTTCAATCTTACTCGATCACATTAGCAACTTCTTTTAAATAGACCCCTTCTAATAATTCTTCTGGTTCTAATTCGTATTGTTCGAGTAAACCCTGGCGTTTAATAGTTATCTGGTTAGCCTGCCTAATTACAACTGTTGAGTCGTTAAAAACATCTCGCACCAACATCATTTCTGTGGCAGTAGGATTGTCTAGTACTACTAAGTCGCTGCCATAATAAAACATTCCTTCTGCCTCTAGGGCATCTTCGTCGTACTCTGCAATCAGTAGATTTAGTTTGGGGTTACGGAGTAAATTGCGAATGTTGTAATTGTAGTAAGAATTGAGTACTTTTTCCGAACGATTGATTAAAATTCCTTCTCGACAGACCGCACCAATTACCCAATCAGGATGAAAAGTCAAAATGCGATCGCTTAACTTTTGTAACTGTCGCAGCGTCACGCGATTGAAGGTAATGATGGGAATTCTAGCCTGATTACCCGACTTAAAAAAAGTTTCTAAAATACGTGATGTAACGTCCACTGGTTCGCCGATAGCTGGGTTGAGGTGCATATAAACCCCAGGGGCGGCATTAATTTCGATAATGCCAAAATTGCCTTCTTTCCAAGAAACTGAAATGTCTTTGGTAATTATGTCGATTCCCAAACAGGTAAGGTGAAAATACTGAGCGATATCTTGAGCCAGAATAATATTGTCAGGATGCACGCGCTGAGTAGCATCGATACTAAACCCTCCCGATGAGAGATTGGCGACTTTACGCAAGTACACGATGCGATCGCGATCGACAACACTTTCTAAATCCAACTGCTGTTCGTCTAAATAACGATGCATTGCGTCATCGGTTTGAATTTTCCCCATCGGAGATGTAGGGGTATCGATACGTTGGGGAGAAAGATTTTCGCGATCGATTAATTCTTTGATGGTGCTGGTACCATCTCCAATCACAAAAGCTGGTTGTCGTTCAGTCGCGGCGACAAATCGACCGTTAACGCAGAGTAAACGAAAATCGTGACCGGCAATACTATTTTCGACAATAATCCCAAAGCGTTCTTCTTCGGATACGGCAGCTACCGCACGTTGGTAAGCTGCTTCTAGTTCGATTTCCTTCTGTACCTCGGCAGTAACGCCAAATCCTTTATGACCCGATACTGGTTTAACTGCTAGGGGATAGCCAAGTTCTGCGGCTACTTCTCGCGCTTCTTCCCAGGTAACTACCACATCACCCTGGGGTACGGGAAAACCTAACTCAGCTAAAAATCTCTTACAGTCATCTTTTTGAGTAGTAAAATCAGAATCTAAATGACTATCGACATCGAAAGTTGTAGCAACTCCTCTGATTTGCTGTTTGCCGTAGCCATACTGCATCAATCCTTCATCCCACAAGTAGAAAGTAGGAATTTTTTTTTCGTTGGCAGATCTCAGTAAAGCATAAACGGTAGGACCACCATAAACCGAAGAACGAAACACCTGTTGCAAGTCGGCAATTCGTTCGTTGAGATCGAACTCGTCTCCTCGCTCGATCGCTTCAAACCAATCCCAAACACAATAAATCGTTTCTCTAGTAGTTCGTTGATGTAAGGACTCAATTGCAATTCTCAGATAATTTTGCTCTTCTCGAATACTCAAACCTTGAAGATGCAATTCCATATCCAGTTTGTTAACTTCAGCTACCGTACGTGCAAACAACTCGCCATGAGATTGGTATTCTGCTTCTAACAGTCGAGGGTAACGCTCGCTAACCTTTGCTAAATAATCTTCAATTGGTAAGGGGCGATTATATTCGGTAAAGGCAAAGTCAAATACTACCGCCGCTCCATCCAGATAGGGATTTGCTCCAACATATTGTCTGACATTAAAAATATCGAAAACATCTGTACTTCTGGCATTGACGCGAATGACTTCGGTAGCTTTTTCTGTGAGCATTTTGAGTTAACGTTTGTACGATACCGATCTAGACTACCAACGACGCATTACTTATGACTCTATCGTAAGTTAGTAATTTTTAATGCCAGGCATTTGGCATTTTTTATTGGAAGATAATAACCTAAATACTACTAAATTTAAAAATATTTTATAAATTAGGGGATCGTGCTTGAAGCAACTTGCTATTAAGTTTAAAAACCAATAAATTTAGTAATAACTCTTATGAAATTTAGCAAAATGAAAAATATATCTCAAGAAACACACATTTAAATGGTAAATATGTTTTACTTAAATTATTAATAATTAAAGCAAATTGGTAGATGACTATGGTCGCAATTACTAAGAATAAACAAGATTCTGAAGAAGGAAAACGTCGAGCTTCAAAATCTCAGAAACGAGGACAACTGCTCGTTATCGGTGGCTCGGAAGACAAAGAGGGAGAATGCACGGTTTTACGTGAATTCATCCGTCGTGCTGGAGGTAGAGAAGCTCGGTTAGTCATTATGACTGTAGCTACTAGCTTGCCCGGAGAAGTAGGAGCGACTTACAGAGGAATTTTTGAAAACTTTGGCGCTGAAACTGTAGATATCGTCGATACCGGAATACGAGAAGATGCTAGCGACTCTAGAGATCTCGAGCTTCTCCAACAAGCAACTGGGGTATTTTTTACAGGCGGCGATCAGGCTCGCATTACCGATTTGCTCAAAGATACTGAAATTGACAAGTTGTTACATCAGAAATATCAAAACGGTTTGGTCATTGGCGGTACTAGTGCGGGTGCAGCAATGATGTCTGACGTTATGATCGTCGAAGGAGAAGCCGAAACTCATCCGCGTCTGGAAACTGTGACTTTAGAACCGGGTATGGGGTTTCTATCGGGAGTAGCGATCGACCAACACTTCGTTCAACGAGGAAGATTGGGAAGGTTAGTATCGGCTTTGATCCAAGAACCTTCTAGATTGGGAATCGGTATTGATGAAAATACCGCCATCATAGTTAATGGCGATGAAATAGAAGTTATTGGGGAAGGTGGAGTGACAATTATCGATCTGGCTAAGCTCTCTCATACTAACGTTGACGAATCTTTGCATGATGAAGCCTTAGCAATTTGTGATGCCAAACTGCACATTTTGCCTAGTGGGTATCGTTTCCATCTCAGTCAGAGGAAGTGTATCTGTTAAGCGATCGTAGCGAGCGTTAAAAAATAAAAATACACCGCTATTCAGAGATATTAAATATAGTATATATTCTAAGTTCTCTCTAAAAGTAGATAGACGCAATTGCAAGTAATTAGTTTGCTCACCACTACAAAGTTTAGAGATAAGAGTAAGTAGGTGGGCATAATTATATAAAGCCTTCATTAGAGCTATTGGTCGATCTGATTGTCTCAGCCTGTACTTATTTACTCTTTATTTGTTGGCTGTTTTATAAATAAATATGCTTACCTTTACTACTTACTTAGTATTTTGTTCAGATGACGAAGATTTTTTTGATTCGGTTTCTGAAGATTTTTGCTCGTTGCTATCGTTATTATAGTTAGAGCGTCGTTTACTCTTGCCATAATAGCGTGCAGATGGTTTGTGAAACTTTCGAGCATTCATTTTGTTTCGAGCTGCTTTCTCTTTTTTGGCATTGCGACGTTTAGCCATTTATGAATTAAACCTCATTAAAACAACCAAACGCTTCTAGAGAAATAGTCGTGGAATTAATCCGTTTTATCTCCAGAAGCGTTATTTAATTTAACTTCGAAGCTTAGAAACGCTTGTTTCGACGACCACCACTAGATGAATTATTGTTTTCGCGAGGTCTGGCTTTATTAACCTTGAGATTGCGATCCATCCATTCGGCTCCATCTAAAGCTTGAATAGCTTTATCTTCGTCTCCTTCAGATTCCATCTCTACAAAAGCGAATCCACGCAGACGACCTGTTGCGCGGTCAGTAGGAAGATGAACCCGTTTAACGGTTCCATATTCGGCAAAGACTTCATTCAAGTCTTCTTGATTAATCTCGTAGGACAAATTACCTACATAAATCGACATGATTGTCTCCTGAAATAGTGTTATGCTTAGAGAGACAAGATTAATAGGAAAGAGCTAGTTCAATACTTAATATAGGAAAAACCTTTAGATAGTAAATACAGATTCTATCTTTTATCTTTGTTCTCAGTTATTAACATAACATTTATTCATGAAATAATCTATACAGATATTTATTAGGTTCTGTTGACACAATTAACGCAACCAAATTAAAGCCGAAGCAAATTCGGCAAATCCCAAATAACATTCGTCAGTTTTGTCAAAACGGCTGAAAACGCGACGATAGTATTTAAGTTTGTTAAAAAAGCACTCAACTAGATGTCGCTCCTTGTACAGATGTGAATCGTAATCTCTAGGGTTGAGGCGACCAGAACGAGGCGGAATCACGCCTTGAGCACCAGTTTCCTCAATCAAGACCACAAAAGCATCACAATCATAGCCTTTATCGGCAATTACCTGTTGAGCTCGATAACCAGCCACCAATGCCTCTCCTTGACTGATATCGGCGGTTTGCCCTGGAGTCAGAAGCAACCGCAGCGGATTGCCCAACGCATCTACCACAGCATGTAACTTGGTACTAAATCCGCCACAAGAACCTCCTAAAGAGTGTTTTTCTGACCCCCTTTTGCTCCTGCTGCACAGGGATGAGCACGAATCATGGTGCTATCGGGAATTAAACTTTCTAAGTCAGCAGAGTGGGACATTTCTTGCAAGAGACGATGCCAAACTCCCTTCTGACACCAACGCCGATATCGTTTGTAGAGGCTGTTCCAGTTGCCAAAACGTTTGGGTAATTCACGCCATTGAGCACCTGTGCGAGTAATCCAGAGAACCGCATTCAGAAAACGACGACAAGCTTTGGGGTCTTTGATACGGATGTCTTGTTGGTGGCTCAGAACAACGAAAATTTGCTGCCAAGCAGAATCGTCCAACTTAACACGAGATTTCATGAAGAATTTTTTGACTAAAATCAGCAACTTCAGGTACTTTCTCATCTTTGCCTCTTTACGTCAACAGAACCTAATAAACTAGAAAAAAACTATGCTAAAAAGGAAAAACCCAAAAATAAACCTAGTCGTTCGTCTCAGTCGCCAAAACTGACTGCACAGTTTATTAGCGAACAGCCAACAACTCGTGTGTATATTGACGGTAATAATTTTAAATTTCTACCTACAAAAGCGTAAAAATAAACTATCAAGCCTTGAAAGCTTATTTAACGCCATCCAACGGCAAAATCAAAATCAATTTTTATGATGGCGTTTGCGCTAAAAGTAAAAATATCAAACTACATTCGTGTTTGCGCGATCTAAATTATCGAGTTACCTGTTTGCCAAAAATCCCTCAACAGGATGGTACTTTTAAAACCGTTGGTGACGACCTCAAAATTTGTATCGATGTTTTAAAAGAAGTCAAACCAGGCGATCGCCTAGTTTTAATCAGTGGCAACGGTGACTTTTATCCTCTCATTGAGGAAATTAAGCAACGGGATGTAGAGGTAATAGTTATTGCTTCGCAAGATTCAATAAGTCATAGATTACAGCTTTTAGCAGATCGATTTGTCAATATTAATACCGTTCGAGACTCGATCGCTCGCAGGACAGATTTAGATGCTGCTTGAGCTATTCATAGCTATGTAGCCTATTATCTTTAATTGTAACGCCACCCAGACTAAATTTAATTAACAGTCTGGGTGTTAACTTTTTATTCGTAAGTTCAATAAACCCAAAGAATTGAAATTTCTGCGATCGCTCAAAAAATAATTTAGTGTCATAGCTTTAAAAAACTTAAATTAGAATGTTGCTGGCGATCGCTTAATTTCGTGAAGAGAACAACTATGAATATCGAGTCATCAAACTGCTTTACGAACAATACGATAAAATTATTGAAATGATAAGCTTTTGGTCTAATTTAAAATTTGGACAAGTAATTTGACAAATGTTCAAAATAAGACACTCAATTTGTCAATGATACTTAATAGAAGCTAAATAATCTTAAATTGGTTTGTATTCCTTTAGAATAAAAGCTTCTAGCGATCGTAGAGACTTGACAAATAAATAGTCAAGACGACAAATAATGTGGCAATCGACAAAACTCTGGGCAGTCTCCAACTCTCGGAAACCCAGGATAGTAGCGTCACTTCACTCTTCGATAGCTCTGCTCAATCGGATTAGCTTGACAACCTCTAACTTGATACTCGACCTCTAGTTATTACAAATGATTGTACTCATTGGATTTGCAGACCGCTATAGCACCTAGTTAATGTTTATATAGTTTTTTCTTACTAACTCGATGATTGGCAACTGATTCTACTAAGCCGAGCGCGATAAAGTTAGATAGTAAAGCCGATCGCCCGTAACTCATCCACGGTAGAGGTATGCCTGTAATTGGCGCCAGTCCAATAGTCATACCAATATTGACGATTACTTGAAAGGCTATAACCGCCAAAAAACCGATCGCCAGTAAAGAACCGAAGTTATCTTTTGCCGTAGCTGCGATCCAGACTAGACGGAAACAGATACCCCAAAAGACTAGTATCAAAATCATACAGCCGATAAAGCCCAAATTTTCTCCTACCGCTGAGAAAATAAAGTCCGTGTGCTGTTCGGGGATAAAATTAAGTTGGGTTTGGGTTCCCTGATGCCAACCTCTACCACTCAACTGGCCCGCACCGATAGCAATGCGCGATTGAATTAAGTGATAGCCTCCTCCTAAAGGATCCCGTTCGGGGTCGAGAAATAGAATTAATCTGGCTTTTTGATAGTCTTTGAGCAGTCCCCAAAACACATTGCCCAATTCTACCGCACCTAAATTTAGGGCGATTGCCCCTAAGGTCGATACTATTTTTACTGGCAAACTCAGCCAGGCAATGCCCGCCATAACTAACACCCAGATTAACCACCCAGGAAGGTACAGATGATAAAAAATTGCTGAAATTAATGGTGAAACGATTAAAATCAGCCAGCCTGGATTGGTATTTGCCCAATAGAGCATGGTAATTACAATTACTCCAAACACTAGAGACGTCCCCAAATCTGGCTGTAAAAAAACTAAACCCCAAGGAATGGTGGTAATTGCTAGAGTACGCAATACAGCACCTAGTTTGGAGGTGTTTTCTTGGTGTAGGAGTGCGGCTAAAGTAATAATTACGGCAATTTTGGCAAACTCCGAAGGCTGAAGGTTAAATCCTGCAACTGTAATCCAGCGTTGCGCACCTTTGGCAGTTACTCCAGTGGTCATGACGGCGATCAGCGAAATATTGGTTAGGAGGTAAATTAACCAATGCCATTGCAAAAGAGATTCATAACGCCAGCGCGAGATTAACAGGGCAATTCCCAAGCCAACCGCTCCAATTGCCCAATGTTGATAACCGCGATCGAGTCCTTCTGCTAATTCTGTACTGTGAATGGCTAAGCCGCCGAATATTGTCACTCCAATTACTAAAAACAGCAACAGCCAATCAATTTGTCGCCAAGGACGAAATAGGGTAAGTATATATTGTCCCAGATAGAGTAATTTGGATTGAGATTTGGCAGGCATTTTGTTTGAGAGTAAAGAGTAGACGAAATTTTAATTAATACATCCAATCTAACTGCTTGTGAATAGATTAGCTTCTAGATTTACTAATAAATACAGTAAAAAATAAGTTAACAATAATTGTGATTCAATGATGTTAGAAATTCCTAGAAACTCCAAATGGAAACGAGTCTAGATTCAAGAGATTATGGAGAGAAAATCAAGTTTGGTCTATTAATAAGAGTTGTGTCTTTACCGTATTGGCGAAGGTTTACTCGTTAGGATGAGATTACCGAGAAATATTTTCGGGTATTGGACTAAAGACATAGACTTTTCTCCGAACTTAAATCTCTACACTCTTTTATGGAGGAGATGTTTTATGTCGACTTATCTAAGGGATCTATCCACTGTCTCACCTAGCTTTGCTTTTTTTGTGGCTTCAGAATTATCGCCACAGTCATTAACTAGAAAAGACATAGTTAAATGCTTAAAAGCTTTGGGAGTCAAAAATTCAGAGATTTTAAGCCTGAAATGGAAACAAGAATTGTGGATTCGGCTACAATTTTCCACCACTGCCAAAATCCGAGCTCAATATTAACAAAAATGAGATTAAAAAATGCAGTCTTTATTAAAAAGATCTTCTCAAAGGCTGGCTTTCTCTAAAACTAGCAATAGCCACACAGCCAGTTATCGATTCTCAATGATAATTAGTAAGCGTACTTGTCCTTGCTGCTCATCTACCTTACTTCGTCATCTGAGTTTAAAAGGTCTTTACTGGCGTTGTAGCCACTGTTATCAAGCAATGCCAGTTTTATGATTGGGATGACTCAAGGTTTCGCTAAAAAAGTGCTTCGATGGCTACTTTAAGTCAGCTCTACTTACATTTCAAACATAGATAAAAACACTTAAAAGGAGACAGAAGATATGGATGCTCAAGAAATTTTAAGACTATACGCTACAGGACAGCGAGATTTTAGTCACGTCAGTTTAGTTCGGGTATGTCTGACCAAAGCCAATCTAATTGGTGCGCATTTAAATGGAGCGCATTTAATTAAAGCCAACCTACGTGGAACCAACCTAACTAAAGCACATCTGAAACAAGCTAGGTTGAATCAATCAAATTTAGCTGATGCCGAAATGATTCAAGCGTGCCTAATTAATGCCGAAATGGTTGACTCTGACTTGAGTGGATCAGACTTAAGGGATGCTAACTTGAGTGGAGCCGACTTACGAGGAGCTAATTTAGGAGGAGCCGATCTGCGTGGAGCTAATTTACGAGGGACTAATTTAGAAGAAGCTGATTTACGGGGAGCTGACTTGACGGGAGTTTACTTTAGAGAAACTCGGTTAGAGGGAGCCAACTTAAGGGGAGCTTATCTAGATGAGACAAAACTTCAACCATTAGAAACTATTACAAAATCTTTAAGTTAGAAAAATTTTTCAATCAATCGGAGAAAATAAACTTTTAGAGATTATGCTCGCTCTTTTGTCAGTAGAAAATATGAGCAGAGTTACTTCTTACTGCAACCTAATTGCTGCTCTTTGATAAACTACAGAAATTGCTTTGCGGCGGTCGTATATCAGAATTAGCGATCGCCACGAGGTTTTAATCAACTACAACAATACAATTCTTCTTAAAATCATTATGTCTTCTTCTTTGAATCGAGGTTGGATTGTCACTATTGTTTGTGAAGCAGTTTTGCAAGACCGCTTGATTAAGTTGTTACAGACATTAGGAGTCTCTGGGTATACGATTATCCCAGCACAAGGAATGGGTAGTCATGGTAGAAGGATGGGAGATATGGCTGGTTATAACACCAATATTGAAGTTAAAACTATCGTTTCGCTAGAGACATCCGACAAGTTGCTTGAAGAGCTAAAGAACTTTTCGAAAAATCATGCTTCGATCGCTTTTAGACACGAAGTTGAAGGTTTATTTGATTGATTAGAAAGAAAATAATTTTTGACTAGGTTCTGTTGACGTAAAGAGGCAAAGATGAGAAAGTACCTGAAGTTGCTGATTTTAGTCAAAAAATTCTTCATGAAATCTCGTGTTAAGTTGGACGATTCTGCTTGGCAGCAAATTTTCGTTGTTCTGAGCCACCAACAAGACATCCGTATCAAAGACCCCAAAGCTTGTCGTCGTTTTCTGAATGCGGTTCTCTGGATTACTCGCACAGGTGCTCAATGGCGTGAATTACCCAAACGTTTTGGCAACTGGAACAGCCTCTACAAACGATATCGGCGTTGGTGTCAGAAGGGAGTTTGGCATCGTCTCTTGCAAGAAATGTCCCACTCTGCTGACTTAGAAAGTTTAATTCCCGATAGCACCATGATTCGTGCTCATCCCTGTGCAGCAGGAGCAAAAGGGGGTCAGAAAAACACTCTTTAGGAGGTTCTTGTGGCGGATTTAGTACCAAGTTACATGCTGTGGTAGATGCGTTGGGCAATCCGCTGCGGTTGCTTCTGACTCCAGGGCAAACCGCCGATATCAGTCAAGGAGAGGCATTGGTGGCTGGTTATCGAGCTCAACAGGTAATTGCCGATAAAGGCTATGATTGTGATGCTTTTGTGGTCTTGATTGAGGAAACTGGTGCTCAAGGCGTGATTCCGCCTCGTTCTGGTCGCCTCAACCCTAGAGATTACGATTCACATCTGTACAAGGAGCGACATCTAGTTGAGTGCTTTTTTAACAAACTTAAATACTATCGTCGCGTTTTCAGCCGTTTTGACAAAACTGACGAATGTTATTTGGGATTTGCCGAATTTGCTTCGGCTTTAATTTGGTTGCGTTAATTGTGTCAACAGAACCTAAGACGATGCTCTTGTCTATCTAACTGCGATCGCATATTAGTTTGCTGTTTTTCCTGCGCTTTAAGCTGGTGCTTATTTTGGTCGATCGCTTTGAAGTGTTTTTCTAGTTTAGCTTCAATTTGTTGCGATCGCTGAGACAAATTCTCTATTGCTGCGGCATAGTTATCTAACGTGCCAACGCGACTTTCTAGTTCTTGGTGTTGGCTATTAAATTCCTTTTTGGTATCTTCAAGCGATCGCCATGTATTCTCAATTTTTTCACATACATCATTTTGCCAGTCGCTTAACTTTTGTTTTGTAGCAAAGCGATTGAGGTTTTTATTGATTTCTTCTTGCTTGACTAGGCTAGTGAGAAGAAGTGTACCAATACTCAAATCTTTCATTGATGAATTTTGAGTGACTGCACCTGTAACAAAGAATGTTCCAGCTACGGCAAAAACAATATTAGTAATAAGTTTAGTAGTTTTCATAATGTTTAGGGAATAGGGAATGGAGAATAGATAGGCTGGAAATATTTTGCCTGGGCTTTCTCTATCTCTTTATGTATACAAATGTAGCCGACTTATCTTTTAAATTCTATCAAATGACAATATTCACTTTTAAAATCAAAAATAGGAGAAATTTCGCAGCAGAATTGGCTTTGGCTGCCTGACTGGCATTACATAAAATATTTTCTTTTTGTATTTTTGCTCGAATAAAAAAAAGCGATCGCTGTTTGAGTGGCGATCGCCTTGAGTTATAAATATTTAATTAGCGATGAACTATTCAATTAGGTTCTCCTTAGAGGAGAAACTCCCTCCATTGAAACCCAGATTTGGTCTGATGTCGAGTCGGGGTTTGCGCAGCAATTCTCATTTTGAAACCTGAACGGAAGAAAATAGAGGGTAAAAGATAAAAATTGGGAACTTGTTCGCGAAACTTTTTCGCGAACAAAGTCGAAGAGTTAATTGATTGTGAGTCAAAGTAAGCTCCGGAGCAGCTATCATCCCTGAGCAAGTTCGTTTTGAGCCATGAAAAAGCCAAGTAATACTTGGAACAACCAGCTATTACTTTGTAGAGCTATAAGGGGCGCGAATTGGTTCAGGTTCAACAGTCGCGAAATTTAGCTAGAGTTAACCCCGTCAGGTGCTTTTCCCTCCCTCAGCATAAACTCGAACAAAGTCTGCCAACTCTCAAACCATAAATATCTGGTCAGTGCCCGAAGCTCGTTGAAGAAGGTTTGGCGAGTAACCAACATGGAGCGAACGGCACGATAAGTGATGTGGATTAAATCCAGAGTGGTGTGGAAGAGATAGGCTAATAAATTAAGGCAAAATAGAAGTTCTGCCTGGTGGTTTTGACCGTGACCAAAATTATGTTCGAGATGATAAACCTTAGTTTTGAGAATATTATTCCCTTCATTTTCTACCTTCCAGCGTGCACGAGCAGCAGTGACAATCTCGGACACATTCTGGGCATGAATTTCATGGCAAGTAGCAAAGGCATTGTAGTATAGAGTTTTCTGGTTGCTGGTATCTGTTACCGTCACCTCACACCAGTTTACGTCCAGGGCTGGTTGGGTGGCTCTGAGGGGAATTTTATTCACAAAACGATAGTGATCAGACAAACGCTTTCGTCCATGGAACTCAATCTCGGTCAGAGTTTGCACTTCACCGACTCGTTCGAGGTAATCCACCCAGTCATAAACTTCTGGATGGGAGCTTCGCTTACAGACGAAGATAAAATGATAGCCATGGTTCAAAGCCTTTTCACAGATGGGTTGGTTACAGTAGAGGTCATCCCCAAGTAAAGTTACAGGCGGGTCTTGTGGCTCACAGGCATGGGCAGCAATCCAACGCTTGGCAGCAGCGTTTTCACAATCTTGTTTGTCGTGACCATCTTGGGGAGTGATGAATTCAGGTTCTAAACTGATGACCTGTGGTCGTCCTGGAGCCACTAATACTGGTGTTACAGCAGCGTGAAAATAGGTGGTGCTGCCGTTTTTATGTGTCTGATGGCAACAGTGACAGCAGTGAATCTTCTTGGACGAGAAATATTCAGTGCCATCGAGAGTCAGTAAAAATTCTCCACCAAAGCACTGATAGGGCTTGAGATTTCCCGTTTTTGACAAACCGTCATAGACGGAGCGAAAGACCCCAAACACCGTTGAAGCTGGCACCGGGTCGAGCAGGGTACGAATCTGATTATCACAGGGGATGCGCTCGATCCCAAACAGACTAGCCGCATTATCTCTCCCTTTCTGGGTTTTCATCAAGCGTTGATGGTCTAAAAATGACCTCGATTGCATGAAAAAGACCGAAAAAGCACTTTTTATCGCTTCTTCAACCCTATATTTGGTGTTATTGCCCTGTTTTCTTTCATCGGGCAGCTCATCTAACTCGTCGGTTAGCATCGATAATAATTCAGGCATCCCTATTGCTAAACCCATGTTGCCACTCCAGCGAAGGTTAATGCCTTTTACTTTAAGCTAATTGCCCCTTCTTGTTTTAGTTCTCTATGTTGAATAGAGAACTAATTCCCAATTCTTCTGCTTGTAACGATTCTGGACTGGGTTTCAATGTCATGAAATCTTAAAATGAGAATTGCTGCCCCAAACCTCTACCGAATCAGATAAGGACGATAAAGCTGTGTCGGTTGATAGACAAACTGTTTGTATAACTTGACCTGCTGCATCAAAATATGCCATCGAGGCTGATTTTCATCTGAATTAGTTTGAACCTCTTCTTCCATACGCCGTACAAAAGCTGTTAATGATTTCTTGCGTCCAGAATTATTTAAATAGCAACCACCATGATGATAGGTAAAATCTTCTTCAACGTTCATTATCCGACGATTGATTAAATATAGAACCAAAGAATCGACAATAGGAACGCGAAACTCCTCAATTAGGTCTGATGCTAAAGCAGCATGGCGGTCGCTACCCTGATGCAAACAAGCTTGATAGGGATCGAGTTGTTGCAGTTCGATGATGGCAAGAAGATGATTCCACAACACCTGATAGCCAAAACTCAACATCGCATTAACTGGGTTTCCAGGGGGGCGACGGCGACGGGCAACAAATACAAAATCAGAATTAGTAATGGTTTCGCCATAAGCCGAAAAATAATTAGCTGCCGCTGCACCCTCACAACCAATAAGCTGTTGGAGATTTTCTACACGACCAGCTTTAGAAATAAGGTATTCTAAATTCAGTATGGTTTGGGCTATAGTTGCCGATTCTCGTTTTCCCTGCTGTCTCTGTAACCAGACGCGACTATTTTTGAGTTTGCCAATGACAATTTCTCTGGCGACTGATAATCTTTCAGCAAATGATAGCTGGTGTTGGTAGCGAGTTAACTGACGGTATCCTCTGGCTAAAGGTAAAACTCGCCCATAACAATAACCCATACGAGATAGATAAACAATTGGAATGTCTTGCCGAATACAGGCTTTAATCGCTTGTGTAGTTACTTGCGAGTTACCAAAGACTAAGATTTGTTCGATTAAAGGTATCTGTATCTCCTGCAAAATCTGCTGCTTGCGCTTAACTATCAAATTCTCTTTGTTCGCACAGACGTAACAACCTTGTTGGGAAATATACAAACTTTTCATTAATAATTTCTATTTCTTCTTTGTATTTCTGAAGAACGTCCTGCATGAGTTAAATCGCGATCGAAATCAGGTACAGAAAACCTATTTTGTCGTGATGGAGATATCGATAGCCAAGAAACCACCATATCGGCAAAAACACCAACAAAAAAACTAGCTACAGTTACTAAAAAAGTGTTGCCGATTACGGCAGCTAAACCCAAAGGTGCAATTAATAATAAAGTTAGAGTAATCGCTCCGTTGGTAATGGCAGTTGCTAAGTTTCTTACTACGGCAGCACGAGTTGATATATACATACAATAAAATTAAAGTCTTTATAAGAGAACGGGGAACGGGTAACAGACGATAGGTAACAGAAAAAAGAAAAAACTAAATTGCCAATGCCAAACTACAGTTTTCTCATGTGAATGAGGTTTTAAACCAAACTCTATTTCGTCTTCACCTATAGCTACTTAACATTTATATGCATAATTAAATACGACTCTAATTTAGCCAGTTTTAAAAAGCTGTTCTCGTAAATCCCGATATTTACCCAGGCAACATTTTTAAACTCAAATTTATAATGAGACTTAGTTATTGTCACTAAAAATATAAACTTAACAAATATTTTCTTTTAATTGACACAAAAAAATTTCTACTTAAGAGCGAAAATCAAAAATTTTCTATTCTCTATTCCTCATTTTCCCATTTCCTATTCCATAAATAAATGAACCTCTCTCCAAAAATAAACCGCTATGATAGTCCACAGTCTTTAGAAAGACTACTATTACTTATCGCTACATTAATTAAAAATTCTGGTATTGGCTGTGCCGACCCAGACCGCCAACCCGACGGCAAACATCACAATGCTTTAGAGTTGGTTCGAGACAAACTGAGGCAAATAGCCGCATCGCTGCAAATCGAGCTACCAGATAGTTATCCTGCAATACCGACTATTCGGAAAGATTTGGAATTGCTTAGAGACTATCAAATCTTAGACCGTAGAATGTATCGTTGGGGTTATTACTTGGGTACGGGAGTAATGAATAAACGAGAACTAAAAGCGGCTTTTAACGCTTTAGAATCTCAGGCAGTTTATCAAGGAGATCCCGAACTAAGAAAAATTTATCATACATTAAAAAAAACGCAGAATGAGAGGATTCGAATTTGGCGCTCGCCAAGATTTCTTTTATCCTGTCAGACAACATCTCAACCGCGCTATCAACTATACCGATCCTCAAGAAATGATGAAAAAAGGAAAATACCAACACACCTTGTTTCATCAAATAGAAACGCTAGAAAATGCCATTATTAAAGGTCAAGCGATCGAGCTTTTTCGAGAGCGCGATCCCTATCAACAGGAGCAGCTTGGATTTGTTTATGTCTATCCTTTGCAACTAATTTATTACGATATTGCCTGGTATTTAATCTATGAAAACTATCGCGACCCCGAAGCGCAAGCTCTTCGAGCTTATCGCACTTTATCAGTAGTAAGAATCGATCGCTTTAAAGACCATCTAAAGATTATTATCCCTGAAGGTAGAAGCGTTAGCGAACAAAAAAACAGTCTCGACAATTCTCACCAGCTTTTAAAAAATGGTTGGGGTTTGTATTTAGGTAATGCCGAGGAGCAACAACAAGAGTTACAGGGGAAACTAGAATTACTCAATTTCAAAGTGCGCTTTTTTCCTCCTGTAAATAAGTTTATTGCAGAGGGTGAATTACGACATCCACGACAGAGCATCAAAAAACATAAGGAAGAATATTTAGATTATTCGGTGAAATTACCGCTGCGATCTCTAAAAGAGTTTGGCATTTGGGTCAATAAATACCTCGATTGCGCTATGGTCTTATCTCCTCCCGAACTAGTTGAAGAACATCGCAATAAAGCTTTAGCTTTGGCAAAAAGATATGGTTTCTGAAGGGAATAGGGAACAGGGAAAAGAAAATAATAATTCTAGCAAAATTCTACCTGCAAATTCGATCCCAATTGTGACTTTTGAACTTTAATCTGTGTAAACTGTTCTGCTAAAGCGGGAATATGAGTAATTACACCAATTAAGCGGTCTTGCTGTCGCAAAGATTCTAGCGTGCGCGTAACGATATTTAATGTCTCGCGATCGAGCGTTCTAAAACCTTTGTTCAAGAAAAGACAACCAATTTCAGCACCCATTGATAACTTTTCCGATAGGGAAAGAGCCATTGACAGAAAAGCAGCAAAAGTTTCTCCTCCAGAAAGAGTCCGAATACCGTGCATTTCGCCAGCATTCCAATTATCTTCGACGTAGTATTCGCCATCTTATATTCTCAAAGCGGCGTTGGTAAATAGCGTAATGCTATTGGGTCTAAAATCGAGTAGTTGGGATTGGTAGTTTGTGGCTCATGGAATATCGTTTCAAAGTAAGAAAAATGGTTTTCGCCGAGGAAAACAGTCATATAGGTGTAAAAATTGTGGGACTCAATATATAGCTCATTCCTGTTCAAGAGCATACTCTCCACAAACCAAACAAACTTGTATTGAAATGTAGCTCAATGGCATCGGTATCAGAGGAATTTCAAGAGTAACCAAAATTAGTCATCCTACTATCTTGAACTGGATTAAAGAAGCAGGAGAATCTTTATTGGATGAACCTCAAGATGAACAACTGCCCGAAATTACTGAAATTGATGAACTTCAAATGCCGAATGCACTCGCCCGCAAGCACCTGAATCAAATTCAGGTGAACGGGCGAGCTTTTGTGGGCAACAAAAGAAACCAATACTCGATTTGGACAGTGGTCAATCACCAGAAAAAAGGTATTATTATTTGGACTATAGGCGATCGCTCTCATCAGACATTTGCGGTTCTTTGGTCAATTATCAAGTGTTGGCATAGCTTTTGGTACCTAACGGATGGATGGAAAGTTTATCCAATGTACATAGAACCAGAAGAGCATCTCATCTCCAAAACTTACATGACCCTGTAAAACGAGTTTGTCCTTTTTTGACCATCTGAGGCGGGTATGTAAAATAAATTGTGTCAAAGGTCAAAACACACTCTAATAAATAGAATTAATGTGAGGAATGAGACTATGACCTTTCGACCAGAGTTAATTGATGAACTGCTCAAAGACTATGAAAAACCAGAAGACCTTATTGGAGAAGGAGGAATCCTCAAACAACTGACCAAAAAACTCGTAGAGCGTTGTTTAGAAGCTGAAATAGACGTACATCTAGAGACTCAGAAGGCAGAGCGGGGCAAAAAAGAGCGACAAAATCGACGCAACGGACACAGCCGTAAAACCATTAAGGGGGAGTTTGGCGAAGCGGAACTTGCCGTGCCTCGCGATCGCGATCGCCAATTCGAGCCTCAGATGGTCAAAAAAGGACAAACTCGTTTTACAGGCTTCGATGACAAGATTCTCGCCCTGTATGCGAGAGGAATGACCACTCGTGATATCCAAGCCCAACTACAAGACCTTTATGGAGTAGAAGTATCGCCAGCCCTGGTATCTCAAGTAACCAATGCGGTTCATGAAGAGCGACTCCAGTGGCAAAATCGCAGCCTAGAGGCAGTGTATCCAATTATCTTTTTTGATGCTTTGGTCGTCAAAGTCAGACAGGAGGGAAGAGTCATCAACAAAGCCGTCCATCTAGCTCTGGGAATCAACATCGAAGGCGATAAGGAGTTATTGGGGCTGTGGATGACCCAGACAGAAACGGCAAAATTCTGGCTGTCGGTGTTAACTGAGTTAAAGAATCGTGGAGTCAAGGATATCTTTATTGCTTGTATCGATGGTCTGACGGGCTTCGCCGAAGCGATTGAAACGGTATTTACGCAAACCCGCGTACAGTTATGTATGGTACACATGGTCAGGAACTCCCTACGCTATGTCTCCTACAAACACCGTAAAGCTGTTGCCGCTGACCTCAAACGAGTGTACACTGCCGCTACTGAAGCTGAAGCCGAACAGGCACTAATAACTTTTGCTGACAAGTGGGACTCCACTTATGCCCCAATTAGTAGGTCTTGGCTGGCTCACTGGCAGCACGTGATTCCGTTTTTCCAGTTTCCTCCAGAAATCCGTCGCATTATTTACACCACTAATGCGATCGAGTCGATGAATATGACTCTTAGAAAAGTGTTGAAGAATCATCGGATTTTTCCAACAGATGAAGCTGCGCTCAAAGTTATTTATCTTGCGATTAATAACTTATCTCAGAGATGGACTAGACCTTTACGGGATTGGAAAGCTGCTTTAAATCGATTTGCCATCGAGTTTGAAGGACGGCTTCCACTTTAACTTTCTTTGACACAAACTTATTGACAGATCCCGAAGCCGCAGCGGCAAAGCCGCTCGCACTCTACTCTTCAAATCTTATTTCGCCACCTTAAACTATTTCTATTTAGCTCCCGAATATAACTATCGGGTTTATCGATGATATCTTCAGCAATGGCGATCGCTTGTAGTAATTGTTCTGCCGATAGCTGTTTGTATGCCGCACCTGAAGCGCGATCGATGACTTCATACCAACAGCAATTGAATAAATTATCGAGAATGATTCTAGCAAAACAATGATTTAGACTTACGGGAAAATCACGCTGCTTGGCTTGTGCTGGTAATTCTTCATTAACCAACTTTAGATATTTCTTACGAAGCTGTTCGATATTCAATATTTAATGCCAAACCATCACTGAATATGATTTAGTCGAAATGAATTGTCGAGCTACGATCGTTTCAGCGTTTCGCTCTATTTAGCTCCTTTTGATAAACGGTATAATTTGCCTTAGCTACCAGCCTGTTGCTGTTGTCCATAAAGCTGCCGTCCTGATTCTAGTTGAGAGTTAATCTGCTCACGGTTATCAATAAATGTGTGCTGTTCGTTGAAGTTACCGATGGGACGCTCTCCGATAATGTAGTGGCGCACTGGCATATCTGGAGCATTGATAACAATGCGATCGGACACGCGTACTGTTGCCTGGGCTGCATTGGGATTTTCTTCTTCAAGTTGAGAAACTACCCAAAGCTCATTGTTTACCACATATACATCTTGAATCTCCAAATCATAACCACCAGAGGGAACCTCAGCTTCGACAGTGAGAGTACGCTCAGTGCGCTCTGCACCGGGTACATCGACATCAATGTAAGGAACTTCAACGGTTTCTTCTTCCTGTACGACAACGACTTTAGGCACTGTAACCCTGCGCTCGGTTACTCCAACATTTACATCAGGTCCCTCAATATCGAATTCTGGTAACCTTCCGGGTTCTACCTCTACATCAGGTAAGCGACCTGCTTGTTCTTGCTCTACTCGACACGATGTTAGAGGAAAAAGGAGCAGAATTAGCGATAAAGGTAGAATTTTTGCTAGATTTAAATCTTTTCTTTGCAACATAATTGTAATTTATAAGCTGTTAAGAGTTTTTAAGTATTAAAAGAGTTCTGAAAAAACATAACATTACCAGTTCAGCCATGCTTTCAGTAAAAGTAAATCGATCTGTTTGTCTTTGATAATTTCATACTAATTAATTTGTATTCGCTTTGCATCACCCTAAAGTTACATAAGAATTTATTTATAAAGGTTTCAGCACTTGAGTTTTCCTTATCGACCAAAATTCTCGGTTGCTATATAAAGACGTTATCGCGTTTATCACTGGCAAGTAAAAGCTGGTTTAAAAGTAAAGGGTTACTCGACGATTTAGAACTCAAGATGCATTCTAATATACGCCTAATTGAAGGTCGATGGCCGTGATAGGAAGCTCACAATCGCTAACAAATTAACTATTTATTCCTCTCAATGTCGTTCTGTCCCGTCTCCAAACAAAATACTGGTTTCACTCTCATAGAGATGCTCGTTACCGTCATTGTAGTTGGCATTATCGCGATCGCTGCTCCTAGCTTCTTAGGATTACTCAATCGCAACCGAATTAATTCGGCTTGAAGCTTAACAATGCTGTCATCGCTGTAGAAGCATAATTAGTTCATACTTATCCAAAAACAGTAGTAAACGTCTATGAAAAAACAACCGCAAGGAGCGCTTTCTGGCAATGGGAGCAGTTATAGATAAAATTATTTCTAGCAGCCAGGGTGCAAAACGCTGACACCATAACGCTAAATGACTCTGCCACCCGAGACAGATTTCTTCCTGGTCTCGCTTTAATCCTGAGATCAGAGCCAGAGCAACTTGTCGAGCAGTCATCGGTTTAACCAAACGAAATCGCTTGAGTCCCCGTACCATATCGGTGTCAGTTAAAGAAGGTAGCAAAGCAACCACACGCACATTGTCGGGAGCTAGTTCGACTCTCAAAGCTTGGGTAAAACCTAATAAAGCAAATTATTTGGTGGCCGAATAAGTAGCCATAGTAGGAGCGGCAATTTTTCCCATTAGGCTAGAAACGTTGACTATAGTTCCTTCTTGCTGATGAACCATCCGTTTGGCGATTAAACGAGTGATGGTATAAGTTCCCATCAAGTTGAGGGAAACTTCGGCTTCTATCTGTGACGGGTTGGTTTGTAAAAATGTACTTTGGTGTGCTACTCCCGCACAGTTGATTAGTAACTGAATCGGACCCTCTTCACGCCAAGCTTTGATTAGAGTGATGCTAACTTCTTTGATTTGAGTTAAATCCAAGGGAAGGACAACAACTTCGATCCTGGAATTGCTCCCGTGAATTTCTGTGGCTAATTCCTTTAATTTAGTTGCATCACGGGCGACTAATAAGAGTTTTTTAAAGTCTTGTTGAGCTAAGGCTAGGGTGATCGCTCGCCCAATACCGCGAGAAGCTCCTGTGATTAGAGCAGTTTTCTGGGAAAATTTCATAGCACAAACCTTTGATCGATTATGGTTGCATTGCTTGAGAATAAAATACAAAGCTAGTAAATTAGTCCAGAAAGATTAGCTAGAGGATTAAACAAAAAATATTTTGAACGAGTCTTGAATTTATTTGGAGTTTGGCTCGTTGGCAAAGTAAGCATAAGTGCCGATAGTAACAGCTAAAAGCCAGCCTAAAAGTAAAACGCTAACTAATGCGATTGTCATGATGTTTCTCCTCAGTCAAACACTGAATTTGAGCTATAAACACAAGGTAACAATTTTGTCTAGCGATTTTAGTGTTTTTTAATAAACCAGGGAAATTGTCACATAGAGCAATAGAATTCTCAGACTGGTAAAGAACTCGAAAGTTGGCAGTTGTGATGTGGGATCGCCAAACTTTGATAGTTTCGCGATCTAGGTTGTTTGTATTTCAACACAATTGTTATGAGAAACTGATTATGCTCCGAGGTGTTTATGAGTTAAAGGTAAACCTCAATCTCGCTCAGGTGTACGACCCTAATTAAAATAAGTAAGTCCTGACGTTTGTGCCAGGACTTGTTTTTAATATAGAGATTAATATAGGTTTGTTGTTTATCCAGATTAATTATCGGCTTGAAAATCTTGAAGAGGTGCGATCGCTCTCACCGCTCAAATAATTAATGAACATCGACACCAATCCCGAAATCCAAGAGTTCCTTCAAAAATACGATTACGCTCCGCGTAGCCTACGGATCGCCTGCTCCTAGACGAACGGGGAATCATTAAACTCAAACCTGCGGATTTCTATCAGACTCTAGATTACGACGAATTTAGAGTTTGGTGTATCTGTGGGGCTATATATCAAATCCCAACTATCGAACTAATCGACTGGCTAAAAGCTAATTTTAATCTCGACAAAGCCATAGAAATCAGTGCGGGTAATAACTATCTCTACCATCACCTCGGCATCAAGGGCATTGACAACTATTCAGAGCAAATACCAGCAGTAAAGAAAGTCCATCAGCTTCTCATGTCACCTTCCACTAATCCACCACCAGCAGTAGAAAAGATTGAGGCGATAAGCCTTCGGCATAGCTTCGCTACGCTGCCATCGAGAAATACCAACCCGAGAGGTAATTACCTCTTGGATGACTTTAAAGACTGAAGATCCAGAAGATATCGATGCGGGTCATAAATACGCCCCAGATGAGGAGGAGATTTTAGATAGAGGCGTATTTTATGTGTTTATCGGTAACGAAGATATTCATGGCGACAGAGAAATTATGAATAAACCTCATAAAAACTATCACTTCGATTGGTTAGTTTCTAGAAGTAAGTATCTAGAACAGAATCGTATTTATGTATGGAATAATTTACTATAAAATTTCCGAGTTCAAATACTAAAATTGTTCGGAAGTTTTTTCAAAAGCCCAGAGGATAAGAGCCTAAATTTAGTTGAAAAAGTCTTAAAATGCCTAAATATCAAGATATATATCCATCTGAGCCACTAATACAAAGCGTTAATTTAGTGCGTCCTCTAGCAGCAGATTTACTTACTTTAGAGTATTTTGAAGCCGAACCAGCCTCAATGCCTACAGATAGGTACGAACAGCATCATATTATCCTCAATTTAAGAGATGGGCCTCATCGTTTGGAGAACTGGCGCGATGGCAAACATCGAGATTTTATCTATCACAAAAATGAAATTATCGTCACTCCTGCTGGCGTGGAAAGCGGTTGGAGATGGCACGTTAAAACCAAATGTATTATTATCACTCTCGATCCTACTAAATTTGAGAGGTTCGCTCAAACTGAACTGGGAATTCTGTTAAGCGATCGCGCCTTAAAAGATTTACCTCAGTTTCTCGATGAAGATATTACCCAGTCTGGAATTCAGCTTTTAGAAGCTCTACAAAGTGAGATGGGTTCGCAAGTAATGTTTGAATCCTTTGCCCGTGTTTTTCTTACTAAACTAATTCTCAAATACGGCTTACAGGAGGAAGAATATGATTTTTCTAAGAGCTTTACCGCCCAACACTACAAGCAGGTATTGGATTACATAGCAGCTAATTATGGCAAAAATATTTTACTAGAGGATTTAGCGGCACAAGCCGATCTTAGTACTTCCCATTTTTCTCGATTATTCAAACAAACTATCGGTCAGAGTCCCTATCAGTACTTGATGGCTTATCGAGTGGAGCAAGCTAAAAAAATGCTCGACAAACCTAACGTATTGATGATTGATATTGCCTTGAACTGTGGATTTTCCGACCAGGCGCATTTCTCTCGTACGTTCAAAAAGATCGAAGGTTTGACTCCCAAGCAGTATCGACGCAAATAACGACCGAGATTTTGTTCGGTTAGTAAAAGTAAGAATCTTCAAAAAATTAGATAAAAGCCTTCAAGAGATATGTTTTCGGCTTCTGTAAATTGAACATATAAGGTTCAACTGAAGGGGTGACAAGGGAGCTAGAAAGATTGCTGGATAATAAACATAGCTCGTAGACCCCTCTGGTAAAAAGGCAGCTTATTGAGATTGAGCCACATCAATTTGTTTATCCATTCCTTCATCAAGGTAAATGAAACCAGCCAGCTACTACCATATAAACCAAGCCAAAAGTAGCTGTTGCGAGTCAAAGATTGTTTAATTTTTCGATGGCGACCGATGTATTTAGACTGACCTCGAAGGCTAAGAGTATGTCCTTTGAACACCGAGTGAGTGTAAGCAATGGCGATGAGCAAAACTAGACGAGTAAGGCGTTCAATCTGAGCTTGCGACCCCTCGAGATTGTAGCCACCTGACTTGCAATCTTTAAACATCGCCTCAATCCCTACGCGCTTTTTATAGGCTTTGACAGCTTCAGGTAAATTGGGTAAATTTGTCAGCAGATACCAGGGTTCCTTTGCCCCCATGCCTCGGTAAATACGTCGCCAATAGACCCCTAAATAAATCCCCGAAACTTGATGCAGTTGAGTGACTTTAGTTTCTTGATAAAACCGTTGGTCTCCTGGATTAACGTCTAGGTCTTTTAAGGGAGTAAAACCTAATTGAGTTACCATTATCTTCGTACTCTTTCTCTGTCGAAGCACAAAGTAGACCTGCTGCTGGGTCAGCCACTTAGCTAGTTCAACACTCTGGAATTCTCTGTCTCCTAAAATAACGATTTGGTGTTGTTTAAACAGCTTCAATACTGGACGTAATATGGCTTTTTGTTGAGCGAAGTTACTGGCTCCTTTCTTCTCTAGAAACTGCCAGTATATAGGCAAAGCTCTTTTCGCCATCACTACTCCAACCATGAACAGATTTTTATCTTGCCATTGAGTTCTATCTAAGACTAGATAAATTGTCTGGTCTGGCAAGAATTTCTTTTGAACTACTTCTTTGACTATGGGAAACCAGACTAACGAAACTGATAAAGCTGAGGACTTCAAAAACCTTTGGATTCGGCGACGACGGCTCTCATATTTAATTGGTAAAGGGAAGTATGCAGCTAGTCTTTCTATCTTTACTTGTTTGTAGGTCTGGATAAGGTATACCAGCACTTCCAAAGTAATTAGTTGGTCATCACTCAGATAACGTGAAAGATGATTGCGGTACAATTGGTTTAACATTTTTTAGGGTTCGGTCGGATTCTCAATAACTGACCGAATCTTTTTTACCATAGGTTGTCTCTGTTCCCTACACTGTCTGACTTCTCACAGGGTTGTCACCCCGTCAGAAGGTTCAAACACAAAGAAGCAAGAATTATGAAAAATCTACTTTTAGTCACTGCCACTGCTGCCACACTACAGTTAGCACTTGTCAACAATGCCGAAGCAGCAGAGGTCAAAGAAGTTACTTTTGAGAGCAATAATCAAAACTTGGTCGGCGATCTCTATCTTCCCGACGATTACCAAGCAGGAGACAAATTACCAGGAGTAGTAGTAACTGGTGCTTGGACGACGGTAAAAGAACAAATGCCAGCAACTTATGCTGAAGCAATGGCAAATCGCGGTTATGCAGTTTTGGCTTTTGAATTCCGTAATTGGGGAGAATCAGAAGGAAACGAGCGTCAATTAGAAAATCCTGCCAACAAAACTCAAGATATTGTCGCTGCTGCTAATTATTTGACTACGCGCCCTGAAGTAATGCTAATCGGATTGCTGGCTTGGGAATCTGTGCCAGTGCTGGATACATAGCAGATGCGGTAGTACAAAGTGACGATATTAAAGCGATCTCTCTAGTTGCTCCTTGGCTACACGACCGCTAAATTGTCAACGAGGTGTATGGTGGCGAAGAGTCGGTACAAAGCTTAATTGCAACTAGTCGTGAAGCGAAAGCTAGCTACGAAGCAACTGGAGAACTGTCTTTAGTACCTGCTGCGAGTGATACCGATCCCAATGCCGTGATGCAGCAAGCACCATACTATACCGACCCAGAGCGAGGAGCAATTCCCGAATACGTCAATCAATTTAAACTTGCCTCTTGGGAAGGCTGGTTAACTTACAATGCTATTGCTACTGCCGATGAGTTGGATAAACCAGTAAAGATAATTTATTCAGAAGATGCGGCAATTCCTCAAGGGGCAAAAGAATTTTATAACCGTCTCACAGTAGAAAAACAAGAACTGTGGTTGGAAAATACTACTCAGTTTGACTTTTATAATTCTCCCGAAGTTGTTTCAAATACTAGCGATGCGGTTGCTGTATACTTCGAGCAAATTCTTTAATTTAAATAGATTATTTATTTCGCTCCACAAAATCAATTTCATTCACTAATTTCAATAACTTAATTATTCAGGAGTACATTACAAAATGCAATACAAATTACTGGGAAAAAGCGGACTTAGAGTATCCGAACTCTGTTTGGGAACAATGACTTTTGGTGAAGACTGGGGTTGGGGTTCATCGAAAAAAGAAAGTCAAAGAATTTATGATACATTTCGCGAAGCTGGCGGTAATTTTATCGATACCGCCAATGTTTACACTAATGGGACGAGTGAACAGTTTCTCGGTGAGTTTATCTCCTCCGAAAGAGAAGCTGTAGTTTTAGCAACTAAATACACTAATGGATTGGGAAATAGCAATCCTAACGGTAGCGGCAACCAACGCAAAAGTATGGTGCAGTCGGTAGAAGGTAGTCTTAAACGCCTGAATACTGATTATATAGATGTTTTATGGCTACACACTTGGGACTTTATGACTCCAGTAGAAGAAGTAATGCGAGCTTTTGACGATCTAGTGCGGGCAGGAAAAGTATTATATATTGGTATTTCAGATGCTCCTGCTTGGGTCGTAGCTCAATGTAATACCTTAGCTGAATTAAGAGGTTGGACCCAATTTATCGGTTTACAAATTGAGTATAGTCTGATTCAGCGTACTCCAGAAAGAGAACTTTTACCAATGGCTCGTACCCTCGACATCGGCGTTACGGCCTGGTCGCCTCTAGCCAGCGGTTGGTTGACTGGTAAATATACAAGGGGTAACGCAACTCAAGAAGAACGCAGATTGGATAATGAAATGATGAAAGGGTTTGTAGATAAGAGCGAGCGCAACCTAAGCATTGCTAAAGAAGTGGATAAAGTTGCAGAACAAATAGAAAATAGTTCTTCGCAAGTTGCTTTAGGTTGGTTATTGAGTAAAGGCGTAATTCCCATCATCGGAGCCAGAAAACTTTCTCATCTTCAAGACAATCTCCAATGTGTAGATGTAAACTTATCAGCAGCACAAATTAAACAACTCGATACAGTAAGTCAAATCGAACTAGGTTTTCCCCACGATTTCTTTAAAGCAGATATGGTCAAAAACTTTGTTTATAACGGTACATTTGACAAGATTTACAATCATCGTTACTCACAACTAACAGATTAAGTGGTTTTAAACCCTTCTATCAGTTAGCAGTAGGGGGTTGGCGAATCGATTCATTTCCCTTAATTAATTTAATGCCTACCGCATCTAAACAAAAGATTGGAATTTTATTTAAATAAACAGCAAGACCGATGAAATTTATTACAGGAGCTATTATAGGTGCATTGGCTATGACACTTGCAGTCAATCCCTCTAATTCTTTTAGCGTCAAAACAGCAGATCGAGCTGCGATCGACACAATTGTCGAAAGCGTTGCTAACGGTACTCAAACAAAAATTAAGCCCAAATATAGCCCAAACTATCTTTATAAGCTATGAATACGTCACGATTATGGTTGAGCCATTCAACAAAACGATACGGACAGCTCACGATTCTGAGCCAAGCTCAGAATCCGTGTCCTCAAGATATAGCTGTACGAAAAGCTTCCAAAGCTTCAGAAAAAGTGTTCAAAGGTGCGGAATGCACTGCCGCTTTCCACCTCGAATTCAATTCGAGGTGGGTCGGCAGATTGTTTGCCCAGCTTCTTCTTAATCCTCCAGTTAGCTTATGCCAAAGAATAAAAGTATAAGCACTTTAGCTTGTTTATTTCTAATTGCTTCAGAAAAGATGTATTGTTGCCATAGGATGAATCTATTAAAACTATTCCTGGTCTATATCCTCGTTTCAAACTTTTATCTATTAACTCTAGGTTCTGTTGACGTAAAGAGGCAAAGATGAGAAAGTACCTGAAGTTGCTGATTTTAGTCAAAAAATTCTTCATGAAATCTCGTGTTAAGTTGGACGATTCTGCTTGGCAGCAAATTTTCGTTGTTCTGAGCCACCAACAAGACATCCGTATCAAAGACCCCAAAGCTTGTCGTCGTTTTCTGAATGCGGTTCTCTGGATTACTCGCACAGGTGCTCAATGGCGTGAATTACCCAAACGTTTTGGCAACTGGAACAGCCTCTACAAACGATATCGGCGTTGGTGTCAGAAGGGAGTTTGGCATCGTCTCTTGCAAGAAATGTCCCACTCTGCTGACTTAGAAAGTTTAATTCCCGATAGCACCATGATTCGTGCTCATCCCTGTGCAGCAGGAGCAAAAGGGGGTCAGAAAAACACTCTTTAGGAGGTTCTTGTGGCGGATTTAGTACCAAGTTACATGCTGTGGTAGATGCGTTGGGCAATCCGCTGCGGTTGCTTCTGACTCCAGGGCAAACCGCCGATATCAGTCAAGGAGAGGCATTGGTGGCTGGTTATCGAGCTCAACAGGTAATTGCCGATAAAGGCTATGATTGTGATGCTTTTGTGGTCTTGATTGAGGAAACTGGTGCTCAAGGCGTGATTCCGCCTCGTTCTGGTCGCCTCAACCCTAGAGATTACGATTCACATCTGTACAAGGAGCGACATCTAGTTGAGTGCTTTTTTAACAAACTTAAATACTATCGTCGCGTTTTCAGCCGTTTTGACAAAACTGACGAATGTTATTTGGGATTTGCCGAATTTGCTTCGGCTTTAATTTGGTTGCGTTAATTGTGTCAACAGAACCTAAGGCTATGGCAGGCTTTTTCTTGAACTCTGGGTCTTTCTTTCCATAAAGCGGCTCTTTATCTTGCTTCCCGATACCGCAAGCATCTATCCCGAATGGGAGCGACCTATGAGGTGAAAGGAACCAAAGTTCACGATACGCGCTTGGTGGCTTTTATGCTGGTGTATCGGTTGAGTCATATTCTTACTTTTAACGGGAAAGATTTTCGACGCTTCGAGCAGGAGGAGAAGATAGTCCCCATGAGCCCACAACGGGTTATCGAGTCATAGCACGAATTCTACTCTTAATTTCTTGGCTCTTACCGCTCTAGTTAGCTAGTGCTGCCGTTACTTCTTTAGGGTTTGCTGAAAAAGTAATCGAAAAAATTGACAATAATTAATTTATTTGAAAGATAATTTTTTCTGTTAGTAAATATCTTTTGTCATTAGCTTTAATAATAAAAAGCTCCAGAAAAAAGCCTAATTTAGATTGAGCGAGAAATGAGGTTGAGTTATACTCACAATCTTTATAAAGAGAATCTATGATTTTTTCAGTCTGAATTCTGGATTGATTTAATATTCCTAGGTCTGAAGGGTAAGTTATCTCAGCAGGCGCAGCGGTAGCATCTAATATTAGCTTCCCTTTATTTTGGGTTTCTTCAACTTCTGATTCTTCGTTTTTTTTTCTGATTTGGACTCTTACCCACCGATTATCTGGTGACAATTGGACAGCAACAGGCAATTCAAAGTTTTCTGGAATCAGCTCAGGCTGGTTAGATTTACGGTACATTTGTTCTTGCCCAGTGAGTGCCAGGGGGTTTCACCAATTTTAGGGCTTTTCCGTCCCCTGAACCTAACTTTTTCGTCGCCAAAGAATGTCTGTAACCTTCTTTAGCTCAACATTTGAAACTTTTTGGGCAAAGTCTAACTACAGCCAACGAATAAATAGCCTTAAATTAACATTTAATTTGATTTATACTTAATATGTTTTGAAAGTTAATCCCATTTTATCGAACTAATTTTTGTTCATAAACGGTAAAAACTAGCAAGGCAATAAAATTTTGTAAAAAGTAAATTATTTATTTAATAGCTTTCAAGTTTACTTAAAGCTTATAATCAGAAAATTATACGGATTTGATATCAGAGTTTAACGGTAATTTTGCTTTAGCAAAAATTTCTCGAGCCAAGTTGGGGTTACTTTGCATTTGTTCGAACAGGGCAGTAATTTCTTTGAGTTTTCCTTGAATTATAAAGCTAATACCTGCATAGGTAATTCTAAAACTTTGGAGTTCATCGTTACCTTCTTCTGCCAGAGTGCCTACGTCTTCTATAAGAGAGTTGTTTTGATTTTCTTGGAATGGGTCACGCTCTTCAACTGTCTCATCAGCGATCGCTTGAGCTGCAACATTAATTGTTTGAATCGAACTTTGATGCTTCGAGTCCATTTTTGTCTGGCTTTGTCGATCTAGTTCTGGCTCTCGAACGCTGTAAATATCTTTGTAACGATTAACAATTACTTTGGCAAGAGAATAAGTAATTTGTTCTCCATGACTGGCAAGCTTTAGGGCTTGCTGTCTTGCTTCTTTTGGAGTTGAAGGAGCCGCCAAAATATAAAGAGCAGAAGTTGAAAAGTTTAAATTCGCAAAGTTTACATCTTTAAATTGTTCGCTGACTTGCATGAGTTTGGTTGCTGAAGACATACTCCAGTCAAATTCTGTCCTCAGCCAGTTTCTGAAGTTTCCATGTTGGAGTTTCTTTTTGACTTCACTAAGTTTCTGTCCTATCGATACTAGATCTTGAGCTGTTTGACGGATTAAACTCTTAATTTCTACAGCATGCTGTTCGACACTAATTTTGGTTTCACTATCTAAATTTCCATAATCGAATCGTTGTCGTTGCGACAAATTAATTTCAGATGGTCTTGATGATTGATAATTAGAAGCCATACTCATTTTCTTACTATTCGTGCAAGAGGTCTACTCAATGCATACTAGAATTTGACTTAGTTTGTTAAAAATCAAAAATCTACATTTGTCTGTGGAAAAAATCAACAATGTGTTTATTAAAAATCAAAAATCTACATTTGTCTGTTGAAAAAATCAACATTGTTGATTTTTTTTTGTGCTTTTTTAGATTTGTTTATACCCCCTTTTCTCACCCAAAAGGCGATCGGTAAAGCCAAAAATTCTACTGCATCTAGGTTTGAACCTCAATACCTAGATTTGGTGTAACGATTATTTTTGCCAGCGACTATAATCGGGAGATTGTTTGGGGTCTGATGATTTGTCTTCCTTTAATTCTTCAATATAGTTTTTGTTATCTTGTTTAGCTTGTTCATTTTCAGGAACCCAAGTCCATTTCTCTTCATCCCAGTTCCATTTACCCTCGTAGATAGCTTCATCCCAGAAACAGGCTGATTTGATTTGTTCGGGACTTAAGTTTTTGGCGCGAGATAGCTGAGCATTTTGGAGGTTTGCGTTCTTTAGGTAAGCATCGCATAAACTTACACGTTCCAAATAAGCACCATTTGATATAGACACACTAACTAAAGGTTCTTGGTCCCAGGGTGAACGAAAAAAGGTGTGGGAAAAGAGAGAAATTAGTTAGCGTAATTAATACGATAACTAAACCCCTAACCTAACTTTAAGAGCGCTCACTAATTCTACTAGCTTCCTCCAATAAATCTTCTCGACCCAATTCCAATGTATGTCGCACTTGTTCTAAAGCCGAAATAGAGCTCCGATTACGATACATTTCGACAGCTTCTAAAAAAGCTGGGCTACCTGCTTTCCCAATATATTTGTAACGAGAAGAATTGCCCTTTTTGGTCACAAAGATCGCCCTTGTAATACCAATAAGCTCCACCTTTGCCTTTAGCCCGAAAACGAACAATCCCACAAGCTTCGGCGGCAACCGCAGCGTTCGCTTTAATTGTCTCAATCTCTTGTGAAATTTCATCAATTAAAGCTTGTACCTTTTCAATTCGGTCGGCTAAATCTAATTGCTGTTGCTGTTTGGTTTTGACCACGCTCGAAATTAAAAAACCACCAAGGTTATGTTAGTTACTACGCTAACTTCCTCTTAATTGTACTTCTTTCCGACCAGTTCCAGTTTTTGTTCACCCTTCTGTTTCCAATAATCGACTTAATTCGGTAACTCCTGGTACATCCCGCCACAACAAAGTTAAGACCGCAACCACCATTAAAGGAAGTGTCAGAATCCTATCCCTAAGTCCTAATTCTCGAAAAAACCCGACTGAGAGGTAATTGTTGGAGTTAATAAAGCGGTTAAATGTTAGGCAATGACTCGATCTTCCACCATTGTTCGTTGAGTTCTTTTGGCGTGGTCTCGATTCAGTCTTTTACTCTTACCCATAGAGAAATAAAATCGCTCAATTGTTTATTCTCTATAAGTTTGACACGATTGGGTTTTTCTCTTGACTTTTTTCTGATTTCCTTGACTTGTGATAATTCCAAGTTTGAATGATTCGTGTTATTTCCCAGTGAAGGGCATCTGTGAGTAACAAGCGAGGGGTCTCACTCAAGTCTTCAGTTTCATAGGCAATAACTAATCGTCATAATTAGCTTCTGGAAAGTTATTCTCTACCTCGATTGGTTTAACTATATCGACAGCAATCTCGGTTCTCTTGCGATAAGCCAAACGATTTTTCTGATAATGGAGTAGTTCTATCAGCCTTTCTCTAACTTGCTCCATCTGGTTGTAACTTTCTTGACGAGTCATCTTTAAGTAGTTTAATTCTTCCCGCTCATAGTTGGGTTCTTGTACTACTACCTCTATTCCATCGATGATTTCTCGATTCGCTATGGTTGCTGTGACTACTGTTTGGTAGCGACTCATTTTCCCTTCTACATAATCGTATAGCTTTTTTACTCCATAGATTTTTTCTCCTTTTTCATGATGGCTCAGTGTCCAATCCAAGCTGATAACTTCTCTTTGTGTTCTGATGCTATTATTTCTCGGTGTTTGGGCATTATTTGTTCGCTATCCCACCCTGCTTCATATACTGCATGGTGCATCGTTCGTCTTTTTAATCCTGTTCCTTTTTCCCAAAACTGCTCTCGATGGATGCCTTCTAATGTTTTATTTGGACTTAGTATTAACCCTGTAATGAAGCGACTGACTGTTTCAAATCCTTTTTTTCGTTTAAATAGCTCTCTATATTTCTCTAAATACTCAGCTATTGATTTCGGCACTCCTACCAGGGAAATCATCGCTCAAGTTGATTTTTTGAATTTCATTTTTTACCTTACTCTCTTTTTGCTCTCTTTTCTTCGTAAAATTGCCAAGTCGTGAAGAAAAATAAAGCCGTAATATGCTAGAGGAATCTATTTCATCATCAGGCTCCCCAATACTAAAAGGTTTTGGTGCATCGTCTATCTCAACAAAGAACAGTAGAAAATCCTCGTCACTCCTGCCAGCTAACGATTGCGAGCAAGTCCAGAAACAATTGGTCCATCATTTTGAGGACCCAACCGACCCCCGAGGGAAGCAAGGTATTCTTCATCCGTTTATAAGTATTGTAATGATTGCCTTATTAGCAACAATTGACGGAGCTCAAGGATGGGAAGATATAGAAACTTATGGTGTGAGTCATCAGTATTGGTTGTCCAGTTTCTTAGATTTGCCTTTTGGGATTCCCAGTGCTGATACCTATCGACGGTTGTTTGAGCGAATATCGTCCACTTCCTTAGAGCGCAGCTTCAACAGTTGGTTGAGCAGCTTGGTAGCGGATTTAGGTGCACAGGTCATTCCGATTGATGGCAAAGCAGTCAATGGTTCCTATGATCGCAACCGAGAACAATCCTCCTTACATGTCGTTAGTGCTTGGGCGAGCGAGCACCGACTATTTCTCGGTTAAGTCAAAGTTGATGACAAAAGTAATGAGATTACCGCTATTCCAGCCTTATTAGAATTGTTAGATATTTCTGGATCCATCATTACAATTGATGCGATGGGAACTCAGCATGAGATTGCTCATCGGATTCGCACTCTTGGTGCAGACTACGTGCTGGCTCTAAAAGCCAACCATCCCACCTTATTTACCCAGGTTAGGCAATGGTTTGAAACTGCCCAGACTAATAATTTTGAAGGCATTGAGTACAGCTATGATCTACGCCTAGAAGCAGGGCACCACCGTCGAGAAAAACGACAGGTCTGGGCAGTTTCTATCGACCAGATGGGCGATTTGTACAAACAGGCTCAGTGGTCTGGATTACAAACCATTGTCAAGGTTGTTCGTACCCGTCATCTGTGGAACAAGACCACTCAGGAGGTGATGTTTTATCTCAGTTCACTGCCACCTTATGCTCAACAATTAGGCAAAGCGATCCGACAGCATTGGTCCATTGAGAATCAACTTCACTGGGTATTAGATGTGACTTTTGGTGAAGATGCTTGCCGTATTCGTACCGGACATGCACCAGAAAATATGGCTCTACTGAAGCGATGGAGCATTAATCTACTGAATCAAGAAACGAACTACAAACGCAGTACCCGTCAAAAGGCGAAGCGAGCCAGCATGGATGAGGGGTATTTGCTTCAAGTTTTAGAGGCTTCGATTACCCTTACAGTCTAGCCCATCTAACGCCTAAATTTTCTTGCGTTTACCCTGCGCCCTGGACAATTACCAACTGTTTTTGGGCGCACCCGTTTGATTCTTTTTGCACGGTCAATTTTACACTCAGATCTTCTGTCAAAAAAAACACCTCCTGACAAGCTCTCTGCTTGCTGATTGCTAAGCTCTGACCAAAGATTATTAAGAAATTGTTCCGTACTCATAATGTTTTCTCTCCTTTATTAATCATTTTGCCCAATCATTAGAGATAGCTGAAAAATATTTTTCAGCTATCTCTAATTTAGAGTAATTTTATGATTTACATATTTTTTTTGAATCCAAATTTATATAATTTAACGTGAGCGTCCAACGGGCGTTGCAGAATAAGCAGTGGATTTGTTAATAAAGTTGCAGCATATCGCATATTCACACAAACAAAATATAAGAGCAACAACTTGAGTGATGGAAGTATCTCAATTATTTGAAAAAATTGATAAAAAGGGATTCTGTTGCAAAAACTTGAGAAGAGCTTGTAGTATATGACAAAGCAAATTGCTATTAATATAGATGAACTTAAGGCAACCGTTTAAGTGGAAACATTTTCAAGGAGAAATTATTTTACTTTGTGTGAGGTGGTATCTCCGCTATGCTTTGAGTTATCGTGATTTAGCAGAAATAATGCTCGAAAGAGGACTATCTGTAGACCACACCACGATTTATCAATGGGTGATGATTTATGCACCTGAAATAGAAACCAGAAGCAGAAAATATCTCGGCGTTGGTAAATGAGGGTATGATTTATGGAAAGAGCGAGCGCATTATTACTTGGACTATCGGAAGTGAATTACGATTGGTCAAGTAGTGGTTCGATAACTTCTCTAGTTTCTTTGCTGCTGACTACTGGGACAATCTCAAAAGTAGCTCCCGAACCACGCCAGCTTAAAATCCATTCCTGAAGCAAACGTAGGTCATTACATTTCATAAGCTGAAAACACCTACTAAAGTTTGGTTCAACCCAGCTATCAATGTATTCAAGACCTTCGGGAAACATTCTTCCTTCGTCGCGAACACGCTGATAAATTGGCAGCATATCATTGTCTTGGAATCGCTCAATAATCATGAACAACATAAGATATTCTGGCGTTAGCAATGAAATTATAAATTATAAAAAGAGCGCAAAGCGATCGCTATTTAAGGAAAATTATTTTCTATACAAGGAACAGGAACATCTCCAAATTTAAGATAGTGAATGAGTAGTCGAATAGAATGTTTCAGCAGGGTATGTAAAATAATAAGATAGTGAATGAGTAGTCGAATAGAATGTTTCAGCAGGGTATGTAAAATAATAAGATAGTGAATGAGTAGTCGAATAGAATGTTTCAGCAGGGTATGTAAAATAAATTGTGTCAAAGGTCAAAACACACTCTAATAAATAGAATTAATGTGAGGAATGAGACTATGACCTTTCGACCAGAGTTAATTGATGAACTGCTCAAAGACTATGAAAAACCAGAAGACCTTATTGGAGAAGGAGGAATCCTCAAACAACTGACCAAAAAACTCGTAGAGCGTTGTTTAGAAGCTGAAATAGACGTACATCTAGAGACTCAGAAGGCAGAGCGGGGCAAAAAAGAGCGACAAAATCGACGCAACGGACACAGCCGTAAAACCATTAAGGGGGAGTTTGGCGAAGCGGAACTTGCCGTGCCTCGCGATCGCGATCGCCAATTCGAGCCTCAGAGGATCTGTCAATAAGTTTGTGTCAAAGAAAGTTAAAGTGGAAGCCGTCCTTCAAACTCGATGGCAAATCGATTTAAAGCAGCTTTCCAATCCCGTAAAGGTCTAGTCCATCTCTGAGATAAGTTATTAATCGCAAGATAAATAACTTTGAGCGCAGCTTCATCTGTTGGAAAAATCCGATGATTCTTCAACACTTTTCTAAGAGTCATATTCATCGACTCGATCGCATTAGTGGTGTAAATAATGCGACGGATTTCTGGAGGAAACTGGAAAAACGGAATCACGTGCTGCCAGTGAGCCAGCCAAGACCTACTAATTGGGGCATAAGTGGAGTCCCACTTGTCAGCAAAAGTTATTAGTGCCTGTTCGGCTTCAGCTTCAGTAGCGGCAGTGTACACTCGTTTGAGGTCAGCGGCAACAGCTTTACGGTGTTTGTAGGAGACATAGCGTAGGGAGTTCCTGACCATGTGTACCATACATAACTGTACGCGGGTTTGCGTAAATACCGTTTCAATCGCTTCGGCGAAGCCCGTCAGACCATCGATACAAGCAATAAAGATATCCTTGACTCCACGATTCTTTAACTCAGTTAACACCGACAGCCAGAATTTTGCCGTTTCTGTCTGGGTCATCCACAGCCCCAATAACTCCTTATCGCCTTCGATGTTGATTCCCAGAGCTAGATGGACGGCTTTGTTGATGACTCTTCCCTCCTGTCTGACTTTGACGACCAAAGCATCAAAAAAGATAATTGGATACACTGCCTCTAGGCTGCGATTTTGCCACTGGAGTCGCTCTTCATGAACCGCATTGGTTACTTGAGATACCAGGGCTGGCGATACTTCTACTCCATAAAGGTCTTGTAGTTGGGCTTGGATATCACGAGTGGTCATTCCTCTCGCATACAGGGCGAGAATCTTGTCATCGAAGCCTGTAAAACGAGTTTGTCCTTTTTTGACCATCTGAGGCTCGAATTGGCGATCGCGATCGCGAGGCACGGCAAGTTCCGCTTCGCCAAACTCCCCCTTAATGGTTTTACGGCTGTGTCCGTTGCGTCGATTTTGTCGCTCTTTTTTGCCCCGCTCTGCCTTCTGAGTCTCTAGATGTACGTCTATTTCAGCTTCTAAACAACGCTCTACGAGTTTTTTGGTCAGTTGTTTGAGGATTCCTCCTTCTCCAATAAGGTCTTCTGGTTTTTCATAGTCTTTGAGCAGTTCATCAATTAACTCTGGTCGAAAGGTCATAGTCTCATTCCTCACATTAATTCTATTTATTAGAGTGTGTTTTGACCTTTGACACAATTTATTTTACATACCCTAGAAAGATTGATGACTAAAAAAGTAATTGCAATCGAAGCTTCTGCGGTTTCAGAAAGTTTGGCCATGATACAATTAAGACTATAACGTCTCTTGGCTTGCCCAAATTTACCTTCAATAGCATTACGAACTGTTTCATCCTCTAAAGCTTGTTTTTTAGTCTGTTTACTAAGATTTTTAGGAGGTCTTCCTAATGGGGGACCACTAATTCTAATGCCTCTTTCTTGGCACCATGCTATATTTGCTCTAGTTCGATAAATTCGGTCAACATGAACAGAGTTAGGATAGTAGCCAGTGAAGTTTTTATAGGCTTCTACTTGTGTTTTAAAGTCCCCTGATTCATTGAAATTATCCCAACTTAAATGGTCTAAAAAGACATAGTTATCAAAAAGCTTACTGAGAGTTTAGCTCCAAACTCTACAGATTTACCTGCTTTTCCTCTCACTATAGGTCGGATATGAGGTTGAGTTATACTCACAATTCTATCGTCAATTCTGTTGGATTCATTCTCATACATCCACAATTGTTGGCGATATACTTCTGTAACTACCAACAACATCTTATATTTGGTATGGGTTTTCCCTAATTTGTTCTACTGTTTCTCTATCCGAAGTCCCTAGTTTTTCTTTAATAATTAAAGCTCCTAATGCCATCCGAAAGGGTTTGGCTGGGGCACCAAAGTTGGCTGAGAAATTTTCTGCATATTCTGTTTCAAAATTTGTCCGGGGAATCAATTCTGCCATGATTACCCACCGATTATCTGGTGACAATTGGACAGCAACAGGCAATTCAAAGTTTTCTGGAATCAGCTCAGGCTGGTTAGATTTACGGTACATTTGTTCTTGCCCAGTGAGTGCCAGGGGGTTTCACCAATTTTAGGGCTTTTCCGTCCCCTGAACCTAACTTTTTCGTCGCCAAAGAATGTCTGTAACCTTCTTTAGCTCAACATTTGAAACTTTTTGGGCAAAGTCTAGTTATGAATCATACTTTGGTGCGATGAAATTGCGCTCTAAGTCGCAGTAACTTAAAAAAATGGTTAATTGTCAAAAACGACCGCCTCGCTCGGCTACGAAAATAAACTAAGCATAGTTGAGGAATTTAAATATGTTTTTAAAGCACAAACAAACTGGCAACTTAATTAAAGTTTTGTCGGTAGTAGAATTATTCGAGCCTACAAATGATTCGATTACGGGAAAGTTGCAAAGTGGAGAAGACGAGCATCAACATGAGACTTACAAAAAAGAACAATTAGTTTTTCCTTCTGGCGAGGAGTTGCCTCTTTGTTGGGTAGACAGCGAATACCGTTCTAAAATTTCTCCAGAGTAATAGAGCTGGTTGACTGACAAAACTTATGAAACACAGCATGAGCAAGTTTGAACTTCAAACTCTAACTGATAAAGTCGTTGTTCATGTTGTTGGAGCGAGGCAATGGCAGGAGTGGGGTCATAATTAGTAGAGAAAGTTACAGAATGAATTAGTTTCCAACCATAACCATTAAGAAGTGCGGCTTTAACCCAATTCCAACCAATACGGAAATAGCTATTACCTCTAAACCAATGAGTGTCAACCCATCGACGTTTGCCACTATCGACTACTTCAACTCCTTGTGCGCTAACGTAGAGAGTAGCTACCGCTAAGATAAACCATAAGCGCGATAAGGCACAAACATCCCGAATCATCGAACGTTGAATATTCCAAGCTCCAGACTGGTCATCGAGTAAGTTCTCTTCAATATCGAAACGTAATCCATACGAGCGCAAAGGTTTATGGTCGCTCACATACTTGGTCTGAGTTCGAGCTACCAGACAATATAATCCTCATTTTCCAGCCACCAGACACTCCTCAAGTCAATCCCATCGAACGTTTATGGAAAAAAATTACAAAACATCTCAAGTGGGAGCTATTTGACCATTTAGAACAGCTCAGACACAAGCTTTCTAAAGTCCCATCCCGTGATGAAGTCAACTGTCGCCTCCATCACGGGATGGGACTTTATTTTAGATGCTCTATCTGTAGCAAACATTTGTGTATTTCATATTACTTCTGCTGCCATGTGCAACCAAATCAACAAACGCCTCAAGGTTCCCGATTTTTGTTGGCTACCCAACCAAGCCAAAATCCGCCTGAAACCAGATTCGGTTTCGCTACCTTTGAGCCAACGGTCCAGTCTTTTATATAGCCATTCAATGGTTTCTGCTTGAGAAGTATTGTGTCCGTTAAGCAATAAGTCCCCTAGGGCTAATCCCTGAGTTCATCGATATTTACCTAAATGATTGATTCACTAGCCGAAGTTATAGTTTATCTGTTTTTTCGAACTCTCAAGCCGATCTAGAATACTACTCAAACACGTGGCAAAATTTGATTATTGCGTGACTCGTTGCTTTTTAAAAAAGCCAAATCATTAACATTTCTTTATTTTCCCCAATTCCCTATTACCCTGCCCCTATTTCTCATGATTTATCCAGAATTAAACAGGCTTACCCAAGTTTGGGGATTATCGGGGGAAGTGCGTAACTCCTTACCCCCAAATCTCGCCAGCTTGGGAAATTTAGGGGGCTTTAATAACTTAAAGATAACCAATCAACTCTTTGGTTTCACTCCACTTTAGGGTATCATCAATTTTTTCGCCGTCGTGGTAAGCCGCGAGTAAGACTTCGCTGGTTTTACCCCAAGCAATCGTACCATCGGCAGCAATGGAAATGGCAGCCAACTCTCTATGGCGATCGCGACATTCTTGCAGGGATTTGTTCATGGCTTTTTTGAGTGACAAACCATCGGTAACGCGAACTACAATTCTCGCTGCCAGACACTCCTCCATAATATCTTCACCAATTCCCGTGCAGCTCACACCAGCGGAGACATCGGCATAATTTCCTGCTGGCATTGCCGAGTCGCTAACTCTGCCAATTCTTTCTAAGCCTTTACCTCCGGTGGAAGTACCCGCAGCAATTCGACCATGAGCATCTAAAGCTACTACGCCAATCGTACCCCTTCGGGCTTCGTGGGGTATTGTCAGTTCTGGTTCGGCGACGACTCCTGCCATGTCGTGCTGAAAATGCTCGTATCTTTCCTGCATCCATTCTTTCAGGCGAATATCTACCAAAGGATCGTGTATGGGCAGATTTAATTCTCGCAGTAGTTCGGCAGCACCATAATCGGACAAAACGCGATCGTCGTCGGTTTGGAGGAATTTGGCAATGTCGATGGGATGACGTACCCGAGAAACATTAATTACGCCGCTAAAACGCTGCACGATGCCGTCCATCAAAGAAGCACTCATGCGGATTTGTCCGTCAGATTGCAATACAGATCCAGTACCGGCATTAAATATTTGCCGATCTTCGAGTAGTTGACATCCTCGTACTACCACATCTAGAGCACTAACATCATCGAGTAACAAAGGATAAATTTTTTCCACGATGGAATGAAGAGCTTCGCGAACTACTATTTCTCCTTCTTCACTTTGAAGATGAGCACCGGCACCGCCATGAATAATTAATTTAGGTTGTATCCGTTCGGACATAGTTAATTTTCTAATTTAATCCCAATAGAGTATAGGTATTTTGTAGATTGAATATTGTCAGCTTAAACACTATTGCTCGACTATATTTCAATAGTTTTCGATTTTAGCAATATATTATGTATTAATAACTACTGGTCAGCAAATATAATTTTTAACTCGCTGCGCTCGAAGGAAGAAGGAAGAAGGAAGAAGGGCAACTTCTTCCCTCTTCCTTCTGTTCTGTTTAATGGCGATCGCCCGCCGCTGCGGATTTATGAAGGCGACATCTTTGGGAACAGTATTTCACCTCATCCCAACATTTTTTCCACTTCTTGCGCCAGGTAAACGGTCTACCACAAACGGGGCAAATTTTACTGGGTAGATCGGATTTTAATTTTTGACGCGCCATGTTCTCAGTATTAGTAGTATTTCAATAAGCGCTCGACAGCTCTAAGTGTTTGTTTTGCTACAACCTAGATAATGTATCTGGGAGAAGTTGAAATAGTAAAATTAATCGTATTACTCGCTCCAAATTTTAATAATGACTCGAAAAAAAATTTTCAACCATGATATCATGCACTGCACCCATGATGCTGTCGTGGGGAACTATCTCTATTCGGGCAGGGTGTTGGGTATGACCGAACCAGAAGACTTAATTCAACTTCACCCCGACTTGCAAAGTCAATGGGAAGCGATTGCCGCACACTATAACAATATTGGTTTGAGTCACAGCGAACATCCCATTTGGGATGTGTCTTTTGAAAGATTTCAAGAATATCCCGACTATGAATGGTCGGTATTTATCATTTGCGAGGAGATGCAAGATAATCATCCCGACGAATCGGGCGATCGCTATCGAGACTGGCTGAATGTAGTTGAATTAATCAACTCTAAAAATAATTTTATTCGTTTGGCACAAGAGTTAAATGTCTCCGTACCACTAACTATCTGTGCGTCTAATAAGGCGCAGTTAATCGATCGCAACAAGTTTCCCTTTCCTTGTTATCTCAAACCTGCCATATCTGTAGATGGAGTGGGAATCTATCGCTGCCAAGATCGACAGGAGTTGGAGCGAGCTTTAACCAATCTCGCTAATGATATCCCCTTACAAATGCAACAAGAAGTAGTTACTACTAAATTTTTAAATCTTCAATACCAAGTTACCAAAGCAGGAGTCGAACCACTAGCGGCAACCGAGCAAATATTAGAGGGTTATGCCCATCAGGGCAACCGCTATCCTACAGCTTATCAACCTTGGGATGTCGTCGAGCCGATGGCAAACTGGATGGCAGCAAAAGGAATGAGAGAAATTTTTGCTTTTGACGTAGCCGCAGTAGATAAAGAAGGAGAAACGAAGTACTATGCCATTGAATGCAATCCTCGGTTTAACGGTGCCTCTTATCCGACAGGAATTGCTCGAAAACTGGAGATTAATAGTTGGTCTAGCGAAACTTTTCTCACTAAACACAAATCTCTAGAGGAGATCGATCTTAGTGGTTTAGAATACGATGCTTCTCAAAGGAAAGGTGTAATTTTAGTTAATTGGGGAAGTGTTCTAGTGGGGAAACTTGCCGTCTTACTCGCCGGTTCGATCGCCCAACAAGATGAATTAAGACAGAGTTTGCGACAAAGATTACAATAAACAAATTTAATTTCAGCAGAGAACGAGCGATCGCAAATTATTGCGGTCTTTTTTTGACAAGTTCATCGTTATTTCAGCTCATCAATACCAAAACCCTCTGACAAAATTTGTCGAATTTGTTCGGCGTGTTGCTCTGCCTTCTGAGCTCGTTCTTCATAACGTTGTAATCTCTTGAGATTGCGATCGAATTTTGCGGTTCGTCTCGCCATCCGACGATATAAAGAGGCATTTTCTTGTAACGAGCGATAGGCTGCCCATAATGCTTCTTCTAACTGCTCTGATTGCAGTGCTTGGAAACTTTTTTCTGAATAGGCATGTCCGGTGCGACAGCGAAAATGAAGCAGATTGCTCTCTTCTTTTTCCCACAAAACTCCGCCACACTCAGGACAAACAAACTCAGACGGCTTACCCGGTTTGCGATCGCTGTTCATAACCGATTTCTCTAGTTCGGCAATCTCTGAGGCATATTCGATTGATTTGGAAATAGGTTCGGATGCTTCTGCCACTGGCTGACGAGCGAAATCAACTAAAGCGTCTGGAATTTCTGAGATAGGTAGGACTCGATCTACCTCTACATTTTCAATGGCATTGCGCGGCATCGAATTATAGAGGGCATCCTCGGGAGCTTGAACGATCGCCATGCCACCGCGATTTTTTACTGCTAATAAACCGACAGTGCCATTATCCAGAGTACCCGACAAGACCACGCCAACTACTGAAGAGCCATAGGCACGGGCTGCGGTACGAAATAGGGGATCGATAGCAGGTCGAGTTCCATTTTCTCTAGGACCGTGAGACAGACGAATAAATCCAGTCTCAACTAATAAATGACGATCTGGCGGTGCGACGTAAATTCGCCCCATGCGAATTGTTTCCCCATCTTCGGGATGAAAGGCTTTTAAAGCACCAGCACGATTGAGAATATTGGGTAAAACGCTATTTGCGTAGGGCGATACATGAAGTACTACAAATACTGCCGCTGGCAAATCTGCTGGCAAATCCGCTACTAATTGCTTTAGTGTTTCTACTCCTCCTGCGGATGCACCAATGACAATAATTTTGTATTTAGACATAATAGTTATTTTCTTTTATTTTAACGAATTGATAAATACTGCAATTTTTCTTTTTTACAGTCATACTTTGGCAATATTGTTTTGCTAAAAAATAAATTTCCTATTATGACTTTAGACCCGGTAATCTGCTTGAGAAAAAAATAAACTGAAACTACATTTTCAAGAAAATTCAAAAATTTAGGAGAAAAACATAATTGCAGATAATAAAGACCGACGCGGATTCGCATCTATGGATGAAGAAAAGCAACCCGAAATTGCCAGTAAAGGCGGACAGGTTGCTCATGAGAAGGGAAATGCCCATGAATTATCTTCTAAAGAAGCCCAAGAAGCTGGCAAAAAAGGCGGTGAAGTCACTAGCCAAGACAAAGAGCATATGTCCGAAATTGGACGTATAGGTGGTAAAAGTAGCCACTAAATTATAAATCACCTCTGTCTAAAGCTTCAGTTTTATAGTTGTTAGAAATACTGAAGCAGCAGTTAGATAAGTAAAAAAAGCGTATTCATTTTTATTTCGGTAAATTAAGATGACTACGCTTAAGTTTAATTTAGATATTGATAAGAACTCTACAAAAAAATATTATATCATTTCAGTTTTTAGTTAAAACAGATAATGTAAGGTGAACGGGAGCATACATAGCAGAAAAAAGTTTCAGGAAAAACGAAAATAGCGATTGCGCTCCGCGGACCCCAAAGGGATCGCTGATAATGCAGATGAACTAAAAGAGCAATCGATCGCCCAATTCAGTCAACTATTTTGGTACTTGCTTTAAGATGACTAGCGAGCGCTCTGTAACTGTAATTAATTTATTACCTGTATAAATAGTTCCTTCTTCGATTAATAGGGGTTGAGTAGTATCTATTACCACTACCCAATGCCGATTGGCAAGTCCCCCAGGCAAGACAAACTCAATTGGTTTCCAGTGGGCGTTAAACAAGAGGAAAAAGCTATCATCAACGATGCGTTTTCCCCTGGGATCGGGAGTAGCAATGGCTTCACCGTTCAAGAAAATAGCAATAGCTTTAGTTAAATCTTCTTGCCACTGTTCTTCAGTCATCTCTTGACCATCGGGATTGAACCAACCAATATCGCTGACTCCTAAACCGCGAATGGCTCGTCCCTGAAACCAGTTACGTCGCCGAAACACGGGATGTTGACGACGGAAGTAAATTAACTGGCGGGTAAAGTTCAACAGAGTCGCATTGGACTCGGACAAATTCCAATCGAACCAAGAAAGTTCGTTATCTTGACAGTAGGCATTATTATTACCCAACTGCGATCGCCCCATTTCATCCCCACCCAAAAGCATAGGTACACCTTGAGATAGAATTAGAGTTGCTAAAAAGTTGCGTCGCTGTCGCTCTCTTAATTCTAATACTTCAGGGTCGTCTGTTTGCCCTTCTACTCCACAATTCCAAGAACGGTTATAGTCTTCTCCATCTTGATTGGCTTCGCCGTTAGCTTCATTATGTTTTTCGTTGTAGCTAACGAGATCGTTGAGAGTGAAACCATCGTGAGCAGTAATAAAATTGATACTCGCACTAGGTCGTCTGCCGTTAATTTCGTAAAGATCGGAACTGCCTGTAAAGCGATAGGCAAATTCTCCCAGGTTGCTACCTTCCCCTCGCCAAAAATCGCGCATCGTATCTCGATACTTGCCATTCCACTCCGACCAGCGCAGGGGAAATTTTCCCACCTGATAACCCCCTTCTCCTACATCCCAGGGTTCGGCAATCAACTTCACATTCGATAGCACTGGATCTTGATGGATAATGTCAAAGAAAGTGGCTAGAGTCCCTACTTCATATAACTCTCTGGCTAGAGCTGCTGCTAGATCGAAGCGAAAACCATCGACGTGCATCTCCAGCACCCAATAGCGCAAGCTATCCATGATCAGTTTCAAAACTTGGGGGTGGCTGACGTTGAGAGAATTGCCGCAGCCGGTAAAATCCATGTAGTACCGTGGTTCGTCTTCTACCAATCGATAGTAAGCTGGGTTATCGATTCCCTTAAGAGATAGAGTAGGACCCAAGTGATTGCCCTCTCCCGTGTGATTGTAGACTACATCCAAAATCACCTCAATTCCAGCTCTGTGTAAAGTTTTCACCATTTGCTTGAACTCGGCAACCTGCTGTCCTAAGCTTCCTTTAGCACTGTAACCGGAATAGGGAGCAAAATAGCCAATGGAGTCGTAACCCCAGTAGTTGCGTAGACCTTTCTCCACTAAATGTCCTGGATAAGCCAAAAAATGATGAACGGGTAGCAGTTCGACGGCGGTAATATCGAGGGACTTGAGATGGGCGATCGCTGCTGGATGTGCCAGTCCGCCATAGGTACCGCGCAGTTCTTCGGGAATATCGGGGTGGAGTTGCGTAAAACCCTTGACGTGAACTTCGTAGATAATAGTTTCGTGCCAGGGAATTTGTAGTAGGCGATCGCCACCCCAATTAAAGGACTCATCAATTACTACTGCCTTGGGAACTACAGAGGCATTATCTAACCCAGAGCGGGCTAAATCTGCGTCCGGATCGTCCCAGGGATAGCCGAAGATTTCTTCACAGTGGCTCACATCACCGGCGATCGCTTTAGCATAGGGGTCAATTAGCACTTTAGCTGGATTGAAGCGATAACCCTCTTCTGGTGCATTAGGACCGTATACGCGAAACCCATACTTTTGTCCGGGGTTTATCCCAGGCAAGTAGCCATGCCAGACGTAGTTTTCTTGCTCAACTAAGGGTACGCATATTTCTCGTTCTTCTTCATCAAATAGACATAGCTCGACACTGGTTGCATTTTCAGAAAATAGAGCAAAGTTAGTTCCTTCTTCATCCCAGGTCGCTCCTAGAGGATAGACTTTCCCAGGCCATACTTCGAGCTTCATAGCAACAAAATTAGACTACTAAACAAATTTTAAAGTAACTAGTATTTGAGAAGAATCTCAACCACAGGAGTATCGGTTGAGCCCGGCTGTTAATTACTCTTCTGCCATTACAGAAGGATACGACAACTCAAGAACAAAAGTTGAGGGAAAAGGATAGACTCTAAAACTCTTTTCCCTTTGTCCGAACCAAATAATCCCATCCTTCGTACTTGAGATAGTTACTTTCAACCGAGATCTCGCTTTAGGAAACTTTACCATAACGGCGATCGCGCTTTTGATATGCTTGTAACGCCCGGTCGAACTGATGGCGATCGAAGTCGGGCCAAAAAACCTCGGTAACGTAGATTTCTGTATAAGCTAACTGCCATAACAAAAAATTGCTCAGACGCATTTCACCGCTAGTACGGATCAACAAGTCGGGATCGGGACTAGCGGCAGTATATAGATAGTTAGAAATTGTTTCCTCATTAATAGCTTCTGGATCTAACTCTCCTCGTCTAACTTTTTCTGAAATTGCCCGACAGGCTTTGACCATTTCGTGACGACTGCCGTAATTAATAGCTACATTAAAATATACCCCGGTGTTATTTTTAGTAGACTCCATCGATTGCTGCATTTCCCGTTGCAAAGATTGAGGCAAAATAGTTAAATCCCCAATAAAGTTAATACAAACTTCTTCCGCTTGCATTTCCTCAAGCTCTCTCCTCAAGAGCTTTTCAAACAAGGTCATTAAGAAACTAACCTCAGTATGAGGACGACCCCAATTTTCTGTAGAAAAAGCGTAAGCGGTTAGAGTTTCGATGCCCAAATCTTTACAATAGCGCAGCATTTCTTTAAGAGTATTTGCCCCACGGCGATGTCCTTCAATTCGAGGTAAACCTCTTTGTTTTGCCCAGCGACCATTGCCATCCATGATTACAGCTACGTGTCGGGGTAATATTTTTAAGTCGGTCTGGTTCGGTAGGGTAGATAGTAATTGGGCTGTCATGAGACAAGATTTTGTTATTAGTTGGTAAGTTGGTAAGCTGGAAATATCTTTTCTTATTAAAAAACTGTTAATTTGAGGTTAACGCCAATCGCCCCCTCGAACGCCAAAAAATCTAGCAAAGCACACGAAGACTTTAGTTATTCTGGTATTCTGGTGTCAAGCTACTACTACTTTATTGGCAAATACATTGTCAAATCTCAGTAAAAATTTAAATCACCTCTATTTTGCACAGTGAAGACCAAGATTGCCAGGTTTTCCCTGACATCAAGGAAGGAAAAGTAGCTCCTAAGTTGCTAATTGCTGCCAACATAAATATAAAGCGCGAGGTACGTGAAAACAGCCTTTCCATTTACCACCTTTGAGATTTAACAGAATTTCTCCTCGACGATCGCAATAGCCAAACCATTCTCCATATTCGCGATCACCAAAGTGCTGCCAGCTATATTCATGTATTCGTTCGAACCACTGCCAACATTCGCTTCTTCCCGTCAGGTTATAACCCATTAGTAAAGCCACCAAAGACTCTAGATGCACCCACCACAGCTTTCGATCCCATTCCAACTGCTGGGGAGGATGACCTTTGACATCCATAAAGTAATAAATACCCGAATATTCTCTGTCCCAACCAAAGTCGAGAATATTTAGTACTGTATCCACAGCCTGGTTAATTAATTCGGGGTTGTTGCGACGACGGGCAATATCCATCACGAACCACATCGCTTCAATACCGTGACCCGGATTGATTAGTCTGCCGTCAAAACAGTCGAGATGCCCCCCATCTGGAGTCACGTTTTCATACAGTAGTCCGGTTTCAGCATCGAGGAAATCGTTCATCACTTCGTAAACAGTGCGGTCGAGAACCGCTTCGAGTTGGTTTGCAGGTAATAGCCAAGCCATCTCCAAAGATAGATTGGCTAAAATCATTGGAACTGCCATAGTTTTCAGCGATCGCGTTCCTGGATAGATTTTATTGTATTTACCTTTAGGATTAGCTTGCCGGTGTAAAACATTCTCGTACGCCTGTAAAGCTACTTCTTTTGCCCAAGTTTCACCCGAAGCTAGAGCATACTTACTAAAAGCCATCGCCGCAAAACAGTCTGAAAAAACATTGTAAGGTTGCACCAAAGGTTTACCTTGGCGATCTAAAGCAAAGTACCAGTTGCCCTCTGCATCTCTACCGTGTTTGGCTAAAAACTCAGCTCCATTACGGGCAATTGTCAACCAAGCTTCTTTTGGTTCTATCAGGTTGTAAAATTCCGAAAACATCCATAGCTGACGATTTTGCAGCCAGATAAACTTATCCGTATCGTAGACCTTGCCCTGGCGATCGAGGCAGCTAAAATATCCTCCATATTGCCAATCTACTGAATGTTCCTCCCAAAAAGGAATGACGTTTTCTAAGAGGTTATTCCGATAAAGTTCGGCTAGATAATGCAAGTTGTTACTCATGGAAATATTGTGGTAAGTAAAACGATACGAATAATGTCGCTCCAATCGGTTGGTTGGTGATTAGTAGTTATTAGTTATGGTGTGAACCAATTTAATCATTGTTAGCATTGTTGGTTTTATTTTGCCCAACCTACTTACGAGTTAAATTTCTCTAGCTTAATAGAAACAATCGAACAGAGATATTATATGCAGAAGGTTGGTGAGCGAAAACTTTACTGTTGAAGTTCCCTTGCGTGAACAAAGATCGGGCAGAGGAGTACGAGTTCCCTTATCTAAATATCCACCGCTAGCTGATAAATTTGACGGCGAGAAAAGTTAGAAACTTTAGCTAAATGACTACTAGCTTGCGATCGCGTCATGCCTCGTGCCAAAAGCTGCTTTAATTCACCAATCAACTCTGCTTCAGTTAGAATCGTGGCTTCTGATGTCGCTCCGGCAATTACCAAGGTATATTCCCCCTTTGGTTGACGACTAGAATTATACAGGGCGATCGCTTCTTTGATTTTTCCTCGCCACAACTCTTCGTGAATTTTTGTTAATTCTCGTGCTAGGACGATTTCTCGTTCCTTTCCTAAAGCCGCCGCTAAATCCTGTAGAGTTTGTCGCAAACGATGGGGTGCTTCGTAAATAATCAGAGTTCTAGTTTCAGTTTGTAGGGCAGCTAGACGATCTTTTCTCAATTTATTTTTTAGGGGTAAAAAACCTTCGAAGGCGAATTTTTCCGTAGACAAACCCGACGCAGCTAAGGCACAAATTGCCGCTGTCACCCCAGGAATGGGAATTACCGAGATTGAATTGGCGATCGCTGCTTTAACTAGTTCGTAGCCAGGATCGGAAATACCTGGCATTCCCGCATCCGTAACTAAAGCGATTTTCGCTCCCTGTTGAAGCCGAGCTAGTAGTTTCTGAATCCGAGAGTTATGATTGTGTTCGTAATAGCTAATTTGAGGAGTATTAATTTGTAAATACTGCAACAATTTACCAGTACGACGGGTATCCTCTGCAGCGATCGCATCTACTTCTTGCAAAATACGTATCGCTCTTAAAGTAATATCTTCTAAATTTCCGATGGGAGTTCCTACTAGGTAAAGTATTCCTGGAGATGAATTTGGCATAATTTCGCTCTATTTATTCTCAAAGGCGATCGCTTTTTTTGGTCAAAGAAATACTAGAGATAAAAAATCTTATTTTAGAAATTTATTGTTTAGCTCATTATTTACTCAAAGCTGGTTTCAATTCATCTCTGCCCCCAATCGACTTAGAAACAAATTTACTCGAATCTTATCACCAGTGGCTTGCCTAAAAATCTAAAAGCTTGCCCGCTTTTTTGCCTAATTTAGCTCCTTTGTTGACAAATTGTCGCGAACTAGAGGAGCAGTTACCAAATATAATTTTAAATTTCGATCGCAAGTAATGACAGACCCTAAATTAAGTTTAAACCAAATTCAAGAACCAATAACCAGTGCTTCTCCAGAAGTCAAACTAATTATCGAACGAGTTCTCAAACTAGAGAAAGATAAATTATATTTAAAAACCCCGAGAAACATCAACGAAGAAATTATTAAAATTGTCAAACAAGTAATTCAATGAAGTTAATTTCTCTACAGCTCTGCAATTTTAGGCAGTTTTATGGCAAAACTCAAGTAATTAAATTTGCTAGTGGCGAGCGGAATACTACTGCAATCTATGGCAATAATGGTGGGGGCAAAACTAGTATATTAAATGCTTTTACTTGGGTACTATATGAAAAATTTACCGCTGCTTTTGCTTCTCCCGAACTATTAATTAATAATCGCGCACTTTATGAAGCTAAGATTAATGTTGCAGTGGAATGTTGGGTAGAACTCAAGTTCGAACGCGATCGCAAAATTTATCAACTCAAACGCAAGTGTTACGCTACTAAAACCCTAGATCGGGTTCAATACAGTTCCACGAAGCTATTTATGCTGGTAGCAGGTGATGATGGACGTTGGTATCCACCATTAGAACCACCAGACGAGATCGTAGAAAGTATTTTACCCCGCAGTCTCCATCAGTATTTCTTTTTTGATGGCGAACGAATCGATCGCTTTTTTCGCGGCGATGGAGATAATAAAATTGCTGAAGATACCAGAGAGTTGCTCGGAGTTAAAGTTTTAGATCGGGGTATCGAGCATCTCAAAAATGCCAAAAAAACTCTACAAGAAGAACTACAAACTTTTGGAGATCTCGAGACTAAAAAACTACTCCAAGCGCAAATAGCAGCAGAGGCAGAAAGCGATCGCGCCAGCCAACAGCTAACAAAAATTAGTCGAGAAATTACCAGTTTGAAAACTCAAAAAAAACTGATTTCCACTCGTTTATTAGATTTAAGCGGTGCAGATAAATTGCAGCAGCTAAAAGAAAAGCTGAGCGAGCAAGTACAAACTGCTAAAACTAGCTTACTGGAAACTAAGGCAGAATTAAAAAAAATTATCTCCCAAACTGCTTATACGGTTTATTTAGAAACTCCAAACGCCAAATTTTTAAAGTTAATTGGCGATTTGCGCGATCGCGGTATGCTATCTACAGGCATCAAACGAGAATTTGTACTCCAGCTATTAACTCAGCAACGCTGTCTCTGTGGCGAACCGTTAAAGCCAGAAACTATTTCCTATCAAAATGTTAGTTCTTGGCTCGAGCGAGTCGAACTGCAAGAAATAGAAGAAGCAGCGATTCATTTGGAAATGCAAGTTAACAAATTTTCTGAAAAGAAAGCAAAATTTTGGCACCGAGTAGACAAAATTCAGGCTGAAATTAACCAACGCTATAGTCAGCTTGCTAATTTAGAAACCGAACTCGAAAAAACTGCTAAAAAACTCAAAAATTATCCCAATAGAGATATTCGAGATTTACACTTTAATTTAGAAAAAATTGAAGACCAAATTAAAAGTTTAATTCTAGAACAAGGTGTAAATCAGCAACAACTTGCAGTCGCTCAAAAAGCGATCGCTAAAATAACTAAAGAAATTGACAAACTTAAAACAACCGAAAAGAAACAAGCTTTAGCCAAAAAACGAGTTAGAGCAACTGCCGCCTCTATAGATAAGCTGATTGAGGTTAGAACCCGTTTAGAAACTCAATTTCGACTTGCTCTAGAACAAAAAGTTAGAGAAATATTTAGCTTTATTTCTTTTACTCCCTATATTCCTCAGATCGATCCTAATTATCAGCTAACTTTGGTCGAAAAGACTTCTGGAGCTGAAGTACCAGTTGCTGCATCGACAGGAGAAAATCAAATACTCAGCCTGAGTTTTATTGGTGGAATTATCGATCGCGTTAGAGAATAGAGTGAGCGTAATACCCTGATGGGACCAGATAGTAGCACTTTTCCCGTGGTTATGGATTCTCCTTTTGGTAGTTTAGATCGAATTTATCGCCGACAAGTAGCCAGAGCTATTCCTCAATTAGCCCATCAGCTAGTAGTGCTAGCAACTAAAACTCAGTGGCGGGGAGAAGTTGAAACTGAAATCGAGAATCACATCGGTAAAGAATACATTTTAGTTTATCACACTCCTAAATCTGATTGCGAACCAGATTGGATAAAACTAGGTGAGACGAGCTATCCTTTAGTCAAACTCAGCGAAAACAACTTTGAATACAGTGAAATTATTATGGTGGAACGTTTTAGCTAATATTTTTTTTTTAATATTGGGAAATATAAGAAATGTCTTTGTTTAAAAAATATTCATCGAGAAAATTGCTTAAGTAAGAGGAGAAACTACCGATGTTGATGTTGGATTCCGAACAAGTTCGATATTGTCAAGTTACAGGCTATATAGATAATCGACAAAAAACTGTATCGGGACTAGTATATAACGGGAAAGTTTTTACCTTAGCAAAATCTTTTGAGAGAAGTGAGTTACAACAGGCAATCAAAGAATGTCGAGAAGATTACTTAGATCATGAAGTACGTTCCCAGATTCCTACTCTGTTAGTTAAAGATAAAACTAGTGTAGGTATTTGGCTTCAGGATAACCGCTATCAAACTACTCAACAAGCAGCTGCAGTATCCTCAGAATCTCATCCATCAACTACAGTCAATATCGCTCGAATTAGCGTCAGACAAATGGCGCTCGAAATGCGAGCCAAAGATGGTGTAGAAATTAAAACTCGCCGTCACAAATTAAAACTATATCAGCGTTGTTTTTTAGGTAATGAAGCTGTTGATTGGATAGTTAAAAAATATAATGTTTCTCGCGCTGATGCCGTCTTACTCGGGCAAAAACTCATCGATAAAAAAATCGCTCATCACGTATTAGATGAAAATCAGTTTGAAGATACAGATTTACTCTATCGTTTTTATGAAGATGAAGGCAAAAGCATTTGGACGGATAAAATTGTCTAGCAACAAACGACGCTCAGAGCTATAGACAATGCCAGTTCAAACCAAGTTCTTATTTGACGCGATCGCTAGTTTTATTTAAGCTGTAATTTTACTACCTGCTCGAGATAATTATCGGTCATAGTAAAATATAGCAATACGTACTGTTATTAGAACACTTCTTACTCATTACTTACGAACTAGTAATTAAACTTGTCCTAACCAATTAAGGTACTGCGATAATTGCTGGTTTGAGAAACTAAATTAACAAGAATAGCGGCTAAATTTTGACTGGCTTCGCCTATCTGCTATGAGTTTTTACTCACTAATCCCAAAATAGGCTCAACTGGACTCGAACCAGCGACCTTTGCGATGTCAACGCAACGCTCTAACCACCTGAGCTATGAGCCTATAATCACTAAAAAAACATTATACATCATCTCAAACACTTTACTTGCGCTTCCTGGATCTCTTTGACACTGAAGCTAGAGAAAATTACTGTAAAGTAAGCATCAGAACTTGGAGCTAGCGATCGCCCAATAAAATTATTACTACTAAAACTATGGGCAGAGTCAAGCCTTAAAGTTCAAAGATCTCAGTATTCCATAGCTTGACTAAACCATGACTGAGAATAACTATGTTCAAAGAATCTGGCGAATCATTCTTTGCGCTTGAGAACCATAGCCACCGCCAAAAATATTAAAGTGGTTGAGAATATGATACAAGTTGTAAATTGTTTTGCGTTGCTGATATCCACTGTCTAATTGCCAAGTTTGGTTATAGCCGCGATAAAAAGCTGCAGGAAAACCACCAAACACTTCGGTCATGCCAAGATCTACTTCGCGATCGCCATAGTAGGTAGCAGGGTCTAAAATTACTGGCTTGCCATCACTAGTAATTGCCGCATTACCCGACCACAGATCCCCATGAACTAGAGAAGCTTCAGGTTTTCTGTCAGCTAGCTTTTCTCTAACCGCTGCGACTACTTCATTAGTATCGGGAAAACTTCCCCCTTTGCGTTTGGCTAATTTCAACTGATAGCCGATGCGATGTTCGGCAAAGAAATCCGCCCAATTATCACTCCAAGTGTTAATTTGAGGAGTAGAACCAATGGTATTATTTCTCTCCCAACCAAAGCGATCGCTGGTTCCTTTTTGGTGCATCGCTGCGAGTTGCGAACCCATCAATTCCCAGGCTTTACCATTACCACTACCTAAATCTAACCACTGCAATACCAAAAAGCAGGAGTCATTTACCGTTCCCCAACAAATTGGCTTGGGTACGGTAATAGTCTGAGTATCGTACATCTGTTGAAGTCCCACCGCTTCAGCGATAAACATCTCTAGTTGCGTAGCGCGATTGATTTTCACAAAATAGCTGCTGCCATTGCCACTAATTCGATAACTTTGATTGATGCAGCCACCGCCAACCGAACGAGTATTCTCAATTTCAAAAGGTTTTTGGGTTGCTTGAGTTATTTCTTTGGTAATTTGTTGCCACATTTTTTAACGAATATATTAGTTAAGTTCGAGAGCCAAAGGATATTTTGATAAGACTTGTTTTAAATATTTACCAGTGTAAGATTTTTCATTTGCTGCTATTGTTTCTGGCGTACCTACGGCAATAATTTCGCCGCCTTTGTCCCCACCTTCGGGACCGAGGTCGATAATCCAGTCAGCACAGCGAATTACATCGAGATTGTGTTCGATAACGATCAGAGAATTGCCTTTATCAACCAAACGCTGTAAGACATTTAATAAATGATGCACGTCATAAAACGATAGACCAGTAGTAGGTTCGTCAATTAAATAGAGAGTTTTGCCCGTAGCGCGGCGAGAAAGTTCTGAAGCTAGTTTGACTCTTTGAGCTTCTCCTCCAGAGAGAGTAGGTGCTGGCTGTCCGAGTTTAATATATCCCAAACCCACATCTACGAGAGTTTGCAAGCGACTAGCAGCACGAGGAATATTTTTAAATGTCTCTACTGCTTCTTCTACAGTCATGTTTAACACATCGGCGATCGAATAATTTTTATACTTCACCTGAAGGGTTTCTCGATTGTATCTGGCACCTTTACATACGTCGCACTGAACGTAAACATCGGGCAAAAAATTCATTTCGATGACGTTGACACCTTGTCCCCCACAGGCTTCACAGCGACCACCTTTGACGTTAAAAGAAAAGCGTCCTGCTTTATAACCTCTGGCTTTGGCTTCGACAGTTTCAGCAAAAATAGCTCGAATTGCATCGAAAACTCCCGTATAGGTAGCGGTATTAGAACGAGGAGTTCTACCGATGGGAGACTGGTCGATAGTAATTACTTTATCAATAGCATTCAAGCCGGTGACTTCTCCTAAATTTGCTGGAAAAGGCACTTTACGAGTGAGATGATGTTTTAAAGCCGGATGCAGCAGTTCGTTAACTAGGGTAGACTTGCCACTGCCCGAAACCCCAGTAATACAAACAAATTTACCTAGAGGAATTTCTACATCGATATGTTTGAGATTATTTTGATGGCAATTTTGCAAGGTTATACCTACTGCTTTACCCGTTCTCCTTTCAGAAGGAGTGGGAATAATTCTTCTTCCCGATAAATAAGCGCCAGTTAGAGATGTTTCCGCATTTAATAACTCTGCTAAACCTCCTTGAACTACAATTTCGCCGCCGTGAATTCCGGCATATGGTCCGATATCGACGATATTATCGGCATTGCGGATTGTATCTTCGTCATGTTCGACTATGATTAAGGTGTTGCCTAGATCTCTGAGCTTTTTGAGGGTAACGAGTAATTTATCATTATCTCGTTGATGCAAGCCGATACTCGGTTCGTCCAGTACGTACAGCACTCCAGTTAAACCCGCGCCAATTTGAGTCGCCAAGCGAATCCGCTGTGCTTCTCCTCCCGATAGAGTCATGGCGGCGCGGTCTAGAGTTAAGTAGTCCAAACCCACATCAATTAAAAATTGTAGTCGAGCTTTAATTTCTCTGAGAGCTAGTTGGCCAATTAATGCTTGCCGCTTGGTAAGCTGAAGATTACTAGTTCTAGTCAAACATTCTCTGATGGGTACGCTAACTAAGTCGTTAATGCGGTATTGTCCCAAGCTAACCGATAGGGATGCAGGTTTGAGGCGTTGACCCCGGCAAACTTCACAAGGAAGGTCGATCAAATACTGTTCTAATTTTTGCTTGATGGTATCGGAGTTTGATTCTTGATAGTTGCGTTCTAGCATTTTAATCGCGCCAGAATAATGACGATGATAGCCGCGCCGCGAATCGGATTCAAAGTAAATCGGCTCATCACTACCGTATAGAATAACTTGCTGTTGTTCTGGGCTCAGTTTGTCCCATCTAGTTTGAATCTCAAAGCCATAAGCTCGTCCTACCCCATAGAGTAAAGATAAATAATAACTGTTGTCTCTATCCGACCAAGGAGCGATCGCACTATAAACTGGTTGAGTGGGATCGGGTACGACTAATTCGGGTGAAAAGGTGCGCAAACTTCCCAAACCGTGACAATGAGAACAGGCACCATAAGGAGAATTGAAAGAAAATAGTCTGGGTGAGAGTTCTTCAATTACCGCACCATGTACGGGACAGGCAAAGTTTTCGGAAAAGACGATTTCTTGGGGTTTAGTAATTTCTGCAGTCTCTTGAGTTTTATCTTTATCTGTTTGCTGAGTGTCATCTAAAATTTCAACGATGGCAATACCTTCTGCCAAACGCAAACACGTTGCCAGAGAATCGGCTACGCGCTCTTGAATGTTATCTTTTTTAATCAGGCGATCGATGACCACTTCGATATCGTGCTTGTGGTTTTTATCGAGATCGATATGGTCACTTAATTGTTTGACCTCGCCATTGACGCGGACTCTAACAAAACCTTGAGCGGCGAGGCTGGATAACAACTGCTTGTGGGTACCTTTTTTACCTCGTACCACTGGCGCGAGAATCAAAAACTTGGTGCGTTCGGGTAATTCCATAATGCGATCGCTTATTTCGTCGATGGTTTGAGGCAAAATCGAGCGATCGCACTGAGGACAGTGGGGTTCTCCCGCACGACCGAATAACAGTCTTAAATAGTCATAAATTTCAGTTACCGTACCGACGGTAGAACGAGGATTGTGAGAAGTTGATTTTTGATCGATGGAAATGGCAGGACTCAAACCTTCGATGGCATCGACATCTGGTTTATCTAACTGTCCTAAAAACTGACGAGCATAGGCACTTAGAGATTCTACATAACGCCTCTGTCCCTCAGCAAATATGGTATCGAAGGCTAAAGAAGATTTTCCCGAACCCGATACTCCAGTAAAGACAATTAGCTTATTACGGGGTAATTCAAGATCGATATTTTTGAGATTGTGCTGTCTCGCACCGCGAATGCGAATGGTATTATCGTTGAGACTGCTAGTAAGATTGATTGGTTTAGTGCCGTTAGTTTGGTTGCCGTCGCTCGACTGGGACATAAAGACAGTACCTTAATATTCCTTAGTAATCTTAGCGTTTTCAGACAGTCTTGAAGCTAGAACGGGCAAGTTTTTTGGATCGGAACTTACGCCAAAGTACCAGATAGAGAACGATAATTAGAGGTAAACTCAAAGAATCAAGCTCCTAGTAATGGGCGACTCATGGTGATCGCCTGCTGCCACCGTCATCTTTATTTACAGGACTTCTTTAATTTAAAACCCCCAGAGTTAGATGTTTAAAAGATAAGATGAAATTGATGTTAACCAAGATAAGATCGCGATTACGAATAATACCAACACTGAATAGTTCGACGTTTAATAGGTCGATCCTAATTATCGCGATCGCCTTCATAAACATTTTTCTTTTTATCGCGCCAGTAGCGGCAGCGACACAAACATTTCAGTGGCAAGGTGCAAAGGGATATGTAGTTAGAGGAACCTTTGAGTATGACGAGAACGGACAACCCCAGCCTATTGCCGAAGAAGGTGCCGGTCAAACCGAACGATTACAATCTCTAACCGTTAGTTTTTACGATCCTACAAACAAACTAATTGATACTTACAAAAATGTAAACGATGGTTTGGCTAAGGGAAACTATTTTGAGTTTCATTTCGATCCGACAACTCAACAGCTAATGGGAAATATCGATCTCGGTGGGGAATTTGCTGGTGAAACTTATTTAAAAGGAACAGTTGGAAAAGAATTATCTTTAATTGAGGTCGAACCTTCTGGTGCAGAACGCATTCTCGACCGCGATTTTAGCTGAACCGCATCACCAAACCAACTAAATTTATTTGTACTATAAAAAATCGAACTAACTTTCAATCGCTGTTGTCAGCTAAAATTTTATTTTGGCTTATTGGGTTGCGTCTAAAACTAAATGATGGGGAATGCTAATGACTAAATTCGTCTTTATTACTGGAGGGGTTGTTTCGAGTATTGGTAAAGGAATTGTGGCTGCTAGCTTGGGAAGACTGCTCAAATCGAGAAATTATTCGGTTTCTATTCTCAAGCTCGATCCCTATATCAATGTCGATCCTGGTACCATGAGTCCCTATCAGCATGGAGAAGTGTTCGTTACCGATGATGGTGCCGAAACAGACCTAGATTTAGGACACTACGAACGCTTTACCGATACTTCGATGTCGCGACTCAATAGCGTTACTACCGGATCGATCTATCAAGCGGTAATTAATAAAGAACGAAGAGGGGATTATCAAGGAGGAACGGTACAAGTAATCCCTCACATTACCAATGAAATTAAAGAAAGAATTCATCGGGTAGCTAGAAATACGGGTTCCGATCTCGTAATTACCGAAATTGGCGGTACTGTCGGCGATATTGAATCCCTACCGTTTATGGAAGCAATTCGTCAGTTTCGCAAAGATGTCGGCAGAAACAATGTAATTTATATGCACGTTACCCTGATTCCCTGGATAAAAGCCGCCGGGGAAATGAAAACCAAGCCCACACAGCACTCAGTCAAAGAACTACGATCTATTGGTATTCAGCCAGATATTTTAGTTTGCCGCAGCGATCGCCCCTTAAAATCGGGAATTAAAGAAAAAATCTCCGAATTTTGCGATGTTCCAGTAGAATCGGTGGTAACTTCCCGAGATGCCAGCACGATTTACGAAGTTCCTCTGATTTTAGAACAGGAGGGATTGGCGCAGCAGGTTTTAGAATTATTACACTTAGAAGTACGACAGCCAGATTTAGCAGAATGGCGAGGTTTGGTGGAAAAAATGAATTCTCCCCGTACCCAAATTAAAGTGGCGATCGTCGGTAAATATACCCAGCTTGGGGATGCATATCTTTCGGTAGTAGAAGCTTTAGGACACGCTGCCATTACCGACGAAAACGAAGTTAACTTGCGTTGGGTTAGTGCCGAAGATATCGAAACTAACGGCGCGGAAAAATATCTTAGGGATGTCAATGGGATTATCGTTCCTGGCGGCTTTGGAATTAGAGGAGTAGATGGTAAGATTGCCGCTATCGAATATGCGCGGGTTAACCAAGTTCCTTTTTTAGGTTTGTGTTTGGGAATGCAGTGTTCGGCTATTGAATGGGCGCGTAACGTAGCCGATCTCGATAATGCTAATAGTTCCGAATTCGATCCTCAAAGCCCAAACCCAGTAATAAATATCTTACCAGAACAACAAGACGTGGTAGACCTGGGAGGAACGATGCGTTTGGGGATTTATCCCTGTCGTTTGAAAGTTGATACTCTAGCTTCTTCTCTATACAAACAAGAAGTAATTTACGAACGCCATCGTCATCGTTATGAATTTAATAATGCTTACCGTCAACTGTTGTTGGAAACAGGTTATGAGATTAGCGGTACTTCTCCTGACGGACGTTTGGTAGAAATTATCGAGTTACGGGGTCATCCTTTTTTTATTGCCACTCAATTTCATCCTGAATTTCGTTCCCGTCCTAATAATCCCCATCCTCTATTTTTAGGATTCGTTCGTACTGCACTCCAACGCCAGAATGAATCCCAAAAAAAACCGGTAATGGCAAACCACAAAACATGATAATTATTATAAATATAGTCTTTGATTCTATCTGTAGAAAGAGTTCATCAACTCTGTTTTTGCCAACACTATAAATATAAATGTAGAGTTGATGGACTCAATTTCATGACTATAACAAAACTGAAAAGATTACCTCAACCTTATATCGGTCGCCTTATTCGTCAACTACGCCGAGAAACTCATTTAACTAAAGAAGAGTTTGCCTCCTATTTTCACGCAATTATACCTACAGTAAATCGCTGGGAGAGAGAACAAACCCGTCCCTCCCCAATGGCACAAAAATTAATTTTTTCAGAGTTGGAAAAAATGGGCGATCGCGGCCGAGAACTATTAGAGCGTTATCAAAATCATGCTTTAAAATAGCCAATAAAAAATAAGAATTTATTTTAGGCAATTCTACTCAGTTTGGATTTTTTTATCTCACTAGTTCAAGAAATTCGATCGAGTTCCACTGATTTAATTATCAGTTCAATTAGGTATTTCGTGTAAGTAAAATAACTTTCAACTTTTGGCAATTCACCAAGCTATAGCCGTACAAAATTAGGTTAGGTTAGGATACATAGGTTATTGGCTCAAAAGTAGCAAGTAGCAATTTTATAATGTCCTAACTCGACCGAGTACTGCTATATTAGATTTTTTCTACATCTTCTAGAATGCTTTGAATTTCTGACCTAATAGTTTCTTCTCGCTCTTGAATAGATTTAGTGAGATTAATTTGACTGTCCAACTCTTCTTGTTTGGGACGAATAACATCGGCAAACTTTTGCAAACATTTATTTAGTTCCGTAGCCAGAGTTTCTTTTAAAGTATTAGTATAATTTTCCTGTAAGGTACGGAAATTGGTTTCCAATTCCTGTTTGGCTTTGTTACGTTCTTGAGGAATAGCATTAAAACTGAGCAAACCAAAGAAACCAGCGATCGCAAAAGCCGTAGCATCGATGGTAGCAGCACTAAATATTAGTTGTCCGCCTACTCCGGTAGCGGCGGCGGTAACTCCCAGTTTCCAAAAGCGATCTAGTCCAATTTCTGCTGCGGCTTTGATTCTCGTCGCGAGCTGTTCTACGTCTAAACTTTCAGCACTAACAGTGGGAATTTTAAAAGAATCTTCAGCAATAGTGATGGCAGTTTCTAGATCTTCTTTAGCTTCTCGTACAATTCGTTCGCGGTATTTTAAAAAAGTAGACGTAGCTTCTTTAAATATCTCTTGCAAATTTTTATCTAGCTGAATTTCTTTGATCGTTTTAGCTAATCTCTCTTCTAATAAATCTTCTTCTTTAGTAAATTTTCTTTTGATGACGGTAAAAAACGAAGTATTGCTGTCAATCAATTGACTGACACCTTGAATTAAAGCGGTAAACAAATCGTCAATATTATCTCGAAAAATACCGAATAGTAAGTTATATTCTTCCAGACGCTCTTCAATTCTTTTTGAAGTGCGATCGAATAAAGTTTTTTCGGTTTGTAATTTGTTTTGTAGTTCGAGATTTTTTTGCCGTAACTTATTCAAATATACCAGCAGTGAACTTTGAGGACCTCGCAGCTTTAACTTAACTTTTTCACTTTCAGCCAAAAATGCCAAGAGAAAGTTTTTAAACTGATCCATACCAGTTCCCGTAAGAGCGGAAATGGCAAATACAGGAGGCATTTCCGATAAAATTTCTGTTAATCCCTCATTGACGAAGTTAATAACTTCTCCTACCTGCTGTTCTTCAATCAGATCGATTTTATTAATTACTACGATTATTTTGCGATCCCAGGTACGATCGACAATGGCTAAAAATTCCTGTTCCGATCTACTTAAAGGACGTTCGATAGAAGTAACGAATAAAATAATATCTGCCTGCTGGAGATAGCTCTCGGTTAATTCTTGATGCTGCTCGATAATTGAATTAATTCCAGGACTATCGATAAATACCAATCCTCCCAAGCCTTCAGGATTGTATGATTCTATACATTTAGTCGTGGGTAAAAAACCCACAGAAGCAATTTCTTCGTTGTTGAGCTGATTGAGTAAACTAGATTTTCCCGTATTGAATTCACCACAGATAAAAATCGAAAAAGGATTGGCTAGCTGTTGTTTGAAAGCTTTAATATCGGGAGCGAATTCGGGAAAAAGTTCTTTTGCCTCCACAAAAAGAGCTTCAACTTTTTCGATAGTCTCGAGGCTGCGGTCAAAAAGTTGCTGTTGTTCGGTGGAAATCGACAGAGGCATAGATATTTTCTTCTGAATGCAAGATAATTTAAATTTTAGTATTAATCGCCGATCGGGCGAGCTTATTTATCTATTTGAGGTTAAACAAGTTTTACAAAAGGCGATCGTCCTAGGTCAGGCAACGATAGAGATAATAGCGATAGCCTGTAGCTCGATCTGGATTATTTACTCTAGGGATACATTTTTTAGCTGCAAGATCTTTACCCTCAGCAAAGTTAACCAACCACAGTTGGAAGGGATGAGGCATAGTGGCGATCGCTCGTTCTAAGGTAGCGATCGCTGTTGCACTATCTGCCGTTGCTTGATGCGCCAATAAAAACTGCGGTTGCCAGTTTAGCTGGTTCTCGTTTAGCAGTTGCTGAAATTGCCAAGCAATACTCATCATTTCCCCTGTCTGTCCGTGAGTTCGATGCAGGGTAGCAATTAAAATTGGAGTTTCCATCGCAACTTGTCGCTCAGCTTGAATAATCGCTGGTACAACGAGATCGGGACGTTCGACTTTTTGAAAGGCAAAATTAGTAACTACGGTAATTGTCCCTAATGTGGCGAGACAGAGAGTGAGTAAAACATATATTTTACTTTTGTTCGCAAATCCTCTGTATTTCAAACTTTTTTGCCACATCGTCCCCAAAATTATTGCCAAAACTAATAACACTGCGGGAAAATAAACGAACTGGAAACGAGCCGACAGAGTTAAATCTGCACCAAAAATATAGGTGATGGCTAAAATCAGAGCGATCGCGCCGAGTAAGAATCTGGTTAAGATGGTAATTCCTAACTGTAGCTGAGGGGAACTATTAGCAACTCGCAAAGCTCTCAGCCAACTAGGAATCGACCAGACGATAAAGCCTAGTAGCACAACTACCGAAATAATGGCAATGCTGTCTGATACTCCCTCTACAGGCAACAGAAACACCATCGTAATCGACCACACCAACAGTCTGAGTGGGGGTAAATAGAATTCTGCTAAAGGATTACCGTCAAATATCCAGCTAGTTAACTCATCCCCCGGTATACTGCGCCAGAGAGACACCCAGACCAAACAGCCGCTCACAGTACCGGCGATCGCCCAATAAATTCTGCGCCAATAAATAGCTAATAACTCGAGCTTGTCACTACGAAGGCGATCGCACCAGAAACAGGCTAAAACTATGGTTTCGGCTACCAAAGTCAGTCCAAAAAAATAGTGAGTAGCTACACCGAGATTATTAACTATAATCCAGGACAAGACTAGAGCGATCGCCAGAGGGCGTTTTTGCTGTAGGCGGCGTATGGCAACCACCAGACAAGATAAAGATGCGATCGCCCAGAGAATAGCTAAGGTGTAGTGACGTGCTTCTTGGGATAAATAAACTCCATAAGGAGACACCGCCATTAGTGCTGCTGCTAGTTGAGTGCAAATTAAACTACGAGACAGCAACCAACCCCAACCAAACATAGCGGGAATTGCTAGTACTCCAAAAACCGCACTCAGCATTCTTCCCCACCAGATAGAAACCAAACCAGACTCGCCAGAAAATAGCCGCAGCCACCAGTGAGTCAGTACGAAGTAAAGAGGTGGATGAGTGCTTTCGGTTAGTAGGTTGCGAACGACATCTTTAGCGTTTGTAGTTGCATCCAGTTGTAGAGGAGAAAGCAGCGTATCGAGAGAAATGATTCTATCTAAAGGAATAGTACGAAAACTGTGACCGAGACTAAATACCAGCGTCGCCCACTCGTCAGACCAAGGTGGTTTGGCTTCTAAATTGGTCAAACGCAGCACCATACCTACCAAGAGCCAAAATAGTAATAGAGATATATGGAGTAAGGATTTATTCACTAGTTCGGGCGATCGCCTCGTAGTTTGACAAAAAATTACATAAGACTCCTTAATCTACCAACCTGAGGGACTTTCTTCAAATTGCCAGCTTATCTTCTTCGTCCTAGAATCGGAATGCTAAACAGCAAAAAGCGGTAATAATTTAGCAATTATTTTCTTGTCAGATATCGTTTGAACAAAAGTCCTATAAAATACCTCGGCTTTAAATTCAACCTAATTTTCAGGTACAAAACAAAACACTGGCTAATTTTGATTTTTTCGATTCTCATAATCAGTGCAACTATTCTAATATTTTCAATAATTATTAGTAATAGAACATACGCTTATGCCGAACGTCTAGCAAACCACAACGAACTAAATAAATTAAATTATACCTGTAGTTCACCTCTTGAACGACAAGTTTTATCTGTAGTTTCGATGAGTCTAGAGTATCTAACGTAGAAAAAATCTTTATCGATTATGATGCTAGTAGCATTGGTTTAGCTGCGAGCGTAATAGAATATCCGTAAATCATTATAGAAATAGAAGTGGTGCGATTGCGATTTGCCGTTGACTTAAAATTAAAATTGGTTATTGCATTATGAACAGAATTTCTGTAAATCCTCAAATACATTTTGGTAAGCCTTGTATAACAGGAACGCGCATTACCGTACAAAGTATTTTAGAACTGATTAATGAAGGGTTATCCTTTGAAATAATCATTCGAGATTACTATCCCGATTTAGAGACCGAAGATATCAAAGCTTGTATACAATATGCTATTGCTTTAATTGCTGCTGAAGATATCAACTTTGTATCTGCTTAACTGTGAAATTTTTACTCGACCAAGATGTTTATGGTGTTACAGTTAAGTTTTTAAACGAATGTGGTTACGATTTTATTCGCGTTATCGATCTAGATCTTGCCAGAGCTAGTGACGAAGAAATACTTAGGGTAGCTCAGAAGCAAAATAGAATCTTAATTACACGGGATAGAGATTACGGAAATTTAGTTTTTGTCAAATCCTTGGGTTCGGGCGTGATTTATCTGCGGATGTTACCCGCTAATATAAATGCGGTTCATGCCGAACTGATAAGAGTTTTAGAGACCTATTCCGAACAAGATTTATCCAAAGCGTTCGTTGTAGTTGAGTTTAATGGACATCGAATAAGAAGATCGCCTGTTTGAATTTTTTGTTATTCAATTTGTATCTATGACCGTTTTTCCATGTATAAAGTGGCGATCGCCCTTAAACTCGACAACAATTTATCATAATATCGCGATCGACTTGCCTAACTTTTGAACGATGAAAAGTGGGGCGATCGACTATGTAATTAAAACAGAATCCAATTTAATTAAATGAGGTTCTTCATTAGATGTGTTCGTTTGACCAACCCCCAGAGCCGTATTTGTTAGGGAAACTATGGAGTAACCTCTGATTGATTCAAATATATTTAATGAACGACTAGTTACTATGTCTCAACAATTACCATCAAAGCAGTTACAGTATGCTTGGGGTCAGTTTTCTTCTCGTCAAGCGGCAGAGACGACCAAACAAAAGCTAGAAATAGCAGGCATACCCCCAAAGCAAATTACTTTAGAAACTGAGAACCAGAAAATTCCCGTACGCATTGAAGATACTCAAGCTTTAGCCAATGCTAGAAGTGGCGCAATCGCTGGAGGATTATTGGGTGCACTTAATTGGCTTTTTTCTCAGTTTAGTTACCGCAGGATTTTTTCAAGTTGGTTTCGCTGCTTTTAATAATTTTGATGCCCTAAATTTTCTCGCTCCGTTATTGGGTGGTGTTGTGGGTGCAGTAGGAATTAGTCTAATTTCTGCCTTGGGTGGAGTCAACGTTCCCCAGTCAGATAAGTCCCCAAACCAGAGTAATGACACTTCCGACAAGTTCCGAGAAGTCTACTTAATTGAAGTAGAAGGAACTGCAGACCAAATGTCTCAGGCAAAAGAAATTATTCACCAAGAGGGAGGTAAGGTAGGCGAAGAAAGTAGAAGGTAAAAACATAGAGTTCCACAATCGATCGCAAATAGGAGGTTGTAATGACTAAAGTAGCAATTAATGGCTTAGGTAGAATTGGCAGAGCCGCATTAAAAATTATTCTCGATACGCCAGAACTAGAATTAGTTGCCCTTAACGATCTGGTTCCACCGGACAATTTGGTTTATTTACTTAAATACGATACTGTTTATGGCAAATACCCCAAAATAGTCGAAAGTAGCAGCGATGCCATAATTATTGAGGGACGAAAATATCATTACTTTCAGGAAAAAGATCCTCAACAACTCCCTTGGCAAGATTTAGGTATAGATCTGGTGTTTGAATGTACTGGGGTATTTCGCAAACAAGAAGACTTGCAAAAACATCTCAAAGCAGGAGCGAAAAAAGTCATTCTTTCAGCACCAGCTAAAAGTGAAGGAATTGAAGTTGTCGTTCCTGGGGTTAGCGAAGATTCGGCTAATGAAGATGGCTCTCTAATTTCTTGTGCTAGCTGTACGACTAACTGCATCGCGCCAGTTATGGAAATTATGAATCGCAGAATTGGCGTGAAAAAAGCGATCATGACTACTATTCATGCCTACACTAGTACTCAGGGATTGGTAGACCAACCCAGCAAGAAAATTAGAAGGGGACGGGCGGCAGCAGCTAACCTAGTGCCTACTACTACTGGCGCCGCGATCGCCACGACTAAAGTGCTTCCAGAATTAGAGAATAAATTTGATGGGGTAGCGGTTAGATCTCCAGTCCCCGTGGGCTCGATCTCCGATATTATTTTGGTTACAGAACGGGAAACCAATGTGGAGCAAATCAACCAAATTTTTCGCGAAGAAGCAGAAACGGAAAGATATCAGGGAATTGTAGGTACTTCCGATGACCAGATCGTCTCTTCCGACATCGTGGGAGATGCTCATGCTTCGATTATCGATTTAACTATGACTCAGGTAGTGGATGGAGATTTAGTTAAAGTCATGAGTTGGTACGACAATGAATGGGGCTATGCCAGTCAGATGATTCGTGAAGCTTTGAAATAACTAGTATTAGCGATCGCGAAGCGGATGCCAGAGGCTTATCGCGCTAATCCAAATGCGATCGCCAAACTAAGCAAACTGTAGCGGGTAAGGCACTGCCCTACCCATAATTTATGCCCCGAATTTTTGCAGTCGCCCGGCATGAGCCAAGGCTAACCCCATTAAGTGAGTACCCGGACGAGTGCCTAGAGAACCATGAATACAGGCATATTCATCAAAGCTGTCTACGGCATCAGCTTTGGCAGTAGCAGCAGCAAGCATTACGGGAACTGGATGCCAGCTATGTTCCCCCATAATTGCAGGAGTAGAATGATCGGCAGTTACAATTAAAACCTCTGGCTTGAGAGCGGTTACTTGAGGCAGCAAGTTATCTACAGTCTCAATTAACTCGACTTTGTGGTCGAAATCGGCATCTTCTCCATAGCTATCGGTTTTTTTAATGTGAAGAAAGTAAAAGTCATAGTCATCGCCATAGCAGTCTGTTAGGGCTTGAAAACGCTTTTTAATACCCCCCGGAGGAGCTAAGACTTTCATACCTAACAGGCGACTAACGCCGCGATACATCGGATAATCGGCGATACAAACACCATCGAGCTTGAAGCGATTGCTCAGACTGGGTAGGGGATGATACTTTTCGAAACCCCTCAGTAGGATCGTATTGGCTGGTTCTTCATCAGCGAGAACTTCGCGAACGCGAGCGACAAAAGTACTTACTAAGTGCGCTGTAAGTTGAGCGGCTTCGGAACCCGCTTGAGGTTGTCGGGGTTCGACTCCAGTACGCTGAGGGTCGGTATCGGGCAAATCTCCGCTCAATCCTTCTCCTCTCAGCACCAGTACGGCCCGATGTTCGCTGACGGTTTCAAAGAAAAATTCGCCGTCAAAATCTAGCTCGACTTTATCGCGAATTTTTTGACAGAGCCGTTGGTTGAGTTCGGTAGGGATTCTTCCCGCACGGCGATCGCTCACTTTTCCCGTTTCATCTACCGTAGCAAAGTTGGCACGAGCAGCTACATCTCCTTCTTGCAGTTGGAAATCAATACCTAAAGAAGAGAGGACGCCTCTACCCAGACTGTATCTCAGGGGATGGTATCCAAAAAGAGTTAAATGACCAGGTCCACTACCGGGAGTGATACCAGGACCGACGATTTCTAGTAAACCACAGCTAGATTTTTTGGCTAAGGCATCTAGATTAGGAGTTCGTGCCACCTGTAATTCAGTGCCGCCTCGGTTGGGATCGGGCAAACCACCCACACCATCGAGAACTAGGTAAACGATTTTACCTCCTCTGGGTATAGCTAGTTTTTCCCAGATTTCGCTGATATCTAATGGTATGGTCATAAATAATTTGGCTGATAGGAAAAATGTACTGAGTCGATCGAGAAACTGCTACTCAGTATTTAGTAAACAAACACCGAGTCGCGATCGCATCTATCTCAGGCTGGAAATCTGTTCGCTTGTCATCAGGCGGTAGGGAAGTAGAAAGACTTTTAGGTAAGAGGTAATCTTAAAGATTAGAGCTTATATTATCGAGTCCACTTCTCAACGAGCTCGGACAATTTTTGCATATCCACAGGTTTGCTTAAGTAGTCATCCATACCAGCAGCCAAACATTTTTGGCGATCGCCTTCCATCGCATGAGCGGTTAAGCCGATAATTACTGTATGACACTCTGAATTTGATTCGGATTGTCTTAACATTTGGGTAGCTCGATAGCCATCCAGTACTGGCATTTGACAGTCCATTAACACGAGATCGTATTCTTTTTTTGCCAGCTCATCTAATGCTTCTCTACCATTAGCGACAGAGCTAGCTTGGTAACCCATTCCTTGTAGCATAAAGATTAACAGATCGCGATTATCGGGGTAATCCTCGACAACTAATATAGAAATTTCTCTAACAGGTTCGGCAGTCATTGCTTCTGCATCAGCAGTCGTAGGTAATTCGGAATTATCTTGCTGGGAACCGACTTCTAAGGGAACCGTAAACCAAAAAGTCGAACCTCGACCGATAGTGCTTTCCAAACCAATTTTGCCTCCCATTAACTCGACAATACGCCGACAGATAGTCAATCCCAACCCCGTACCTCCATACTGGCGAGTTGATGAGTTATCGGCTTGAGTAAAAGGTTTGAACAATTGTTCTTGGTCTTCGGCGGCAATACCAATTCCCGTATCCTTAACCCTAAAACGAAGAGTTATAGTATCTCCTGGTTCTGCTGTCGAGTGCTCAGAAGAATCGACTAGTACTGCCACTCGACCACTGGAGGTAAATTTTAGGGCATTACCGATGAGATTGCTCGACACTTGGTGGAGACGAAATTCATCGCCAATTAGATGTAACGGTACATTAGAAGCAATATTGGTAATTAACTCGATACCCTTGGCTTCAGCCTGGGGTAAAAAAGAGTCGAGCAGATTTTGCAAGACTGTCTGAATTGAAAATTCCTCAGAGTTGAGCTTTAGTTGTTTGGCTTCGATTTTAGAAAGGTCGAGAATGTCATCGATTAGGGTTAATAACCTTTTGCCGTTAGAGTTTAAAGTCTCCAAGAGACGACGCTGGTCTGAATTGAGTTCGGTCCGGTCGAGCAACTGGCTAACGCTGAGAATAGCATTCATGGGAGTGCGAATTTCATGACTCATGTTCGCCAAAAAATCGCTTTTTGCCTGATTGGCAGAGTCAGCAGCCTGAGCAACGGCGATCGCTTCTTCCAAGGCGCGGTTTTGGCGCATTAGTTCGGCTTCAATTTCTTTGCGATCGCTAATATCCATTATCGTCCCATAGAGTTTAATCGGTTTAGTACGAGGAGTATCTTGGCAGACTCCTCGACCGATACTATTGAGATAGCTTATCTTCCCGTCGGGACGTTGATAGCGAACGTCTATGTTATAAGAAGTACATCTAGATAGTAACTCCTCGAATTCCTGGCGAATTGCCCGGCGGTCTTCTGGTGGATGTCGCTTGATTAGTTCGCTAAAAGTAGGTACTGGCTGCTGGGGATCTAAACCATAAATCTCAAATAATTCTGCCGACCAGACTGCCCTAGCTGAATCTAGTTGGAAGTCTTCGCCCACCTCCATTTCCCAATTGCCTAAATTAGCTAGTCGCTGTGCCTCTAGTAACTTGGTTTTACTATCTCTTAAAGCTTCTTCTACTTGTTTGCGTTCGGTAATTTCCATTACTACCGACCCTACCCCCCGTTTACCATCGAGCAGATCGACGGGATAATAGCTGGCGTTCCAACAGCGTTCTGTGTTTGGGTCTGCGGCAATGCTGCCACAAATTTCTACGTTACAAATCGGTCGCTCGGTTTCGATAACTCGGCGTAAGTTTGGCTCGATGAGATCGGCTAGATCTGGGACTATTTCTCTGGTAGTTTTACCAATATGTTCTTCAATAGAGTGAACGTTGATATCGGCTAGTGCCTGATTGATTCGCAGGTATTTTAACTCTGAGTCTTGAAGGCTCAAGCCAGCGGGACTAGTAGCGTATAAGTTTTCGAGTAGGGAATTGGTTTGATGCAGTTGTTCTTCAACCTGCTTCAATTCTGAGATTTTGATAAAGGTAACCACTACGCCATCGTTGCGTCCATTTTCCTTTAGATAGACATTGACCCGCATTAATAATGTCTCGCTCGTTCGAGTAATCGTTACCTCTTGCTGATATGGCTCTTGGCGCTCGATAACCTGATGCAAAGTTTCTGTAAGATTAGGATAGTTTAAATTATTAGTTAGATCGGCTATGGAACGACCGATATCTTTAGATTTAATATTAATTGCTTCAGTTGCCGCAGGAGTGAACTTGCGAATATTAAGTTCGCTGTCTAAAAATACAACCCCGATATCGGTGCTGCGGAGTAAGTTGTCAATATCATTATTTAGCTGGGTTAGTTCGTCGATTTTATTTTGATGTTCGGCATTGACCGTGTATAGTTCTTCGTTGACCGACTGTAGTTCTTCGTTGGTACTTTGTAACTCTTCATTGGAGGCTAACAGTTCTTCATTAGTTGCCTGCTGTTCTTCATTGGTGGTTTCTAGCTCTTCAATAGTAATCTGCAGGTTTTCCCTCGTTTGTTGCAATTCGTACTCTAGTTCGGTAAGCTGTTGAGCTGCTTCTTCATCTACTTCAAATCGTCTGGTTGAAGCCGACGATCCGGTGGGTTCTTCTATTTCTAAGACGACAATTAGATAATCTTCTAAAGCAGTATCGTCTGCCTTAAATCCAATACGCAAACTAACAGTGAGTTCTTCTGAGTCGCGCTCGATTTTAATTCCCGTATAAAGTACTGACTGGTGATCGCGTTTGGTACGATGGAGAGCGGTAGAAAGTGGTAGTTTCAAACTAGGATGAACTATCTCGGTAACGTCTAATACTGCCTCCCCAATAGGAAATTCTAATAGCTGCGCCGCATTATAAAAAACCCGTAATAATTGATTGTCGCGATCGACCAGCAAACAGGTTATCTTGCGATCGCTCAGACAGTATTTAAATACTTCTTTTAAGAGCCGCTCTAGCCTAGCGTTTTTAGATTTGTTACGAGTTACAGATTGAATTGGAATGACTACAGTGCGTCGAGCGAGCTGACCTAGAGAAAGAGATATATCTCGCCGTTTGCGAAATACTTTCCATTTCGATTCGAGACAGACAAACTCATCGCTTAAATCTCCCAAAGTTTCCGAACTGCCTAAAAATAAAATTCCTTGTGGAGCGAGGGCAAAGTGTAGTAGGCGCAGTACCTGCTGCTGTAGCTGAGGCTGCATATAGATCAGTACGTTACGGCAACTAACCAGATTCATTTGAGAAAATCCGGCATTTTTGGTCAGGTTATGGGGAGCGACAATCAACATCTCCCGTAAAAACCGCTTGACCTGAAACCGATTGCCATTATAGGTAAAGTATCTTTTCAAACGTTCGGGGGAAATATCGTTGCTAATAGCTTCGGGATAAATTCCTTTAGCGGTAACTTCTAAGGCATTGGTATCGAGATCGGTGGCAAAAATTTTTACCTTGATGGATTTATCGACCTTGGCGATCGCTTCATCCACTAGCATTGCCATCGAATAAGCTTCTTCACCAGTAGCACAGGCTGTGACCCAAATCCTCAGTTGTTCCTGCGGCTCGATCTTGGCAATTATTTTGGGCAGTATCCGAGATTCTAAAAATTCCCAGGCTTCTCGATCGCGAAAGAATTGAGTTGCGCCAATCAGCAGATCTTGGCGTAGTAGTTTTTGCTCTTCTGGAGAAGTTTCTAGTAATTCAATATATTTTTCAAGCTTTTGAGTTCGGGTTAAGGCGCAGCGGTGGTGGATGCGACGGCAGAGCGTACTAATTTTGTAATGGGAAAAGTCAATGTCTTCTCGTTCGGCAAGAATATTTAAAATTTGCTGTAGCCGTTCTGTGTCGATTAAAACTGCTTCTTCTGGCGAAGCTTCGGGAAAATTCTCTGAGTAGCGAATCAGTTCGTATACTGTTTCGGCAAGTTCTTGAGGAGAAAGAATTTCATCTACCGAACCAGAGGGGATAGCACTACTAGGCATACTGGTAAACTGAGCACTTTCTGGCGACTGTACCAGTCCGATACCGCCTGCACTACTAATTGCCTGGATTCCCTGGGTGCCGTCGCTACCGGTCCCTGAAAGCACGATAGCGATAATCTTTTCTCCCCATTCTTTGACTAAAGACTGAAAAAATTTATCAATGGGATAATCGAAAGAATCTGGGGATTCGATTAAATGTAAACGACGATTTCTTAAGATTAAATGTTTTCTGGGCGGTAAAACGTAAACTCGACTCGGTTCGATCTCTACTTCATCTTCTATGGTACTGACGCGCATCGAGGTTTTGCGCTGTAGGATTTCGCTCATCATGCTTTCAAAATTTGGCGAGAGATGCTGTACCACCACAAAAGCAGCGTTAGGATTGTCGGGTAAATTGCTAAAAAAAGACTCTAACGCTTGTACTCCTCCTGCTGAAGCACCGATGGCAACGATAAAAAAGTTATTTCTTTGTGAAGCAGATTCACTCATAATAACGAGAGCTAAATTTGCCCTAAAACTCTTTTGTCTTTGAGTTACTTCACTGAAGAATAACTCAAAACCTGTCAGAGCGTATCGAACAAAAACTACTGAGATCTTACTTAATTTTATTCTTTATATTCGTGGTATTTATGGAAACTCAAATTAAAATCTGAGCATCCCTATCTAAAATTAGATTTTACAAACTAACTCCCCGAAGTGCGATCGCTCGCCCGTAAGTTGGGTTAAGCGTAAGCGAAACCCAAAATTCACTTATCATTCCATCCCAATTTTATTATCTGTAATGATGGGTGCGATCGCTCTTTTTAAATTGGAATGGTAGAGCGACCGTCTTGTAATTAACTCTCAACTTGAGATTTAGCTAATTTAATTAAATAAAAGGACTTTTATTAATTGATAGATAAGCTTTAAATTTTATGGAAAAAATTTGGCTTCAGCGATCGCCTTGGCATTGAATTACGTAATATGCGATCGCCATAACTTTGGCAATACTACTCTACAAACTAACTCCCCGAAGCTCACTACGAGGATTTTCACTGCGTATGGCGCGAATTTTTTCGTAGTATTCTCGTTCTTGGCTGCTAATTTGTTGTGGCGTAGCGATAATAATTTTGACTAGCTGATCGCTTCTTCCGCCTTTAGGTAAAGACCAGCCTTTACCTCTCAAGCGCAGAGTTTGACCTGATTGAATTCCGTCGGGAATTTTCATCGTTACCGTACCATCAGGGGTAGGTACGTCGATCAATGCACCTAAAACCGCTTCATCTGGAGCAATGGGCACTTCGCAGACGAGATTATCTCCCTCAAACTCGTAGAAAGAGTGGGGTTGTAATTCTACATTGAGATACAAATCTCCTCTTCGTTGAGTGTAGGAATTAATCTGTCCTTTGCCCTTGAGACGGATACGGCTCCCTGGTTTGACTCCAGGGGGAATACGAATTTCTACAGTTTCGCTACCAAGATTGAGACGCTTGGTGGTTCCTCGAAACGCTTCGCCAAAACTCAGAGTAATATTAGCTTCGCTATGAACGGGAACGGTGCGAGCTCTAGGGTTGCTAAAGTCGCTAAAATCCCGCACATTACTATAGGCAGTTCTCGCATTTTTATTGCCAGTAGTCTGATATGAATAGCTGCGGCTACTAGTGCCTTCTGGAGTTGAAAAACGTCCTAACAATTCGTTGATAAATTCTTCGAAGTTACCGTACTTACTAAAATCGAAGCCATTGACATCTACTCCCGTTGCGGTTCTGCTTCCCGACCATCCTGAGGTTCCCGTCCGCTCTGCTTGCTGCCAGTACTGACCGAAGCGATCGTACTTAGTTCGTTTTTCCTCATCAGAGAGGACTTCATAGGCTTCGCTAATTTCTTTGAATTTGGTTTCTGCTTCTCGATCGCCAGGATTGCGATCGGGATGATATTTTAAAGCTAGTTGGCGAAACTTTTTTTTAATTTCATCACCACTAGCTGTTTTACTTACCCCCAAAATAGCGTAGTAGTCCTTAAATTCAGCAGAAGGCATTTAAAGCGTTCTCCTTACGGTTTTAATTGATGTCTAATTGTTCGGTCTAAAAAAAATTGGTCTTGCCAATCTCAAGTTAAATAAATTTTTTCCTGGGTTCATTTTAATCTAATTTAATTTTTCCAAATTCGTGAGCGACCTCGGCAAATAGCTCGACCATTATCTAGAAGGGAGTTTGACAGTTAATCCCAGCAATCTCTGTTTTGCTAATTCAACTTGGTGATTAAGTAAGATAAAAGGCATGGTAATCATTACCATACCTCAGAAAAACGGCTGTTTTGGCTTTGATTCAGCTTTATTTGGCCAAATATGTTTTTCTTTCAAACTAATAACGGTGAAGTAAACTGTTTACCGTCCAAAAATCTAGTTTAAATTACCGTACCGTCGGTAATCGTGGCATTTTTTAAAATGACTACTATGCCGCCACGAATATAAAAACCTTCATCTTCCTTTTGTGATTCTTCTACGCGATCTTTATTAACGATTTGCACCTTCTGTCCGATCCGAGCATTTTTATCGACGATCGCTTTACGAACTGTCGAGTTAGCCCCAATTCCTACGGGAATGCGCCCATTTTTCAATCCTGATTCGCGTTCGGGCAAAGATTCGTAAAAATCGGCACCCAAAATCAAAGTATCTTCAATGGTACAGTTGGCTTCTACACGAGAACGAAGTCCAACTACAGAATGATTGATGCGACAGTCTTTCAGAATACATCCTTCAGCAATCATCGATTCTGTGATACTACAATTTAAAAGCTTGGTTGGAGGTAAGTAGCGAGAACGAGTATATATCGGAGCTCGTTCTTCAAAAAAGCTAAAAGGTGGTTTGGGTTGCCTGGTCAAAGCTAAATTTGCTTCATAAAAAGATTCGATAGTTCCGATATCTTCCCAATATCCTTTAAATAAGTAGGCTTGAACTCTATGGTCTTTAGATGCATTGGGAATAACTTCCTTACCAAAATCAGTTTGTTCGAGATTTTTTTCTAATAATCGAATCAAAACATCTTTCTTAAATACATAGATTCCCATAGATGCAATATAGGGACTTTGTTTGGCTTGGTCGGCATTGAGTCCCAAAACGGTAGTATCTACCTGCATTTGCTTTAGAGCTTCGCCTTTAGGTTTTTCCGAAAAATCGATGATTCTTCCTTCGCCATCTATTTTCATCAAACCAAAACTAGAGGCTCTTTTTCCATCAATTGGCACTACAGAAAGAGTGATATCAGCATTAGTTTGACGATGGTGTTCGATAAACTTAGCGTAGTTCATCCGATAGAGATGGTCTCCCGAAAGAATCAGACATTCGTCTACATCATCCCACTCGCGAATTATATTGAGATACTGGCGAACCGCATCGGCAGTACCTTGAAACCATCCTGCATTATCTTTAGTTTGCTGTGCGGATAGTACTTCTACAAATCCTTCTCTAAATCCAGAAAAATTATAGCTGCGATTTAGATGGCGATTGAGAGAAGCAGAGTTGAACTGAGTTAAAACGTAGATTTTGACGATGTCTGAATTGATACAGTTACTAATCGGGATGTCAATTAAACGATATTTACCGGCTAGTGGTACTGCTGGCTTTGCCCTTAGTTTAGTTAGGGGATATAAACGAGTACCTGCGCCGCCTCCGAGAATAATTCCTAATACTTGTTTCACTTAATAAAACCTCGCAACTGGCTTTGCCTCTCCAAGTCAAGTTTATCTGACTGGGGGACAGATTCGATAATCAGTTACTATTTATTTATCTGAGCCAAAATCTCTTCAAGAGCGATCTAGTTTGGTAGTGCTAAAGATGTAATGAAGCATTATAGTAATGCACGAAGTGCCAGATAGCACCTAGATGATTCTCTAATGATTTGGAAAATGATAGGGTTTTTCCCACTAATCGAGATACTCTTTGTCTAAGAGTATTGTTAAACCGTTCAATATAACTTGTTCTTCCTGTTTCTTTTCCCACTGCTTGATGGGGTTGTTGAGGAAATACCGTCTCATAAGCTGCCCAAAAATCAGACGATAGACAGGAGGTAGCGAATTCCACAGTTCTGGCGCTGCTTGTTCGCTGCGATTGCGCTCCGCGCAGTGGCAAAGCCAATCGCCAATTGTTACCCCAACGATTTCACGAGTTTTGGAATCCAAAGCTAACCAGACCCATTGTTTATTTCCTTGATGGTCTACAAATGACACGGGGCTTTCAAGGTGCGGAACCTGTGTCCGCACACAGCCCCTCCACATTGCATCACACTGCTTCGTCAATTTCCCCTTTTTTTGGGTGTGACTTTTATTTCTCTGGGAACTAGAGCATATTTATTTATGGTTAACATAGGTTTGAAGCCACTTTTCTGACACTTCAACTGCTCGTGCAATACCTGCCAAAGAAATTCTTTCTAATCAGAGCCTGTCAATCAACTCCCGTTTCTCTTGATTAACGACGATTTTTTGCGGTTTCTCTACAAATTGACGATGACATTGATTACATCTAAACCTTTGTTTTCCGTTGTGAATCCGACCATTTTTGACAATTTTCTCAGAATGGCAGCTTGGACAAGTAGGCTTTGCTCTC